>CAVOID010000007.1:0-174876 GCA_963695875.1 uncultured delta proteobacterium | reverse complement strand
GAACCGGCTCAAAAGCCTGAATGCCGAATCTATGCAAGGTAGGGGCTCTGTTCAGCATAACCGGATACTCACGAACCACTTCATCCAGTGCATCCCATACCTCGGCAGTTTCCCTTTCCACCATCTTTTTTGCACTTTTCACCGTGGTCACATAACCCTTTTCCTCAAGGCGGTTATAAACAAACGGCTTAAAGAGCTCCAAGGCCATTTTCTTCGGAAGACCGCACTGATGAAGCCTCAGGTCCGGACCCACGGTAATTACAGAACGTCCCGAGTAATCCACTCTTTTTCCGAGGAGGTTTTGTCTGAATCTGCCTTGCTTCCCTTTTAACATATCCGACAGGGATCTGAGGGGCCTTTTGTTGGAACCGGTTATTGCCCTACCCCTTCTACCATTATCAAAAAGAACGTCAACTGCTTCCTGAAGCATTCTTTTCTCATTTCTAACAATGATTTCCGGGGCATTTAATTCCTGTAAGCGCTTCAAGCGATTATTTCTGTTAATGACACGTCGGTAAAGATCATTGAGGTCCGATGTGGCAAAACGGCCACCATCCAGAGGTACCAAAGGTCGCAAATCAGGAGGAATAACAGGCAAAACTGTCAGAATCATCCATTCCGGTCTGTTTGTCTTGGATTTTTTTAGAGACTCAATTACCTTCAGTCTCTTAACAAGCTTTTTCCTTTTGGTATCCGACAGCGTTGATTTTAATTCTGCACGCAGTTCTTCATCATACTTTACCAAATCAACTTCTTCAAGAATCTTCCTTACAGCTTCGGCTCCAATTCCAATTTCAAAAGCATCTTCACCATATTGCTGTTTTAATTCACTTACCTCTTCCTCAGAAAGAAGTTCCTTCTTTTTCAATGGAGTATTCTTGGGATCCAGGACTATCCATGACTCAAAATAAAGGACCTTTTCAAGTTCTTTAAGGCTTAAGTCGAGGACATTTCCGATTCGGCTGGGAAGACTCTTGAGAAACCAGATGTGAGCGACCGGTGTAGCCAGAGTTATATGACCCATCCTTTCTCTACGGACCTTTGATTGGATAACTTCAACGCCGCATTTCTCGCAGACGACCCCTCTATATTTCATTCGCTTATATCGTCCACAGAGACACTCGTAATCTTTTACAGGGCCGAAGATTTTTGCACAAAAAAGACCGTCTCTTTCCGGTTTGAACGTTCGGTAGTTAATCGTCTCAGGTTTCTTAACCTCACCATGGGACCAAGAAAGGATCCTTTCCGGCGAAGCAATTGACATTTTGATCGCACTAAACCTGATTGGATCTTTCGGTTTTTCAAAATAACTGAAAATATCTTCCACTATTTATTTCTCCTGCTCTTAAATGGGTTTACAATAGATAATCCCAAATTCTAAAATAAGCACTAAATCCTAAACAAATTCAAATATCGAAATGCTAAACGTTTTGATCAATTGGATTTAAGATTTTCCACTCAATTTAACAAGCCGTTTAAGTTGAGTGGTATTTTGTTACTAGTCTTCAATCAATTCCACATCAAGACAAAGACTCTGTAACTCTTTGACAAGAACATTGAAAGACTCCGGTAGCCCTGGTTCAAATGTATGCTCGCCCTTTACTATAGCTTCGTATATCCTTGTTCTACCAGCCACATCATCGGACTTAACTGTTAGGAACTCCTGTAGCGAGTATGCGGCGCCGTAAGCCTCCATTGCCCATACTTCCATTTCACCAAGCCTCTGGCCACCAAATTGTGCTTTTCCACCAAGAGGTTGTTGCGTCACTAAAGAATAAGGCCCTATAGACCTTGCGTGAATCTTATCATCAACAAGATGGTGGAGCTTCAACATATAAATCATTCCTACCGTGACCTCCTGATCAAAAGGTTCACCGGTTCGCCCGTCAAAAAGAATAGTCTGCCCATTTTCCGGAAGATCTACCCCTTTTAGCATATCCCTGATTTCACTTTCATCTGCACCATTAAACACAGGTGTCGATACTAAGATACCCCTTTTCAATTTTCTTATAAATGCTTTAAGCTTATCCTCAGACATGCCATCGATAAAGCTGCCAAATTCGGGGGAAGAATAAGCTTTTTTAATTCTCTCTTTAACCGATCGGCACTGTATTGTTTTTCTAACATAGCATTGATCTTCTCGCCTAAACCCTTCGCTGCCCATCCTAAATGTGTCTCCAGAATCTGCCCGACATTCATTCGTGAAGGAACCCCCAGAGGATTCAAAATGATATCAACCGGTGTTCCGTCCTTAAAATATGGCATATCTTCTTCCGGAAGTATCCTCGATAATACTCCCTTGTTACCGTGACGTCCAGCCATCTTATCACCGACGGAAAGCCCTCTTTTGATTGCAATATAGACTTTTACCATTTTTATCACACCAGGGGGAAGCTCATCACCCGCCTTCAGTTTGTCGATTTTCTCCTCAAAATATTTCTCAACAATCTCTTTTTTTCTCTCATAATTTGCAATCAGTGAGTTTATTTTTTCCTCCGCAGCCTCCTCACCAGCAAGCGACATTTCCTTCCATAAGCTAAAAGGTATCTTCTCCAGGACATCCTTTTCGACCTTCTCTCCTTTTTTCAATAAAATCTTTTTCTTCTTTGGATCTACCAACTTTGATGCAGATGTTTTTCCCAGAAGCATGCCGGCAATATTTTTTTTCACACTTTCAGTGATAATCCTGATTTCATCATCCCGGTCTTTCAATAAATCTCTCATAGCTTCATCTTCAATAGATTGTGATCTATGGTCTCTTTCGGCACCTTTTCTGGTGAATACTTTAGCGTCTATAACAGTACCTTCAACACCAGGGGGAACCCGGAGAGATGTATCCCGGACATCACTTGCCTTTTCACCAAATATGGCGCGCAGCAGTTTCTCTTCCGGCGATAATTGAGTCTCTCCTTTCGGAGTGATCTTCCCCACAAGAATATCCCCAGACTTTACGAACACCCCCATCCTGACGATCCCGCTTTCATCAAGGTTTCTGAGGGCTTCATCTCCTACATTAGGAATATCCCTTGTTATTTCCTCCTTTCCAAGTTTCGTGTCTCTCGCCATGGTCTCGAATTCTTCGATGTGAATTGATGTATAGATATCGTCTTTTATGAGCCTTTCACTGACCAATATGGAATCCTCATAATTGTATCCTCCCCAGGACATGAACGCGACCATTACATTTCGCCCCAATGCAAGTTCTCCGGCATCGGTAGCAGGCCCATCAGCTATTATGTCGCCCATACGGACCTGATCTCCCTTATTAACAATGGGCTTCTGGTTAAAGCAGGTATCCTGGTTCGAACGTTGATATTTTACAAGATTATAGATATCAACTCCTGTATCAAGTTCGTCCTTTCCGTCTCCGTCGCATTTGACCACAATCCTTGAAGCGTCTACATGCTCAACAACTCCGGGGCGTCTCGCCACGACAACTGCACCTGAATCCCTTGCAACAATAGATTCCATCCCCGTTCCCACCAGGGGCACCTCGGGTCTTAAGAGGGGAACTGCCTGTCGCTGCATGTTGGAACCCATGAGTGCGCGGTTGGCGTCATCGTGCTCCAGAAATGGGATTGAAGCAGCTGCAATACTGACAAGCTGATCGGGCGATACATCCATCAGGCTTATCTCAGTTGGTGGGACCGAGATGAAATCACTACCTTTTCTGGCAGAAACCAGCTCTCCGATAAATCTTCCTTTCGCATCAAGGGGACTGTCTGCCGGTGCTATGATGTACTTTTCCTCCTCGATAGCTGTCAGATAACGAACTTCATCAAGGACCTTTCCTTCTTTAACAACCCTGAAAGGTGTTTCTATAAAACCAAATGCATTTACCCTTGCATATGTGCTGAGAGAAACAATCAGACCAATATTGGGACCTTCCGGTGTCTCAACCGGGCAGATACGACCGTAATGTGTGGGATGCACATCTCTGACCTCAAATCCGGCTCTTTCACGAGTGAGACCGCCAGGACCTAGAGCGGAAAGCCTTCTTTTATGGGTAATCTCAGAAAGTGGATTTGTCTGATCCATAAACTGAGAAAGTTGACTGCTCCCAAGAAACTCATTTACGACAGCAGAAACCGGCTTGGCATTGATGAGCTCATGGGGCATCATGGTTTCGATGTCCTGGAGGCTCATTCTCTCCTTAATGGCCCTTTCAATTCTTACCAAACCTATCCGATATTGATTTTCGATAAGCTCTCCCACTGATCTGACTCTTCGGTTGCCCAGGTGATCAATATCATCGACGCTGCAGTCACCAACGCCGTTCTTTAGATCGATCAGATATTTAACAGCAGCCAGAATATCCTCATTTCGCAAGACTGTTGTCTCTATGGGGACATCAAGGCGAAGCTTGTAATTCATCTTGGCTCTTCCCACATCCGAAAGGTCGTAACTAGTAGGATCAAAAAAGAGACCGTTGAAAAACTTATGCGCCGTTTCCGGCGTAGGTGGATTACTCGGTCGAAGTCTTCTGTATATCTCTATTATCGCGTCTTCGGTAGTTTCAATCTTGTCAATCAGAAGGGTATCCCTAATGGAAGCATTTGACCTTTCCTCATCAATGTAAATAAACTGAAGCTCCCGAATTCCTCTTTCACGCACTCGTTCCAGATCCTCAAGTGTCAGCTCTTCATTACACCTCAACAATACTTCGCCTGTTTCTGGGTCCATCACATTGGAAGCAAGAATCTTCCCGATTATATCGACGTCCTTGATCTGTATCCGACTGATGTTCAGTTCCGCCATTCTTTTGATGTGAGCTTTGGTAAGCCTTCTCATCTTTTTAATGATGACTTCACCGGTTCGAGATTCTTTGACATCCTCCAGGGCTTTCTCTCCTATGAGAGATTCGTCCACAACCATATAAAGTTTATTATCTTCTATGAAGACCTTTTCAATGTTGTAAAAATACCTAAGGAGGAACTCCGTAGCGTTCCCCATACCCTTAAAAAGAATAGTCACAGGCATCTTTCTCCGCCTGTCGATCCTGACATAAAGGAGGTCTTTGGAATCAAATTCAAAATCCAGCCACGAACCCCTGATAGGTATGATCCTTGCGGAATAAATAAGTTTTCCACTGGCAAGGGTTTTCCCTTTATCGTGATCAAAGAATATACCCGGTGATCTATGAAGCTGACTGACAATGACCCTTTCCGTACCATTCATAATGAAGGTGCCGTTATCTGTCATCAATGGGATTTCTCCGAAGTAGATCTCCTGTTCCTTGATATCCCGGATTGTTTTTTGCCCGGTGCCACGATCGGCATCAAAAACAACCAGTCTTACCACAATCTTCAGGGGAGCCGCATAGGTCATACCCTTCTGGACGCATTCCTTCACATCATATCTGACGTCCCCGATCTTGTAACTTACAAATTCCAGTGAACATTTACCGCTAAAGTCAGAGATCGGGAAAAACGCTCCTGAATGCACCCTGAAGTCCAAAGTTACCCCTTTTCAACGGATCTACATCCTTCTGAAGAAATTTTTCGTAGGACTTCTTCTGGATATCAATTAGATTTGGTATATCTAATATTTTTTTTATACGGCCAAAATTTTTTCTAAACTCACTCATATTATCCTTTTGTGTTATGAAAGTTTATACCTTACAAACACATTATCGATTATTATCATCACCTTATCGCAATCATTCTTCTTATGTCTTGCTTACGTCTATTTAATTTCTACGGTACCTCCAACTTCCTCTATTTTTTTCTTTATATCCGCTGCCTCTTCTTTCGAAACACCCTCTTTAATAGGCTTTGGCACACCATCCACCAAGTCTTTGGCTTCTTTAAGCCCCAAACTGGTAATAGCCCTGACAACTTTAATCACCTGAATTTTCTGATCGCCAAATCCGGTCAGCATAGCATCAAATTCTGTTTTCTCCTCCGTCGGGGCAGCCTGTTCTTTCCCCGCGGAGACTTGAGCTACGGCTACAGGTGCTGCTGCAGATACGCCAAATTTTTCTTCCAGTTCCTTTACCAACTCAGAAAGTTCAAGAACCGTCATTTCCTCAATAAATTTTACAACATCATCTTTTGTAATTTTACTGGCCATTTTTCTTAATCCTCTCCTGTATATTTTAAATTCCTTGATTCTTTTTTTGCCCGATAGGCGTCAAGAACACAAATAAAACTTCTCGGTACACCGCTCAACACGTTAACAAGCGAAGCCTGAACTCCTACCATAACGGAAAGAAGTTTCCCAAGAAGTACTTCTCTACCCGGCAATTCCGCCAGAGCACTAATCTGTTCTTTACTGATAAGCTTACCATCCAGTATGCCTGCCCTGATTTCCAGTTCAGCATTCTTTTTGGCAAACTCAACCAGCAACTTTGCCGGTCCAACCACATCTCCGCGATTCAAGGCTATTGCCAAAGGTCCCTTGAAATACTCTTCTAACTTACTAAAATCGGTATCCTTGGATGCAATTCCGAAGAGTGTGTTTTTTAGTACCCTGAATTCGGTACCTGATTTTCGCAAGGTATTCCTCAAGGCAGTCATCTTTTCAACATTCATACCCGTATAACCGGTAAGAACAGCCAATTTAGTATCCTTGATTTGCTCTTGAAGCTCAGCTACAACTTTTTCCTTTGTTCTCCGATCCAATCATTAACCTCCTTTCCTCAATATGCATTAAATTGAAAGTCAGAGAACTATGCATAATACAGGAGATATTAAACATAAATGACCATAACAACAGTAATTCTGAAATCATTCAGTGGTCTCGGCAGGCCGACTAAATCGTTTAAACTCCTGTACCTGCTGTCTCAGACTTTTATTAAATCGTTTAACCTTAACCTCTGTCCCACTTAAAACTATCAGGACATGTTTTAAATACTTATTCTATTTTAAATATTTCTCACATCCAAGGGATCAACTTTTACTCCTGGTCCCATAGTGGTGGAAATTGATATTCCCTTGAGGTATGTCCCTTTACTGGACGCCGGTTTCAGCTTTATAATAGCTTCTAAAAGTGCACTGATATTTTCTGATAACTTATCAGATCCAAAAGAAACCTTTCCCACCGGACAGTGCACAATACCCGCTTTTTCCACACGAAATTCAACCTTACCGGATTTCAGTTCATTAACAGCCCTTGCCACATCAAAGGTGACCGTACCTACTTTTGGATTGGGCATCAATCCGCGGGGCCCCAAAATCTTACCCAGTTTTCCAACACTGCCCATCATATCCGGTGTGGCAATTACCCTGTCAAACTCAAGCCATCCTCCTTTGATCTTTTCAATGATATCATCTGAACCGACCATATCGGCCCCTGCATCAAGGGCCTCCTTTTCTTTTTCTCCTTTTGCAAAAACCAGCACTCTGACTGATTTCCCCAATCCATTTGGCAAGACAACACTCCCTCTGACCATCTGGTCGGCATGCTGAGGACTTACTCCCAGCCGAATGGCTGCATCGACGGTTTCATCAAACTTTGCTCTTGCCGTACTGACGACCAATTCTGCCGCCTCCTTCAGGGCATACCGCTTCCCCGGTTCAACCTTCTTCTTTGCTTCAATAAATTTTTTGCCTCTTTTAAACATATCTAAACCTCTAATTGACTCTACCTAATTCACAGGGCTGGGCTTCCTGCGAAGAGAAAAACGAACTTCATACCCGGCTCCGCAGGGTTGACTTTGGGAAAGCATCCCAGAATTTATCCTGCTATTTCAATACCCATTGACCTGGCCGTACCTTCAATGATTCTAATTGCTCCATCTATATCAACAGCATTTAGGTCATTATATTTTAATTCAGCGATTTCCCTAACCTGTTTTGCCGTTACAGTGCCAACTTTTTCTCTCCTCGGATCTCCAGAACCCTTTGCAATCTTGGCAGCCTGCTTGAGAAGCACAGAAGCCGGCGGCGTCTTGGTAACAAAGGTAAACGATCGATCAGCATACACCGTTATAACGACAGGAATAACCATCCCTTCCTGGTTTTGCGTCATGGCATTGTATGCCTTACAGAACTCCATTATATTAACCCCGTGCTGACCCAGGGCAGGCCCTATAGGAGGTGATGGAGTCGCTTTACCTGCCTTAATCTGAAGTTTTATACTCGCTATAACCTTTTTTGCCATTGTAATTACCCTAATTCTATTATTTTATACTAAAATCATCCTATTTATCAACTCTGAATAACCTGGATAAAATCCAGTTCAACCGGTGTTGACCTGCCAAATATACTGACAATAACCCTTAACTTCCCTTTCTCCGGCTTAACCTCATCGACAACCCCATCAAAGTTCGTAAATGGACCATCGATAATCCTCACGTGATCACCGATTTCAAACCTGAATTTTGGCTTCGGTTTTAAGGTTCCTTCATTAATCCTGGTCTTCAGGTTTTCTACATCCTTATCAGGAATTGGTGATGGTTTATCCTTACCCCCGATAAATCCTGTCACCTTGGGTGTACCCTTGACGATATGCCATGTATCGTCATTCATCTCCATTTTAACTAGGATATAGCCAGGAAAGAATTTCCTCTTGGATGTCTTCTTCTCACCGGAAACCAGTTCAACGATATCTTCTTCAGGAATGAGAATATCGGAAAAGTATTCCTGCATTCCCGCTGCTTCTATTCTTTCCAGCAGGGAGAGTTTAACCCTGTTCTCAAATCCAGAATACGTATGAACGACATACCATTTAAAAGCCATATTCTAACCCAAAACCAGCCTTATCACTTTGGCCAATCCAAAATCCACAATACCGAGAAATATGGACACAATTATCACAACAATAATCACCACAGATGTAGAAGCAAGGGTTTGTTTGGGAGTCGGCCATGTTACTTTTTTCAATTCACCTTTTGCTTCTTTTAAAAACCGTATTACTTTTTCCGTAATCAATTTTATCTTATCCATCGATACAATCCCGAGATCTCTGCAAAAGGTCTCTCTTTGAAGGATTTCCCCTCAACTCTGCTTTGATATCTTTCTTCAAATTATACCTTAGTACCCGCCATTCAGCGAGAGATAAATAAAATGGCAGGCCAGGAGGGACTCGAACCCCCAGCATCCGGATTTGGAGTCCGGCGCTCTATCCATTAGAGCTACTGGCCTGTTTATTACAGCTGCATACTCTCTATGAACAATAAGTTATTTTGTTTCCCTGTGAATCTTATGAGACCGACAAAATTTACAGTATTTTTTTAATTCCAGACGATTCTGCATTGTACGTTTATTTTTCGTCGTTGTATAATTTCTTTGCTTACATTCCGTACAGGCCAAGGTAATAATATTTCTCATAATTAACCTACTTCTATCAGAATGGAGCCCACGACCAGGATTGAACTGGTGACCTCATCCTTACCAAGGATGTGCTCTACCGACTGAGCTACGTGGGCAATTTGTTAATAACATCCTCTCAATACTTTACTTACCCATTACTCTCTGCTCAGTGATTCGTAATTTAGAAATCTAATTACATAAGGAGTTCAATTAGTAGAAATCCAATAATGGAGCGGGAAACGGGATTCGAACCCGCGACCCTCAGCTTGGAAGGCTGACGCTCTAGCCACTGAGCTACTCCCGCTCGTTATGGAAAAAATCCTGAAGGCCATCCTTCAAAAATTCTTGCTCGATACAATTACCTGGTGGAGGGGGGAGGATTCGAACCTCCGTAGGCTTAGCCGGCAGATTTACAGTCTGCTCCCTTTGGCCACTCGGGTACCCCTCCAGATTGTATAACCGAATACTGGAGCTGGCGATGGGACTCGAACCCGCAACCTGCTGATTACAAATCAGCTGCTCTACCTGTTGAGCTACGCCAGCCGACTGACTACTCAGAATTTCACAACATACAGGCATTCGACTTAAAAAAAGAGTAGTACAATATTTTCCCATAAAACGAACTCTTAATTTTAATTTCAATAAAGAAATTTGTCAATATAAATTTTTATCTTATTTTTTATTGCATTGATATATTTGCACAGCTGATACTATCAAAGATTTTGGGGGGAAGATTTTTGAGACAAGATGAACCCCTTTAGTAAAGCTCTCAAATATCCATTAATTTATAATATAACTTATATTAGTCAAAAACATCTGCGGAAAATATATAAATCCGTGTATCTTTATCTTTCCACGCATCCGGATGAAGGCCGGCCTTATAACAGGTTTCCTTAAGAAAAGTCAAACTATCCCATTTATATTCTGTAGCAACCTGGGGAAGCAGAAGGCCAGAATTATATCCTTTGGTAATGTAAAGGCCATGGATACCTACTTCTATTTCCTTGATATCCTTAATTTCTTTCAATGGGCTGAGTACGGATATCTCAAGAGTTATATGCGTTAACTCCTCAGGCTTCAGAGGAGGAAAACGCGGATCATTGAAGGCCGCCGCCATAGCCATTTCTGCCACAGTTTTGTAAAGAGGCTTTCTCGCCTCGATGTAACCGATACAGCCTCTCAGACGCCCATGTTTCTTAAGAGTTACAAAGGCTCCACTCTTTTGCTTCAGTACCTCCGATTCAACATGTGGTTCAGAGATACCCTTGCCTGTGAGCCTGCCTTCTATCGTTGTTTTCGCTATATCAATAAGTGATTTTTTTTCCAATTCCGTCAGCATCATGATATTCCCCCTGACCGCAATATGACTTAAAGATTACGGGCCTTATAAGAAACCGCAGAGGCATACCCGACGACGCTTCCTCTGTCTCCCGTCACATCTCCCGAATTTGCATACTTCAATATTTTTGTCCTGTCTGCACCTAACATCTTGGAAACCATCATGGTTACGGCAGCCGGTCCCCCTCCGCAGGCTTCGCTAACATTCTCTTCCAGATCTTTTAACAAGCCCCCGGCATCCATCTTTTCTATACGTCTCAACACAACAGAATCAAGTTTTACCGCCTTCTCATACGAATGGAAATGCGAAAGATCAGAGCTTCCCACAATCAACACCCGGCGATCACCCACAGCCCTGACGATGCTTTCGGCTAGTGTATCGCACGTCTGACGGTCCTGCTCTCCCAGCACGAGCGGCACAAAGCGAAATTCTTTCAGGGCTACCTGAAGAAAAGGAACCTGTATTTCCAAAGAGTGCTCCTGTGAGTGAGCAGCCGGTATGTAGGATATCATTTTGCTTTGCGCCATAATATCTTTCGCTAATGATACATCCACGGAAGCAACTCCTAAAGGAGTTTCATATCCGCCTCTATCATATACGGAAACTCCGTGGAAAAAAGTTCTGTGACTCGGCCCCAATAGTATTACGGCGTCAAAGGTTTCTCCCCTGATGATTTTGTAGGCAAAGGCAGCGACCTGACCTGAATAGACATATCCTGCATGGGGAGCAATAAGGCCGATAATCTTTCCTTCGATTTTCTCATCAGGTACGTTATGAAAAAATTCTTCTATATCTGCACGCAGAATACGGGGATTGCCCGGATACCAGGTCCCGGCAATAACTGACTTTCTAATGTCCTTTTCCACAACATCCCCCTTTCAGACTTGGCGGTTGGGTCCTATTTCAACCGCCAGATCATCCCAGAAACGGTATCGGAAACCTCAATTCCCATCCCACCGAGTTTCTTCCTGATCTCATCTGAAGCTTCCCAGTCACCGGATGCCCTCAAGACTTCTCTTTCTTTCAGAAGCTTTAATGCCTCCTCGCTCAACGGCTCTTCCATAAAATTCATTATACCAAGGACACTGTCAATCCTTTTCATGACATCGAGCACATCATTCCTTTCCTTCCCGCTCAATCGCCAGCGGGAAAGAGGAATGCGGATCTGCCTTACAAACTCAAAAAGCGCGGCCAGCGCACCTGATATATTAAAATCATCATCCATGGCATCGGAAAATCTCTGTTTAACATCATAAATAAGTTGATCAGTATCAGGATAACCGTCACCGGGTGTATAATGGATAAGTTGCTGAATAAACCGATCCAATTTTCTGACCGTGTTTTTTGCCGTATCCAGGGCACCATAAGAAAAATTGAGCGGCTTGCGATAGTGCGTATTCAAAAGAAAAAATCTTATATCCCTGCCGCCATATCCCATTCCTTCCAAATCTTCAATAGTGTTATCATTGTTCAAGGAGCGGGACATTTTTTTACCGTCCACCATAACCAGTTCAGTATTGATCCAGTAGTTCGCCATGCGCTTTCCTGTGGCAGCTTTCCCAATGGCCATGATATTTTCACAGTGTGGAAAGACGACATCCGTTCCGCTGGCATGAATATCAAAGGTATCCGCTAAATATCTAAGGGAAATGGCCGCACATTCGAGATGCCAGCTCGGCCTTACATTTCCCCAGCGGGTCTTGAAATAAATGCCCCTCTTTAATTCATTCAAAGTAGATCGCTTCAGGAGAGTAAAGTCCATGGGGCTGTCTTTTTCATAATCATCAAGATCAATCGTTTTACCGGCCTTAACTTTTTTCAGGTCAATACGTGACAGACGGCCGTAATCATCGATCTTCGATATGTCGAAGTATACAGACCTCAATTTTTCATATGCATAACCCTTTTCCACAAGTTTCTCAACAAGCTTCACCATGGTCTCAACATTTTTGCTTGCTCGGGGATAGATCTCTTCCTGTATTAAATTCAATTTTCACGATATCGTTGAAAAACTCATTTGTACATCTTTCCGTATATACGGACAGTTCCATATTGGCCTGTTCCGCTTCTTTGATAGACCTGTCGTCCCAGATCAATAATATTCATCACGTGTTTGACTTTATAATCCTTAAACTCAAGATAGCGCCTCACCATGTCGGAAACGACAAACCGGCGATAGTTTCCGACATGCGGTACTTCATGAACAGTCGGACCGCACGAATGCATAAGGATCTCTTCGGCTTGAATCGGCTTGAAAAATTCCTTTTCCCTAGTCAATGTATTATATATACGGAGCGTAGATTGTTCCTTATCGGTAAAGAGTTCGGTGCTGAGATACCGCTCACCGCTGTCAGGGAAAATCACAACGATGAAACCATGATCCATTTCCCTGGCTTTCTGCACAGCTACATGCATGGCAGCACCTGAACTCATACCTGCAAGTATTCCCTCTTGCCGGGCCAGCTTTCTGGCCATTTCAAACGCATCTTCATCGAGGATATTAATCTTCTCATCCAGCTTATTCTTGTCAAAGATTCCGGGACGGTAAGATTCCTTCATATTCTTCAGCCCCTGGATTTTATGCTTCAGGTAAGGCTCGACTCCGACGATCTGGATTTCAGGATTATATTCCTTAAGACGCTTGGAAATTCCCATGGCTGTCCCTGTCGTGCCGAGGGTTGCCACCACCATTGTCACAGCTCCTCTCGTCTGCTGCCAGATCTCTTCACCGGTACCATGATAATGCGCCATCATATTATCATAGTTATTAAACTGGTCCGTCCCAAAATACTTTCCCGGATTCTGCAGCATCATATTGTATGCAACTTCGATGGCACCATCTGTACCGAGATTTGCCGGCGTTAAGTACAATTCTGCTCCCATCGCCTTAAGAATTTTTTTTCTTTCCTCACTGACGGATTCAGACATAGTCAGACACAATCTGTAACCCTTTGGCGGCAGCAATGAGTGCAAGACCGATACCCGTATTTCCACTCGTTGCCTCCAGAATGATCTTATCCCTTCGACAGTTCACCCCTCTTTTCCGCTTCATTAACCATATAAAGAGCTATCCTGTCCTTTACGGATCCCCCGGGATTGAAACTCTCAAGTTTCGCATAAATTTTAACCTTATTGTTAGGATTCAGCTTATGAATTTCCACGAGGGGGGTATTCCCGATAGTATCTATGATGCTCCTATTTGTTCTTTGCATGATGTTATTACTGATAAAAAGGATAGATACAACAGACTTCACAAAGTAAAAAGATTGGGGCTTCGTAAAAGTCCAAACGCTTAGTTTGCACTTCATCCCTCGTTACTGAGGGTTACGTCTCTTTATGCCTCATCCATAAATCCTTACAGCCAGGGCTTAAGAAAACTTGATCAGGATTGTCTAGTGCTCGTCGTTGGCCAGCGCCACGTATCCTGCCTATGTAACTTTCTATAAAGCCGCCTATATTAATCTGGAATACAACCGTCTACGAGATCAACACAGATCATTCAACTTTAGCTGTCAAATTTGGTCACGGGAATTTTGAAGAATTGAACGCCTTCTTCCCTGAGAATATCTTCTTCACTTTCAGTAGTAGTCCCTTTGATATTTCTTTTCTCTTCCTCCCCATGGTGCATCTTCAAGGCTATATCGGTAAACTTTTTGCCTACATCATCAAAATTCTTATTGAGGTATTCATGGAATAACTTTATGGCCCTCGGCATAGATAATTCCTCTACATTTTCCCTGTTAATTGCCTTGGTGTCTCTTGCCATGATAGACATTGTGGAAGGTATCATCTCTACATCAGAATTCCCACAAACGGGACAGGTTATAAGCCTTTTGGATTTCTGATTTTCAAATGCACTTCTGTCTTTAAACCATCCCTCGAATTTATGTCCTTTTTCACATTTGAGGTCATATATTATCACTGGCTATGTTCTCCCATGAATACTCAAAAAATAATGTCAGCAAATCAAGTTAAAAAACCTGTGGCAAAGAACGGCAGAGTAGAAAGCTTAAGTTACACGGCATGTCCTTCGTCAGGCTCAGGATACACTCACTGGAGGAATGAGTCGTACAGTGTCATACGCTACAGTGACAAAGGACGAAGCGCAACGCAGAATATAGACTTTTTACAAAACGGTAAAAATAATTATGGACATTTACTATCTAATTATATATCTTTCACATCGTGTCGGGATGTGGCCCAGTCCGGTAGGGCACTGCGTTCGGGACGCAGGAGTCGCGCGTTCAAATCGCGCCATCCCGACCATTCCAATATAAATCATAAATACCACATGTAACTCCTAAACATATTAAATACCACTGTTATCAAAGTTCTAAATGTTGTGGTCATTTAGATTTTGATATAGTTTTAGTATCTCAGACTTCGTGCTTATAGTTTATCCCTGAAGTATCAAGTATTAACCGGCAACCACCGAAGCCATCTTGAAGATGGGAAGGTACATGCAAATGATCATTCCTCCCACAACAATCCCGAGAAAAACCATCATAAAAGGTTCGAGCATTGTCGTCATTGCTGCTACCGCAGCGTCTACTTCGTCGTCATAAAAATCTGCAATTTTGGCCAGCATCGCATCGAGGGCACCTGTAGCTTCACCAACGGCAATCATTTGAACCACCATGGGGGGAAAGATTTTTGTTTCCGCAAGGGGCTCTGCAATAGTTCTCCCCTCACTGATGCTCTGCCTTGTCTTCATTATAGCATTCTCGACAATTACATTGCCAGCGGTCTTACTAACAATATTGAGTCCCTCGAGAATCGGAACTCCGCTAGCCATCATGGTAGAAAGGGTTCGGGTAAATTTCGCTACAGCAACTTTTGTAAGTAACGGCCCGAATATCGGCGCCTTCAACACGAGGGCATCAATTGTAAGTCTCCCCTTTTCCGTGCGGTAATATCTTCGAAAGAGAAATACGAATAAGACAAAACCGCCAACTACATAGGGGAAATAGCTAACCGCATAATCGCTGACACTGATAAGAAATTGCGTGGGACCCGGCAACTGACCGCCCATGCCTTCGAACATTTTCTTGAAAACCGGTATAACGTAAACTAGTAAAAGGGTGATGACTGCTATGGAGACAACAAGAACAATGATAGGGTAGACCAACGAGCCTTTGACCTTGCTTTTTAACTTCATTGTCTTTTCCATGTAGTTTGAAAGACGAATGAGAATAACGTCGAGAATACCTCCACTTTCCCCGGCGGCAACGAGATTGACAAAAAGTTCATCAAAGACCGCGGGGTACTTTTTCAAGGCATCCTGCAAAGTCGATCCACCTTCAATATCTTCCTTCACTGACGTTATGATTTTGGCAAATGTTTTGTTCTCTTCCTGCTGGGCCAGCAAATCGAGACACTGGATAAGGGGGAGACCTGCATTAATCATGGTGGAAAATATTCGAGCAAAAACAACTATGTTTTTCTCCTTAACCTTCTGCTTCAGAAAAGGCAAATATTCCAAGAGATCCTTTGGCTTTTGCTTTACGGTGATTGATTTCAAGCCCTGCCTACGAAGGAGTCCCCTGACCACAGTTTCATCAGTGGCATCCATTTCGCCTTTTTTTATCTCACCCCTTTTTGTTGCTGCTTCCCAAATGAATACTGCCATAATTGACCCCCTTCAAACCCTCAGACTTTCCCCCATGATCTCAATATCCTCATAGAGGATAATTCCCGCTGCTACTGAAACATTCAGTGAGTCTATCTTGCCCATCGTTGGTATCGAAAGTAGAAAGTCACATTTTTTTTTGATTAGCGGCCTCATGCCCTTTCCTTCGCTACCCATGACAAGACCAATGTGACCCTTATAATCAAATGTACTGATATTTTTGCCGAATACAGGATCTGTACCGTATATCCAAAATCCTTTTTCCTTTAAATACTCAATAGTATTAGACAGGTTGACAACCGTGGCAATAGGTATATGGTGAACAGCCCCTGCAGATGCTTTTACCACTGTCGCTGTCACTGCCGCCGAACGATTCTCAGGTATGATAACCCCATTGGCACCGAAACAATGGGCGCTTCTTATGAGAGAACCCAAATTTTGAGGATCCGTAATACCATCAAGTACCAGAATCAAATCATTTGTAAAATCGACATGACGGTTTGCAATAACGTCATCCACACTCACATAAGCGAAATTTTCACAAATACCAATAACACCCTGATGGAATTTATGACCTGCCTGCCTGTCTAAATAGCTCCTTTCCCTGAACTCAACGGGAATCACTCCCTGCTTAGCAAGATTCAGGATTTTCTGGATAGCAGCTCCTCCTCTTCCCTGGGCAACAACGACTTTTTCGATCCCCTCTTTCTGACTCTTAAGAGCCTCCAGCAGAGGATTAATCCCAAAGATTACCTGCAAACCATTGCTCCATCAATAACCGCAACATCTATGAACGTACACTTGATATGACAATGAGCTCTTCGGAAAAAAGCTCCGTAATATTATACTACTTCTTGTCGCATTGCAAGACCTTCAGTAATCTCGCGCACAATCTCTTCTGCCTTACGAACCGGATCTGTTGCTTTCCTGATGGGTCTACCAACTACTATGTAATCAGCACCTCGCATTATGGCATCTCTAACCGTAGATGTTCTTTTCTGATCATCATCCACTGCGACTGCATCTCTAATACCAGGTGTCACAATTATAAAATCATATCCACATGCCCTGCGAATATTATCAATATCATGGGCTGATGCTACAACACCGGAAACTACCGGATTCCTGCGCAATTCTTGCCAGACGTGTTGCAAGTTCATCCGCTGAGCAATTAAATCCCAGTTGCATTAGATCACTGTCATTTAAACTCGTCAACACGGTTACCGCTAGGATTATGGGCATCGACACGCCAACTTCCTTGACTGCCCTATTAACTGCGGTAACAGTTTCCTCCATCATCTTTCTCCCGCCAAGTGCATGAACGTTAAACATGTAAACCCCGTGTTCCACAGCCCCAGCAGCAGCACCGGCTACTGTATGCGGAATATCATGAAACTTTAGGTCGAGAAAGACTTTTTTACCTCTTTCCCTTATCATATCAATGACACAAGGACCATAGCGGGTAAAGCATTCCTTTCCTACCTTAAATATTTCTACAGTATCCTTGAGCCGTTCGACCCATGAGATTGCCTCGTCTATACCCTTCCCAACATCAAGGGCAAAAATAAGCATCTCCCGTGGATTTCTATTCAAGGTACTCCTCATCATCAATAAATTCCGTATCGTCTAATAGGGGTTTATAATCTACTTTGATGCCCTGTAAATATTCAGGATTGGCATACATTACTTTTTCGGCGGCGATTTCCCTGAGGGCAGCCACAATTTCCCTGTTATTTTTTATATCCGTCAGAGGTTTCGAACCTTTAAGTAGTTGTCTTGTTCTTTTTGCAGTCAAAACAACTAAAGCAAATCTGTTTTTTGCCACCTTCAATGAGTCTTCAACGGTAATTCTCGCCATCTTTCTAATGACCTCCTCATACTAGAAAATCCTTTATTTTATTCACTAATCTTTCCCTTCTACTTTTTTCTGCCACATATATCGACCTCAGAACATCAACAGCAGTTTCTATTTCATCATTAACAATTACATAATCATACCATATAATCTCCCTGATTTCATCTAAAGCCTTATCCATGCGTTTGTTCACCGTTTGTTCACTTTCAAACCCCCTTCTTTTCAATCTTTTCTTTAACTCATCAATTGATGGGGGAAGGATAAATACAAATACGCCACCCGGGTAATCCTTTTTTAACGTCTTTGCACCCCGGGACTCAAGATCCAGTATCAGATCAAACCCTTTCTCTAAAAATGTCTTCATCGTATTTGCCGATGTCCCATAGAGACATCCATAATTTTCTTCCCACTCAGCGAATTCTCCCAGGGATATCCTGTCTCTGAAAGACTCCTCGGAAACAAAATAATAATCTTTCCCGTCTTCCTCACCTTGACGCGGTGGCCTAGTAGTATAGGAAACAGAAAAAAGCATGTTCGGACATGTCTTCAAGACCTCTCGCAAAATAGAAGTCTTTCCAGTACCTGAAGGTGCAGAAACTACAATATACAATCCTTCCGACTTATTTAAAAAGTTTTCATTCAATGTTCTGTGCCTGCTCTCTTATTCTGGCAAGCTCACTCTTGATATCAATAACCATCTTTGATATCTCTGCATCACTGCTTTTAGAGCCCATGGTATTTATCTCTCTGATCATCTCCTGTATTAAGAAATCTATGTTTCTTCCGACGGCATCGTTACCTTTTAATAAATCGCCAAACTGAATTATGTGGCTTTTTAGGCGGACAATCTCCTCCGTTATGTCGCTCTTTTCAGCCATAATGGCAACTTCCTGGGCCAATCGAAGGTCATCAACCACTATCCCCCCGGTAAGCTCCTTTACCCGCTCGCCAAGTCGCTTCCGATATTCTAAGACTACCTGCGGTGCCCGTGATTCGATTGAATTGAGGGACTTCATGATCAGATCTATTCTCAGAATCAAATCATGGTAGATGACTTCCCCCTCCTTTTTTCTCATCTCCAATAAAGCATCCATTGCCTTATTAAGTACCACTTCCAATTCTTCCCAGATAACGGATAAATCAAGACCAGGTTCCTTCAGAATAAACGCATCTCTAAACCCGGCGACCATATTTAAAGTAATCTCCTCTTTAAGTCCAAGCTCCCCTCTCAATTGCCCAAGCAGTTCATAATAATTCCGAATAAGTGGAAGATTTAACTCATACCTGCCTTCACTTACGGAACCGTATTCAGAATCCATCCTGATGTTCACTTCTGTCCTGCCACGGCTTAACTTTCCACTAATCTTTTTTTTAATCTCCAACTCGAGAGTGGAAAGAACAGCAGGAAGCCGAAGGGAAATCTCGAGATAACGATGATTGAGAGATTTGATTTCCACAGTATATCTTTTACCATTCAGAACAGCTTCAGTCCTGCCATAGCCGGTCATACTTTGAATCATCACATACTCCTACCAATGATAATGCAGAACTCAGGAAACAGAAATTATCACCCTTCCTTTTGACTCCTGCCTCCTGTGTCCTGTCTTTTTTAGTGTTTCAACTGCATGAGATATCTCGATCTTATCCTGTTAAGCATATCTATAGCAGGTTTTTCTGCATAATCCGGGTAAGTCCACGGCAGGGAATGAAAGGACTTTCCTCTGTAAATCAGAGTCAGATCGGCATAAATACCATCCCTTAGGTAGGGGCGATGAGTATAACCCTTGCCTGTTGCAAGGATCAAATGAGCCTGCGATATATAGCCAGGATCAATATTAACCTGTCTTTTTCCAGTTACAGAAAATCTGTCTTCCACATCATTTGTGAACAGCTTAACATCCGGTAATGATTCAGGCCGGATCAAAGTATCGAAAACAACAACCCGCCTTACAAGACGTGATCCCATTTCCCCCGTATAATAGTCGGTATAATGAAAGGGCATCCGGGTACTGATTAAGTCAATACCTCCGTAGTGTTCAGATAATATGTCAAGAAACTTTTTTACTAAATCATCATCCGCATAAATTGTGCTCATGAGCAGCTTTACTGCCTCTGCAGGCCGCGGTTTGCTCATAGCACCTCTCTTAATTCATCCTGAGAAATTATGGCCGTTCCCACCTTTCCTACAACAATTCCGGCAGCGTAATTTGCCAGAGCTGCTGCCTCTTTAAAGGTTGCCCCGGAGGCGACACAGAGAGCAAAGACGCCAATGACTGTATCCCCGGCACCGGTCACATCAAAAACTTCCCTGGCTTCAGCCGGAAAGGCAGTATGGATGATTTTGCCATTCTTTTCGAAAAGGCTCATTCCCTCTTCGCCGCGCGTAATAAGAAGCGCCCTGAAATTAAACCGGTCAAGAAGCATTTTCCCAACTCTGGCGATATCCTGCCCATCCATAATATCCATACCGGCGGCGCGTCCGGCCTCATAATTATTAGGCGTAACTATGTCAAAGCCCTGATATAGGGAAAAATCATTCTGCTTGGGATCGACACAAACAGGGATACCTTTCCCTGATATTGCTTCACGAATACCTTCCATAAGAGGCTTTGTAATAACCCCTTTATTGTAATCTGAGATAACTATGGCATCCAGTACATCCATCACCTTTTTTACATATTTTATTATTTTCTCCACACTCTTTGGCTCAATAGACTTTTTGCTTTCCTGATCAAATCTCACAACTTGTTGACTATGGGCCACTATCCTGGTCTTCAGCGTGGTCGGACGGTTTGCTTCCGCTATAATCCCTTCCGTATCTATATGTCTCTTGCGAAATTCCCCCAACAACTTTTCCCCCATGTCATCGGAGCCAATAACGCTGGTTGCATATACTTTGCCCCCCAAGGAAAAGATATTATTCAACACATTGGCACACCCACCCAGCATAAAATTGTCTGATTGGACCTCCACGACGGGAACGGGAGCCTCCGGTGAAATCCGTGATACCCTGCCCCATATAAAATGATCGACCATTATATCCCCGATCACTAAAACCCTTGATCTGGAAAAGTTTCTAATTATTTCTAAGGCCCTTTTTTTATTAACAACTTTTTTCATAGAAAACATTGTCACAATAGAGTAAAAAGAAAAATATACTAAACCTCACCTGCTTACTGCATAAATTTCCACAGCAAAAAATATCCTGCATTTTCTTGGGGTGGTAATGCTATTATCATGACCATCTTTTGTCAATCCTTTTCTCAGGATATAGTATCTATACTGAACGGGTGGAATAATCCTTATTGACTTCGCCTATATTATCAAGTAAAAAATATCCACCAAACGTAAAAGTTATCGATCATATTAAGGATTGATCCATGTTCAGATCTGTTCTTATATTAATAATCGGTGTGGCGGTTACTGCATTCATGTCCGGATGTGCCGTCGTTTTTGCTTATATTACTCCGGATGAAAACGTAATCCACAGGGTGGCCAACATCTGGGCCAAGATGCTCCTCACATTAACCAATATCAGGGTAGAGATTATAGGTGCGGAAAACGTTTTGATGGAAAGGCCGCAGATATTTATGGCCAATCATCAAAGTGATTTCGACATTTTCATCGTTCTCGCTCATTTGCACGGCCAATTTCGCTGGATTGTTAAAAAGGAACTCTTCAATATCCCACTCTTTGGAAAAGCAATGCGGAATGCCGGATACATAGAGATTGACAGGCAAAGCCGTGAAAGAGCGATGATGAGCCTTGAAGAAGCAGCCCGGAAAATCCGGGAAGGGAAGTCCGTGATGTCTTTCCCAGAAGGAACAAGAAGCAAAGATGGAAAGATCAAGCCCTTTAAACAGGGCATGTTTTACCTGGCCATAAAGTCAGGAGTCCCTATCGTCCCTATATCCATTATAGGTGCTGGAGAAATTATGCCCAAGCGATCTCTAGTGATAAAGCCCGGGAAGATAATCATGGTCATTGACAGGCCTGTAGATGTCAGCGGATATTCCATTGAAACCCGACAGGACCTCATTGACAGGATACAAAATATCATTACCAGAAATTATGAAGACACAAGGACTGCCAAAGCAGGGTAATCTCTTGGAAAATCTTTAATCAATTTAGATGAAAGAAGCGATATTGGACGACAGAAAGTTAAGAGAAATATCGGGAGCGATTTGCCTGGCATGTGCCATATTCCTGTTGCTGTGCTTAGCTTCTTACCATCCTCAGGATCCATCCTTTACGCATTTTTTAACCGACGATATGAAGACGCACAACCTCATAGGTTCTGTCGGATCACATACCGCTGATTCCCTCATCAGGATTTTTGGGATAGGGGCATTTGTCATTCCTCTTGCCCTGTTAATAATTTCCTTCAGGTACTTTCTTGATGAAGATTTTAGAATCAGTCTTGCGGGGGTAGCTGGATTCATTGGCCTCATATTCTCCACCTCTACCTTCCTCTCAGCAGGCTTAGCCGAAGTTCAGGTCTATGGCGTCAAACTCGGTGCAGGAGGTCTCCTGGGACGTGTATCTGCAGAATTCCTTAATGAGTATCTCAATCGGACAGGCACATATATACTCCTCGTGCTTATCCTTATTATATCCCTCATCGTTATAGTCAATTTATCCCTCGTGTCTCTCTGCAGAAGATGTAAAGACATTACTATTGTGTCATGGGACGGGTTAAAAAGACTCACTTCCAAAAGCACGCAAATGCTGAACGGAATAAAGGGAAGAATCGAAGATGAAAAAAAGAAAACTGTTCCTGTGATTGATGCCACATTACTATCGACGGAAAAAACGCGAAGGAAAAAGTCGGAACAGACCCACTTTGAATTCCTTCAAAAGAACGGCGTCTTTAAACTGCCGCCTCTGACACTCTTAGACCAGGTTGAACGGAAAGACACGAGGATAAAGCGGGACAGCCTCATTATGAATTCCCGGATCCTTGAAAAAAAGCTTGCCGATTTCGGCGTCGAAGGAAAGGTAGTTGAAGTCAAACCTGGTCCCCTTATTACCATGTATGAACTGGAACCTGCGCCCGGTGTTAAGATCACTAAAATCACTAACCTCTCTGACGACCTGGCTTTAGCACTTCGGGCACCGAGCATCAGGATAATTGCCCCTATTCCCGGAAAAGCGGTCATTGGTATTGAAATACCCAATCATGAAAGGGAACCTGTACACCTGAAAGATGTTTTAGATAACGATGCATTTCTTGAATCACAGTTCAAGCTCCCCATCGCCCTCGGGGAAGATATTGTAGGAACCCCCGTGATCACCGATCTCACCAGGATGCCGCATCTATTGATAGCCGGAACAACGGGATCAGGGAAGAGCGTCTCCCTAAACGCCATGATCTGCAGCATTCTTTTCAAGGCTCCACCTGATGACGCCAAATTCCTCATGATTGATCCTAAAAGGCTCGAACTTTCTGCATACGAAGGGATACCACACCTTCTCCATCCGGTTGTAGTTGACCCCCAAAAAGCCTCTCAGGTTCTCAAATGGGCCGTCGAAGAGATGGAAAAGCGATACAAGACAATTGTCGAATTAGGTGTTAAAAACATTGAGGCATATAACAAGCTCATCGAAAAGAAGCCGAAAGAAAAAACACTTAAGACTGATGATATCGATGGAAAACAGGAAGCTGATAAGGAATTGCCAGTTAAACTGCCCTTTATCATCATAATCATCGATGAACTTGCGGACCTGATGATGGTCGCACAGAGAAACGTCGAAGAATCCCTTGCCCGCCTCGCCCAGATGGCGAGGGCAGCCGGGATTCATCTTATATTAGCCACACAGAGACCATCCGTCGACGTCATTACAGGGGTCATAAAAGCCAATTTCCCCACACGCATCTCCTTTCAGGTCTCATCAAAGGTTGACTCGCGGACGATTCTCGATCAGTTAGGTGCTGAAAACCTCTTAGGCTTTGGGGACATGCTCTATATGCCCCCCGGCACATCGAAACTGGTCCGCATACATGGGCCATATGTATCTGAAAAAGAGATAGAGAGAATTGTAGATTTCGTGAAAAAGCAGGCCATGCCGGCATACGATGAGTCTATATCGGAATATCATCCAGATTCAAAGGAAGGCGAACAACAGGATAAAGATTTTGATGAAAAATACGACGAAGCTGTCGAACTGGTAACTGAATTGGGGCAGGCATCTATCTCCCTGGTGCAGCGATACCTGAAAGTCGGTTACAACCGCGCTGCTCGTATGATAGAGCGCATGGAATCAGAAGGAATCGTCGGTCCCTCCGATGGCGTTAAACCAAGAAAAGTGCTGGCCAGAAAGATCCACCGTTGAAATGTAGAAAGGTACACATCGTAAGCCTCGGCTGTCCGAAAAATCTGGTTGACTCCGAGGTTATGGCCGCACTCCTCTCAAAGAGCGGCTACCGCATCATACCTAAAGCGGAAAGAGCGGATATCATCCTGGTCAATACCTGCGCTTTCATTCTGCCTGCAAAAGAAGAATCCATCGATGAAATCCTGAGGATGGCCGAATGGAAAAAAGGACGAAAGGGACCCTGCACCCACCTGGTCGTAACAGGATGCCTTCCTCAGCGATACGGAAGGATTTTAGAAAAAGAGTTGCCGGAAGTAGACCTCTTCCTGGGGGTGGGTGAAGTTCCGAAGATTGCGCAATACCTGGACAACTTGGCTCTTTCTGAGCCAACAGACAGGAGATCCGTCGTCGGCAAACCTTCCTTCCTGATGGATGCAAGCTATCCCCGCCTCACAACGACACCTTTTTACACCTCCTACCTCAAGATTGCCGAAGGCTGTTCCAACCGTTGTTCCTACTGTGTGATCCCGGCGATACGTGGAAAAGCCAGGAGCAGGGATATTGATGATATACTGACGGAAGCTGAAACCCTTGTAAGAGGCGGGGTTAAAGAGATCATCATCACCGCCCAGGACACAACGGCCTACGGGCGTGACCTGAAAGGAAAACCGTCCCTCAGCGTTCTACTTAAAAAACTGGCATACATAAAAGGGCTGCACTGGATAAGACTTCTTTATACTCATCCCGCCGGACTCACTGATGAGATTCTTAAAACAATCGCCAATGAAGAAAATATATGCAACTACATTGATATCCCGATCCAGCACATAGACGATGAAATACTGGCGGCCATGAAGAGACGCGGCAGGAGTGACCTGATCAGAAAAGCCACCCAAAAAGCGAGAGAAATAATTCCTGGTGTAGCCCTGAGAACATCCATTATCGTTGGGTTTCCGGGAGAAACACAGACAAAATTCACCCGGCTGCTGTCCTTTGTAAGAGAAACACGGTTTGATCATCTGGGTGTCTTCACCTACTCCCGAGAAGAAGGCACGAAAGCCGCATCTTATCCTTCCCGTATTACAGAGAGGGAAAAAGAATCCCGGAGACAGCTCCTCATGGAAGAGCAGGCGGTCATCTCGTATGATATCAACCAGTCTCTGATTGGGTCGATCCAGGAAGTCATGATCGAAGGAACGAGCGGAGGCCCCGATTTCCACTATACCGGACGGTGCCGGAGACAGGCCCTGGAAATCGACGGGATCACCTATGTGAAAGGGAAAAGCCTCACCATCGGAGATATCATGATCTGCAAAATCACCGCTGCCGGTGACTACGACCTCTTCGCAGAGGCGGTATCAACCTTGGACAGCACGGCGAAGGCATCCCCCCTAGGTTGATCCTGGATGGCAGGCGCTGCCTGCTGTCTTCGGACCAATTGATCTCCAGAACGAGCGTATGTGCGCGGTAATAATTCTCCCCCAAGAAGTAACGAAGAAGCAGTCTTCGTGATTGCGGCACTATCCCAGGGCTCTCAATTACCCCAACTGTCGCCCTACATTAAGCAGTAACCGATCTGGTGAAGTGTATCAGTGTCTGGCCATGAGGCATTGAACAGCCTTCTCCAGGCCGTCCAGGGTCAATTCGAACATGGGGAAGACCTGCCGGATGATGCCGATAGTATAAGTATGGCGCCACTCCTGCTCGCACTGGGGATTGAGCCAGACGGCATGGCGGAAGGTATGTGCGAGAAATTTCAAACGGTCCAGGCCGGTCCCTACTTCGATCTCATCGACATATATCGAGCCGTTGCTATGGATCAGCTCATAGGGAGCCATGCTTGCGTCTCCCACGATGATCAACCGCGTTTCCGGATCTTTGCGGATAAAATCTTCGATCAACTCCGGTTTGTATCGTCGCTCCGGGTCCTGCCAGACACGGCTGTAAATGGTGTTATGGAAGAAGTATATCTTCAGATCCTTGAACTGGCTCCGGGCATAATGAAACAGGGTTTGCACCACCTCTATGTATGGGTCCATGGACCAGCCGCCGTTGTCGATCATCAGGATAATCTTGAGACGGTCCGCCAGATGTCGGTCAAAGATGATTTCGATTTCTCCGGCATTCCTCATCGTCTCATAAATGGTCTTATCCACATTGACCACGTCTTTCGGCCCCGAGGGCACCATCCGGCGCAAGCGCTTCAGGGCCTCGCTCATCTGAACCTCCGTCAGGGGTCCTTCCTGGGAATAATCCTTGTATCGCCGTTCCATGGCAACTTTGATGGCCGATTTATTGCGGGACCGCCCGCCCACACGCATGCCGCCGGGATGATAGCCCGAATGCCCTACAGGCGACGTGCCGCCCGTACCGATCCAGCGGTTTCCTCCATGGTGGGCTTCCGTCTGATCCTTGAGACGGTCCAGAAAATATTGGACCAGCTCCTCAGGTGTCATTTTTTTCAGCGTTGACTCATCCAGACCAAGAGCCTCGGCGATTTCCGACCGGATTCTTCAGCCATTCTTCCAGGAGCGCCCTAACGATCTCCGTCAGTTCAATCTCGTCGGGTGCCTGCAATGCAATCACCCTTGAAAAAATGAGCAAATACCTGATCGTACATATCGAAATAGCGCTCGCTTTTGACGAGGATCGCCCGGGCGGCCGTGTAAAAATCATCAACGGATTTGATCACGCCAAGGCTCAACGCTTTCTGCAGCCGCAAAAAAGACGTGGGAGATACGGGAATCCCCCGTTCACGCAACGTATAAAAAAATTCGACAAACAATTCCAATTCCTCTCAGCGCATTCTCGCGACCTGCTGGGCAGCCGCCGTCAGATCGGCGCTTTTCTTGAAGAGGATGCCCAGATAGGGCAAATTCCCCCGGTTAAGCGATTTCACTTGAAAATCAGGGTCCGTTTTCAGGGCGCGAATCCAGTTGATCAACTCCCGCGTGGCCGGTTTCTTTTCAATTCCCTTGAATTCACGCAAGCGGTAGAAGGCCTCGATGCAGGAATCAGACCATCTCTTTGCTCAGATTGGGAAAATGAACATCCACAATAAGCCGCATCATCCCGACATCGGGAAAGGCAATGTGGTGGAAATTGCAGCGGCCCAGGAAGGGATCGGAGAGGTCCTTCTTGGCGTTGGACGTAATGACTATCACCGGCCGGTTACGGGCTGTGATGGTCTTGTCAATCTCTATGATATCGAACTGCATCTGGTCGAGGACATCGAGCATGTCATCCTGAAAATCGCTGTCGGCCTTGTCGATCTCATCGATCAGGAGCACCGTTCGCACCTCCGACACGAAGGCCTGCCCGATTTTCCCCATCCGGATGTATTCTTCGATGTTGCTCACATCCCGCTTGGAATCCCCGAAGCGGCTGTCGTTGAGGCGCGTCAGGGTATCGTACTGATACAAGGGCATCCACCAGCTTCATGCTGGACTTCACGTTCAGCACGATCAGGGGCATCTTCAAGACTTTCGGAAATGGCATGGGCGAGCATCGTCTTGCCTGTACCCGGTTCACCCTTGAGCAGAAGGGGCATCTCCAGGGCCATGGAAACATTCACAATCTTTGCCAGTTCATCATCGAGAACATATTTGGAACCCCCGCGAAAAGAACGGTTTTCTTGACTCATAAAAAACTCCTTTTATAAAAGTGGCGTAGGAACGCCGGATATTTTTCTAAACCAGGAATTTGTATTCTATGTATGGACAAATTACCAGCATTTTTTACAGATCCATCCTGTCAGGAATCTCTATGCTTCATTCCTTTGGCCGTTTGCATTTAAATTTCCTTTTTACTGGACAAGACTCGCCTACTGCCATCCTTCCAGACTGGAAACATCCCTGATGCGTACTGCATCTTTTGTGCTTATGCATCTATCATCCATTTCCTGACAGATAAATGAGATATTTGACCATCGCCTTCACGTATTTTCCCTATGGATAAAAAATCCTGAGAGATGTAACAATTTTTACATATAAAAGGATAAAGCTGGCAGACAGATTTTTATTGACATTATGTTGAATATGACATATGTCAACCCCTGCGAATGTGGCATGCATACTGTTTATGCCTCATGTATCCCTGCGTTCGTTGGCAAACACCAGATCTTTACTAACTCTCCAAAATCTCAAAAGAAACTAAAACCTTTTGGGAAAAATATTTAAGATGATGGAAGGAGGTAATATGAAAGGTTCCGATGAGTACAGTAAGACTGTAAGCAATCATTATAAACAACTGATGGAATACTGCAAAGTCAATCAGGAACGCTTGGACAGAGAGCTCCCACCGCCAAGGGAAGATTTAAATGAGCTTTTAGGGGAACGCGGCGTTAGCAGAAGGGATTTCATCAAATGGACTTCCATCATGACATCCGCATTGATGTTGCCCCCAATTTTCCAGCCTGCCCTGGCGAAGGCCGCAGAAAATTTCAGCCGCCTTCCCATTGTATGGCTCCACTTTGCTGAATGTACAGGATGCACTGAAGCATTTCTCCGTTCTTCGTATCCGAATGTCGCCGACATCGTCCTGGAGACTATCTCCCTCGAATACCATGAAACAGTTATGGCTGCCGCAGGCTATCAGGCGGAACAGAATCTGGAAAAGGCCATGGCTGATTTCAAGAAAAAGTTTGTCTGTGTCATCGAAGGCGCTATACCCCGCGGATTAGATGGAAAATATCTAACCCTCGGTCCAAAAGGTAAGACATCAATCCAGGTGGCTAAAGAGGTGACTCATAAGGCTGCCGCCACCGTTTGCATTGGCGCCTGCGCCTGCAACGGGAATATACAAGCTGCAAGGCCCAATCCCACAGACGCCGCAGGAATCAGCAAGGTACTGGGCATAGAAACAGTCAACATCGCCGGTTGCCCCCCTAATACCGTCAATTTTGTTGGCACACTGCTTCACTATCTCATGTTCGGCGGCATGCCTGCTTTGGATTCGATAGGAAGACCGATCTGGGCATACGGACAGAGGATCCACGATGTTTGCGAGAGAAGGTCCCACTACGATGCTGCTGAGTTCGTAGAAGAGTGGGGCGATGAGGGAGCCAAAAAAGGCTGGTGCCTATACAACGTCGGCTGCAAAGGCCCTTATACTTTTGCCAATTGCGGCAAAGTGCGATTTAATGATGGCGTCTCCTGGCCCGTCATGGCTGGTCATGGCTGTATAGGATGCACGGAACCGGGATTCTGGGACACTATGGCTCCGCTGGAAAAGCCAATCGCCGAAGCTTCGATTGGAGGTGGGGAGCGCACAGTTGATAACATTGGGCTCGCCCTGACAGGTATAACAGCAGCGGGTGTTGCAGTGCATGCGGTCGCCAGTGCAATCCGTCACAAGGGAAAAGATGAGGAGGCAAACCATGGCTAAAAGAATTATCGTAGATCCCATAACCAGGATTGAAGGACATCTAAGAATAGAATGTGAAGTTGATGATAAAAATACGATCAGCGACGCCTGGAGCAGCATCACCCTGTGGCGGGGTATAGAGACGATCCTGAAAGGTCGAGACCCACGGGATGCGGGGCTCATTTGCCAGAGATTCTGCGGTGTATGTACCTATGTCCACTATGAAGCGAGCACCATGGCTGTTGAAGATGCATTCGGTATCAAACCGCCCCCCAATGCCCGTATTATAAGAAACCTGATTCAGGGCTCCTGGTACCTGGGTGATCATATCATGCAATTCTACCATCTCCACGGACTTGACTGGGTGGATATTGTGAGCGCCCTTTCCGCGGACCCGAAGAAGGCGGTAGATATGGCCAGGGGCTATAGTCCCGATCCCTACAATTGCTCGGAAACGCATTACAAAGCCGTCCAGCAGCGCCTCACAAAATTTGTGAAGTCAGGGCGTCTCGGACCTTTTGCAAACGCCTACTGGGGAAATCCCTCCTACAAGCTTCCTCCCGAGGCAAACCTGATCATAGTTTCCCACTATCTGGATGCCCTTCAGGTATCCAAGGTAGCTGCCCAGATGCAGACCATCTTCGGCGGAAAGAACCCCCATCCACAGTCCCTGGTTGTCGGCGGTGTTACCTGTGTGATGGATGCCCTGGATGCCAATCGTCTCGGCCAGTTTGTTTTCCGTCTGAAAGAGCTGCAAAACTTTATTGAAACCGCCTACATTCCCGATGTACTGCTCGCTGCAACCTATTACAAGGGTGAAGGCGCAGCCGGCATCGGGGGGGGAGTGAAAAATTACCTGAGTTATGGCGGTTTCCCACTTGACGACGACATGAATACCTTCCTATTCCCGAGGGGCGTGGTCCAGAACAGGGATATTGCCAAACCCTTGAAACTGGATGAGGAAAAGATTACGGAAGAGGCAACACACTCCTGGTACAAGGGCACGGAGCCTGCACATCCTTACAAGGGCACGACTGATCCGGAATACACAGGCTATGATGACAAAGGCAACTTGAAGGGAGATGGAAAGTACTCCTGGTGCAAAGCGCCGAGATATAACGGGCAGCCCCATGAGGTAGGTCCTCTGTCCCGTATGCTTGTCGGATATGCCGTAGGTAATGAGGAAATCAAGGGACTTGTGGATGCAACCCTTAAGGCAGCAAGCATTCCGGTGAGCGCCCTTTTCTCCACTCTGGGCAGAACTGCATCACGGTGCATAGAGACCAAGTACGTGGCCGACCATATTGAGGGTTGGGTCAATGAACTCATTGCCAATATCAAGAAAGGGGACACCCGGACATGGACGCGCTGCGATGTACCGGGGAAACCTGTTCAGGGCCGCGGCATGACGGAGCCACCGCGAGGAGCATTAGGCCACTGGGTAAGAATTGAAAACAAAGTCATTGCGAATTATCAGGCTGTAGTTCCTTCCACCTGGAACTGCTCCCCAAGAGATAAGTTGGGGAAACGCGGACCGTACGAGGAATCCCTCATCGGAACGAGGCTTGCTAAAGTGGACCAGCCTCTGGAAATCTTGAGAACCATTCATTCCTTCGATCCCTGTATGGCCTGTGCGGTTCATATCATCGACCCAAAGACCAACGAAATCAGGAAATTCAGGGTGGCTTAGAGAAAGGGGAGGAAAACCATGGAAATAAAACCTGTAAAAGAATGGTCTGCGGCAATTATGATCAATCACTGGGCCATGGCAATATCTACACTTGTCCTGATTGTAACGGGTTTCTATATCGCTACCCCTTTTACAATCTATGCAGGAGAGACGGTGAACAAGTTCTTCATGGGGAACATGCGCTATGTGCACATCATCTCCGGGATTCTCCTCATGTTCATTTTCATATGGAGGGCTTATCTTGCCTTTTTCTCGAAGTTCAATGCTGACTGGAAGGATTTCTTTGCATGGACCGACTTCGAATGCACCTGGGACCAGATCAAGTTTTACCTGCTCGTCAAGAAGGAACCGCCTAAACACTGCCATCTTTATGGGCCTATGCAATCCATCGCATACAGCGGCCTTTTTATCATGATCTTCCTCATCGTCATCACCGGTTTGATCCTCATGGGTGCGGGTTATCATGCAGGATTCACCGCTTTTTGCTATAAGATTTTAAAACCGGTGGAGAATATGCTGGGAGGCTTGGCCATCGTCCGCTTTGTGCACCACATCCTCACGTGGCTTTTCATCCTTTTCATCATAGTGCACGTATACATGGCCTTCTGGTATGACGCAGTGCTGAAAGAAGGTACAGTCTCTTCCATGATCAGCGGGCTGCTTTTCGAAAAGGAAAAGAAATAGTCACTTTTATAATGAGCAGGAAATGATATATCAAGGGGGAGAAAATTTTTCTCCCCCATTCTTTTTTTCTTGTAGCTAATATGTCAGAAAAGAATTACATTACGATCCTTGGACTGGGCAACATCCTTCTTCAGGATGAAGGATTCGGTGTCCATTTTGTCCGCTGGTTCGAGAAGAATTATCGGCTTCCGGAAGGCGTTGGGATTGTCGAGGGAGGAACCCTCGGTTACAAACTTCTTGATACGGTATGCAGTTGCGATAAACTTCTAGTTATCGACGTAATAAAGTCAAATGAACCGGGGTCCATTTATCGCTTTACAAAAGAAGAAATTGATGAACAAGAACTGCAACCAACATCAGCCCACGAAGTATCGTTTCAGGATGTACTTTGCAAGGCGGAACTAATCGAGGAGCTGCCTGACGTCATTTTTCTCTGCATTGTTCCCTACGAATACAAGGATATGGGGCTTGAATTGACACCTCATATAAGAAAAAAATTTCCCGAAGTGGAAAAGCTCCTTTTGCAAGAGCTTTCTTCCCATGGCATCAATCCCGCTGAAGTTAAATAATGCATGAGTTATCTATAATTTGTTCAATACTTGATATCATCGAAGAATACGCAGAGGAACATCGATTTAATAATGTTAATTCCTTGAAGCTCTCTTTTGGGCGGCTGTCCTGCATTGAGCCCCAGGCACTTGCATTCACCTTTGAAATACAATCCAGCGGTACAAAAGCGGAAGGGGCTTTACTTGAGTTTGATATTAAACCAATCATCATTCATTGCTTAGTGTGTGAAAAGGATATCGAACTGGAAACATATGCCGCAGTATGTCCGCAATGCAACGGCTCAGAAGTGCTCCTCGTCGGCGGCACGGAGACAATTCAGCTTCTTGAAATAGACGTCGATTAAGGGTTAGTAGTAATATGTGCCTTGGATTTCCGGGAAAAATCATATCAATTGACGAAAACAATTTTGCCGTTATTGACATCAGCGGTACCAGGCGGGAAGTTTGTCTTGATATAGTTGATGAGGATGTCACAATCGGTGACTACGTCATCTGTCACGCGGGCTATGCCATTCATAAGATCGATGAGGCCCTTGCCCTGGAAAAGCTGGATCTCTTAAAAGAGATCATGGAAAATGAGATATACTGAAAATAGTAAGAGGAGAAATTACCTTGTCCAAAATTACCATAGTAAAAAACATCCTCGATGCCAATGACAGGATTGCGGAAGAAAACAGGAAGCTATTCGATAACGAGAAGATTTATGTCCTTAATCTGATGAGTTCTCCCGGTGCGGGAAAAACATCACTTGTAGAGAAGACTATCGAGGCCCTTCAGGGCCGATATAAAATCGGTGTTATTGAAGGAGACATCCAGGGCTCGTCTGACGCAGAGAGGATTGCCAGACTGGGAACTCCGGTAGTTCAGATCAATACGGGAGGCGCGTGCCATATAGATGGAAATATGGTTCGTGAAGCCCTGCCGGGCCTTGATCTCACTTCGATTGATCTTCTCATTGTCGAGAATGTGGGCAATCTCGTCTGTCCGGCTGAGTTCAAAATCGGGGAAAATATAAAGGCGATGGTCCTGAGCACCCCGGAGGGTTCCGACAAGCCGGCGAAGTATCCCCTCATGTTCCAGCAGTCGGAGGCCATGATTATCAACAAAATAGATCTTCTTCCCTACGTGGACTTCGATATGGTGAAGGCAAGGAAAGATGCCCTCACCCTTAACCTGAAGCTTAAGATATTCGAAGTCTCATGTAAGACATCGGCCGGTCTTAAAGACTGGTTCAACTGGCTCTCGGATCGGATTGAATCTTTTCAATCAAAATAACGGCGGCCAATCAAACAGGTTTTTAATCTGATAATTCTATCTTATTCTCCAAGCACCATTGCCTCAGAGCCTGTTCCTCGCGTTTGCTCTCGAAGTCGTACCACATCTGCAGTAGTCCCTTTGTTTCCAGAAAATCCTTGAACCGTCGATACGCCCCACGTTTTCGAAAAATCTGCTGCACACGATGATAGTCATCGGGCAACTGCATTTCGACAAACTTAAAGATGAGACTTTGACCCATATCGAGATCATTCTTGTGGGGAATCTCTATGCACATATCCCAATCGAGATCATCGTCATCAATTTCCTCAAGATCACCCATCTCTGAATGATAGCTGATTTGGCCTGTGTCTTTACGGAGAATTGCCGTGTGCATGCCGTATCCGGCTGAACTTACAAAGAAGAATGCATCTTGAATGTCACTGAACTTGATCACTTTCCTTCACAACTGGCGTCAGAGCTTACCGCAGGCTTTGGATTGCTGTGGAAAAGTCCTCTGGGGCAGTCCTTTGCTGCCTCATTTTATCGGTTCTTCAGATACTGTTTCAAATCTCGATAGTAGTTTTCGTGAGGACCTATCATAATCAGTTCCAAGTCCTTTCCAACCTTTCGATAAGCAAGAAGGTATTGGGTAGTCTTAAGTTTGAACTTATGGACAAATACCCCCCTGAGGTCTCCTTTCTTCTCCTCTCCAATCAAAGGATCATCTGCAATTCTTCGTATCTCCTTATCCAATATTTGTTTTTCCTGTTTAGGTATCTTCTTTACTTTTTGCTCAAAGGATCTTGATTGGTATATTCTCACGGGATTATCCAAATTTATATTCTGTTTTCTCGCCCTGCTCCAATTCCTCCAGTCCGATCAGAATTTCCTTAATGAGTGAATAGGTCAAATCCGGATTTTCCTCTGCACATTTGCCCATGCGAGCCCAATGTTCAATTTGACCAGCCAGGGACCTATGGTCTATGCGGCTGAATTTTCTTGCCTCACTTACAAGTTTTTCCGATATCCTTACCCCTGTTGCCATATCGTGCTCCTCCATCTTAATGTGCTACATTCTGTATCATTATATATCATTTAATAGCACAATGCAACTATGTTATGTTCTTGTATTCTTATTGCTACGGGATCCACCAGATTTACAGTTGAGTACCTTGTTATGGCAGGGTGCTTTACTTCCTTCTACAGATTTAATATCCATGCGCAGACTGCAGTCAGTTGCTCGTCATTGGTCAGATTTGCGGCGTTATCCAGTTTCCCTTTTTGTAGTTGTTTGTATATTTCCACGGCCATACTGTTTTCAATCGCCGCGCCAATAAACTTCCACATTGCGCTTGCACTGGGAAAAAATATCTGGCTGTTCTTTTTTCTGGTAACTGTAAGCATAGTCTTGTCCACATCAGAGTTCTAGTTGTGGGAAAATCAGGTACAGCGGCCACACATTAGGTTGCAGACCCTTATAAATGTTTAAAATTTGAAATACCCGAAAAAGAAATTGTTTTCTCAAAGATACCGAGTTCATCGTAATCTGGATTCAAATCATCCATTAATACATTCTTCCGATTACAAGCTGTCTGCTCATCGTAAAAAATTTCTGGTTCTTGAAGGAATCCTCTTTTTACTAAACTCAGAATCCATATTCTTGTCATTTGGCTATTCCTCTTGTCCGGTTAAACCAACTATAAACATCTTTGTATTCCAGAAAATTGCAAACATCGCTTAGTCCACTCATCTTAAAAGTAGGTCGATTAATCTGTCTGAGGAAAAGGGAACGCCTTATATCGTTAGATACAATACTGAATTTTGTATTTAGATTAGGTTCAATTAAGTGTAAATCATTAAACCTTAATAGACCTGAGTAAATAGGTGTAGAATGCTCCACCTCAAAAAAGGCTTTCAATTCACTAGAGCCTCTCTTCATCCATACTACATCTACTTCCCTAACAATGTCATCAATCTTATTGTATCTTAATGGAAGATCGTTTCTACAAACATATCTTTCTGTTAAATTCCAATCCAGTTTGTTTCTATCATTTTGAGGCATCCAAATATCATATCCTTTTATTACCCCTATTGAACCAATAAAAGTCTGTATTTGAGAATGACCGAAGTCAGGAAGAGCTGTAAGTTTGTTTTTATCAATCAAATTGTCTAAGTTATGCCAGCCGAAAAAACCTTCTATGTTGAAACGACCAGCATTTGCAATATATAAATCAGTGCCTTCGTCCTGATAAATTTGTACTTTATATTGACCATCTGAGGCAGGTGTTAAGGCATTAAATATGTCTTCAAAATCAGAAAATGGGATGAAAACAGGTTCTGTTTGATTATTCCATAAAAAACAAATAAGAGAATTGAAACCTTCTAATTGCTTTAAATCGTCATGTCTCAAACCGTAAAAGGCTTGATTTCTTTTATGTATCTTCGAATATCTTATATAAATACGTGCTAAACCATCGCCAATCTCAAATAAAGACAAACTGCCTGATAATTTTTTTGGTTTGCCATACTGTTTTGCCAATTGTTCTAAGAATGATGTCTTAAATGGATTTGGCATAAAGCATCAGATCGAAAATAAAAATTAGTTACTAACTTGCCAACAAATGCAGCCCCTATCTGAAAGGGCCCTCACGCACCCTTTTATCACTGCTGCCTGTTGGACCAGGTAATTATGGAGATTGAGTTTTTTCTCGTACTCTTTGCCAATATTGTAAGGAGGAGACGTTACGACGAGTTGAAGGGTGCCGTCTGGAATGGCTTTCATCAAATCCAGGCATTCTCCCGAGTAAACAACAATTTGCTCATTCAGGGAAAATTTCTTTGAAATATTTACCTTCCGAAACATGGGGCAACTCTACTCGAAATTAAAATTCCGGTCAATATCTGAATTCTTTTTGGAAAGAGAGAACAGGGGAGAGAAAGGTACAATAGGTAATGTTACTACCATCATTTTTCCCTTACAAACACGAACCCCATTCTTCTTTGGAGAAACGGGGTTGCGAGTAGTTAGATCATGTGCCTCTGGGTTGATGAGTTAAAGGGAGGTTACAATATTGTCCTCAATATGCATTTGAAATTTAAGCGAAAATATAACTAAAGAAGAAATGCGTAAAGTCATTTTTTGTGAAAGCCTTTGAAAGGATTAAAGGAACTAGATACCGGATCGGAGTCCGGTATGACAAGATAGAGGAATATGCAGTCTTGACCTGAAGGAGCATCTGTGAGAAAAGCTATTTCGTTTGCTCCCGCAGAAATGAACATCCTTTATTGCTCCGGAAATAAGACATCAAGCGGGAATTTATAAAGAACTGGATACCGGATCAAGTCCGGTATGACATTTCTTAATACGTTCTGTTGCGGCTTTAATATTACATAGGCCATTATGAAAAAAGATTATTCGATAGAGATGTGTAAGACTCTGGAAAATGAATACAGGCAGCTTGGCTTGCATAGGCCGTTACCCGTAAAGAGCTATTGTGCCGGAGATATCGTGGAATATGATGCGAGCGCGGTTGCGCCTGGTGTGTTCGACAAGACGTCTCGCATTCGCGTGCAGATAGAAAAATTTATCGGCGGCGGCTTTGCAGGACAGGTTTACAAAGTTAAAGTCCTAAGCATCGAACCGGATACGCTGCCTGGTTTGCAGGTGGCTGAATCTTATGCAATGAAGATACTTATTCCGCCGTCGTCAGGGGCGCTCTTCTTCAGAAACATGCTCTACTGGATCGGTTTTCAAGGGCCTTTTCAGTTGCAGTCAAATCCCGCAGCAGCAAAGGCCGGAGCGTTATGGCAGAAATTCATCCGCCGCGGCGCAAAGATCAGGTTCGGAAATGAAGCATGTGTCAAAGATATGTACGCGATCTTTGTCGATACCACATTAGGAAGCTGTGGTGAAATCACGTCCTGGGTAGAAGGCCGTACCTGGCAGCTTGAGGTTGACGACCGCATGGAGCTCTTAAGCAGTTGGAAGAAAGGAAAAAAGATTCCCCCCGAAGCGCTCGGCTCTCCGGAATACAGAACAAAAAAACAATTCATGGCGGATTTTGTGAAATTGCTCCACGATATGGGGGCGTACGAATTCGCGCGCCAGTATGAATGGTCCACCTGCAAGAGCCAACCAAACTGTCTGAAGTTGGATGCAACCGACGATGATCCTTATACGGGCCTGGTCGCCATGGATTTTCGCGCGGGTCTGGCATTGCTTCCTTTTGGCCCGATGAGCCCCGGTGATTTTTCGCTGATCTTCAAAGGCATTTGCCGAGGCTCTCTCGTGCAGTTCGACCGTGGTGACCTTAAAACACTCGAAGCATTTGTGCTCGCCCATAAAGATGAATTTACAGACATGATGGGCATGCTGGAGGAGCTGAAAGCTGCGGAAGAAATCTATCGTAATTCGCTTCCCGATATCACCCACAATCACATCAAACTGCTTTACAGTGGAAAGCTCTGGTCCACCATTTTTTCCAGCGCGATTACCGGGTGGAAAATCAAGAATACCATAGACACTCCGACACAGGAGCGGCTCCAGAAAAACAAGTCCTCTGCCCTGCCTTTCTTCCTCCTTGGCCTGATACCGTTTTTGGGCGTTATTTTGCGAAAAGCCTGTGGTCACGCCCAATGGCGAGAGCATTATAAAAATTGTTTCAGCTCTACGGAATATTTTATCAAAGCGCTTAAAGGCAAATGGCTGGAGCGGGTGATGTCATGGCATCGCGGCGGTAGAATAACTGATGAGGAAGCGCCAGTTCTCGCTCATTCTCTTGGGCGTTTCCTTCTGCGTCTTCCTTTGTCGATCCTCCCGGTCGGGCTCTATAAATTCCTGACAAGCTGGGAATATGCAAAGGCAGCATTGGCTTTTATATTCGTGCGGCCCGTTCAGCTTTATTTTAATGCTCAGATGCGGGAGGAATGGCTGGCCGACATGGTAGAGCAGGGGAAGAAAAAGCGCATCATAACCACAAGTGATGCGGATGAAATAATCAAGACTATCAAAGAGCCGTTTATCCAGAAGTACCTCAAGAGTCTGGCTGTTCATATCTGCCTGATGCCGACAACGCACGTGGTTGCTACAGCACTCGCAGTCTATTTCATATGGACGCACCCGGACATGCCCCGCGCACAGGCCTGGGCAATAGGACTGGGGATTCTCGCCCTGTTTCAGGTCATACCGGTATCGCCCGGATCACTCGCCCGCGGGTTGTACGTACTTTTTCTGGTGATAAGAGAAAGAAATTTTAAGGATTACAGCGTCGCCTTATTTTTGGCCTTCTTCAAGTACGTCGGGTATCTTGCCTTCCCCATACAAATGACTTACCGATACCCAACGCTGGCGCGGTTTATGGCCGGACACTGGGCCACGGAATCTGTGCATGCCGTACCGGTGTTCGGCGAGAGCGGCGCCTTGCTTGAACATGGTGTCTTCTGTCTCTTTTACAACTGGCCCTTGACCATTCGCCGGCACATGGAACTGCGGGCGAAGAAAAGAGCGCAGATGAAGCCGCGTTACTGGCATACGGCGGTTCTCGCGCTTGGCGCGGCCGGAGTATTGATTGTGGCGGATATGCTGTATCTCAAATATGCGGGGATCATTCCGGATCTGAGACATATCTGGTGGCTTATGGCTGCTCTGCCGTTCTTCGGAGGTGTTATGGTTAACTCCGGATGCGGGGGCGCTCCGATGATAAAACGGATTGTGACAGCGGCGGTCTTCGGCATTTGTACAGGTCTTTTCTATATGATTTTGGCGACGTCGATGGGATTTCACGATTACGCGAGTGTTTTCAAACTCGGCATCGCTTGTTTATGGAGAGTATTCTTATTCGGTCTCTTCGCCACCATGGGCGCCCTGATAATGGAGTTCGGGCTGGAAAGAAGTAACGGATGTTAAAATGTCGCTGAATTCTCCGGTTCGGATTAGTCTGGTTATGGGTGATCGAAGACATACCCGATGGAGCGGATACTCTTGAAATAGACCGGCTTTTCCGGGTCGTCCTCAAAGTATCTCCTCAGACGCACAATGAAGTTATCGACCGTGCGTGTCGTCGTCTCACCGGAATACCCCCAGCCCACTTCCAGCAGGACCTTGCGTGACAAGGGTTTCCCCCGGTTGGCAATAAATATCTTGAGCAACCTCGCTTCCTGGTCTGTCAGATGAATCGTCCCATGTGCACCCTGCGCGGTCATCGTTCCGAAGTCAATCGTGTTTGCCCCAAATACATATGCATCCTTTTTCTCTTCTCCTTCCAGTCCCTCACTGACCTTACCATTACGGCTCCAGGATGACCTCTTCATGAGACGCTCGATACGCATGAGAAACTCCTCCAGGTTAAAAGGTTTGGCGAGGTAGTCATCGACTCCGTATGAGAATCCCTTGATCCTGTCATCAGGCCCCCCTTTGGCCGAAAGGATAAGGATGGGGAGCTTTTCATCCTCCAGGCGTATATGGCGCAAAACCGACAGACCGTCCAAACCGGGCAGCATAATATCAAGGACGATGAGGTGGGGATTCCACTCTTTCCACATACGGAGCCCCGACGTTCCGTTGCCGGCGATTGATACCTCGTACCCTTGTAGGGAGAGATTCAGTTGCAGCCCCTGGGCTATATGCTCATCATCCTCGATGATGAGAATGCGCTTCTGTAGAAAATCTTTCATGGCTGTTCCTTTTTGGTTTGAAGGGGCAATGTCAAAGTGAAGACAGATCCTTTCCATGCCCCTTCACTGTCCACACTGAGCTTTCCGTGATGGAGTTTTGCTATCTGCTGAGCAAGATAGAGTCCGATGCCGCTTCCTCCGACTACAGCATGCTCATCGTGGTTTCGGCCCTGATAGAATTTCTTGAATATTTTCTTTCTTTCCTTCTTTTCGATACCGATCCCGTTGTCCCGGAAGCGGATCAGCAGGATATTCTCACTTTCCTCAAATGTGATGTGGATAATAGGTCTGCTTGAATTGTTGTATTTCTTGGCATTGGTCAAAATGTTCATCAGGAGCATCTCAACCAGTGATACGACAACAGGCTGATAGAATTTCTTCCCTGAAGGGTTCTCCACATGGATATCACACTCCCGGAAAATGTGGCGGTTGCTTGCAATAAATCCCTGCACCAAGTCTACAAGGTCGACGCTCGTGAATTCCCCTTCATAAACCTTGCTCTCAATGCGGGCGAGATTCAGGATACTGTTGATATTGTTTGAAAGACGTTCTACATCCTGGAGCATAAAACTTATATATTTGAGTTGCTCGTCACGAGGAATTTCGTGCTTGGTAAAGGTCTCAAGATAAAGCTTTAGGGAGGTTACCGGGGTCTTAAGCTCATGGGTAAAGTTGCTAATGAAGGTTTGTTGCAGGCCATAGAGCTGGAGGGTTTTCAGGTTATAAATGAAGATGATGAGAATGCCCGCCAGGATGACGCCGACCAGCAATGACAGGACAAGGATGACTACCCAGGGGCTGGCCTCAAAAAATTGGTTTGGATCAAGTTGGTAACGATAGACGAGCGATTTGAGTCCTGCGGTTATCCCGACGTACCAGTAAATATACAAAAAAAGGGAACACGCGAGGGCGACTGTTGAGAGGATGAAAACAAAAATCGGATGGAAAAACCATTTCGCCTGTTTCATAATTACCTATAACTTATATGATGCATTTATTCCCGTCAATTGCCCTTCCTTATATCAAAATTTCCCGCATTGTAAAAGTATTGTAAAACACCTACTTATAACTATCTTTCTCTAAGAATATTTCCTAAGCTGCCCTCCATTAGATTAGAGAACTCTGAATAACTTCCGCTTTGACATTTCGACAGTAAGGATCTCAGAGAGTCATCACATTCGAATGACGAGAGATAAGATTGCCACGTCGTTTCACTCATCGCAATGACACGAAGAGCAATTTTTCAAAGGTCTCAAATATTTTATCCCATTATAGAGGAGTAAAAGACATGCTCAATCGTTCTCAACAAACCCACCCGGTTCACCCTCTCGGCACCCACGCCCGTATTCTGCTTACCAGTGTTTTCGGTCCCTATGCCCAGGATGACGACTACGGGAGCCGTAAGATAAATCCTATGGAGCTATATCAGAATCAAGTAACCCGTGTCCAGGGAGGGTTTTCTCTGCGTATGTTTCATCGCACCTTCGGCCTGCTGATGATTCATGCCAATCTCGAAGCCCCATGTACAGTGCTTGATTTCCCTACCCTTGAACGTTTTACGGATGAAATTCGTCATTGTGCCTACGATGTCATCGGCATCAGCGCAATCATTCCCAATATCGGTAAGGTGAAGAAGATGTGTGAGCTGATTCGGCAGCATCAGCCCACTGCTACGATTGTTATCGGCGGACATGTCACCAACAAAGAAGGGATTGATCGGATAATTGATGCGGACCTTATTGTCCGTGGCGAAGGCGTCCGGTGGTTTCAGCGATATCTCGGACAGGATGACAAGGCGCCCATCAAACACCCGATGGCCATATCAGGGTTTGGAACCAGGGTCATGGGCGTCAGTCTTGGCAGCAAACCCGGCCGCACCGCGGCGATCCTGATCCCCTCCGTCGGTTGCCCAGTTGGTTGCAACTTCTGCTCAACATCGGCGCTATTCGGCGGTAAAGGGCATTCCATTAATTTCTATGAAACAGGGGATGAACTTTTTGCAGTCATGTGCGAAATTGAAAAGAAGCTCAAAGTCCGATCCTTTTTTACTCTGGACGAAAATTTTCTCCTCCACAAGAAAAGAGCTTTGCGGCTCCTCGAACTGATGGAGGCCAACAACAAGAGTTGGGCAATATTCGTATTCAGCTCCGCACGGGTTCTGCAATCCTATACGATTGACCAACTGGTGGGACTCGGCATTGGCTGGGTCTGGATGGGTCTGGAAGGGGAAAGCAGCAGCTACAATAAGCTCAATGGCGTTAATACGCAAGCCCTGGTGAGGCTCTTGCAGTCTCACGGTATCCGTGTGCTGGGATCGTCAATCATCGGTCTCGAAGACCACAGACCTGAAAATATGGACGCCATCATCGATTATGCCGTCGGGCATGAAACTGTTTTTCACCAGTTTATGCTTTATACGCCCATTTCAGGAACACCCCTGTATGAAAGGCACAAGCAGGAAGGAACGCTATTACCGGAATCGGAATTCTCCGATGCAGATTCCCACGGACAATATCGCTTCAATTACCGTCATCAGCATATTAAGGACGGGCAGGAAGAAAAATATATTTTGGAGGCGTTTTGGCGTGACTTCAAATTCAACGGCCCCAGTTTGCTTCGCTTGATACGGGTGCTGTTGAACGGATGGCAGATGTATAAGGATGATACCCAGCGCGTGAGGGAGCGTTTTGCCTGGGAGGTTTTTCCTTTACACTCAACGTATGCCGGCGCCGTTTGGGCCACAAGGAAGTGGTATCGCAACGATAAGCCTATCGCCGAAAAGGCGGACAAACTACTGAAGGATATCTATGCTACACTTGGATGGAAAACAAGGCTCATAGCGCCGCTTTTCGGCAGGTTTGCCTTTTTTGCCCTGAAGAGAGAGGAAGAAAGACTGGCTAAAGGATGGGCCTACGAACCCTGTTTTGTCTATGAAAAAAACGAGGCAGCCAAAGCACTGGAAGAAGCGCAGGCCATGAAGCACAGGTCCAAAATGCAAAACAAACGTCCTGTCGTCAACGCACCGATTCCAAATTATGGTAAATAGAATCGAGCCGTAATCTCCAATCAGGATTTCTTTCGATCAGACCGCGCATGGGACAGAACGTCCGGGCAGCAATTCCATTTTATACTTTCGTACGGTCAACTTCTCTGTCGGAATGAGTCCTTTTATTTCTGAAAGGGTTGTTATACGGTAATTTATCATTTTGACTTGTTCAAGCAACTGTATGAAGTGCATGCTCCAGATGCCTCCTTCGACCTCGGCATGGACAGGCAGCACATGGATCTCTTCGTCTTTGAGATTATAGGTTATGGTTGATATGCCGTCATGAACTCCAACTTCCTCGAAACACGGGAGGTCCGATGGTATTTCCATAAGACCTATTTTCTCATGTGTGAACGGTTTTGGGGCCCGTGTGCAGCTCAGATAATCAAACCGGTAATCTTCTAGAATATCCATAACCCGATCATCAATTAGCCAGGCCGGTGCTCCAAATGCCGAGGGTGTGTTACCGGTCAGTTTTGTGAATGCCTGGATACCTTTTTCGAACCAATCTTTTATCCACTGCGTCGATCTGATGTGCAATTCATCCTGCCAGCGCCGGTGATCCCAGGCATGAAATTGAATCTCATGACCTTCGGACCGAATCTGCCGGATGATTTCCGGAAATGAAAGGGCAATCATTGGCGAAGGAAGGAGAGTCCCGTAAAGGGCCGTCTTCATGCCATAGAGACCGACGGCATTCGTCCTGATCATCTTTTTCAGAAAGAGGGGATTTTTGATGAGCTGAAGGATAGCCCTGCCGGAGGCATCGGGACCAACACTCAGGAAAAAAGTTCCTTTAACATCAAATTTTTTAAGGATGTCAAGAAGACGGGGTACACCATTTTTCATACCCATGTAAGTATCAACGTCAATCTTTATCCCCAAAACCTTTTTTGCATCAGACGACACCTCAGTTTTCCTCCAGAAAAGAATGCAGTGTCATCCTGAGGGCATCCTCCAGGCCTATCTCCGGTTCCCAATTGAGCAGCGCTCTTGCCTTCTCAATACTTGGATTTCTCGAATAAATATCCTGATAGCCTTTGCCATAGTAGGATTCAGAAGATGTTTCAATAATTTCAGAATATTCGCGATCATGCCTGTGATCCGGATGTTCCATAAAGAGCTTTTTTAGAATATGCGCCAGTTCCTTCACGGAACACTCATTATACGGATTGCCGATATTGATAATCTCATTCCTGCATATATCATTTTTGTTTTCCAGGATTTTCATCAACGCGGAGATGCCGTCATCCACGTACGTGAAACATCGCTTCTGATGACCGCCGTCAACAAGGGAAATAGACCGTTTCATGAGCAGTTCGGCAATAAATTGTGTGACAACCCTGGAACTGCCTTCTTTTGCCGCATACAAGGAATCCAGTCTGGGTCCAACCCAGTTGAAGGGTCTAAACAGGGTGAATTCGAGGTGTCCCCGCGTGCCATAGGCATAGATGACACGATCCAAAAGCTGCTTACAGCAAGAATATATCCAACGCTCTTTTTGAATCGGTCCGACAACCAGGAAGCTCTCATCCTCTTTGAATTCCTGATCGGTACATGCCCCGTAGACCTCCGATGTGGATGGGAATACCACCCGTTTATGATATTTCACACACTGCTTGATGACGCCGAGATTCATCTCAAAATCCAGGTTATAGACGCCGATGGGGTCTTCGACATAGAGTTTGGGTGTGGCGATGGCCACAAGGGGCAAGACGACGTCGCATTTCTTTACGTGATACTCGATCCATTCCTTATTGATCGATATATCACCTTCAAGAAAATGGAAACGGGTGTTGTTCACTGCATTACCGAGGCGGTCATCGGAAAGGTCCATACCGATAAACGGTCCAGTCCGTCTGAGCGAGTATCCGATTGGTCAGATGATGACCGATAAATCCATTTACCCCAAGAATCAAAATCTTCATATCAAGACTAACCCTTTCTTGCTCTTAAAATAATTAAATATCAGGTCATTTTTCATTCTTGCTCCGGCCACTTCGATGTCCAGAAGCCTTATGTCGTCCCTGACCCGTTCCGACCAAAACACTGCCGGACTCAACCTCTATCTGTCCTGGAAGATGATTCGCTGCCGCCCCTATCTTCTAGGAACAGCCCACCAGATCATAATCTTTTCGTCTCCGGGCAAGAAAGCAAAAGCACCCGGATAGGGCTCAGTCACCGCTCGGATGAGATTATAGATGCGTACTGCCGGCCATCTCCAGTCAATACGTCCATCTTCCGGCCTGCGACCGCCAAAATAGCTTCCCTTCGTCAGATCCTGCGGGATCCGCGGGGCTTTACCCTCCCTCATGAGTGGAAGGATTTCCTCAAGCAATTTCCCGGCAGCTTTGCAGAGCTTGTCATAAAGTGTACGTGCTGTATCGCTAAAATCTATGTCAACGGCTTTCTGCCCGACGATATCGCCTGCGTCCGGTTTGTCGATCATGTGATGGAGTGTGACTCCTGTCTGCTTCTCACCATTCACAAGAACCCAGTTTACCGGGACCCTTCCCCGGTAGGCGGGCAGAAGTGATCCATGGAGATTGTATGCCCCTGATGGCGGTATACCTAAGATCTCCTTACTTATCATATGCCGGTAATAGAAGGAAAAAATAATATCGGGAGACAGACGAGAAATTTTCTGAATCCATTCCGGTTTGTTTACATCATCGGGGCAGAATACCTCGATCTCATTTTTCTTCGCCCATTCTGTGACCGAATCAAACCAGACATTTTCTCCGGGATCATCCTCATGGGAAAAAATGGCTGTGATGTTAAAGCCCGCGTGTCTTAGGGCCTCAAGTCCGGCAACACCCATATTGTGATAGGCAAATACAACAGCCTTCACGGATTGTCTCCGGCATTCTCCGATGAATGTACCTTTTCAATAACATACGCCGGCCTCTTTCTTACTTCCCTGTAAATCCGGCCGATGTATTCCCCGAGAATGCCGAAGGCAAAAAACTGAAGACCCATAAAGACAAACAAAATCGCAAAGAGTGTAAAAACACCCTGGGCAGCCCACAGAGCTCCATAGACGAGTCTGGCAACCACAAGGAAGATACCGAAGCAAACGCCTCCGATCGCCATCCAAATGCCCCCGTACATGATGAGCTTCATGGGCAGATCGGAAAATGATGAAACAAGGTCGAACTGAAGATTGATAAGCTTGCGTAAGGGATAGTTCGATGTTCCTCCGGCTCTCTCTTCGTGGGCAACCTCAATTTCCGTCACCCGCTTTCCCAAATAAGTAGCCAGCGCCGGGATAAACGTTGCGTGCTCGTGACAGGCGATCATGCGCTCGACCACGGGGCGTCGATAAGCCCGCAGCATGCATCCCCAGTCGGTCATCCTGACCTTAGTTATTCTTCGCGTGATTATATTAATGATCTTTGACGGTATTATCCTTAATAAGGAATCCTTACGGCCTTTTCTTATTGTACCCACCACGTCATAGCTGCCGGCTTCCATCTCTTTCACAAGCTTCGGTATCTCTTCGGGAGGGTTTTGCAGATCGGCATCCAACGTGATAACAATATCGCCTCTGACTATAGAAAAGCCGGCAAGGATTGCCGCATGTTGCCCATAGTTTCTGACAAGTTCTACAACTCTGACCTCGGGGTATTTTGTGAGACTTCTTAATATGGAAAGGGAACTATCCCGGCTGCCGTCATCTATTAAAATTATCTCATAAGGCCTGTCCATGCTTTGCATGACCGGCCGAATACGTTCCATCAATTTGTTCAGGTTCTCTTCTTCATTATAAACAGGGATGACCAGAGAAATCATTGATTGTGAAATCATGAAATAACCTCTATTCTTTTTGAATGAATCAGCCGTGCCAAACTCAGTTCCGCGGCAACTAACCTTTTAATATCTCCCTTATCGCCTCGCAAACATAGAAAACATCATCATTCTTCATGTCAGGAAAAAGCGGAAGGGAAATGATCTTATCCGCGGCGCGCTCCGTTTCGGGAAGCATCCCCATGCCGGTTGCAAACTGTTTTTTGACATAACTTAAAAGGTGACAGGCCGGGAAATGAAGACCATAGCCGATATTGTACTGAGAGAGTTTTTCCATAAAGTTGCCCCGATCCATGGACAGAATCTTAACGATAAACAGGTGCCACGCATGAACATGCGGATAATCCGGTACTCCGGGCAATTCAAGACCTTCTGCACCTTTCAGCCCTTCCATGTACAATCCGGCGATTTCACTTCTGCGATGATTGATCTCATCCAGTCTTGACAACTGGGCAAGCCCTAGGGCCGCCTGTATATCCGTCAGATTGTACTTGAACCCCGGCCGATGAATATCATACTCCGGGTTTCCCCCTTTCCCGTAACGCTTCCATGCATCTCTTTCAATACCATGAAATCTTAAAAGTCTTAACTGATTTTCCAGTTTTTCATCACTGTGCGTTATCATACCACCCTCACCGCTGGTAATATTCTTTATCGGATGAAAAGAAAAAATGGCGATCTGTCCGAATCCCCCCGCATGGATGCCTTTATAATACGTACCGACGGCATGGGCTGCATCCTCAATAATGGCAAGACGGTGTCGTTTCGCAATTTCAATAATCCCGTCCATATCGACAGGCGCGCCGGCAAAATGAACCGGTATAATGGCCTTAGTTTTGCGGCTGATTTTTCCCTCTATCTTATCTGCATTTATGTTTAAGGTGTCATAGTGGATATCAACAAAAACCGGTTCCGCTTTAAGCATGGCAATCATATTAATCGTGGAGGCGAATGTCATGGAGGGTGTTATGATCTCATCACCTTCGCCGACGCCCAGGGCAAGAAGCACAAGGTGCATCCCGGCCGTGGCGGAAGTCAGGGATATCGCATGGAACGCCCCCGTCAATTCACAGAATTTATTTTCAAATGACTTACAGACGGGGCCGGTGGTAATCCATCCGGATTTCAGACATTCAACAACGCCTTCAATCTCTCTATCGCTAATAGACGGCCTCGACAGCGGTAAGAATTCTTCTCTGATCTTCATATCATGCTTTTTATCTATTTGAGGTGTAGTAGGTAATAACTATCATTATTCCACAGAATATTCAAAAAGTTTACCTTTTTTCTCAGCTTTTCCACATTTTCACGTTCCGTCACGCAGAAGATTTCTTTCTTTTCCTGATAACGTCTGAAAAACTCATCAGAAGTGAGGAAATAATGAGCCCGTTCTTCCGGGGGCAGTTTTTCCACACCAGGCCGCAATTCACCGATGTCATCCACAACGGGTGTTCTCGTCCCCGTATAAAAATCAATACCGTAAAGCGACATCCCATACTGATAAAGCTCCTTACCGGCGGGAACGTAATCCTTTACGATTTTGGCAACCGGATAGGCGGATTTATAAGGTGTCATGAATTGGGCCATGGGGAATACCAGCAAACTCAAAAAAAGGAACGAGATTGCATAAATTGTCATAAACCAGCCTCTGCCCCATTTTTTCCTGACGATATCAGGTAAAGTCATCATCGCGATCACCAATAAAATAGGAACGATCACCCATGGCCACCACGCCCGAAAAGGTATGCTGTGTTCATTAAGAAAGGACGGGATGAGAAGCCCCGCAATGAATAATATCGATTGCACGACCGCTGGCAGATGATAGAGAATTCCTGATGGCCGGCTCTTGTTAAGATTCCGCTCCCAGTCATCGTCATGGACCCTGAAAATGTGACCCAAGAAGACCGCCAGCGGCAGGAAAACAGGGGCGATGTAGGGAATAAGCTTGGATGAGGAAATGGAAAAGAAGAGAAAAATAAAGCCTGCCCATGTGAGTAAAAAAACCTTTTCCGTGAAATCAAAAAGAGAGATTATTCTTATTCCACTTTCTTTTACGGCTCTCAACAGAAATGCGCACCAGGGCATTGTACCCGCAATTATTATCGGGATATAAAAATAAAATGGCTCGTTTCTGGAGTGCATGGTTGTTGTATATCTGAGGAAATGCTCCTGGACAAAGAAAAACCAGAAGAAGTCTTTGTTAGCCCTTTGAACAAGAATCAACCAGGGCCCGGCAACGGCCAGGAAGATTAAAATTCCTACAGGCGAGAAAAGTCTGAATATATCACGCCACTTTTTGGAGAACAAAAGCCATATCACAATAACGGCAAAAGGAAAGACTATACCGATCAGTCCTTTTGTCAGAAAAGCGAGAGCGCAGGAAAGATAAAAAAGATAAATCCTCTTCTTTGCATATTCGCCTCCCGAAAAATATCTATATCCAAACCATATGGCAAGACAGACAAAGAACGCCAAAGGCATATCCAGGATATTAATCCTTCCGATAGCGAAATGGTACAGGGATGTCGTCAGAACAGCGGCCGCGTAAAACCCTGTTTTTGAGTCATGAAAAAAAGTTCCTATGGAATAAACGAGGAGGATGCATCCCCAGGCACATACTGCGGTAAACAACCTGGAAGAGAATTCATTCTCTCCGAAGATTTTAAATGCCAGAGCCGTCGCCCAGTAGCACAAAGGCGGCTTTTCCAGATAGACCGTTCCCTTTAAATGGGGTGTTACATAATCTCCGGTATGATTCATTTCGCTGGGGATGGTACTGTAGCGTCCCTCATCCGGCTCCATTAAGGGCATAACTGCCAGGAGCGCTACATAAATTATGAATGGTATGACAAAAAAGATAATTTTTTTATTTTTGATCCAGTCCATAAGTTATCAGGTATTATTTCCGCTGTAAGTAGGATAGGTTTATTCGGGTCTCTTCCTTAACACGTCTTTTCCGGTTCTTCCACAGCTTTCTTGCAGTTCTTCTTGGCTTTTATAGTGTAACATTTAACCTTCCGCCATAGGTGGAAGGCCCCCGCCAATTCCTTATCTATATACAATAGCTTTTTTGACCATTTCTGATTGACATACAAACATATTTCTCTTATACGATTTCATACAATGCTTATCATCGATGCGCATATCCATTTCTCAAAAATAGCAAGCTTCCAGGAAGCGGCTGAGAAAGAATCAGGCTGCGATTATTCATTTACCGGTCTTCGGACAGAGTTGGCGCGCAATAATGTCCGGGCGGCTGTTGCAATGGGGCTTCAGGAAACATCCCGCCTTGGATTTCCTGACACGGCTTCACCGAATCCGATGACGCTTGATATGTCCGACTCATGGCCTGAAGAGCTCTATTTCTGCCCGGGGATCAATCCTCATGAACTTTCTAATACGTCCCTGGAAAAGATTGAAAAGGCGCTGCGGCATCCCAAGGCTGTCGGAATCAAGATGTATCCCGGCTACTATCATTTCCCCGTGAATGATCCGGTTTATGCTCCGATCTATGAACTGGCAGCTCAATTTAATCTTCCTGTTGTCATTCACAGCGGGGATACCTTCTCTGATCGGGGCCTGCTCAAGTATTCCCATCCGCTCGCAATCGACGAACTGGCTGTGACGCACCGGCGGAATATCTTTGTCATTGCGCACCTGGGAGACCCGTGGGTAAAGGACACCGCAGAGATCGTGCGGAAAAACCCGAATGTATGGACAGATATTTCGGGGCTCCTGGTGGGAAGCCGCACTTACTTTCAGGAGATGGGGAACGAGCCCCTCGTTCTCAATGAATTTCGCCATGCCCTTATTTATGCCATAAGCTGGGATAAAATTCTTTTCGGCAGCGATTGGCCGCTCGCCCCTATTGATGCGTACCTTGATTTTATTGAAAGGATTGTTCCCGAAAAACATCTGGAAAATGTCCTGGGTAAAAATGCATTAAATATTTTCTCCAGATTACCGAATATATAAGAAAGTGGGTTTCCATAAATCATTTGAAGAGGTTTGAGATGGCCTGTCATTTATCCTCACGTATTCTGGTTTTACTTTTTTCTGCGGCTCTGTTTATTTTTCCTGCTTCAGCTAGTGCGGACTGGACACCGCTTATTGAGCGCCTTGTGGCTGATAAATTCGATGAACAGACGGTAAGAAAACTTTTTTCCGAGCCGGGTGTTCAATTCGATCCGGGTGTCATGTCATGTAAACTGAAGGAACTCATAAAAAATCGCTCCAAAAAACATGACTCTGCTTATGCCCGCAAGATAAGGATCGCCTATGCCCGCTTCTTAAGACCCGATGTCATTGCCGGGGCACGCTCCTATGCAGAGAAAAATAGTGTGACTTTGCAGAGAATAAGTGAGGAATACTGTGTTCCAAAAGAAATTGTCGTATCAATCCTGCTGGTGGAAACCGAGCTTGGCCGGAATCTGGGAGACCGGGGCGCATTCAATACGCTGGCAAGCATGGCTTCGAGTTCCGATCTGGAATCCATCCGGCCCTATCTCGCGCCCGATCTGATTACTAAGAAAAATGAGGATTTTGCGAAGCAGCGCTGCCGCCAAAAGGCCGAATGGGCTTATGAAGAGCTTAAAGCCCTGCTCAGGTATTCCGCGGAAAGGGGTATCGACCCGCTAAGTATTCCCGGTTCACTTTATGGGGCCATAGGACTGTGCCAGTTTATGCCCTCGAAGGTTTCTGAGTATGGTGTCGATGCGGACAAAGACGGACTCATCAACCTCTTTTCAGAACAGGACGCCATTCATAGTGTGGCCAACTATCTGAGCGCGCACGGCTGGAGGTGCGGCATCAGTGCGAAGAAACAGCACCGGGTAATCCTTGCTTACAATCATAGTGACATCTATGCCAGCACCGTTCTGAGCGTGGCCAGGAAGCTGAAACAGAAAGTCCGTGACGAATCGGTCACGAACGGGGAATAGTTGATATTATATCACCAGAATTGCCATATCTTTTAAAATACCCCAACCCCGTTAGAAAAGGATGCTGAGATTGACTTTAGTAAAGAAAGTGAAGGGCCTATGCCTTCAGGGCTTCAGGCACTTTTAGCGGGACATCGATGGGCTTAATGTATTTCGTAACAACGGCAGCGTTGTTTTTGACGTTCAGTTTTTCAAAAAGGAAAGTAAACTGGTTTTCCAGCTCATCGCTGATAGCCCGTAACGCCTCTTTGGGGAGATGCCACAGTTCTTTTTTGAACGGACCGAAACCCTTTTTCCGGGTCTTGTAGATAAACTGCTCTTCCGTATCCGTATCTTTTTTCTCGCCTATCAGCTCCTTTTTTATGTACTGATATATCTGATCCCTGAGAGCGCCCGGAAGGTGTTTGCTGTCATAGATCATATTTTGAAATCCCGTTGCCAGATGGATTTCCGCTGTGCCGGTCTTCGGAAACCTGTCAAAAGCCTCATTGGGCAGAGTGGAAGCTCCGTGCTGGACAGCGCCGGCAAGACCGTACTCTTTCCTTGCAACTTCGGACAGTTTTTCCAGGGTATCAAAGTCCAGCTTGACCTTGGCGATAGTTCCATCCGGCAGGGGAACACCTCCGTGGGTTGTACCTGACTGCACACTGATCTTGCTGATGCCTTTCATATCTTCGCCGCCCTTTTCCAAGTCCTTCAAATAGCCGGACATAAAGGCTTGCAATTCTTCCACCGTACTGTTTTTCCCGCCAACCTCTCCGATTTCACCGCCCACAGAAATCGTCATACCAGCCGGCTCAAGATCCCTTATCATTGTAGTCAACTCCGCGGCAAGGCTGTAGTTCGTTTTCTGCTGCTCCATCACCGTCGGTTTTGATAAATCCACAAGAGTCGAGGAATCGATGTCGATATTGTAAAACCCCGCCTCGATGGCTTCCCAGATCAGGTCTTTAACTTTCTGAACTTCCTTAGCAGGCTCGGAGACAAATTTTTTCGCACTCAGCTGAAAATGATCGCCCTGGAGGAAGAGAGGTCCCTCATACCCAACCTTGATTGCCGCGGCTGTCACTGCACAGGTATACTCCTCGGGACGCTGAAGGGTATAGTCGATTTCCGAACGGGCAATTTCAAAGATCACGGGACCGGCTTTACCCTTCATGGCGGCACGGAGCACGGCCTGGGCAACATCATAGGTGAGAGCCCTGATATTAATGGCCGGTACCGTGAAGCCCGATACTTCTTTACGACCCATGGCCTCATAAAGGGGTTGGATAGACGTTGAAAGAATTTCCAGGGCAGCTCCTGCCCTGCGTATCAACCACCGGGCGGCTTTCCTGGTCTCTTCCTGAGTACTGAATACTGCCGTAAAGATAAGGTCGTCAATGAGGATACTCCGCAGCTTTACGCCATCCAGCACATGTACATCTCCATCTGAAATCTTTAGAATCCCTTCCAAGCCTTTTTTCAATTGATCGATGCTTTCATAGGTCGTAGCCATAGCATTCGCCCTCCACCATTAGCTTTTAGGCAAGAAATTCCTTCGCCTTTTCCACCTCAAAACGGCTTCCGATGTAAATCGGACAACGTTGATTAAGTTCCGCCACGTTGATGGATAGGATATCCCTTTTGCCGTCCGTGGCCATACCTCCGGCCTGTTCAATGATGAATGCCATGGGTTGAAGTTCAAACAGAAGCCGTAACTTCCCATTGGGGCTCTTCTTGAGTGCAGGGTATGTAAAGATACCCCCTCTCTTGATCAGCACCTGGTTGATATCGGGCACAAACCCTCCGCTGTAACGGAGCTTGTATCCTTCGTTTTCCAAGAATTCTATATATTTGAGGTGTCCCGGAGTCCAGTCCTTTCTCAAACCACCCAAGCCGTATATGTCTCCCCTTTCCTTCAAAGTGATGCTTTCCTCGGAAAGAACGTATTCCCCTTCTCTATTCAACACAAATTCGTGGGTTCCCTTTCCCGCGGAATAGACCATCGTAATCAGCGGGCCATATGTGATGTACATGGCCGCCGCCAACGTTTTTCTCCCTTCGGCCAATATCGGTTCTTTATGAATGCCGATTATCGTTCCTATGGCCAGATTGGTATCGACCAAGGAAGAGCCGTCCAGGGGATCTGCAGTGATGAAGTACTTTTCTTCTCCCTTGCCGATCTGAATCACTGAATCCTGTTCTTCTGATGCGTATTCCCGGACAAACCCTGAATACTCGAGCTGGTTCTTGAGAATTTCGTCGGCGCTTCTGTCCAGAGTCAGCTGCTCTTCACCGTAAATGTTCCTGAGGCCCGCCAGTTTCCGATTTGACTCATGAATTTTAGCGGAGATGTATTTCCCCATGACAGCGATCTGCCATATGAGCCGGCGCAGTTCAATTTCCACCCCTGCCTTCCACATGTGTCTGCGCAGATCGACGGTAAATTTTGTATAGTCCGAAATGCCTTCTCCCATGGCTGTCCATCCTTATAGATTTTTTATTATTTTGTAACAATTAATTATAATCTTGACAAGTACATTTTTACCCCTCGCTTTATATAAGAGAGGAAACAAATTGTAACTGTTGCGGGGATGTGTTAGTAACTAACACCAATTTTATTCTATTCAATTTTACAAACGGGCGGGATGCCTATCCTACCGTTTTGCAGGTTCGTGTCTCGCGTGACACTATTTTTTAAAACGAACCGATAATAAACTCAAAGCAGGGGATAACACATGACTATTACTAGAGAAGAAGCGATTGAGTTGTTGAACCAGCGCATCAAGAATGAGAGAATGTTGTCTCATTGTTATGCATCCGAAGCGGTGATGAAGGCACTGGCTCGCAGGTTGGGGGAAGATGATGAAAAGTGGGGTATTGCAGGATTGCTCCATGATCTGGATTTGGAAATTGTGAATGATGATCTATCCATCCATACGCTGGAAACAGAGAGGATTCTCAGCGAAAGAGGCATCGATCCGGAGATTATCGATGCGATCAAAATGCACAATGAAACGGCCTGGGGAATGAAACGCAATTCTGTATTCCATCACGCCCTGGCCGCCGGCGAGACCATCACCGGCCTGATCGTTGCCACTGCCCTTGTCTATCCTGATAAAAAACTGGCGAGCGTCAAGACAAAGTCAGTAACTAAAAGAATGAAGGAAAAGGCCTTTGCGGCATCCGTCAATCGGGATACGATTATGGAATGTGAAAAACTAGGTCTTTCACTAGACGAATTTGCAGAGATATGTCTGCAGGCGATGAAAGAAATCAGCGATCGGCTGGGATTATAAGCAAACTATTCACGCAGGAGGATAAAATAATGGGAAAGTCATACAGAATCGCTGTTATTCCCGGAGACGGAACAGGGCCCGAGGTTATTGCAGAAGGACTGAAAGTCCTGAAGGCTGCATCGGCAAGGTTCGGCTTCAAACTGGATCTCTCCCATTACGATCTGGGTGGTGAGCGATATAAGCGTACCGGCGAAGTGTTGAGCGATGAAACGCTTGAAGAACTGAGGAAGTATGACGCAATCTACCTGGGCGCCATCGGCCACCCCGATGTCAACCCGGGCATCCTGGAAAAAGGCATACTGCTTAAGCTTCGTTTCAGCCTGGACCAGTATATAAATCTGAGGCCGGTCATACTGTATCCCGGAGTGGATACGCCTTTGAAAGACAAGAAACCGGAAGATATAGATTTTGTTGTTGTCCGGGAAAACAGCGAAGGCCTCTACGCGGGTGCGGGCGGGTTTTTAAAGAAAGGCACGCCGGATGAGATCGCCATACAGGAATCCGTAAACACGCGCAAGGGAGTGGAGCGATGTGTAAGATTTGCCTTCGAATACTGCCGCAAGCGCAACAAGGCTAAGAAGCTGACGCTTTGCGGTAAGACGAATGTGCTGACGTATGCATTCGACCTATGGGAAAGGACATTCTACGAAGTGGCTAAGGAATATCCCGATATCAAGACCGATTACGCCCATGTGGATGCGGTCTGCATGTGGATGGTAAAAAACCCCGAATGGTTCGACGTTATCGTGACGGATAATATGTTCGGTGACATCATAACAGACCTTGGGGCGATGATCCAGGGAGGTATGGGCATAGCCGCAGGCGGCAATATAAATCCCCAGGGTGTTTCCATGTTCGAGCCCATTGGCGGTTCGGCGCCTAAATATACAGGCTTGAATGTAGTCAATCCGCTGGCCGCGATCATGGCCGGTCAGATGATGCTGGAGACATTGGGAGAAGAAACGGCTGCAATGGCTGTAGAAAAATCTGTAAAAATAGTTGTAGGGGGAAAAATTAAAAGCCTCAGTGCCGGCCAGATGGGTTATTCAACAAGCGATGTAGGCGACCTTGTTGCCGGTTTGATTTAGTACCAAACTGCAAAAAGGGTGTCATTTCGAAGGAACAGAGTGACTGAGAAATCTTTGTCCCGACCAAAAGAAGGTATATTAAAAGATTCCTCACATTCCCCTTCACTACGTTCAGGGCTTCGGTTCACCGGAATGACATTTAACTCCATTAACTTTTACATCATCATTCCATATTTTTTTAGTTTCATATGCAGGGTACGCCTGGTGATGCCGAGCCGCCTGGCTGCTTCGCTTTTGTTTCCACCGGCCATTTCCAGTGTTTTCATTATCGCCTCCTTCTCAACCGCTTCCAGGGGCATCTCCTCCGTTGATATTTTCAGTAAAGAGGCTGTCTTCCGGCAGTATATGGTCCCGGAGGGCGAGAACTAACTCTCCTTCATCCAAATAATCCGAGCGTGAAAGCACAACCCCCCGTTCCACGGCATTCATAAGTTCCCGGACATTGCCCGGCCAGTTGTATTTCAGAAGCCGATCCATGACCTGAGGGGTGAATCCCTTGATGTTTTTATGATTTTTCTTCAGCAAACATATTGAGAAAGTGCTGTGCAATGAGGGGTATGTCTTCCCTCCGCTCCCTCAAGGGAGGTACATTAATCGTTACCACATTCAGACGGTAATAGAGATCATCGCGGAAACGACCGGCTTCCATCTCACGTATCAGGTCTTTATTGGTGGCCGCGATAACCCGTACATCGACCTTGATAACTTCATCACCTCCGACACGGGTGATTTCTCTTTCCTGTAAAACGCGTAACAACTTGACCTGCATGGCCGGGGACATTTCGCTGACCTCATCCAGGAATATGGTGCCGCCTTCGGCCTGCCGGAATTTTCCTTCCTTCCTTCTGTCGGCGCCGGTAAAGGCGCCTTTCTCATGGCCGAAGAGCTCGGATTCGAGAAGGGTTTCGGTAATCGCTGCGCAGTTGATTTTCACAAAAGGTCCGTCTTTCCGCAGGCTGTTAAAATGGATGGCTCCCGCGATCATTTCTTTTCCGGTACCGGATTCGCCGGTAATCAGAACCGTTGCCTCGGAAGGCGCAACCTGGGCGATAGTGTCCATAAGTCTTGCCATAGCGGGACTGCGCCCGATCAGGTTTTGCCTGTTAAATTGGGAAGCAAGACTCTCCCGGAGGTGGCGGTTTTCCTCCTTCAAGCGGGTGTGTTCCATGGCCCGCTCGATGGTAAACTTCAGTTCGTCGAAATCGAGTGGCTTGGTAAGGTAATCGTAGGCCCCTTCTTTCAGGGCCTTTACAGCCGTTTCTACCGAGGCATAGGCAGTCATGATTACTACGGGAATGGCGGGATTTAATTTCTTTATCTCTGCGAGGGCTTCCAATCCGGAGACCCTGACCATGCGGATATCCATCAGTATCAGATCAAAAGGCTTCTGATGAACAGCTTCGATAGCTTTCTCCCCGTCATCGGCCTCAGCAACATCATAGCCCCATCCGCCGAGCAGCGTCCGCAGCATTGTCCTATGCGCAAGATCGTCATCCACAACTAAAATAGTACTTTTTGCCTTCATACTTTGTAACCTTCCATGAGATTTACTCACCCTCTTTTCTAAAGGGGGCAAGGAGGCTGTCCCCCGCTGGCGGGGGTTAGGGGGTGGTTTTATATCATCAAAAATCCCTCTGAATCTCCCTTTGTAAAAGGGAGACTTAATGGACAGGTGTTCAAGAAGTAAAAGATGTATGGCCCACCGGCAGGAAGACCGATACTGTGGTCCCTTTCCAGGCTTACTCTTTACCCTGATCTCACCATCATGGGCTTCAATGATCCGGTAGACGATGGCCAGTCCAAGGCCGGTCCCCGACGGTTTGGTCGTGAAGTACGGATCAAAGATGTGGGCCAGATCTCTTTCTTCAATTCCCTTTCCCGTATCGGAGACATCAATCCTGATCATGCGGTTGCCCTGGCGGAAAGACGAGCTATTGAAAGTGTACCGCCGCTTTCCATGGCTCCGATGGAATTGAGGTACAGATTCAGGAGTACCTGTTTAATCTTATCCGCATCCATCAGGACATCCCCGATATCTTGGGAGAGATCCGTGCGGATGTCGATCTTTTCTCTCCCGCGTTTCGCCTTCGATCATCTTCAGGGTGTGCCGTATCACCTCGTTGATGGAAGTCCGCTGCCTGTTCATCTCCATCGGCCTCGCAAATTCAAGAAGCTGGCCGATAACCCGATTGAGTCTCTCCACCTCCTGCACCATGATTTCAGCAGTCTTCCGATCCTCCGGATTATCCCGGTAGCGTTCCTTGAAAAAGGTGGCGAAGCCCTTGATGGAACTCAAGAGGATTCCTGATTTCGTGGGCAATCCCTGCCGCAAGACCTCCGAGGGATGCAAGGCGCTGGCTCCTCTCCATTTCTTTTTTTAGGTGTTGAACCTCAGTAATATCCCGGAAAAGGATTACATAACCAAGAAAATCACCATCATCCTCTTCCAAGGTCTGCCGCAATTACCTCCAGAGGAACTATTCTGCCGCCGTGTACCGGGCAGTCTATTTCCTTTTCGATGATTTTTTTTTCGTCTTTAAGGCTTCCCAGTATCATCCTTGCACGGCTGCGGGCAGTATCTCATCCGCCCTTTTTCCCGAGAACATCCTGATAGGCATATCCCAGGACGGATTCAGCAGTCTGGTTAAATGAGATGATCTCTCCCCGATCATTTATGGCAACAAGACCGATGGGCATGTTTTCGACCAAACTGTCCGAGAAGGCCTTAATCCTCGAGAGAGAGATCTTTGCTGAGCGGTAACCCTGGGCAAGAAAGAGGGAAATGACACCTGAGCATGCCGATCAGAACAAAGATGACGGACATCCAGATTGTGTGCCCTGTATCCTGTTCTCTTGCCGCCATGATCGGGCCCATATCCATGCCGACAAAAATAATAAATCCTGATGATTCTCCGGCGGATTTATCATTAGCCGATGATGATGGCTGGTTATCTGACTTTGAGCCGCCGCGAAATCCCTGAAAAGGCTTCTCTGTAGGGGAAAACTGGCGATATACTTCAAATGTATCGGCGCCTTCAGTATTGGGGACCTGACGCCATTCCACTTTTTTCGACGCGGCTATGCGTGTAAGATCAAGATCCGTTCCGTATGTTTCCCCTATCAGCGAGGGGTCACTATCAGCCACGATTGTACCATTGATATCGGTGACAATCAGATGATCGATGTCCGGCTGTTGTGCCGTTTCGATCAATAGTTTCTGGAGCTGAAAACTGCTCCATCGCATTCCGATGCCCGTTCGGGCGCCTGCTTCAAAAGACCTGATCAGTGCCGCTCCCTTTCTCAACCAAAAGTTGTATGGTGTATTCCTTCTGTTTGTTTATACTTTCGATAGTCATCGCAGTAAAGATCGGCACAATGATTACCACTGCCCCGATGATTACCCATGGAGAGATACCGGCCCAGAACTTTCTGCTGCCTCTGATTTCTTGTTATTCATCATGCTTACCTGGATACTTTTTAGTCAACTGGATACCACAACTGGATACTTATTATCCATATTTTTTCATGTGGTAGATTTAAGAGCGACTAAAAAGTGCAAATGATTTGCAAAGAAGCTAGCAATATAAATATGTTACATAACATACCGATTATGTGGCACATTGCTTGCTCTCTACTGATATCAAAAACAAATAATATTTAAAGGAGGATATGAAAATGAAGAAATTGATTATGACATTAGTCACAGTGATTGCTGTGACAGCTTTTGCGGCTTCCGCATTCGCCTTCGGTCCCGGTTGGGGAAGAGGGCACGGCGGCGGACCCTGTTACGGTGGTGAGATAACAGCCCTGTCCGAACTTAACCTGACTGCCGAACAGACGGCTAAAATCAATGCCCTTCGTGAGGCCCATCTGAAAGACATAAAACCCCTTCAGGATAAGATGTTCAGCAAGACGGGGCGATTTAAAGTTACTCTGGTTACAGACGAATCCGGACAAGGATAAGATCATTGCGGCGCAGAAAGAAATCAGGAACACTGCGAGATCAGATGCAGGATAAAATGACCAGTTATCGACTGGACGTCCTCAATGTCCTGACGCCGGAACAGCGGGAAAAGTTAAAGTCTTTAAAAATGAGGCATGGCTTCGGTCCTGGCATGGGTGGTGGTCGTGGATGGCATGACGGCCCAGGCCATCATGGTGGTGGCCCGGGAATGGGCCCGGGTGCTGGCCCAGGAATGAACCCGGGTGGCGGCAACGAGTAAACAATCCCTTTCAAACGATCAACCGGGAGGTTGAACCTCCCGCCTCCCGGATGATCACTTCTTTCCCATTCTCAAGACCAATCAATTAAACGCCGGCATCAGATCAATTACATAAAAAGTCCGGCCGCCTTCTTACCATATTCAATGCAGGCCTCAATGCTCTTGCCATCCGGATTCCACAGGCTCATCACACCTCCGTCAACCACTTGGAAGCCTGCAGATTCAAGGTTCTGTGAAATGACCTTTACGGACTCGCCGCTCCAGCCGTAGCAGCCAAAAGCAGCCGCCTTTTTGTCCTGGAATTTCATGCCTTTTATTTCTTCCAGAAGGCCGGCAACAGCAGTCAGAATGCCCCTGTTGATGGTCGGCGAGCCGACAAGGATGGCCTTGGATTTGAAAATCTCCGTAATCACGTCATTCTTGTCCGATTTGGCAATATTATACAGCTTTACGTTTACCTTCTGATCAGCCTGCTTTATCCCGGAGGCGATATTTTCAGCCATGATACGGGTGCCGTTCCACATGGTATCGTAAACGATGGTGATCTGGTTTTCCTTGTATTTGTTTGCCCATTTCAAATACTGCTCAATAATCTGCACCGGATTATCCCGCCAGATAACGCCGTGGCTTGTGCAAATAATGTCAACAGGCAGCTTGAAGGATAAAACCTCCTTGATCTTTTTGTCCACAAATCGGCTGAAAGGCGTCAGGATGTTGGCATAATACTTTATGGCTTCCGCCATTAATTCCTCCTGGTCAACGAGGTCATTGAATCGAAACTCGGATGCGTAATGCTGGCCGAAGGCATCATTGCTGAATAAAATATTATCGCCCGTTAAATAACAGAACATGCTGTCCGGCCAGTGCAGCATCGGCGCTTCTATAAAAATCAATTCCTTTTTCCCCAAGCTCAGACGCTCCCCTGTTCTTATTGCGTGGAAATTCCAATCCTGATGGTAGTGGCCTTTAAGGGACTTGATGCCATTTGCCGTGCAGTATATCGGCTGTATCAGGAATGCAGCTCATCAGTTCAGGCAGGGCACCGCTGTGATCAATCTCCGCGTGGTTGGCAATGATATAGTCGATCTTCTTTAAGTCTATGACATTTCCGAGGTTTGATACGTACTCTTTGGCAAAGGGAGCCCAGGCCGTGTCAATCAAAGCAATCTTTTCTTCTTCTATCAAGTATGAATTATAGGTTGATCCCCGGTGCGTTGACAATTCATTCCCGTGAAATTTCCTGAGTTCCCAATCAACCTTGCCGACCCACGATACGTTACTTTTAATCTGTAATTTCATTTTATGGCCCTTTCTAACATTAATTAATATTATCCAGGAATCGCCGCATCCTCTCCCGCCTTGATCGGTGGGAAATTGGAAACAACCACAGACATGCAAGAGGGGATTGGAATTAGTCCTGTAAATTTTACGGAGATTTTCCGCCGTTATCGATGAGCGCTTTCACCGCCTCAAGACCGTATGGTGTACCTTCCTCAATGGCCTTTAACACCGTACCGCCGCCCGTGAAGAAATAGTATTTCGAATTATCAAGTGTCGATAGATAAAGACCGGGGCACAGATTTTTAAATTCCTGAAGCGTATCCCCGCCTCCATAGAGCTTATTTGCCGCTGCATTCTGATCGATTTTGCTGTCCAGGGCCGCAGAGCCTTCGGTAAAATACGGCGTATATCCCATGACGGCATTAACAAAAATGGTTCTTGCCGAGTTCAGAGCTTCCGATATCTCCGGATCTTCGAACGATTCTTTTGCAATATCCAGAATATAAGGAAGTTTCGCGCCTTTTTTGAATTCCTTTATCGACCTGATCCTGTATTTTCCCTCAATCTTCCCTTCCATGGTATCCGATTCATACACATATGGAAGTTCCAGTATCTTGTGCTGTTCCTTGTCCATCTCGACAAGATTACCGGCGGCTTCGATATCTTCCTGTTCGATACCGCTGATTGAGACATCATATTTTGCACACAGGTAGGTATTGTAAATGATCCCGCCGAGGATCAATTTATCCACTTTCTTATAGATTTCATTGAGAGGTCCGATCTTCGTATTGTACTTTGCGCCTGCCACGACAGAGATGAACGGCCTTTCGGGTTGCAGAACCTGCGAAAGATTCTGTATTTCCTTTTGCATGAGATATCCCGCAAACGACGGGAGATACTTCGTGATGTGATAGGTGGAGACATGCGGCTGCCAGGAGCCGAACGCATCGTTAACGAAGACATCGGCCAGGCCTGCCAATTGGCGTGCCAAAGTCAGTCGCTGTACTCCGTTTTCGATTCTTCTCCCGTGAACCATCTCGTATTCGGGAGGTATATGGCGCCGATCCTTTTTTCTTTCAGATTCTTTACGGCAAGATTTATCGAGGTGTCGACGCTTTTTATTCCTTCATCACCTTCCGGCCTGAATGTGGGACAGTAGATCTTTGTATGAAGCTTACGCTCCAGATATTCCGCAATGGGTTCAACCGAGGTCGATTTGTCTACTTTAATTTTGCCTGTCTTGTCTCGCGGCCTTCCGATATGCGTCATAATGATCGGTCTGCCGCCCCTTTCAACGATATTGAAGATAGTTCCAATGGTTTGATCTATTCTGAACGGGTCTTCGATGGCTCCTTTCTTGACCACATTATGGTCAACGCGCAAAAGGACTATTTTATTCTCCACGTCGGCATTCTGCAAAAGCGGAAGTTTGGGATCAAGTTGTGTTTCCATGGCAATTCCCCTTTCCCGTTCTTTTCTATTAGAGTAAGGATTTTTTCATGGAATTACAAGACTTTTTTGCAAAGCAAGAGATAGATTTTTAAACTTATTATTAAAGAAAAGTTTGCGATCAGAATGAAATTTAGAGTATATACATTGGAATAAATTTTTTAATTTAAAAATCCGGATCATAATGACGAATAACCATGACTCAGAAAAGTCCTCTGTAATAATGCGTCGTACAAGCGCAGGTATGTCGATTATTCTAAATCGAAAAGAGGCATTGAACAGTCTCAACCTTGAAATGATCCGCCTTATTACCAGGTATTTGAATGAGGCACTCACGGATGATGAATGCAAGTTGATTCTTTTTTACGGTCTGGGTGAGATGGCATTCTGCGCCGGCGGTGATATAAAGCGTGTAGCCTGGTGTATTCAGAACGACAACATGGAGGAGATAAATCAGTTTTTTCTGGAGGAATACACCCTTGATCTGGTGATTCATCAATTCCCCAAACCGGTGATTGTAATCGCCGACGGCATTACAATGGGCGGCGGGCTTGGCATTGCATCAGGCGCCGACTGGGTGGTTGCAACAGAAAGAACCCGCATGGCCATGCCGGAAACGAGGATAGGATTCTTTCCCGATGTGGGTGCAACGGGATGGATGTACAGCAAATGTCCGCCGGGCTATCCGGAATATCTGGGACTCACAAGTTTTGAGATGAAGGGAAGCGAGTGTGTCCGTGTGGGTTTCGCTACGCATTTGACACATTCGAAAAAGGTTAATGACCTGATACAAGCTATCGAGACATTCAAGACAAAGGAAATTTCAAGCTCCAAAGAGATATTGCCCCGGCTGATGAGGAGAATCAAATTCTATTTTGATAGAAATATCGTACCAAAACCGGATATAGATATATGGGTGAAGAAATATTTTGCGGGACAAACATCCTTGCAGGAGATCATCGATTCTCTTCATGTGTGCCTATCCTGCTTTCACCCTGTGATGGCATCACATCGGGACTTTCAGAAAGGTCTCCGACAGCGTTGGCCTTAACCTTGAAGCTGTTGCGTCATAATGAACATCTTCCCATGAATAAGGTTTATGAGGCAGACTTCATGGCCATGCAGTTTATCATCAGGCATCCGGACTTTCGTGAGGGCATTCGGGCCCGCCTTATCGACAAGGACAATCAACCAAGATGGCAGCCGGATAGTATTGACAAGGTGGATCTGTCTGATCTGAGGCTGTGATGGAACTGGAGAAAAAAAATATATCGCAAGCTCGGCATCATGGGAGGCACCTTTGATCCCATTCATTTCGGTCATCTTGCAGTAGCCGAATTTGTCAGATCGAAATTTGACCTGGAGAAGGTTGTCTTTGTCCCTGCCTACTGTCCTCCCCATAAATCAATGAATGACATAACAGCAGCAGAGCATCGTTTTGCTATGGTCAGTGCAGCGATTGCGGGAAATTCTTACTTTGAAGCGTCGAAAATCGAGATGGGATGTAACTGCCCGACTTATGCCGGTGACACTATCAGCGCATTTAAAGAAATGTATGGCAAAGACAGTGAAATTTATTTCATAACCGGGTTAGATGCCGTATTGACAATCATTAACTGGGATAAATCGAAAACATATCCCGGCCTCTGTAATTTTATTGCTGCCACTAGACCGGGCTATCAGAGAAAGGAGATAGAAGAAAGAATTCCCGATGATTTCCGGCCATATGTAACCATCATTGAAGAACCGGCGCTATCTATCTCTTCCACGGACATACGGCATAGGATAAAAACAGATCAATCAATAGACAATATGGTCCCAAAAGTTGTCATGGATTATATTTACAGGATGGGTTTGTATTCCGGGAACCAATTGACGGAGGATGTCGTCTTTTCACAAAAATAATTACATTTTCCGGGATTAGCTCCATGAACTTCGCGAAGCTTATCCGTCACTGTCGATTGGGCTAAAGTAGCACCATCAGCTCATTCCGGGCAATTGATCGAGAAAGTCTTTTTTAGTGTTTCCTGTAATTATTGCTACCGTGATTTTTCTTTTATAGTAGATTTCATCGAGAAAGCGTGATAATAAAAATACGTTTTCAACAGATTATATTTTTTAATTATTAACCCCGCATGAGGGTGCTATGGATTAATTAGTTAAACCCCGTTTCTCAGAAGAGTGCGGGGTTTTTTATACTGTTAACCTATGTAAAGTCATAACCTGTATGATTAAAGGGTTAAAAGCTGAATTAAAGAAGGGAAATATATGTTAAAAACGGATACATGCAATAACTGGCTCCCACTAAGTGATAGAATGCTCTTGGATGAACTAAATGTTATAATTTCTGAATCGGCTCAATACGAAAAGACAGAAGTAGTCACGAGCAAAAAGACATGGGCAGCAAAGGAAGCCAGGCTCACGGCAGAGATGGAAGCCAGAACCAAGGTGGAAGAAGTCGAACGGCTGATGTCCGAATTTAAAGCAAGAGAAGAAGCAGAAGCTAAAGTGAGGACTGAAGTAGAAGCACGATTGGCAGAAGAGGCGAGAGCAAGGAAGGAAGCGGAAAGGAGAGCAACGGAGGAAGCGAAGGCTAGAGCGAAGGCAGAAATTAGGCTCAAGGCGGAAGAGGAAGCCAGGCTTAATGCAGAGATAGAAGCCAGGACCAAAACGGAAGAAATCGAGCGGCTGGTGTCCGAGTTTAAGGCAAGAGGAGAAGCGGAAGCTAAAGTAAGGGCTGAAGTAGAAGTGCGGTTGGCAGAGGAGACTAAAGCAAGGGAGGAAGCGGAAAGGAGAGCACGGGCGGAAAAGGTAGCCGGACTCAGAACAAAGATGGAGGCCAGTGCTAAAGCGGGCGAGGTAGCCCGATTGGCAGCCGTGTTGAAGACAAGAGAAGAGGTGGAAGCTAAATTAAGGGCTGAAGTAGAAGTGCGGTTGGCAGAAGAGACTAAAGCAAGGGAGGAAGCGATAGCCAGGCTCAGACAGAGACAGAGGCCAGAACTAAGACGGAAGAAGTCGAACGCCTGGTAGCCGAGTTGAAGGCAAGAGAAGAAGCGGAAGCTAAAGTTAGGGCTGAAGTAGAAGCACGGTTGGCAGACGAGCTGAAGGCAAAAGAAGAAACAGAAATTAGGCTAAAGGCGGAAGAAATAACCAGGCTTAATGCAGAGATAGAAGCATGGACTAAAGCGGGAGAAGTCGAACGGCTGGTGGCCGAGTTGAAGGCAAGGGAAGAAGCGGAAGCTAAAGTAAGGGCTGAAGTAGAGGCACGGCTGGCAGAAGAAACGAGCGCAAGGGAGCAGGCTGAAAGAAGAGCAACGGAGGAAGCGAAAGCCAGGGCGGAGGCGGAGGCTAGGCTCAGGGCGGAAGTGGAAGACGGACTCAGAACAAAGATGGAGGACAGTGCTAAAGCGGACGTGGTGGCCCGATTGGCGGCCGAGTTGAAGGCAAGAGAAGAGGCAGAAATCAGGCTCAGGGCGGAAGAGATAACCAGGCTTAATGCTGAAATGGAAGCCAGGGATAAAGCGGAAAAAGTCGAGCGGCTGGCGGCCGAGCTTAAAGCAAGAGAAGAAGCGGAAACTAAAGTGAGGGCTGGGGTAGAAGCACGATTGACAGAAGAGACGAGGGCAAGGGAGGAAGCGAAAGCCAGGGCTCAAGGCAGAGATAGAATCCAGGACTAAAACGGAAGAAATCGAGCGGCTGGTGTCCGAGTTTAAAGCAAGAGAAGAAGCAGAAGCTAATGTGAGGGCTGGGATAGAAGCACGATTGACAGAAGAGACGAGGACAAGGGAAGAAGCGGAAAGGAGAGCAAAGGAAGAAGCAAGAACCAGGTTAGAGGCAGAAATTAGGCTCAGGGCGGAAGAGGAAGCCAGGCTCAAGGCAGAGATAGAAGCTAGTGCTAAAGCGGGTGAGGTGGCCCGATTGGCGGCCGAGTTGAAAGTGAGAGACGAAGCAGAAACTGAAGCGAAGGCCAGAACGGAGTCAGAACTCAGTCTAAAGGCGGAAGAAGTCGAATGGCTGATGGCCGAGTTGAAGGTGAGAGAAGAAGCTGACGCTAAAGTGAGGGCTCGGATAGAAGCACGATTGACAGAAGAGGCGAAAGCAAGGGAGGAGACTGAAAGGAGAGCAAAGGAAGAAGCGATAGCTAAGGCGGAGGTGGAGGCAAGGCTCAGGGCGGAAGAGGAAGCCAGGTTCAAGGCGGAGACAGAAGCCAGAGCTAAAGCGGAAGAAATTGAGCGGCTGGCCGCCGCGTTGAAGGCAAGAGAAGAGGCAGAAGCTGAAGCCAAGGCCAGAGCGGAAACAGCATCGAAGGTCAGTGAGGAAAGTGAGAATGCCGTCATCTATGCAAGAGTGCCATTGGAAGATCAAAGAGCCGATTTAAGCCGTCAGATGGCCAAGGCCGTGCGATATGCTAACCTGCACGACATTAAAGTCGGAACAACTGTCACAGAGATTGGTTCTCGCCATCTCCCGAAGTTGATGAAGCTTCTGCAGAACTCGCAAATAAAAGTCATAGTGGTTGAACGCCGGAATTGTCTTACGGGTTTTGAATATATTGAAGCGGCCCTTTCGGCGGAAGGAAGACGTCTTATTGCCATGAATTCTTGATAGCGGATCAGGCTCCGGAAAGCAAAAAAATAAAGAGCTGATGTTTGAAAAAGGCAGTCCATGGCGAAACCCGAATTGATAAAAGATTCTTCATAATCTTCACATGCCGCACAGGTGCGCATGCTGCACTTCTTAAGAGATCACGCTGGCCCAGTCCCAATCACGTACCTCCTGAACTCTTCATTTGAAGAATTTAGGAATGTGTGCGAAATTATTAGTAGTAATTCGTAATAACCTGCAATAATGAAACAGTGAATATGTATTTCATTGACTATCTTTTAAAGAAGCCACGATCATTTATTTGGGTTATTGGTCTTCTGTTGAATTTGATTATAGGTGTTATAGATTATTTAACAGGTTACCAAATAGGAATTGAAGTCTTTTATTTAATACCTATTAGTCTTATAACTTGGATTATCAACAGAAATACCGGAATTATTATGTCGGTTATCAGCACGGCAACGATAATGACTGCAAATCTTTTTGCTGGAAAAGTTATTCAAAATTATTTGATTGAATCTTGGAATATTTTTGTCCATTTTGGCTTTTTCATAGTCGTTGTTTACTTGATATCTGAGGAGAAAATTATTTCGGATAATAACAAATTACTTATAGTCCAGCTTCAGAAGGCACTTGATGAGATAAAAACATTAAGTGGCCTGTTACCCATTTGTTCTTCCTGCAAAAAAATTCGTGACGATACTGGTGACTGGAAGCAGATAGAGCTCTTCATTATTGATAATACAGATGCGGAATTTAGCCACAGTATTTGTCCGGAATGTAAGGATAAACTATATCCTGGGCTCGCAAAAAAGAAGTGAGCCAGTTTACGGCCGATTATATATTTCTGCCAATTATCTGCAGTACTCATCGACTAACGACCTTCAACATTAGTAGGTATTTCTTTTAACTTGAATTGACATACAGACAAAAGATGAGGCTTATATAATTTTGCATGCTATAAACTTACTCGAAACAAAATTGGGCGTGAAAAAAGAGGATAAGCGCAAGGACTAGAGCCGCATGCAACAGTATACGAAAGAAAACCAGATGAATCGAAAGGAACATATCCGTCAGCTGGAACCGCGCGATCGATCCCGAATCGAAGAGATGGTTGTTTCATCAGGTAAATTCAACGACGTCGAGATAGAGACCGCACTGGAACTGGCTGATGACGCCCTGAAAGAGGGAGATGAGAGTGACTATATCTTTGTTGTGCTTGAATACGGGAAAGAGCATCCTGTGTTACATGGGTTTGCCTGTTATGGTCCAACTCCCCTCACGCAGGGAGTGTATGATTTATACTGGATTGTAGTCGATCCGGCAGCACAGAGGAAGGGACATGGACGGTATTTGCTTGAGTATGTTGAGCGTGATGTAACAAAACGGGGTGGGCGCATGCTCCTCATCGAGACGTCATCGCAGGAAACTTATAGCGACACCATTCGTTTTTACGAGAAGAACGGCTACCACCTGGCGGCGCGTATCAAAAATTTTTACCGAGTCGGTGATGATAAGCTGGTGTTCTCGAAAGAACTGACTTAAATACAGGAAACCGAATCACCTGCAAGCCCATCTTTCAATCCATTGCCGGGTTGATCCAGTTTCAATCTGCAAATGTTGCCACATGAAAAATAACATGCCACCCCTGGGTTTGAAGAATCTAATAGAAAGTTGTTCGTTCAGAGGACAAGGGCAATATCCGATAGCAGCTTATTCGGAGTTTATGCCGTCGATCCATTTGGGCTGCAGACCTTATGGTGGAAGGGCATACGGCTTCTTCTCTGAAGAGAACCCTTATGGTTTCCCGGTCACAGAGTTTGAAGAGTGTTACGAATTGCGCCCGGGGCTGGAAAATATCGCCCATCAGGTTTTGGAGTCTCTGGTTCATCTGACTCGCGGCGAAGCCACTAAACACCTTGCCAAGAACAAACTAGTCAATAATCCCTACTGGCCCCCGGAGCTTGCGAAGCAGGCAGGAGCGTTAAATCATGAACGCTTCGTTTTGCTTCTGCCACTTGCTCTTTCCCTCACCCATGACGACAAAGGCAGGAGACGGTGGACATTCTTTGGCGGCAGTGAACAGGGGCCCGTCCGTCCTTTCTGGAAGAGTTTCTTTCATGCCCACCGGCAGTGAGCTCCCCTCAGAAAGAGCAATGGATTTCATCAGAACGCTTCTCCATGCTGCCTACGGCGAACCTTTCGATAAATTATCTGATCTCCATGCGTACCGGCTTCCGCATTTTTGTTGGGGATGATGATCCACACAATAATCTGCGGCCAGTCTGGGCAGCGCCCTTGGTCTGGCGTCGGGGAATGTCGCTGAAAGGTGTTAAATATCTCTTGAACTTTGAACCATTCGAGATTGCTTCCAGCGGATTTGAAAAGGGCTTATTTCGCGGGGGAACTAAACTTGTTGCCTTTCCCGGGTAGCTTGCTTTTTTGGGGTGTCCCCGGTTATATCAAAATGCAGCGTGAATTAGCGATGGCCAATCAGATTCCCTTGTTGAATCTTGTGGAGCGTCATGAGTCTCCTTATGGACTTCGTGTGCCTCAATCCGGTTGGCTGCATATACCACGGCAAGACCATCCTTTGCCCAATGAAGATTTTGGACCGATTAGAAGTACCTTCCGGCGAACCCATCGCTGGGCAAAGGTGCACCGTTACGAAGATGAGCTTGCGACTCCCGGACGTCAGGATCATATCGCCAACGTGCTTTTCAGCACGAATCCAAAAGACCTGGATCTGTACGGCAAGCCCATGGCGCGCAACAGCCAGATCTGGACTCAGGACTATCAGCTATTGCTCGATGGCCCAGATGCGACCAGAGCCGAAATTGATGCTGCCGTCAAGTCAGTCAATCGAGGTGGCATGTTCGGATACAGATTTCAATATCCGCCGATGTGCATAGGATCATACCAAGTCTACTGGCATCGCCCCCTCATAGCGTACATGCCCCACAATACGGATAAGCCGGCCGTGTTACATGACACTCTTATGGGATATCTTACCGCCTATAACGCGAAGCAGCGTGTTGATTTAGATAATCCAATCGAACTCTGGCCGAGCCTTTACGAACGAAACACACACATGGCCGTCATTGAACTTTTCAAAGATAAAAAACATGAGCAAAAGACAGTTACAAGAGCGCTGAATCTGTTGGAAGCGCACGACCTCATCGGCAATAGAAAGCTTCCTTGCACTTTTGCAAGACAGATATTGATGCTGCCGGAAAATAGGACTCTTGATGCATGGCTCAAATCTTTGCCGGAGATTGCGGGCAATAAAGAAAAAGGTCAAATGCTCGCCAATCAATTGCAGGATCAGATCGAACACAAAAAGCCGAATCTGCCAATTTCGGGAAGAAAAAGACTGCTGTCCTCGCTGACTTTTATCCGTACCGCTGTTCGTTCTTTTGAAGTGAGATATTGGAGGGATATCCTTCATCTGTCGACAGGTGAATATACGAATAAAGCCAATTCTGACTGCATCCTGGACACTGTTACTCAAAGGATGTTGAAGCATCATCATCGAGACCTGGAAGGACTTGGGAATTACTTGCTTACCTACTATAGGCGGGTCATCGCTGAATGCGGAATGCAGGGAAAGGCACTAGTCGGAGACCTGCCTTTCCGATGGAAAACTGATTTTGACTTTGACTGGTGGGGAGGTTGGGCAAATAACCAGCTGGGACGGCTTGAGGAACGTAATCTCCTAATGGTGATTCCAGGACGTGATCGCCATCGTGCGGTTATCATGGCGGATCATTATGACACGGCATACATGGAAGATATTTATTATAAGGAACAAGGTGGTTCCGGCGCGCGTCTTGCGTCGGCCGGGGCAGATGATAACCACTCCGCAACCGCTGCGCTGATGCGTGCCGCTCCGATCTTTTGCGAACTCAGCCGGGAGGGAAAGCTCGGCTGCGACATCTGGCTTATTCATTTGACCGGCGAGGAATTTCCATCAGACTGTCTCGGGGCACGCAATCTCTGCCAACAGATTATAGAGGGTACATTGAAATTACGCTTATCAAAAGATAGAGAAAAAGATCTGTCAGGTGTTCAAATTCAGGGCGTGTTTATTCTTGATATGGTTGCACATAACAATGACAGTGAACGTGACAAATTTCAAATATCTCCGGGAATGGGGGCGGGATCATTGTGGTTAGCCTATCAAGCCCATGTGGCCAACGAACTATGGAACGCCTCTACTGATATTTGGAATGTGAGGCCGTCCCGTCGCAGATGTACTCGAGGAAAACGAAGTTCCGATGGAAAGACGGTCCCGGAAATTGCGTCACACCTGAAACTTGATGGCGAAATTCGTTTGCCTTGTGATCCCAAGAGTACTCTTTATAATACCGACGCCCAGATTTTCTCGGATGCGGGTATACCGGTAGTTCTTTTCATGGAAGATTATGACATCAGCCGTAAAGGATATCATGACAGTCATGATACGGTGGCAAACATTGACCTTGATTATGGGGCTGCTGTGGTGGCAATTGTCCTCGAAGCCGCGGCCCGGGCAGCCACTGAAAAGCCTTTTGCTGAATAGAATTGATTTCTATTAATCAGAACTATGTCTTTTCATGCGGAAATTTTACAGGCCTTTTGACAAACATGATAGTTTGACGGTGCAAGGAAAATGTTATAAAAGCGTCTAACAAACTATCATAGGAGGCAAAAATGAGTGGGCTTCTCCAACCAATGCATCTTTTGGTGATACTGGTTATCGTCCTGATTATTTTTGGTCCAGGTAAACTTCCTGAATTGGGGAACTCTATCGGCAAGGCCATAAGGGGTTTCAAAAAGGCCATGGATGAGCGGGAACATATACCGGAGGACACCTCAGAGGCTAAAAAAAGCGAAAACAAATAATAATATACGGTTTGGTTTAGGGGCATGTTCGATAGTAAAAAGTTCATCCATGCCCCTTATTTTATCCACTGTGTCGCTGTAAGACAGAACATCCGATGAACAAAATGCATGGACAAACCTGTTGAATAAACGCCTCATCATCAAGATTTTTATTCTAATATTGCTTTTGGTCATCGGTATTAAACTAATCTTCAGTTATCATTATTACGCATACTTTACATATTATAATCAAAAACTGGTCGCCTTCATTGAATCTTTTCATCCATATGATGATCTTGTTTTCATTGTTATCCAAATTTTCCAGGTATTGGTCGCGGGAGCAATACCTGCCGAAATCTCCGGATTCATCGGTGGCTATCTCTATGGTCCCGTAGTCGGGACAATCTATTCCACAATTGGTCTTAGTATTGGTTCATGGTTAGCCTTTATCCTCTCGCGGGTATACGGAATGCCGCTCGTAAGAAGGCTCGTAAACCCTTCAATTATTGAGAGGTATGATCACTTCATAGAAGCGCGGGGTCCTTTAGTTTGCTTTGTTCTTTTTCTGATTCCCGGGTTTCCTAAAGCCGCACTTTGTTACATAATAGGTTTAAGCCAGATGAATATCTGGATATTTATAGCTGTTTCGACCGTTGGCCGGTTATTCGGGACCATTTTACTTTCCCTGACGGGAGATAGTGTCAGAACCATGCGGATCGTGGTCCTTTTCATAATTTTGGGCCTCGTAGCTGTCTTTTATTTATTGGTTTACTTATATCGACGCAGATTGCTGGAAATGACGAAAAAATAACAAATAGGGTTTCAGCGGCTTCTTTCTGTCGTGTCCCACGTTCGATGCAGCTCATCCATTCAACATCACAACTGGCAATCTTTAATCCTTCAGTCCGACTGTTGGGTCTTTCGGAATATTGATATGACAAATAGAACCACTGAAAAAAGTATACTTAATGAAGCAACGATGACCGGAGCCACCGGCAGATCCCATTTATAGGAGGCGGCAATTCCGAATGTGCTTGAAGCAAGTCCAAGCAGCCAGCCCATGATCAGCACCCTCGCGTGAAGAGCCGCCCGATAAGGGTGCATACCAATCCATTTAGTAAAAAAATTGCCATAGAAAGGTAGAGGTGATGTGAAGATGATTAGAAGGAAAAATGAGACAAGAGAAGAACATATGCATGAAATGAAGGGAGGAAAAGGAAACATAAAGTTATTCCATCTGCTTGAAAAAGATGAATTGTCGGGAAAGGGACGGCTCTGTGTAAGAGAGGTTATAGCCCCCGGACATTCCATAGGATATCATAAACACGAGGGGGATTTTGAGCTGTACTATATCCTCGAAGGAGAAGGCATTCTAAATGATAATGGTATCAGAGTAACAGTAAGAAAAGGTGATGTGGTTCGTACCGGCAATGGCGAGTTTCATTCTGTTGAAAACAATGGAGATAAAGACCTTGAGCTTATTGCTATTATATTGTTTGAATAATCTTCAATGAAACTATTTGCGGCATCGTTCATTTTTTTTCTAGTGCAGAATTGTTTCCTGTCTCAGTCAACATTAGTCCAGCACAATGATCAAAAATCCAGCAAGCATTAGAGTCGTGCCTACCAGTCTTTCTCTGAAGCCCGTTTCCTTAAAGAGAAAATGACCGTAGATCACACCGACCAGGAGACTTAGCCGACAAACAGCGACCGTGTAGGCCACATTAGCCAGACTCATGGCAATGGTATAGAAGATCACAGTTATGGCTGCGAAGATTCCGGGTAGAACAGAGATTTTCAAAGACTCTTTGCAGATGCAGCCACGTGAATAGATGTTGCCAACCTTGAAAATGACCGGGCTTAGCACAATGAAAAATACCAAATTGTATGTAACCCCGAAAAAAAGTGCAGATGAATGGTTAAGAGCATGTTTACCAAAAGTGTTGGTGAATCCATAAAGGATGGCGACGATGATCATAAAGACGGAACCCTTTTCTTTCCCGATGGCCTTAATCGGTTCCATAAATCCTTTGCTCATTTCTTTCAGATTCAGAGTATAACTTCCGAAAGCAATCATCAGTATGCCGATGCCACCCCAGAAAGATACTAATTCTCCCAACATGATGTAAGGTATAATGATCAGACAGACAGGTGTTAAAGACAGAAACGGCACCGTAAGGCTGAGGGGGGATATTTTAATTGCTTTAATGTAAAAGATATATGCAATTACTTCAAAAGGCAATGCGGAGAAGAACGCTTTATAAAAATCTCCATCCAGTGCCGGGATCGGAATAAAGAAGAGGCATGGCGAGAGAAGCAGGACAACAACCAGTTGGCGTAACCATGCGACTGTGTATTCATCATGAAGCTGTAAAGCCTTCTTTGTAAGGGCATCACAAGTTCCGCCAGTGAGGGCGGCAATCAACGCCAGTAGTATCCATACATTTTCCATGTTGAATCATTTATATGAATCCGGCAGCGAGCGCAATCCCTAAGCTTGCTGCGGGGTAAGCGAGCGAATGGGGAACATTATTATTCCTTATGGATCGGAGATTCTCCGCAGTTTACTGCGGAGAGCTTCAATTAGGTCTGATATTCAACTGCTTCCTGTAATGATGTTTTTCAATTTCTGCCTTTTTATACATCACATCAAGTGATAATCAGCAAGAGGAGTAATTCCCCGAAGAAGTTTTTCCCTTGACGGTTAAATCATTTGAGCGTATTTTTACAAATATAACTTCCCCTCTAATCCTGCGTTATACTTACAACGTAACCCTTAACCTTATAGAGGAAGTTATGAGAAGTAATTTCTGTAAGGTGCCTGTATGATGCCTCCAAAGCGGCTGTCCTCCTTTGGGGGATTTCATCCAATCCACAAGTAACCACGAAGTCAACCAGCACATGCTTTTTTACAAACACAAGGATGTTTTCTTATGAAAACTGTTTTGGCGCAGACAAATAGTACTTGGATTAATTGCTGCTTTCTGCATGGACTGCGGTGGCCACAGTGGCCGCATAATCTCGGGGTTATAGTTCGGCAATGAACTCGGAAAGATTAATGTCCCGGCATCCTCTCAATAACGGCCTGACCCTGGAGTTTTGGGACTACTCCCGGCCGATAGCCGGCGACCGCTGGTTCGTGCTCCTGGAGGTCCGGATCGCCATTCCGATTCGGCCCGACACCCTGCCGCCGGAGCTGCGAGGGCAAGCCGACCAGGTCAAGGAGGCGTTGGGGGACGAAATTATCTTCTCCCACAAAGACGAGCGCAACTTTATTGCCGCAACGGAGGCCCCCAAAATCCTCAAGGACATGCAGGATAGGTTTTTGGACATGGCGCCCGGTTACTTCGGGCATCCTGATTTTGCCGCCAGGTTCATCCGAGGAAAATTCGCGGAAAAGCAAGAACTGCAGCGCTGGCAGCGTTTAGATACTCGACAGGGCGACCATTCATGACCGATACGGCCCCTCTCCTGCGTACTCCTCGCCACGGCGGGAGGCATAGTAAGACTTACCGAGGATGCTAATTTGCTGTTGATTATTTATCACTCGTTGTGGTCTCATGGATATTATCTGTCGTCGGTGGGATAATATCCATCTTCTTAGGGATATTATCGTCGATAGTCCTGTATAACAATTCAGCGTATTGCTTATCCCCGAACAGGGCTATGGTGATGACGACCTTGGTGAGATTCTTTTCAACATGTGAAACGTTAATCTCCATAGGATAATTTCCCTTTGTCTCCAGAGAACATCCATTCTCTGAAACCGGGTTTTGAATCACTGTTTCAAGTATCAGCTGTTCACAGGATTGCTTTACTGCCTGACAGACAGTTTTGCTATCATGTGTGTAATATTTTGACGACTCACGACCCTTCCAGACAGTATAACCCTGGTAGGATCCGCCTATTACTGGAATGAATGGAATCAACCCAAGGACAGCGCATCCCGATAATAGGCTTGTAGTAAGAAGCAGGAAAACAACAATTTCTCTTCTTGTCATTATCCCTCCTTGGCAGAGATCAGCTTGTTATTTACTTGCGACAGCCGCCCAGATCAACTCAGCTTGAACACTGGGCAGCCGACGCGAAGCAATCCCCTTAGGGACGAATAAAGATGGGCGGGAAAAAAATACTTATACCCGGTGGCGGTGGCGGTTCATAGATGACCCGCGGGGGTGGATAATAGACTCGCTCCCGGTGGCCATAGTAGCCATACGGCCTGCTTTGCACATGGCGCTCGCGGTCATACCCGCGTCCTCTTTGCTCGTAACGGCCATTGTCATGTCTTCCATTACGTTCATGGTCATCTTTGCCGAGGGCCGGCGCCACGTCTATACTGCCGATCATTGCGGCTAAAACAAGCCCCATCATAATCTTGCCCACTATGGATCTAAAATTCAATGTACTTGATGTTTTCATAAAGTCACTCCATTCTTGGATCGATTCCAATGACATGTTTGGCACCAATCTTTACTTGTATAATATTACCGATCATTTCCTCTTGTGTTTTCCATGTTTCCCTGTCCGGAATACTGTATCGGTAATCTTCTTCTGTTCATCCGACATACTGGCATAGAACGCCTCGAAAGGCGGGATTAACTTGTTCAGTTGATCTAAATGGGCTTCGGTAATTTGACTGTGGAATTTCATATGCTCGACAGCGTTCATGGGCTTAGTTGTTTCAGCCCTTTCCTTGGTAAGGGCGTCCATTTCTTTCGCATTTTCCCGCATCACCTGAGTAAGGTTATCCCATAATTCTTTTTGGGCCTCGGTGATATTTAGTGCGCCTTGAAGCTGTTTGATCTGGGCCTCAGTATAGTCGACAGCAGATGTTCTAGCAACTGCCGACGGTTTCTTCTTGCCTGAGGCTGCAAAAGAAAGATTTGCATTGGCGAAAAAGATAGTGCATAGAAACGCCACCATCACAACAACGAGTGTAACTGGAAAAGCAACTTGATAAGCCTTGAGTTTCATGATCTGTCTCCTTATAAGTTTAATCTTTAGTGCTTGCAGCGCTAAGAGATTATAAACCAAATTACTCAACTTTCGCAAACTAAAAACGTCCTACATATGCGATATATTTAACTGCGCAGATTGAAGCTCTCCGCAGCAAGCTGCGGAGAATCTTCGATCCACAAGGAATAATAATGTTCCCCATTCGCTGGCTCACCCCGCAGCAAGCGAAGTTGTTTGCGCTCGCTGCCGGATTCAATTTGCCCATGCTTTTATGTTCCCTGCCCAATTTAACCTCATGTAACCAGTATTGTAGTGATCCTCTCCGCCCTCATCTTCTTTCCTAACGTCGTTCCTCATGCCCCCGATCCCTGTCATGACCTCTATCCCCGTCATGACCTCCTTCCCTTTCATGTCCTCCACCTCTTCCACCCCTGTCTTCCCACCCTACCCAACATCCTCCAATAGATACAAGCATCATCACTAAAACCATTGCCAACATAATGATTCTCTTCATCGCCCCCTCCTTTGATAAGAATTTGTTTTTTGTTTATACAACAATGAAACGGTATCACGATGCTCAAAAAGTTTGCCGACACTTTGGCCAGTTAGAAATCAGGAGTCCTTGCCACGAGCGTGGAGATAGGAAAGGCAAACTTTAAAACCGGTAACCGATACCTGCGAGAAAAATGTCGGAGTCCCGGTCATAATCCGTGATGATCCGGTCCCATGTGCCTCGTATGTCCCAGTGTGGGCTGATTCGGTAGCTGGCAGTTATCGAGACGATTTCGGAAAAAAATCCGCCATTGCGCTGTTCACGGAGGCTATCTTCGGCTAAATAAAAACCAAAGCCGGCACCGAGAGCCAGGCGGTCATCGAAAAAGGGCTTTGCTAACCAGATCTGGGTGGTCAGCCCATACCGGTCGATCAGGGAGCTTTTACCCTCGTAAAGCACTCCTGCGGTCCACTCCACGTATCGCCAAATCCCTCGCCGGTATTCAATGCTGCCTGCGGTCGAACTCCCATTACCCGGGAGATTTACGACCGTTTGACCACCCAGGACTGTCAGTTCGTTGTTGGTCGTTTCCTCGGTCTGGCGAGGCGCCTTGACATCAGGACCTGGCGAGGGTGGAGCGTCGAGCTCGTAGCCAATGCCGGCGAGCACCGATAGGGTATCGAAACTGTTGCCACCCCTCACCCAGTAGCCTTGCAGTTGATAAATCCAACGATTTTTTGTGTACCAGCTTGCCAACAGGTTGACCATGGTCCCCCATCCGTGAACATCCGCAGGGGCTCCGTCAGGAGGGCGTACGGTGTCATAATAGAATATGGGGCCGGCTCCGACGGCCAGTGATAGCTGCTTGTGGAATTGATTTGTGCGGACCCATAGATTGGCGGCAGTACCGTCTCGATGGTGCGAGATAAAGTGTCCCTGGTTCACATACGAAAGACTATAGGCGAAATTCTCGCCAAGCCCCTCCATGTATCGGACTTCCCATGCTCCGGTATTCTGAACGGGGTTATTTGTCACCCCATAACCGCCTAGAAAGTGGATTTCCCCAGCATAGACCGGACAAGCCAGAAGAGCAAACACAATCGAAAAAACAACATGTAGCATGTTGATATCCCTCCTTTAAAGCCGTAGCTGTCACATAAAGCTAGCCGGGTCTCCGCCACTGAATGACTCTGACCAGCACAATGATAATGGCGATGACCAGCAGGATATGAATAAAATTACCCATCGTATAGCCACTCAGCAGCCCCAGCAGCCACATAACTATCAGTATGAAAGCAAGCGTCCACAGCATATAATTTCCTTTTCGGATTGTTGAAGCTCTTCGTCGGCTGGCGCAGTCCTAAGACAGCCGGCAAGGAGCTGTCAATCTCGTCTACAACTCGGATTATCTATGAGCATCCGATCCTTTGCACTCTTCACAGCGTTTACGTCGGTGACGTGTTTGGTAAACGAGTCCTTCCCGGCCGGTTGATCATGCGCATCCTCTGATGGCCGTTGCCATTGACACGTTCCCCGACCTTCGAACAACAGGGTTTTTCTCGCCGTGTTGCTCGGAAATGCGTGATCGGCACGGGAAAGGACAACGGCTGCCTATTTCACGATGAGATCATTCTTGACGGATTTGACCCCTTCGACGCCGCCTGCGATTTGGCCCGCCTTATCGACAGCGTTTTGAGAATTAACGAAGCCGCTCAACTGAACGATGCCTTTGCGGGATTCTACGCTGATCTGAAATGACTTGAGAAAATCATCAGTTGCGAGCTGAGTTTTTATTTTAGCCGTGATGACGGAATCATCGATGTATTCCCCCGTGCCTTCCTGTTTCGGTGTCGCTGCGCAGGCCACAAAGGCGGCGATCATCATCAGGACGACAAGAAAACGGATAACGGTATAGCTCTTTTTCATAATCCTCACTCCTTTCTCTGAATTTGCCTTATATTATTATTAATATTCATAAAAGTGCCATACGGGAAATTCTGATTTTTAACTTCCAAATACCTGATGTGATGTAAGATGGGTGTGAAAGAGCGGTAACAAACGTCACGACCTGTGATCCTCATTCTCGACAATATCCATGATTGGTGGCTTGTAAGTGGATACAGCATTTGTTTCTTCCTTTAACTGTTGGAGTAGCATTTTGGCGTTTAGTCGTAGATTACAATTTGTAGTTATTGGTATACAAAGCCATAAGAAATCTGATATAATATTACAATATTGTGACACTGACGGAAAACCGAGCGACTAACAAAATAAACAACAATCAACCTATGGTATTGAGAGAACTTGGTTTACTCATCTCAATTAATATCAATTCAATCGAGTAAATTCATCGATAAACAAAAGAAGAATATGCTAGAACACCACAGGAAACCGCTTCTCAGCCGCAGACAGTTTATCCGCCGCCAGATCAGGTACACTCTCTTTTCTATGGTCATTTTACTCTTTTCGATCGGAATAGGTACTGTCGGATATAATGTATTCGGTGAATTGACTTGGATTGACTCATTTCTCAATGCCTCAATGATACTGACCGGAATGGGACCGGTTGATCATCTGAACACAAGTGCTGGGAAAATATTTTCGGCTTTATATGCCTTATTCAGCGGGGTATCGTTTCTGACCTTTGTGGCTATTCTCTTTGCACCTGTATATCATCGGTTTCTGCATAAATTTCATTTGGATCTTGGAGGCGGGTCAGAATAAATCTGACATTCCAATATTATAAAGCAGTAAATACGATATTAAGACGCAAGGCAGACCACGATACCAACGACTTAGCTACCAATGGATTGACCTAGCAGATTTTAGCGGAGCCGGCCTTCTCTCAATTCCCCAGTATTTGGATCCTCAATCCTACCCCAGCCTGTCAAATTATTTTGTGGCGGTGGCTTATGTATTATTGCTTCATCTTTCAAATAAAAATAATATTCTGGATCCCTTTCCAGTATTCTAATTTGTTCCTCGGTGTCCTGGTATTCTTTATTCTATGTGTGCTTTAGCCGTTTGGACAGCAAGATCTCTATCTTTTGTAAACAGCCCCCACTCCATTTTTGATGAATGAATACCGGCCTCCTTGTCTCGACCTCTGCAATAATACCAGTGTCCAAATCGCTCGACCGTAGAAAAGGGATGATTTTCTGAACAGAGAATCCCGCAAGGATTAATCTCTTCGAAAAAAATAGTTTCATCCGGGACTTCATCATAAGACAGGTCTTCAGGCAATGCAATTTGAGATACATCCAAGTTCTCTGCTTCCTTTTCATCCAACCAGTCTGAAATTTTCATTTTATTTGTTTTGTTGTTTTTCATGGATCCCTTTCTCCGTCAGAAAGCCATCAGCTCAAAATAGCATGTGTTATGCTTGAGGAGCATCGGTTTTCGCTTGCTTAAAGGCTTTTACACCAGCCTCTACGGCTTCCTTTAGTCTCTCCTTTTTCTCAGCATATAATTCCTTCTCACGGACTGTCACTTTCTCAATTCTTTTGCATGCCTCCTCATACTGTTTCTTTGCTTTTTCTAATAATTCCTCTGCAGAATTGCGTATTTCCTCTCTTGTTTCTTTGCCGCTTTTGGGAGCATAAAGGATGCCCAATGCTGCACCGATCAAGCCGCCTACAATCAGCCCCTTAAAACAATCATTTGCTGCCATATTCTTTTCTCCTTTTCTTTATTTGTTGTATTTCTATTAGGTTTAGATTGGGTAAAAAACCATGTAAGTAATCTTATTGATGGATTGGACTGAAAGCAACGCTGATTGATTGTGAGGGTATTTGTAGGTCAAACCTACCACAATAGAGAGAATTATGTTTGCATGGTTTTTTATTTTACGCCTTTGCCTTAAGGCTTCGTCTCTATTCTCTGCACTGGTTGTTTATGCCTGCCATTATCTCGATGATTATCATCTGTCCAAGATAGGTTTTAGGAATACGCGAATCAGAGTGCCGACATCAATGCCCTATCAAGCATCGCCCTGTGGGCAATTCTCCGTAAAATAGAGCAGTGTTGCCTAATATCGGTCTGCATTTGCTGTTTACTTCATTCCTATGTTAATAATCACTCATATTACGATATCAGCAAACGTATACGCATCAAAAGCCTGACGGCTCCCATTCATCACCTTCTCACAATGAGTACCGGGATTTTTGTTTCTTTGTGGATTACGCCATATGTAACACTGCCGAGGACCGCGGCTGCTAGGGCGCTCTTCCCGTGAGAACCCATAATAATCAGATTTGCCTTTGCCCTGGAAGCCTCTTTCACGATATCCTTAACGGGATGCCCTGCTGTTATAACAGTCTTTGATTTGACTCCATTTTTATCGCAGAGCTTTCTTACTTCTTCAGCATACCCTTCGGCAGCCTCTCTCAAATAATCCTCGATAGGTTCTATTACATGCCTTGCCGTCTCCCTGGCGGGAACTGTCTGGCCTGTAAATGAGCGCTTATCAATAACGCTCAGGACAATTACTGAGGCACTTAACTGTTTTGCAAGGTCAACCGCATACATGGCTGCCTTCTGAGCTGCCCTTGACCCGTCTGTCGGAACAAGAAGTTTTGAAATCATACGTCCTCCTATTCATCTCGTAAAAAAATACCACCGTGTGCATCCCAAGGCCGATTTCGCCGGAACAGGGCAGCCTCTCGGATACTTCCTCAAGGGTTTAGACGTTAGTGGTGGGCTGATTGGCAAAATTTGGGCCGTAAGTTATAAGAGTAGCTGTTGCCTTTGATCAGCTTTTCTTGCTTCCCATGACCAGCAATACAATGCCGCCCACGAGAGCGACCCCTCCCACTATCGGCGGCAGGGGAAATGTTTTTGTCTTCTCCGCAGTCATCTGGATGGGACCGATATCGACGACCTTTTCCCTGGTCGTATAAGTAATGCCCTGATAGGCGAGCGCGGCGATTCCGATCACGATAAGGATGATACCTGCCAACGTGTATGTTTTCATTTCGCACCTTCTTTCTGTTGTCACCCTGCACGGGTTGACGACCTTCCCGGGCCTTCATCGGCTTAATTCTCGGTTCACATCCAGTGGTCAAATAAATGCGCAAACCATTCCCTCATCTTCGAGAACAAGGGTCTTTCTTTCCACTCTTCCCATTCGAACTGACAGCTAGATGGGCCTTCGCCCCTGAATGACTCTGACGAGGACGATGATAATGGCAATGACGAGCAGGATATGAATAAAATTACCCATCGTATAGCCACTCACCAACCCCAACAGCCACAGAACTATCAGTATGACAGCGATCATCCACAGCATATGATCTCCCTCCCGAATTATTGAGGCTCTTTACCGGCTGGCGCATTCTGATGACAGCCGTCAACGAGCGGTCGAGTTGGTCTTGAACTCGGTATCTCCAAGATTTGCCTCATATTATTATTAATTTTCACAAGAGCGCTATACGGGAAACTCTGATTATTAACTTCGAAATACCTGATGTGATATAAGATGGGGTGTGTGAAAGAGTAGTAGCAAACATCACAACCTGTCATCCTCATACTCGACATTAGCGCCATCTAAAATTACTGAGGATAACTATTGGTAATACCAACCTTGACATCCATTCTTCTTAATACATAAGACCGTTCTTCATATACTGCCACATCACAAAAGGAAGTCCCCATCAAATAGATCAGCGTTTACGAAGTTCATCGTAAGGTTTTTCGTAGCCATAAATCAGGACATCTCTCCCTGTTGACTCATAAATAAATGTTACCGAAGGATAGAAGTAAGTAAGGATCGTTGACTCATAAAACATGTTACTCAGCGGGAGAAGATTTTTTTAAGTTTTGTTTCCATAGCATTTCTTAGCAGAAATGGGTTACGGTTTTCAAGCTGTTTGGAGAGCGAGAGTTTTACTGATTCAGATATATGGGGAGATTCCATGACTCTCTGACAAGGGGTTTTCGGCGAGTCATGTTGTTTGGTGGTTTTAGAACCGATGCGTTCTTTGGCAATGAGTTTCACGGACGGGCAGAAGAAGTTGTGGAAGAGTCTCCATTCATTGCGGTAGAGGTTATTAAGAAGGGCGATGACCCTGGGATTATCTAATCTCTGGTAACCGAGCCATTGGCGTACGTGCGTCCAGTTTTTCTGTTCTACATGTGCGTTATCATCTTTGTGGTACGGTCTGCTGCGGGTAAATTTTACGGGGTGTTTTCGTCGGGTAAAATGTCTCACGAGGTGATAATTTAAGAACTCTGATCCGTTATCGCAATCGAAGCCAAGGAGTGGAAAGGGGAGCATTTTTTCTATGTTTTTGATTTGTTTGAGGACGCCTGTTTCTCCTTTACCCCACACAGCTCTTTGTTCCGTCCATCCCGTGGCAATGTCCACGCAGTCTATGGTATATGCGTACATTCCCAGCAATGACTCTCCACAATGGGCTACGGTATCGGCTTCAAGGAATCCCGGTTTTGATTCATCCCATTGGTTTGTTTGTATAGGTATTTGTTTCCTTAAGAGAGTTCCCGGTTTTGTTGTAGATCTGCCGCGTTTTTTATAGTGGATGCGGGTGGGTTTAAGAAGTCTATCTATGGTAGCTGGTGAGATTTTTACCAGAGCTTCTGTGATCGGTGGAAGGAGTTCACCGTAGAGTTGAATATATCCTGGCAACCAGATAGGTAAAATGGCTTTTAGACGCTTTGAACAGGGGAGATTTGCTGCCAGCCATATCTGTTTTAAGGGCTTCAGAATCTCCTCATTTTGATAAACGGGAGGCTTCCCTCGTTTCTTCGGTCTTGGCTTCGTGAAGCGTTTAAATCTCCTGAGAAGGCGTATGGCATGTTTTCTATGGTATCCGCACGTTGTGCAGAACTCGTTCAGGATAATTGTTTTTTCATAGCGGGAAGCATTTTTATAGCGTAAATGGATTGCCTTAGTGTACTCTTTTTTCGATCGTGGACTCATAGATTATCCTCCTTTTTGGAGTCGGTGTTCGGTAACACCTATTTATGAGTCAACGATCCTTTTTTAAACACCTCTTGGGTAACATTTAATTTGAGGCAATTCGTCTCATTGTGAAAGACTACCAATTCTATGTTATTCATGACCTGCTGCTGCCATCCTTCCGGAGGACTGGAATATCAGGCTGGTGGACTCATGAAGAACAAATTTCAAAATATAAATTGGATCATGGGTCGTTTCTTTAGCTTCCTGCTGCGGGTAGTGCGAAGTTTCAGACGCAACCAGGGGCTCTTGTTATCCGGTGCCATTGCTTATTATACTCTTTTGTCGATCGTTCCCTTGTCAACTCTCACTCTAATATTGCTGTCGCATTTTATGGAACAGGAACAGTTGTTCCAAATTATTTCGATATACCTGGAGATGGCGATTCCCGGGTACGCAGCTACTTTGGCTGAACACGTCCGTGTATTTCTTGAACATCGTAGCTTGTATGGTTTGATCGGATTTCTCTCCATGTTGTTTTTTAGTTCTATAGCCTTCACCGTGTTTGAAAATGCGATGATGGCGATTTTTTCTCACCGTCGCAGAATTCAGCGTCGGCACGTTCTCATTTCAGTCATTATTCCTTATGTGTACATTTTTTTAATTGGTTTGGCTATATTGTCAATGTCGTTTATTGCTGGACTATTGGAGGCAATGGACAACAGGCAATTAATACTTTTTGGATGGACTCTCAGCCCCGAAGGCGCCACTAGAATTGTATTCTATTTATCGGGGTTAATTGGTGAAATGCTTATGATCACCTCCCTATATCTTGTAATGCCCATTGGGCGAATCACGTTCCATCACGCATTGATTGGAGGTCTGACCGCCACGATTCTGTGGGAGATAACCCGTCGCATCGTTGTCTGGTACTACAAGTCAGTATCTTTCGTAGATATCATCTACGGTTCTGTGGCCTCAACGGTGGTCTTCCTTCTCAGTATAGAAGCCGCTGCATTAATCATCCTATTGGGCGCACAGGTCATAGCAGAACTTGAGAGTAAGACCGACAATATGAGTAAGGAACATTTCAGGTTTTGAGATAAAATTCTTATGTTTAGGTCTGAGCTATCCTCGAAAAATCGGTCCTACTTTTTCGATTGTTCCTTTCGGATGTGCACACCTATCCAAAAACTAAAGCATGATCCCTTTAATAGCATCAGCACTGTAGTTATTCTTCCAGCGGGCCAGTTTTGTGATAAAGGCCGGTGCTTTTTCCCAAATCAAAACAATGTGCTAATCCACAAGCTTTTAAAGCCTCTTCTGCAAAGTTACAGCAATTGTGGGTAGGCGGATCATATTCGAATACTTTTGTTGGTTTCCCAGCTTTTAGTGCATTTTCAGGATTGTAACTTCCGGCATAGCGACTTAGGCAATCCTTATACCATTGGGTTGTTTTCTTGGTGGCTTTTTTGTCAATGCAAATTGGCATTGTTGCATAATTGGGTTCTGAATTATCCAATTTATTCTCGTTCATTTTTGTCGGTAAATTCCACAACATCAAATTGATCTTTGGTCACACCTAATAAATTTATTGCCGCCCCAATTTTATGATAATCTTTCATGCCCGCTTTTTTTAAATCAGGCAAAGTTTGTAACTCAAGCTGATAAAATGAATGTGGATCTGTTTCGATACGAATGGCACAGTGAGAAAAGATCCCCCCCCACATTGCATAAAGTTCCAGCGTAGGCCCTTTAACTATTTTTGAAGAATAGGATGCGACTCCCTGTTTTTCCTTAAAAGATTTAATCTTTGCATCAATTGTTTCTTGATTTACTATAGAAAATCCACCTTTAGGAAGATCTGAATCTTCAAAAAAAGAGTATAAACTATTCGGGATTACATTAGTTTCAATGTGGGTTTCGCCTCTACGGTTCTTTTGTCTTCCTTCCGCCGTTTTGTTGCTTGCGATGGGTTTTTGGTAATCATAGCCAATCACCTTAATGCGTGAACTGTCGATACCAAACTTCTCTGCAAGATACGCTTTTATATTAGCGGCACGTCGCTAGGATAGTTTAACATTGACCGCCTCTTTGCCGACATTATCTGTATGTCCTTCGATGATCGCCGACGTTGAGGGATATTTGCTCATAAAGTCGGCAATTCTCTTAATGTCATTGTGATACTTTGGTTTGATGTTTGCTTTGCCGGTGTCAAATTGTACATTCAGGGTAATGGAAACATTTTCTGGCACAGGTTCCGTTTTAGAAACTGGTGTCTGCTCTATTGCTGAGCCGGTTTCTTTTACAGGCTTCACCTCTTTTTCAACTTCAACAGGTTGAGATGGGGGAACAGCTATCGGTTTTTCAGCTATAAGGTTATCGACCTTCTGGGTAGGCTGGCCTGAATTCAATTCTGGATTGAGGTCTGCGGCGCTAATTGGGGTAATGGATTTTTGAGAAGCACAACTGACAAGCAATAAACTCACCATCAAAAATGAAAACTTTCTTAAGAAATTTTTTAACATGATTTATCTCCTACAGAATGTTTTAAGCTCATTTTACTATATGCTTCTCTGCCGCTCTCCAATGATTCCATTCCGCCAACTGCGCATCTATCTTTTCTTCGTATGCTTTTCTTTCTCCTTCATACTAATCGACTCGTAGTTGAAATGTTTTGCCTTTGATCAGCTCTTCTTGCTTCCCATGACCAGCAATACAATGCCGCCCACGAGCGCGACCCCTCCCACGATCGGCGGCAGGGGAAGCGTTTTCGTCTTCTCGGCAGTCATCTGGATGGGACCGATATCGACGACCTTTTCCCTGGTCGTGTAGGTGATACCCTGATACGCGAGCGCGGCGATTCCGATCACGATAAGGATGATCCCTGCTAACGTATATGTTTTCATTTCGCGCCTCCTTTCTGTTGTCACCCGGTCGTTCTTTATGCTGACCTTTGCCTGTGCTATATCGTTGTCGACCGGTTTTGAAATACCGTAGCCTTTTCCAGGCTATTTTGTTTCAAACGCAAGGGTCCGCATCAACGTAAAACACCTTTACGGACCCTTAACCTGATGCTCCTATTGCACGATGATTTCAAAAAGAACCCTCATGTTTGCCTTTGCTTCTTTTGAGTAAAGCTCTTTAGGCGCTGCTTCATACATTGCCGGGTTTGTCTCGCCATAGCCGATTGTGGAAAGCCTGTCCGGTGCAATAACGCCTTCGCTAATAAGGTATGCCTGGACAGCATTTGCCCTTCTTTCGCTTAACTTCTGATTGTAAGCATCAGTGCCGGAAGCAGAGGTATACCCTGCAATGCGGAGCTTTAGCTTTAGGGTTATCTTTCAGAAGCTGGATATTCCTTTTCAGGATCGTCTGTGCTTCTGGCTTAAGGGTCGACTTATCGAAATCAAAATGTACGTCCTCAAAAGCAAGAATAATGACCTTCGGCTCAGCTGCGGCGACCATTACCTTCTCCTCGACCTTTGGTTCAGACGCCAGGATAACGACCTTCTCCTTTCGCTTTGCAAACAGCTCTTGATAACGAGAGCAATTTCCGGAGATTACTTTTTCCACAAAAGCGGCCATGGCTGCCGGGGTTACCAGTTTATCAGCATTTACGGTATATCCGCCTATAACGTTCTGCACAATCTGTTCTGAAAGTTCTTTCCCATCGGGAGTATATCCTACCTGAATAGCATAAACACAGAGCTTGTCGCCGTAGTCTGCGTTAACTTTGGTTATGGCCTTCATGACCTCTGCGGGCCTGATGTCATCAACACCCGGAATTTCAGAAAAATCACTGACAATAATAATGGCCGAATTACCCTCCACCGATTTGAGATCATTGCCTGCTGCCGTAATAACCTCTCCCATAGGAGTTCTACCGTTGACATGTTCGATAGAGTTTATTGCCTTCGTATAATCTTCTTTGACAAGGGACTTCATTCCATAAATAAGAGCAGTTTCTTCGGACCAGAAAGTCCTGAGCCCTGCGTTCAACCTGATTTCTGGAATCGTCGCTATCATGTTTTTTGTAGCATCTTTCCCATGTATCAGACGAGTGGATGCACCAACTTTCTGCGACAGCGGATCGTCTAGCAGCTCCGTCTTCTTCGACTCACCCATGGAAGCAGATTTGTCAAAGAGGACAATGAAATTGTCCGTTTTCTGAACCAATTGCCCTGATTTAATCCGCGGGTTAAGATCAACCGGTTTAAATGTCGCACAACCGGTAAACAGTATGAAAAACATCAAAAAAATATAATCCATAACCGATTCTTCTCATAATAAGGTCTCCTTTACATTTTAGTTGTTATTATTCATTTATCACTTCCGCTGAATGCAAATTCTCAATTCGTGGAACTGCGGGGAATACAATTTTTACCGCGGTCTGTCTTTTCCCGCACCGTTGCCGGCCGACGCACCCAGACACCAGTCATCAGATAGCCGGCAGTGATCATACAGTCCCTTTGTTCTTGGACTCGGACTAGTTAATGGTCATCCGATTCTTTACACCCTTAACACCGTTTACGTCGTTGGCGAGTTTGGTGGCCAGGTCCAATTCGGCTACGTTGCTGGCCTTACCATACAATGTTACCACGCCACTATTCGTCTCGACTTTGGTCTTGAGGGCACTGGTCGAGCGGTGATATAGCAACGTCAGCTTGACCTGGGCGGTGATGGAAGCATCATCAATCTTTTCGCCTACCGTTTGCGTCTTTTTCGAGGTCTTTGTCACGGTCATCTCATTATTTACACCTTTAACCCCTTCGACATCCTTGGCGTATTCAGTCGTCAATTCCTTTTGTGCCTGACTGGCAGCATCGCCTCGCAGGGTCACGATGCCGTCTTTTACGTCAACCTCGGTTGTACTGGCGCTCACGCTACGATGAAACAAGAGCGTGACTTTCACTTTATCACGGAGCCATGTGTCCGAGTTTGCGGTGGGGGGTGCACCTTTGATTTCCAGCCTGTTGTCCACACTCTTGACACCGGGGAGGCCTGCTACGGTTTCCTGGGCCAATGATTTGTGGTATTCCTCGGAGACAGTTCCCGTTAAGGTAACAACGCCATCCATGGACTGGACCTTAATATCATCACCCTGAAGGTAGGTCTTGAACACATACGACTTTTGGGCCGATGTTGTGATACGGTCATCCATCTCGGACGCACGCACAGCAACACTGGTCATTAGCAGAGCGACAACCACAGCCACCACCATCATTACTACTAGTCTATACATTGTTTTCATTTGCACTTTCTCCTTTTTTTACTGTTGTCACTGTTGTTTTTTAAACTCTTAACTAACCTCTCAAACGGGTCTCTCAGAAATCCAGTATTCGGATCAACGGCGGCCGCCGTGCTCCATCCGGGAAAGGATAACGGCCGCCTATTTCAAACTGAAATCATGGTACTTTCCGCGTTTATGACAACCTTCATTGGGTTTTCTCTTTGCCAACGGCTGCCTTCTTGGGGAGATTGTCATCGACAAGTCTGTAAAATAGTTCGACGTAATGCTTATCTCCGAATGTAGGGATACTGATGACGACTGTGGTGACACTCTTTTCGAGTGAACCCTCGTAGGCGGATCCCATAATTGGAAGAAATGATAAAAATGGGAATGCAGCGCATCCTGATGATAAAGTGCTAACTAAAAACAGAGTAAGGAGTGGAAATATTCTATTTCTCATGACTTTTCCTTTTCAGGCTCAGCGGCTGTCAGCGTCGCGCCACTCGACAGCGCCGAACCCGGTGTCGCCGAGTAGGGTGTAAACGAGGCTGAAGGTTCCCGTTGTCTGGTGACTGTCGGCCCGGTCGGGATAGTGCGCATCCCGGCTCGACGCCATGTATTGGATCCCGAGGGCGTGGCGGCCGTAGATGCGAACGGTGAGCCCCGCGTTCAGGCGGCCGATGGTCTCGTTCCCCTCCCGTCTCGGTGGAGCCCTGGCCGCTGATATAGTACCCGCGACCCGTCGCGTCGAGCATGGCCCTGTCGCCAAAGATGAGGCGGAGCGCGAGGAGTCCCTGCGGGGCGAGGCCGTAGTGGTAGTCCCGTTCCCCCATCCGGAGATGTTGCCGGCCGCGCCGTAGCCGACGCCGCCGAGGACCGAGCCCTGGAGCGCCACCGCTTGAGCGAGCCACCACTGGAAGGTGGTGCCGAGAGAGGCGGCCGTGCTCGAGACACGGAAGATTTGCGGCGATATGTAGTCATAGCCGCCGTAAAGTCCCCATATCCCTCGATAGGAGTCGCCCACTTCGTATTTCTTTCCGAAGAGGAGGCCACGGATCATGACGTCCTCGAAGGGGTTGTCTGAGCTGCTGACAGCTATGAACTCAAAGTGGAAGTAATCAAAGGGGCGCGTATAGCTATAGCCCGGCTTCCCAGGGAGCCCATAGGCCATGGAGAAGTCGATAGTCGCATCCTTCCTGTCGTCTGGGCTCAGTCCGCCCTGGTCATTCAAGCGGCTGCAAACTCGCGCCGAACCGCAGGCGCCAGAAGGTGGCCGGATTATGGCTCGGGAAGACGGCTTTGAATCGTCGCCAAAGACGAGGCGGTTGAAGCCCGGGGGTGGCGAAAGCACTGCTGCGCCCAGCTCACGCCAGATCTCAGGCTTGCCGCCATCGCCTTCGAGAACCAGGCTGGCCATCCGGAAGAGTGGCTCCCCGAAGAAGCTTCCGGCAATGCCGCTGGCGATCTGGTCATTGACGGAAGGTGACGTGGTCTCACCGGCCGTCTCCCAGAGAAAACTGCCCGCGAAGGTATAGGCGGAGGACTCCCAGAAGCCGAGGCCGGCCGATCGTGCGAATCCGTAGTAGATGGATCCCTGATAAGGATGCTTGAACTGGTTCGTGGAGAAGTTGTCCTGGTCAGACCCCCAGGGGCCATGGACGACGTGGTCCCAGAAGGTCGACAGGTTCGTGTCGTAGACTTTTTTCCCCCCTTCAACCTCGTTGGGGTAGGCAAGCCGGTCGAACCCGTTGAGGAGAAGGATGAAGCTCGGGATCTCAAGCGCCGGGACAAGGTAGCTCTTGCCGGCGCCAGTCTCCCAAGACAGAACCGGCTTGGGCGCTTCGGGAGCGCCTGTAGCAATGGGCTCCCCGGCAAGGCCTTTATCCGATGCGATCTGAGAGAGGGCCTCCCGGTAATTGAGGCCGGCTGACCGTGCAAATCCGTGATAGATAGGTTCCTGATACGGATGCAGTGCCGGCAGCGGCAAATTGGGCGCGTCGCTGGATGGGGGCTCCCCGGCAAGGCAAGCGCTCGTTCCGAACATGGTAAGTACCACGAGGATAGCCAGTAGGCATCGGCGGGCACCGGCATACCGGGATCCACTCAGACCTATCGCATGGGCGAGCGTGCCCTCACAGACGGCGTAGGTGTTCTCCATGACAGATCCTTCCTATATAACGAGAGTATAATCATGTAATGGCCTCTTCTGGCTCATCGGGAAATTAATGTGGTGATGCCATTTCATCTGCACCCGGTCGTTCATCATGCCTGCCCTCTGCCTGTACTATATTGCTGTCGACCGGTTTTGACATGCCGTAGCCTTTTCCGGGCTATTTTGTTTCAAACGCAAGGGTTCGGATCAATGTAAAGCACCTTTCCGGACCCTTGACCCGATGCTCCTATTGCACGATTGTCTTGGACTCGGACTACTCGATGGTCATCCGGTTATTTACACTCTTCACACCGTTTACGTCGTTGGCGAATTTGGTGGCCAGATCCTTTTCAGCTGCGTTTTTCGCCTTGCCACTCAATGTAACCACACCCTTCTTCGTGGTGACCGAGGTATTGAGGGCACTGGTCGAGCGGTGATAGAGCAGCGTCATCTTGACCAGGGCGGTGATGGAAGCGTCATCAATCTTTCCGCCTACCGTTTGCGTCTTTTTCGAGGTCTTTGCTACTGTCATCTCATTTTTTACGTCTTTAACCCCTTCGACATCCTTGGCGTATTCGGTCGTCAGATCCTTTTGTGCCTGGCTGGTCGCTTCGCCTTGCAGGGTGACGATTCCGTCTTTGGTGTTAACCTCCGTCATGGCGCTCACGTTCCGATGAAACAAGAGCATGGTTTTCACTTTTGTTGTGAGCCACGCATCCGAGTTCTCAGCGGGGCGTTCACCTTTGACTTCCAGCCTGTTGTCCACACTCTTGACCCCGGGAAGGCCTGCTACGGTCTCCTGGGCCAATGATTTGTGGGATTCTTCGGAGACAGTTCCCGTCAAGGTAACAACGCCATCCTTGGACTGGATCTTAATATCATCACCCTTGAGGTAGGTCTTGAACACATACGACTTCTTGGCGGATGATTCGATGCGGTCATCCATCTTGGACGCGTGCACAGGCACGCTGAGCGCCAGCAGAGCGACAACCGCCACCATCATTACTACTATTGTATACATTGTTTTCATTTGTACGTTCTCCTTTTTTATTGTTGTTACTGTTGTTTTTTGAACTCTTTTACTCCGAAGACCTCATGCCTTTCGAAGTCCTGGTTGTGGTGTATCATGCAACTGCAGCCGGGGGGCCAAGGACACGCCGGTGCATGATACGCCGCTCTCACTACTTCCCCAAAACCTTCTTGACCTGACCGATCTTTTCCTGAACTTTACCGGCTATCTTTTCGCCGGTACCTTCAGCTTCCAACTTTGGATTATCGCTTAGTTCCCCGGCGATCTCCTTGAGCTTACCCTTCACTTGGTGAAACGTGCCTTCCGCTTGGTCCTTCGTGCTGGATTTCATGGTATTACTCCTTCGCCTATATCACGATCAGATCCAAATACCTCACCTTCTCCGGTAAGGGTTCAAATCGCTACAATATTTTTCGCCCCTGAATGACTCTGACCAGCACAATGATAATGGCAATGACCAACAGGATATGAATAAAATTACCCATCGTATAGCCGCTCACCAATCCCAACAGCCACAAAACTACCAGTACCACAGCAATCGTCCACAACATGTGATTCTCCTTTCTGGGGACAGAATTCGTCCATCCAGTTCAATCTACTTTGGAGGCCCTTAAGACATCCTCCCACACCTTCTCTTTTGTACTATTTTAATCTCTTTTCCATAGCCCGGTTAAGAGATTGGACCACACCCGGATCAATAACGACTTCCACCTACCGCACTTATTACCTCCTTAAATCTCCGCCATACCCGCCGGATGGAAAACGGTATGGAACATCCTTTCATAGGGCTCTTTGAGAAGATTCATCGCCCCCCGGAGCACCCTAAAATGCTCCGACTTCATGTGGATCATAAGGTTCTCCTGGGTATCCCATTCTTCAAGAAGAAAGAGTCGATTTTCATCCCCGATACTCTGGCAGAAGTCGCAGCGCTGGCAGCCCTTCTCCATCCTGATGGAACCGGACAGTGAAGCAATTGTCTGTGACAACTCCAGGCGCTTCTCAGAAAGGACATTCATTTGTGTGATTACAAGGATCATAAAAATAGTAATAGCAAATGGTCTGCCAATAGCTGTCGGTGAGCCCAGGCACACTAAGAACTTGTTTTTTTGTCGAGGCACATAGTTCCCGCGCTGTCCGTTCACTCATAACAAACGGCATTACTTGCGACAGCCCAGATCAACTCAGCTTGAACGCTGGGCAGCCGACACTAAGCAATCCCCTTAGGGATGAATAAAGATGGGTGGGAAAAAGATACCTGATACCCGGCGGTGGAGGCGGTGCATAGATGACCCGCGGCGGGGGATAATAAACTCGCTCCCGGTGGCCATAGTAGCCATAAGGCCTGCCTTGCACATAGCGGTCGCGGTCATACCCACGCCCTCTGTGCTCGTAACGGCCGTTGTCATGTCTTCCCTTATCTTTATGGTCATCTTTGCCGAGGGCCGGCGCCACGTCTATACTGCCGATCATTGCGGCTAAAACAAGCCCCATCATAATCTTGCCCACTATGGATCTAAAATTCCATGTACTTGATGTTTTCATAAAGTCACTCCATTCTTGGATCGATTCCAATCGCCTGTTTGGCGTCAATCTTTAATTGTATAATATTACCGATCATTTCCTCTTGTGTTTTCCATGTTTCCCTGTCCGGAATATTGTATCGGTAATCTTCTTCTGTTCATCCGACATACTGGCATAGAACGCCTCGAAAGGCGGGATCAACTTGTTCAGTTGATCTAAATGGGCTTCGGTAATTTCACTGTGGAATTTCATATGCTCGACAGCGTTCATGGTCTTAGTTGTTTTCAGCCCTTTCCTTGGTAAGGGCGTCCATGTCTTTCGCATTTTCCCGCATCACCTGAGTAAGGTTATTCCATAATTCTTTCTGGGCCTCGGTGATATTTAGCGCGCCTTGAAGCTGTTTGATCTGGGCCTCAGTATAGCTCGACAGCAGAGGTTCTAGCAACTGCCGACGATTTCTTTTTGCCTGAGGCTGCAAAAGAAAGATTTGCATTGGCGAAAAAGATAGTGGATAGAAACGCCACCATCACAACAACGAGTGTAACTGGAAAAGCAACTTGATAAGCCTTTTGTTTCATGATCTGTCTCCTTATAAGTTTAATCTTTAGCGCTTGCAAGCGCTAAGAGGTTATAAACCAAGTTAATGAATTGATTCAATTTGACTTTCTTATTTTTTATAACTGAAGGGAACTGCCCGTGGCCGGCAGTAAATTCATCCTGCAGTGCCGGGGAGCCCTCTTCAGTTGCCTGCTTTCATAGCTGTTTACTTTTTCAGTTTGGTAAATTTCGAACCTTCTATCGTGGCGCCGGCCATAAGCCCTTTCTGGCTAAAGACAAACCCGACAACAGGTTGTTTGAATTTTGTCGTGCTTAAGGAATCATCGACGCCGACATTGACCACGGTTACCTTGGCATCAACACCCGCTTGCCAGTTTTCGCTGGTACGGAATTTCTTCAAGACCGCGTTGCTCATGAAGACAAGGATGATGTCCTTCTCCTCGCCTCCGATCTGATAGCCGAAAGATCCCGAAACGATGTTGTAGTAACCGACCGTTTTCCCACCGATCCTTAAGGCTCCCTCGCCATACTCGGCGCCGACCATGAGCCCCCCCTGTATGACCTTGGGGATGATAAGGACCCCCTTGGCGGCGGCAAGAAACTCCTTCGCACCCTTGACTTCCTTGACAAATCGTTCGAGGGATGCATTTACATTGGCATCGATCTCATTGGCTGTGGCCGCGTAAGAGGAAACCGGGAAGATTCCTATAATCAAGGCCATGCATACAACGAAAAAAAATCTCACTCTTGCTTGTTTCATTTTGTTTCTCCTTTCATTCTAATGTGTTGATAAAAAATTATTCAGGCAGACGGCGGCCCACTATTCAATTACCCAGGACCTTCTTAACCTGGCCGATCTTTTCCTGAACTTTACCGGCTATCTTTTCACCGGTGCCTTCGGCTTCCAACTCAGGATTGTCGCTGAGTTTCCCGGCGACCTCCTTGATCTTACCCTTCAGTTCGTGCAACGTGCCTTCCGCCTGGTCCTTCGTACTTGATTTCATGGTATTCCTCCTTATTATTTGGCTTTTCCCGAAGCCTTTCTGAAGAAGTGGTACTTCTGGGGCCACACACAGCTGCCTGAAATCCGCCAGAGAGGCCGCGTACTCTGTGAAGCGAGCCGATTGAGATGTCTTCAAAAATATTCTCCTGTGTTAGACGAATTCATAGTGATTTCTCGTGTACTAAACTAACTTCATATCCGCCCCATCAGCAGCAGGATGATCAAAATCAGAAGAATCAATCCAAGACCACCGCTGGGATAGTATCCCCAACTCCTACTGTGAGGCCAGGTGGGCAGTACGCCGACGAGGACGAGAATCAAAATAACGATCAGTATCGTACCCATGTTTTTCCTCCTTTCCTGTTATTTGATTTTCTTGTTTCTTAGCTATCAAAGGCCGCCTATAGCGAGCAATAAATACAACTGCCATAATATTTTTTTTGTCATTTACTTCCCAATGTGAATCGTTGAGAGCTTGTCCTATGATTCCGAAGACACTCAATAGCCAAATAATCACTGCAATAATCACGACGACATTGAGGATTTTCTTTATGGTGGCCTGCATCGGTATGTAGCTGTTAATCACCCATAGAATCACCCCAACGACAACCAAAACAATCACTAATTGAATTAATGGCATAGTATTTCTCCTTTCATGCTGCGCATTAAAGTAGAAGGGATACTTTCCCCTCTCCATAGAGCCTCACGTGCGTATATTGAACCCAATACCTTATCCTTCCCCGAAGGGGATGGTCGTAGCAGGGCCCTCCCCACTACTCCAGAAAGTCAACCCTGGATGCCGATTTTATAAAGATTCTACCGGAACCGATTTAGATCCGTTTCCAATGAGTCAAGCCGACGGGAAATGTCTGTTCTCTCCTCGTACGTGGTGGATCTGCCTCCTTCCGTCATCCGCAAATAATCACTCCGAATGGAGTCTAGTCTGGCTTGAAATTCTCTCCCCTCTGTCTGAGGCAAGCGCCCGCTGATTCTTCCATCATCAATTCTCCTTTGGAGTGCGACAATCCTGTCCCCATTCCTTGGTTCTTCAATTCTTGTAGTCCGGGCAAGCGCCCTGTTTATCTCCTCTCCAAGCACATCAAGTCTTCCATGAAGGCTGTTCCATTCTTCCCGGGAGACCCTTTTGTCTCTCAGCGCCTCATAGTCTGTTCGAATACCCTTCAGTGTCGTCAGAAACATCTGGGACTGATCGGTGGTAAGCGCGCCGGTTTTCAACCCATCCCCAATCTTCTCCTGGATTACAACCATCTTGTTCTCTGCACTTCTTTCATTATTTGGCCATGTTTGCATAGTGACGCAGCCCGTAAACAAGGTTAATCCAAAAACCATTAGTACTGTCAATAAAATATCTTTCTTCATTTCTCTCCTCCTATTTTAGATCACAACGTCCTTAGGGACGAATAAAGATGGGTGGAAAAAAGATACTAATGCCCGGCGGTGGAGGCGGTACATATGCGATATATTTAACTGCGCAGATTGAAGCTTTCCGCGGGAAAATTGAATCCGGTAGTGATCGCATCCCCCGTAGCTTGCTGCGGGGTAAGCAAGCGAATGGGGAACATTATTATTCCTTGTGGATCGAAGATTCTCCGCAGTTTAACCGGCGTTGTAGTGATACTCACCTTTCTTTCCTAATGTCGTTCTCCATGTTCACCACCCCTGTCATGTCCACCACCCCTGTCATGTCCACCATCCCTGTCATGTCCACCACCACCTCTTCCACCCCTACCATCTTCCCACCACCATGGCCAACATCCTCCAATTGATACAAGTAGCATCACTAGAACCATTGCTAACAAAATGATTCTCTTCATCGCCCCCTCCTTTGATAAGAATTTGTTTTTTTGTTTATACAACAATGAAACGGTATCACGATGCTCAAAAAGTTTGCCGACACTTTGGCCAGTTAGAAATCAGGAGTCCTTGCCACGAGCGTGGAGATAGGAAAGGCAAACTTTAAAACCGGTAACCGATACCTGCCGAGAAAAATGTCGGAGTCCCGGTCATAATCCGTGATGATCCGGTCCCATGTGCCTCGTATGTCCCAGTGTGGGCTGATTCGGTAGCTGGCAGTTATCGAGACGATTTCGGAAAAAAATCCGCCATTGCGCTGTTCACGGAGGCTATCTTCGGCTAAATAAAAACCAAAGCCGGCACCGAGAGCCAGGCGGTCATCGAAAAAGGGCTTTGCTAACCAGATCTGGGTGGTCAGCCCATACCGGTCGATCAGGGAGCTTTTACCCTCGTAAAGCACTCCTGCGGTCCACTCCACGTATCGCCAAATCCCTCGCCGGTATTCAATGCTGCCTGCGGTCGAACTCCCATTACCCGGGAGATTTACGACCGTTTGACCACCCAGGACTGTCAGTTCGTTGTTGGTCGTTTCCTCGGTCTGGCGAGGCGCCTTGACATCAGGACCTGGCGAGGGTGGAGCGTCGAGCTCGTAGCCAATGCCGGCGAGCACCGATAGGGTATCGAAACTGTTGCCACCCCTCACCCAGTAGCCTTGCAGTTGATAAATCCAACGATTTTTTGTGTACCAGCTTGCCAACAGGTTGACCATGGTCCCCCATCCGTGAACATCCGCAGGGGCTCCGTCAGGAGGGCGTACGGTGTCATAATAGAATATGGGGCCGGCTCCGACGGCCAGTGATAGCTGCTTGTGGATTTGATTTGTGCGGACCCATAGATTGGCGGCAGTACCGTCTCGATGGTGCGAGATAAAGTGTCCCTGGTTCACATACGAAAGACTATAGGCGAAATTCTCGCCAAGCCCCTCCATGTATCGGACTTCCCATGCTCCGGTATTCTGCACGGGGTTATTTGTCACCCCGTAACCGCCTAGAAAGTGGATTTCCCCAGCATAGATCGGACAAGCCAGAAGAGCAAACACAATCGAAAAAACAACATGTAGCATGTTGATATCCCTCCTTTAAAGCCGTAACTATCACACAAATGGGCGAGCCGACTCGGGTTAATAAATCGCTCTTATTGCAGTTTCCGGATACCTAATTGTGGAGTGATCCACAATCAGGCGTTGCCCTGTGACGTTCTCCTTTCTTTCCTAACGTCGTTCTCCATGCCCTTGATCCCTGTCATGACCTCCTTCCCTGTCATGTCCTCCACCTCTGTCATATCCTCCACCTCTTCCACCCCTGTCTTCCCACCCTACCCAACATCCTCCGATGGATACAAGCATCATCACTAAAACCATTGCCAACATAATAATTCTCTTCATCGCCCCCTCCTTATGATAAGAACTTGTTTATACGACATCTCTGCACGAGAAAGGATAACGGCTGCCTATTTCACGATGAGATCATTCCTGACGGATTTGACCCCTTCGACGCCGCCTGCGATTTGGCCCGCCTTATCGACAGCATTTTGAGAATCAACGAAGCCGCTCAACTGAACGATGCCTTTGCGGGATTCTACGCTGATCTGAAATGACTTGAGAAAATCATCAGTTGCGAGCTGAGTTTTTATTTTGGCCGTGATGACGGAATCATCGATATATTCCCCCGTGCCTTCCTGTTTCGGTGTCGATGCGCAGGCCACAAAGGCGGCGATCATCATGATGACGACAAGAAAACGGATAACGGTATAGCTCTTTTTCATAATCCTTACTCCTTTCCCTGAATTTTTCTTAATACTATTATTAATATTCATAAGCGAATATTTCCAAAAGAAATGCTCAGAATAATCGCGTGATTTCTCCTATGCGATTAATCTATCTCCGTAATGGGGTAGCGTGAAATAGAATGTCGCGCCCTCATTTACTTTTCCTTCCGCCCATAACCGCCCGCCATGCCTGTGGATGATGCGCTGGACAATTGCCAGGCCGACACCGGTGCCTTCGAAATCATCGGCGTTGCGAAGACGTTGAAAAACTCCGAACAGTTTATCATAGTACGCCATGTCAAAGCCGACACCGTTGTCCTTAACATAATATACGTCCTCGTTTCCCTCGGTGTAACCTCCGGTTTCAATATAGGCGGCATCCCTATGTTTCGTGAATTTGACGGCGTTGTAAAGAAGGTTGAAATACACTTGTTTAATAAGTGCCCCGTCTCCATATCCAGGTAGAACGCCGTTTAACGTCAGTTCCATGTTCCTGTCCGGGTTGATGGCTTGCAGTTCCTTCCATACGTCCCTGACAAGTTGATCCATGTCTATCTTCGCCATAGATATTTGCTTCCTGCCCAGGCGGGAGAAGGCGAGGAGGTCGTCGATGAGATGGCCCATCATATGCGCGCTCGATCTGATTAAATTAAATTTAGAGAGTGTGTCTTCGTCAAAGTTATCCCCCTGTTTTTTGAGGATCATGCGTGAAAAGCCGTCAATGGCGCGGAGCGGCACGCGCAGGTCATGAGAGACGGAATAACTGAAGCTCTCCAGTTCTTTGTTGGCTGCTTCAAGCTGTGCTGTGCGTTTTTTTAGCTCCTCTTCGGCCTGCTTGCGCTTCGTGATATCGCGGATATTACACTGAATCACTTTATGATGATTAACAAGATAAACATTACTGACAAATTCAACATTGATGTGCCGTCCATCTTTTGTCTCAAGCGGTAGATCATTGTAGCGGACATATCCTTTACTCTGCAATTCCAAAAAGGCGACCTTCGATGCTTCAATATCTTTAAAGGCTCCAATTTCCCAGAGTTTTTTCCCTAAAAAGTCCCCATGCAAATAACCCAACATTTCTACCAAGAACGGGTTCACATCCGATATTTGTCCTGTTTCGGCATCGAGGATTAATATTCCATCTTGGGCTGTTTCAAAGAGGCGTCGGTATCGCGTTTCAGAACTTTTAAGCGCCTCCATCGTCTGCCTTTGGTCGGTGATGTCCTCAAAAACGAGGAGTATCCTATCCGTGCCTTTATCTTCCCAATAGACCCGACGAGCGTTGAGAAGCACCCTTTTTCGCCCAATTCGTGGGAACGTGTGATCGACCTCGAAATTATTAAAGTGGGTATTTTGGGGGATAATTTCCTCTAACAGCTCTCGCAATGCAGGAATATCCCACTGGTGGTTGCCTACGTCAAAGATAAATCTTCCCTCAGTCTCTTCAGGCGCCACTTGGAAGGTTTCATAAAAGGAACGATTCGCTGAGATGACTTTCAGGTCGGGGGTAAGCACAATAAGCGGTTCACGTATTGTCTCCACGATGCTCTCAGTGTATTCTTGAGCTTTCTCATAGGTTTCCTCTGCTCGCTTGCGCTCGGCGATTTGAGCCTGCAATATTTCGCTAGCCTCCTGTAAGCGCCGCTCCGTGGCATCAAACCTCGTCCGAAGTTCTTCCACCTCAAGGAGAAGTTGCTGCTTTGTTTTTGGGTGTGTTTTGGGTTTTATTTTCATAATATCACTTATCATCTGATCGGCCTAAGATCTTTAGGTTTCATTACAAAGACGTATGATAAAATGAAACGAGTACCCCGAAATGCATAAACGTATTAGCTTGCCAAGAAAGATATTCATGCTTTCAGTTCTTTTGACGTAAAAATATTTTATATAAATGTCCGGTTAAATTTTGGTAAATGCAATGCCTAATTATTACCAGGTTAATTCAGGTAATAATTTGATCTTATGTGAAGGTTAATAGGTGGGCTCGAAGGTTGGCTTTTTGATTCTTTAAACCAAGTTTATTTCTAAGACTATTTCTATGGAATACCACAGTTTTTATAGCTATATTTAACAACTCGCCGATCTCTTTAGTGGATTTCCCTTCCTTAACAAGAGAAGCAACCTGAACCTCCCTGTGAGTAAGATTTAAATATCTCATTTTCAAATGATAGAGGAAGGAAGAGGCGATATTGTCAAGATTTGTTTCAATAACAATTAAGCAAGAGGCTTGATGATCGGATAGTTGTGTCTTCTTCAATCTATCAATGTAGGGTAAAACAAGTTCCCTGATATTAGACAAAATCTTTTCCTCAAGTTCTATTCTTCCTTCCTCCACACGTTTCAGTAATACGTTCAATGCCGAATTGACTTCTTCAAGGTTTTCAGTTTTTGACTTCAATTCCCTCTCACTTTTCCTCAAAGCCTCTTCTGCCTGCTTGCGCTCGGTGATGTCGCGGATATTACATTGGACTAACCTTGCCCTGTCGACCAGATATATATCAACATAAAAAGTTTGCCCGACCTTGGTTTTTATCGGAACATCATCGTAATAAATAATGCCGCTCCTGTCCAATGTATGCATTATCTCTTGAAAATCACCCATATCATGCGAGAAACCGATATCCTGAAGCTTTTTCCCGATGCACTCCTCTTTGGAATAGCCCAACATCGCCGTGACGGCTGGATTAGCATGGGTTATATTCCCTTCGCGTTTTTCGAGAAGCAATATCCCGTCGTTTGCGGTCTCAAAAAGGCGCCTGTAGCGTTCTTCAGACTCCGATAATAAGATTTCCAGTCGCCTGCGCTCGGTGATGTCCTCGATGGCCAGGAGGATGATCCGTTCTTTTCCCAACACTCTTTGAATCTGCCGGGCATTCAAAAGCATGATGCGCCTGCCAATGGTAGCAAAATCGTGTTCAACCTCATAGTTATCAAAGGTTGCCTTTTGGGGAAGGATGGTTTCCAGCAGTTCCCGCAGCTTGGGGATATCCCACTGTTTATTGCCCAGGTCATAGATAAGCTGTCCCACGGTCTCTTCGGGGTTTACCTTAAAGACTTCATAGAAGGAGCGGCTGGCGGTGACCACCCTTAAATCTTGATCCAGAGCGATTAAGGGTTCACGCACGGTGTTGATGATGCTCTCGGCGTATTCGCGGGCTTCATCTTCGGATATTTTAGTTGCTTCCAGTTCTTTGCGGGCTTTTTCCAGACCATTTTCTATCTCCCTGCGCTCGGTGATGTCCTCGATGGCCAGGAGGATGATCCGTTCTTTTCCCAACACTCTTTGAATCTGCCGGGCATTCAAAAGCATGATGCGCCTGCCAATGGTGGCAAAATCGTGTTCAACCTCATAGTTATCAAAGGTTGCCTTTTGGGGAAGGATGGTTTCCAGCAGTTCCCGCAGCTTGGGGATATCCCACTGTTTATTGCCCAGGTCATAAATAAGCTGTCCCACGGTCTCTTCAGGGTTTACCTTAAAGACTTCATAGAAGGAGCGGCTGACGGTGACCACCCTTAAATCTTGATCCAGAGCGATTAAGGGTTCACGTACGGTGTTGATGATGCTCTCGGCGTATTCGCGGGCTTCATCTTCGGATATTTTAGTTGCGTCCAGTTCTTTGCGGGCTTTTTCCAGACCATTTTCTATCTCCCTGCGTTCGGTGATGTCCTCGATGGCCAGGAGGATCATCTGAGAACCGATTTCTGTTTGAATGATACGGCGGGCATTGAGCAGCATTATTTTGTGCCCGATGCTTGAAAATACATGTTCAACTTCATAGTTATCGAACTTGTTGTCTTTGGGAAGGATCTCTTCAAGCAACGTCCGAAGCCTGGGAATATCCCATTGCCGGTTTCCGAGGTCATAGATAAGATTGCCTACCGTTTCCTTCGGCGTTACTTTGAATGATTCATAAAAACTACGGTTGGCCGAGAGAACCCTCAGGTCTGAAGCCAGCACCAAAAGGGGTTCACGTATTGTTTCCACGATGCTCTCAGTGTATTTTTGAGCTTTCTCAAAGGTTTCCTCTGCTCGCTCGCGCTCGGCGATTTGAGCCTGCAATATTTCGCTAGCCTCCCGTAAGCGCCGCTCCGTGGTATCAAGCCTCGTCCGAAGCTCTTCCACCTCAAGGAGAGATTTCTGCTTTGTTTGGAGGTTTGTTTTGGGTTTTATTTTCATAATATCACCCCTCGCCGGATTGCTCTCAGATATTTAATCTTCGTTCTCCAGTCTCGTTAAATTTTATGCAAAATTTTAAAAAAAATCAACTCGAAAAAAATGCGCGTTATTTACGAATTAAAAGTACACTCCCGAGTTTTGAATTATCCATCGAGGGGTAGAGAGAGGGGAGCTTTTAGCCCAGCCACCTTGGATGGCGCGGGGCGATCATGCAGTGGCAGGAGCTCCTTACCATTAACCCTCATAATTCAGATATCAAAAAGGCATTGAAAACATGACTCTCATGTCGTTCTGGCTAAGTAGAGTTTGCTGCGTCATTGCTTTTCTCTATCGCTGCATCAACGGAACAGGGTTTTATTCGATAGTTGGAGAATCATTTTATGGTGTGGCGAGGTATTCTTGGCAGCAGGGATGAAATATTCCTTTCTGTAACAGAGCATCAGGTAATTTTGACAGATGTGCATCCTTTCAAGTTGGTAATCAATGGGCAGCATTGCACTGACACACAAGGCCGCTAGTCTTATACTTCCCCCAGGAAAAAGGAAGTTCTTATCAAACAATGAGAAAATGGAGAGAAGATTAGAGAAATCTGGTGGTAAGTTCTATAATTTTAATCCGCTTCATCCGGTGTGCCTGCTTGGACTTTTACTTCTCTTCTGATCATACATTAATTTATCCGCACGAGACATAAGCTCATCAAGAGAGCAGGGATTATCAGGATCATAGTATGCCGTGCCCATGCTCATTGAGATTTTGTAATAGCGGCCTTTTTCGCTGTCATGCTTATCAATCTGATCTTGCAATCGTGTCATGATAATCTCCGGAGATATTCCGGTTGTATCTATCGTGAGAATCGCAAATTCGTCCCCACCGACGCGGGCAATAATGTCGGAGGCTCTGAAGGTCTCTTTGAGCATTACAGACACGTCAATAAGTGCCTTGTCACCTTCTTCATGGCCCAGCGTATCGTTAATCCATTTCATCCCATCGAGGTCGGCAAAGAAGAGCAGCATTCCCATCTTCGTCCTACTTGACAATTTCAAATGCTGCTCGGCAAGGGTCAAAAAACCTCTTCTATTGTGCAGTCCTGTAAGTTGATCTGTCATCGAGATGGCAAAGATCTGTTCCTCCATTTGTTTACGGTCCGTGATATTCATAGAATTTCCTAAAATAGCACGTTTCCCCTCGTAAGAAATATATGTGACGGTTTCCATTATCCAACGGGTTTGCCCTTGTTTCGTTATGACCCTGAATTCATAAGGCGTAATCAGGTCACCGCGAAGCATTGCTCTGGCATCCTTCCTAACCTTTTCTCTATCCTGCGGGTGTACCACCTGATCCACTTTTTGATTCAGTAACTCTTCCCTTCTATAGCCCGCATAGGATGCTGCGTTGGAATTGATGAAACGGAATATGCCATCCTGAACTACATAAACGCCGGCCAAGGATCTTTCAGCCAGTGTTCTATAGAGTTCCTCACTATCTTGTAGTGCTTTCTCCATCTGTTTGCGCTCGGCGATTTCCCCTTGTAGTTCCGCGTTGATAACACTAAGCTCCGTGGTGCGCTTGGCAACAATTTCTTCCAAGTTATCTTTGTGCTTCCTCAAATCCTCTTCTGCCCGCTCTCGCTCTGTGATTTCTCGCTGGAGTTGGATGTTTTGCTCTTCCGTGTGTCTTTGCAAATGACTAAGAGCCAGGTGTGTTTCAATCCGGGCTAATACCTCCTCGAGCTGGAACGGTTTGGTGATGTAATCGACACCCCCTGCATTGAAGCCCTTAATTTTACTTGCGGCGTCGTAAAGACCGCTGATGAATATCACTGGAATCCGGCAGCTATGTTCGGCTGATTTCAGTTTATGGCAGACCTCGTAGCCATCCATATCCGGCATCTTTGCATCGAGCAAAACCAGTTCCGGCGGCTCAGCTTCCACTAATTTCAGCGCAGTGTGTCCGTTGGAAGCAGTGAGTACATTATATCCATTATTCGTCAGAATATCTGTCAGCAACATCAAAGTTTCCGGAGAATCATCAACAACCAGAATTCGGGATAAATCCTCCTTCCGAAATTCCTCGGTCTGTCTGCTATCAGATTTTCCTGCTTTCATTTTAACATCCTGCTTATGTATTTCCCCACTCATTTATAAGTCGCTCTTGCTTCTTTCCTACCCTAAAGTTCTTTATGGAAGCCTATTCTTTTTCCTGTAGGTTCTTCTGCTGCAACTTAGCTGTTCTTAAGGCATCTTTGATCTCTGTATTATGAGGGTCAATGGCAATGAGAACCTGCCACAACATGATTGCCCCGCTGAGGTTGCCTTTCCGATATTCCTGAAATCCCTGTTGGGAAAGAGCCTTCTTGCAGTGAGAAAGTTTTGCATTCAGATGGGTGCTGTTAAATGAAAGCTTCTTGTCAAAACCCTTGAAGCATGGATAGTTTTTCAGCAGAACATTATAACTCCTACCTGCGGATGCAAAGTCCTCCCTATCTGACGCCTTGTCGGCAGCCGACTTTATATCCTCGAGGCTCTTTACATACTCCTTCACCAGAGCCTGATCCTGCGGGTGCTTCCGGTGCTCGACATTGTAAGAGTCAATAGCCTTCTGATACTCGCCTGCATCCATGAGCTGTTTGGTATGAGCCAGGGTCTGAACAGGGCTTTTTGGTGATATCCGGCTTTTCATCTCTGTACACGACTGGACGATGAGCAAGAGTGTAAGAACGAGGAAAAGCAGTTTCGGCCTGCGAAGATTATCCATCAGGCGTTCCTCATAGCAGAAAGTTGAGTATCCTGAGTGTGGCTCTCTTCCATAAGCTCAAGAAAGATCGCAACAAGATCCGGACGGAACTGTGTTCCTGACATACGAGCAATCTCGCGCAGCGCTTCCCCTTCAGAGAGGGCCTTTCTGTAAGGCCTATCTGAAGTCATCGCGTCAAATGCATCCGCTAAGTTTATTATCGCTGCAAACAATGGAATATTATCGCCAACCAGCCCATCAGGATAGCCCTTGCCGTTGTGCCATTCATGGTGGTGGCGGGTGGAAGGGATGTACTTGACTAAAGATGGCGCCCAGCTAAGGATGGATGCTCCATACTCCACGTGGTGCATCATCTCTTTGTATTCAGCCGGACTGAGCCTTCCTGGCTTGAGCAAAATAGAGTCAGGTGTCTTTATCTTACCCACATCGTGAAATAGACACGCGACCTCCAGATCTCCCAGATCCCCTTTGGGAAGGCCTATCTGTTTGCCAATGAGGAGAGATAGCTGAGCAACCCGTGCGGAATGACCATGGGTATAGGAGTCTCTCGCATCTATGGCTGCAGCTACCACCTTCACTATCGAAACGTACGCCTCTTCAAGATCACGAGCATACTTGGTAAGTTTTCCCCGCTGTTCGGCTATCAATGCTGACATTTCATTGAAGTTGCGTGTCAGCTTCCCCAACTCATCCTGAGAGTAGATTCTGAGAGGATCTTTTGCAGTTCCGTACTTTAATTCTTCCACGCCCGCCGAGAGCTCCTTTATGGGCTTTATCAGGAAAGATGCCAGCAACGAACTCGCGAATATTCCGAGAACGACAATGATTCCGAAGACGATCAATATCATGTTGCCGACTTTTCTCTGTGCCTCCACCAATATGGACCTGTTCATGCCAATGATAACACTACCCAGTGATTTCTTCATAAAGACTATAGGGCATGATATTTCGAAAATAGTTCCCGATGGATTTGGCACTTCTTTTACGGTGGTCCCGTCAGCAGCCTCTCTAAAAAGCCGACCCTGGGCGACTGGTATGGTCTCCCCGACCATTGGTGTCTCACTATGGACAACCGTCTTCATGACCGGATCGACGATGGCCACATAAGGCATGTCGGTATTTGATGACTTCGCCTTAAAGACAAGATTGTCAAGGCCCAGGAGATCCTTCGACAGAAGGCTGTATCCTGCCGAAGCAGCAATACTCTTACCCACTGATTCTCCCCTCTTGATAATCTCATTCAGTATGTAATTATTCATTATCTGGACCGTTATGATACAGAGGATAAAAGAGGTGCTTGTCAGGAGAATAACCACAAAGAAGGCAATCTTGAATCGTAGACTTGCAGATCGGTATCTCTGCGCCATCAACAGCAGCGCAGCCTTGAAGAACTTTAAGAGTGCATAAAGGTATGAAGTAATTTTAAGTGTAAATAAGCGAACGTCCGCGATCATAATGGTCTCCCATCATTACTGGCATTTTTCATATTAGTTGTAATACTTTTTTATCGGCTAAACATGGGGAAGACTTTAAACACAAAAATGCGTACTACGGGACCACTCTGTCAATCTACTTCAATAAGTGGGGTATCCCCCCAAAGACATCGTCGCGGTGGGAATATTCCTCCAATATAATATGATTGCTGAGTGGGTTATTAACCGCAGCCCGCTCCTTTCTGTTTTTTATTATACATATTTCAATCTGATAATTATTACCTCCCAAAGTTATATTGGAGCGAAGATATGGTAGATGTATCAAATGATCGCTTCCTGTAATGTTGTTTACTCAATCCAGTTTATTCTTATAATGTTTCAACCCATAATCTTTATTTCCTTAAATAAAGAAAGGCAAAGTTAATTGCCCTGCCTTTCTGCTGAAAGTTAAAAATTAGTTTACCCTTTAGACTTCCTACTCGCTCCTGCAACCCAAATTAAACCAAGACCAAGAAGAAGCATGGTGGTGGTTTCCGGGGTCATGGCATGTGTTATCAAGTTAAGACCTACTGGTTCCTTGCCAACCTGAAAGATCAGAATAGTTTTTCCAGTGCCTGCCAAAGTTCAGAAATTAAAAAGGGTCTTGGCAAATATAAGTCAGCCTTTAAATCCTTATCTTGATTCTGGTTACGTGAATCTTTAATGTCGATTATGAAGACAGAAGAAGATTTTAAGTTGATATCCTGGTCGGCGTTAAGTTCTTTATATCCACCATTGGTGAGAACAACGTCATACTGGTCGTTCGAGAGCATAGCAATAATCTCAGTACCATCTTTCGCAAAGCCTGCTTTATAACCGTGATTTACTATGACCTCCAACAAGAATTCCGGTGTGTCTGGCCTATCGTCGTGAATCAGGATCTTTGTCGAGAGTAACATATGCTTTCACTCCTTTTCCCTTATCTTCCGCTACAACAGTTTCATTCTTTCCCTGTAGTTCAGCTCCGTTACAGCCCCTCCCGCTTTTTTTCTACTGCATCTTTTCCCATATCAAGATACTTTGGGATGGCCGTTGCGGCAAGAATCCCCAAAAGAATATCGAAGAAATGTTTGAATCTGGTTAACGCTTCCTCAGGTAGAAGCCAAGTTCCGTATCAATGCTGCCTGGAGGATCGGAAAATTTGCAGCCGACGTTACGTCCATCTATGTCGAAGACAACAGCCTTTTTTCTGATATTGGAGCGTCTGACATCATCAAGTACAAATTCGAGTTTTATTTCTTCTCCCCGGTCTAACAAGTGCGCCGTCAGCGTTTCGAACCTGCACCCCCCCAAGGACAGATCCCTTACGGTCATTTTTCCCCAATCACCCGGATGAGAGGTTCTGAAGTATAAGCCATCGAGAGATGTTTCTTTTCTAAAGGATTTTCTGAATTCAAGCTGTACCTCACAGACATTCGTACACTTGCATTCAACTTTTATAGTACCTGTCTGATCTTTATACTGCACCACAGATTCTTTTCGTGACTCACCGCACTTTGGACAAACGAAAGTCACCATCCCGTCTTTGTCCACATATAATTTCTTGATGGCAGTTTCTGTCACAGTATCTTCCTCAGAAGCTTTTTATATGATAACAAATGTTTCAGTATAGCCCAGCATATCCAGATAAGCACGGTTGCATTCAAGAATATGGCCTTCCATATCGGTCATCAAAATTCCCTCTTGGGTGGTTTCGTACAGGCCGTGATATTTTATCTCGCTTTCGCGGAGCGCCTCCGCCCTCATGATCTCGGTGATGTCGGTGACAGCAGACCGGTAATGATCGAATTTACCTTCACCATCTATTACAGCCATGGTATCGATCACTGCGTCGAAGAAACTGCCCTCCCTCTTGGCGAGCTTCAGTTTGCAGGTCTGTTTGCTTCTCAATACGTGGGCTTTCTGAAGATAGGACTGGAAGATACTAAAATAACCAGTGTGTATAATCCGGTTAAATTTTGGCAAATGCAATGCCTAATTATTACTAGGTTAATTCAGGCAATAATTTGATCTTATATGAAAGTTAATAGCTGGGCTCGAAGGTTGGCTTTTGATTCTTTAAACCAAGTTTATTTCTAAGACTATTTCTATGGAATATCATAGTTTTTATAGCTATATTTAACAACTCCTCTTCTGATCATATCAAGCTCCAATTATTTTGATGTCCCAAAATCGACAGGCCTATAAGGATCGACTAAGTGCGGAACACGATTATGAAGTCAATTTAAAGGCAGAGCTTGAAATAATAGGGCTTCATGAGAAAGTTGATTCACTCAGGGAGAAACAGTGGAGTGAGCTGATTTCAATTCAACAGGAACAGCTGAGACTTTTAGGACAATTACTTGAAGATCTAAAGAAAAATTAGCGAACCACGGGTTAAAAAGCTTTCATTACGACATCTTAACTCTTATTTGCCGAGCGTTTGTGAAGACATGTAGGTGAATGAAACAGGCAACCTCCGTGGCTATTTCCTGTTATCAATTAATCCCTCTCCTACAAAGGTTTACAGCAGATATGCTGTAGCATCGGGAGAAACCGGTCTACTCGACTCACTCAATTCCGTCTGCGGGTATTCTCACCTCGACTGCGTGTTCCTGATGGTCGTCAACAAGGGTAATCGTTGTATCCTGTTGCGGGGCGCCGTCGACGGTCACACTCGTTGCGCCATCGCCGACCTGCCTGCGCAGAACGGCGATGTGGTAGACCGTTTCCCGATAACGGTAGTGCACCGTGAAGCCCTCCCAATCCGCCGGGAGGAGCGGTGCGAAACTCAGTCTATCCACCTCCAGCCTCAGCCCCAGGAGTGATTCCACGATCAGCCGGTACATCCAGCCGGCCGAACCGGTGTACCACGTCCATCCGCCGCGGCCGGTGTGCGGTGAGAGCGCATAAACGTCGGCCGCGACGGCGTAGGGTTCCACTTTGTAAGTCGCAATCGACTCAGGAGACCTCGCATGGTTCACCGGATTGATCATGGCCATCAGTTCCCAGGCGCGCCGGCTGTCGCCCAATTGAGCGAAGGCCATCGCCATCCAGATCGCCCCATGGGTGTATTGCCCGCCATTCTCCCGTACGCCGGGGACGTATCCCTTGATGTAGCCGGGATTCAAATCAGACTTGTCGAAGGGCGGGTCCAGGAGTTGGATCAGCGCCTGGTCCCGGTGGATAAGGCGCTGATCCGCCGCCTCCATGGCCATGCGCGCGCGTTCGGCATCACCTGCGCCGGAGAGAACAGACCAGCTTTGCGCAATCGAATCAATCCGGCATTCGGGGTTACTCATCGACCCAAGCGGCGAGCCGTCGTCGAAGTAAGCGCGGCGGTACCACCCGCCATCCCAGCCATGCTGCTCGATGTTCCGGCGCATCTGAGCCGCCTCTGCCTCGCACCGTTCGGCGAAGGGTAGATCGCCACGCCTGCGGGCAACCTCAGTGAATTGCATAAGCACATCATACAGGAAAAAGCCCAGCCAGACGCTTTCGCCTTTCCCCTCTGCGCCCACCATGTTCATGCCGTCGTTCCAGTCGCCGGAGCCCATGAGCGGCAATCCGTGCTCGCCATAGTTGAGACCTCTCAGGATGGCTCTTACACAGTGTTCATACAAACTGGCCGCTTCTTGAGACCGGCCGGGCAGATCGTAATAGGAATCCTCATTCGCGTTTATCGGGCGGCCCTGAAGGAAGTGGATGGTCTCATCCAATACACCGTAATCCCCGGTGCTCCGGACGTAGCGGCACATCGCCAACGGCAGCCAGAGGTAATCGTCGGAACAGTGTGTGCGCACGCCGCGGCCTTGAGGAGGATGCCACCAGTGCTGTACATCACCCTCGGGGAATTGACGGCCTGCGGCAAGAAGGAGGTGCTCGCGCACGAGGCGCGGCTCGGTGTGGATGAGCGCCATCACGTCCTGCAACTGATCGCGAAAACCGAAGGCGCCCCCGGACTGGTAGTAGCCGCTGCGCGCCCACAGGCGGCATGCCAGCGTCTGGTACAAGAGCCAGCCGTTGGTCAACATGTTGAGGGACTGGTCCGGTGTTTCCACGTTCACTGCGCCGAGCGTGTGTTGCCAGTATTGCCAGACCGTTTCGAGCGCGTTGCGCGCGGCGGCAGATCCCCGGAAGCGACGCACCAGGTTGCCGGCGTCCTCGGCGTCCCGCCCGACGCCGAGCCTGAAGACGATTTCACGTTCCTGCCCGGCGGCCAGTTCGAAGGAAACCTGGATCGCGGCGCAGGGGTCCAGGGCGGCCCCTACCCTGCCGGAGAGCCGCAACCGGGTCATCGCGGCCGGACTCGCGAGCGTGCCGTTCCGCCCCAGGAATTCCGTCCGGTCGCCGCTTACCGTCCGGGTCGCTTCGTCCACGTCGAAAAAGGCAGTCCGGTCGGGGAACTCCGTATTGTAAGGGTTCCGCGCGAAAAGCGCTCCGCTGTTGGGGTCAATTTCGGTGATCACATGCATGGTCGTTTTGGGCCGCAGATCTCCCAGAACCCATTCCGCATATCCGGTAGCAGAGAGCCGGCGTGATCGGCCTGACTCGTTTCTCACCTTCAACACCGTAAACTTGATCGATGCGTCCATGGCCACGTAAACCCATACCTCGGAGCGGATGCCGCGCTCTGTGTGCTCGAAGACGCTGTAGCCGAATCCGTGCCGGGTGGCGTAAGGCGTCGCCCCGCGGCTGGGCAGCGGCATGGGAGACCAGAAGTGGCCGCGCTCTTCATCGCGGAGGTAGAACGCTTCCCCGCTCGTATCGCTCACGGGATCGTTATACCAGGGAGTGAGGCGAAACTCGTGGGCATTCTCGGCCCAGGTATAGGCAGAGCCGCTCTCCGAGATGACGGTTCCGAAGTGCGGATTCGCCAGGACATTCACCCATGGCGCCGGCGTCACCTGATCATGCGTGGTTGTAATGATGTACTCGCGGCCATCAGGGGTGAATCCGCCGAGTCCGTTGAAAAACAGCAGATCGTGGCGAGGCAAGGCGGCAACTGCCGGGGGGGCGCCACGGTCGAGTCCGGGTCGGCGTAAGGCGCGGCACGGTTAATTCCACGAGGCTTCTGCGGTTGATCTGGTCCGCCAGCATCCCCCGGCTGTCGGTGACGATGGCGCGGGCGACCGTTTGGAGCAGGATGCGTTCCTCGCTCGATATCTGGTCCGCAGGCCTTACGAAAATGCCGCCCGGTTGATCCGTCACGTGGGCTCCGACGCCTGCGGCAATGAGCCCCATGATTTGTTCCTGGAGTTGCTGCCGGTAACCGGCGTGATCTTCGTTCCAGATCACCAGGTCCACCGCCAGTCCTTTTAAGCGCCAGTACGTATGGGCCTGTATGAGTTGACGCACCAGGTCAATATTGGCCGGATCTTCAATCCGCAGGAGTACGATCGGCAAATCGCCGGAAATGGCGTAGCCCCAGAGACCGGATTGCCCGCGGTGATTCTTGATGATGACGCTTGCATCGGCGCGCAGCGAAGCATTGGCATAGATCACCGAGCCGGCGAGGCGTCCGTAGAGCTGCGCGTCGGCCTCCGTGGCATTGATCTGCCGCAAGAAGACATCGCTGTGTGTCCACGCCAGATCGAAGACCCGATCCGCGAGACGCCGGTCCTGGTATTTCCCGACCAGGCTTAAGGCTGCGTCGCGAGTCTCGCCGATGCCGGAGACAATATTGACCGTTGCCGTTTCTTCCGCATCGAGCGTGATTCGATAACGGATCGAGACGATCGGATCCAGCACGGAGCCCTCGCTGCCGGAGAGCGCCGATGCATCACCCATCGCTTGCGGGTCGGCAACCGTATTTCCGCGGCCGATGAACCGCAGGCGGTCGGTCTCATAAGAGATTTCTCCGATGTCCGCGCCGTGCACGGCCATCAGATGAAACATCCAGGGAGCGTGCTCGCCCTGGGAGCGGGGCCGGCGCGTGCAGAGAATCGCCCGCTGCCGGCGGAGGATCTCGGTCTGAACAAAGAGATTGCTGAACGCCGGATGCAGTGCATCCGCGGCCGGCGAGGCGAGGACGACCTCCGCATAACTCGTGACATCAATGGCTCTGCGTTTCCCGGAACGGTTGATGATGGTGATGCGGCGCAGCTCGATGTCATCCTCGGGCGAAACGGCAATTTCCGTATGCGTGTCGAGGTCGTGGTCGCGGCAACGGAACTCCGCTTTCGCCTCCGAAAAGATCGTTTCATACGTATCCGCTTGTTTGAGCGCCGGCTGATAGGCCGTTGACCAGAATTCCCCGCTCGTCACGTCGCGGATGTAACAGAACGTGCCCCAATTATCACAGGTGCTGTCTTCGCGCCAGCGGGTGACGGCAATGTCCTTCCAACGGCTGTAACCGCCGCCCGCGTTCGTGATCATCACGTGGTATCTGCCGTTTGACAACAGGTGCACTTCCGGTTTCGGCGTGTTCGGGCTGCCGAACACGCGCACCGGCGCCTCCGTGCCCATGGATTCTGCATGGCGGTCGGAGAGCTCGGCGGTGTGCGCATAGAACGCCGTCGCCTTGGGGATTCGCTCCTGGAGCAACAGCATGGTCGCCTGGAACATGGGTTCCGACTCAAATCGCTTCTGCATCGGACGGTCCAGGAGCACATAGGCCAGAGAGAGGAAGCTCATGCCCTGATGATGCGCCATGAAGGAGCGGACCACGGCGCTTGATTGTCCGCGCGGCAGACGTGAAGGAGTGTAGTCGATTGCCTCATAGAAGCCATACGTTCCGGCATAACGCCTTCAGCCGCAAGTCGCTCGAGATTCAGGCATGCCTCTTCGGGCGCTACCGTCAGCGCCAGCGCCGAGGCATAGGGCGCAATGACCAGATCATCGGCGAGCCCGCGTTTGAGACCCAGGCCGGGCACGCCGAAGGCGCGATACTGGTAGTTGAGATGAACGTCGATTGCGTTGTAGCCGGATTCCGAACTGCCCCAGGGCACCCCGCGTTTCCTCCCATACTCGATCTGCCGGGCCACCGCCGCCTTGCAGGTCTGGTCGAGCAGTGTGTGTTCGTACGTCGGCATCACCAGGAGCGGCATGAGGTATTCGAACATCGAACCGCTCCACGAAAGGAGGATCTGCTCTCCACCGGCAGTGGTCAGCAAACGTCCCAGGGCGAACCAGCTCTCCTGCGGCAGCTGTCCCTGCGCAATCGCTATGAAACTGCAAAACCGTGCTTCCGAAGCCAGCAGATCATAGTAACTCGGGTCCCGCCGACGTTCACCGACGTTGTACCCGATAGCCAGGAGATTGCGTGCCTCGTCGAACAGAAAGTCGTATTCCATATGGGCGAGTTCGTCGATTTGCCGTGCCAGCCCTTCGATAGCCCTGATCCTCGCTCCGGCGCGCCGGCTTGCCTCCGTAATGAGCTGACGACGTTCGCCAGGCCATACGCTCTCCGATGTCTCGTCAGAGTTTGGGCGCCCTTCGATTGCCTGCAGGAGTTCCGCCTCAAGGTTGGCCAATTGGCGCAGCGTCGGGATTTCATCGATATCCGGCATCTCGCGGAGCCTGTCCCGGCGATGATGCCGGCAATGATGTCCAGGCCGCGAGAAACGTCAGCTCATCGAGGGCGGCCCGGCATTGCCCGGCAAGGGCATGCGCCCACCACTGCGCCTGGCTCTCGGGGTCCGCATCGAGAACATTGACGCCGGTGACCACTTCCGCGGCGGACGTTGCCAACTGATCAAGGCACAGCCGCGCCGCCGCAAGCGTGGTGGGCGGGGAATCGATTGCGGACTTCAGCAATTTTTGCAGTTGCACGAGTTGGTCCGAAGCGGTTTTGCCATCCATGTCCTCGAGGACACGGATGGTGTCGCTGATTCCCTCAAACACTCGCGATCCCAGAATCCGGTCGTCGGGAAGTGCGAGCAGTCCCTGCCGCAGTGTCAGCAGATGGCCGGCAAGGTTTCCGCTGTCCACGGTCGAGATGTAGGTAGGTCGCAGCGGTTGCAGGGATTGCGTGTCGTACCAGTTGTAGAAGTGGCCTCGGTAACGTTCCAATGCTTCCATCGTATGGAGTGCATTTGCCGTGCGCTCGATGAGTTGTCCCGCCGGGATGTAGCCGAAGTCGTAGGCGGACAAATTTGCGAGAAGAGCCAGGCCCATGTTGGTCGGCGACGTGCGATGCGCAATTACGGCAGCGGGATGCTCCTGAAAATTGTCAGGGGGCAGCCAATGATCTTCCGGGCCGACGAAGGTTTCGAAAAACGCCCAGGTCTTGCGGGAAAGCTTCCGGAGAAAGGTGGTCTGGTCAGCCGTCAGCCTTGCTTCGCGACGAGCAAGCGGCCGGCTGATCCACCAGGCGACAACAGGAGAGGCAAACCAGAGTCCCAGTATGGGCCCGGCCACTGCTAATGACATCGGCCTCGAAAGCGTCAGATAAATCGTCGCGGCAATGGCCAGGGCCGGGGCGATCCACATCGATCCCCAAGAGGCGGCAAGGTCCGTGCGGCTGTGGCGATCCCGATCGCCCGACGGATTCCATTCGAGAAGCCGCTTGTGGGTGACCAGCATCCGCCAGCACGTGCGCACAATCGCATCGAGACTGAAAAACGCCTCGTAGGGAAGGCAGACGAGCGTAAATGCCGCCTGAGCGAAGTGCCGGCCGGCGGAGTGCAGGATGGCATCGAGGTGCTGACTCAGAATGCACGTCGTCCGGCTTCTGAAGCGCTTCCAGGAGAGAGGTAATCAGAGAAGGGATCAGGATGATTCCGAGCACCGATAGGGTCCAGAACCAGGCCGCTGACAAGACCGTCCAGCCCAGCAGCAAAAGGAGTGTCAACGCCGCTGGCATGAGACTGCGCCGCAGGTTGTCGAATAGCTTCCATTGGGACAGCCATGAGAGCGGATTCTTTTGAAGACGCGCATCAGGGCCGGGAACACCCGACAGCAACCATCGCAGGAGCTGCCAATCACCGCGAATCCAGCGATGCCGACGGTTCACGTCCGCATTGTAGCGCAGACGGATATTCCTCATAGAGCATTACATCGCTCAACAACCCCGCCCGCGCGTAACACCCTTCCAGAAGATCGTGGCTGAGGATCCGGTTCTCGGGGAAACGTCCTTTGAGCGTTCGCTCGAAGGCATCAACCTCGTAAATGCCCTTGCCGATGAACGAGCCTTCGCCAAACAGGTCCTGGTAAACATCGGAAACAGCACGCGTATAGGGATCGATGCCGGGCTCGCTTCCGCACATTGCCGCATACCGCGACCGGTTCATGCCGGGCAGACTTACGGCGACCCGTGGCTGAAGGATGCCGTAACCCTCACAGACAAGCTGCTTATCTTCATCGTAACGCGCACGATTCAAAGGGTGCGCCATGGCGCCCACAAACTGCCACGCCGCGTCGCGCGGCAGTTGCGTATCCGTGTCCAGGGTGATCACATACTTCACGCTCGATAAGACTCTCGTGTCACCGATGATGAGGGAAAAACGATCCCCCGCATGTTCCTCGCCCTGCAGGAGAGCATTCAATGCAGCAAGTTTCCCCCGTTTGCGCTCGTAACCCATCCAAATCCGCTCCTGAGGATTCCATCGACGGGGGCGATGGAAAAGGAAGAAGGTGTCGCCTCGGGAATGACCGTACTTGGCATTCAGCCCTTCGATCCTTTGCCGCGCAAGCCGCAACAGCGGTTCGTCTTCAGGGAGCGTTTCTTCCTGTGCGTCTCGATAATCGGTCAACAGGCCGAAGTGCAGGTTAGCGTCCCGATTTGCCAGGAACCGCACTTCAAGCGCCTCGATCAGATCCTCTATATTCTGCGTGCTTGTGAGCATCGTAGGAACTACGGCCAGTGTGCGGAATTCTGGCGGTATCCCTTTGGAGAAGTCCATGCGCGGCAACGGATGGGGCGTCGCCAGCAGTGTCGCCAGCCAATTCACCAGGGCAACGGCGAGCTGACTTACGCTTAGAACTGAGAGGAGTACGATCAGAATAATTGCCCAGCCAGGCAACGCATCGACATGCCCCTTTGCCAGCAAGCCCCCGGCGAATACTGCCGTCATCAGCGTGATTGTACCCAGATAGAGGAGTAAAGGAAACCGGCGGCTCCATCTCTGAAGGTACTCAGATGGGGAAAGGCTTACCTCCAGCGTCTGTTCAAGTTGGGCCAATCCCTTGTCAACCAAGTAAAAGCCCACATGTGCCGCGCGATCATTGCCGTCTTTCCCGTTTGCACCCTCATGCGCCAGCCCGATCGCCTTGTGCGCCACCTCGTTCTCGGAAAACTGGCTGTGTCTCGCTATCTTTTCCACGACATGGCGGTAACGGTCACGGGTAGAAAAATCCATCGTGCCGTAAACACCGCTAGGGTCCTCGTGCAGCACTTGGTCGACAACGCTCATCGTCTCGACGAATTCGCGCCAGTCCATCGCGCCCAGAAATCGCAGGCTTCCGATACTGTTGCTCACGGATACCTGATCGGCAGCCTGCTGTTGGTTCTCCGCCAGCACCATTTGCCGGATCGTCTGTCCACACTCAGACAGCCGCTGCTCAAGCCAGGTAAGCGGCAATGACAGAGCAGGGCCTTGTCCCTGCAGGCGGCGCGTAATTTCCGCTATAAAGGAGCTTACCATCGGCGGGTTCGATCGCGCCATGTCTGCGATCACAATGATCAGGCTCTTCGGGTCCTTCACGGCGCTTTCCGTCATCTGGTCTGCCCAATAATCGGCCAGGTTGCGGTCGATTCTATCAGTAGCGATCCGGCCGGCAACGCGTCGGAGATTCTCGATCAGCGCCAGGCGCAGCATGATAGGAATTGCCCACAATTCGCCTAACTTCAGGGAAGTGACGGTCTGGTATGCTGCAACAAATCTGCTGAGAATCTCCGGATCGACCCGCCCATCGCCATGTGAGATCATCTCCAGCGCAATGTCGTATACGCGCGGCAGAGCAGCCGAAGGACCAGTCATCAGGCGGGGGAGTTCCCGGCTGTACCCTTTTGGCAAATGTCTCCGGGCCGTGCGTATCTGCTCTTCAATCAGATAGAAGTTGTCGAGCAGCCATTCCCCGGCAGGCGTAACCCGGCGGTTTGCCTCAACTGCCTCCGTCAGCAGACTTTGGACGCCAATCAGGAGGCCTTCATTCTCAGCCAGTCGTTTCAGAAGCCGATCCGGAGCGTGTCCCGGGCTTAACGTGTGTGAGCCTGCGAGAGTCTTGCCATGCTGCTCCATCTGATCGGCGCTGAATAATTCCGCTCGCAGCGGCGGCTCGAAACAGGCGTACTTTTGTGTCAAATCGTTTCCACGGAGACTCGCCCACACATGGGACAGAAGCCCGGGAATGGTCTTGATGTTTAAATTCACTTTCAAACCCTCTTTCCGAGGAGCAGTATCGATAAACCAGTCGCAATGGCGGCAGCGACTTCTTATGATTCCTTGAGCCAATATTATCTTGCCTCAGCAAAGAATCCTGGCGAATCCGATAGCGGGCGGAATCATCCCCGTGATTCTGGCGGATTCAAATACCTACCGCCGAAATCTGTATCACACGTAATGGTAAAATTCATGCGTTATTATTATTCGGTACTGAAACATCTCCCAATTTCACACCTCTGTATGTATGGAAGGGCAAAAAGTGATCTTGAAAAATCGCCAATTGGATTTTTTGTTTAGTCCTTCCAGTAACTGTTAGAATAAAATTTTGGAGTTCAGTCGTAGATTACAAGTAGTAGTAATTGGTATGCAAAGCCTTAAGAAATCTGATATAAGATTAAAATATTGTGATACCGCTGGGAAACCAAGCGGTAAACGGAGAAAACAAACCTCAACCTGTGGTATGGGGAGAAACTGGTCTACTCGACTCAGATATGAGAGCGAAAGGAACAAGTCAATGAGACTTGCGGTATTGGAAACAGAACGATGTGTAGGCTGTCAATGTTGCATGTTCGCGTGCTCACGCAGGCAGGATGAGGCCGGCCTCACCAAGGCCTGTATTGCCGTGAAGTCCGTCGGAGGGATGGAGCGGGGTTTTACAGTCATTGTCTGCCGGGCCTGTGATAATCCTCCCTGCGCGAAAGTCTGTCCAACGAATGCTCTGGAGCCAAGAAAAGACGGCGGCGTTCGCCTCGATATGAAGAAATGCATAGGATGCGGGCACTGCCAGGATGCCTGCCTTATTGGAGCCATTTTATGGGATGATACCACAAATAAACCCATGATCTGTATCCACTGCGGTTACTGCGTCAAATTCTGTCCCCACAAGGTCTTGGGATTGGAGAAAAAGGAGGGGGTGGACCATGTTAAAAGATGATCCCCTTGCCAATATCCTTTATATAGACCTATCAAACAGAACCTTCATGACGAAAAAGAGGCCTGAACTTTTTGACAGGTATATCGGAGGCACCGGCGTGGCCATACAGCTTCTTCATGAAGAATGTCCCACAGGTTGCGATCCTATCGGCCCGGAAAACCCGATCATATTCGCGGTTGGTCCCCTTACGTCAGTGTTCCCTCTGGCCTCCAAAACAGTCGCCATGTTTAAATCTCCCCATACCGGCAACCTGGGAGAGAGCCACTGTGGCGGTAGAAGCGCGGTCGCAATCCGTATGGCCGGATACGGGGCCATTGTCTTTAAAGGTGCCAGTGATATCCCCATCTATTTATCCATTCATGGGAACAAGGTGTACTTTCGTGATGCCTCCTCATTGTGGGGGATGGGCAGTTCCGCAACGGGGCGTATCATCAGAGAGAATGAGACGGGAGGAGGCTTGCGCACGATCATGCGAATCGGCAAGGCCGGGGAAAACCTTGTTTCATATGCCAGTGTAACGACGGAGACTTATCGTCATTTTGGCAGATTGGGATTGGGCGCCGTTTTCGGAAGTAAAAAACTCAAGGCGATTGCCATCTCCGGAAAATCATCAGTGCCTGTTGTCGACACAAAGCTTTACCGAAAAATGTATGAGGAAATCTATCAGACAGCGGTAGAATCCCCTGTCATGAAGAAATATCACGATCTGGGAACCGCCGAGAATATCATAGCACTGAATAAATTCGGTGGTTTCCCCACGAGAAATCTAAAAGAGGCAACCTTTGAGAAAGCGGATGCGATTTCCGGTGAGGCGTTTGCAGCGGGATATTTGGGCAGGCGGTTGGCCTGTTCTCATTGTCCTGTGGGGTGCATCCATATCGCTGCATTCAGAGAACCATATGAGGATGAACCGTATTACTATAAGACGTCCATGATATCCTACGACTATGAACCTATATATTCATTAGGCTCCATGCTGGGTATTTCCGATCCCGAGGGCATCTTGAAATTGATGGATAGTGTCGAGACATGGGGGATGGATGCCATAAGCACTGGTGTCGTTCTGGCATGGGTAACGGAGGCACAGGAACAGGGACTCATCTCTGAAAAAGAAACGATGGGGATTAAATTCTCCTGGGGAGATCCGGTGCCATACATAAATGCGTAGCAGATTGATCACTGAGCAGCCCAATGAGTTTTACATGGCCTTGGCAAAGGGTGTCGAATACGCTGCCTCAATATATGGAAATAGAGATTCCGCCCTTGCCTTTGGAAAGAATGAAATGGCAGGATACCATACGGGCCCCGGTACCCATGTAGGAAATTTAATCGGCTTGCGACACAGCCATCTGGACAATGCAGGCTACAGTATTGACCAGAAAGTGCTTGCCCAAAAACAAGTCAGTCCCGAGGAACTCGCCGATATGCTCCTGGAGGAGGAAAGATGGCGTCAGATATTATCAAGCCTGGTCGTCTGTTTTTTCGCGAGGGGAATCTATACGCCTGACATTGTATCGAAACTGCTTCCTTTACTTGGATTCGAGTTGAAACTTGAAGACATCAACAGGATCGGCACAGAAATTTATCGCGAAAAGTACCGGTTTAAAACAAAAGAAGGATTTTCCCTGGACGAACTGCGCATCCCGAAAAGAATCTTCGAGATATCATCTCCTGTGGGAAAATTTGATGAAACATATATACGCCGCGCCCTCGACCATGTAAAAAAGATTCTCGAAGAGCAGGGTGCTGATTGATATACCGCGGTACTGCAAAGATAGAGAAGAAAACGCTAGTATGAATCACTACCCATACAGGTGTATTATAAAATTCTGATCATTATTGTCTCAAATAATGAGTGATAGACGACTCATTTAGTGCTTCCTGCACTCCTCAAATCTTCAGCATCGATTGATATGCAGGCTTTCATGCGTTAATAATTGATGGGTATCTTCTCGGAAAAATTAAAATGCGCTTGTTAAAATGATTATTAATTGTTATAAAAAGACAAATATTTTATAAGGATGAACGCCCATGGGAGAGGGGATTTCGGACTACACAAAATTTATCGTCGACCTGCGCAGACATATGTGGAAATCAGGTGTGGAAATGGAATTACGCAGATTGATATGGCAAATAGCCGTTATAGGGAAGTATATCTCTGCTAAAATTCAAGAATCGAATCGGAAACTGGCTGGTTTTAGGAACATTCGCGTTTTCCGTCACGGTGAAGAGCAATTGACTATGGATAGAAGCGCCGATGAGATTCTCAAGAATCAACTCCAGGATTCAGGATTTGTCAGAGCATATGCTTCAGAAGAACAGGATTCAGTGATTCAGATCGGCAAGGGAGAAGAAAAATATTTCGTCACTGCAGATCCTTTGGCCGGTTCTTCTTTAGTGGATGCGAATCTGTCCATAGGAACGATAATAGGCATTCATAGAGAGTCGATGTTAGCCGAGGGGAGAAAAACATTGGTGGCAGCCATGTACATTGTGTATGGACCGCTGATTACGATGGTCTATTCTGCAGGAAAGGGAACCCATGAATTTGTACTGAACAGAGAAGGGGAATACATTCTTTCTGAGGAAAACATAACCTTAAGAGAACGGGGAGACATTTACAGCTTGGGAGGATTGAGAAGGGATTGGACTCCGGAACACCTTGAATACATAGATTTCCTGGAAAAGGAAGGGTATAAGCTCCGTTACAGTGGCGGATTTGTGCCGGATGTCAATCAGGTTCTGATTAAGAGGGGGGGCGTTTTTGCATACCCTGCACTAAAGAAGAATCCCCAAGGGAAATTGCGGCTTCTGTTTGAGCTTCAGCCCATGGCATTCATCATTGAACAGGCCGGTGGTATGGCCACGGACGGTAAACAGGATCTCATGTCTATCAAGGTGGAGGAACTTAATCAGCGTTCTCCGATCTACATCGGGAGCCGTTTTGAGGTGGAAAAGGCGAGAGAGTTCCAGCCTTGAAGGATATACCGGGATACGATCATAACTTTGAAAGATTGGCAATGTTATCCCATCCCTGCTGAGATAGTTTTCCTCTCTCTTGAGGAATAATGCCCCACTCCGAGAAATGAATCATCCCTCCTAAAAAAACTCACTCTTTCTTTTTGTAATATACTCATAAAATTTCAGATGACAGAACACTTGGGGGATCAATACTGATTGCAACCTCTGTAAGGAAGACTATAAATAAGAATGGTGATAAAATACCATTGACTGAACTGTAGCTTACAAATAAATTTGAATAAAAAGATATGGGGGTTAAGTATGGATGAAATATTTATAAAAAAAGTGCGGGCGGCGGCAATGGCTGGATGGTGGACTGTGTTAATCGCCTATTGTATCCTGCTGATCCAATGGTTTGCTTATTTGCTGATCATGACCAGGCAGCCGGCAGGAATACTTTGCTTCTGGGGTGAAGGTGTTACATGGCCGGAAATTCGCACTATATGGCTGTGGGCAATGGTGGCATATAAGCTCGGCGTCGGAATGATGATATTTGTCGTCATCTGGCTGACACTTTGGGCAAGACAACTGGCAAAAAAATAGAATTGACAGTTGTGGCGGTCTTTTGAAGAAATATACAATACTTCAAAAGGCAGTGCGGAGAAGAACGCTTTATAAAAATCTCCATCCGGTGCCGGGATCGGAATAAAGAAGAGGCATGGCGAGAGAAGCAGGACAACAACCAGTTAGCGTAACCATGCCGTCCACGGCCACTTCCCTTTTTATTCAGGATAACTCTCCGGCTTTCCTGGCCTGCCATCTGGACTTGAAAAAGAAGTAGCCGACGATGAGGAAGGTAGCCAGGGGCGTGACCCACTCGGGGACGTGCAGGCCGAAGCCGTGTGCGAGCATCACGCAGCCCAGGACGAAAATGGAGTACATGGCACCGTTTTTGAGATAGACGTATTTTTTAATCCTGTCGACGCCGTAGACCGTGAGCTGCCGGACGACGATAGCGCCGATTCCGTTTCCAATAAGGATCAGGGGCACCGACAGCGTGAAGGCGAAGGCCCCTACAACGCCATCGATGGAAAAGGTCAGGTCGATCACCTCGAGGTAGAGGATCTTCCCGATGACGGACATGTGCCCGTCGCCGGAAAGAATGCGTGCCTCCTGCTCCTCGGCGTAGCGTTTGAAACCGTGGGTGATAAAGAAGGCCGATGAGCCCGCGACGGCTCCGAAGGCGAGCATGCGGCTGTCATCAAGGGCAAACCAGACGATAAGCATCAGGGCGATTGAGACGACGGCATAGAACCAAGCCCCATGTCGAGCGATGAGACGCTCGACGGGAAGGCCTATCTTCTTGGGCTCGAGGAAGATCCAGTGGCAGAAAAGGAAGATGAAGAATACCCCGCCCCCCATGAGCAGGACCGGGGAGCTTGACTGAATGGCCTCTAGCGCTGCAGGATTAGCGGTGAAGCTTGCCGTTAGGGCATCCCATGGCCCGAGGCCCGGTGTCATGACCCAGACGATAAGCCAGGGCAGAACCCCCCGGACGACGAAGACGGCAATAAAAATCCCCCAGGTGAGAAACCACCTCCGCGCCCGGGGCTGCATGCCCCGCAGGACCTCAGCGTTGATGATGGCGTTGTCGATGCTAGTGATCGATTCGAAGAGGGCAAGCCCCAGGACGATGAGGAGAGCGGATGTGATATCCATTTCAGCCTTCCAGATTTATGATAATTGAATTATTGAATTGATAAGAACTTCCTTTTTCGTGGAGGGAGTATAAGAAAAGCGTCCTTGTGTGTCAATGGAAGAGTGACCAAAAGATGTGGGGTGGTGTGTTAATGATCGTCTAAAGGACGTGATCATTACGCATTGAGGTCTTGTATTCATGCGAGAACGGCAGGTCTATTGATTTCAGGAAGGAGTTAAAGGGTCAGCTATTTCTCAACCGGGAGCCCTTTATTCATCCAATCAACAGTGAAATTATCGGGCAGATAAAGAACTTTTACATTTTTAAAGCCCATCTTATTGACAGTTTCAAATGCGGGGCGGATGTTGGGGCAGTCAACCCAATTGCAGCAGCCGCAGTAAAGAATGATTTCCGTATCGTGGGGCAAAGCTTTAATGGAAGATTCAAGCTTCTGCAAACCTTCTTCTGTTGATGCAGAGCCTGCATACAACGCGCCTTTTATGCGTCCTTTTGTATAATGATTATTAAAACCTATATGGTAGATATAAACATCCTTTGAACCTTGTTTCTTTAACAGCGATACGAGCTCATCAACCGTAATAACATTTTCTATCGTCCACGGGTCACCCGTGTTTGTGCTCTTATTCTTCTCGTTAATCTCCTTAATGTCTTTCTTCGACTGCTTGACCGCATCGGCCTGTGCAAAACAGCTAACAGAAAAGAAAAGACAAAATACAGCGGTTAAATAAATGAATATATTCTTGCTATGTCCTTGCATAGGATGATTCCTTCGTATTCTATTTTTCAAATTTAATTTTAACTTACATCATCCAGTCTTAAGATTCAAACCGTATTAATCCACGGGGCATTAATTCTTTAGAACTGTTTAGTTGTAAGTTTTATCCAATAGAAATAAAGAATTATTGATAGGAAAAGCTCCGGCAATGACTTCTGTTCAGATTGAAGACTTCTCCACAAATTACGCACCTTCCATGGGGTTACGATATGGAAAACACTTCATCACCAGAATGAGATTCTTTATTACCTCTTGAAATGTTGTATCGAGGCGAGATTTTTAAAAATCACTCTTTCAGGAAGCACCGTAGCAATCTATGCACTTGAGAAATCATAACCGCCTTGACATCTATATATTTTATTACCCCAAAGACCTCTTTGTTTCAAGGACGGTCCATAGCCACTATTGTTGCAGAAGTTCATCTAACGTCTTCCATGGTTTTTGCTGTTTCGCATCGTCATACCCTTTGTTCCATAGGCAGGTACCAAAGCCGGGGTCGAACTTGTGACCCTCTGGAGATGTCGACTCACATGTAGACTTGACTGGTGCTGTCCAGAATCTTGTAAATCCATTATCTTTCCCTTTTGTATCTACATAGAAAGCTGAATCGATTAGTAGTTCGTCGTTTGCTATAGAAACAGTACGCGATACAACGCCTATCAGATTATTTTTCGTCTTTGGGGTCGACGGCACGTCGAGGTTTCCGTGAAGGATACCGAATATTTTTTTGACCCTGACATTCGGCAGGGCAGTAGCTGCTTGCTCGACAAAAAACCCTTGCCTGCGGATTCCTCCGTCAATATACATTTTGCCATTTATGAATATGGCATCGAAAGTGGCAGGAATGGCTGCAGAGGCGAGCACTGCGGCCGTGTAACACGCCCTGCGGTCCTGATTCTTATCCCTAGCAATGGCCACCAAATCAAAGACGTCGAACTCGCCGGAGTTGGTGTTGACTGCTCCAACAAACAGTAGACGATGGGTCTTATCCGCCTCGGTTACGACTTCATCGAGGAGGCCTTCGGTGATGGTGTCCTCAATTCTTTTTCGTAACGGCTCACTATCATAAATAGAATTCGCCCACAGCAGTTCTATGGGGCAGCGACGGCGGAACACGTCCTCGTCGTGTAGGGTGGTATATTCTCTTTTCAGAAGATCGTCATACTTTGCCCTGACCACGGGGTCATCCGATGAGCCCAGAAAAGCATAAGTGGACATCATAGCACCTGTGCTGACACCAGTAACTACGTCAATACTATCGCGAGGCATTAGTTGAGCATTCTCGCTCCAGCCTTTCAGAAACCCGGAACCGTATGCGCCATACTGGCCACCAGCCGACAGCAATAGGACGACGAAGCTTTCCTCTGACGGTGTCATTGTTCTCAGCTTTTTCTTACGCCGCGCCTCAAAGCTCTTCGAGATCTTTTCGCGAAGCAACAGAATTGACGGCGATGATTTAGTAGCAATCAGTTTCCCTGTCCGGGTGGTATGGTCATCGCCTGTTAATGGGGCCAGCGTTGGGGAGGTAATTGCTTGAGCTTCAGGTAGCAAGTGAAGGTTACAGGTAGGACCGGGAGGACGCGTTGTATTGCATCCCGCCACAAGTAAAACAATACAGAGCACGAGATAAAGTCTTCTCATATCCCTTCTCCTTTACATGCTGATCGTTAATGGTCATATTCGTAGGTTATGTTGTCTATGTACCACATTTAAAGTTATAATTCTGCTGCTTTTGATTATTTTCTATTATAATGTAGTATAAATAGGTAAAATTGGTAAATCAAAACTTCAGGACGAAGCAAAGGCTATCTCAGCTGAAGTAAAGTATCCCATTAATTCATTTGGATAGAAACTTAGGCATATAAAATTTATTCTAAAGTTTTGCTATTAAGTTGGCGATAATAAGAATAACAGACAATATTGATTAATATTGATTAATATTAAAATACATTAAATGTGAATGATGATTTTCGCTTTACATAATTTATAATAAGTTCGTAACATAAGGTCAGCTTTTCAATCATATATGAGAAGAAATAAAGTAAAACAGCTTCGTGAATCTATTCCTCTGAGCATTGCCGAACTTGCACGGAGAGCAGAATTAGTCCCTCAGACCATTACAAAGATGGAAAAAGGATTGCCAACACGAAAGTATTCTGAATTGAAGGTTGCAAAAGCGTTAAATAAAAAATATAAAGACGTTTTTTTTTAATCAGCATCACAGATTATTTAATACATAGATCTTAACTTGATAACACTTGCCATGACCCCAGAAACCAACACCATACTTCTTCTTGGTCTTGGTTTAATTTGGGTTGCAGGAGCGAGGAGGAAGTTTAAAGAGTAAACTAATTTTTTAACTTTCAACAGAAAGGCAGGGTCGATTAGCCCTGCCTTTTTTATTTACCCACTTTATCGATTAACGATTGAAATATTGCATAGAGCAACAAATTGAGAAAAACTAGATTACAGGAAGGAAATCATAAAAAGGAGGTTGTTTAGTTCACCTCCAAAGTGCCTCAAACCGCGAGGACAAAAATGGTGAGGCATACATCAACCATGTGTAAAAAAATGGATTGAAAAAAATATAGTCCAATAGGATAATAGAATTCAGAAGCCGGGACAAGTGAGAGGTATTTATGAAAACCCTATATACTTTGAAAGGTAGAGTTTCTCATTTTTTTCTCAGCATGGGAATCATCGGATTTTTGCTGGTCATTCTGTCCTGTGCCACTGTCCCCGTAACAGGAAGAAGTAGCTTGCATATACTTCCGGATTCTGAAGTGGCGAGTATGAGCTTGCAGCAATACAGTGAAGTCTTGAAAACATCAAAACTTTCGAACGACACTGCAAAGGTGCAGATGGTAAGGAGAGTAGGGACGAGAATAGCGCGGGCCTCCGAGGAATTCATGAGAGAAGCCGGAATGGAGTCGGAGATCAAGAATTATCAATGGGAATTCAATGTGATCCAGGATGACAAAACGGTCAATGCCTGGTGCATGCCCGGCGGTAAAGTAGGGGTTTACACAGGCATCCTTCCGGTGACCCGCGATGAAACCGGGCTGGCGGTTGTCATGGGCCACGAGGTCGCCCATGCCATCGCCAAACATGGAAATGAGAGGATGAGTCAAGGGCTCCTGGCTCAGCTCGGAGCGGTCGGACTGTCTGTTGCCCTCTCGACACAGCCAGGACCCACGAGCGATATCTTCATGGCCGCTTATGGAGTGGGGACAAACGTGGGAATCCTGCTTCCCTACAGTCGTATCCATGAGTCTGAGGCAGATCGGATAGGGCTGTCTTTAATGGCGAGGGCGGGGTATGATCCGAGAGCCGCTGTTCCTTTCTGGCAGAGGATGAATGAGAAGGGGGGGAGCAAACCACCTGAATTCTTGTCAACCCACCCTGCCCCAGAGACACGGATAAAGCAGATTGAGGCCCTAGTCCCCGAAGCCATGAGGTATTATCGACCTCACTAAACAATTTCCTCTTCCGAATCTCTTATCTGCATTTATATTGGCTGTTCTTTTCGCCGCATCCCTTTCAGATGATTAGTTACTTTAGTGTATTATCAAATATGAATGAGGGACAGCTATTCTCGCCGTCCCTCATTTATGTGCCGCCACCTATCATTGGAGGAAGGAGATTTATTCTTACCGAATTCTAATATTGACATTCGGGAACAAGATGTTAATTCCCGGCAACGGGAGCGGTGGGACAAAGACCACCGGCCTAGGTGCATAGACAGGAGCATAGTAGCTATGGGGCTGAGGATACACACGCCGGTCATAATTGTCATACCGATAATGTACACGGTCATATCTACCATGATTATTATATCGTCCACGATCTTGCCAGCCTGAACCAAATGCAAAAGCAGAAGTTGTTAAGCTCGTCAGAAAGAGAATCGTGATAAATGTCATTGCTAATTTTTTCATAATCATCGTCTCCTTTTAATTTATTTCGTTTCAGCTTTATATACTGCATTTGCTGTGCCAGGAGATCGATAAGCAATGTAACTAATTGAAATAAGTTAATTATTGATAAATAGTCAAGTCTATCAATACCTATTCTTCCCGTCATCAGGCAAAATAGTGGATAGTAATTATCCATCTTCGCTATCCAGTTGGATAAAATATATCCACTCATGGTTATGTTGCATTGAATGGAATGTATGCTTTTTTTCAATTAAAAGGTTAGCTAAGAATAATAAATCCCCTTATTGAATCAGGGGAAAAAAACCTGTATATAAAAAAACATATTATATTGCGTTTCAAAGGAGGATAAAGAGGATAAAAATGAATAAAAAAATAATTTCTTTATTTCTGTCCATTTCACTTGTCGTTTCACTTTTAATCGGTTGCGCGGCTCCTCAAACAAAAACTGGGCAAGGCGCTGTTTACGGGACGGCGGGCGGCGCTGCAGCCGGAGCAGTGCTTGGACAGGTTATCGCCCATGATACGAAGGGTACTCTTATCGGCGCTGCTATCGGCGCTGCTATAGGGGGACTTGGGGGTGCCGGAGTTGGCAAAATGATGGACAATCAGGAAAGAGACATGCGTGCTGCTTTGGCTTCTTCGGAAGCTGCTGCCGTTTCAAGGGAAGGCAATCTCCTGGCGGTGACTTTTAAAGGCGACGTTACGTTCGATACCAACTCTGTAGTCGTCAGACCGGGGCTTTACTCTGAATTAGACCGTGTCGCACGCGTTATGAATCAATACCCTAACACTTTAATTAGAGTGGAAGGGCATACTGACAGTAAAGGTTCCAATGAATACAATATGGACCTTTCGAACCGGCGCGCCAATGCAGTAAGAAATTTATTAGTTCAGCGGGGCATAGCCGGAAGCCGCATTGAAGTTGTCGGGTTTGGAGAGACCATGCCCGTGGCAAGTAATAACACAGAAGCCGGACGTCAAAAAAACAGGAGAGTAGAAATCAAAATTGCACCACAAACACAGTAAGGCTTGGCAGGAGTAAGAAAAAAGGTTAAAGAGTAAACTAATTTTTAACTTTCATCGGAGAGGCAGGGTCGAGTGGCTCTGCCTTTTTTGTTGATAGGAATAAGGATTATCGATTGAAATATTGCATAGAGCAACAAGTTGAGAAAAACTAGATTACAGGAAGCTATACGTACTATAATCTGATTTTCGGGGGGGACAGGTCAAAATTTTTCCGATACTATTTTAGTCATTAATTTAATTGATCTCAATTAGTTTTTCCTTTGCTATTCTTGCCTGGCTGGTGTTGGGATAATCTTGTATAACACGTTGCAGAATGAGTTTTGCGCTTTGCTTGTCATTCAGCCTCAGATAGGAAAGTCCCTGCATTAGCAACGCGGAGGATACTTTATTTCCCTCAGGATAGTTTTTGACCACTTTTTCATATTCCAGGATAGCCTCCTTATATTTCTTTTCAAGATAATAGCACTCCCCAATCCAAAACTCGGCATCATCGGAATATTCCGTGTTCGGATATTGCTTCAGAAAGCTTTGAAACCTTATCCTGGCCTTGCCATACTTTCCTTTCTTAAAAGTTTCATAGGCCAATTCATAAACTGACTTTTCGACCATTTTACCAGTTAAGACATTCTTCGAATTCCCCTCTGATTGATTCTGATTTTTCGCAATATCAAGGAATTCTTCTATAAAATCGATTTTGTTGGATATCTGATCGAGCGTTTTCTTAATATCATTACATCCTCCATCCTTCGCTGTTAAGGCAGAGGCATCCTTATGAACCTTTTCGATATCCTTACGGATACCCGCATTCTCCTCTTTCAGAGACTGAATATCCGAATCAAGTTTCTCCTGAACGCGCTGCAGGTCATATGTCGTTGCACAGCCCAGGACGGATGCAAAACACACGATCATAAAAAGGAAAAGATATTGTTTCAATGGCATTATCCCCTATCACGATCTTATTGTTGGTGAAGGTATCAGTATAAAGCACTCGTGAATGCGAGGTTTGCAGACTGCCATATTTTGTCACAATAATGCAAACATTAATTAACGTACAATTACGGCGTCACATGTGAGGGCTTCAGGAAATCAGCATTATGGTTATAAGCATCACCTCCGGCGTATTCAACAGGCGGCGGTGTATGCGCTATGAGACAAGGCTTGAAAAAGTCTCTATCTGAGAGTAGAATATTAGAAAGTGGATTCAGTTAATACAAACATTATATTTGATAACTGTTTTACAGAAGTAAGATTGATAGGAGGTGAGTATATGTACTTCATGATGATCTGCACATGGGAGCCGGAGGATGAAAGAGAAGTCAGGTCAAAGATGGCAAACTGGGAGTGGCCAAAGGAAGTGAAAAAGGTCCTTTTCGGATTTCAGGACCTTCAGGGCCGCAGATCCATTTGGGTTATTGAGAGCGACGAAATCGGGTTGATTGCTACACGGGCTGCATGGATCGATCTCCTCAAGTTTGAGATATTCCCCGTTTATCCAATCGGCGCAACCAAGGCGTTACTGAGAAAGTAAAAGGAAGACCGGGGTATGGGAATTCGTTAATAGATGGAAAGGAGGTAAAACCATGTCAAAGCTTGAGTTGACACCTGATGAGGAAAAAGAGCTTCTGGCGATTCTGGAGAGGTATTACCACGACCTCCGAGTTGAAGTAGTGAACACTGATGACAGGGAGTTTAGGAGATTTCTCCGGAAGAGAGAAGAGTTCATGAGTGGTTTGATCAATCGCTTGAAGGCATAGAAAGAAAAAAATTACACCGCGGGGTTAGAGATCAGCTCTAACCCCTTTTTATTGTAATGTTCCTAGGTCACTACTGATTGCTACTTGAAGTGCTGTCGAGATTGACTGAATTATAAAAACCATATTACAGGAAGATGCAGGTCGTTGAGGCAACCCACTACTTGTCACTACAAGGTTCACATCCTGATTGCTCAAATGGAACGACTGTTCAGATGACCTCCTTGTAACTCTTAATAAGCCGTGTAGCGATGACCCCTGCCAGACGCTTCATGATCGTCAGACCCTCGGCAGGATGCTTTTGAAACACGCGCATCAGGCGATCTGCGTCAATTTTTATCACCCTGCTTTCCTTTACACATTCCGCTTTAGCCGTGTACAGATTCGGCTCTACAAGTGATGACCAACCAAATACAGAACCTGTCTTATCTACTGAAAAGGAGAGTTGTTTATCCCTCTTAACGGTAAGATCAAGATCTCCTTCTTCAAGAATATAAAGATAATCTGCAAAATCGCCTTCTCGAAACAATACATGTCCTGCCGGGTGACTTTCCTGAGTGACGAGTTCTGCAATTTCGTCAATGATATGTGAGGGAATCCCTTTGAAAAGCTCTACTTCTTGTATGAACATCGTAGTTACCTCCTTTATGATCTATCCTTCATCACGTCTCAGCCAAGGTAGACAGTCCCCTCTCACCAACCAATATGATCTGGGTGTGGGTCAGACGGGCGGCTATTACCCGCGCCGTGGCCTGCATAAAATTAAGTCCTAAAGCACCGTCTTGAATCAGTAGTTCCCTGAGTTTCTCCGCATCAAAAGCAATGGCCTTTGCATTGTCAATGCACAGGGCCCCTAAGGTATAAGCGTAAGGTTCAACAACAGCGGACCATCCCATGGCATCACCCTTTGTGACGATATCCACAGTCACCTGCATGGGGGGTTTAGCGGTGCCCATGTAACTCTCCATGAGCATGACAAATTTTCCCTCTTCCACGAGATAGAGTTTTTTTGCCGGATCACCTCTCTTATAGACCTGAACTCCTGCTTTAAACGATTCTTCAGAAGCGACACCTGACAGTTTCTTTAAATCACCCTCATCAAAACCTTTAAAAAACACGAATTGTCTTAAGAGATCTGCGGAAACCATGTGTGTTACCTCCTTTCAGAAAAAAAGATGCTTTTTGGGCTCTGTTGCTTCTTACCGTTTTCTTAATGTCGCAGAGTACGCCGCCTTAGAAATAATTCATCACATAAGGTCTTTTGATCCCGCTTATTGTTATACGTCTTAATGTAAACCTAATCTGCTCAGGCACGTGCATGATACTTGAATGAGATATTGAGTCTTACCCTGAAGGATGTTATTTTCCCATTTTCAACAGTAACATCCTGTTTTACAACCTCTGCGATTCTAAGATCTTCGAGAGTCTTGGAAGCAGTTGCCAGGGCGCCTTGGGCAGCATCTTCCCACGATGTCGGGCTGGTCCCCACGATTTCAATAATACTGTACACTGACATAATAATCCCTCCTTTTTTCTCAATTGTTCTATTTCCTGGAAATTTATTAGAGATCACCACAAAACCGGCTTACTGATTTCCTACTGCACTAAGGTAATAATACTACATCGTTTACTTGATAAGAACTCGCTTTAGGTATTGAGATCATGCAGGGATGGCCCCCCAAAGGGACATTACTGTCCCCTCGGAGGCTTCATATTGGTACCTTTCGGAAGCTCGTTCTCATACTACACTCCAAAAGGTTAGATGTTAGGTTGTTAGATTAATCAAGGTCAGGTAGGAAATACCATATAAACTATACTCTCATCTGCATGGACAGTCAAGGAGGGAAATTCTATTCCGTAATTTACCCCACATTGCTGATTTTCATTTGATCTTTGAACCTGCTTGTCATGGATACCATTGATACACAAGGCCCCTTGTCTTATACTTCCCCCACAAAAAAGGAAGTTTTCATCAGATCCATTATGAATAAGAATTTTCGAAGCCCAAAATAAGAATATCCCCTATTGTGGATCTCTGTATAATTCTGTATTTCACGATTAATAATGATTGCTGATTGTAACCATGGGATATCACTGTTACGTCTTCCCTGCCGCAATCAAAAGACTGATTTATTAACAATATTATTGAGCAAGCTTTGATACTAAACAATGATGTTCGTTGTACAGTAACAATTCTCTTAACCGTAGAGCTTTGGACATAGATAATGTTAAAAGTTCTATAAGAAACTAACAATGAAGAAGGAGATTGATATGAAAGAACGACTAAACGCGCTAAAGGTTGCACTCAATAACGAAATAAGAGAACGTGAGTTTTATCTTAAGAATGCACAGAGGACCAAGAACCCTGTTAGTAAAGCTATGTTTACACAAATAGCCGGTGAAGAGATGGAGCACTACGAGAGGTTGAAGCAAGTCCATGAGAACTGGGAAAAGGGAAAAATATGGCCAGAAACCATTCCACTCAAGGTGAAAGATACGGTTGTCAAGACAGTCCTGAGGGAGGCAGCAAAAAATGCTTCGAAGACATTTAATAGAGACGCCGATGACCTAAAGGCCATTCAAATGGCAATCGATTTTGAGTTCAAGGGAGCAGAAAGTTATGCAAAACTCCGTGATGAAGTCATCGACCCGAAGGAAAAAGCATTTTTTAACCTCCTTTCCAATATTGAGCACGAACACTACGCATCACTCAGAGATACAGAGTTATATCTGACTGATCCCGGTTCTTGGTTTATGGAATGGGAAGATCCTAATCTTGAAGGCGCCTAAAAAACCGAAAAGGGGATTTGTACATACAAAGCAACACATGATGCAGTTCAAATATATATCCAAAGACAGCAGGACAAGCAAGAGTTTCCCTGCGCTGGAGTGGCTGGTCAACCTGTGATCACACATCCCGAACAGGCGTGAGCAGATGCTGCGGTGGTATGGCTAACACTGTTAAAGGCTACAGTTCGATTCGTAATCCTCACTTCAATTCCAAATCAAAAACCATCGACTCGTACAGATTCTCTCCTCCCATTTTACCCCGGCTTCCCAGCCGGTAGTTTATAACATTCATTAATCCATAAGAACACAAGGTGAACTCAACAACTTCCTTTTCATGGTTTTCTTTATGTCATCAGCACTTGATATATTCTAACGAATATGTAAGATTTTAGACGACGCCGTGTTGAAACTTCACGGGGGATATGGCTATATCGATGAGTATAGTGTCCAGAAATAGTACCGTAATGCCAAGATCCTCGAGATCTATGAATGAACCAAAGAGGCTGAAATCATGACCGTTGGCAGGGTGCTACAAGTGAGATAGCAAAAAATTGCCGTCAGCATCCACCATATCACAGGACGACATGGCGAGATTCCTTCCCGAGAGAGGACAATGAGTATTTCATAAATAATTTTAAGGAGAGAAACATGCAAGATGTTGTGATTGTATCGGCTTGCCGAACAGCAATAGGATCGTTTGGCGGCACTCTAAAAGACAGTAATGCGGCAGTTATTGGAAGTGTGACCATGAAAGAGTCTATCAAGCGAGCAGGTATAGAACCCGGTATGATAGACGATGTTCGTTATGGCTGTTGCATGGAACCTGCTGATGCTCTAAACGTCGCACGCGTATCAGCCCTTATGGCTGGGATTCCTGATACAGCAACCGCTGTTACTATCAACCGGGTTTGTGTATCAGGAATGGAAGCTGTCATATCAGGTATGGCCATGATTAAATCCGGATTGGCTGACGTCATTCTGGCTGGTGGTGTAGAGCACATGTCAGGTATTCCTTATTCTGTTCCAGGAGCACGCTGGGGATGCCGTCTACAGGATCACCTCTTTGTGGATACCATGATCCATGCCTTGCATTGCGGTTCACACTTACTGCCAGGACCTGAGAAAGGACCTCTTAAAGAAGGTATGCCTCTGGAGCTATTTAAGGGTAAACCATACATTATGGGACATACAGCGGAGTTCATTGCACAACTCCATAATATCAGCAGAAACGAATTAGATGAAGTAGCACTGCGCAGTCACAACAATGCTGAAAAGGCTACTAAAGAAGGCTATTTTCGAGAAGAAATCGTTCCGATTGAGATTCCTCAAAAGAAGGGTAAACCCCCTATAATCTTTGATATGGACGAACATTTTATGCCGGGCCTGACCATGGAGAAACTGTCAGCTTTACCCCCTGCCTTTGTTCCCAAAATTGGTAAAGTAACAGCAGGGAATTCATCGGGTATTAATGACGGATCAAGCGGGATGATCATTATGTCTGCTGACAAAGCAAAGGAACTCGGGATCAGACCAATCGCAAGAATAAGGGCTGTTGGTTACGGGGGATGTCATCCTTCGGTCATGGGTTTGAGTCCAACACCTGCAGTACGTATGCTTCTAATGAAATCAGGATTGAAATTGGAGGATTTTGAGTTATTAGAGGTGAATGAGGCATTCGCGGCCCAGTATATTGGATGCGAAAAAGAACTGGGGCTAAAGAGGGAAATTACCAACGTTAATGGTTCTGGTATTGGACTTGGTCACCCTGTTGGTTCCACGGGATGCCGTATTATGGTTACTCTGATTCACGAGATGAAAAGGCGTGGGAAGACCCTTGGCCTAGCAACTATCTGTGGGGGCGGCGGTGTAGCCATGGCCACCGCTTTGGAGATGGTTTAGCTGGAGAGTTGTCTATCGCCCATTTCCAGCACTAATGCTCTAGCAAAAAATTTGCCAGGTTCTTTGATAATCATGCGGTTCAATCTTGTTCACATCGAGCAGTGGGAAAGCCTATTTAGTTCTTCCTGAAAGGGAGTATCCGGTGATTTTGACAGATATGCACCCTTTCAAATGGTTATCAATGAAATTTGTCTCTTGACTTTTTAAAGAATTGGGAGCACAAAAATAATCATATTTAAATAGGGCATCGTCGAAAGGTTAACAACTAATCTGAACCCTTTTTGTAAGGGTGGTGCCATGAAGAGATTATTAAAACCCTGTTACTCAAAAAGAGTGCGGGGTTTTGTATTTATTACGTTCAATGGGGAGAAACCGGTCTACTTGACTCAAAGAAATAAAGGAGACATGCCCATGCCGAAAACAACAGTATATTACTTCATAGGCTATGATATAGCCACCGACCAAATGATTCGCTCTAAACGTATGGCAACCCGTGAAAGAATCAAACGTTTCAATTGTTCGCCACTTAACCAAACCGCCAAAGAAGTAGACACATCTGAACTTGATGATAACGGGCTCTATCCAAAGAAAGAGACGATTTAAGAAATATGAAGGGTCAGTTTCCCGACCCCTTGTTTAATCCTCACCGCCTTTACTTTTTTAAGTCTTTCAATGAGCATATAGTTTTATGAAATATGTATCCAATAGAGTCTGAAACAATATAATCGGGGGCTGGTTTTGCCGGTTGAACTGAATATATTAATTCGTCATCATCATTGTAGTCCATTACTGCCAAAATAGTCAGCGTGTTATCTTTACAATTAACTTCATATAACAATAATGAATACGCGTATCGAAGAGCAGCATCTTCATTTGGAATATGTTTTGCCCATACTCGAATAATATTGTTTGGTAGAAAATTTATATTATCTGCGTCATAATACCATGAATCATTATTTTCTGCTTGACCGATAAATGTCCAATCTGCACTAATCACTTTTTTTGAAACGCAGAGTAATATAAACAGACTGACGAAAAATACAATATAGAGCGTTGAGAAGAATCTGCGTTTATCCATTTTGTTCTCCTTTTGTCTTATCAATTATCCTTTCTATCTGCTCTGAAATAACTATCAGACCAAACGTTAAAACAAAAAAGCCGTATGCCAATATCCATTTGAAGAGTCTGGGAGAATAGCAATAGCAAATGGTACGAGTGAAAATACCCATTTAGCAGTTTGATAATGAGGATAATTTTTATATTCCGTTTTCATTTGCCTTACCTCCTTTCATAAAAAAGCCCATCACCCACCCTTCAAGAATCAATCTTCAATATGTTTTTTGCACCTGTCACAAAAAACCAGATCAACACCGATGCTTTCCGCAGTAAGTACCTCATCCCTGTTTAAATCTTTCAGTTCTTCCGGTGTCGCACATTCTCTGCAGATGGTTTCAGTATCAAATTGATACCCCAGTATTTCATCTTTTTTAATCCTTGTCATTTCTCCACCTCCGTGAAAAAAGCCCCCAGCGTTGATTAGGTGCTGTAAGACACCTTCCTGACCTCACGGTTTCGGACGCTGTGAGCAAATTATCCTTAGAAGTAAAAAGAGACATTTTCGGATGTACCCCCCGCTTACAGTATGTTTTATTACCTTTAGGATACTACCATCAATTCAGAAGCCAAGACAATTTTTATGCTGTATTTTGGGGGTCTGTTTTTTATTTTTTAATAAATGACTTGGGTGTGGTATATTAAGACTAAAACTTGGAAATTCTGAAGTTGACAATATATCTCATTTAATTAAAATATAAATCAAAAATAGCAATATAAATAATCCTAATGTGGAGGTGAAAGCATGCCAACGTATGAGTATCTTTGCGAAGCCTGCAAAAAAGAGTTTTCATTGATACAGAGTTTCAGCGAACATGATAAAGGCAAAGCCATATGTCCGAAATGCAAAAGCAGGAAGGTGAAACAGCAGATATCCCTGTTTATGTCCAAGACCAGCAGGAAAAGTTGATTCATATATTAATTTTTAGACTGGACATGGAGGCAATCTATGGACGGAAACGTGACTGGCACAAAAGAGAAAGAGATTATCGTTTTTTGCGAGAAACAAATCGCAAGGAAACTTTATAATAGAATAGACCTTTTGGAAAAATTAGTTTTTACTCTAAACGAAAAAGTTGAAAAATTAGAAGAATTAATAAAGATTAAAAATAAATTTACAGATTGGAAAGCTTGACAATCTCGGTTTCACCTTTAGTAGCCGAAAGCAACTTTTTAAAGTGCCATTTTCGGTTGGCTTCCCACGGCCCTTGTGCCGACACTCTGCTTCTTCCTTGTTTATTCCAGTCAAGATATTTTTCATATGTATTTTATGTTTGAAGGTATTTTCATAGGCGGTTATCCCCATCTTGTTGTATGACATCCTACCCAACCCTTGTAATTTGAAAGTCGTATGAAACGCTTTTACCTTGCTCAATTGAGGTTAGGATGTTGACGGGGAGTTATGTATTCTGAAGTAGGAGGTCGCTATGCGCCTCAATGGAAGAAAACGATAATCTCCCCGCCTATGTAATAATACCTTATGCAGCCTTTTTTATCACCTGCCTTTTCATGGATTCAAAGTTGACTGAATATTCGCTGTCATCCCTTACAATCGCATAGATGATTCCCAAAAGCTTCCTGGAAACCGCAACGAGGGCCATCATCCTTTTCATGCCCCTGTCGGTCAGTCTTGTGTAGTAATCATGCAGGATGCCATTCTTTCTTATGGTCTGGATCGCCGCATAATAGAGTATCTTCCGGAGCAGACTCCTTCCTCTTTTTGAGATCCTCCGCTGTCCTTTCATTTTGCCGGAGCTTATCTCGTAGAGGTCAAGACCGGCCAGTTTCATGATCTCTGACCGTGTCTTGAATTTCTTAAAATCTCCTATCTCTCCGATGATGCCTGCCACGGATACTACGCCAAGCCCTTTTATGGAAAGCAACTTTGAGCTATAAGGTATCCTCCCAAGGGCTATCTCCATCTCGCTCTCTATCTCGGCAATAAGGTTTTTTAGCATCTCCAATTGAACGAGGATATGTCTTATGTCCATGGAGAGACCAGAAACGCCTTCTCTGATACCGACGGTATTCTTGGCAAGATTGATCAGCATGTCCGCATGGTGCTCTCTAAACTTGCCCCTGCTCCGCTTCCTCATTTCTTCGCCAAGGAGCTGCTTGTCCAAAACACTTATGGCCTCCGGCGTCGGATATCTCTTGAGAAGGTAGAGAGGTGTCTTGCATTTTATATCTTTTATCACTGTCATGAACTCGGGAAACAACAGAAAGACCAATTGCTGTAACTGGTTCACAAGGGCAGTCCGTTCCCTTACATGCCTCTCCCGCGAGTTGTTCAACCTCCGTAAATACGCCGCATCACCTTCCGGGATGACAATGCTCAATGCATGGCCCCACCGTATGATATCCGCAATGACCCGCGGATCCTTCTCATCGGTCTTTAACGGAGAATTGTCGTTTATCTCCTTTACCCTCTTTGTGTGCATGGGATTGACCTGCACAATCCTAACCGGCTTTTTCATCAGGTAATGAAGCATAGGCTCCCCATAGGGACCGGTTGATTCATATCCGACAATCACCTCGTTACATTTAAATCTGTTCTTGCTCGCCATAATCATGCCCCAGAGCGTATCCATTCCCTCCCTGGTATTTTCAAACTTGAAAGTCTTCGTGCTCCTCCCGTCTGGGGTGGTACAATATCCCCGATTCATCTCCATTCCTATATCTACCGCTACGATCAACGCGTCGTCCCTTACACCTCTCACTTTCCCGGTATCTGCTTTCTTCATAACCATATCCCTCCCTTGCCATTTTCCTGGAATAACCAATCTTGCATCGGAAGGATATATGACATTCTCGAAGTCGATTCAATCCCGAACTACAATATAGCAAGCTGAAGTCAAGCATCCGATGATTTTGACAGATATGCATCCTTTCAAGTGGTAATCAATGGTCAGCATTGCATTGACACACAAGGCCGCTTGTCTTATACTTCCCTCACGAAAAATGAAGTTCCTATCAAACCTATCAAAAAATCAAAGATAGGGTCGCTCCCGAAAAGCGGCAATCCTGAGCCGCCTTTCCCTATTAACACAGGAGCAAAACAACAGGAGGTTGCAGATGGTAGCAGACGAAGCCACAATCCGAGGCATACTCTCTGGAAAACTAAAAAGCGAGATGCTAAAAGAAGCCGACATCCGCAAGTTAATAGAGGAAATGGGATTCCCGTTTAGTGACAACGCTATAAAAGAAATATATCATTCTATTGTAATATGCGCATTTGGCTTGGATGTTTCGAGACGTGACTCCCAAATCAAGGCTGATTTAAAAATATTAGAGCAGCACGCAGATGTCCTCTTAAAGCACGCAGAAGAGTTGGACGAATATTTGAAGCTTGCAGTTGCAAGAACAGGAGAGCTTGTAATAAGGAAGGATGACTTATATGACCTTGACGAATCTTATATTATATTGGCTTTGGATAGAGTAAAAGAATTAACACGAATAATGAAGGACAAGTTTGAGGAAGAGAGTAAAAATATTCGCCCTGATAAAGGTGGGCCAACAACTAATATTGCTATAAATATTCTGATAAAACACATAGCAGACATCTACGAAGGTGAGTTCCCAGACAAAAGATTTACGGTTAAACATGATACAAACAAAGAACCTGAATACTATGGTGCCTGCTTCGACTTTCTAATTAAGATTTTTGACCTCATCACGAAATATACATTTATTAATTTTATACCTTCCGCAATTGGGTCTGCCGCCACAAGAGTGCTTCATTTAACAAAACAAAAAACCTGATTCACTACACTCCACAAAGGCGGGGTCGCTATGTCCCTGTTTTTTTATGCACATTTCTAACCATAATCGTTGACTTTCGGAATTATCTTGGATTGAGGACTTGATACTATTTAAGGCCTCCCCCAAAGCATGGTATATTTGGAATTGAGTAGGGCCAAATAATACCAGAAGAAGGAGGAAGCCCCATGAGATTTTACACTAATCAGCACAAGTATCACTGCGGAATCGATCTACACACAAGAAAAATGTATATCTGCATCCTCGATGAAAAAGGAGAAATCAGGGAACATCGCAACCTGAAAACCGACCGTGATGCCTTTCTCAAAGCCATCGCTCCCTTTCGTGAGGATATCGTCGTTGCCGTAGAATGCATCTTCACCTGGTACTGGGTAGCCGATCTTTGCCACAACGAAGGCATTCCCTTCGTCCTCGGACATGCCCTCTACATGAAGGCAATCCATGGCGGGAAAGCAAAAAACCGACAAGATCGACTCCCAAAAGATCGCCGCACTCCTCAGAGGAGGCATGATCCCCATGGCCTATGTATATCCAGCAAAGATGAGATCCACGCGTGACCTCATGAGACGCCGGAATCACCTTATGAGAAAACGCTCCGAACTCTACGCTCACATCCAGAACACCAACAGCCAGTACAACCTGCCTGATTCCTTTGGCCCCATTTCAAGACATCAGAACAGGAACGGCATTGCCGGGCAATTTGAACAGCCTTCCGTGCAGAAAAGCATTGCCGTAGATATTGAAATGATCAGGACCTATGACGGCATCTTATTGCAACTCGAAAAATCCATAATTAAACTGGCCAATAACCACGACCCGGTTTCCTATGCCTTACTCCAGACCATCCCGGGAGTTGGAAAAATCATCGCCCTGATCATGCTGTACGAAATAGAAAATATCCGCCGCTTTGCCAGTGTGCAGGACTTTGCCTCATACAGCCGCCTCGTAAAATGCGCCAAAGAATCCAATGGGAAAAAATGCGGCTCCGGCGGCAGTAAAATAGGAAACGTTCACCTCAAGTGGGCCTTTTCCGAGGCCGCCGTCTTCTTTCTCAAAAGCAATGATCTGGCAAAGAAATATGTAGACAGGCTTACCAGGAAACACGGCAAAGCAAAAGCCCTGTCTATCCTTGCCCATAAATTGGGACGGGCCGTATATTTCATGCTCAAGAACAAGGAGGCTTTCGATCAAAACAAACTGCTGAGCCTATGAATATGGAGGGAACGGATCAGCCCGGGCACCTAATGGAACAACTATGGGTACGAGCATGTGTCCGCATCGAGGGAGAAGAAAACCCTTGCGTCCATGAACGCATATTCGATGATATGACGAATAAACCCGATATTCCCTTGACTTGATTGGAGGTCCGTTCCGCTCCTACAATTTTCCATAACGTGCTCTTTGGCTCGTTGGAAAGGTTCTGCTCCTCAACCGAACCTGCTACTTACTGGGGATGATTCCCATACCCCGTTATTTGATTAGGACGGCATGAGGGTACGGTATATTTTCCAGGTCGCAAGGTGATGATTTCGCCTTGCAGCTGCCTGATGCCCGGCGGACTCTCTCTTTTCCCCTGGGCAGATTGAATAGGTAGTTGAACCTCTATAAGTGTATGGTGCGGGATCATTCTCCCGACGCCTATGTTGAAACAAAGTCAGAATTGCTGCCAATAGCCAGATGGTTCGTTATTTGAAAGAGCGGAAGAAAAAAATTTCGTTGATGGATAAATTTATCTATTGACATCTGGAGGCCTTATAAGTGTAGGTGTAACAAATAATACCTTCTTCAATGATTTTGGCTATAATTGAAGAAGCTCTCGATGTCGAAGCCCTCGGGAATAGTCGATTAGGTAAATCTCCAAAGGTGTCACTTTAACGATCACTGATGATCCAGGTTTTAAACTGTTGAAAAGCCTATTTCTGGCCACGACTCTTTTGGGTGCTTTAGCAATTTCATCGTCAGACAGAATTTTTGCAGTGCCGCTATATTGGATTCCCGTTATTTCCTGGTCAGTTTTAGGAAGGCGAGGCTTTCGCATAGCTATAGCCACCCGGGGATTAGATAAAATATTCTGTATTTTCTTACTATCTCTAGCTGTATTGAAATAAATATCCATTCCTACATTATTAAAAGCGACTGTTGATGCATTTGGTTGTCCATCTGCACTGACGGTTGCTATAGTACAGAAACGGCACTTCTCTATGTATTCGGTTATGCGATTCTTAAGATCAATATCCATGTTACCCTCCTGTTTTCATTGTAAAAATTCATTTTCCCCTTCTTCCTTGTTTATTCCAGATGTCCTGCTTGACCTGCACACATTGATCATACCTGGGAATCGCTGTCTCAATCTCCCACCACACTTTTTCCCTGCCATCATTAAGTTGAACCTCGTGATGCTTGATCCACATCACCCAGGCACAATCGCCAATTGCCTGTGAGCTACTCAACAAAGAAACAAGGACGAAAGTGCAGACCATCGTGACTGTTTAGTGGGGCATAGCTTCACCATGTACTTGCGGGTTGTCAGGATATCGGCAAATCTGATTTCCAGTTGGCGCCACGCAGGAAAACGAAACCGGATGACAGGCCTGCAAACGTCACTCCAATGGGTATGGTATGCCTCTCAAGAAGAGAGATAATAAATTAGAAAAGTGAAATGTCGATTAAGCACCGGTCCTCAGATATTCAGCCATATACTCCTGAGGGTTTTTTTCGAACTCCTCTTTACATTCCACGGAGCAGAAATAAACTTTCTTCCCGTCGTGTTCACTGCTTTGCGCCGCTTTTTCTTCCTCCAATTTGCACTTACAGACAGGGTCAACACAATATCGTGGCATCGGTGTCACCTCCTTTAAACCATTTTTGATTATTTTATCACAGACGCGGCGGATGAATATAAGGCTTTCCCTTATTTTGAGCTTCAAAATACATTAATTTTATGAAATCCCAATTGAATGAGCTGAAAGATGCCGCGCAGGGAGCGATTCAGGCAAAAGGAGATTTAGATACTATGAAAGATAATCAATTAAAGAGTGCAATAGAACTTCTCAAGAGCTGGGAGATCCTGAGACATTTGGAAAAAAAGTAAGCATAGATCATGCGATCCGGCTTTTATCTCTTCCTGCTATGAAAGACAGCCCATCATCCCCAGTAGGTCGCGGTCAAGTGCTCGGCGGGGAGCTCTTTCCTTATTATCGCCGCATCTTTTTCCTTTTTCTGATAATCACTGTTTAACGGCCTCAGGGGATTCACGAATAGATCAGCTTTGAAAGCTGGGAACAACTGCCTATTATCAGATGTATACATGCTATTTATCTCTTTCATTTTGCAAACCTCTTCATTTTGTTACATTGCTGCCCAGGGCCTTCATAACTTCTCTCGCTGGCGTCAAGAAATGGGCACTAAATGAAATTGATTTTCTATGGCCCTTTTGATTTGGTCAATGCTGAAAGGCTTGGTGAAGCAGATATCGGCGCCTTCATTCTTTAGCTTTTTCAGAGAGTCAGGATAGCCGCTTATACCGATGATATACGTACCGGGATTATGAGACTTTATGAATTTGCAGACTTCTGAGCCGTTCATATTAGGCATAATAGCATCTACGATAGCAACGTCGTATGAATTGTTCCGAAGACGCTCAACAGCCTCGATCCCGTCATGCGCCCCATCTACTTCATAGCCGGATTCTTTCAGCCATAAAGACAAGATACTCACAACACCCGACGCGTCATCCACTACCAGCAGTCTCATTTTTGGTCTACTCGATTATTAATACGAATATTTAGATAAAGCAAGAGATGTACCCAGAAATGGTCTTAATACGTAAGCTGTTGATATATAAAGATTATCATTATTTTTCGCACTTAAAAGTAGCCGGCAGGGGTCAGAAAATTGTATGGATTCTGCTTCAATCAAAAAAATTAAAATCACGGAATGTATTGAAATTCTTGCTATAGTTACATGAATGATTATTCCTACGCCTAAGATCTGATGCCCTCAGGTTAAACAGGTGTGAGGTTCAACCATATATTTTCCCAAACAATATCTTGCGGTCATTATTTCTTTGACACACATGGCCGCCCATAGTAATTTTTTCTCCGCAGAAGCGATTTCTTATCAAATGAAAGTGTCCCTGTATGGGGGAAGAAAGTAGATTAATGGCGCGCTTGCGTGACAGGATAATCGACTATATCTACCGGAAAGCAACCATGCGGGAAAGACATCACGGCCTTCTGACTTTTCTGGGGGGCCTGTTTTTTTTCGGCGTTGTCCTTTTCGTCATCTTTCTGGCATTTGTATCCGACAAACTGCTGGGCTTGCACGCATGGCCGCCCTCGCCTGCAAACCTTGTCCTGTCCACTCCCCTGCTTGCAGCCGGAATCTGGCTTTGGCTATGGTCTGTGTTGACATTTTTCAAATCCAGAGGCACACCAGTGCCTCTCAGCCCGCCCCCGAAGCTTGTTGACACCGGACCTTATAGTTATTCGCGAAACCCCATGCTCTCCGGTGTCTTTCTTATGCTTTTCGGCATCGGCTTTCTGTTTCAGTCGCTCTCACTGGTCATCATATACACGCCGATGTTTATGGTAATTTCCTTTCTTGAATTCAAGATGATCGAAGAACCGGAACTGGAAAAACGTATTGGCGCATCCTATGTGGAATACAGGAAAAAAGTCCCTATGTTCTTCCCGTATCCAGGTCACGGCAAACATTGATGCGCTTGAAAGGAAGCTAACTTTCTGTAGTCTTGTTTTTTGCAATTTCCTTCAGAATGCAAGATTTCAATCGCTGATCCTCAGTTTAGAATTGAAAAATCGAGGCTATTTCCAGGAGAAAATTTCCCCTTGACTACCACTGATGTTAGGAGTATCTTTTTATAAATTGTCACTCCTTCTGTAGCTCATTAGTAATTCATATTCCTCCCGTAGCTCAGTAACTAACCTTAGCTCAGTAAACCAATAACCTAACCCCTAACCTTCTTGAGGAAGTTCATGAGAGGGAGTTTCCGGAAGGTGCCGATACTGTGGGCTTCCAGGGATGATTGCATTCCTGCGGAGCCTCCTTCACTAATTTGTCAAGAACCGATTCAAGAACATTCTTTTAATAAGGAGGGATAAGTTATGGGAAAGTATCTTATGCTTTGGGAGATTGATTGGACGAAGGTACCTTTGAATCCAAAAGAGCGAGGGGCTGGATGGAGTCTCTTATTGGAGATGGTCAAGGAAGATATGAAAAAAGGTTTAACCAAGGATTGGGGAACGTTTATTGGCGAACTTGGCGGATATGCGGTTAATGAAGGATCTGAGTTAGAAGTTATGAATGCCGTACAACGCTACACCCCATTTGTCCGTTTCAAGGTACATCCCATTGGTTCAGTAAGTCAGGCAGAGGAAATGATAAAAGCCCTGACCAAGTGATTATTTAAATTCAACCGATTATATAGAGGGGCGGTGCTGTCAAGGACGTCTGATCGAGCACTGCCCCTAAGGAGAAAAAGGAGGGTGACCATGAGAAAATCTATTTTGATATTGGTATTGAGTTTAGTCTTATTGCTTGCTCTTGGGATAAATGTTCAGGCCCAATCCAAAGAAGTAAACGAATCAGCCACTACCACTTATTATGCTACAGCGAAAGTCGTTCCTATGGGAGCAGACCGCGCTTTCATGTCCTACGATGCCATTGGATTAACCATTTCTGACACAGGACAGGGTCTATTTCATCAAGGGACTGTTCGTATTCTTGGGTCATTGACAATTGAGCAAGGTAAATTTAACGATGAACGTGGTAGCGGCGTTTGGAATCTTATGAACGGAGATAAGGTGTTCCTGACTGTGAAGGCTACTGGCGAAGCAGCAAAACCAGAAATGGTGGGTATCACGAAGGGGACTGTTACCATCATCGGCGGCACCGGAAAATGCTCCGGGATTAAGGGCTCTTTCGAATTTACCAGATACGCTTTACCTCCGAAAGAGGGAGTCGTCCAGAGTTATGTCAAAGCGAATATCAAGTATATGTTACCCTAAGACAAATAATTAGATTGATGGTTTGAGGGCAAAGGCAGTGCCAGAAATGGCGCTGCCTTTTCTAATCAATGTTTCAAGCGGTAATCGTTGATGTATGGAAATTTTCTGGGATGTATAGTAGTAGGTAACGTCAATAACCCGCACATTTGATATTTCAAATGTCAACCTGTGGTATCTGAAGAAACTGGTATACTCGACTCAAAGGAACCGACAGGAGGTTTCTGGTGGGCAGTATTCTTGATAAGCTATTTGTAAGAGGAAAACATGTATGTCCGTCATGGTTATGTTTCACCTTTGATAATCCTCTACGCAAAATATTCCAAGATCCCTATAAAATCCTTTCGCCTTACATCAGACCCGGCTATACGGTCGTGGATATCGGACCGGGGAAAGGTTATTTTACAATTCCCATCTGTAAATTGGTGGGAAGAGAAGGAAGGGTCATTGCTGTAGATATTCAGGAAAGGATGTTAAGGGCCTTGCAACGGAGGGCATCTGAAGCGGGGCTTGCTGCAAACCTCACCACAAATCTAATCAGACCCAATGACTTTAGTTTAGATGTGAAAGCCGATTTTGTATTAGCGTTCTGGATGGTGCACGAGGTTCCCGAGTTGATGCACTTTTTTGTGAATGTAAAAGAGATCATGAAACCAAAAGCCTTTTTCTTAATCGCTGAACCCCGTTTCCATGTTACAAAACGACGTTTTAATGATACATTGAGAACAGCTCAGGAAATGGGATTCAAAATAGTCGATAGTCCTGAGATATCGTTTAGCTATGCAGCCATGTTGACTTTGTAGGAAACCAAGATTCCGGAGTGATAAGATTGCACGAGCTACTTCCACTTTCGGTATCCATAGACTCGAATCACCATGTACTTGCACCGTGAAGAAGCGATGCCTTATCAATTTAAATTATCGAATCGAAGGAGGAAGCGATGAGTGACGACAAGCATGTATTCACCGCCAGCCGATGGACTGCGGGCAACCTGATTTTCCCGGTGCGTATTGAAGTAAATCAAACCCGGGTTACGCGGATTAAGCCGCGACTCTTTGGTTCCAACGAAGAGAGCATTGCGATCGCTAAAGTGGCTTCGGTCAATATCCAAACGGGTTTAATATGGTCCGACATCCGAATTGATTCGGTAGGAGGAAGCAACCCCATTGTGAGTCATGGGCATCGCAAAGACGACGCACGAGCCATTCGTGATCTAATCGAACGATTCCAGCAAACCCCGCGGGCCTCGCAGGGGCCTCACGCCTAAGTGTCTCAACAGTGGGTGGCGGATAGGTTGCGAAGGGAGAGGACCTGGCAGCGGAGTAGTCGGATTGTAGGGAGGATACTATGTATTTTATTACCTTTTCCAGGAAGATGGGCACAAAAGGAACAGAAATTGCGAAGCTCGTGGCGGAAGAACTGAAGTATGCCTTCTATGATACAGAAGATATCGAAAAAAAAGCCGAAGAAATGGGATGTCTTGATGACGTCAGAGAGGTAAACGGCAAGGTTCCGCCTCCGTTGAAGAGGTTTTTTTCAATCCGGCCTGAGATTTGCCTGGACCGGCTGTATGTAGTCATTTATGAACTTGCACGCCTGGGGAGCGCAGTAATACTCGGACGGGGAGGCAATATGCTTTTTCGGTCTCTCCCGTATGCGCTTCATGTCCGGGTAATCGCATCGCAGGACAAACGTGTACGCAATCTTATGGAGAGGGGTTATACGAGGGAGGCCGCTGCTATGGCACTGGAGAAGAGTGATCACGAGAGAGAAAGTTTCATCAGGTTTGCCTTCCATCGGGATTGGCACAATCCTGAGCTGTATGACATTGTCCTCAATATGGACAAGCTTGCCGTCAATACAGCGGCTGATATGGTCTTATGTGCAGCCCGCGCAGGTGAAATCCAAGGATGCAACGGTGATATGATCAACTCCCTGGATATGATGGAACTTGCAGTGAGAGTGGGGACAGCCCTTGCAGAAGCCGGTTTTCCATCAAGTTACGTTTCCGCGTTCGTTGATGCGCCGGGAAAAGTCCGGTTAACAGGGGTTGTGCAAGTTCCCCGGGAAAAATCGGCTGCGGAGAGGGCTGCAATAAAAGTCAAAGGTGTTGAATCCGTGGAAAACAAAATTCAGATAGCCAGCAGATAGAATTCCATCATTCAATTTTTGGTGACGCAGAGTCCTACTCTCTTTCAATTGGTAATCTTCAGTTTTCCCGGCTTCATGAATATATTGACTCGTAGGCGTTAACAAGTGTTGCAAGGGCTTATCCGCTGATTCCTCTCGTTGTATGTTCTTCATGCGGCAATCTGCACTGTGCCGATCATTTTTAAGATAATACTGATAATCTTAAAAATATTCGTCAGTCAACTAAGTGTAATCCGTTCTTCCTGAAACAAAGCGGCCGGCATTTTTAACATTGATCCATCCTTTCAAATGATTATCTTTATTGACTGAAGTCCACACACTTCTGTCATTATAAAGCATTTGAGATAACAGATGATAATACATACCTGTGGTTCATTTTTCATTGACACACAAGGCCACCCATCGTATGCTTTTATCTCTGGGGCGGAGAGGTTCGGGGGACATTTGGAATGAAGGCGAATTAAGGTGGAAGGAAATGATTCAGGATCATCTTGACAAGATTGAAGAGAGGCTGAAGCAGAGCGAAGCGGTCAAAGAGAGTGACAAAGCCGAGCTGTTGACCCTCCTGACGACCCTGAGGACGGAAATTGCCGACCTTTCCCAGACTCACCATGAGCAGGCGGAAAGCATAACAGGATTTGCCGAATTATCAGCCCGCGAAGCCACACGCAGCGAAAAGAATCCGGCGCTCCTCAATTTGTCGATTGAAGGTCTGGCCTCATCGGTTCAGGGCTTCGAAACATCTCATCCAAGGCTGGTGGAGATTATCAATACCTTCTGCAGGATGCTCTCTAATCTGGGAATATAGAGTCCATGCTCTGGCCACCTATCCCGTGTGGTTGTTCATACTTCTTAATCAAAATGTTTTATACTTAAACTCTCTTTACATAAAAATTACCTGCGAGCAAACTACACACCGCCTGAGGGGAATTTCATCAAGATAAGGAGGTTGAGTATGGCCAAGAGTTACTATGTAATTCTCGGCATTTCGTCCGGCGCGAAAGCAGACGAAATTAGAGCAGCATACCGTCGCCTTGTAAAAGAATTCCATCCAGACCGCTACTCAGGTGGAATTCATATATTCCAGCAAATTCAGGAAGCCTACTCCGTATTAAGCGATGACCAGGAACGACGACAATACGATCAAATTTTAATAAACGCAAAGACAAGAGTACCTGTCAGGCATAAGTTTTATCCACAGCCAGAACCTCTCATTCCCGAGAAACAGCCAACTAATATTGGTAAAATCTCGCTTGTAAGGTCGTTTCAGACCTTTACGCCATCATTCGACGAGATATTTGATTGGTTGTGGACCAATTTTTCCACTCTCAATTACCCCAAATCGGGGCGGGTACAAAATCTAACACTTGAGGTTCCTCTGACAAATGAGCAGGCGCTTTCTGGTGGAAATGCCAGGGTCATGGTTCCAGTAAGAGCCATCTGTAAAATATGCCAAGGATATGGCGGTGTGGGGCCTTATGAGTGCTCTCGATGTGCCGGTGAAGGTGCCATTGTTGGAGAAGTACCTATTTCAGTAGCATTTCCTCCCGGTCTGAAAGAAGATCATGCTGTGATGATCCCTTTAGACCGATACGGCATTATGAACCTTCACTTGACTGTACTTTTTCACCTAACCGACGTTTACTAATAACTTGGGCTGCCCGTTGACCTGCCCCCAGAACGTACTGATGGTTCCCCCAAAACTGGTCCATCTAGAGAATTAGTTTTCTAGCACTCTGAGGGCTTCGATTGCGATAACGGGCTCGGAGTTCTTAAATTATCACCTCGTAAGACATTTTACCCAACAAAAACACCCCGTAAAATTCACCCGCAGCAGACCGTATCACAAAGATGATAACGCACACGTAGAACAGAAAAACTGGACGCACGTATGTCAATGGCTCGGTTATCAGAGATCAGATAATCCCAGGGTCATCGCGCTTCTTAATAACCTCTATCGCAATGAATGGAGACTCTTCCATAACTTCTCCTGCACCTCCGTAAAATTCACCGCCAAAGAACGTATCGGTTCTAAAACTATTAAACAGCATGACTCTCCTAAAACCCCTTATCAGAGAATCATGGAATCTCTTTTGCAAAGTTTTGCAAATAATCAGGCCCCCTGTTCTTCCGGTTTAAGCATTCTTTAATAAATGACTTAGGTGTGGTATATTAAGATCAAAACTTGGAAATACTGAAGTTGACAATATATCTCATTTAATTAAAATATAAATCAAAAATAGCAATATAAATAATCCTAATGTGGAGGTGAAAGCATGCCAACGTATGAGTATCTTTGCGAAGCCTGCAAAAAAGAGTTTTCATTGATACAGAGTTTCAGCGAACATGATAAGGGCAAAGCCACATGTCCGAAATGCAAAAGCAAGAAGGTGAAACAGCAGATATCCCTGTTTACGACCAAGACCAGCAGGAAAAGTTGATTCATATATTAATTTTTAGACTGGACATGGAGGCAATCTATGGACGGAAACGTGACTGGCACAAAAGAGAAAGAGATTATCGTTTTTTGCGAGAAACAAATCGCAAGGAAACTTTATAATAGAATAGACCTTTTGGAAAAATTAGTTTTTACTCTAAACGAAAAAGTTGAAAAATTAGAAGAATTAATAAAGAGTTAAAAATAAATTTAAAGATTGGAAAGCTTGACAATCTCGGTTTCACCTTTAGTAGCTGAAAACAACTTTTTTAAAGTGCCATTTTCGGTTGGCTTCCTAAGACCCTTAGGCCGACCCGGTATTTCATCAAGTTTTCTGTTAGCACATATAGTACAGCCTTGATATCTTCCTGAAAGCGATAAAATTTGATTTCAGCAATAGATAGAAGATTACAATCGTTAATCAGTAATCTGGTAAATAAAAAAGGCAGAGTCAATCGAACCTGCCTTCTGTTTTCTGAAATTTATCCTGATTAATTATTAAATGTCCCTCAATATTTGAAAAAATATGACGATAATGAAACTATAGGTAAGTATGAGTGATTTTGTTTAGTAGAGACTGTTAAGATAAAAATCGCTGCGTCTTAATGATGTTTATAAGAGTATTATCACGTAAATAAATTTATATTATAAAGATGAATGGGTAATATGTTACGATAAGTGCGGGGGTATGATAACGCAGCCATATCTGATCAACCTGTTTTATATGCAATATATGTTGTCAGAAAATAATGTCTTATCAAAAAATATTAACATATGGGGTCGATAAAGGAGGCTTTTATGAAACCATTTCGTTTCCATTTGTACGCTATTGCGTATCTGTCCCTGGTATTATCCCTCATGACCCTACTTGTCGGTATTCAACCGAGTTTAGCTGCTGGCAATAAAGAAGACAAAGTAGTTTATGCGCCGAATGACGACTTGTTGCTAATGATGTCATATTCGCAGGCGAAAAGAAGAATAGAGTCTATGGAAAACCGCCGCCTTCCGATTCCTCCCGGATATACTGACTATACCTATAACGCCACTATACTCAAGGACATTAAAATAAGTTCCGACAAGATAACTTTTACTAAGAATTACCCGGAGGTAGTGTGGTCATATACATCATATTTAAAATCGATGGACCCTAATGTTGTGAAAAGTACGTATGGGACATACAATGTATTACTGGGTGGTGGTGAGCCTGTGCATTATGAGACTGGGAAGCACAGATACACTCATGAAGGTAATGCTTCTTTTTGGGATGCACTTAGAAAGGATGAAGCCGTCTCTTTGGTCAACGCCTTCTATGTGCTCAAGCGCTACGCCGAAGGCTACACCCCTGAAGATCCTGCTTTCTCGGCAGCATTTGCAAATGGAGCTAAGAGGTACCGAGAGATGCCGGTGAAACCGGCGATGCCAGAAGATGTGCAGCGATGCCGGGTAGTGGCTGAGGACGCGTTCAATAATAAAGACTTCAAGAAGGCTCTCGATTACTACAGAAAAGGGTTGGCAATTGAACCTTTGTGGCCGCAGGGGCAGTTCAATGCCGCTATGCTGGCAGGTGAATTGCACTCGTACAAATGGGCCGCCTTATATATGAAACGTTACCTGGAACTCGTTCCCGATGCCAAGAACGCCAACGCTGCGCGGGAGAAGATGTACCTCTGGGAGGAAAAGGCTAAGGAGGAGCAGCAGAAGCTGACGGGTGCGGGCGAATGAAAGGAGTATCAAGATGAAGAAAAAATTGTTTATCCTGGCAGTAGCCGTCATGACGTTACTTGTCAGTATTCAACCGAGCATGGCTGCTGATTTGGAAGTCGTTTATCAGCCAAAAGACTCAACGATAACGATGATGTCGTGTTCGCGGGCGCACAAAAAAATAGAGTCTATGAAAAAACTCACGGTGATGTATCGTGTCGACGATAGGAACACAACTAGGAAGACAGGCGGCTACACTTATGGCGGCACTCATTTAATTAATAGCATTAAAATAGGTTCCGACAAAGTAGCTTGGGATGACTATTGGAGACCTTCTATTGAGTTTGATAGTAACAATTACATACATAATTTCTGTACGTCATATTTTAAATCAATGAACGTTAGTGTCAGAAAGGGGGGTAGCGGAATATTTTACGTATTCCTGGGCAATATAGAGGTCGAGGCTAAAGGCACACCCACTTTGGGTGAATCCAGATACTATAGAAACGATATTGATTTCGGCACAATGAATAAGGATGACGCAGTTTCTTTGGCGAATGCGTTCTATGTGCTCAAACGCTGCGCTGAAGGTTACACACCAGCCGCACCCGGGGATGATCTTGCTGCCGAGGCCGCATTCGCAAAAAAGGCAGAGAGATACCGCGAGATGCCGGTGAAGCCGGCCCTGCCCGAAGATGTTCAGCGATACCGAGTAATGGCTGAAGATGCTTTCAATAATAAGAACTTTGAGAAAGCTCTCGAGTACTACAGTAAGGGGTTGGCAATCGAACCTTTGTGGCCGCAGGGGCAGTTCAATGCCGCTATGCTTGCAGGTGAATTGCGTTGGTACGACTGGGCCGCATTATATATGAAACATTATCTGGAACTCGTTCCCGACGCCAAGAACGCCAACATCGGGCGTGAGAAAATGTATCTCTGGGAGGGAAAGGCGGAGGAGGAGATGCAACAAAAGTTGACGGTGGAGGGCAAATGAAATGAATTATTTAAGCCTTTTTGGTATTAATAGAGTGACGGGGAGGCGAGGCCGTTCCTTATGGAAAATATGCGTTTACCTTTTGATTGGCTTACTGATGACGGGCTGTGCTTTTTCCCGTACTATAACGATTACGCCTTTTCAGGCTGAGTCAAAAAGCATGGTTCAATTACCGCTTTCAGTGCGAGTAGAACTTAAAGAAGTTAAACAAGAAAATCCAAATTCTACTACTCCGATATTTGTGAATAGGGAGTCTTTAAAGGAAATACTCATAACATATCTAAATACACGTAATATATTTCACTCTGTTCTTGATAGCCCATCGGATAGTATATTGAATGTTGATGTTAGATACCATTTAACTAACTACGATTATTTTGATTACATAGTTAATATGCACGCAACTTTGATTTCCAAAGATGGGTTGGATCTTGGTAATTTCTCTGGACAAGGCATCGTAAAGGGAGTGGGTAGCAGGTTTACTGCGGAGACTGACAGCGTGTCAATTAACAAGGCTATGAAATATGCAATAGAAGATCTTTGCTTGAAGATAGAAGAGGAAGCCAGGAGGCAGTCAGAGGAGGCTAGACGGAAAGTGGAAGAGACCGCATTCGCAAATGAAGCCAAGAGGTATCGCGAGTTGCTGGTGAAGCCCGCCCTGCCCGAAGATGTGCAGCGATACCGGGTAGTGGCTGAGGACGCGTTCAATAATAAAGACTTTGAAAAAGCTCTTGAGTATTACAGAAAAGGATTGACCATTGAACCTTTGTGGCCGCAGGGGCAGTTTAATGCCGCTATGCTTGCAGGAGAATTGCAGAGGTACAAATGGGCTGCCTTATATATGAAACGTTATCTGGAACTCGTTCCCGATGCCGCAAACGCCAAAGTTGCGCGGGAGAAGATGTACCTCTGGGAGGAAAAGGCAAAGGAGACGCCATCCCCCTCAGAAGCCATGCAGGAGCCGGAGACACCTAAAAGAAGAGTAAAATAAAAGGCGGCTGTAAGAAAGAAGTCGATAGAAGAAGACAAATGAGAGGAGCATGAAGATGAAGAAAAAATTGTTTATCTCAAGCTTAGTTATATTATGTACTACTCTAACCATGAACTTAACATACGCTGGCGATATACAAGGGGGCTGCGCAGCTGCACCCTGCGACTGTAGAAGTGTCGGGGGTAGTTTCCATCCTGTTGAATCTAAGTGGTGTAATTACCAGCTCTGCTACAACCAATGCATGAGCGAGCGGAAAGGAGGCTCTTCCTCCGGTGGCGGCGGTGCAGCCGTTGGTGGGCTTTACCAACCCTTTTATGGCCTTGGATACAGCATTGGGCAGTCAATCGGCAAGGCGCTGTTCGGTGATCCTCAGGAAGAAGCTCGTAAACGGGCGGAGGCAGCTGCAATGGCCGCCGAAGCCCCAAGGCAAGCCGAAATAGCCCGCCAAAGGGCTGAGGAAGAAGCCCGCATACGAGCGGCTGAGGAGGCCCGTAAGCGGCAGGAGCAATATGATCGTCTTTCCTCACAGCTCCAGCTCTCAGAAGGATTTGATGGTCAAGGGCATAGTCTTCCCTTAATGCTGGGAGATGGTGACGACGGCCTTCGCCCTCAAGGGACGTCATTTTTTGGCTTGGGTGGCTCAGCTACCAGCGTTAATAATGATTCAAAAGTTGTTGATTTAAGACCACGGCAGGGTTATTCGGCGACCGCGGTGGCTCCTGCTAATCCAGGCGATGCTCTGCCACTAATCATGGGCGACCAGAACATCGTTGACTTAAGCGACAAAAAAGCTCCCTATGTTGTTGACCCTAATGTGGTGAAGGATAAAATACAGACGCATGAGGCAAAACCTGCAGCGATGAAGGCCAAAACAGCCGTTCCTCCTGTAACCTCATCCAGTGCTTCCAATGAACAACAAGAGCAAAAACAAGTACGGTCTCTTCAGGACAACCAGCAGGTGATGCGCCCGGTCGATGAAATATCAAAACAGCGAATGCACGCAAAGGAAGAAATGCTTCAAAAAGCAGCAGAGAGCGACCGTCAACTAGATGAACAGAATCGACATAATCCCCTTTCAACCTTGAAAGGTATTCCCCAAATTGATCCTGTAGGTTCAGGGGAATTCAAAGCTAAAGCTGAAAAGGCGCAGAGGGGCTGGCAGAAAGCGCTTGGTTGTGCAATGGAAGAGGTCTACGCCCGTGCTAAGTCGCTTGGACCGGCTGGAATACGTTTTTCGCAAGACTTGCGTAATGAAATGATACGCGTTTTTAATGAAGCAGGCAAACCGGTCAAAGACAGCAATGATGTAAACATCGTCAATCTGACACTGGACCGACAGGTATTAATAGGTAGTGGCTCAGCGGAGCGGCACTTTATAGTAGAGGCCGCTGTACACAGCAAGGGCAACGGCGATGTAGACGTGGACGTACAGAGCTATTTTTCCGAGTCAGCCCATAAAAAAGACAAATGGGAAAATCTACAGAGCTTTCTTGTGCTTAATAAATTTGGCGAAGTAATAATGGGCGAAAAATCCGCGGCAGTGAACGCCTGTCTCACACACTGATCCGCATAGAATCCTTTTAAGGAATGCGAGGAATCTTCGCTTGGTTCATTAGCAATATCGTATACTACAATTCAAATGGTAATTATCATTTCTGACAACTTTCAACCACTGAACAGTAGTAGGTGTAACACGCAATTTCAATAACCATTTTTTCGGAACTGCTAAATCTACCACCCTTATGCCGATCCGGTGTTTCATCTCTCACATAACAGAAGCTTCTTCTCAGATACTTTCTTCCTATGAGAGTTAATCTTGATTTCTCCCTAACCATGCTACATTTCAATCGGAAATATCATCAGCACCCCCACATTTTGTGGCCATCTTTTCTTGACACAATAACTACTCTTTTGATAAATTTGGATCGCCAAGAAGCGGATTCTTGTCAAATATCAAACAAACGCTAGTTTCAACCCAGGAGGAAGACGATGACTAAACTCATGCTTAAGTTACTGGCAATCATGCTCACTGTGGCGCTATCCGTGGTACCTGCTTTAGCCGCTGAGAACAAGGATGCCGATACCTACGACCAGGATTCCGTGCTCAAAGATGCCACTGAATTTTTTGGCAAGAGCACTGAAGGACTTGCGAAAGTAATCGAGAAAGCATTTAAGGACTACGGCAGACCGAACGCCTATATCAAGGGTCAGGAGGCGAAGCGGCGCCATTGACGGTGGGACTGCGTTACGGTGACGGCACGCTGATGCGCAAGAGCGGCGAGAGTCGCAAGGTTTACTGGAGCGGCCCCTCCATCGGCTTTGACTACGGCGGCAATGCAGCCAAGGTTTTCGTGTTGGTCTATCACCTCGACAACAGCGAGCAGTTGTTCCGGCGTTACCCGGCGGTGGACGGCAGCTTCTACTTCGTCGGTGGCGCGGGCATCAATTACCAGCAGCGCGATAAAGTCATCCTCGCGCCGATACGGCTGGGCGTGGGCCTGCGCGCTGGCGCAAGCATAGGCTACATGCACTACACCAAGACCAGGACCTACAATCCATTCTGATGTGCGGCGGGCCGCTTGCGACTACTCCCTCAGCTATCTTTATTTGTATCTCCTGGACTTCTCTTGCAAGCACTGCCATTTCTGCCGCTTCGTCCATCAGAAGCTGGTGGTGGATCAAGGGAGTGGCTATCACTTGTTTTCATCGGTAGTCGATGAACTTTAACCGACTTGAGTCCGTTTGTTTGTAGGTGTTAACAAGTGTTGCAAGAATTCTTTCACGACTACCGATTATCTTTAAGATAATGGTAATTATTCTTAAAAATATGATGATTTCATACTATGTATTTTTGCTGAAGTTCTTTCTGAGTATAGCTTCCTGTTATGTTGGTTTTCCATTTGCATCTATTTATCCAATATTTCAACTTGTAATCGACATAAGGTAAGTGTAGTAGTTTTTTGGGGCTATTTTCTATATCATTATGAAAGTTGCAGTTGTAAGTCGATATAAAGAAGACATTGTTCCTGTCCTCGAACAATGCGGAATAGAAATCTCGGACAAATCCCCCGATGCTGTCATAGCATACGGAGGGGATGGTACGTTTTTGTCGTCTGAGAGAGCTTTCCCTGGCCTGCCGAAGTTTCCTCTCCGGGACAGCAGGACTGGACCGCTTTGCGCTGCGCATAATATCAGAGACCTCGTAGAACGTCTTGCTTCCGGAAAACTTGAAAAAAGCGAGCTGATCAAGATTAACGGATTTTTCAGGAATAAAAAAATTACCGCACTGAATGATATTTTTATTCACAACTATAACAGGAACAGGGCAATACGGTGCAGCGTCTGGATTGATGACGAACTATATCTGAAGGAGGACATGAATGACGGCATCGGGATTGCCACTCCTCACGGCAGCACCGCATATTTCAGAAACATTACTAATTGTATTTTCAGATCCGGGATTGGTCTTGCATTAAGCAATTCAAGGGATCATTCAACCCATATTGTCGTCCCTGAGTATTCTGTCATAAGAATAAAGGTTACACGCGGCCCGGTCGTAGTAGTTTACGACAACGCAGACGAAACGGACTGTCTCGAAGTGGGTGAAGAGATATCGGTGAGAAAGTCCGATGAAAGCCTTGTCGTTTACGGTTTGAAGGATTTCATGTGTCAGCCATGCAGGGCATTGAGACATATGAAAATATAGACTGGAGCGGATATTTCTCTTTGAATGTTTTTTCGGTCATTAATATAAAAAATACAGAGAGATAGTTATGGAAACAAATAATCATGTTGTCAGGGATTTAAAACTCATAGCACCGTCTTCGGTAGGCAGGATTCTTGAAGTTTTCATATAGTTTTGGACAAATCAGGTTTGAAACTAAGAGAGGCTTTCAGTACCTATATAACCTTTTCCTGCCTTTTAGGTGGCGACCTTAAACCCAACAACTGATTAGCCGGCATATTTATTTTTGCAATCTTCGCGATAGCTATGCCTGCTTTAATAAATGCCCGTTACAAGTGGTATTCATCAAGTCAATTGAAAATCGGAAACTCTCGCTTTGTAGGTGTTTTCATCAAGCACTCCTTCCTGTTGTCAATGACCCGATGGATTTCTCAATCATACAACCCTTCAAACGGTAATCTGTCATTGATGTTCCATCGACACAAGACCATTCTTCATATACTCTTACCGTAAGAAGTTATGTCTTAAGGCTGAATATCATCCCTTGTTATCAGTTTTTGCCTACCATTCCTCTACTTAACAATCCCTATTGTTTTACATCATCAAATGAGGGAGTCACATGATCAGAAAATAGTCAAGGTGGGGTCGATATGGAGGAAGAATGTTTGTTTAGCTCAGGAATTCGTTGTGTATAAAAAAAGATGACGAAGCTAAGAAACTCATTCTTGAGGAGGGACACCATGCAAAGCGCCACTCAAAAAATCACACCATGTTTATGGTTCGATAACCAAGCCGAAGAGGCGGCTAATTTTTACGTCTCTATCTTTAAAAACTCAAAGATCGGAAGAATTGCCCGCTATGGAAAAGAGGGCTATGAGATTCATGGAAGACCGGCGGGAACGGTCATGACCGTGGAATTCGAGGTCGAAGGTCAGATATTTACAGCACTCAACGGTGGTCCGATATTCAAATTCAACGAAGCCATTTCGTTTCAAGTGCATTGCAAGACGCAAGAGGAGGCAGATTATTACTGGGAAAAACTTTCCGAAGGCGGAGATGAAAAGGCGCAGCAATGCGGCTGGCTGAAAGACAAGTATAGCGTATCATGGCAAATCGTTCCCACTGTCTTAGTAGAGATGTTACAAGACAGGGATGCTGAGAAATCGGGAAGGGTTATGAAGGCAATGCTGCAAATGAAAAAGATCGACATAAAAACCTTAAAGCGGGCATATGAGCAGAAATAACCAAGCGCATTCTTGGCCCCTGCCTAGTGGGGGTTGCGGACATAAAAAACTTGACGGGAGGTGCGATATGGCAAATCCATTTGTTCACGTTGAATTGGCGACGCAAGACCTGGAGAAATCGAAAAAGTTCTACACCAGCTTGTTCAACTGGAAGCTGGAAGAAATTCCGGGCATGGACTACACAATTATCATGGTCGGCGAAGGAACGGGCGGAGGCATGATGAAGAAGCCCGATCCCGGCATTCCGGACAATTGGCTTCCGTACATCCTGGTCGATGACGTGAGAGCCTCGACCAAAAAGGCGAAGTCCCTGGGGGCAACGATCTGCAAGGACGTCACCGAGGTTCCGGACATGGGGTGGTTTAGTGTCATTACAGATCCAAATGGCGCTACATTTGGACTGTGGCAGTCAAAGACAGGCATGTGAGGCGGGAGGTCAATATGAGAAAGGTACAGATAATTGCAATAATTTCAGTTCTATTATTCTCGCTTGCAGCGGGCGCGGAAGATAAACAGGCTCTTGAGGTGACGAAGAAAATCGCGCCATTGCCGCGAGATCTGGAAATTCAGCTTGCGCTAAGCGCGCTGCCGCCCCACCTCAGAGACAATGCAACCGTATATGTTTTAAACCCCGACAAGGGTTTCGAAGTCGCCCGTAAGGGCACTAATGGATTCCACACTTTTGTTGCTCGAACCGGCGATGATACGTTCAGGGGGTCCTGGCCCTTAACGGAATATAGAGATGATATTCTCTACCCGGTTTCCTTTGACAAAGCGGGAGCCAAGGCGCAGATGCGGGTCTTCTTTGACGCAGCAGAAATGCAGGCCAAGGGTACTCCTCCCGGAGAACTAAAGAAAATCATAAAAGACCGTTACAAATCAGGATACTATAAAGCGCCGGAACGAGTCGGTATCTCAGACATGCTGTCTCCAGTGCTGAGAACGTACTTCAATCCGGAAGAAATCGACAGTGTCGTCACCCTTAACGTGCCACACGTCATGTACTACGCCCCCAATATAACCAATGAAGACATAGGCGGCGGGAAGCTCGGTGGCATGTATCCCTTTGTTATAATGCCCGGCCCCCATGGATACATCATCCAGTTTCTCGGCCTGACGGAAAGAGCAGCTATTAATAAAGAGTACGAAGAGATGCTTGCACGACTTTGCAAAATCAAAGAAGTGTGGTGTTTGCCAAAAGAGAAAGGTCTGACATACTGAATCGAAAAAGGTGCTTATCGCCGAGAAAGGAGGGGAAGCCATGCCTGATATTCTTCACAGCGTTGGAATTAGATCCACACCCAAAAAGGTTTTTGAGGCGCTTTCCACTATTGATGGAATTTCTCATTGGTGGATTGTGGGTACTAAGGGGAACGCCAAGCAAGGTGGAATTATTCACTTCGGGTTCGCCGACATGAGAGTTGTAGAGTTAAAGCCTAACAAACTAGTGAAATGGAAATGCGTGAAGGGGCCTAAGGAGTGGCTCGGTACAGACTTGACCTTTCAGTTGAAAGCCAAAAAGGATCAAACTTTTGTCCTATTCTCGCACGCCAACTGGAAGAAACCCTCAGAATTTATGCACCATTGCAGTACCAAATGGGCTACATTTCTTTTAAGTTTGAGGGATTGGTTGGAAAGGGCCGAAGGTCGTCCCGCTCCTTATGATGTCAAAATCAGTGTTGGTGATTAGACATTTTTAGATTGAGAAAGGTTATTTTTTGTTATCAAAACTCAACGCCTTGAAAGCATCTTTCGGACGACCATACTTCAAATACGACATCGGTGATTCATTCAGATGAAGTGAAACATGAAAAGTCGATTGTTGACATTCGATGAGATAGACCTTCGCCTGAGCTATAAGGTCATTCATTGATCCCATGACTCTCCGATCCGTTATCTTAGAGAATGATATTTCATCGGCGAGAGGTTCAATGTATTTTTCAAATATGGATTTATTACCGTCGGCGGCCATGAATTGTTTTATGTAGGTCAGGACTCCCTTAATAAAATTCTTTTCATTGCTCATGCCACGCCCATACATAATCATGGAATACAAAGACACGGTGTTGGTCAGGATGATATATTGAACACGTTGTGCTGTGAATAGATGGGCGCTCCAGTCTGCATATGGATTCCCGTCCTGCGAAATGATGTGCAGTTGCGTGATCCTGAGTTTCTTTGAGAGTCTTTGTGTGAGTCGGAGTATCATCTTTCCGTGATCTTTCTTGATCCTATCTACAACCCTTCTCTTTTATCTTAAAGAGCTGATCCACCGATATAAAGTGAATCAGGGTTTTTTCATAACGACGCTGATAAGGGGATTTAATATTGGGACTCAGCACATAATTTTTCCCCTCAGGATAGAGCGATCGAAATACCATAAGATTGGCAGGATCAAAGTGATCAGGATTGATTTTGCACTCAATGGCATTTGCTTGTTGCCCCTGGCCTCTGACCACAAAGTCCACCTCACGTCCGGATTTGTCCCGCCAGTAAAGCACATTGTGATCGTCGACTAGCGTTCGCAGCATATCGAGTGCCAGATGTTCCCACAAGAGACCGCGATCGTCATCACGAATAGTATCCCAACCTTTAACAAACGTTACGAACCCCGTATCAAAGGCGTAGCATTTCTGTCTGCGCGTAATTTCGCGGCGGCCCCCGCCCTGAAATGGAGGAAGCAGGAATACTGCGTGGGCAATACCCATGGCTTCCACGTGCGCTTTTACCGTATGTCTGCTTAATTCACTTAATCGAGCCAGATTGGTATAATCCATAAGACTTCCGCTTTGTCGAAACAACAAATGCAATAACTTCATGAAGCCGGTCCGGTTGCGGATACTGAAAAGCTCCTGAATGTCCCGGGCATAAAAACTATCCATCCATTCCGAAAAAAAGGCGGCATGCTTCGTATCCGAAAGCAAGGGTTCCGGCAGTCCTCCATGAAGCAATCGCCGGTCCAGTTCTTTTATGTTGAAGTTGTCTATGCATTCGCTCCAGAGCACCGGCGGCAAATAGATCATGTGCTTTCGCCCCGTCAGGCTATCGCGAAATTTCTTCGTCGCCGCCAGCGTTGAAGAGCCTGTTGCGAGCACTTTCAAGTACGGATAGGCGTCTGCCGCAATTTTCAATAGACGGCTCGGGTCCTCTACACGGTGGATTTCATCAAAGATAACAATGGACCCTTTATCGAGGCTGTCGTAGAAAGGTTCCGGATCGACTAATCGGCGCACCACTGAGGGCAGGTCGCAATTTTGATAGACTGCCTTGGGAAACATCCGGGCTAAGGTTGTCTTCCCTACCCTGCGAACTCCCGACAGCCATACGATCGGTCGCTTTTTCCAGGCCTCTTGAATCCGTTTTATCCAAAACGTTCGCTCAATCATGGGAAGTGTATTTACCATTTAGACGTCTAAATGTCAAGTATAAGTACATTAATAAAAACAGACTTAGGAGATGAAAGGCAAAGGTTCCGCTTGGGCACTCTTGCTGACGAACATGGAAAAATTAGTTGGCGCCGGAGCATAAAATATTCATGAGTCTATGATATCTTGATTGCCACTACGCCTAGTATGGCAGCAAATGAAATTTTTAAGAGAATACTGATAATCTTAAAAATTTGGCAAATGAACTATCTGTGTGGATGTCAATTGCATTCCCTTCTTCCTAATCGACAGAAACATGTGAAACTTTGACGGTCTGCTTTCCGTTTATGTAAAATGCAGATGGCTTCCTCTTTTGTTTTTCTTAGTCAGTCCGTCAGTCCAACATTTCATGTGAAAATCAAGAAAAGTCACGCCATCTTTTATATCCAAATTATCCACACAGGAATTTCATGGGTTTGCTGTCAGAAAACTCTGTCTGTCTCTGACCTTTATTGACTAAGGGATTTAGACCGTTGAAATCAGAATATGCCTGATGGATTTATAAGGAAAAAAGTATTTAAAAATATAATATATGCAATTTCGAAAAACACTTCCTGTAGGGGAAAAAAGCATGCCAACTATTCAGAAAGGAGGTAACAGTTCATGGTTTCGGTAGATCTCTTAAAGCAATACAATTTTTTCAAAGGGTTCAGTGAGGAACAGATCAAAAAACTGGCGGATATCGCTACCGAAGAATCTTATAAGGCCGGTTTCCAGTTGTGGAAAAAGGGAGATTCAGCGAAGAACCTCTACATGTTGGCAGGGGGAAAGGTTGTTCTGGTCATGGATACCTACATGGGTACTGCTAAACCACCAATGCAGGTCACTGTGGATCTCATCACAAAGGGAGATGCTATGGGATGGTCAGCAGTTATTGAGCCTTATGTGTACACCTTAGGAGCTCGATGTATTGATGACTCGAAAGCCATTGCCTTCGATGGAGCTAAACTCAGGGAGCTGCTGAATAAAGACATTACATTAGGATATAATTTCATGCAGGCCACGGCAAAAGTAATAGCCACCCGTCTGAACCATACCGAGATTATTCTGATTGGTGAGCGAGGGCTCTCTGTTTTGGACGAATATTGAGTAAGAAGGCAGGGGAATGGGAAAATTTTAGAAGGATAAGTAATGCTCATCGTTGCTTGCATCAAACAGGTGCCGGACACAACTCAGGTAAAAATCGATCCTGTTACCAACTCCCTGGTTCGGGAAGGGATACCCTTTATCGTGAATCCCTTTGATATCCATGCCCTGGAAGAGGCCCTCCGCATAAAGGATAAATTCGGAGCGCGGGTGGTGGCGATCTCCATGGGTCCCCCCAATTCTGAGATGACACTGCGCAAGGCCCTTTCTCTGGGTGTGGATGAATCCATCATGCTATCGGATCGTGTCTTCAGCGGAGCAGATACTCTGGTCACCAGCCTGGTCCTCAGCAAGGCCATCATGAAGCTAGCTGAGGAAGATGACCTTGCCCTTGTGCTCTGCGGCAAGCAATCCATCGATGGCGATACCGCCCAGGTGGGTCCCGGCATAGCGATCCGCCTCGGTCTGGCCCCGTTGACCCTTGTAGATCGCATCAATGACATCGATCTCAGGAACAAGAAGATCAGAGTGAGCAGGAAGCTCGAAGGACGTCACGAGATCGTCGAGGCCAAGCTGCCGGCGATGATATCCGTAGTCAGGGAGATCAACAAACCCCGCTATCCGTCAGTCCCCATGCGCCTCGAGGCCCAGGAACATGACCTGACCCTGTGGGACAACAAGATTATGAACCTTGATGTCCAGCAGATCGGTCTCAAGGGTTCTCCTACCGCGGTGAGGAAAATATTCTCTCCTGAGCGCGAAAAGGGCGAGATCGTTGGTGATGGCGTAAATGACCCGAACGGCACCGCAGGAATGCTGGTGGAAAAACTGGTCCAGAAGGAATTGCTGACGCTGGGATAGTTAAGAAATAACTGAATATCGATAGAAACAAGACAGATGGACAAACCGAAAAAAGTTAAGAAGCCGCGAGGTAAAGCATCTCTCATCCCCAACAAGTGTATTGCCTGCGGAGCGCGCTGTCAGAGCGCCTGCCCTGGCGGAAGCGATTGAGATGAATGAAAAGGGTGAGCCCATCATCCTTGCGGATAAATGTATCGGTTGCCAGAAATGCGTTGAGATTTGCCCGGCTGAAGCCCTTGAGATGTTCTTTACCCCGGAGGAGATGGAAATCCTCAAGCAGCTTGCGGCGGAAAAGGGCATTGGGGGCGCACCGGTTGAGGAAGAAGACTACGAAGAGGCAAAGCTGAAGAATTATCTGGCCCAGTACCGGGGGGTATGGGTCTTTGTCGAGCAGACCGATTGTATCCCTGCCAGGGTCTCCTGGGAGCTCCTGGGAGTCGGCGCCAACTGGCTTCGCAGCTTCAGGTCGAATCGTGCGCCGTGGTTCTCGGGCACAATGTGGAGAGGCTCTGTCAGGAAGCATTCGCCTATGGGGCAACCAAGGCATATCTCATCGATGATCCCGTACTGTCATTACTATCGGACAGGCCCTTATCTCGAGAGCATCTGCTACCTGGTGGAAAAGTACAAACCTGAGATCGTCCTTATGGGAGCCACCGGACTGGGAAGGGATCTCGCCGGAGCTGTTGCGACAAAGCTGAGGACCGGTCTGACAGCCGACTGTACGGGCCTTGATATCGATGAGAAAGGACTGTTGCTGCAGACGCGTCCGGCCTTCGGCGGGAACATCATGGCAACGATAGTCTGCGAGCAAAGGCGGCCCCAGATGGCCTCGGTCCGTCCTCACGTCATGCCGATGCCTATCCGGATCGAGAATGCGACTGGAGAAATCATCCGGGAACAAATGACCATGAAGGAAGAGGACGTCCTCACCAAGGTGCTGGATGTCATCAGTGATGCCGATCAAAAGGACAGCGTTGATATCGTCGGTGCGCGGAGTACATTGTTTCCGGCGGCAGGGGCATGATGGCGAAAGAAAACTTCAAAATCCTGCAGGAGCTTGCGGACGAACTGGGCGGCGTGGTAGCCTCATCCAGGAGCGCTGTTGACGCTGGGTGGATGCCGGTGGAACGCCAGGTCGGGCAGACAGGCAAGACCGTGCGGCCGAAGATCTACATCGCCTGCGGCATCAGCGGCGCCATTCAGCACCTGGTCGGCATGCAGGACTCGGATATGATCATCGCCATCAACCGCGATCGCGAGGCCCCGATCTTCGAGGTGGCGACATTCGGCATCGTCGGCGATCTTTTCAAGATCGTTCCGGCGATCACGGAGCATGTCCGGCAGGTTAAGGCCCGGAGAGGGACACCGAAGGTCTGTTAGACTGAAAGTATGAGAGAAGGAATATTTTCATGATACCCAATCCGACTGATTTTTGCCGTTGTTTTTATTGCCGCTGTTCTTCTGTTTGCGTGGAGCTGCTTTCAACGCTTCGGCCTGGTGACCATCGGCAAACCGGAAGACCGTTTCAAGGACGTCGCTGCCAGGATTCGAGATACCTTTATTTATGCGTTTGCCCAGAAGCGGGTCTTGCAGAAGCCCTTCGGTATCAACCATTTCATCCTTTTCTGGTCGTTCATGATCCTGATGATTGCCAATGCCGAATTCTGCATACACGGTATATTCCCGGCCATAAGCTTCTCGATGCTCGCCGAACGCGATCTATCACCCGCTCGTATTCCTGTTTGATCTCGTATCGCTCATTGCCCTTGTCTGCGTAATTATCGCCGGTATAAGGCGGCTGCTGTGGCCTCCATATCCTGAGGCAATTACACTGGATGCCTATGTCATCCTTTCCCTGATCGCCTTGCTGATGATCGCCTTCTTCAACCTGCACGGCATCGAGATAGCCGTCGGCCAGGAAGCAGCTTCAGCCTTTATGCCCGTCTCATCGATGCGTAGGTGCTTCATTATATGCCGGCCATACAGCCGAGAGCGCGAAATCGCTTATCGCTTTCTGGTGGTGGGTTCATGCCGTCGTGCTGCTCTCCTTCCTGAACTATCTGCCGTACAGCAAGCACATGCACATACTGTCCTCCATCCCGAGCTGCTACTTCAGGCGTTTCGGGAAGGCCAACACGCTGCCTATGGAGACGTTTGTAAAGGGCAACAAATTCGGTGTGGAAACCGTCGACCAGTTTACCTGGAAAGACCTCTTCGATTCCTATGCCTGTACCGAGTGCGGCAGGTGCCAGATTGCATGTCCTGCGGCAAATACCGGCAAGCCGTTGAACCCGAGGCAGGTCATCCATGATCTCAAGATCAACCTGCTGGACAACGGCCCGGCCGTGAAAGAAGAGCCAGAAGCCGACGCTGCCGCTCATCGGCAATAACGGCGAAGGCAGCATCACCGAAGATGCAGATCTGGTCCTGCACTACCTGCGGTGCATGCATGGAAGTCTGCCCGGTATTCATCGAGCAGATGCCCAAGATCCTCCAGCTCAGGCGCTACCTGGTGGAGATGAAGGCCCATTTTCCGGAAGAGCTGCTGAACCTCTTCGAGAATATGGAGCAGCGCAGCAACCCGTGGGGCATCGCACCGCCGAGAGGACCAAGTGGTGCTCCCAGATGCAGGTGAAGCCGTTCGACGGTATCCACCGAGTACCTCCTCTTCGTAGGGTGCGCCGGCGCTTTCGACTCCAGGAACAAGCTGGTCACCGTGGCACTTGGCAGCGGTCCTCGATGCAGCCGGAGATATCCTGGGGCATCCTGGGCAAGGACGAGATGTGCTGCGGTGACAGCCTGCGCAGGCTCGGCAACGAGTTTGTTTTCGACAAGATGGCCAGGGACAATGTCAAGATGTTCAAGGACAAGGGTGTGAAGAAGATCATCACCATGTGCCCGCACTGCTTTTCAACCCTGAAGAACGACTACAAGCAGTATGGCTTCGACGGAGAGGTCATCCATCACGCCGACCTCATCAATGATCTTCTCCCAACGGGCAAGCTGAAGCTCAAGAACAAGCGTCAATCTTGGCAAGATCGTGTTCCATGATTCCTGCTACCTCGGCACGGCATAACGATATCTATGATTCGCCCAGAAATATAATCAACCAGGCTACCGGCAAGCCTCCGGAAGAGATGGAAAGGAACAGGAACAATTCTTTCTGCTGCGGCGCAGGCGGCGGCAGGATGTGGATGGAAGAGCACCTCGGCACCCGCATCAATCTGGAGCGAGTATCCGAAGCCCTCAAAAAGAATCCTGACACAGTCTGCGTGACATGCCCATACTGCATGACCATGTTTGAAGACGGCCTGAAAGACAAGAATGCCGATAGAGTTGCGGTCAAGGACATCGCCGAGGTCGTGGCAGAGGGGTTGCGATAAGGACGGAGTGGTTTTGATGGTTAAATAAGTGATTACCCTTCATTACTGGCTTCGCAGCGGTTGGAGATTTTTCTTCAACTGCATTTTTTGTTTTTGAGGTAATTCCTAGGGCGGACAAGCAGGTTGCCTTCCAATAAAAACCAATTACGTCTTCACAAAAAGATATGAATAGGCAGGTATAAAGTTCAACCATATACAAAAAAAGTCGATTTTTTTAAGAAAATGGTAATTATCTTAAAAATATTCTGTAGTTCTTCGACATATTCTGATAAATTTTATATGTTACCTTAGAAACAGTCACTTCACTTTATTGCCAACACTACAGTAGAACTGAAAATAATAAAGGAATAATATTTTAGGGGTAACATAATATGAACAAATTCGATTTAATTATGGCATTAGTAGAGAAAGAAGATCTCACAGAGAAGGACGCTAAGACTATCATTAACCTGATATTTGGCGGTTTTACCAAAACACTAAAAAATAGTAGTAAGATTGAGATCAGGGGATTTGGGAGATTTTCTGTGAGGAAATACAAATCTTATGCGGGAAGGAACCCGAAGACGGGAGGAAAAATTGATGTGAAGCCCAAAAGGATGGCGTTCTTCAAGGTGGGGAAGGACTTGAAGAAGAGAGTTAATGTGTCCTAAATGGGACATGACCCAACAGAGGGTAGCGAGCACTTCTTCTTGAAGTGTTGCTTTTTGATATTGTTTCCTGTTACAATATTTCAACTGGAAATACTTATCATCCTTATCGGAACAGTGAGGCAATGGGAGAAAAACATGGAGAACTATAAGCTTATTCAACCCGAAGAACGGAAGTGGGACCCTCATCCGCAACTGCCTGGCGTTGAAGTCGCATATCTCGTGTCCAAACGAGCGGACAAGGTTGACATTACATGCGCTCTCGTTCACCTGCCGGTCGGGTCGCAAGTAGAGAAGCACTTACACGAGAACTCGGACGACATCATCTATGTGCTGAAGGGCAAGGCCAAGATGTGGGTCGAAGGCATCGGAGACGTGCCGCTGGTCGCGGGAAGTTTTCTGAGAATTCCGAAAGGAACACTGCACCAACCACACGACATCGAAGAAGACTTCGTAGCCCACGACACCTGGTATCCTGCGCTCGCCTGAACAACGGCATCAAGTAAATGATAAGAATGGGGGCATTCTTCTTAAAAAGCAAAGGGCAATGCTTTAAAGGCATCACCCTCCGCAAATAATTCTTGCTTTATATACTTATAGAATACCCAACTCTTTTCCGAGTTCTTTGAACTGCTTTGGAAATTCCGGCTGAAAGTTAAGATAAACAGGCACAGGATACTGTGCACCAACTTTTTTCCCTGCCTCCTTGAAAGCCTGAACTATTTCCATAAGGTATTTACCTGGAGCTGAAAAAACAATTTCGTCATCCTGAGTCATGGAGAAGACACGGTCCCCTGTCCCGGGGATGGCAATATGCGGCACCTGATCCTTAAATGGCGCAAGGAGATATTCGGTGCATTCAACTTTACCTCCAAAGTTACCCTTAACGCGTTGGCCTTCTCGATAAGTCCAAGCATGTACCAGTCGCATGAGCTGAGCCGGATTTCCATAAAAGGCAACCGTATCCGGTTCAAAGGTCGCCCTTTGTAAAGGTGAAAGCAAAATGGCTTCATACTCATCCTTCTCCAATAGTTTGATCGAGGCAGCCTCCTTACGCCCGACATCCTCACTTTTCGAGTAGCTTCCCTCACAGAAGAGCTTCCCCAGAGAATCAGCTGAATTGATTGACGTACTGAAGCCGAAGGCAATGGCCGCGGGAACGCAGATAATATCGTCCTTTGTCAAGCCCATAGTCCATCCATAAACACGGGCCATAGTAACGGCCTGGCAAATGGTTATCCTTTTCCCGAGGGCTACAGACGGTTGGCGGGTTTTTTCAGGGAATTCCTTTTTATCCTTCAAGAACTTAACTGCCACCGGGAAAGTCTTGAGCCTCAGGTTGTTTCTTATAAAATCAACTGCTTCTATGAAATTCTGACCTTCCATAATTATACACTCCTTTCATTCTAAGAAAAATTAAAGAACAAAGACTAAAAACAATCTGATCCGTTATGTCTTTCTGATTTGCGCTTGAAGTATAAGCAGGTTTTATTCCAGATTACAAATGGAAATGAAGCATTTCGATATCTGGGCCGCGCCCACACTTTGTAAGTGAAAGTAAGTGTCGAGAGTTCTTTCGCAAGTACAGTTATTTTTAAGATTATTGATAATCATCTAAAAGGCACCTCCTGGGCATAGCAGATATGGTTACATTCTGTTATGCTCCGGGAAAGAGATCAATCTTACCTTGAGGAGGTGCTATATGGAATTGTACACGGCTTTTGATTTACATGCAAACAACACTTATGTGGCCATCATTGATCACGAAGGGAACAGGGTTGCCAAGAAGAAATTACCAAATGATTCTGGGATTATTCTCGATTTTCTCAGTCCCCATCGGAAACACATAATCGGCATTGTCGTGGAATCCACCTATAACTGGTATTGGATCGTGGACACCTTGGTGGATGCGGGTTATAAGGTTCATCTGGCGAATACGGCAGCCATTAAGAAGTATAAGGGCCTGAAACATTCGGATGACAAAGAAGATGCTTTCTGGCTTGCGGAGATGTTGAGACTCGATATTTTACCGGAAGGCCATATATATCCGAAGGAAGAGCGGGCTATTCGGGATCTGCTTCGCAAAAGGGGACATCTGGTCAAGTTGAGGACATCCCTGATCTTGAGTCTGCAGAACATTATCGTGAGGAACTGCGGCGTCAAGATTGACAGTAATGACATCAAAAGATTAAAGGAAGACCGTGTGACCCCTCTTCTAAAGGAAAATGAGGAGTTAGCCCTGTCCGGCAAGGTCACCAAAGAGAGCATCGACTTTTTAACATCGAAGATTCGGGCCATTGAATACACCGTTGAGTGTAAGGTTCGATTAAAGGATCCCTATCAAAAATTGTTAACGCTACCCGGCATTGGAAAGGTTCTTGGTCTAACTATCATGCTGGAAACAGGATCCATTGACCGGTTTCAGAAAGTAGGCAATTACTGTTCCTATTGTCGCAAGGTTTCGTCCCGCTGGACCAGCAACGAAAAAGCAAAGGGCAGCGGAAATAAGAAAAATGGTAACAAGTATCTGGCATGGGCATTTTCCGAAGCAGCGGAACTTGCCAGGCGGTATGATCCCCTGTCAAGAGCTTATTACAACCGTAAAATGCAGAAGACAAATTTTATGATTGCACATAATGCACTGGCCCATAAATTGGCCCGAGCAGCATATCATGTCATGAAGGATCAGGTACCGTTCATACCGGAGAAACTGTTTGCCACATGAAAAAGGACGGAACGCTCATCCAGAGATTTCGTTGGCAGAACCATATTATTGATTGGTAGAGCGTTTCGTCCGACAGATGCTCTCACATCTTTACTGACCATGCCGTGAGCCATACGAAGGATGGTTAAAAACCATGAGAATTGAGCTTAGAAGCCACAATTGGACATGGCCTGGAACCGAAGATTTTCTGGTCCGCTATGGCGGAATGGGTCCTGATATGTTCTATTTCAGCAAGACCTTAATCCTGATGGGTGACTGGTGCAGTGAAGACTGACACCACAAAGCAAAGAAACTACGGCACCAGAAAAGATGCTGATGACAACGATACTGTATCTTTTATTTTTACGAAAATTATTATTTTCGAGACGTGTAATTTTGTTACTTGACAAGGTGCCTTTTAATAGGTGAC
>CAVOID010000006.1:0-39956 GCA_963695875.1 uncultured delta proteobacterium | reverse complement strand
AAGTACCTGTGGCTATGTCTCTCGATGAAACGGCAACGGCAAAGGTAAAAAGTGGTGACATTGGCTACTGGCCGCCGGGTAGGGCAATGGCTATATTCTTTGGACCAACACCGATGAGCACTGGTCCTGACCCCGTTCCTGCAAGTGCAGTTAATCTTGTTGGTAAAATAATCGATGATGCGAACCTTCTCAAGAAGGCTAAAGGCGCCTCCAAAATCAGCATTGCGGCTTTGTAAGTGCGTTAGCTTCAGCGTCACGCTCCAAAAACTACTCATGCCTGGAATTATTCAGATAGCCGGTATCATTGATCAGGAAGAAGCTGATATGCTAATCAATGCGGGTGTTCATCAACTCGGGTTTCCTTTTGGGCTTTGCTTTCATAAAGAAGACATCACGGAAGAAGATGCCGTAAAGATTATACGATCGCTAAAGCAATCTGCTTCCGCCGTATTGATTACTTATTTAAATGAGGCGGCAAAGATTCTGGATATCTGCAAGCGCATTGGAACTGGCAAGGTACAGTTGCATGGCGATATATCTGTTACAGAACTTATCAGACTGAAGTCGCTTGCCCCCGATATCATCGTTATTAAGAGTCTCATCGTGAGAGATCATAACCTGGCAGAGCTCGAATTATCCGTTTCCGCATCTAGTCCTTACGTTGATGCATTCATAACAGATACATACGATCCAGTGACGGGTGCATGCGGGGCGACCGGCAAGACCCATGATTGGGATATGAGCCGCAGGCTTGTCGACATATCGCCCAGACCGGTTATGCTGGCTGGAGGTCTTAAAGCGGAAAATGTCCGAAGAGCCATCGCCCGTGTTCGTCCAGCCGGTGTAGATGCCCATACAGGTGTAGAGGGGACTGATGGCAGGAAAGATGCCAGTCTTGTCAGGGCATTTGTCGTGGAAGCTAAAAAGGCCTTTGCCAATCTGTGACATAAGAACTCCAAGATGATACCATCCTTGTCATTTCGAATGGAGGGAGAACCCTTAGGATTTGTTATTGCTTCCCTTTGTGCAATGCAGGGATTTGGCTCAGAGTGGGAATGACGTGAATTGCCTGTCACTTGGAGCTTAGGGAGAGTGAAACCATGAAAAAGTTTACAGTTCGAACCAATGCCAGGGCCGAGATGATCGACATCACTGGCCGTATAAGAGCCCTGCTGAAGGAAAGCAGGATCAAAAGCGGCATTTGCCATGTATTTGTTCCCCACACCACTGCAGCTATTACCATCAATGAGAACGCCGATCCGGATGTGCCGCGGGATATCCTGATGGAACTGGATAAAATTGTTCCGCTCAATGATCACTACCGGCACACGGAGGGGAATTCAGCGGCCCACATCAAAGCTTCCATTATTGGTGCATCGGAAACGGTGTTTATAGAAGATGGAGATCTGGTTTTAGGTACATGGCAATCTGTTTTTTTCTGCGAATTTGACGGCCCACGGACAAGACAAGTCATTGTAAGGCTGACACCGCTTGAATCGGTGAAATAGATTTTTTATGTGATGGAATCATGAGCATAAAAGTGACTATCTTAGGATCGGGAACCTGTGTTCCCTCCCTGAAGCGAAGTTCTTGTTCCTTTATCCTTCAGATAAGCGACAGGTCGCTCTTGTTTGATCTGGGTGTCGGCACAATCAGGAGATTGTTGGAAGCAGGGATTACAATCTCACAGGTTACTCACCTCTTTTTCTCCCACTTTCACCCCGACCATACCGGGGAATTCGTCTCCTTTCTCTTTGCTAGCAAATATCCCCAGTCATACCGCCGCCGCAGTTCCTTTAGTGTGATCGGGGCAAAAGGGCTTCAGGGTTTTTACAATGGGCTTCGTAAGGTTTACGGGAACTGGATAGAGTTGGAACCGGGTCTTATGAACATCCTCGATCTCAACAACTGCGAGCAGGATCAGTTCGTGGATGACATATTTTCGGTGGATACATTGCCTATGGCGCATATCGAAAGCAGTATAGGCTACCGGGTCACAGCGACGGATGGGACTTCCGTCACATATACCGGTGATACGGACTTTTGTGAAAACGCAATTGCTCTTGCCAGGTATGCAGACCTCTTCATCTGTGAATCGGCTCTTCCGGATGCAATGAGAGTGGAGGGGCATCTTACGCCATCACTGGCCGGAAGAATTGCAACAGAAGCAAAGGTAAAAAGACTGATGCTGACACATTTTTATCCGGAATGCGACACCGTTGATGTTGAGGCCGAATGCCGGAAGACTTATGATGGCCCCCTCCTCCTTGCCAGCGATCTTATGGTTGTTAATGTCTAATTCAAGGAGGTTTGGCCTTTTCCAAGCAAATCCATAGAAAAGGGACATAGTCGAATTGATCCTTGCATCATCTTACCATTAAGGTTTAGCAAGGATAGGTATACCTGAGTTCCCGATTCTGGTATTACAAAAATCATAAAGACGATAAAGGATCGGGACATATAGACTTCCTCCCAATCTTTAAACTAAAATGTTAGCAAATTTAATAAGACCCTCTTTTTTTTTGGCGTTATATATGATATATATCATATTAATAAGCTGAGGAGACCTGAAATGAGACTGCTGGTCGTGGATGACGACCCGACTGTTGTGAATACTCTATCTTTCGAGCTGAAGCAATCCGGCCATGAAGTGGATGAGGCGCGTGACGGGATCGAGGCTGTTGAGCGGCTTCAGAGCAATTCATACGACGTTGCTATCATAGATGCCATAATGCCTAGAATGAACGGCCCAGAAGTATGCAAATTCATAAAGTCGCATTTTCCTAATATGTATATTATCGGTATAAGCGGCTACCCTGACTCTCTGAAAAAGCTTAAGAATGAAGGCGCCGATATCTGCTTCACCAAACCCTTCAATATTGGCCAAATTAAGAGAGCCATAAAAAAGCAATTTCGTTCGTCCCTGCCCGACTCTTGATTCCTCTGTATCATGCATTTCAGGCGGGCTTCCTGGCAGTTGCATTTCTATTCGTAACCAATGGATTGATCCGGCGACAGGTATCGAAGATTTATATTTGAGGTTTGGATATCCTGTCTTTGGCATTGACTATTGCATTCAGGGAAGAGTTAATGACGCGCTTGATATGGACTGGTCAGGCCAAGTTTTAATTTTATGTTTTGTTAAAGCAGGTCCGATAATTTTTTTCTCACTCATGCACAGTGTGTCTGTGAGACACTCAAGAGTCTTGACGAGAATATTAATGCAATACTTTTCTCAGGAATTGACCCGTAAAAGACCCGTCTGCGTGAGCAACCTTTTCAGGGGTGCCTGATGCGACTATTCGACCTCCGCCGGGACCTCCTTCAGGGCCGAGGTCAATGATATAGTCGGCACATTTAATGACATCCAGGTTGTGTTCTATAACTACTACGGTGTTGCCCATATCAACCAGCCTCAGGAGAACATCCAGCAATTTCTGAATATCAGCTGAGTGGAGACCTATGGTTGGCTCATCAAGGATATAGAGAGTGTTTCTGTTCATCCGTTTTCCCAGTTCTCTTGATAATTTGATGCGCTGAGCTTCTCCTCCTGATAGTGTTGTTGCCGATTGACCCAGCCTGATGTAACCCAACCCGACATCGAACAAGAGTTGAAGTTTGTGTCTTATAGCCGGAATATTATCGAAGAAAGACAGGGCCTGGTTAACTGACATATCGAGTACATCCGCAATGTTCTTGTCTTTGTATTTGATTTCAAGCGTATCTATATTAAATCTCTTCCCGCGACACACATCACACGTCACGTAAACGTCGGGGAGAAAATGCATCTCGATTTTAATTAAGCCATTTCCCTCACAGGCCTCACACCGGCCTCCCTTGACGTTAAAACTGAAACGGCCCGGTTTATAGCCTCTAATCCTCGATTCAGGAAGGCCGGTGAAAAGATCTCGGATATGGGAAAAGACACCTGTATACGTTACCGGATTTGAACGGGGAGTGCGTCCTATGGGCTGCTGGTTCATCATAATGACCCTTTCGATGCCTCCCAGGTCTGCAATCCGCTTAACCTTGCCCATGCCGCCCTTATAGTGGTTAAGTCTCCGGGCAAGGGCTTTGTACAGGGTTTCAATGACCATGGTGCTTTTCCCGGAACCGGAAACGCCCGTTACAGCTGTAAGGAGGCCCACAGGAATCTCGATGTCTATGTTCTGAAGATTGTGTTCGGAGGCGCCCTGCAGTATGATAAACCCGTTAGTTGATGATCTACGTTTTTCAGGAACGGGTATGGACAGTTTTCCTGAAAGATACATCCCGGTTAGTGATTTATCGTTTCTACAGATCTCTTCCGGAGTTCCCTGGAAAACGACTTCACCGCCATCAAATCCTGCACCAGGCCCCATGTCGATGATATAATCGGAAGACATCATCATAGCTGCATCATGTTCCACAACCAGGACCGTGTTTCCCATATCCCGCAGGCGCTTGAGCGTGGAAATGAGTCTCACGTTATCCCTCTGATGGAGTCCGATTGTCGGTTCATCCAGAACATAAAGAACACCGACAAGTCCCGATCCTATCTGGGTTGCCAGTCTGATGCGCTGACCCTCGCCGCCCGAAAGGCTGCCAGATGAACGGTCCATGCTGAGGTAATCCATTCCTACATCCATGAGGAATTTTAGCCTCTCTTTGATTTCTTTGAGAATTCTTTCGGACACAAGGGCTTCCTGACGTGACAACGGTAATAGTTCAAAAAACTGCAGACACTCTTTGATTGAGAGCCTGCACATATCATAGATATTCTTATCACCCACAGTAACGGACAGGCTTTCTTTCTTTAACCGCGATCCGTGGCAGGTCGGGCACTCCTGCAGGTTAATATACTGTGCCAGGTCCATTCTCACGGCATTCGAGTTGGTTTCTTTGTAACGCCGGTCAAGCTGGTTAAGAAGACCCTCAAAGGGCCTGCTGTAGAAAAAACGCCTGCCGCCCCTGTCAAGATAGAATCTGATCATCTCGTCTCCCGATCCGTACAGGAGAACTTTCTGGATCTCCCTCGGCAATTTGTTGAAGGGGCAATTGACATCAAAATGATAATGCTGTGACAGGGCATCGAGCATCTGGAAATGATAAGTGGAACTCCGACCTGCCCAGGGGGCAATGGCCCCTTCACGAATTGAAAGTTCCCTATCAGGAACAACCAGATTTTCATCGAAGAACATTCTGGTTCCAAGACCGCCACAGTCAGGGCAGGCGCCATAGGGGCTGTTAAAGGAAAAATTTCGGGGAGCCAGTTCCGACATGCTGACGCCGCATTCAGGACAGGCGTACTTCTCACTGAAAAGAACTTCTTCACCCCCCGTGATATCGACGCGAACGAGTCCATCGGAAAGGTGTGCGGCAATTTCCAGTGAATCCCTGAGGCGCCTTCTAATACCTTCTTTTATAAACAGCCGGTCAACCACGACATCGATGTTGTGGCGTTTATTTTTATCTAAATCTATATCATCGCCGAGTTCACGCAGCTCTCCATCAATACGGACCCGGACGAAGCCTTCCCTTTGTAATTTCTTCAACTCTTTTTGGAATTCCCCTTTTTTGCCTCTGGCGATAGGGGAGAGGATGCTGATTTTGTTCTTTTCGGGAAGGGCAAGGATACTATCAACCATCATATCGATAGTCTGAGATTTAATCTCTCTTCCGCATTGATAGCAGTGAGGAACACCAATTCTGGCAAAAAGGAGTCGGAGGTAGTCATAGATCTCAGTGACTGTTCCTACTGTTGAACGGGGATTCTGGCTCGCCGTCCGCTGTTCAATGGCAATTGCCGGGGACAGACCTTCAATGAATTCAACGTCCGGCTTGTCCATCTGACCGATAAATTGCCTGGCATAGGTGGAAAGGGATTCCACATAGCGCCTCTGTCCTTCTGCATAAATGGTATCAAATGCGAGGGAAGACTTACCTGATCCGCTGACCCCGGTTATAATAACCAGCTTATCCCGAGGGATATCGATACTGATATTTTTTAGATTGTGCTGTGATGCTCCCTTGATCCTTATGAAGTTCATTATCTGATAGAGTCCTTTGGAAAAATCTTGCAAGAGGTGACTCAATAAAGTGACGAATTTTTTATTGAAGTCTAATTTCAATGATGGCTTTACTTCTCAAATCTTTAATCCACTCTTCGTACTTCTTGTCCATCTTTTCTTGCTCGATTTTAGTTTTGATTTCTTCGCGAACGGATGCGATAGGTTTTATACCAGCCCCTCTTTTATCGACAACTTTGATTATATGGAAACCTAAAGGGGATTCGATTACCTCGCTAATCTCATCTTTTTTTAAGCTAAAGGCCACACTATCTACAACAGGAAGCATAGATCCTTTTTCAATATAACCAATGTCACCACCGGCTGCAGCGGCAGGTTCCTGGGAATACTGTGCGGCAAGTGCATCAAATGGTTCTCCATTTTGCAGACGCTTATGGATCGCATTCATTTCTTCCCTGAGCTTTGCTTTGATATTCTGATTGGAATTCTTGGGAAACAGGATGAGTATCTGCCTGATCCTGACGGCTTCCTTGCCTTCATAGGCTTCCCGGTGTTTGGTGTAATAATCACCTATTTCTTCTTCACTCACTGCAAGCCTGGACTTTATTTCGCGTCTGAGGAATTTCATCCTCAGAAGGTGATCCTTTAATTCTTTCTTGTATGCTTCGATAGAGGAGTTCTCTTTGGCAAGTTCATTAATCAGGTCGTCCATTTTCATTTTTCGTTTGGATAGAGCATCATTGATTGTTGTCGTCACTTCATCGTCATTGATTACTATTCCTGATTTTTTCGTTTCCTGATCAATTATGACGTTGTCGATCAATTTGTTCAACATGGACAGCCTGGCTTCCGCTATGACCTTCTCCTTGTCCGCGGCTTTGTATGATTCCTCAATATTTTTTTTGTAGGGTTCGAAGGCACCACTCAATTCTGACAGAGTTATTATATCACCATTTACAACAGCAACAATTCTTTCCATTATTTCGGCATACGCCGAAACGGACAAGAATATCCCTCCTGCAATAACGCATATACATAATCTTAATATTCTCAATGTTATACCTCATTATCAGTTTTCATGATCTAGCGGAATCACTCCTTTTTTCAGAAGATTCCGGTCAATCTTTATGATTGCTCTTGACCTTAATGTCTCAAGCCATAGTACATATGCCTGCTCTTCTTTTTGCTTTCTCAAATCAGTCATTTCATCTAACCCCCTCGGGGCCGATAGACTCCTCCCGTGCAACCTTACCAAAATCCTCTCCTATCTTCAACCTATTCAAGATCATGTCCTGGCACAGGCACTTCTCAATAAATATTTCATCAATTAATTAGCTTCTGGATCAGCTCCTTCGACTGTCTGGTGATCTCATTTGTCCTGAGATCGGGCATGAAGCAAGAAAGCTTGAAATCAGGTGTAAGCTTCACTCCCTTGACTTTTTTTCGAGATAGTTCGACGATTTTTGACGGATTCACAGGGCTGTCCCTGTGAAAGTCGATAAACAAGTATTGCCCATCGTATCCCATCTTTTTTCCTCTGATAACCTTAAGCATATTCCTTACGCTTATGACCTCAAAGAGGTTCTCAACCTCGGAGGGGATGAATCCATAACAATCCATAATTTCTTCTCTTATCTGAGACAGATCTTCATCTGTAGAAGCTATGGATAATCTTTTGTATGTTACCAGCCTGCGGTGTACATCAGGCATGTAGTCCTCAGGGATGAACGCCGGTAAGCCTAAATGGATTTCTGGTTTTGCCTCATCTTCGGGCACTTTTTCTCCTTTGATTTCTCTGATCGTTCTTTCCATCAATTCAGTATACAATTCGTACCCCACGGCCGCAATCTGTCCGGATTGTGATGTTCCAAGAATATTGCCTGCTCCTCTTATTTCCAGATCATTGGATGCTATTCTGAACCCCGAACCGGGTTCAGAAAAATCCATTATGACACGCAGTCGCCTCTGGGTATCCTGCGATAACATTGACCCTTTGGGTACCAGAAGGTAGGCATTAGCCTCCTCTTTAGATCTTCCGACTCTCCCTCTGATCTGGTACAATTGAGCAAGTCCGAAACGATCTGCCCGGTTGATAATTATGGTGTTGGCTGCAGGAATGTCCAAGCCGGATGCTATTATTGATGTGCAAACTAAAACATTATAATCTCCCCGGATAAATTTTGCCATGGCATCCTCAATATCTTTGCCCTTCATGCGGCCATGAACAATTCCGACACTCGCTTCCGGAACGAGTTTTTCGACGAACCGCGCCACGGTGTATATGGAATGCACGCGGTCATGAAGAAAAAAAACCTGACCGCCTCTGCCTAGTTCCTGCCGAATCGCATCTCGTATTATGTCTTCATTAAATTCAAACACGTATGTTTTGATAGGAAGTCTGTCCTCAGGGGGGGTATTAATGATGGATAAGTCGCGGATGCCGACAAGCGACAGGTGCAAAGTCCTCGGTATGGGTGTTGCCGTCAGGGTAAGAACATCAACGAGGGTTCTTATCTTCTTGAGTTTTTCCTTGTGGGTGACTCCGAAACGCTGTTCCTCATCTATGATCACAAGTCCCAAATCCTTGAACTTGATATCAGTCTGCAATAGCCGATGGGTCCCGATCACGATGTCAACAATCCCTTTATTTACTTCCTCTACAATTTTTTTCTGTTCCGCCTTTGTCTTTAATCGATTCAAAACTTCCACGCGGACAGGATAGTCATTCAATCTCCCGCGAAAATGTTTGAAAGTGCTGTTCAGCCAAAATTGTTGTGGGGACAAGGATGGCGACCTGCTTCCCATCCATTGCCGCTCTGAAAGATGCCCTCAGGGCAACTTCTGTTTTACCGAATCCCGCATCGCCACAGACCAGCCTATCCATGGGCTTGTCATTGCCCATATCAAGAAGGACATCCTCGATGGACCTGGATTGATCAGGCGTTTCCTCATATTCGAAGGTGGAGCAAAATTCATCATAAGCAATGTCAGGCGGGGAAAATGAATATCCATCCATCACCTCCCTGGCTGCGTAAATGGAAACCAGCTCCTCGGCGACTTCACGGACGGACTTTTTGACCTTCTCCTTTACCGCCTCCCATGAAGAGCCACCCAGCTTGTCAATTCTAGGTGCGAAGCCTTCCGGGCCGATATATCTCTGGATCTGATCAAGACGATCTATCGGTATGTAAAGTTTATCGCCATCCAGATATTCAAGAAGGAGAAAATCGTTCTCACTTCCGCCGATGGTGAGTTTCTTAAGCCCTCGATACACCCCGATACCGTGGTCAGTATGGACTGCATAATCTCCTTCCTTCAAATCACCGAACGATTTCAGAAAGAACCCCTCCCTGATATGTCTCGTTCGCCTTCTGGTTACCTTCCTGCCGAAGATTTCCTCCTCGGTGATCACAACCAGTTTCAAATCGGGCAGATGGAATCCTCCTGTTATTTTACCTTCTCTTACCACCAGTCGCCCTTTGCCGCCATGTTGTTCAACATCGGCGGAAAAAAGGCTATTCGCCCTGCTTACAGGAAGGCTATATTGTTCCAGGAGGTGGCTTAAGCGCTCCACCTCTTCCTGTCCTGTCCCTAAAAAAGTCACCAGATTCCCTTCCTGAAGCCACTCCTTGATTTTCTCAGCTACAGGTTTAAGCAATCCGTCACCATCTCCCAATTTCTGCAATGTCGGATTCGGGATCACATTTGAATCCGTTTGAATGTTTATGTGTATAACGAAAGAATTATCTTCATCGGGAGTCTCCCTATCGATATGTAGACCTTCCAAAAATACTTTCGGGAAATAATTGCATTGCTTAAGAAAGGTTTCCTTTGATAAATAATAGGAATCCTTTTCTAAATAGAATTTTTCCTCATTACGGGCTTTCAGTAAAAAGCGATCGATGTCGTTTTCAGCATCCTCTTCAGCCTTCTCAATAGCTGGAAAATCGTCCAAAATGAGTATGCAGTTCTCAGGCATATAATCAAATAATCGTTCCCAAGGCATGCTGTAAATCATTTTTCTCTGCTTTTGAAGGATGTTCGGAGGACAACCTATTAAACGATTCGTAAAACAGAGACAGGAACATGGGATTTATCGATGAGATAAGATCATTTTCTATCATCTCTGTAAGGCGCGTTCTGGTCATCCGGGGGAGGTCCTGTTCGAGGGCCCTATACTTTATGTTCTCTATGGCTTGGTGTCTTCTGTCTTCAGAAAGGATCACATCCCTGGTAGGGGTCAGTGTAAAATCAATCAATTCACCTGTGGATCTCTGGGATGCGGGATCGAACTCCCGGATTGACTCCAGTTCGTCCCCGACGAACTCCATCCGGACAGGTTTTGTGGAGATGGGGGGGAAAACGTCTATCACATGTCCCCTTAAACTGAATTGGCCCTTTTCATCTACGAGTGTGACCCTGCGGTAACCCCCTGCGGATAATTTTTGAACCAGATCATCCCTGTCTATGACATCCCCGATGGAGATGGTTTCGATATAAGCATCAAGGACCTTTCTCGGTATTACCTTTTGCATCATGGCCTTCAGGGGAACAACCACAACAGGAGGTTTTCCGATAAGCATGCGGCTGAGGACCTCCATTCGTGACAATTCCACATCCTGCTGGAAAGTAAACATATCTGTTGAAAAGAAATCCCAGGGCGGGTAGATGAGGGCCTTATTTTCACCATCAAGGAAAAAAGTAATATCTTGTTGGATATCCTTAGCTTCCTTCTCTGTTGGAGTGAGTATGATCAATGTCTTGTTTATGCGCCTGGAGATTAATGAAAGGAGAAATGACTTTGCTGAACCTTGAAGACCGCTGACAGTTACTTTTTTCTCTCCCCGCATTATCCCATCAAACAAGGCTATAAAGGGGTGACTATCCTGATTTTTTCCTTTATTAATAATTTTTCTCACGTACACAAAGCTCTATATTTCTCTTTTCCTAATGGGAGAAACTGTGGGATCAAAACTTTATAATAATATGCATCCATTCACAAAATAGCAAGCACCCTCTCGGGAGCTTTCTGGCTGGTATTGAAGTTCTCAGTGGTTTAAAAAATTTCACCTATATTATACGCAACTTTTATTCAAGGAGAAAGATGCTTACCTTATTTATTGACAAGGGAAGACATTTGGGATAGCTATTTTAAAAAAGTGCACCGAAATGTCAGACCATGATCAGTGTTGAAGATGCTTTGAACCAGATTCTTGAAGTAATTGTTCCCTTGGGTCGGGAAAAGGTCAGCATTCTGGATTCCATTGGAAGAGTTATCGGTGAAGATATATATGCAAATCGAAATATCCCGCCCAAGGATAACTCAGCGATGGATGGGTATGCGGTACGTTGGGAGGACACACGTGGCGCTTCAATAAGTAGGCCTGTTATTCTCAAAGTTATAGAAGATATACCTGCTGGAACAATTCCCCGAAAGAATATCGCCTCTGGCGAATCATCCAGAATAATGACCGGCGCTCCTATACCGGATGGAGCCAACGCAATTGTGAGGGTGGAAGACACAGAGAAGGACGGGCAGAGAGTTAAGGTATTTGTTAAGGCTAAAGAAGGGCAGGATATCAGGCATGCAGGAGAAGATGTCACAGAGGGAGAACTTGTAATATCTCAGGGAGATGTTATCAGGCCTGCGGAAATCGGTATGCTGGCTGCACTCGGACGTTCCTTTGTCAGTGTATACCAGAGACCTTTAATCGCTGTAGTGGCGACTGGTGATGAACTGGTTGACATTGATGAAAATCCAACCTCGTGGCAGATCATCAGTAGTAACAGTTATTCCATTGCCGCACAGATCATTGACTGCGGAGCTATTTCTCTTCAGATCGGTATAGCGAAAGACAATAGGGACGATCTTGTTTCAAAATTCACAGCAGCCCTGCGTGCTGATATTATTGTCTCATCAGGTGGCGTGTCAGTAGGAGATTATGATCTCGTCAAGGATGTCATGAACGAAGTGGGAAATGAGATGAAATTCTGGCAGGTTGCGATGAGACCGGGGAAGCCCCTTGCATTTGGCTCTATGGGTGGCATTCCTGTATTTGGGCTTCCCGGCAATCCCGTATCATCGATGGTCTCTTTTGAGCAGTTCGTCAGACCATCCATACTTAAGATGATGGGCCACAAAAATCTTATACGGAGAATTGTGAAGGCGACTCTCAAAGATGACATCACGAAAAAGAAGGGGGCGAGGCATTTTATCAGGGCTCGTGTCAACTATGAAAATGGCAGATACTTCGCCAGCACTACAGGTGAGCAGGGATCAGGTATACTAAAGTCTATGGTAATGGCAAACGGGCTGATTATTCTGCCGGAATATGCTACATCCGTTAAAAAAGGGGAAGAAGTATCGATTCAGCTGATCGACAGATCGTGCGAACAGACATCGAAAACCGAGTATCCGTAAATTCGCGGAAGTGCCAAGGTCACTGGTGGGCCTCCTGGACTTCAAATCCAGTGTGGGGCGCTAGAACCGTCCCAGGTGGGTTCGATTCCCATGCACTTCCGCCATTTTATTCGCAAATTTCGCTATTTTGCTATAAAAATTCTTTAACCTGTCTTTAACTTTCTTTAACCTAAGAAATCTTCGTCAGGCTTCCCCCCAGGGGGCTCGGTCTTGTGCGGTATAAAAATTCCTTTATCCTCAATTATCTGGTTAAAACAAAGTTGTTTAGCAGGCAGGTGAAAGCTGAAAATCCAGCCAGGACTTAATTTGTCTGATAGAGGGATGGATGCTGAAAAGGTTCAAAAAATCTTAAGCCCCTTTGCATAGCTGCATGAAGGGGCTTAAGAGGACAACGGATCATGAAAAGATCTCTTATGTTTTACATGAGAAGGATGATTTCAAAAATCCTTTCGCTTCCGCCAGGCTTCCTGATAAAGCCTGCCGATACTGGTAAACAAGGCCAGAAAGAACAACCCGAGCATAAAGTTGGGAGCCGTACCCAGAAGCTCATCCAGCAGGTGTCCCAGATAGAGGAAAAGGAATGAGGCAATCACGATTACAAAGCCCCAGGAACTCAGCATCAGGATCGAGCTGTACATTCTGCGGTCTTCGTGTGTCTTGTGTGTCGTTAACATTTCCTTAACCTCCTTTCCCTTCAGGGTCGATCACCATACTGTCATGAAAACCGGTATGATGGTATTCTTAGCTTACCAAGGTCTTAATGGCATTGAAAACCGGGGCCGTGAACAGGGCGATCAGAATCGTGTACATCGTGAATACACCCATCAGCTCTCCGGTATACATCTTCGGATACTTTTGCTTCAGAGAGATAATCGTCATCCCGCCGACAATCAGACATCCGAGTTGAAAATACGGGAATTCGCTCACACCTGTTGCCGTATACTCAGCGAAGCCGAAAGTAGCCGTCACCAGCACTACAAATATCGCCAGGACTAATGTTTTTAAGTGTCTTTTTCATGATCTGTTTCCTCCTTTGTACTTAATTTGTTTTGACTTATATTAACGCATTATCCATGCCAACTTTGTGAGCTTCGGGGATAAAATTTATAACGTACTGATTATACGAGCTATTATGAATTAAAATGATTTCGGGACAGCGCTTCAGAGCCCTGAAAGGTGGGGGGTATTTAAAGAAGCGTTCAATGACATCTAATGAAATGAGAAATTGGATGGTGAAGATTCGTTAGCGGTGATCAGGCCTAATTGTCAGCTATAGATAAGCCATTGTGCAAGAGACGTATTATCTCGTGCTTCCTGCAAGTCTTATTTCTCTATTTTGTCGTTTTATGCTACATTACAATCGGTAATAGTTGAAACAATGTCGCGCCGCCGGGAAACCAAGCGACAAACAGAGAAAACAAACCTCAACTTGTAGTATCGAAAAAAACCGGTCTACGCAACGCAATAAAAGGAGCCCATCATGGACAGCAAACAGGATCTCAAGGAAGAAATTGCCAGGGTTGCTTACGAAATCTACAAACAGAGAATCTCCGACCAGGAAGTGGAAGATTGGCTTAAAGCCGAAAGAATTGTTCTGGAAAGACTATCAGTCCGGGAACCTTCTAAAGCAGCCAAGAAGTTGGTTCCGTCCAGGAAAAAAGGTGGAACGACGAAAAAGAAAAAAATGTGGGGAACGGAGGTCTGACAATTTGCCTAAGACGGAACGCCGTGACCTGAACCATGTTTAGCATTTCTCTTCAGTCTCATTACTAATCTAATCCCGTTTATTTGTAGGTATAACAAATACTATCCTTTTTATCTCGTACTTCCTATAACCTTGCAATTCAAATTTTAGCCATACTATGCTACATTACAATCGCAATTAAATAGATGCAACTCCACAATCATAATAAGACAACTTCCATCAGGTTCCGTGATAGAGTACTTCTTTCATTTACTTTTTGGAGTATAATTTATGGCCCCCATGGAATTAACTAAAGACATTCGAGCTTCATGGAAGTTAGTCATTGTAATCACCCTTACAGCTAGCGCGGTGGGCGCCACTTTATACTACCACGCTGTTCTTAAGACAAGCGTGATATTCAGCCATTTCTTTTATATACCTATTGTTATTGCTTCAGTCTGGTGGATGAGAAAGGGGGTTTTTGTTGCCTTACTATTATCTGTTACCTTGATCTTGAGTCATTTGATTTTTATACCCGCGGAACCTATTATTAATGATCTCGTTCGATGCTCTTTTTTTCTTTTGATCTCTGTAGTTTTGGTTAACCTTAAAGGGGCTCTGATGAAAAGCGAGGTCCGATTCCGCGAATTATTCAATAAGATGGGTAACGGTGTAGCAGTATACGAGGCAAGGGACAATGGAGATGATTTCGTCTTCAAGGACATAAATCCTGCGGGAGAACGTATCAGTAAACTGAAGCAAGAAGAGATTGTCGAACAGAGTGTTCAGGAAATATTTCCAGGCATCAAGGATATTGGTCTCTTTGATGTTTTTCAACGTGTCTGGAAATCTGGGGTGGAGGAACATCATCCTGTTACACTTTACGCAGACAAGCGTATCTCCCAGTGGATAGAAACTAACGTTTATAAGCTGCCGTCAGGCGAGATTGTTACCATCTATGAAGACCTTACAGAGCGCAAACGGGCAGAAGAAGAGTTAATCAGGATTAAGAAACTTGAGTCTTTGGGGATATTTGCTGATGGAATTGCCCATGATTTCAATAAGCTACTGTCTGCCATGTTGCTAAATATATTTGCTGCCAAATTGTCTTTTCCAGATGAAAAGAACGATCTTGCAGAAGGGCTTGAGAAAGCTGAGAAGATTGGACTCCAGGCAAAAGAATTGGCCCATCGCCTGATTAACTTTGCCAAAGGAGAGGAACCCATAAGAAAAGTTGTCTTTATTTCGCAATTGCTAAGAGATTGCGCTGAGCTGTCTCTTTCCGGATTCAATGTCAACTGTGAGTTTTTACTGCCCGATGATCTCTGGCCCGTTGAGATAGATGATATACAGATCCGGCAGGTAATTCATAACCTGGTTGTCAATGCCATGGAGGCCATGCTCGAAGGGGGTACCATAACCATCCACGCTGAAAACGTGAATGTAGCAGCGGGGAACGGCCTGCCTCTCAAAGAAGGGAAGTATGTAAAATGGTCCGTAAAAGATCACGGCATAGGCATTCCTCAAGAGGATTTGTCGAAAATATTCGATCCCTATTTTACGACCAAGCCGGCGGGTACCGCGAGGGGGATGGGGTTAGGACTAGCAATCTGTTATTCCATTATTAAGAAACACGATGGATTTATCACCGTTGAATCTGAAGCGGGTGTCGGGTCTACCTTTTTTGTCTATCTGCCTGCGTTGTCTCTTGAAGGTCAGGTCATAAAAACAGAAATGGAGCAAGTTTTTACAAGAAAAGGGAAAATTCTTGTCATGGACGATGAAGAAGCCGTGCGAAATTCAACCGGCATAGTCCTCCATTATCTTGGGTATGAGGCTGAGTTCGCAAGGGATGGCAGTGAAGCCATCGATCTTTACAAAGCAGCAAAAGAAAAGGGCCAGCCATTTTCAGTAGTCGTTCTTGATCTGAACGTAACGGACGGCAAGGGAGCGAAAGAAACTATAAAAGAGTTGCTACAGATAGATCAGCAGATAAAGGCTGTTTTGACAACCGGATATACCGACGACCCTGTAGTTTCCGAAATCAGCAAGTATGGCTTCTGCGCGGCTGTTGCCGTTCCGTACGATCTGGAAAAAATGAAAGAAATATTGGGTATGCTGATTTGAATACAAACCCTGCCTCTTATGTGAGTGTACAAATTACTGTCTTCCTTGTTTATTCCAGTAAAGATATTTTCATAAGTGTATTTGGGTTTGAAGGTATTTCTTATAGGCGGTTATCCCCATCTTTTGTGTGACATCCTACCCAACCCTTGTAATTAGAAAGTCGTATAAAACGCTTTTACCTTGCTCAATTGGGGTTAAGATGTTGACGGGGAGTTATGTATTCTGAAGTAGGAGGTCGCATAAGCGCCTCAATGGAAGAAAACGATAATCTCCCCGCCTACGTAATAATACCGTATGCAGCCTTTTTTATCACCTGCCTTTTCATAGATTCGAAGTTGACTGAATATTCACTGTCATCCCTTACAATCGCAGAAAGTATCAGATTAGATTTAATCGCGAAGATGCAAGACTTCAATACGTTATGTTCACTTCTCTATCTGGACACTGAATATTCTCGGGATGAATACATCCAGTCATAACTATTTGAGAAGTGGGGGTGCAGACTAGAGGTTAGTCTGGAATACAGGTGCAAATACCTCCCTGTCGGATAGAATGGCCTTAAGTTGCACCGATTCTTCTGCAGCCAGGCACCGTTACACGTCGCTTCTGTGATCGTCAGCGCTACACCCCACATTCTCAGGTCAAATTCATCTGTTCCGAACCTTTAAAAGGAAATTCTATTCAAAAATTAGCTGAAGATCAGCTTTTTTGAAGCCAATTATCAGAAATTTCGGAGCCCAAAATCGGGGACCGCCTGATTGCAATTTGCTCCACAATTCTGTAAACAATATAATTAGTCGTGGAGTTTGTTGACGTGCCGGTTGTAATCAGCGTCAAGGGGCGGTCTGGAAGACCGGTAACATTCACTGACGAAGGAGGAAACTATGTCCAAGCAACTTTTAGTAGTTGGCGCCGCGCTTGTCATGATGCTGATGGTCAATCCTGTGACTGCGCAGCAATCTGCGCCAACGTCCGAGAAAGCAAAACGGATCGAAGCGCTGGTCAACAAGGCGGCGGCACTGATCGAAAGTAAGGGCAAGGCAATCTTTCCCGAGTTCAGAAAGAAGGGCACCGAATGGTTCAGCGGCGACACATACTTGTTCGTCTACGATTTGAAGTCGAATGTATTGTTCAATGCCGCTTTTCCAGCGCGCGAAGGGACCAACACCACTGGTCAGAAAGATGCCAATGGCAAGTTATTTCATCACGAATTTATTCAGGTAGCTGAAACCAAGGGATCGGGATGGGTCGACTACATGTTCCCGAAACCAGGGCAGACCCAACCATCGCAGAAATGGGCCTACGTGAAGGCGGTTAAGGTGGATGGAGTTCCGAGCTTAGTCGCTTCGGGCTTCTATCCCGAGTAGCCCCTGGAGATCGGCCAGGGCGTCGCATCCGATTCGTCCCGAAAGGAAAGCTGACGGAGACCCTTGTCGGTTTTCCTTACCCTCAGTTCATGCAAAAGCAAGTTCTTATCAGTTCTTTTGGTGCATAGGTTGAATTTAACGGTCTTCCTGGTAACTCCTAAAGGGAGGGGTAAAAAACAAAGGAGGTAATTCATATGGCCACTGAAGAGAGTATTGATAAATTAAAATCAACAGTACAGCAACTTATTAAAACTGAGGAGGAAGTAGTCGATCTGACAGAGAAGGCAATTAACGAGGCAGAAAATACAACCGTAAAATTTCTGCTGCGGGCGATTCAGCATGATTCACGCAAGCATGCTGATTTCGGTCGGGCAGCGATAGAAATCCTGGATTTCAAGGCCATTGTGGGGGCTAAGGAGAGAAAAGAAGTATGGGATTTAATAAAGAAACATAGCGATATGGAAAAAGAACACAGAGAATTTGTTGCTGAAATTAGATCCCTAACCAAGACACCCGCACTTCAATATATTTTCGAGCAGATATGGGGAGATGAAAAAAAACACCATATGATGCTTGAAATGCTAATGACCAAGCGATTTGAGAAAGATCCGGAAGCTCAGTGGGGGTTTTTGTTAAACTACTGACCTCCTTAAAGGAGTTGGAAATAGCCAGGGTAGATATCATCCGAGCGTCGTTCTCCCAGGAATAGATGCAGTATCTAGATCAGGAGGTAAAGGTCGTCTATGCGTCTAATGACGGGAAGTCCATCAAGGTCTTCCCTGCCCTGGAATGACGGGTCAGCCTGTGCTCCCACATTCCCAACAGTAGCGAGCAGATGGTGCGGTACTATGGATTTTGCAACACTATCAGAGCCCACAGTTCAAATGGTAATCTTCACATCAAGTCCAAACAGAAAATTATTGGTAAGTAGATACCGTTCTTGTCAAGCGGAAGCTGGTTTATAATTCGGATCATACTTTTTCCCGGATTTCAAGACTCCAAAGATAACGTGAACCAGTTTTCTCATAATCGCACAGACGATAATTTTGCCATTCTTGCCTTTATCTTTTAGACGGTTATAAAAATCGATCATAACAGGATTGCATTGGATTGACACCAATGCAGGCATATATAGGGTCTTTCTGAGCCTTGTATGTCCCATCTTACATAATCTGGGTTTCCCTTTAATAGATGATCCTGAGAGCGTTTCCCTTGGCGCGAGGCCGATGAATGCCACCATTTGACGAACGTGGTTGAATTTTTCCAGGTCATCTAATTCTGCCAGGATGTGAGGAATAGTTACCTTACCAATACCGGGAATAGACTCCAGCAATTCCTTCCTCCGTTTAAGATGTGGATTTTGTCCTATGAGATCGGTAATTTGTCGCCTGATCTTTTCAATTTCCTGATCCAAATAAGCTATATGTTCTTTGATCAAAGAAATGACAGATTCACGTGCCGTGCTGAGCCGATTCTTCTCCTGGCTTCGCATGTCGACCAAGCTGTCAACCCTTCTGACCAAAGCTCTCAAGGATCTGATCTCCGGTGGAGGCGGAATCCATGCACCTGGTTTCATGGCCAGACAGAACCGGGCAATCAAGGCGGCATCAATCTTATCCGTCTTGGTGCGAATCAGTTCACTCTGGGCAAACCCCTTGATACGGGCGGGATTGACAATGCTGACAATGTGGCCGGCTTCATAAAGATAGATCGCCAAGTCCTCTCCATAGCTGCCCGTTGCTTCCAGACAGGCATGGACCTTCTGAATTCCCTGTTTCTCAAGCCAGAGCATCAACGTCTCAAAGCCTTCCGCCGAATTCTTGCAGGTCTTATGTTTTGTCTTCTCATCTACAAGAAGTGCGACATCAAATTTCTGTTTCGCGATATCTATCCCAAGAATCGATACTGACATAATAAAACACCTCTCTTAACTTATTAATCTAGCCTCCAGTAAAATAGCTTCGTTCGAATCAACCTTGCAAGTGCAAACTCATTCCCATTTGGGAAGGTTTATGATACCGTACGAGTTACTGAACAAAGCAGTGGGAAAAGGATCTAATCTACTTATCATGCTCTGACGCATCAGGTGAAACACAGATTCTCTCCTCCCATTTTACCCTGGCTTCTCAGCCGGTAGTTTATAACATTCATTAAGCAATAAGAACACAAGGTGAAACAGATTTTCTAAACACACAAGATCCCAGCACCGACCAGATCGACCTTGTAACGTAAATCCTCCTGCTAGATAAACGCCTCCCAGCAAACTTGAATTCACAATCAGAGATAACTAAGATTATAAACAAGGGGTAGCAATAGGTTAGCAAACTGGGATATGGAGGGATTTGATGATAGTAACTAACTTGTTGATTTTATTGGTGCCCCCGGCGTGACTCGAACACGCGGCACACGGATTAGGAATCCGTTGCTCTATCCGCCTGAGCTACGGGGGCACTGGTTTTTCTGTGGGATGGAGGGCTTTAACATGGTTTTGCTTAAGGTGTCAATGTCTGTATTGTTTCCGGAATCAAAAGAGATTGCCACGTCACGGAGTTTACCCTTTAGCGAAGCGAAGGGTTCCTCGCAATGACTACAAATGTGTTTCTATGATGCATTCGGCGCAGAACTTCTCTAATTGGAGATATTCGGCGGTTACACCTTCTAACGCATCTTCCGGGATGAGGCCCACCAGTTCAGATTCCAGGATTGCGACACCGCGGCGGGAGGCCTCTTCCTTTACCGCATCAAAAACTGTCCGGAGTGGTGTCACCTTGTAATTGGTAAGGTTCATCGATACCTGGGCTATATTCCTGCTCTTCAGAGGAACACCGATGGCCTTTACATGTTGCAGCCCGCCGCTTGACTGCCTTATGGAACAGGCGATTTCTTTTGCTGCTTGAAGATTGTCCGTTGCAAGGTTGATATTGAAGGCAATAAGAGGCTCGCGTGCCCCGACTGCTACGGCGCCACTTCGCGGATTAAAGCGGGCCGGTCCTGCATCCGGCAGCCACAAAGGATTATCAAACCGCGTTTTTAAGGCTTCGTATTCCCCTTTACGGACATCGGGCAGTTCCCTTCTTGCGGGATCGAGTGCTGCCTCACCATAAAAATAAACTGGGATTTTCTTTGTTTTTCCGAAGGCACGGCCAAACCGGTGTGCCGCGTCCACCGCGTTTTTCATCGTTGCACCTTTCAGGGGTACAAAGGGTACTACATCAACCGCACCGATGCGGGGATGGACGCCCCTGTGTTCACGCATATCAATCAGATCGATGGCCCTTTCACACGCGGCCATTGCTCCTTTTGTTACAGATTCCGGCGTCCCGACGAAGGTCAGAACCGTCCGGTTGTGGTCTGCATCGACACATGTATCAAGGAGCCTCACATTCTCAACCGAGGAAAGGGCCGACACGATACTGTTTATCTTTTTCCTGCTCCTGCCTTCACTGAAATTGGGGACGCATTCAATGATCTTCATAGACCCTCAGACCTGATATATTTTCATTTCCGTCAGTTCAATGCATGTCAATTTTCCGCCATAGACGGCACCCGTATCAAGGCCGATCTTGTTTTTATCAGTCAGGGGTTCAGTAAGAGAGAGGGGTGTGTGGCCGAAAATAACGACCTTACCAAAATCGTAGGGAGAATTGATAAACTCGTATCGTATCCAGATGAGGTCTTCGATGTTCTGTCGATTAATGGGAATGCCTGGTCTTAAACCGGCATGTACGAATATATAATCATCTGTCTCATAATATGGCCGGAGGGTGGTGAAGAAATCCATGTGCATATCCGGTACCTTTAAGTCTTTCCTGCCTTCTCGTGTAAAGCCATAAGATATTAATGTGCTTATTCCTCCATTATGCATGAAAAGCTCTTCATCCCTTTGTTCAAGGTAGTAGTTGAGAAACATCTGCTCATGATTTCCCAGCAGACAGACAACATTTTTGATTCTTTTTCTGATATCTAGGATTTTATCGATGACCCCTCTGGAATCAGGGCCTCTGTCTATATAGTCTCCGATAAAAACGAGCGTGTCCTTTTCGGCATCAATATGAAGCCTTGCCATTAATCTATCGAGCTTTAAGATATATCCGTGTATATCTCCTATGGCAAATATCTTTCCCATGCAGAAACTTCCTTATCCGACCCTCTACCTGGTGTCCTGTTCAAAGAGGGCTCCCACAAATTCTTCACTTTTGAAACTTTTCAAATCATCCAGTCCCTCACCGATACCGATATACCGGATCGGGAATGCTGAGTTCCCTGGCGATTCCTATAATGACTCCGCCTTTTGCCGTTCCGTCCAAGTTTGGTTAATATAATTCCAGACACACCGATTTCGTCATAAAACATCTTCGCCTGGACAACGGCATTCTGACCAGTTGTGGCATCGAGAACAAGGAGGATCTCATGAGGACATCCGGGGAGTTCCCTTCCTATGATGCGCTTCATCTTCTTCAGCTCCTCCATCAGATTCACCTTGGTGTGAAGCCTGCCTGCCGTATCGATGATTAAGACATCAGCCTTTCTGGCCTTTGCCGCATCAATGGCATCAAAGACAACAGCGGAGGGGTCTGCGCCGATTGTCTGTTTGATCAGAGGCACGTCCACCCGCTGGCTCCAGATTTCAAGCTGTTCGATTGCTGCCGCTCTGAAAGTGTCGGCCGCAACGAGCATGACGGACATACCCCTTTTTTTCAGACTCAATGCCAGTTTTCCTATTGTTGTCGTCTTCCCTGTCCCGTTAACGCCCACGACCATTATGGTAAAGAGTCCATTCTGAGGGATCTGAAAGGGCATCTCATTTTTCCTCAGGGTGTCCGTGATGGCATCCTTCAGGACTTTTTTGAGCAGTTCCGGATTACCGAGCTCTTTTCTCTGGACCTGCTCTTTCATTTTCTCAATCAGCTCATAGGTAAAAGCAGGGCCGACATCAGCCATTATCAGAGTTTCCTCCAGTTCTTCAAAGAGTTTCTGATCAATGACCCTTTCCCCAAGGAGGATGTCATCAATATTTCTGACAAGGCTTTTTCTTGTCCTGGCAAGACCGGCCCTTAGTTTCCCAAAAAAACTGCTGTTTTCACTGTCGTTTTCCATTCTCAATGCCATATTATAATTTGATTTATCATTTCTATTAACCATTTTTATCTGGAGATGTAAAGGATGGAATAAGGGCGCTCTGACGATCTAACTGCCAGGTTTTTCATCACCGCTTCTTTCTTTGGTCATGCTCGGTTTCCACAGGAGACATGAAACAAGTAATAAAGTGAAAAGCGAATTTTGAAATCTTGCCATGCCTAAGACTCGACAAGGAAAAACGTGATTACCAGGAACATATTTTATGTAAAATTATACATATATCATATATGACATATTCTATTGAAATAATTAGATTTCTTACCAATAATGCTTGACACCGACAGATAATTAGTGTAAAGGGAGGCGCTTTGTTCATTTCTCGGCAAATACTTGTGATCCTTTTTTACTACCCACAGGAAGAGTAAGAATAATGATGAAAAATACGTATTTGATATCTTACACCCACAAAAAATATGTCGAAATTCTTTGATAATGAACAGCCAGACAGTTCTAGAAGATGTTAATCAGGATGCATCCACATTCACTCGTCACCATTATTCTTAGCACAGTAGTTCTGACATTGGACATTTCACCAGATTATTACAATTTTTTATTGTCTTATTTTCCGCAGTTTTAATAGAAAGACTGGGTGTTTAACTTATATAATCAATTTTCAGGCTGCATGAAAGGAGTACGTAATGGAAACGAACAAGATTTCACTAACTATTGACGGAAAGGAGGTTCAAGCCACCGCCGGACAGACAATTCTGGAGGTTGCCCGGGATAACGGTATTTATATACCGACACTCTGCCAGTATGCGAATACCACAAATGTCGGTGCGTGCCGGGTGTGCGTGGTCGAGGTTGCGGGTGCAAGAACCCTTGTGGCCTCCTGCTGCATGCCGATAAACACCGGTATGGTTGTCAAAACCGATACACCGGCTGTAAGAGCAGCTCAAAGGCTCGTTGTCGAGCTTCTCTGGTCTTCAGGCGATCACAACTGCCTCACCTGTGAATCGAATGGGGCATGTGAACTGCAAAATCTAATTTACTGGTTACAGATAGAGAAACCGCGATTCCAAATAGAATCCCCCGGTTATGAAATCGAAAAAACCAACGTTATGATCCAGAGAGACCTCAACAAATGCATCCTCTGCGGCAGGTGTATCAGGGCCTGCAATGAGATTCAGGTCAATGAGGTTCTTGATTTTTCTTTGCGGGGGTTCCGCACCAAGGTCGGCCCGGCCTTTGACGCGGATTATATCGACTCGATATGCGTCTTCTGCGGCGAGTGTGTAGATTCCTGCCCGGTAGGCGCAATTACGTTTAAACAGGCAAAATTTCAGGGCCGTCCATGGGAAATGAAAAAGGTAAAAACAACGTGTACATACTGTGGTGTCGGCTGCCAGATGGATCTGAACATCCATAGCGGAAAGATTGTCAAAGTCACAGGCAATCGTGAATACGGCCAACCCAATGAAGGCAGACTCTGCGTAAAAGGTCGTTTCGGACTGGATTTCGTCCAGCATCCCGACCGTCTGAAAACCCCCCTGATCCGGAAAAACGGAGAGCTGAAAGAGGCAAGCTGGGATGAGGCATATAAATACATTGCCGAGAAACTGGCTTCAATCAAGAAGAAAGACGGTCCTGACAGTATCGCAGGATTCTCCTCTGCGAGGGTTACCAACGAGGAAAATTATCTCTTCCAGAAATTCATGAGAGCGGTGATCGGCACCAACAATGTCGATCACTGTGCCCGTCTTTGACACTCTTCCACAGTGGCCGGTCTGGCCGCTGCCTTCGGAAGTGGTGCAATGACTAATTCCATTGATGAGCTTGAATATACCAATGCCATGCTTGCCATAGGAACCAACACGACAGAAAACCACCCTGTTATCAGTTCGAAAGTAAAGAGGGCCGTCCGCCTGCACGGTGCAAAATTGATCGTCGCTGATCCGAGGAAAATCGACCTGGTGAAATATGCCGCCATCTGGCTGCGCCAGAAGCCAGGCACCGATGTTGCCCTTTTAAACGGCATGATGAACGTCATTATCTCTGAAGGCCTCTACGCCAAAGAATATGTAGAAACGCGAACCGAGGGCTTTGAAGCCCTGAAGAAGGTTGTAGAGAAATATACTCCGAAGTATTCCGAAAAGATTACTGGCGTTCCGGCGGAAGACATTAAAGCAGCCGCCCGTATGTATGCGGGGGCAGGAAAGGCTGCGATTCTCTACACCATGGGTATCACGCAGCATATTACCGGTACGGATAATGTAAAATCCTGTGCGAATCTTGCCATGCTCTGCGGCTATGTGGGCATTGAGGGAGGGGGCGTCGACCCCCTGAGGGGGCAGAATAATGTTCAGGGCGCCTGCGACATGGGAGCGCTTCCGGTTGTTTTCACCGGCTATCAGCCGGTAGCGAACGATGAAACAAGGGCAAAATTCGAAAAGGCCTGGGGTGTCACATTACCTCCTAAACCGGGACTTACCATTGTGGAAACACTGAATGCCGCCCATGAGGGAAAGATCAAGGCTCTCTTTGTCGTCGGTGAAAACCCAATGCTCTCCGATCCTGATTTATCTCATGTAAAAGAGGCGTTAAACCATCTTGAGCTCCTTGTTGTGCAGGATATTCTCCTCTCTGAGACGGCAGAACTTGCTCACGTTGTATTGCCGGCAGCTTGTTTTGCAGAAAAGGAGGGAACCTTCTCCAACACAGAAAGAAGGGTGCAGCGTGTCAGAAAGGCTGTTAATGCTCCCGGCCAGGCAAAGCCGGACTGGGAAATCATTTCCGAGCTTTCCACCCAAATGGGTTATCCTATGAAATATGCCGATCCTGAAGATATTATGAAGGAAGTCAACCAATTGACTCCAAGTTATGCAGGCATCACCTATGACAGGCTTGAACAAGGGGGCATCCAATGGCCATGTCCAAATACGGATCATCTGGGAACCAAATACCTTCATAAAGACAGGTTCACCAGGGGTCTGGGATTATTCCATGCGATCGATTACATCCCACCTGCGGAAGTTCCCGATGCTAAGTACCCGTTTGTAATGACCACGGGTCGCGTCCTGTATCAGTATCACACCGGGACCATGTCACGCCTCTCCAAGGGAATAACGCAGAGATGCCCGGAATCCCTCGTAGAAATTAATCCGGGTGATGCGAAGAAACTCGGGATTAAGGAAGGCCAGTTGACTAAAGTCTCGTCACGGCGCGGCGTTGTCCAGGCTAAAGCTCAGGTAACAGAGCGTGTGCCCAAAGGAACGATTTTCATGAATTTCCATTTCAAGGAAGCAGCCGTTAATCTACTCACGAACCCTGCCCTCGATCCGGTTTGCAAAATTCCGGAATATAAGGTATGTGCCGTTAAAGTGGAAGCGGCATAAAAAGAAAACATGATTCACAGTTGCCCCACCCGACGGTGGGGTAACTTTAAATTATAGGAACGTAAAATATTTTATAATGAAGGAGTAATGTATTATGAGTAATGAAAATTTAGAAGGTAAGAGATGGTTGATTGCCATTGCGGCAATCGTCATGCAATTGTGTTTGGGGACGGTCTATGCCTGGTCTGTTTTCAAGAAACCCTTCATGACCGCCCACGGCTGGGGTGAGACGGAGACGCAGGTGACGTTCATGATCTGTATCGGCATGATCGGTATCGCCGCCGCCTTCGGCGGAACCCTGGTGGACAAAAAAGGTCCCAAGTTTGTGGCCACCATCGGTGGTATTCTTTTCGGTATCGGGACGCTTCTTGCCGGCTTGGCCGATCAGATCGGAAGCATCTGGCTTCTGTATCTTGGTTTCGGTTTCATCGCCGGTCTTGGCAACGGTTTCGGCTATATTACCCCCATTGCCACCCTGATCCGGTGGTTCCCCGACAAGAGGGGCTTGGTAACGGGTCTCGCCGTCATGGGTTTCGGCGGCGGCGCCTTTTTCATGGGCAAGATTGCTCCTCCTATGGTCATTTCCATGGGTGTGGCAAACACCTTTTACATCTGGGGCGTGATATTTCTGGTTTTAGTCACCGCATCTGCTCAGTTGTTCAAGAATCCACCCAAAGGCTGGCTGCCCAGCAGGCTTTACCCCTAAAGCGACAGGCGTCTCGGCAGCGCAATCGTTTACCTTCGATGAAGCCGTGAAGACTCCTCAGTGGTGGATGCTCTGGACAATGCTCTTCCTGAACGTTTCCGCAGGACTCGGACTGATCTCACAGCTCTCCCCCATGGCCCAGGATGTCATCAAGAAAACCGATCCTTTGATCGCAGGCAGCGGCGCTCGCCCTGGCAGGAGGATCGATCCTTGCCTACGCGTCCATCTTTAATGGTCTGGGACGTCTCTTATGGGCATGGACATCCGATGCTATTGGTAGAAAGAACGTGTTTATCATCATGTTTATCACCCAGGCCGTTCTTTATGTCCTGCTGCCTCAGATAGACGATAAGTTGATCTTCACCGTCGTCGCGTGCTATCTTCTTGCCTGTTACGGCGGCGGCTTTGCTACCATGCCGGCATTTGCCGCAGACTCCTTCGGACCCGGCTACATCGGCAAAGTCTATGGGATCATGCTGACGGCGTGGGGTGCTGCGGGCATTGTCGGGCCGCTGGTATTCGCACAGATTAAGGGAATTGCTGTGTATGTTGCCGCAGGACTTCTCGCAGTCGGTTTTCTTCTCGCATTGAGCTACAAGAGACCGGCGCCGAAAGCGGCAAAGGCATAAAGATTATCTTTAATAACCGTAGGGCGGATTTTTTCTCGCCCCACCATGGTGATGGGAAATTCGCCCTAACTCCTATAATGTTCGGCCGGTTCATGCGATTGCGGAGGGTGATGAATTAGGAATTGGCTACAGGGTCACTGTAGAGTATAATAGTTTTGATTGAGGATCGGACATTGTAACTGTTTTATAAAATCAGATTTGTAAGGGAGGTATGGAGAAAATGCAAAATACGCTTAACTCAGTGATCAGCATGGCCATAGACAAGGAACAAGAGGCGTATGATTTTTATATGGACCTCTACAACCTGGTAGAAGATAAGGAGGCGAAGAGCACCCTGAAGTATATCGCCCAGGAAGAAGCCAAACATAAAGAATTTCTTACAACCTGCCAGGAAGGCCGCTTCTGTTCGGAAGTCCTGAAGCTGGAGACACCCATTGATTATAAAATCATAGAACACATGAAAAAGCCCGATGTTAAAAAGGACATAAAAAGCGCCGAGGTCTATCTGATTGCCGCCAACAGGGAAATTAACTCATACAATTTTTACAATAGCCTGGCAAAAAGCTATCCGGCGGGCGATGTAAAAGAGCTATTGACCAAAATGGCAAGCGAAGAATTAAAGCACAAGGAAAAGATGGAATATCTTTACGCCAATACGGCGTTTCCGCAAACCGCAGGCGGTTGAGCATTTTTTTGAGGCATTAATGAGAGCAAAGACTGCACTTTACTGTTTGCTCAATTCTTTCAAAAGGAGATTAACGGCGTGATAGAAAAGAATGTTCCGGCTGATTTTAGTACAAAGGTATCGGAGCCGGCAATCGATCCTTCCACCTATGTTCACCCTTTGGCAGCGGTTATCGGAAATGTCACACTGGGTAAAAATATTATGGTTTCTCCGATGGCTTCCATCCGTGGCGACGAAGGGCAGCCGCTGTTTGTCGGCGATAATTCGAATGTTCAGGATGGGGTTGTAATCCACGCACTTGAGACAGAACTTGATGGGAAACCTGTTGAGAAAAACCTTTATGAAGTCAACGGCAGGAAGTACGCCGTTTATGTTGGGAGCCGTGTCTCCCTGGCCCATCAGGCACAGATTCACGGACCGGCCGTGGTCATGGACGATACCTTTGTCGGCATGAAGGTTCTGGTTTTTAGATCCCATGTCGGAAAAGGGTGTGTTCTGGAGCCAGGTGTAATCCTGATGGGGGTGTCAGTTCCAGATCGCCGTTACGTTCCTGCTGGTTCAGTTATCAGGGATCAGGAACAGGCCGATAAACTTCCAGTGATTATGGATGATTACCCGCTGAAAAACCTGAATAAAGGGGTTGTTCATGTCAACACATCCTTAGCCAAAGGATATTTATCTGCAAATAAATAATTAACAGGACTTGTGATTTGAAAAGAACCCCTGTCCGCCATTATAAAGTGCAGGCTGGGGAGAGATTACCCGTCAACATGTTTTCAAGAAAATATGATTATTTTGCAGAAGATGCATTGACAAAGTTTTTTTTAATGTTTTACATTTTAATATGAATGAATGGAGGGTTAAAAAATGTTTGCACCAAAAAATATTCTAGTTCCGACCGATTTTTCCGCGTATTCCGACAAGGCTTTAAAGAAGGCTGTGGAGATTGCATCACAGCATAAGTCCAAGATTTATCTTCTGCACGTCGTGGACGAAGTGATGCAATGTGCCGTGGATTATTGCCTCGACGTCTCTCTCGTAAAACAGATTGAAAAGCAAAGCCTGAAGTTTGCCAAGGAAAAACTGCAAAAGGAAGTGGAAGAACTCGTTCCGTCTAAGGACATCCAGATTATCGCTGATGTAAAAATGGGAGATACCTATGAAACGATCCTGAAAGAGCAAAGGGACAAACGTATCGATCTTATTGTTATCGCATCGCACGGGAAAAAAGGGGTGATTCATCATCTCGGCAGTATCGCCGATAAGGTTATGAGGGGAGCCAAATGCCCCGTTCTGTTGGTTAAGTAATAAAGTAAATTATCATTATTGAACATTTCATCCATGCGGATTCCATACCTTCCCTTATGAAGTTGAAACGTTTGCACAACTCTCATTCAGTCATTGCGAGGAGCGTAAGCGACGTGGCAATCTAACGAATTATCAAAGGCTTATGAGATTGCTTCGCTGCGCTCGCAATGACAGAGAACCAATTGTGCGAAGGATTAGAAGTATAGGGGAAGGTATTTCTTTTATAGAAATATTATTTGACAATAAAATCTAGTGGGTACTGCTGTTCGGTTTCTGCATGTATATGTGTTAGATTTTCATGTTTCAGACCTGTCGTCCTTCCCCCGATCAGGATATTATTGAATGCGAGTTGAAACAGACAGATATAAAATTTCCATTTCTTTACTTACGACAAAAATAAATACTTCCTGACATGTTGCATTTCCAATTTTGTCCGTCATACAATATTTCCATCAAGGACATGATGAAAAAGCAGAACCTAATGCTACTTTTTTGTTTTTTCTTCAACTTTTCTTATCAGCATGGATAAGCATCAAAACAATTCCTGTGATGATCCGAAAAGCTGGCCGAAGGTAAGTAAGGAATTTGGAACACATGATTCAGGTAATACCCGATAGATACTTATCAGACGCTGATATAAGCAGTTAACTTGGATGATGAGGTCTTGGCCTTTTCAAGGAATCTCCTACAGAAATCCTAAAAGTGACAAACAATGGTGAGACGAATAAACAAAACAATATACGGTAGCTGAGAAAATTATGGAAAACCTTAAGCCGCGCCATTTCAAGTGGATATTCGTATTGCAGGCATTCGTTGTTTGTGCTCACTATGCACTGGCGCAATGCCGTTTTGCTTGCCACACTCCTGATGAGACGAATAAACGGAACACTACGCGATTGGCTAAGAAAATTATGGAAAAACTTGATCCGCGCCGTTTCGAGTGGATATCCGTATTACAGGCATTCGTTGCCTGTCCGCATTATGCACTGGGGCAATGTCGTTTTTCTTGCTACGCTCCTGATGAGCGGTCTCAATATTTTCAATGCCCATCCTGCGCTTTACTGGGGCAAGCAGTCTTACAGCGGCGCTTCTCCCGTATTGGAGCTGCGGGGCGAAGAAGACGATGAAGGGGAAATCTCCGGCGTCACCCGCATCTTCGGCCACGAATTCAATACAACCGGATTCCTCGGCGCCTCCAGGGACTCGGCGGGAGAATTAACCGAACGTGGCTTCCCTTCCTGGCTCACCATACCCGACTAGCAATGGCTTTCCATGGCGCGGCGCTGGCACTTCTTTATCGCCTGGCTGCTCGTGGTAAACGGCATCGCCTTTATAACCTACTCCATTGTAAGCAGGCATTTGCACCGTGATCTTATTCCCACGATGCAGGATTGGCGTTCGATAGGCAGAACGATTGTCGATCATCTGCGCTTTCGACATCCCGCAGGCGAAGCGGCCAAGCACTATAACATACTGCAGAAATGCGCCTATTTGGTCGTGATCTTTTTCCTTCTCCCCCTGATGATCCTGATGGGACTCGGTATGTCGCCAGCGCTGGACGCATTATTCCTCGGCTGGGTGGATATCTTTTTCGGCAGACAATCCATTAGGACGATCCATTTCGTTGTCGCCTGTGCGCTGGTGCTGTTCGTGATCATTCACGTGTTTGAGGTAATCATCACCGGCTTCTGGAACAATCTTCGCTCGATGCTTACAGGATACTACAGGGTCGAATCGGAGGTGGATCATGAGTGATGACAACAAGCTTACCCGGCGTAGTCTCATGACGCGCCTTCTTGCAGGCGCAAGTGTCGTGGTGCTTAGCGGCTGTGAAAAACTTTCTGAAACCACCTGGTTTCCCAAGGTGCTGGGTTTAGGCGAAAAGGCTACGTATAAAATTCAAAGGCTGGTCCTGTCGCGCAAAGCGATGGCGCAGGAATTCACAGAAACCGATCTATCACCGCAATTCCGCAGCAACGGGACGTCAATGCCAAATAATCCAACATACATGGCAATGGCGGACAAAGGATTTACGGACTATCGCCTCGCGGTCGGCGGTCTGGTTGAACGGCCCATCACCTTTACGCTATCGGACATTCGAAAGTTTCCCAGTCGTACCCAGATAACGCGCCATGATTGCGTTGAGGGGTGGAGCGCCATAGGCATGTGGAAAGGGGCGCGCCTCAGTGCGCTACTCGAAGCGGTACATCTGAAACCCAATGCTCGTTATGTCGTTTTCTACTGTGCAGACCCGATGGAAGAAGACGGCAGCTCCCCCTATTACGAGAGCATCGACCTGGAAGACGCTTTTCACCCGCAGACGATACTCGCTTACGAACTGAATGGCAAACCATTGCCAATTAAGAACGGTGCACCGTTGCGCTTGCGATTGGAGCGGCAGCTTGGCTACAAAATGGCGAAGTATGTCATGCGCCTTGAAATCGTCGAAGACTTTTCCAGGATAGCCGGGGGGAAAGGAGGATACTGGGAAGACCATGGATACGAGTGGTATGCCGGGATTTAAGAAGTCCTGACAATAACAGAGAGGACAGTTTCAAGAGTATCATCAACTGGTCAGGAATAGGGACATCCTTTACATATTTAAACAAAAGACAGTATTTAATGAGTGAATAATGGTAAGCATAAGATACCTGCTATTACCCCAACCTTTCCTTAGACCTTATTTTTATCATGTAATCTATCGGGCTCACGGCAACAATACCATCGCCTGCCGTACCGGAGTGGGTAAAATTCAGGATCACATCCTTAACTTCATCAACTTTTTCATCAGGTACGATAATTTGTATCATATTGTGAATAGCATACGGCTTATATAAGGTTACCTGTTCCCCAATCCCTTTGACCTCGGAGATTGTCATACTGCGGACATTAATCTTTTCTAATTCTTTCACAATCTTTTCAAGACATCTTTCTCTAATGATACCGATGACCATCTTCATAACATTACCCCCCTTCGGGATACAATTTATCAAATTCATTCGTTCCTATTCCCCTGTCACCCAATTTTTTGAACGCCCCTCCTGCATATCCTTGTAGGCCATGGCCCTCATTAAAATGAAATGCAATAAAGGACATAGAAGGATCAACGCATAAAGACCCCAAGACACCGAAGCAGATTCAACCTTGATAGCCCTCGGATTCTAATCTCATCTTAAGCACTCTTAAAATACTCAAATCGTCATCGACGATTAAAAGCTTTTCCATCACTGACCTCATTACTGCTCAGGAAATGATTTTTTCTTTTCTTTTAAATTCATATCGACTTCTTTCATCTGTTCTATTTTCTTTTCGAGCTCCTTCACCTGCTGTTCGAGCGTCTCAATCTGTTTTCGCTGTGTAATAATCTTATTATCCTTGCTTTTAACCTGCCGTTCGAGCGTCTCAATCTGTTTTTGCTGTGTAATAATCCTCTTATCCTTGCGAGTGACATCATTGATAAGAGATATCATCACTTCACTGTCATGCCTGTACCCACTCCCCGGGTAATCCTTTATGAGTTTCTGAAAACATTCCAGAGATTTCTGATAATCTTTTTGCTGATTCCTGGGAAATGCATAAATAAAACCCATCTCGAAAAGGACCCTGTCGCCTTCCGTGGGGTATCGTGCAATAATCTGCTCATATTTGCTCAGGGAGGCCTTGTAGTTGCCCTGGCTCGAAAAATCATTCGCCTCTTTGAATTCCGGCCTGGCCAAAAATCCCTCGTAAAGGTGACTGCACCCACACATTAGAATTGGTGCTATTATGATGCAGGCAAAGAAAAAGTAAAGATGCTCACCTCGCCTATTTTGCTTTTTACCCATATACGCCCTCCGTGTGCGTTTATAATATGTCTGATGATCGCACGATCCAGTCCGGTTCCCCTTACTGACCTGCCCCCAGAACATATACCACTTCTAAGTTAGAATTATGCGATTTCTTGATTATTGCCAATTGAAATGTAATATCAAATGGTGCGAATTAAAAAGGCTACGTTACACAAAGAACGAGATAAAAAGGATAATATTGTGAAAATTTGCCCCTGTATTGAAAACATGGACGTTTTTAACTATTGAACTGTTCCTATGTAAGTATCGGCCTTTTTTAGGGCCATTTCCATTTCTTCAATTGTAATTATTGCCGGATCATAATAAACAGTGTTTATCTCTTTAAAGTAGTGAAAACCTTTTTCAACTCTCTTCACTCCCTTCAGCCCTTCCAGGACCTCCTTGCCAACGCCAAATCGTTTAACATAAAAGATCACCTTGGATGTTCCAGTATCTTGTGCGAGAGAAACTGCATACCCTGAAAAGAGAAACAGCATCAAAACAAAAAGAGTCAAAGACTGAGTGATTCGGTTCTTCATATAATTCATAGTTATCACCTTCCCTTGATTACTCTCTTTGCGGATCGAAAGATAGTACGGTCGGGTTCGGCCGCATTAATCCAAATTTATCCTAATTATTTAAATTCACTCATTCAATACTTAGTACCATTTGTTTATAATGACAGACATTCGTTCCGTCCAGATTCCATGGTTCTACCTACATGGATAGCCTTGAAAAGTCATCAGCGTCTATCCTTCAAGGTCTTTTTTCATTCTCTCATATTCGTCCCTTGCGATTTCTCCCTTTGCGTAACGCCTCTTCAGGATGTCCAGGGGACTTTCATTCTGTGTCGGCGTCTGGCCCTTCGTTTTCTGGGTCTGAACAATGAAATAGATCAGCAATCCAATGACGATCAGGAATATTATCCACATGAACATCCCTCCATATCCAAATCCGTAATGCATCATGGGTCCCCATCCACCGGGACCTTGCGGGCAAAGGTAACCTTCACCGGCTGCAGGACGCAAGCAAACCGGTCATCATCATAAGAGATAATTCAAGATATTTTTTCATCTTCGGGATCTCCTCATTGTATGGCATCGAATCTTCTTCAACTGTCCTCCCTACTTTTTCATTTCGAATTGTTTGGTATATAAATCAAATGCAAAAAAAATTTCGCCGAAAAAATTATTGAATCCATTTTAAAAACCGTTTATGAAAGAGATTTTCGAAAGTATCTTATTCACGAATAAAACAGCATGTTATCTTTTTCTCAGCAGACTTTTTATCTTTTCTGAAATCTTTAAACCTAATCCTATTAGACTTTTATCGCGAATTTTAAACGTTGTGTTCATATTATTCAACTCCTTCCCTATTTCAACCTCAACGGAAGAGGATTTCTTCAACGCCAGTATCTGTGTGGGGAAAACGCTCCTGTGGCCCGTCATGAGAAAACTGACAACACAGGCGATTGCGGCATAGGGAGCGATGGCACTTCCAAAAAATTCTATCGCTAAGATACTTGCCGCAATCGGGGTATTTGCCGCTCCTGCTAAAAGGCTCACAAAGCCGACCGCAGAGAAGGTTGCTCTATCCAATCCGAATATTTCCCCGAACAGGCTTCCCGATGTTGCACCGACAAATAATATGGGCATTATGATACCGCCGCTTCCTCCGAAGTTCATGGTAATGCTGGTAAAGATAGCTTTTAAAAGAAAGGCGTACAGGACAATCCTTTCTCCTTTCAGGGAAGCCTGAATAGTTTCAAGGCCAGTGCCGAGAAATTGTTTCGAAAATATGAAGGTTAGGCCTATGAGAATCACTCCACCGATTAGAGCTCTTAGCGGGCAATGATTTGCTCACTCTTTCCGCAACCTTTTCGCCGTATCTTAATACCTCAATTAGAATAATCGAACAAATTCCGAAAAAAATTCCGGCAAGCACAATCTTAAAAATAAAAGCTTCTGTAATAGCCGGAACAAAATTGACGGGATAATACTGGTAATGGATGCCGAACAGCGACGAAATATGATAACTTGTAATCCCTGCAATGATGGATGGAAGAAGAACTTCATATACAATGCTTCCCACGTAGAGAACCTCAACGCCAAAAATGGCTCCGGCGAACGGCGCACCGAGGACGGATGCGAATCCCGCGCTGAGCCCGCATATGACGAGCTTTTTCCTGTCATTATCATCGAGCTTAAACAGATCGGCAACAACGGATGAGAGTGATGCCCCTATCTGCCCGCAAGGGCCGACCTGTCCCGCTGACCCCCCCGTGGCAATTGTGATGATGGTTGTCACAAGCTTCACCGGGACAATGGCTGCGTATATTTTACCCCCGCGCTTGTGAACAGCCTCGACAACCTTTTCTATTCCATATCCCTTTGCGTCAGGTTCTAAATAGTGAATTGCCAGAGCACTGATTAACAATCCGATGGGGAGTAAGAGGAAATAATAGGGATAGTGCGTGCTCTGAGCTAAACTCCAGTCCAGCAGCTTCAAGAACAGGGTTGTCGATAATCCTACAATGATCCCGATGCCTGTGGCGATTACCACCCATTTGAGAATGCTGATAAACAGAACAGATTCTTCGATAAGATGTTTTTTCATAAAAGGCAAATACGAGGCACAATCACTGTAAAATGAACCCTATCTTATTAGAGTCACTTCTTCACTTGTCGGTTGGACGTGCCTCCTTTCTTTTTTAAACGCAGGAAAGGGGCAAGGTAAAGTCTCGTTTGGCAGCAGCTATTGGTGAAGAACATGCGAACTCTACGAGCATTTTGTTGAGGACCACCATGGAAACTATAGAGCGTTCCATGTAAAAAGAAACCTACCTCCTATGCGTCCACCCCGAGCGTGTAACAAAGACATATAGCATTGGCTCGCCCAATATTGTGGGTCATAGGCTCTTGCAATCGCTAGGGCCGCGATTACTCGTGGATTTTTGCAAGGGATCATCTGGAAAAAAGGAGGTAAGTTAAACGCTGATGATCCCTTGCGCGATACACATGGCCAGTTGTTTATATGCCACTTTCGGCCGTGCTGTTTGGCAACATTTCTGCCGGCCTATGTCTATATATTTTAACCCCACTTCCCGGACGTCACCACTTGGAGGCGGAGGGGTATTATTATGGATGTCATGCGGTGTACTTCTATTTCTTAAACGATAAGACGAAATGATCTCTCCTGTTCTTTGCCCAGGCTGCTTCATTATTTCCAGGGTCTAGGGGTCTATCCTTGCCGTAGCTGATCGTTTTTATTCTTTTCTTATCAATGCCAAATCCGACAAAATATTTCATAGCCTCATTGGCTCGTCTCTGCCCTAAGGCGAGGTTGTATTCTTCTGTTCCTCTTTCGTCACAGTTCCCTTCGATGAGGACACTGGCGGTCGCATGATTGGCAAGCCAACCAGCCTGCTTTTTTAGTATTTCCCTAGCTTCCGACTTTAGATTGAATTTGTCAAAATCGAAATGAATATCTACAAATATTTGTTCTCGTTTTGCCATAGCTGTTTCTTCTTCAGATGTTGCCATGGCTGGTCCTTCTTTTGTTGTTACCTTTTCTTGCATACCAGGCTGTTTAGCTGCCACTGCTTGTTCCTTCGTCGCGGATTCTTCTTTTACTACCTCCTTTTTCGCACATCCACTAAAAAAGATTAATGAAAACGCTAAACCAAATACAATTACAACCATAATAGCCAACGCTTTTTTCTTCATATGTATCACTCCTTGTTTATTTTTATCATTCTTTATACTACTTTAAGCTACACATGTCAATTAATTTATACATAAATAATTTGTATATAAATAATAAATATGTTAGATAAGATGCCATAGGCTTATAATTAAGGAGTGAAGAATGACCAAGAAATCTACAATAGTCTCAGGAATCATTGATAACATTCGTAGAGTTTTCAAGGCAGTTAATGATTATTCGAAGAGGGCGGAGCATCAAACCGGAATCACAGGACCTCAACTGTGGGCGATCAAGATTATTGGGGATGTATCCCCCGTAAGGGTGTCGGACCTTGCCCGACGTATGTACCTTCATCCTGCTTCTGTAGTTGGGATACTCGACCGCCTCGAATCGCGAAAACTTGTAAAAAGGGTGCGCTCAAAAGACGACAGACGGGTTGTAAAAGTAACACTAACAACTGACGGCAAGAAACTTGTCGAAAAATCGCCACAAGTCGCTCAGGGTCTGCTGGTTGCCGGCCTCGAAGTGTTACCCGCTAAAAGACTTCAGGAGATGGATTCCGCCCTGGAAGAACTTGTGCACATCCTGGGTGCACAGGAATTACCACCTCAATTAATCCTCTCACCCGAGGTGAACCTGCCCAGGCGGAAAAAAGCTAATTAAAAAAGGGGCAGAGGTGAACGTGAATAAAGTTATTTTCTGGTTATTCATATATATCAGCGTTGTCATGGTTTCTTTGGAAGTATATTTCGATATGCATAGATTGTTTTGCTTCTCTTGCTAAGAATATGGCCCATTCATTATCCTGCTAAAGAAAAAGGAGTTCCAGGATGTTTAAGAAATGCGTCATTATATCTTTTTCTTTTTTTCTCGTTTTTCTGGGCGTGATCGTTGGGGCGCAGGAAAGAACGCCTAATCACATTGCGACTACGACGCTTATTGATCAAGTGAAATTTTCTTTCTGGATCAAGAGATCTTTCAGGATAAGTCCTGATAGCAGGCATACGGCATACGTGGCAAAAGCAGGCGACAAGATGGTGGTTGTTGTAGATGGTAAAGAGGGAAAATCTTATGATGAAATATTATCGGGCACACCCATCTTCAGCCCGGACAGCCGCTTTGTAGCTTATGCAGCCAAAGATGGAAATCAGTCGTTTGTTGTAACGGATGGTAGAGAAGGGAAGCGGTATGATGGGATCATTAAGGGCATTCTAACCTTCAGCCCGGACAGCCAACATGTGGCCTATGCAGCTAAGTCGGGCAATAGTTGGTTTGTGGTTCTTGATGGGAAGGAGGGAGTCAAATACGACAGTGATGCTTTTATAGTAAATGGAAGCTTAATTATAGACGCACCTGACAGTCTGCATTATCTCGTCGTCCAAGACAGCTACGTTTATCACACAAAGGAAACAATTGACTGATGGAATCCGGGTTTTCAGCACTGGCACAAGTTGCCGGCACGTTATTTGGGCTTGTCCTCATATCACTCGTTTTCGCTTATAACATGGCGATCACAAGAATAGACAGCATCAGTGACTTTACACATTTTGCCTCATGGGTCTGGTCAGCAGGCTTTTCCTGTTTTCTCTACTTTTCCTGCTGTTTTCTTATTGCCTTCCGTTTGATGGAAGACGAAACTTGGCGTCCTGCCCTTATCGGAATCGCCGGAGCCATAACAATTGTGCTGATCTTTTCTCACTGCAGAGAGTTGAAATGGCTACGTACCATGATAGAGGAGGATCATGAAAACTTCAGAAGAGTAAAACGTACACAAATAACATCTTGCTTTGTTATTTTCACTTTCTTTGAGGTCATGATCTGGAGGGCTTTAGCACAGTCTTCAGCTTCATCTCTTGAATTGGCCATGTACACGGCCCTTACTTATACACTTTTTTTTGCATCTTTAAGAGCCGTTCTTTTAGTAGGAGATTCATTCGTTGCTATTGTAGTCTTACATAAATGCCATGTTGATAGTGCGAAACTCTGAATAATTGTGGACGTGGGACAGGTAAAAAAACGGCGTGCAATATTTTTCTCGGTGATAATTAGTTTGTTAATAACCTGTGGAAGATATGGTTACTATGGCGGCAAGGTCCTTGGGATGGAGAACAAGGATGCAGATGTGCTATGGATACGAGGGATGTTTATGTGGATATTATTCTTAATTGTTATTGGACTGTTGATCTATTTCATAATTCATGCCGTGAAAATGAAAGTACAGATGCCGAAACAGAGTGAAAGTCCTTTGGATATCTTAAAGAAGCGTTATACCAGAGGAGAAATTACCAAAGAAGATTTTGACAGGATAAAAAGGATCTGGAGAGTTGAGAAAGAATGACAAACTGGTAAAACAGGAAATCCTGGAAGAGTTTTAAACAGCCAGGATAATTACAACCAAGAAAGGAGGAGAAATATGTTACCTTTAAAGAAAATTCTTTACCCCACCGACTTTAGTAAGCCATCGTACGATGCACTCAAAGTAGCATATGAGTATGCCAAACAGTTTTCCGCTAAGCTATATATAATTAATGTTGTACCAGTAGTTCCCGCAATAACGGCATTTACACCGTCATCCAGATCGTTTAATGTTCCGCTGTATCAAGAAAATCTCGAGTCAAGTATCAAAGATAAACTTCTCAAAGTAGTCGAGGAAAATGTGCCAAAGGAAATACAAACGCGGGTAATTGTTGCATCCGGAAACGCTGGAGATGAAATCGTACGATTCGCTAATGAGGAAAAGGTAGACCTTATCGTAATAGCATCACACGGTGAGACTGGAGGGCGCCATTATATTTTTGGCTGTGTCGCAGAAAAAGTTGTACGACACGCAAAGTGTCCAGTACTTACGATCCCGGTGTTACGATAAGTGGGGCAATATAGCGTCCTGTCCCGCTAATATCTTATAAATATTACGGAAGCAGGAACCCATTTCTTCTCTCTGGATTTCCATATGCGGGGTAATGATAGAGGAGCTACAATATAGAGAAGCCGTTCGGGACAGAGCACTAAAATACA
>CAVOID010000005.1:0-214483 GCA_963695875.1 uncultured delta proteobacterium | reverse complement strand
CAGTTCCTTTATCTACGTCATTTTCAAAGAGGGAACGAATATCTACTGGGCAAGAAGCCGGGTGCTGGAGTATCTCCAGGCCGTCAAAAACAAGATACCTGCCGATGTTAATCCCGTCCTTGGTCCCGATGCGACAAGCCTGGGATGGGGATTTACCTATGCCGTCGTTGATGAGACGGGCGGGCATGATCTTTCCGAACTCCGCTCCATCCAGGACTATACCATCAAGCTGGGACTGGAAAGCGTTCCCGGAGTTTCACAGGTTGCGAGTGTCGGCGGGTTTGTGAAGCAGTATCAGGTGACCATCGATCCCAACCGCCTCCTTGCCTACAATATTCCGATCACAAAAGTAATGGAGGTGATCCGGAAGAGCAACCGGGATGTGGAAGGCAGGGTGCTGGAGATGTCCGGCGTGGAATACATGGTGAGGGGCAGGGGATACATCAAAAACCTCAAAGACCTGGAAGATGTTTCCGTGGGCACGAACAATGCGGGGACGCCGATCTTTTTGAAGGATGTAGCCCGTATTCAGTTCGGGCCGGAAATCCGGAGGGGACTGGCGGAACTGGACGGCAGGGGAGAGGTTGCCGGGGGTATTGTCGTTGTCCGCTTCGGTGAAAATGTCCTTAATGTCATTGAACGGGTCAAGGAAAAGATCCAAAAAGACATTGCGCCGAGCCTTCCCCAAGGTGTGAAGATTATCACCACCTATGACCGCTCAGACCTGATCAAGCGCTCTATCGACACCCTGAAAGATGAGATCATCAAACTGGCCGTGGCTGTCAGCGTTGTCTGTCTCATCTTCCTGTTTCACCTGCCCAGCGCCCTGGTGGTGATCCTCACCCTGCCCATAGCGATCATCATGTCCTTTATCTGCATGTACTATCTGGGCGTCACGTCCAATATCATGAGTCTCAGCGGTATCGCCATTGCCATTGGCGCCATGGTCGATGCCGCCATCATCATGGTGGAAAACTCCCACAAGAAGCTGGAAGAATGGGAAGCGGAGGGGAAGCCGGGAAACAGGACGGATGTGATCATCGAGGCGGCCAAAGAGGTCGGGCCCTTCTCTTTTCTTCTCCCTCCTGGTGATCACCGTGGGATTCCTTCCCGTGTTCACGCTCCAGGCGCAGGCAGGGAGACTGTTCAAACCGCTGGCATACACGAAGACGTTTGCCATGCTCTTCTCATCATTCCTCGCCATTACCCTGACGCCGGTATTGATGACGCTTTTTATTCGGGGGAAAATCCGGCCGGAAGAAAAAAATCCCATCAGCATCGTCCTGCACAAACTCTATGAACCCGTCGCCAGGCTTGCCCTGAGATTCAGAAAGACGGTGATTATTGTTGCCGCCGTTATTCTGATACTGACTATTTACCCTTTTATGAAGCTTGGTTCGGAATTTATGCCCCCTCTTTACGAAGGGACCCTCTTTTACATGCCGGTGACCATGCCCGGAGCATCCATTTCCGAGGTCTCCAAATTGTTGCAGATACAGGACAAAATCCTGAAAAAGATCCCGGAAGTTGCCCAGGTGTTCGGAAAGGCCGGGACGGGCGGAGACCGCGACTGACCCGGCGCCCCTGGAGATGTTCGAGACGGTGATCAACCTGAAGCCTGAATCGCGAGTGGCGTGAAGGGATGACGGTGGAAAAACTCAAAGACGAGATGAACGACGCCCTGATCCATACCGGGTGTTTCGAATTCCTTCACCATGCCCATCAAGGCCCGCATCGACATGCTTGCCACGGGGATCAGGACGCCTGTGGGGATTAAGATTCTGGGGCCGAACCTCGAAGAGATAGAAAAGATAGGACTCGCACTGGAGCAACAAATCAAGGATATTCCGGGGACCCGCAGTGTCTATGCGGAGAGGGTCACGACCGGTTACTTTCTGGATATCGCCGTTAAGAAGGATGAGGTGGCACGGTATGGCCTGACCGTGGATGATGTTGGGGAAGTGATCCAGGCGGCCATCGGGGGGATGAACCTGACGACGACGGTCGAAGGGCGGGCGCGCTATCCCGTCAATGTCCGGTACTCAAGGGAATTACGAAATGACGTGGAAAAACTCAAGAAGGGTGCTTGTGCCGGTGATGATGGCAAACCGCCCGGTTGCCGCATCGGCTGCAGGCATGTCGGCTCACCCGGTCCTCTCCAGATACCTCTGGGTGAACTTGCGGATATCAAGATTGTCAAGGGACCGACAGCGATAAAAAGTGAAGAAGGGCTTTTGACCGCCTATGTCTATATCGATTACTCGGGTGGAGATATGGGTGGTTATGTTGATGAAGCCAGGAAGAAAGTGGCCTCTCTGAAGATTCCCGAAGGCTACCGTCTTTCCTGGAGCGGCGAATATGAATACCTGGTCAAGACCCATGAGAGGTTGAAGCTGGTCATTCCTCTTACGCTCTTTATTATTTTTGTGCTGCTTTACTTCAATACAAAGTCGGTTACGAAAACGGCGATTGTCCTTCTTGCCGTTCCCTTTTCCCTCGTCGGTTCCTTCTGGCTTCTTTATCTGCTCAATTACAACATGAGCATCGCCGTATGGGTTGGTATCATCGCCCTCGCGGGGCTCGATGCGGAAACGGGCGTGGTCATGCTCCTCTATCTTGACCTTGCCTATGAGAAATGGAAGAAAGAGGGAAAGATGGCAACTGCGGCCGATCTGAAAGAGGCCATCATGTATGGTGCCGTGAAGAGAATCCGCCCCAAGATCATGACGGTAAGCGTCATTCTGGCGGGTCTTATCCCCATCATGTTCAGCCATGGCACCGGTGCCGACGTGATGAAGCGGATTGCCGCGCCCATGGTCGGCGGCGTAATTACTTCAACCATCCTCGAATTGATTATCTATCCTGCAATCTACATGATCTGGCGAGGTCGGAGTTTGGCGAAAGATTAAGCCCTTTACAATCTCACATGTCATCGAGATTGGATCAAAAAGGAGTTTTCACGAAGAGATAGGATTAGTTGCAAAAGACAAATGCAGTCGGATGGACAGCACCAAATTTGGCTCTGATTCGACTTCCTAGTCTCCACCTACTACTCTTCAATATCAGGTCTCTGTGGCATTCGACGATTACCGGTTGGAAGTTGCAGTTATTTAGGCTCGATTGGATACCCTGCATCTGTCCAGGCATGAAACCCACGCGCGGACATCAATAATCACTACGTCCTCACCTTTATCCATCTTAGCTTTCAGTTCCTGCACTGTAATTCTTGGAACATTATCAGTTGCAGAAAATACAACCGGCACAATCAGCTGACTCAGTACAACGAAAAGCAGAGAAAGAAACAGAGCTTCTAGTAACCGTCGCATCGTCAACCTTATTATATACTTCAGGTGTAAAATGTTTTACAATTAGTATGTCTAAAACTCACTGATCAAAAAAGTCGAGATCAAATCTTTATTATAATACATTTGAGCCAGCTCAAAAATTGGGTGGGTCGTGGGTCGCTTGTTTATTATTGCTTTTTTACTTTTTTACTGACCGAGGGAAACAGCATTCCCAGCTCGGCATACCATCTTCTTCGTTGCGAAGCTTCATGGTAAAATCGCCCTTGCTCACTTCCGTGGCAATGATAGCGCTACCAAACTTCTTGCCCCTTACTTCAACACTGTCACCGGCCATAAATTTAATCTTCTGATTTTCAATGAACCACTTGGGTCCCATATAGACAACATACTTATTACCCTGGTCCGTCGTAACTCTCATCTGCTGACCGTCTTTCACACCTTTCATCGGCTCTACTTTCGTTACCTTACCGGATTCGACAACTATAGCTTCCTGTCCCGTAAATGATGTCTCGGCATCAAGACTCGGCACTCCCAAAGTCCATGCACCCCTCGTCACGCTGGACCCACCTGCTTGTGATGCCTGAGCAAATGACTGCTGAGCAAACATCATTTGCAGCATAAAACTTGCCGCAACTACCACAATCCATATTGCTACCTTTCTCATACTTTCCTCCTTAGTATTATTGTTTTGACCCACCCGATTTCGAGCTTAAAGATTTAAAAAATGAACCTTCCATACCTCGTGCCATCATCTTGTCTCCCCGATGGGGTGATGATCCTGTCCAACACTCTACTCTTTTTTGTGCAATCTGCATGGATCGCTCCGGTGCAGATAATATACTTTGTCTGCTATTACTGTCAATCTCTAAATGCTGCATCATGCAACAGTTTATAATCAGATATAGACTGATTTGTGGCTTCGAAAATCCTGCATTAATCGTCCAATGTTGCATATATAGGAACGGAAAAGCCCGAAGCGATTGAGTTGGCAAAATTGGCTTCGGGCTTCTCTGGAAACGACCGGCCTCAAAGAACGAGGAGGCATGAAAAAAAGGTAACTTGATTATACGCCTTTAGAAAGAGTCAGTCAATACTTTTGTGAAAGGACGAATTGCCTCAAATTAAATGTTACCCAAGAGGTGTTTAAAAAAGGATCGTTGACTCATAAATAGGTGTTACCGAACACCGACTCCAAAAAGGAGGATAATCTATGAGTCCACGATCGAAAAAAGAGTACACTAAGGCAATCCATTTACGCTATAAAAATGCTTCCCGCTATGAAAAAACAATTATCCTGAACGAGTTCTGCACAACGTGCGGATACCATAGAAAACATGCCATACGCCTTCTCAGGAGATTTAAACGCTTCACGAAGCCAAGACCGAAGAAACGAGGGAAGCCTCCCGTTTATCAAAATGAGGAGATTCTGAAGCCCTTAAAACAGATATGGCTGGCAGCAAATCTCCCCTGTTCAAAGCGTCTAAAAGCCATTTTACCTATCTGGTTGCCAGGATATATTCAACTCTACGGTGAACTCCTTCCACCGATCACAGAAGCTCTGGTAAAAATCTCACCAGCTACCATAGATAGACTTCTTAAACCCACCCGCATCCACTATAAAAAACGCGGCAGATCTACAACAAAACCGGGAACTCTCTTAAGGAAACAAATACCTATACAAACAAACCAATGGGATGAATCAAAACCGGGATTCCTTGAAGCCGATACCGTAGCCCATTGTGGAGAGTCATTGCTGGGAATGTACGCATATACCATAGACTGCGTGGACATTGCCACGGGATGGACGGAACAAAGAGCTGTGTGGGGTAAAGGAGAAACAGGCGTCCTCAAACAAATCAAAAACATAGAAAAAATGCTCCCCTTTCCACTCCTTGGCTTCGATTGCGATAACGGATCAGAGTTCTTAAATTATCACCTCGTGAGACATTTTACCCGACGAAAACACCCCGTAAAATTTACCCGCAGCAGACCGTACCACAAAGATGATAACGCACATGTAGAACAGAAAAACTGGACGCACGTACGCCAATGGCTCGGTTACCAGAGATTAGATAATCCCAGGGTCATCGCCCTTCTTAATAACCTCTACCGCAATGAATGGAGACTCTTCCACAACTTCTTCTGCCCGTCCGTGAAACTCATTGCCAAAGAACGCATCGGTTCTAAAACCACCAAACAACATGACTCGCCGAAAACCCCTTGTCAGAGAGTCATGGAATCTCCCCATATATCTGAATCAGTAAAACTCTCGCTCTCCAAACAGCTTGAAAACCGTAACCCATTTCTGCTAAGAAATGCTATGGAAACAAAACTTAAAAAAATCTTCTCCCGCTGAGTAACATGTTTTATGAGTCAACGATCCTTACTTACTTCTATCCTTCGGTAACATTTATTTATGAGTCAACAGGAGGATTAGCAAAGGCAAGTTATGCCATCAGATCAGGCTGGGAAACCGCCCTTTTATGCATATTTCTACCAGTAATTCTTAAGTGTTTTACTACTCGATATTAATCAGTTATAAATGGCAGCGAGAATCAAGTCCTTCTCCTTTTCCGACCCTTTCCCGATACCTCTTTAAGAGGTGTGAGCAATCAATGCGGAATAAATAATGATTACTATATGAAATAATGTATATATTGGCTGAATTAGAAAATCAAGACTTCGGAAGATATGCTTGATTTGCTGAACTTGATCGCAGGTATTTGGTATGCAGGCATTGCAGATGAGTTGGTTGGGCGAGCACTTTGTTAATTTCAAATAAAGTGCTCATGTATTGAGCTTTCGTAGGTCTTTGCGTAATATCTTTCCCATGGGATTTCTGGGCAGGCTCTCCGCCAATTCGATGAATTTTGGCCACTTGTATTTGGCTAGCTGACTCTGACAGTAATGCAGAATTTCTTCAGCGACTGCCGTCATGCCCTCTTTCAGGACGACATAAACCTTGACCTCCTCCCCCATGACAGGATCGGGGATGCCGATGGCTACAGCCTCCTTGATGGCAGGATGTTGATAAAGGATTTCCTCAATGTCCCTTGGGTAGATATTAAAACCACCACGGATGATGAGGTCCTTCTTTCTTTCCACAATATAAAGGTAACCGTCCTCGTCCATTCTTGCCATGTCGCCGGTGCGGAGCCAGCCGTTTCTGAATGTCTTCGCGGTTTCTTCGGACAATTTGTAATAGCCCGCTGAGACATTGGGTCCTTTTACAAGTAATTCCCCGACATCACCTTGAAGTACATCCTGATCATGGTCATCCACGATCCGCACCTCGACTTCGGGAATAGGCTGGCCAATAGATCCGGGCTTTGTCGGGCGGTTACAGTAATTCGTGCTGACTGCGGGCGATGCCTCGGAGAGTCCGTAGGCTTCAAAAACTGTGCAGTTGAATTTCTTCTGAAACGCGATGAGGTTTGCCACCGGAAAGGGCGCTGCGCCGCTGAGGCAGCTTTTCAATGAAGACAGATCGTGGCTTCCTGCTTCGGGACTGTTCAACATGGCGATGAACATGGCGGGAACCCCTGGGAAATCGGTCACCTTGTGCTTCTCAATAAGTTTAAAGGCTTCGTCAACCTGGAATTTCCGCATCAGGACATGCAGGTTACCATACTTGTACGCCTTGTTCATGGATGTGATTCCGAAAGAGTGGGATAGAGGCAGTGCGATCAGCGTGATATCCGTTGACCGGGTGCCGTGGGCAAGCGACGCGTTCACAGCGTTGGAATGCAGATTCTTGTGCGTCAGCATGACACCTTTTGGTGTTGATGTGGTGCCCGCTGTGTAAAGGATTACCGCCAGATCTTCTTCTCCGACGGGGGAAGGAGTTGATGCTTCCGGATGGTCATTGATCAGAGACCGGAATGAAAGGGTTCCTGCAGGGACGTCATGATCCACAATGATTATGTATTTCAGGCTCTCCATTGTCCTGAACATCGGTTCGTTTTTTATAAAAATATCACTCGTGGCAATCATCGCGGCAGCTTCACAATTACCGAGAATGTGGGCCAATTCTCTCTCATTCATCAGGGGAATGAGGGGTACGATAACCGCACCCCGCCTGAGAATGCCCTGGTAGCTCATGAGGACTTCCGGGCAATTAGGCAGCATAACCACCACGTTATCACCCTTTTTGACGCCGATATTTTCCAGGCCGTTCGCCAATCTGTTGGAGTATTGGAGCATTTGCCTGTTTGTGAATATTTCATTCTCAAAGATCAAGAACGGATATTCTCCGAAGCTCTTCAGGTTTTCATCGGCAAGTGTGATAAGGTTCATCGGGCGTGACTACCTCCTTTATGCTTTGTCCTGTTAAGAAAAGACTCGTAGAACGTATCAAGATCAGCGAGCGATCACCTTCACGAGCTTTGCCGTTATTATCTCTTCAGCTTCACTCACGATTCTCTCAATGAGCTCTTGCACCGTCGGTATATCATGGATCAGTCCCATTACCATACCGGTCCACCAGATGCCGTCTTCCAGGTTCCCGTTCGTAATGACCTTCCTGCTCTTCTCGCCGGAAACAAGAGCTAATAGATCTTCAAATTGAGTCTCGCCTGGACACGCCTCGACCTCAAGTACTTTCTCCGCTATGCTGTTCCGGAATACACGTCCCGTATGCTTCAATGTTCGGAAAATCAGTGCTGTGTGCCGTTCATCGGATTCGACGATCTTCTTTTTCATGTTGTCATGAACAGGGGCTTCCTTTGTAGCTAGGAAACGGGTGCCCATATTGATCCCTTCGGCTCCGAGTGCGAGCGCGGCGACTAAACCGCGGCCATCGCCGAAACCGCCTGACGCTATGATCGGAATCTTAATTTTATCTGCTGCAGCAGGAATGAGCACAAGACCCGGGACATCATCTTCGCCCGGGTGGCCGGCACACTCAAAACCATCGATGCTCACTGCATCGCAGCCAATCTTCTCAGCCTTGAGTCCATGTCGGACTGAAGTACACTTATGGATGACTTTGATGCCTGCTGATTTGAAAGCCGGCAGGAATTTCTCCGGATTGTTTCCGGCAGTCTCAACAATCTTGATCCCGGAGTCAATAATGGCCCGGGCATATTCTTCGTACGGTATTGGCTTGATGGCAGGCAGGATCGACAGGTTGACGCCGAATGGCTTGTCGGTCATCTGCCGTGCTCGGTTAATCTCCTTCATAAGGTCTTCCGGAGTCGGCTGGGTGAGTGCTGTGACAAAACCGAGGGCTCCGGCATTAGCTACAGCAGCAGCAAGTTCCGCGCAACCGACATTCTGCATGCCCCCCTGCACAATAGGGTGCTTGATTCCGAAGAGTTCAGTAAAGCGGGTATGGATCATGGTAGGTGACACCTCCTCATATGTTGGCCCGATTCAGCGCTACCAAAGTGTCATTGCGAGCGAAGCATGGCGTTCTCTCTCTTCCAACGAGATTGCAGAGCACCCGCTGCTTCCCCACGCTCCGCTCGGGACTTCGGCTCACCGCAATGACGTACAATTTCCAGCTATTTCTTCCTTATTGCCGAATCTGGGTTTTTGTAAATATATATCGATACAAAAGATATGGCAAGATGAAAGCGCCTGCACTTTGGAACGGATTGATAAGGGATACCTGTGGGGATGAGCTGGGTTTATCTTCTCATCCTAATATAGGGTGATGGTCATGGAACTCCAGTCTGAATCAGGGGAACCGTATCAGACTCAAATGGAAAACCGTCATTTAAAAGAGACGATCAGCTCTCTACGGGAAGACCTGGAAAAACCCGGATCGTTCATGACATACGCATTCAAAAGATCCTGACGACTGCAAATGACGGGATTCTGCAACTGAGGTCAACAATCACTGAACATTATTTCACAGCATTCTTTAAAGCCTTACCGGCGGCAAACTTAGGGACCTTCTTGGCTGCAATCTTGATCGGCGCTCCAGTCTGGGGATTCCTTCCTGTTCTGGCAGATCTTTTCGCAATGGAGAACGTTCCAAAATCGACGAGAGTTACCTTGTTCCCCTTCTTTAACGCTTTCTTGACCGTGCCGAGAAAAGCGTCTACGGCCTGTACTGCACAAGATTTACTGCATGTGACTTTTGCAACTTCATTGATGAGATCTCCCTTGTTCATTTCTTCGTCCTCCCTTTTTTTATATTAGTATTGATCCGCTTAAAGCGTCAACATCAAGCTCCGTGTGTCAATACATCTTTTTAAATGATTTATTCTATGACTCCTTACTTTAAAGTATCTCCGAATGGTATCGACTATTGGTTGATGAAATATACACAAAATGGGAGGGGCAGAAATGTTAGTGCCACAAATATATGACGCAATTAATACTCTTCCAAACCTTTACATCAAGATAGCAAAATCAACAGACCACACTTCAAATTTTTTTACCGATGTCATTACCTCGTCAGTTTCTATTGCGGGATCAGCTTCAAATTTAACAAGGACACTCCTATCGCAACTTTGACATAGGTCAGTAACTTAGATATTCGTAATGGTGAGGATGAATTGGATCCCTCAATTTTTTCCATACAGTTTCTACACAGACAATAACCAGATCGGAATATATGAATGCTTGCCCCTTGGCGCGTGACGAATCTCCGTTTCCCTTTCGAGCCTCAATTGTACAAACCACAGGGTCACCCACCTTTTTCTTTTCAGAGATAATAATGTCATCTCTGGAAAAGTCCATATCTTAAAACCTTTGCACAACTCTGATTAGTTTTTCATGCATATTTTAACAAAAATGTCATTTAACATACTGATATTACTTGACAATTACTTATTTTTATGGTAGTCTTCCGGTCAAATTCATCATTGAAGGAGACCGCCATGGCATTCAAGGAATACGATAAGAGACCCACATTCCTGGATATGGAAATACAAAGAGCCGTCACCCACTCAAGAAACCAGCAAGTCCTATCTGAAATCGGTGCCGTCATCAACTGGGATGCCATCGAGAAGATTGTACGGGAGCACTATCCTGTAGGACAGTCAGACTTTGGTAATAAGGCATATCCACCATTAATGTTACTAAAAGCAATCCTCATCCAGAAGTGGTTTGGGATTAAATCTGACCCTGATCTAGAGAGCCAGATCAACGATCGTTTTTCCTTCAAGGCCTTCATCGGTTTACCATTCAGTGAGCCTTCCCCGGATCATTCGATTATCTGCCGTTTTCGGGAGCGCACCGGGAAAGAGACATTGGAGAAAGTTCATCATGAACTGTTGAATCAGTTTGATACCCTGGGTTTTTCCATTGAGTCCGGCATGGCCCTGGATGCCCGGGTAGTGAAATCGGCCAGTCGTCCTGTCAGCGACAAGAAACTCAGAGAGCTTCGAGAGAAGAGGAAGATCCGGTTGCAGATGAAAAAGAAGACTCAGAGAGCGATGCGGTTTCAGAGGGACCTGGATTCGGACTGGACGGTGAAAAATGACAAGCCCGTCTTCGGGATGAAGGAACATGCATCCATCGATGTGGGAAGCGGCCTGGTTTTGTCCACCTGTGTATCGCGAGCATCCGAGCATGACACGAACTATTTTCAGTATGCGGTTGTCAAGGGTATTCATGGGAACTGTTCGATGCAGTGCCTCAATAAATGCCAGGCTTGCCCTTTCATCATCATTAATCTTGCGTGCCATTTTTGTTGCCTTCCCATTCTTTGCATGTGAAAAAGTATATGCTTTAAGAATTCTTAAGAAGAAAGATGGCTCTTATTTCATACATTGTTAAACAAAATGCAATACTAGAAAATATTATGAGTAATGCTAGTATAAAACTATTATTATAAAAACATCCGATGAGAAAGATGCAGACTATTCAGCTATTTATTATATATTAATGGTTATACCTAAACCAAATTTCTTACATCTTAATTTGTTGATTTTAAGAAGAAAATGTTTTGTGTCAGCATCTAAAGCGGCGGTCAGGATAACAGGAAGTTCTAAAGTAACCCGAAAATATCTTCTGAACCAATTTTAAGGGCACTTGTTTTTACAGCTATATGAGCGAGTTAAACCACACGAGCGCATCATCGTCTTTGATGCCCAACTTCTCACCATCATTGGGTTTAAAAAATGCGAAAGTCCCTCTGGATCTCGCACAAAGTTCCCCTGCCTCACTGAAGATGAGCCCTTCTGCCAGGACTTCACGTTCATTTTTGATCTCGATCAGCCTTCCTTCAGCTCTTAATTCCTTGTCAATAGGAATAGGCTTTAAGAAGTCAACCGTCATGGACTTGGTCATCGCAAGGCATTTCATTTTGTAGATGACCGATCTCCCCATAACCTCATCCAGAATAGTTGAGATAACACCGCCGTGGACTAGGTTCTTCCATCCACTGAGATGTCCTGGCACCTTGACCCATGAAAAAATTGATTCGTCGTCTGTAAAAAATTCCAAACGAAGGCCTGTCGGATTAGCAGGGCTGCAGCCAAAACACATGCTGTCGTTCCTATTCGGCAGATGCTTAAGACTTTCTTTCCTGTTCATAAAGCAAAACCCCTTAGTCTCTGAGCTGGTTTTATCCTCTTCCATGGGTTAATTATTTGGCGGAGTGGGCTCCCGGAGTTCAGCGGTGATATCATTCACCATTTCCTAGTGACATGATAACCAACCTCCATATATTTGAGTTTTCTCCACCCCATTAATTTTGGATTTCAACGTACCATAGAAGGGCAGAATTTGGAATACTACCTTTCAGGAAAAAACAATGAAGGGATTAGTCCTTACGAATGAATGATATCAACAGTCTGATGGTGCTCTTTACAATGGTACTAACCGCTTCGCCTCCTCAGTCTGTGGGTATCCATATCGAAGCTTCTCATAGGCTTGCTTGAGATAGCTCCGATCATGGGTACTTTTATAATAGGAAACACCCGGGACATAGGTCGCTTCGGGCGCCTGATCACTTTCAGGATGCTCGGAGATAATCTTATCCATATTTCGAATTGTCTGATCAAGTTCAAAATATGTTTTCGCAATACCCAGTAATAATGTGGGGATTATCTCTTCCGCGGTTGTGAAACCAACAATCATTGCTATCCAAATTAGTTTGAGTTAACGCTTTTACTTCTTGAAATCATTGTCATTTTGGACGTGATTTATTCTAGTTTTATGCTCGTATTTACCTACCAATAATTTTATATTTAATTTGTTAAAGTACTAGGAAATTCGTGTCGATAATAAAATCAGACATTTACACAATTTTATCGTACAACCTCATAAAAATTTATCGAAACCATGAGAAATTATTAGAAGGTGTGGGGTATTAGGGTCTGCCAATCAAGACCTCTTATATATCATAAAGAAAGCACGGGAGGGCGGAAGGATGAAGGTAAAATTAAAGTTAAAAACAAAAACTCTTCTTTTATTAGCTGTGTTTGCACTGATTTTTTTGACCGTATCTATTTTTACAATAATGACTGTTCACAGCAAGGTCATTACAACAGCTCATGAAAAGCTTAAGGCAGATTTGGCAATGGGCAGAGCCCTGCTGAATGCTCAATATGCCGGCGAATGGTCTATCAGAGAGGGGAAGTTATTCAAAGGCGAAACACAGATGAATGATAATTTCTCTATTGTGGACAAGATCGGTGAGTTTACTTCCGATACAGTTACAATTTTTCAGGGTGATACGCGTGTTACAACTAATGTAAAAAATGCACAAGGAGATCGAGCAGTCGGAACTAAAGCTGCGGAAAATGTAGTAGATGCAACGCTGAAAAAAGGACAGACCTATATTGGAAAAGCAAATGTTGTCGGAACCTGGAATCAGACTGCATACGAACCAATTAAGAATGCTCAGGGTGACATTATTGGAATATTTTATGTAGGTGTACCAAACACCCAATATGATCAGGTAGTGAAAGATATCTCAATCAAAGTTGCTGCAGCAAGTGGAATTGGCCTGCTTATTGTCTTTATTCTTGGAATCTCCCTGACCAATTCAATTGTTAAACCGATAAATAATGTAATCGCAGGCATCTCTGACGGGGCCCTGCAGATTACGGCAGCCTCATCCCAGGTATCCTCTGCAAGCAAGCAACTGGCGGAAGGGTCATCTGAACAGGCAGCCTCCCTTGAGGAAACATCATCATCCATGGAGGAACTCGCTTCCATGACGAGGCAGAATGCCGAAAGCGCCAAACAGGCAAAGGCTATGATGGGAGAAGTACAACGGATAGTGGAGAATGTAAATGTAAACATGCTTAATATGGCTGAGGCAATTGCGAATGTGACAGAATCCAGTAATGAGACCGGCAAGATCATTAAGACGATTGATGAGATTGCCTTCCAGACGAACCTTCTTGCACTCAATGCGGCTGTAGAAGCAGCCCGTGCCGGGGAAGCCGGCGCCGGGTTTGCTGTCGTAGCTAACGAGGTGAGAAACCTTGCGATGCGGGCGGCGGATGCGGCAAAGAACACGAGCGATCTGATTGAGAATACCATTAAGGCTGTGGCCCATGGAAACGAGCTGACCAAATTGACCCAAGATACCTTCAAAGAGAATATAGAGATTTCCATGAAGATTGGAAGCCTCATCGATGAAATTGCCTCTGCTTCACAGGAGCAGTCTCACGGCATAGAGCAGATCAATAAGGCTGTCGCTGAAATGGATAGAGTAACCCAGCAGACAGCTGTCAATGCCGAGGACTCAGCCAGCGCATCAGGAGAAATGTATGTCCAAGCCGAAAAGTTGAAGCATTTTGTCCACGATCTATCAGTCCTCGTTGATGGCAGAGAGAATAATGTGGTGACTGAAAGTCGATCGGAACCATTGAGCAAAAAACTCACCAGTTTGGTTCATTTTCACAAGAACGTTCCGTTTGTTCCGGAAAAGACAGTCGTAGCAAAAGCGCCCGTGACTCACAGGAAGAAGATGATGAGGTCCGACCGGGTAATGCCCAGCAAAGAAAAGCATTTCTAGAACTTCTCACAGTATGATATCTAATCATACCTTGGGGAAGAGTCTCCTATCAGGAGCTTCTTTTTCTCGTAGAAGATGAATGTTGCCTCCGCATAAAGGGCAATACAAACAATCTCATCAGAGCGTTATGCCTGGATGTATTCGTCCTAGGAATATTCAGGGTCCTGTATGAGTGAACTGAATCCGGCAGCGAGCGCATTCCCCGTGGCTTGCTGCGGGGTAAGCGAGCGAATGGGGAACATTAATATTCCTTGTGGATCAAAGATTCTCCGTAGTTCACTACGGAGATCTTCAATTTTGAATAGTCTATATTTCTATATTATCGAGGTATCGTCAGTATCGCTTATATAAAGCATCCCGATCCGTTTTCAGCAGTAAGGCACGTTCTGCAGCGCCCAATACGAAACTATTTCGGCAACCGTTTTAACGAAGTTCTCATGCGAATTAGGTTTTACTATATAGCTGTTTGCTCCCAGCTCGTAACTCTCCTCCCTGTCCTCATCTTTAGCTGAAGATGTAAAAACCACTACGGGGATCATTCTTGTCATCTCATTGGATTTGATCCTCCGAAGAACCTCAAGCCCTCCTATCTTTGGCAACCTCAAGTCCAGTAAAATCATCCTCGGTTGTTTACAGGGATCGCGGCCTGAATATTCCCCGGCTGCAAAAAGATAGTCCAGAGCCTTCTCACCATCCTTTAAAATTTTAACCCTGTCGGCCAGATTATGATTCTCAAGGGCTTCAAGCATAAACTCTATGTTATATCTGTTATCCTCTATTAGAAGGATATCCGGCTCAGTTTCAGGTAAAAATTCACTTCTGTTTCTAAAACTATACAATGATGCGCTCCTCATTAATCTCCATTTCTGTACATATCCCATGTACCCGACAAAACCCGTCTTATCTTTGTGCATTAAGCCCGGCTCTCAGGTAATGGCTAATGAACACGCCCCAAACTACTGATGTGCCTCCTATCCGTCAGTGACTCCACCAGGCCAATAATTCTATCTTGAAAAAGTCACTTGCTGAATTGATCAACCTCAATTCATATCCTTCAGGTTTATGGGACTTATTGCTTATTTCTTCTTATTATTAAACTTATGGGAGAGTAAATGCAATACGTAAGAACCTGATTACATACTTCTAAATACCTGTATAGGAATCAGAGATAAGATGAGATAGTACTAGTTTATACTAGTATTTTTACAGTAATAATTTAGCAATCTATTTTCAAGACAAGATCAATCCCTAATGATCTATTTTTGTAAAAAATTGTAAAATCGTCGGAATATTTTACAAAAATAATATTAATTTGTATAACATTGTAATAATAAACTTTTCTCTATTTTTTATTCAATAAATTATTAGAAAATGTCGGGTTTCTTTACGAATTCAATCTTCCGTAAGAGCCTTCAAAATATATAATTTCTTAAAAATCAGTAAGTTATGAAGATGGTACATTACTTGCTAAATTTTTATTCCTATAAATGGCTGATACTTTTTTATATTTTACCGCTGCTCATTTAAGTTGAGTCCTGGTGACCATAAGCCATCTTCCATCAAGATAAATACTAATTCTGAAAATTGAGGAATACTGTGCTGAGGAAAAAACCTGAAGAATTTTTGTATCTTCAAGGAAAAGAGATAACACCGGTAATCAGAAAGCTGAACGCCTTCACCGAAAAGGTACGCGAAGACATCGAAAAGAAGATGATAAGCGAGGCTGATGGGCAGGAGCTTATCGTAAAGGCCACCATCGTAGTTAGCATGTTGACGACAACATAAACTTTGTTCCTTATGAATTGTTATTATGAAGTTTAAGAATTAAGTATACTTTAAAATAGGATAAATTAAAGGCAGAGCCAGATTGGCTTTGCCTTTTTTATTTTGTTCATAGCGGGTTAGCTGATTCAGCGTGTGATACAATAAAGGCCATGCATAACAGCGGCCCTATCCACTTTCTCCTGTTGAACCACTATCAGGTTAATAGCTGTTTTAGTTTCCATTAAATCATGGTGTCACAGTCTTTGCAGAATAGCGCATTCATCAAATACGACTTAATTTTTTGTTAAATATATTTCTTAAATTGCCGATAATGTAATAGGTTACCTTTGTTAATCAGTAATTCCAAGCTTAAAAAATATCGGCCAGGTTAGTGATGAAAGTGTTTCGTGATCTCATACTGGGTCGTACGGATTTAGTCTGAAAGGTGTCTCTTGACACAAATTTCTCATTAAATAATTTTAAAAAGAGAGGAAGTTGAGAAATGAAGAACATGAAGTTGGATATAAAATTGATTGGCGGCTTTTTGATGATGGCTCTTCTTATTACAGTAGGAGGTTTTGTGGGATGGTATGGAATTTCCAAGGTTAGCAGCGACTTGACGGAGGTTGGGGAAGTACGTCTTCCAAGTATCATCGGTCTGGAAATCATTAAAGAGGCGCAGACAGCCATTTCCAAAGCCGAGAGATCGCTGATTATCCCGGAATTTCTCGATGATGAAAACCTGAAGACCCTTCAATTCCGTAATCTTGACGATGCGTGGAAGCGTGCTGATAAAGGATGGAAAATGTACGAGGTAGTGTCCCGGACCAGAGAAGGAGAAGAAATCTGGAACAAATTCAGGCCGGCATGGGAGACCTGGAAAAAAGATCATGGTGACGTAATAGAACTTGCTAAAAGCGGGAAGCGTAATGAAGCTGCGATTCTTTCCATTGGCAAGACAACGGACTCATTCTATACTGTTGAAAAATTCCTCGGGGATCTCATCGACCTAAACATTAAGGCGGCCGAAGAAGCCAGGACTGCCGCCAAGACTTTAGAACAAAGAGCAAAGTTGATGGCTGTTGCCGGCACTATTGTGGGCATCGCTATCGCGCTGATTTTTGGAATTCTATTCTCCAGATCTATCACAAAACCTATCAACCACATTATTGCAAAACTCTCTGATGGCGCCGAGCAGGTAGCCGCGGCATCCTCCCAGGTTTTTTCATCAGGCCAGCAAGTTGCAGAGGGTTCATCAGAACAGGCAGCATCGCTCGAAGAAACATCATCATCGCTTGAGGAGATGTCTTCCATGACGAAACAGAATGCCGATAATGCACAACAGGCCAGTTTGCTGATGTCCAATGACGCCAGACAGAGTTACCGTGTAATCTCCGATAAGATGACCTTGATGCAGGAAGTTATTAAGGCCAGTGTAAGTGCCAGTGAGGAAACGGCCAAGATCATCAAGACGATCGATGAAATCGCATTTCAGACGAATCTGCTGGCCTTGAATGCTGCCGTAGAAGCGGCAAGGGCCGGTGAAATGGGAGCCAGCTTCGCGGTCGTGGCCGATGAAGTACGGAACCTGGCGATGCGGTCGGCGGAAGCGGCAAAAAATACGGAAGTCCTGATTGCCGACTCCACGGCAAAGATCCAAGAGGCGTCTGCCCTGTTTGACCAAGTTAACGGTGAGTTATCCAGCAACCGTCATGTTGCCAAAAAGGTGACGGAACTTGTCGGCGAGATCGCGGCGGCATCGGGGGAGCAGGCTCAGGGGATCGATCAGATCAACAAGTCAGTGGCGGGAATGGACAAGGTAACGCAGCAAACGGCAGCCAATGCGGAGAAATCGGCCTACGTATCTAAGGAAATGAATGAACAGGCTGCGCAGATGAAGGCTGTGATAAGTGAACTCGTGAAAGTGGTTGGCGGAAGTGCGAATGGTAAGGGCTCCCAGTTGCCATCGGCCAGAAAATTTGAAAAAGGGGTCGGGAAGGCTATATCTTCTACTGTTCCGGCGAAACGGGGTGGCCGGAAAGAAGCTGCATCAAAACTTGTCAGTGAAGTCGATCCTGAACAGATAATTCCAATGCAAGAAAGGAATTTCAGGGATTTTTAGAATAGAGTAATGCGCATAATTATTACTTGAGCGGTTATGAGACATACCGTTTGAGGGCAATAATTAGGTGAATTGCAACAAGCATCTATATAAGGCAGAGCCAGACGGTCTGCCTTTTTTATTTCATTACTGATAATTATGAGCGTGACACTTTCACTTCTGTTGAATAGATTTGCCGTCTATGCGGAGTTCCTGAGAATCCTCATATGTCAAGCCGCTCAGCTGAGACCATCTTCTGTATTGTGGTTATTGATGGAGCAAATGGATACATCGTTTCGTATTTGGTATGAGATTATGAATTGGATCGAATCGGATGCACTCTACTTCAAGCAGCCGCCGATGGAACCATCTTGGCATTTAATTCCGTCAGTCCACACAGCACCTGACAGGTCCGCGTCAGTCATATATGCACCATACACGGTTGCATCAGTCAGATTTGCACCGGATAGATTTGCCTTGGTCAGGTCTGCTCCGGACAGGTCTGCATTGGTAAGATCCGCGTTGGACAGGTTTGCGCCTTTCAGTTTTGCATCACGAAACTTTACGAAGGTCAGGTTAGCGCTGGACAAGTCTGCACCGGATAAGTCTGCACCTGTCAGATCTGCACCCCAAATGTCCGCATTGGAAAAATTCATATCGGACAGATCACAGTTCCGGCACACTTTTGTTTGTTGTATTTCCTGAAGGACTGTGTCGCTATCTGCAAACCCTGTTTGTCCTATGACTAACATCCCAGCCATGAGGAATGAGATAATTGCGACAGACTGTCTGACGATTGGAATGTTTTTCATAGTTTATATCTTAAATTTGAACTTAGAATACTTATATAAAAATTGCTCAGTGCTTTACAATCAGGAATTTCCTGATTTACGGCTTCAAAAAACCTTATGGGCAGGATGTTTGTTGACGATCTTCGCTATATAAAAATATATTACCGTTCTTTGGCTGCAAATTCAACAATGTTCTTATCAGTGTCATTGGTTTGATTTTGACAGGCATCACCCATATGGGCAATGCCGTTAAAAATCGCTCCCTCCATTATGGATAGCCGTCTTGCCGTAATATCCCCGGAAATATGCCCCGTTACTTTGACTTCGATACATTCCTTCCCCTCCAGGCAACCATCGATTTTACCGGCGATTGAGATACTGCCGGCAAAGATATCACCCTTCACATATGATTTCTCGCCAAGAATAACTTTATCGCTATGTATGTTGCCGATGATAGTTCCTTGGACAAAGATCGTCCCTGCGGATTCGACATCCCCTGTGATTTTTGAATTTTTCCCGAGAATAAGCTCCAGTTTATCCGACTTCCTATTGAACATCAGGATCTTCCCTCTGTATAGCTAATTGGATCTTCATTTTTGCCGTTATGCCAGACTTCATAATGGACATGGCTTCCTGTAGCGGAGCCGGTGGAACCAATGTATCCTATGACCTCTCCCCGCTTGACACTCTGTCCCACCTGTACAGCATTCTTCCGGTTGTGGGCATAATAGGTGGAAAAACCATGACTGTGTGCGATCACAACAACATTACCTCCACCTCGGTTCCAACCGGAAAAGACAACGACACCATCTGCCGTCGCCGTTATGGGTGTACCTGTGGTCGTGGAAATATCAAGGCCTCGGTGAAATTCAGAACTTCCTGAAATTGGATTGATTCTACTGCCAAAGGGGGAAGAGATTGTACCCTGAACAGGAAAGCCCCTCGGGGTAGCGAGATAAAGATCCTTTTGGGATCGCAGATAATCCTTGATGGCGCCGACGGTCTTCATGGAAGATTCGATCTGGTCCTGCACCTGATCGATGTCGAATGACCCCATGTCCGACGTGTCGACCTTTTCAAAGATCTTTTCTCTGGAACCCAGTGAGATCAATTGATGGAGATCCTTCTCCGCCTTTTTCAAAGACAAGAGTGTGGCCTTGAAATCGACGACCTTTTTTGAATAATCAAGGAGCTGGTTTTCAATTTCCTGATATCTGATGGCATCGGGAAGCATGGATAAGAGGTAAACAGCACCGATTACACTGCAAATGGCTGATAGAAATACACCGATAGCAGGGACATTTAAATTCAATGATCTGCGGGAATTATCATGGGGGATAAACATGATGGTAACGGGAGTAAGGGCTTTTCTGAAGAATAGTTTGAATTTTTGATAGTCTGGCATAATGCCCTCCTTTCAAAAGCAGAATAGTGGCTTACATATTATTTACAGGGATTTGCTGTTCATTCCTTCAAACCACAGATGAAACGATTAAAATGAAGAGCCTCATTTGGTTACTGATGAACTACCCACCTTATTCTTGTGAAATCTGGTTTGGACAATCCGCAAAAATAAAGGCGAATGAGTTTATCAGCAAATTATTATTACAATAGAATGTAGTAGAGCCAAAATCAGGCATGGACGTCCAATATAGATTCTCTATGATTTCCTCCACTACGTCAATGTGAAAAGGCTTTGAAAGGCAGACGTCGGCGCCTGCCTTCTTCAGCTCTTTCAGGGCGCGAAAGCAGCCGCTCATTCCGATGATATAAACATCCGGAAATTGCGATTTTAAGAATTTGCAGACTTCAACACCACCCATTCGCGGCATTTCGGCATCTACTATAACAACATCGTATGAGTCATTCTGTAGCCTCTCGATCGCTTCAATCCCATCATATGCCTCATCTACCCAATGACCGGATAGCTCCATGGCGGTAGACAGAATTTCCACAATCTCCGCATAATCATCTACGATCAGTAATTTCATGGTATACCTCCATAAATCATTATTTTGAAATTATTATGCATAGCGTTAAGAAGGGATATTCCATTACCATTACCTTTTAAATATTAATATGTTAGCTTTTATGATCTTGGATCCAAATCATTATATCAGGTAGTAATGCAAGAGGTATTCCAGAAAGGGTTTAAAATGTTTAAGTTATTAATGTTAAAAGTATTTTATTATTTTTCCCCTGCAAAAGAGCCGGGGTTGGTCAGAAAAGTGAATGGATTATCCTACAATAAAAAATTTAAATCATGATAATTCATTCTTAATATAATAATTATTATATGATGGATTTTTCCTTCATTTCCGTCAAAATTCAAGCGGATTCTATTTATACTTCTCCAGTAACACATGGAGATCAGTACACTTTATTCATAGCCGCCAATCTTCACCATTCTCTGCATTTTTTGCAATCTGAGAAGATCTAGGAACTAAGCATGAAGAAGTTAGTCTGCCTTTTTATGCTCATCGGGTGTATTCACACCCGCGCCGCTGTATTCCTTGAGCTTCCTGGCCATCTCCCGTAGATTCTGGTCAACCTTGAAACTGATGGTATTTTTCTGGAACTGCCCTTTGGACAATTGCCCCATTGTCATACCGGTCAGAATTTCAATCCCCTCATCTACGGTGTTGACCGCCCAGATGTGAAATTGTCCTGCTTTGACGGCGTCAATTACTTCTTGACGCAGCATCAAGTTGTCTACATTGCGGCGCGGTATCATCACACCCTGATCACCGCTCAGACCCTTGGTCTTGCAGATTCCATAGAATCCCTCGATCTTCTGGTTAACTCCGCCGATGGGCTGGATTTCGCCCTTCTGATTAACCGAGCCGGTTACGGCTATGCTCTGTTTTATTGGTACATCGGCTAAACTCGAAAGCAAGGCATACAGCTCCGTGGATGAGGCGCTATCGCCTTCGACGCCTTCATAGGACTGCTCAAAGCAGAGGCTGGCGGATAAAGAGAGCGGGAAGTCCTGGGCGAATCTTGAGCCGAGGTAGCCATTCAGAATCAACACACCTTTATTGTGAAGAGGACCGCTCAGCCGGCTCTCACGCTCGATATTGATGATGCCATGCCGGCCCAGGAAGGTGCGGCAGGTGATGCGTGAGGGCTTTCCGAAGGTGATATCGCCAAGGCTATAGACGCTAAGCCCATTGACCTGGCCGACAACGGCGCCCTCCGTGTCGATCATGATTGTGCCTCGTTCCATTAATTCTTTAATCCTCTCATCTGGCAGGTTATGGCGAAAGCGCCGCTCCTCAATAGCCTGCTCCACATGCCTGGCGCCAACCAATTCCGCACCATCCTGCCGGGCCCAATACTCGGCCTCCTGGACGAGCTCCTTTATTTGGGAAAAGCGGGAAGATAGTTTCTGTTGGTCGCTCACCATGCGGGAAGCGAATTCAAGAGTCTTGGCCACACCTGTGCGATCAAAGTGGTGCAGCTTGCAGTCCTCACAGCAGCCGGCGATAAAGGCAGCAAACTCTCTAATGTTCTTCCCGGTGCGCTCCACCTCATAGTCGAAGTCGGCTTTTACACGGAACAGCTCCCAGAACTCCTCATCGTACATAGCCAGCATCTGGTAAATAAATGGGTCACCGATCAGGAAGAATTTTGTCTCAATAGGTATCGGTTCTGGTTTCATCGCCTGCGGTGCAATCAATCCGAATTGCTCGAAGGGATCTTCGACCCTGACCTCTTTGGTGCGAATCGCCCGCTTGATGGCAGGCCAGACGCCGATGTTCGTAATTACCTCAGCCGCGCTCAGCAGCAGATAGCCTCCATTAGCGCGGTGAATGGCCCCCGGTTTGAGCATGGTATGATCGCTGAGATAACCTCCGAAAAGAAATCTTCTCTCCAATTTGCCGAACAGGTTCGGGTAAATCGGGTTAGGCTCCGTGATTACGGGTGGTCCCTGGGTTTCGCTGTTATCGATGAAGACGTTTATCTGGAAAGGAAGGTACGGATCGCGGCCCTGCGTGATCTGTGTAGAGGGCAGGCCGAAGAGGGTCGGGGTTTTTACCTCTTCCGCCTTGAAAATATCCAGGTTATCAAGCGTGTATTTTTTCAGGTCGTTAAGGAACTGGGTGATCTTCGATTGATCTTTATAATCGGTAAGGACTCCATCGAAGAGGCGTGTGACGGTTACATCAGCCAACGCCTTATCGGTGTCAGAAAGCTTTTGCACAGTCTGATGCTGTAACTCGTGGAGTTTCTCGGAAGCATCCTGAACCTTTTTTAGGAGCTCGGCATGGCGCTTGTCCAATTCCTTACGGACCTTTTCATCAAGGGCCATGTACTCAGCCTGATTCATAGGACGGCTCTCGATGAGGGGCACCAGGACAGGGCCAACCTGGGTCACTTCCAGAAAAAAGCCATGCTTTTGGGCATATTCCCCGATTTCCTGCATGATTTTTTGCTGATTCGCCTGGCTTTCTTCGATTACCTTCTTGCGGCTGTTCTTATATTCATCGCTGGAAAATGCACGGGCCAGATCCTCTTTGAGACGGTCTAGCAGATTGGAAATTCTATTACGAAACTCCTTGCAGGTACCCTGCGGCATGCCGATGACTTGGGGACGATCGGGGTCGGTGAAGTTGTGGACATAGGCCCAGTCCTGGGGACAAAAGTTATCCCCGATCTGGTGCTTTGCTATGAGGCGGTCAATGTATGTTTTCACCATGGAAGTCTTGCCGGTGCCGGTCAAACCTGCCACGAACACATTGTATCCCTCGTGATTCATGGAAAGACCGAACTGTATGGCTCGTATGGCGCGGTCCTGGCCAATGAACTCACGTAATGGGGCCAGTTCTTTCGTGCATTCAAAATCGAAAACGGCGGGGTCACACTGCCAACGCAGCTTTTCAACAGGTACTTCAGCCTTTATTGTGTCCATAGAATAGAATCCTTCTATTTACTGCAGTTTAATGTTCAATCTTTGCAAACAGCCTCCGCTATAATGAGCCTCGCCATTCGGCATGAGAATTGAGGTCTGGGAAATCTTTTTCAATTGAATATCAGAGATCGTCTTTGATAAGCAACCCGATTTGTCTCTATGGAAAAATATAGAGAAAAGATAATTATATGTCAATGATTAATGACCTTAATATCGTTTTTACCGGGCAATCTAATCAGCATCGTGAGGGGAATCGATAGCATGACCTTCCTATATTTGAAGTGCCTGCTACACTTTGAATGTATCTTTTTTTGTTCTTTTTCCGTCTATAGGAATAAAAAGAGGCAAAGGAGAAGAATGACAATGGAGAAATCAAAGAAGCAATTTTCAATCGTTGTTGATGGAACGAAGGGTGTCTGTGCCATGGGGGAACGCGTGGGTAATCAAAATCGGAATGAGGGGAAAATCCCTGTGATTTCCTGTGAAGGTGCCTGTATACGTGGGGAAATCGCCCGCCTTGCCGCTAATCTGGTTGCGAAGGAAGAACCTTACCGCCGCGGTTGCCACGGGGAGATGTTCACAGTTCCCACGTCTGCCATCGCTGGATGGATGAACGAAGCGGAGAAGGTCGTGGTCATAGATGGGTGTTTTCTCCATTGCCACGGCAGGATTCTTAAAAATCTGCTCGATGAGGATAAGATCGCCCAGTTCGATGCCCTGTCGGTATACAACAAATACACGGATATCTTCGATATCGATGACGTACCCGAAGAAGAGCGAAAAAAGGTGGCCCGGCAGGTCGCGGACAAAGTCCTTGCCGATATGGAACAAGGGAAAGCAGCCGAAGAAAACGTTGCCGCATGTGGGTGCACCGGGTGTTCAAAATAGGCGGTTTATGGAAAAGGCGATCGTATAGAGCGTATTTGTGACAAAAGGGTTCATAAGTTAGTAAATTATAAGGAGGCACGAAATGGAAAAGATGTTTGGTCCAATGATGCAAGGGTTTTTCAGCAGCATGGCAGAGGAGGATAAGAATAAAATGAAGGCCTGTTTTGAGAAGATGACCGCGATGTGCCCATGCAGTAACATGAAGGATATGTCTGAAGAGGATAAGAAGGCTATGATGGAAAAGATGAAGTCTTTCTGTGGCAGCAAGATGGAATGATCTCATCTGTCAAGTGCGCAGAAACTATCGAAACAGGCGGTTGATGTATACTTGTAACTGCAAAGATGAGATCGAAAATAACAAGGAGGAATAAAAGATATGTGCTGGTGGTATGGAAACTGCCTCGTGGCCCGTGTGGGCCTGGTGGTGGGTGGTACCGATAATCCTTCTAGCATTGTGCATAATTATGTGCCTCTTTTTCAGATCGAGATTTGCCGGTGGGCGTTTCTGCTGTTGGGGCAGCACCCATCCCACTGATCTTGAAGAGATGAAAAAAGAAATCAGGGAACTGAAAGAAGAGTTCAGCAAAATAAAAGGAAGATAAGGAAAATGCACATGGATGACCGAGTGAAAAAATTGATTGCCGTGGGAGCATCAGTGGGGGCGAATTGTCACCCCTGCCTGGAATATACTGTTAGCAAAGCGCTGGAGGCAGGAATTGGCTGTGATGAAATTATGGAGGCTGTCAATATTGCCAATGGAGTCAGGCAGGGGGCTGCATCCAGCATGGACAAACTCGCCTTGAAGCTTATCGGGAACAGGCTTCCCCTTAAGTCTCCGGAAACAGAGAAGTGCAGTTGCTGTTCATAGCCAGACGTGATATTTAATAAGCTACGAGAGCATAGACATGGCTGATTGTGAATTTGATTTTCAGAAAGTCCACGACGATTTTCGCCCCAGGATTCTGCGATACCTGACACGCATGGTCGGAGAAGGGGAGGCGGAAGATTTAACTCAGGAGGTGTTTGCCAGGATCAGCCGGGCCTTGAAATCATTCCGTGGCGAATCTAAGCTGTCTACCTGGGTCTATAAGATTGCGACAAATGTCGCCATGGATAGACTGCGCCGTTCCTCCAGTCTTCCCGGATATGAAAAGCAAATGAACATAGAGGACATCGAGGAAAGTGAAGAAGATAAAGAAATCTGGACGGGTGAACGAACCCCGTCCACCGAGGAGCGGGTTATTCGTCAGGAAATGAACGGCTGCATCCGCGAAATAATCGAAACTCTGCCAGAAAGCTACAGATCCGTCATTATCCTCAGCGAGCTGGAAGGATTTAAAGACGCGGAAATCGCCGACATCCTTGGATTAGGTCTTCAGGCGACCAAGATCCGGTTGCACCGTGCCCGCACAAGGCTCAAAGAAGAATTGAAAACCGCCTGCGTCTTCTACCGCGACGAGCGCAATGAGTTCGCGTGCGACCGGAAAACCCCTTTCATCCAGATCGGAGAAATGAAAGCCGGTTTCAAGAGTGAAGATTGATGGAAAGTTAAAAAGGGCGGTTGAAGAAAAACCTCCAACCGCCGGAAAAATCGCTCTAGTGAATCCGGCAGCGAGCGCATTCCCCGTAGCTTGCTGCGGGGTAAGCGAGCGAATGGGGAACATCATTATTCCTTGTGGATCGAAGATTCTCCGCAGTTACTGCGGAGAGCTTCAATATTGCCTGAATAATTTCAAACGATTTCAACTACTACAGGAGTCGTGCAGGTAATATTATCTGAAACAGGGCACCTGCTCTCCACTTCATGAACAAACGCTTCCTTTTCCTCCTTCGACATGTCCGAGTCAATATTTAAAGTAACTTTTATACCGGTAAACCCGGCTCTGTTTTCCTTGCTCTTGCCCAGCAACGTCTCCAGATCGAATGCACCTTCGACTTTTATGTCCATGCCGTTCAATTTGATTCTCTTCTGATTGGCGACGATTCTTGATACTGTGCCGATGCAGCCTGCAAGAGACGCGAAAAAATACTCAAGGGGGGTCGCGCCCGCATCAGTCCCGCCGCCTGCCTTCGTCTGGTCGACATACATGACATGATCGCCTGCTTTTACTTCAATCTTAAACTTTTCATCCAACTTTGCCTCAATACCGATTGTTTTCATTTTTGCCATCTTACTTCCTCCATAAATTATTTTACTTCATTTTTTAAGCTGTAAAGAATTTCTTCTTGAAATTAAGGGCCACGTTCACGAGCATGATAAGCACCGGCACTTCAATCAAATGCCCTATGACCGTAACGAATACCTGACACGGTCACATTCATATCCAGATCAATTTCCCTGGCCCTCAGAACTGGCACTGATACCCGCATCGCTTCCTCGACGATCAGAAGTTTCTTCACCTATTTAGCCTTACATTTCATAATGTCTATACCAAGAAGATTCAAGTTGCCATTTTCTTCCTCTTCTTCAAAAACATTCATTTACAACTGAGGTAGCAGATCCCTTCCGCTGTCTCTACAGCGTGGGGAAAGTACTTCTTTCGCAGCCACATGGCGACGTTCACCAAGCTGATGAGCACGGGCACCTCCAGCAAGGGGCCGATGACCGTTGCAAAGGCCTGGTCGGAGTGGATCCCGAAGATGGCAACGGCAACAGCGATGGCCAGCTCGAAGTCATTACTCGCCGCAGTAAAGGAGACTGTGGCGGTCTGCGCATAATTTGCCCGGATCTTGTAAGCGATGATGAAGGTCGAGAACCACATAAGGAAGAAGTAGATCGTAAGCGGAATAGCTATGCGAACAACATCCAGTGGAAGCTGTACGATGTATTGTCCTTTGAGTGAGAACATGACGATAATGGTGAAGAGAAGGGCAATGAGTGTCAGCGGGCTGATTGTCGGAGTAAAAACGTTCTCATACCATTCTTTGCCTTTGGCCCTGAGCAGGCTGAACCGGGTGACGACCCCTGCGATAAACGGGATGCCCAGGTAGATGAACACGGTCTTGGCAGCCTCTGCGATGGAGATGCTCACGTTCAGCCCCTTGACCAGGCCAAGATAGTTGAGGCCGATGGTTATGAATACAAAAATGTATACGGCATAGAAGAGAACCTGGAAGACTGCATTGAAGGCCACCAGGCCAACGGCGAGCTCACGGTCGCCCTCGGCCAGTTCGTTCCACACGATCACCATGGCGATGCAGCGCGCCAGGCCCACGAGGATGACGCCTATCATGTACTCCGGGTAGTCCCGCAGAAAGATGATGGCGCAGAATAAACATGAGGAGAGGTCCGATGACCCAGTTCTGCAGCAGCGATATGCCAGAGCAGACGCTTATGACGGAATACCTTGCCCATCTCCTCGTACTTCACCTTGGCCAATGGTGGGTACATCATCAAAATCAGCCCGATAGCAATAGGGATGGATGTTGTACCAACCTGCATGCCGGTAATGAAGGTTGATACTCCCGGGAGAAAAAAACCGATTGCGATTCCCGCTCCTATCGCCAAAAAAATCCAGATAGTCAGAAACCGATCAAGAAACGACAACCTCTTCACAATACCATCTGACATATATCCATCCTTTCTGCTTATTTTTTTCAATTACAATTTGATGAATTCATATTCTATCCAGCTCCTGATTTCATCGCGGATGCGTCGAAAACCTGCCGTGATTTCCTCTTTTGTCCCGGTCAGGGCGGAAGGATCTTCAAAGCTCTGGTGAAGGATTTTTTTGCCGCCGGGGAAATAGGGGCAGGACTCGTTCGCACTATCACAAACAGGAACCACATAGTCGAATTTCTGATCCAGGAATTCAGTCACATTCTTGGATCGGTGATTACTGATATCTATTCCGATTTCATCCATCACCCTGATTGCGTACGGGCTCACCCTGTCCGGTTCCGTGCCGGCGCTGAAGACTTCATAACGGTCCCCGTGAAGGGCACGAAGAAGACCCTCGGCCATCTGGGAGCGGGCAGCGTTATGAGTGCAGATGAACAGCACTCTTTTCTTTTCTGTCGGCACAGACATATATCACTCCTACATGATCTACCTTTTTTACTTGTGTGTAAGCCACGGAAGCCATCCGATGAACCTCATTTACCATCTTTCTTCTTCGTGTAATGCGATCTCAAAGCCGTGAAGAAGTTGAAAAACGGATCTGTGGAATCAGATAATGGGTGCTCTTGCGGGGCGGCATCCGGTGGAACAGACTGAGGCCTTTTGTTTCTCCGGAGGCTCTCGTATGCCCATTGTATTTCTTTGAATTTTTTTTCAGCTTCAGGATCATCCTGGTTTTTGTCCGGATGAAATCTCATAGCAAGACGGCGATAGGCCTTCTTGCTCCGTTTTTCCGTTGCACCCGGTGAGAGGCCAAGAATCATGTAGGGATCCTGATCGGAAGGATTCATGGTGCACCCTTTATTATGATTTATCCTTTCAGTTTGCTGTACAATCCCTGGAGCTTTGTGCGATAAATGTTCCGGATGTTTGCCTCTTCCTCACCGAGGGGTTTTACGGGGATCAGATCCATAACCTCGCTGGGGGACAAACCGGAATCGGTCATGGTCTTGAGAGCGCCCTTCATCATTTTCGCCAGACCTTCTTTTGCCTCTTTCGGGGTCATACCGAAGGTCTTTCCCAGTTCCTCCAGTTCATAGAACTGGAACCAGAAATAAGTCGGTCCCATGGCGGTGATCACGGCGTAGGCTTCCAGTTTTTCTTCCGCCACTTCGGGGCAGTCTCCCAGGACATTGAACCATGTGCGCAGTTTTTTCTTCTCGTCCTTTGGAAATACGGCGGAGAACGCCAGCGGATTGAATCCTTTATTCACGACCGCCGGCGCATTGGGAATCATCCGGACGATACGGGAAAATCCGTCAAGTCCACCGGAAATCTGAGAGATGGATACTTTCGGGGCCAGGGAAACGACAATCGCGTCCCGGCGGAGCTTTGATTTCACTTCGCCGAGAATTCCCATGATCGCCGGTGGATGGAGGGCAAGGAAAACCACATCGGTGGCAGCGGGTTTCTTAGGATCATCACCTGCCGCCTCAATCTTCGGGAATCGCTTTTGCAGATCTTTCAGAACATCGGCATTGGCGTCGCTGACGATCACCTTGCCGGGCCACTTCTTCTTCCGTTCCAAACCGCCCAGGATAATCCTGGCAACCCTTCCGCCCCCGATAAAACCGATGGATTTAAACATGCAAATAAGCCTCCTTCCTGAATATATTTGTTTTTCTGCTTTTTTCCCCCTCACCGAGGGGCCGTTTCACCGGTCAGGTGCCTCCGAAAATGGGGATGCCACCGCGCAGGGAAATATCCCCGGCGAAACCGACAGAGACCTTGTTGCCTTCCACAATCACGGGTACCTGCATCTTGCCGCCAGAATAGACCAGCATTTCCTCAAGTCTCTTCGGGTCTTCATTGACATTGATATAGATGGCCCTGTCGCCGTAGGCTGCCCGAGCCTGGTTGCAGAAGGGTCAGGTGTCTGTTCCGTAGATCATGATCTTTTCTTTCATTTAATTTCCCCAAAAAGGATTGCCGATAAAATAGATCCCCAAAACAGCGATGAGTGCCCCGGCGCCTTTGCGGAACCACAAACCCGCCCCCTGCCAGGTCTGATTTTCGATCAGTTTTCTCACCATGGCCGTGGAACTGCCCGCTATCACGATGGGAAGGCAGTGACCGAGGGCAAACAGCGTGATGAAAAGGATGCCGATGGTCACTTTCTGCTGAATGGTAATGATCGCCAAGAATGGGCGCGATGAAGCCGAACGTGCAGGAGCCGGACAGCACACCATAAGCCAGACCCAGTCCAAAGGCACCCCATATCCCCCGCAGGTTGAGACGGTAGAGAAGGCTGCCGGAGGCGGAGCATGCTTCAACCCCCATCATGCCCAGGGCGACCCAGAAAAGGATCAGGCCAACCAGTATCTGCCAGTAATTCCCGACGTCGCCTAACATCCGGCCCAGGAAGGCGCAGACAATGCCGATCACAGCGATGGTGATAAACAGGCCAAGGGTAAAAGCGATGGCGTAATGTGCAGCCTGCCGGGGTTTCAGAGCCGCTTCCTGTCCCCCTACATAGGCGACGATCAAGGGAATCGAGGCCAGATGGCAGGGGCTGAACAGGACGCTGATCATCCCCCAGAGGAAGCTTCCCGCAGAAGCCAGCAGGGGTGACCCTGTGAGCCATTGATTCACCGTAATAAAAAACGTCTCCAGCATGCTCATCTCCCTCAGGTCACACCCAATTTCTGTAGGATGGCCACGATCTCCTCCTCGCTCATGAAACCTTCGTGGCGATACACTTCTTCTCCTCTTTTATTGAAGAAAATCTGTGTAGGTATGATCCGAATTCCAAAGTGGTACGCCGGCTTTGGGTCTTCCCACACGTCCAGGAAAACAATAGCCGCCTTTCCCGCATAACGATTTTCCAGTTTTTTAAGGATGGGGGCCATCATCTTGCAGGGAATGCATTTAGTTGCTCCCAGGTCCACCATAGTCACCATGCCCTGCTACGGGGATGTTTTTAAACTCGGCAGAAAAAGATGGCGCAACCGCAGCGACGAATAAAAGGATGGAAAGGATTACAGTGATAATCGCTGAAACTCGTTTTACACTCATAGATAAAACCTCAACTGTATTATTCAGAACGTTAAAAAACCGATGCTCAATCAGCCTGTCTCTCATGATCGTTCGCCGGACACCATGTTTCACTCACAACTATTTTCCCTTTCTTCATCGCTATCTCAGGACTCATAGAGCTTCGGGCATTCCTGACAGAAGGGGTGAAGCGCCGAATCAAAGGAATCTCTGAACGTAGTGTAGCGCCTGCTCAACCAGATGGCCGGCGTCGATGTCTCGGCCACTGTGCCGAAAGTGAGCTGGCGGTATTCATGCTCACACCCCCGTACCGTATGGAATGCTTCAGAGGCAGGGATATTCATGAATACACACGGCGAGACAGTCCCGTCTGCTGACACAAACAGGCTTCGCTCGGCGTTCTCCGTGCAGGTCCTGTTTCTCTTTCCCGGGGAGACCAGGCGGTAAGAGATACTGACCCCTGCTTGTTTACCTGCCATCACCAGTCTATCCAGGAAGGATTTCATTTCGCGGTATTCCCTCTCGTCCCGTGGCATAAGTTGCTCCTTCTGGAGGTCTTTGCTCGGGACGAAATCAAGGGTACTGATGATCAAGTGTTGTATCCCAAGTCCCGCAATCATTGGGACGATATCGTCGATGTCTGACAGGTGAGAACGGAGAAGCAGATAAGCCACGTTGACCATCGGGGTTTCGACGTGAAGGGCTTTTTTCTCAGCATTGAGATCGGAGATGGCCTGAAGTATCTTTCTGAAGTCTGTCCCTTTTCGGACGGTGTCGTTCTTCTCACCGATACCGGTCAAGGAGAACGCAACATGGTCGATGCCGCTAGCGACTAGCCTGTTGATTTCTTGGCGGTTGAGCAGCATCCCATTTGTGGTCATACCCACCTCGCATCCTGCTTTTTTTACACGGGCGACGATGTCAAAAAAGTGCTTATACAGCAACGGTTCGCCCCACCCCTGCAGATGCACCATCTTCGTCTTGGTGAAAACAGGTAAAAGCCTCTCGAAGGTATCGAGGGAAATATCCCTGCTCTCCCATTGAGAGTGATAGACGGTTCTCGGACAGTATGTACAGGTAGCGTTACACCGCGAGGTAACCTCAAGCTGTATCCAATCAAGCCAGGGCATCCACTCGAGTTCCCACCATTTCTTAAAATGATGAACCAAGTACGACCGCATTGCTGCTATCGCCATGTGCTATTCCACCTCATTATCAGCGAAATCTCGCGCATGGAAAAGAATGACATCTTTCGTTCCCATTTTCTTGAGATCCTGGACGCAGTTGATTACATGGCTTGTAGCCTCGGAAAGATCCGAAACAATAACAACTTTTTCGTACATACCTTCCTCCTTTTGTGCAGTGTCTTGCTAATGCTTTTCTAGGCTCCTGAGGAGACAGGGTTTCGAGGCTTGCCGGGTAAATAAGGTTTTACCTATTTCTTGATCCACTTTAGAATATCTTCCTTCTTTGGAATCTTACCCACGGACTTGACTTCTCCGTCGATGACCACCGTCGGTGTGCCGAAGAGGCCATAGACAGCTATCTACTCAAAGTCCTTCACCTTATTAACAATTGCTTCCACGCCGGTTTCGGTAAGTACTTCTCTGATAATCTTCTCCACCTGTTTGCACCGGGCACATCCAGGTCCTAAGATTTTAGTTTCCATAAATAACATCCTCGTTTAAATGATTGCATTGAAAAGGTAGCCCACCAAGATGATGGCTACCGTCATAATGAGAGTAAAGATCACCAGCAGTTTGACTTTCAATACCTTCCTGAGGATGACCATTTCCGGGAAAGAAATGGCCGTGATGGCCATCATGAAGGCCAGTACGGTACCCAGCGGCATCCCCTTGCCCATCAAAGCCTGAACGATGGGGATCGTCCCGGCAGCGTTTGAATAGAGAGGGATGGCGATCAGGACGGCCAGTGGAACAGCAAAGGGGTTGTCCCGCCCGGCATATTTCGCCACGAAGTCAATTGGCGCATAACCGTGAATGAGCGCCCCGACGCCGATGCCCAGGATGACGTAAAGGGTGACCCGCTTCAGGATATCCTGGGTGTGAAAGCGAGCCTGCTCGAAGCGGTCCTTCCAGGTCAGTTCCGGCACTTCCACCACCCCCATCCGTATCTCCCAGACGTAATCCTCGACCATCTTTTCCACGGCGGGGATACGTCCCAGGATAAAGCCGGCCGTGATAGCCACGGCCATCCCTGTCCCTATATAGATCAAGGCAATCTTGGCGCCGAAGAGGCCCCAGAGTAGTACCAAGGCTACTTCATTGATCATCGGCGAGGCGATCAGAAATGATAGCGTTACACCCAGGGGGACGCCCGCCTCCAGGAAACCGATGAAAACCGGTACTGCTGAACAGGAGCAAAAAGGAGTGACAATTCCCAGCATGGACGCCAGAATGTTTCCCACAAATTCCGACTTTCTGGCCAGGACGTTCTTCACCTTCTCCGGTGGAAAAAAGCTCCTGATAATGGACACAATATAGATGATCACCGTCAGCATCAGGATGATCTTGATGGTGTCATAGACGAAGAAATTGACAGCGTCGGTAAGATGGGCGCCAGCGGTCATCTTGAATACGTTATAGGTGAGCCAGTCGGCAAAAGCTTGAATCATAAAGTGAATCTCCAACAGAAATGTTATTTCCACCCGCGCTTTAACGAGGGCGATATCCGGCGGGAATCCAACCCTGTGGCCATGGATCCCATGTCAAGCAAGGAATGACGGGTTAAACGATTCTCATAATCACTTCCCGATCCAGGTCTTGATTTCTTCTTTTTTCGGAATCTTGCCCACTGATTTGACCTTGCCATCCACGACCACCGACGGCGTGCTAAAAACTCCGTACTCAGCGATCTTCTTGAAATCAGTTACATGTTCGACATTTGCATCTGCGCCCGTCTCAGCGAGCGTTTCTTTGACTAGTTTTTCCACCTGATGGCATTTCGCGCATCCAGGCCCTAAAATCTTGATTTCCATAAAACGCATCTCCTCTCAATGTCTGTCGTATTCCAACCCAAAATGCTGTTGTCAGCATCCCCTGCTTATTATCATATTTCCAAAAGGTAATTTACTTAAGCTTTCATGGCCTCTTGCAGATGTCTTCCCGCTGAATCTCGTCAAGGCAGCTGAGAAGCCTCTTGATCCCCGGGTCTTCAGAGAGCCAGTGGCGCATTTGTCCAAGGAGACTTGCCGCATAGGAACTCCGTGCGCCATCGGTAATGGAATAGTTGACCCACAATCCCTCTTTACTGTGGTTTACGAGTCCCGCATCCTCCAGGACCTTCAGGTGCTTAGATATGGTCGGCTGGGCTAAACGCAGGGCCGCTTGAATCTCGCAGACGCACATAACACGTTCTTGCAGGATCTTAATGATCTTCACCCGGTTGGGATCGGAGAGGGCCTTCATGACCCGAATAAAATCTTTCATGGTCATAGCTCCTATATATTGCTAACAGGCAATATATGTAGTCATATTATTTTTGTCAAGGGTTTTTCTATTTTGCTTTCGATAACCGAATCCCATTTCAATTATATAAGGAAGATTGCACGGACATATCTGACTGTTTAGCTGCGGTAGTTCTATTCGAAACACTTAATACTGAATTAAATTTGATTTACTAAAGAAGAATAAGAATGATATTTATTTTGTCTCGTCAGACTTACAAAAAGAATATAGAAATAAGCGCCCCACCCAGCACTATATAAAGTATGTCTATCCTTCGAAGCAGGGCGGCTAATGCCGCAAGAACCAATAAAATCCTTACGATGTCCCACGGTACAGTCACCGCGAATTTGATACAAACATATAAGAGAAGTCCTGCGAAGGATGCGAAAATGCCATCTATCGCCCTCATAAAATATACGGAATTCTTCAGACGATCAAAAAATGGTGCAATGGTAACCAAAAGGAAGAATGAAGGTGTAAATATAGCGATTGCCGCAACAATCGCACCGAGAATCCCATAGACCAAATATCCCACAAAGGCCGCTGTAATAACGATGGGGCCCGGTGTCACCTGGCCGAGGGCTATTCCGTCCATAAAGGTCTTGCTGTCCAGCCATCCCCTGTTAATTACAACCTCGTGAAGCATGAGCGGAAGAGAGGCAAACCCGCCACCGAAGGCGAAGAGGTCTATTTTGAGCATGACCGCCGCTATACTAAAGAGTGTGGAGTTTACGAAATACAGCCCGGTAAGACAGATAAAAAAAGTGACCAAGAGAACAATGATTCGCTTGGTATGCCACTTTGTTTCCTTTGTTTCGGAATTGACTGCTGTGCTTGAGGCGGATATTCTAAACAACTTCATGCCAAGAATTCCGGCTCCAACGATAACTATAAAAGGACTTATACCCAGCCAGAACAAGAGAGCAGACAAAAGCGCAACGATAATGCTCCTGTAATCGTTTACGATATTCCTGCCAAAAGATAAGACTGCGTTAAAGATGATAGCAACGACGATCACCTGAAGGCCATTAAACAAAGAGATGAACTTTGGAAGGCTGTTGAATCGGGCATATAAAGCCGAGAGAATCAACATCAGGATAAAAGCCGGTAATCCGAAACCTATATAGGCAGCTAATGCCCCGAAGATTCCCCGAACTTTGAGCCCGACATACGCGGCTACCTGCATGACGGTAGCGCCCGGTATGGATTGGCAGAGGGCGATGCCGTTTTTAAAATCGGCTTCGTCCAGCCATCTATTGCGTCGGATAGAGAGTTCCCTGATATGAGCCACCATTGCAGGGCCACCGAAAGATGTAATTCCGAGTCGCAGGAAGGACAGGAAGAGATATCTAATAGAGGGATTTCCGTTCAATACTTATCCTGATTGCCGATTAAATTAATAATATTTACTCAGATACTTGGTGTAGGTACATCCACCCACGCCGTTGCTTTCTCAACAGCTACAATGTTGACGATCGCACCTGTCTGAGTATTTAAATCGATGGCATAACGAGGCGTTCTAATCGTTCCAAACGAGAACAAACCACTTCCCGACAGATGCTTCCCCGTTTCATCCTGTACTTCATCGATAATCACACGTCTATACGGGCAGGCATTGCAGTCCAAAGCGGGCTCATCTATGCTGATAGGGCAGTGGCGCCTTCTCGCGATTGACGGATCAACATTATGCAACCTGGCCATATGAAAAGACGGTGAACTCCTGAGATGCTCGAAAGGATGCAAGACCCATTCGATTATCATGGCAAATGTGTTATGTTGTTTAAAGAGATGAAATTCTCCACCCGTATTTGCTATCATGCCCTGCATGATATAATCTGCGGGCATCAAATACGCGAGATAGTCTTTATCATCGGATAAATTTATCTTGCCGTATTTCTCGCCATGAAGAATGGCCTGTATTGTATTTGCATTCATACCGGCATCTTCTGGCAACATGGATACGATGGTCACATTTGTTTTAGACGCGAAGGGGAGGGAGTTTAAAGTAATTGTCCTCAGAATGAAACCCGAGCCCAAGACTGAGGTAATGATCAGCATAGAAACAACGGCATACCTGAGCGAAGTTTCCGGGATGATGTGATTCATAAAAGAAAAATATCTCCCAACCTTTTTTGGGAGAAACATACCGGTGCTGTTCATATACTTTTCGTATGACTCTCCATAACGGTTCAGCATCCGCTTCTCTTCATCTTTCGCCAGAAAATAGTACAGGATAAACATAATGGAAAGGGTTGCGAGAACCAGGAACCGTGGCCATAAGATGCTCATGCCGATACCCCATATGCCAAGTGCAAGATACTGGGGATGCCGTATATGCTTATACAGTCCCTTATCCGCTACACCCCACCTGAACAGCTTACCCAGATAGACCTGTAAAGCGCACACTATGAAAGCGACAGCACCTATTATAAAAAATGCGGAACCGGCAATACGGATGATTTTCAGAAAAAGAGTCGGCGGCAAAATCATATGGGGCAAAAAGAAGGAAGTAAGCCAACTTGTTGCGGGGAACCGGCCCAGCCAATTGAATACCGGATTAAAGACAGAATAGAAGAAAAACGCAAATGGACTTATCATGATCATAATTTCAAAGGCCACAACAATAAATAGAAATATACCGGTAAATGCCGTCACCCTCATTATCTTCTCTTTTAAATTTTTCAAAAACATCTAATTTCCTCCTAATCATTACTTCACATTCCATTATCATGTACTTGAACCTGAGACCACCAACCATTGATGGCGCTCGGTAGAAAGTTCCCTGATATGCGCCACCATTGCAGGGCCTCCGAAGGCAGTCAGGCCAAGCCTGAAAAAGGATGCAAACAGACCTTTGACTATTGGCATTTGATTCAAAAGTAATACCCCGCTCTAAATTCCAGTCGGTAGTCGTTTTGCTTTTCTCCGAATTCACTGTCCCCTCCACCAACGAGAAAGATAGCCTTCAAACGCAACTCCCAATTAGTAAAGCGTGTATATAAGACTTCAGGGGATACAGTCAGACTTTTGTCGTCCATATTCCATATGCCCGTGATAGCCGGCGTAAGGTACAGGATATCGAAGGGCTCTTTCTGGCTTACCCGCAAATAAAGGTAATTGATCATCGGGTTGACCCTTCCGTAATTATTTTCCGTCAGATTGGCGGCTTTCTGCAGGAGCGAATCGCTCCCTGTGGAGAGGTAAGACTGATAGCCCTTATTTATGAAGGCATAGTAGTTCTTCAGCTCAGCCTCCGTGTACCCTGTCCCATTGTGGTAGTACTCAAATATATAAGTGGTATCGCTTGCGGTGAGGTACCTGATGCCCAGGAGATAACTTTTAGCGTCGTATTCGTTGAGATAAGTGTTCCCGTTGCTGTCTATGAAGTTGTCCTGATAATCTCGTATATATGCGAATTCACCATGGACTTCCAGATTCGGCGTAATATTTCTGGAGAAGTCCAGGCCGTACCGGGTCGTTTTACTCCCGCCGGTAAAGACGATCAGATCAATATCTGTGTCATAAAGGAGAAAATAAAGTTTCCCTGCGAAATTGAGTTTATTGTTCTGACCAAAACTGTCGTTGATATGGTCATAAACGGGAAATAAGACAGGTGTGAAGGAAAAGGTTTTCAGAGGGCCTTGAAAGCTCTTGATATAGTCTGCTGAGGCAGCGATATACCCTTCCAGTGCCAGTTCCGGATCATTCGGGTCTTTTGGTCTGTCGAGAAAGGCGACGGGATTCCAGGCATAGCCCTTTCCCCATTTGAAGGTTCTCTTTCCGGCGTCAACCTTCAGAGAATCAGACGGTTTTAAAGAAACATACCCCTCATAGAAAGTTGAATGCTCAGATTCGCCGAAATAAGAATTCTTGTAGTCCGTATTGGTTTTGAAATACAGCCGTGCAGCCCCCTTCTCGTAGCTCCCTTCCAATTGCAGCTTCGCATTATACTCTTCTGTATTGCCGCCGGGGTCTCGTTTGTAATAATTCAGCTTATACAGTGCAGAGCCCGTGTCCGGCCAGAAAACAACCGGCCTGAACTCCACGTATCCGCCGAAGTGGTAAGGTTTCTTTTCTGTTTCGGATAACTCGAATTTGTACTGCTCCTCTCCATAGGCAAGAGCCGGTAACAGGATAAGCAGATTCAACAAAACGATGAGTATTTTCATCTCCTCAGGGTTTCTATATGAGGCATAAAAGTCAGGGTAAAGGATTCATCCTTGAAATCCCTCTTCTTGATTTTGGCATAGATTATAACGGATTTATACCCCTTATAGAGAGGACTGTCCGTTTCGATGACCGATGGCCTCACCAGCCCTCCTCCGAAGTCTTTATGGTCCTTGAAATAAAGGGTCTTAATAAGCAGGAATTTCTCTGTCAGGCATTCGATTTTCGTCGGAAGCAGTTTGTTTTTATCCACCCACATCTTCAGCCGGTCATATGCCACTTCCCTCGTTTTGGCTTTTAAGGAAAGAAGATATTCCTTGCCCTCTTCTTTTAGCGACTCCACACTATATTCTGCCACATAATCAAGGTTCAAAATATCCGCATTATTAAAAACTCCACCCACCACGGACTGAAGGCTCGTGATGCGAATGGGCTTCCCTACATTGGGGATATAAAGCCACATATTCTCTCCCAGCCTCAATATGCTTCTTCCCTTTTCACTTGCCGGGGCAAGGAAGATGGCCGCTATCTTGTCAGTCCCTTTCTTTATGGTAAAAAGAGTGTACTCTTTTCTTTTGCCATCGGGCTCCACATTAATCAGTTTCCTGTAGGCTTCGTATGATTCCGGGTTTAGATTTTTATCCACCTGTTCCAGAAGTTGCGTACCGTCAAGTGCATATGCCGGGAGGACAAGAAGCAGGATCAGTACGGATGATATCAGAAATTTATACATGTCAGACCTCCGTGAGTAAGACGTTCGCAGGTTACAGTCCGGCGCATTGGGCATCTTTCCAAACCCAAAACATGAGCAATAGATTTCAGCTTCATAAATTTCAACCTCAATAAATTTTAGACATGTCTCAATGCTGTGATCGGTTCCATGCGCGAGGCTTTGAAAGCAGGCTGAAGGCTTGCAATCACAGAGACAATGATGACTATGACAGATATGGAGATTATATCTGAGGACCTGATATTGGCCGACAAAATTAATCCCTGGTGCATCGCAAAGTCAAAAGTAATCTTTGACGCGTTGATTATATAAATAATTACAGCTCCGAAAATATTTCCTACAACGGTACCAAAAATCCCGAGACAGAACCCTTCGATCACAAACATGGAAAGGATCTTCTTCGGAGGCGTGCCGATAGCTGCAATTGTACCAATCTCCCGGATTCTTTCATAGACCGCCATGATCATCACGTTCATGATGCTGATGAGGACAATGGCGATGAGCATGAGCTTAATAAAGAATGTCATCAGATCAATCATTCTGGAAAGATGATAAAATGGGGAGAGCTTTTCCCATGTGTGAATTTCGAAAATGGGTTTCCCCTGCTGATTTAACTCTCCTGCCAGGAGATTTTGAAGCTTGAGATCGGCAGAATGGAGCCTGTCGAAATCCTTGAGACGGATTGCCACCTCGCTTATCTCCATCTCCGTCATTCTCAGAAGTTCCTGGGCGTCTTCGATATGAACGTAACCATCTCTTCCACCCGGTCCGGTGGCGCTTTCGAGGATGCCGGAGACTGTAAATTGTTTTCCGTTAACCGACCCATCTTTATTGGTAGTCACAATCACCACGGTATCTCCGATCTTGACGCCCATCCCTTTTGACAGCAGGACAGGGATAAGGATTCCTCCTTTTTCAATGGATTGTTTGCCGGCACTGATCCTTGACGCAAGCAGAGGGATTGTCTTAAATTCTCGATCCGGATAAACGCCGTTGAGACGGATATTTGTTGTTTCTATAAAATTACTGAACATCCCTCCGAACTTGATCCGTGGGGAATATGATTCCACGTCGACATCATTATTGAGGATATCTTCGATTTTTGCAACAGCCTGTGGCCTGAGATTCAAATTGAGGGGCAAATTGTCAATGGCGGCTACATATCCCTTTTTATGTATCTGGATATGTCCCAGCATTGAGTCCGTTATCTGGCTGATCATCATTGCTTTAAAAGAACCGGAAACGGAGATAAAGACAAGGACAAAAATCACCCCGATGGTGATAAGAGATGCTGTGAGGAATGTCCGTCTCTTGTATCGCAAGAGGTTTCGGACTGCAATTTTAAAGAGGTTACCCATTTTTTATCCCTCCCTTCACTTTATGATCCATCAATTCACCATCCCCGAGAGTGAAAACAGTCTCTGCCTCCCCCACGATCTTCTGATCATGAGTAGAAAAAATAAATGTCGTCTTGAGTTCATCTTTCATCTTCTTCATGAGTTCAATGACGGCATGGGCAGTCTGAGAATCGAGATTGGCCGTAGGTTCATCAGCCAGGACAAGTTTTGGATTCGTCACAAGCGCCCTGGCGATCGCCACCCGCTGTTTCTGGCCGCCTGAGATCTGATCCGGGTATTTGTCCTTCTGATCGAGCATGTCGACGGCTTTGAGCAGCCCATGAATCCTGTCGCTCCTTTCTGTGGCCGGCACATTTTGAACCATGAGGAGAGGGTATTCAATGTTTTCGTATACCGTGAGAACGGGTATTAGATTAAAATCCTGAAAAATGAAGCCGATGTGATTTCCCCGAAAGGCGGCGCTCTCTTTTCGATCGAGCATGGAAATGTCAGTGCCTGCAACCGTTAACTTCCCTTCCGTGGGTTTATCCAGGCAACCGATCAGGTTCAGAAGGGTTGTTTTGCCACTTCCTGAAGGCCCAACAAAGGAAACAAAAGATGCCGGCTCAATTTCAAAACTGACATCCTTCAAGGCATGTATGACAACCTCGCCAACCTGGTAATCTTTAGATATATTTTCCGCGACGATCAATTCCATATCTTTCTCCTTTCCACAGATGCTGCTCTACATTCTTGGCAGCGCCACTTCTTTACTGTCGACAAATTAATGCTCTTAATAGCGGAACACAATGATGACTAAATGACAAAACAATGGCAGGTGCCAGCTACCACCTTATTCCAGTATCTTATACTTGAAGCTAAAGGCACACTGGGTTTTTTTATTTTTTTCATTAACTGACTTCTTGTTTATCCATTAACACCAACCGAGAGTCTATCTTTAATTTTTCCAGTAAAATGGTTTCGTACTTTTCGATATAAAGAAAGTTGAGTACGGTCATAACGACGAATGGAGGATAGAGAACGATGATCATCTGGAAAATATACTGGACCGCCAATAAGCGTTCGTGACTTTCAAACAGGCTGAACATACCGTAAAAGCCAAATATGATTGGCAGCAGTATGCCAATATACTTTCCTATCATTCTGACTTCCCCCGTCTTCGTGTTGGAATACCGAATTCCCAGATCATCCAACGTCCAGAGGAAAGAAAGCAGCAATGACGTCGTCATGGCAATGGCCGTGGTGCTCAAAAATCTTGCTGGATTAAATTGACCAGATGGAAGGATGGTTGCGGCGGTAATTGTATTCCCCGTGTAGATTTGCAAAACTGTGATAAACTTTGCCGCAATCAACATCGCCAGCCCGATGCACTGCAATGGCCGAACTAACCAACTTTGCCAGCGGTTAAACTCATGACTTCTCTCCTCACGTATCTGGATTAAGCGATAGTTTCCCCGATTCAGAAGATTCTGCATGACCATACTGACATAAGGAAGAAAGAGTATGGGAAGAGTTAGGATAAGGGTAAGGCGAAAAAAACGAAGAAGAATTTTCCAAAATGACACTATGCCGGTTACGAAGATAAATTTTGTGAAAAAAGCTGAGATGAAAAGCGTCAACAGAAGAACAACCATGGCCGGCCACATCAACTTGAAGCTTTTAGACAGGATATTTTTTATTGGAAAGCCAGCCATGGCAAGCCTCAGTAGGGTTGTTTTTTTGTCGTGAAGACTAATCCCATCTATCAAAAATGTCCAGGTCTGATTTCTCACTTTCTTTCCTTTGGTCAAGGCAGAGTGCCTCGGAATTTACAAAAGCCGAGGCACTACTCTTTGGTATGATGTATCTTTACTGGTTGCCTCTCATGCCCGTGCCAGGGCCACCGCCGGGATACCCAGCACCACCCCTCATGCCGTGGCCGAAACCGCGACCCGGTCCGTAGGACTTTAACTTTTCCTTCTGTTCCGGAGTAAGTACATTGTAAACGTTAAGCCGATAGACATCTCTCTTTTCCTGAATCTGATCCCTCAAGGCCCTGATCTCTTTCTGCACGGCGAGGATCTTCTCCTGGTCGGGATTCTGCTGCAACCAGAGGAGCTTCAAGTCGCCCCGTTTGCTGAACATTTTATCCTGCAGCGGTTTGGTATCCTTCAAGAATGCCTCTCGAAAGGCATTGATTTTAGTGGTCTGATCCGCGGTCAGGTTCAATTGCGAAAGGACTGCTGGGTCATAACCATCATAAGGCCCACCACCGTGACCCCTCCCCGAGCCGGGACCGAAGGCAAACGCGGAGACCGCAAAAGCTGTCACAATAATCACTGTGACTAACGTCATTATTATTTTTTTCATGGTTTTATTCTCCTTTAGATTATTTGTTTTGCTTTTTTATAGAGCAAGGGCTGTGCCAGCCATCTCATATGTGATTTAAGCAATTAAAATGAAACAATAATTGCAATACATCTACCATCCATGACCATCTTTCGTCTGTCCTAAAGCGGATAATAAGTATCCAGTTATGCTATCCAGTTGGCTAATAAGTATCCACACAAGATTATACTCTATTGAATGTGGGTAGTGTCTTTTTCAATTTGAATGATAACAACCACTTGAGCTTTTCGACTCACCCGATTGACAAGTTATACGGAATAACATAGATTAGCCCATAATAACGTTCCTGATTGTGAGATAATGCCCAAGAACATTACGCCACAAGAAAAGATGTACGCGCCTTTGCAGGTCTTTGCCCAATCGCTGACGGCCAAGTTTTCAGCGAGGTCGTCCGGCGAGCCGGAAGATCAGCTCAAATCTCCCGTTGACCAGCTTTTCGCCGCTTACGGCAAAATCGTTTCCCGCAATATCGTTCTGAAAGGAGAGTCAACCCTTCACAGCAGGTTGGGCCGTCCTGATTTCGCGGCTCATATTGATACCCTGCCTGTCGGCTACATTGAATTGAAGGCGCCCGGAAAGGGAGCGAACCCGGAGCTTTTCAAGGGACATGACAGGGACCAGTGGAAACGTTTCCGGAACGTACCAAACCTTATCTATACCGACGGCAACGAATGGGCGTTATACCGGAATGGAGACTTGTTCGCAAAGCGCATCCGCTTTGCAGGAGACATCCGCACAGACAGAAAGGACGCTGTCTCAGAAGCAAACGCGAGAGACCTTTTTCAGCTCTTTGCTGATTTTACGACCTGGACGCCGATTGTACCCGAGGAAGCCGAAAGAGCTTGCTGCTTTCCTTGCTCCCTTCTGCCGCCTTATCCGCGAGGAGGTCTTGGACTCTCTCGAAGATACTGCCTCGCCCATGCACTCGCTCAAGACTGAGATCAAGGCGCTCCTTTTCCCTGACGCAAACGATGAGCAATTTGCCGACGCCTACGCCCAAACGGTCATCTTTGCCTTGCTGCTGGGGCAGATGGAAGGCGCGGATGTTCTTGACCTTCGTAAGACTTACGACACGCTCGAACATCATCACTCGCTGCTTTCCCGATCGCTCGAATTCCTGACCGACAAGGAAGCAAGGAAGGAAATCAGCGCATCCCTCAGCATGACACAGCGTGTTATCCACGAGATACCACCTGATCTGCTCAAGGCGACATCGGCGACAAAAGATCCGTGGCTTTTTTTCTATGAGGACTTTCTTGCAAGCTACGATCCTAAATTACGCAAAGAGGCGGGCATTTACTTTACTCCGCTTGAAGTCGTCCGTTGTCAGGTGCGGCTGATAGACGAAATCCTGCAAAAGCACCTTGGTAAAGATATGGGATTTGTTGAGGCCGGAGTTTCAACGCTTGATCCGGCGGTCGGAACCGGAACCTATCTTCTTGGTATTGTCGATCATGCCCTTGCACGGGTGGAAAAGGAGGAAGGCCCGGGAGCGGTAAAAGGCGGCGCTCGTTCGCTGGTCCATAACCTCCACGGCTTTGAATGGATGGTCGGCCCGTACGCCGTCGCGCAACTGCGTTTCTCGCAGGCCCTAAGCAAGCAGGGCATCATCTCTGCCTTCCACCGGTCCTGGTATCTATCTCACGAACACCCTTGAATCTCCTCACACGACCCGCCTGCGCCGCCGCTGTTTCACAAGCCCATAGCGCAGGAACACGAACGGGCGCTCAAGATCAAGGACGCAGAACATGTCCTTGTGTGTCTCGGTAATCCGCCCTATGGTCGGCATGAAGCGAGCAGCGGAGATAATAAGGCAATCACCGGCGGCTGGGTGCGTTATGGTGATGAGAAATACGAAGCTTCTGCGATTCTTGAAGATTTCTTGAAACCTGCCCGCACAGCCGGTTATGGCGTCCATCTCAAGAACCTTTACAACCTCTATGTCTATTTCATCCGCTGGTCCCTCTGGAAAGTATTCGAGCACAAGACCGCTACAGGCCCCGGCATCCTGTCCTTCATCACCGCATCGTCCTATCTCGACGGTGACGCCTTTGTCGGCGTCCGCGAGCACATGCGCAGGATCTGCGATCATATAGATATCATCGACCTGGGAGGGGAAGGACGCGGGACACGGAAGGATGAAAATGTCTTTGCCATTCAGACGCCGGTGGCAATCTTCGTGGCGTGGCGCAAAGCAAAGCCGAATCCCGATACTCCGGCTGTTGTCCGATATACGCGCATTGAAGGGACACGAGAGAAAAAGCTCGAAGCCCTTGATTCTGTAAAATCGAGTAGTGCTCTGAAATGGGAGATCTGTACCCGGATGATTGGCAGGCGCCGTTCAGACCTGTTGTCAACAAGTGACTTTGCACGAGTGGCCGAGCTTTACAGATTTGTTTCCGTGGCAAAATAACGGTGTTCAAAGCTAAACGTACTTGGCCAGTGGCACCATCGAAAGATGTTCTGGAAGAGTCGTTGGAAGGCGCTCCTCGAGGTCTACTGAATCGTGCAGAACTCTATGAAGGAGAGTCGGCGATCAGAACAATTGCTTTGAAGCAGCAGACCATATTTGACGATGAGTATAGAACTCAAGCGCAATAAAGTTATTGGCTCAAGATGAACCAATACATAAAATCGTTCAGATATGCATTATCGTTCTTTTGATCGACAGTATATTGCTTGCTGATGATCGCTGATTTCGACGCCCGCGACCCGCCGCTATGGCAGGTGCACATGGTGAACGAGCAAATATATCTATCAAGCTATGTTCAATCATCCACTTGGCGATGGTCCAGCAATGACATGTGTAGTGCAAATATCCCTGACCTTCATCATTTTCGCGGATCAGTTGGAGCTAAAGAGATCATGCCACTTTATCGTGACGCGAATGCACTACAGCCGAACATATTGCCTGGCTTGCTTGGACATGCTAAGCACATCATTTGGCCGAACAGTAACGCCGGAAGATTTTGCTGGTTATGTTTACGGTGTTTTGGCCCAGCCTGAATATACGCGGCGATTTGCTCAGACGAGCTTGCAAGCAAGGAAGTGCGCGTTCCTCTGACGAAAGACAAAAAACTCTTTGCGAAGGTATCGGAGTTCGGCAAAGAATTGATCTGGCTGCATACCTATGGCGAACGATTGCACGACGCCGACCATCCGGCAGGACAGATACCGAAGGGCAAGGCTCAATGCATAAAGGCCGTTTCCGATCAGGAAGACAAGTATCCGAATGAATTTTATTATGAAGACACCGGCAAGAAGCTCTATGTCGGCGACGGCGTTTTTGCCCCGGTGTCGTCTCGAGGTATGGGAGTTTGAAGTATCGGGTCTGAAAGTATTGCAGTCATGGCTGGGCTATCGCATGAGGGAGCGGAGCGGGAAGAAAGTCATCGCCCCTTGACGATATCCGGCCTCGCGTCTGGACACGCGAGTTTACCACGAGAACTTCTGGAATTGCTCTGGGTCCTGGAGCATACAACGGCAGGGTATGCGAAACAGAAACGGCTTCTTGAAGCCGTTCTTGATAGTGAGCTTTTCACCGCGTCGGAACTTCCCCCTGTGCCGGCTTCTGCACGAGAAGCCCCGAAGGTGCCACGGTCACGAACTTTAGACGGACAATTGAGCCTCGCAGTCGAAGAATAAGCGGACTGGAAAGGCGCCCGGTTCCATTTGTTGGGTTTGTGCTTGCTGACCCCTTTTCAAACCTGTCTGACATCTGTAAAATTCTTCTGTCAAAGTTCTTCTTGACACTCAATTATACGAAGCTTAATTTATAAGTGAATGTTTATGTAAATGAAATCTTATTATATGTATGACGAAAAACCTATTGAGGAGCTCAAGGGAAGATAGGCATCTTTCCCATGTGGCCCCCGTTTATGCGGTATTGGCTCAAGGAGGTGAAATAATATGTGGTGGAATGGTCCTCCGATGTGGGGTGGATGGTTCATGTTTCCGTTGATGGGCCTGATTTTCATGATTGTGGTACTTTTCGTTCTCGCCCAGTTCTTCGGTGGCCGCGGATTCTTTTGCCGTGGCAGGAGCTACGATGAAGTGGATGAATTGAGGAAGGAGATGCGGGAACTCAAGGAAGAAATTGAAAAGCTAAAGAAAGAGAAAACCTAAATAATGAGCAAGGACAAGAAGGACACAAACATATCCACGGGCGAAAAACTGGAAACACTGACATCCGAATTCGAAAAAGGCATCGCTCTTTCAAAGTGCAGGAAGTGCGGCTGCATGAAGGGTGCATTGGAAGAAATCCGCGACAACCTGGCAGCCACCAAGGATCAGGATGCTCGCGATCTTCGGGAGAAGGTGGAAGCCTGGCTCGGGAAAACTGAGGAGAGTATGTATACCTGACTGGGATGCGAGCACTGCTACCCGGCGGTAGCGATGAACCTTTTTCCTGAGGCCTTTCCCGGAATGGAGGAATCGGCTTCACTCAGTTGCCGAGCTTGAGGTAACGGCCGCTGCCTGGCCCCCCGTGGCCGGCGAATATTTTGTTCTCTGTGAAAATCAGGCCTGCCATATTGCCGTCTCCACCCTGTCAAGCATCTCCCTGGCAGGAGAACTTGCCCGTCTTGCACCGAAGGATCTCTGCATCGTCGGAAAGACAGAAACGGAAAACATCGGCATTGACAAGATTATCAAGAATACAATCACCAACCCCTCCATACACATCCTGATTGTCGCCGGCAAAGACCCCGAGGGTCACCGAAGCGGCGCCACACTTCTATCCCTGTGTGAAAGTGGTGTAGATGAGAGCATGAGAGTGATCGGGTCGCCGGGCAGGCGGCCGGTCCTGAAGAATGTCACACGGGAAGAAGTGGAGGCCTTCCGCAACCAGGTCAAGGTCGTCGATATGATCGGATGCGAGGACGCCAAGCATGTGGCAGGAAACGTCAGGTCCTTTGCCAAGAAGATGCACCTTTCCTGTGGTAAGAAAGAATTTGCCCGAGTCGTGAAACCTTTGACCATTGCCCCTATTGAAGTCATTCAAGCGGAAGAAATACCAAAGGTGGAGCTGGACAAGGCAGGATACTTCGTCATCCTTCCCATGCGAGGAAAAGGGATCATCTCGGTCGAGCACTACACCAATGACAACCGGTTTCTTCGGGTCGTTGAAGGAAAAGATGCCAGGAGCCTGTATCGTACAATCATAAAAAAAGGCTGGATTACTCAGCTCTCTCATGCTGCCTATCTGGGGAAGGAACTGGAAAAGGCGGAACTTTCCATGAAACTGGATTTCAATTACATCCAGGATGGAGTTTGAAATCCCTCTGGTATCCCGAACCAATCATCAAAATATTTGAACCTAAACTGGTAAGGCCCCTTCACGATCCTTGGATGAGATATTGAGCATTACCTTGAAGGATGTCATCTTACCATTTTCAACGTTCTTTCTCCTCTATCACATATCGCACTTTCATTTCCAGATCCCGGCGGAGGGAGTTATAAACAGAACAATACTTAGCCTGAGACAAGGATATGGCGCGATCAACCTTTTCGGGATTAAGGCTCTTTCCTGTGATGTAGAAGACCATTTCAATGGCTTTGAAATACTGCGGAGGTGTCGGATTCCTCTCGCCCGCGAGTTCAATCTTAAAACTTGCCAGTTGGACCCTCATCTTCTGCAAGAACATCACCACATCGATCCCCATGCAACCAGCGAGACTTAGAAGAAGCGCCTCTGTCGGTTTGCATCCCCATTGGGCCTGGGCATCGAATTCTATCTCATATCCCTGCTGGGTCATGCCGACAAAGATAAGGTCCTTATCCCATTTCAGGGTCGCCTTTGTGATTGGAACGATTTTTTCTTTATAGCCCGTCAGGGACTCTCCCAGTAAGTCCTTCTCTTCGCCTGGCATTTTGCTGCCTCCTTATTAATCGAAACGATCAAAATATTCCATTCTTAAGGGTGGAACCCATTACATCTCCTCTGTCTCTCTGACGGAGAGAAAAATCTTGTAAAGCACCGTGATAATTAAAAACCCCATAGCCCAGACACCGATTGCAATGGCCACTTCCGGCCCTGTGGGTGTGTAACGGCTGATATGCCCAAGGGGCGAGGTGTCTTAAGCAACCAAAAACATATTATACCGGTATGTCATCGAACGTTTTTATTCGTAATCGTTTTCCTCAAAGTCGCTCCGTTGTGAAGACAATAGGCAAGTCGGACCTTTGCTATTTATCTTTGCAGGCGCGGCTTAAATCCCAGTTTCAACAAAAGGTTTGCCATTGCGCAGAACCCTGTGAGAGCGAGGATAATGAGATTGATGCCGACCAGAGCTGTGAAGATAAGCCAGTACAGGCTATGGAGCCACGCGAGAAATGCGCTCGCAAGCGTGAATGTACCCGCGATCAGAAAGACCGCACGTTCAAGATACCAGCTTTCGGTGTTTGCCATATACATGGTGATACCTCCTTTACTGCACCGGCAAGTCCTTCCCTGCCTGTTTAGCGGAAATAGGACGGTCTTTGAAAATTTCATAATAGAGCAACGGCACGACGATGAGCGTAAGGCCTGTTGCCGCCAGAGCACCGAACATCATCGCGATAGCCAGTCCCTGAAAGATGGGATCAAAGAGAATGACGAAGGAGCCGACAACAACCGCTGCCGCAGTCAGCGCGATGGGCCTGAAGCGCACCGCGCCCGCCCTTATTACGGCATCCTTCAGGTCAGCTTCTTCACGACATTCCAGTTGGACAAAGTCGACAAGCAGGATTGAATTCCTCACAATTATTCCCGAAAGCGCTATGAAACCGATCATGGAAGTTGCGGTGAAAAATGCACCGAATGCCCAATGGCCGGGCAGGATGCCCACCAGGGTGAGGGGGATCGGCGCCATGATGACAAGAGGGATCAAGAAATTCCGGAACCAGGCGACGACAAGTATATAGATGAGGACGAGTACCGCAGCAAATGCGACGCCGAGGTCCCTGAAGACTTCGTAGGTGATGTGCCATTCCCCGTCCCATTTCATCGAGTAGCGCTGTTCGAGCGGGGGCTGGATGGTAGAGTACTGCTGCAATTCATATCCTTCAGGGAGCCGCAGTTTTTTGATTTTATCCCTCATCTTGAGGATTGCATAAACAGGGCTCTCTTCGACGCCCGCGACATCACCAATCACGTATGTGACTCTTTTCAGGTTCTTGTGGTAAATGGTCTTGTCCTCGATACCCTCTTTTACGGTTACCAGTTCGGAAAGGGGGATGAGCGATCCTGACGGGGATAAAACGGCGGCTTCCTTCAACGATGCGAAGTCGGCGCGCAGCGCAATGGGCATACGCATGAAGAGCTCAACTGGTTCCCTTTCGCGCTCCATATGGACGAGACCTACCCCCGTTCCTTTCAACGCTATCATCAGGGTCTGCGCCGCAGACTCCGTGCTTATGCTGTTGAGCGCTGCTTTTTCTCTGTCAACGTCCAACGTAATTTTCTTTCGGTCGGCCTCGACATACCAGTCCACATCCACCACGCCCGCCGTGCTCTGGAAGATATTCATAATCTCTCCGGCGATCCCAATCTGACGTTTCGGATCAGGACCATAGATCTCGGCTACGAGCGTGTCGAGAACAGGCGGGCCCGGCGGGATTTCAGCTATCTTTATTCTGGCGCCATAGCGGCCGCCGATTGCCTCGACCCCGGGGCGAAGGCGCTTTGCTATATCATGACTCTGTGCTTTTCGTTTGTCCTTGGCAACGAAATTCACCTGGATGTCCGCGACATTGCTGCCGGAGCGCAGAAAATAGTGACGCACGAGGCCGTTGAAATTGTAAGGCGCCGCTGTGCCGATGTATGACTGGTAGTCTGTTACTTCGGGGACGGTCTTCAAGTATTCCCCCAGCTCCCGGACGAGTGCGGCAGTCTGCTCCATTGCCACTCCTTCCGGCATATCGATGATCATTTGCAGCTCGCTCTTGTTGTCAAAGGGAAGCATCTTGACAGTTACCATTTTCAGAGGCACGAGAAGCACTGCCAGACCGAGAAGGCAGATAACTGCGCCAAAAGTAAAGAGCCGGCGCCTCCTATGTTCGAGGAGGGGACGAAGCGCCCTATCGTATAATTCGTGGAGCCTTCTTCCCTCGCTTCCGCTATCAACGATGGGCGCATTCTTCAACACCTTGTAGCTGAGCCATGGACTCACGATAAAGGCCACGAGGAGCGAAAAGAGCATAGCCGCCGAAGCCCCGACAGGTATAGGCCTCATGTAAGGCCCCATGAGGCCGGACACGAAAGCCATGGGCAGAAGGGCGGCGATGACCGCGAGGGTAGCGAGGATCGTGGGGTTGCCTACTTCATCGACGGCGGTCACAGCTGTCCCGGGTGAAGCCCCGTTCATCTTGAAATGACGGTGTATATTTTCGACGATGACTATTGCATCATCCACCAGGATGCCGATGGAGAAGATGAGGGCAAAGAGGGTTACCCTGTTGAGAGTGTAGCCGTAAAGATAATTAGTAAGCAACGTGAGGGCAAGCGTTACCGGCACGGCCACAGCCACCACGACCGATTCGCGCCATCCGAGCGCAAGCGCAATAAGTATGACAACTGAGATGGTCGCGATCAACATGTGCTGGAGGAGTTCGTCCGATTTCTCCTTCGCCGTGTCTCCATAGTTGCGGGTAATGGCGACCTGCACGTCAGAGGGTAAGAGCGGGCCGCGCAAGGCTTCAACTTTTCTCAGGGCCTCCCGTGCGACAATGCTGGCATTGGCACCCTTTTTTTTCGCTATGGCGATTGTGACAGCTTCATGCTCTCCCTGTGTTGAGACCGTAATCCCTTTCCGGACGGCGGCGGGACCGAGACCCATAAACACATAGTTGTCCGGTTCTTCAGGTCCATCCGTAATACGCGCGACATCACGCAGATAAACGGGCTTGCCGTTCTGTGCCGCAACTACGACATTGCCGACTTCAGAGGCATTTTTGAGAAAGGCACCCGTTTCTACGAGATACTCTTTATTGCCGCTCGGGAATGAGCCGGATGGCAGAATGAAATTTGCTTTTTGGAGACCTCCGATGATATGCACAGGCGACATCCGGTATGCCTTGAGTCGCGTGGGATCAATACTGATCAGCACCTGCCGCTTTTGGCCGCCGATGAGTGTGAATTCAGAAACATCCTTGTCTTTTTTTATTTCATTTGAAAGTTCAGCAGCAATACGCCGCAAATCATAACCTGAATAGCGGCCACTCGCACTCCAGAGGGTAAGGGCGAGGATCGGAACATCGTCTATAGATTTTGGTTTGACAAGAGGTTGCGAGACGCCGGGCGGGATGATGTCATAGTGCGACATAAGCTTGTTGTACACCTTGACGATGCTGTCTTCCATCTTTTCACCGACGTAGAACCTTACTATTGTGAGATTCGAGCCGGGTCTGGCAATGGAGTAAATGTATTCGACTCCTTTGATTTCCCAGAGCAGTTGCTCCATCGGGCGGGTGACGCGCGATTCAACTTCTCCGGCCGACGCACCGGGGTAATTGACCATGACGTCTATCATCGGTACAAGGATCTGCGGTTCCTCTTCCCGCGGTGTAGCGATCACGGAAAAAATGCCGAGCAATATGGAAGCGATAACGATCAGCGGCGTCAGCTTGGAGACGATAAACGACCTGGCAATTCTTCCCGAAATACCGATATCTGCCATTTGTCATTTACCCTGTGTCTCGGTCATGATGCCCCCGTCTACAGCCTTTTCCAGTCCCGCGACGATGATTCTGTCTCCGGGAACAAGCCCGGAAAGGACTTCCACGCTGTTGCCGAAATTATTGCCGATGCGCACAAGGCGGTAAGCGACGATCCCTTTCGCGTCCACGGCGTATACGCCCGTGAGCTGGCCTTTTTCAACAATTGAAGAGGCGGGCACAGTGAGCGCCTCCCGTCTGCCGGTCGGGATTCTGACCCTGGCATAGAGACCTGTTTTCAGCCCCGCCCCACTCACCGTGATCTTGACGACGAATGTTCTTGTCGATGGGTCGATTGAGGGTACCACCTCTGAGATCCGACCATTCATGTTCCTGTTAATTGAGTCAATCGCAACATTTACCGGAATACCGGGTTTAATGTGCGCGGCAAGCCTTTCGTCCATAGCGGCCTCGACAAGAAACGCAGAGGTGTCTTCGACGGTCAAAAGCTGCATGCCCGGAACTGCCATGCTTCCAGTGTCAATCTTCTTGCCCGTGACTATACCTGAGAATGGCGCCCTCACACGGGTATATCCCTGTATGGCCTCCGCTTCCCTCAGAATCGCCTTTGCCCGTTCGTACTCGCTTTCTGCCACATTCTTCTGAGTTTCTACCTGGTCGAATTCCTGCCGTGAGAGGGCTTTTTCATCATATAGCTTTTTGTAGCGTCCCAGGGTTACATCGGCCAATTTCTTTTGCTCCTGTGCGGAGGCAACCGCATTCTGAGCCGCCCTGACCTTTTCGGCCACATCACGGTCGTCAATCGTGAGCAGAACCTGCCCCTTCTTCACCTGCTCACCTTCCTTGACGGCAATAAAGGTGATGCTTCCCATGGTCTTGCTTGAAATGACGCCGATATTCCTTGCTTTGACCGTTCCCGATGTCTCATAGTAATCATCGACTTGTGAAGGCTTGATGTCGGCGATGGTAACGCCTGAAACGGGTATGCGCTCCACTGCTGCCGTTCCCGGTGAGACCTTTTCACCGCATCCCGCGACAAACATCGCCATGGCCATAAAACTCATGAGTGCCATTGACAATGAGACATAGCGTCTTCCTGCCCGGAACATCATCTTCTGCATTCTCTCCTTCAAGCAAATGTGGTCATTCATTTCATTCCTCCGGCTTCTCCTGTACGATATCGAGATCCGCAAGCAGCGAGCCGCTCTGGTAACTTAAATGAGCGCGCGCAAGACGGTGATCGTTCAGGCGTACAATATACGCCGCCCTGGCGCGGTCCAGGTTTGACTGGGCATCGAGAAGATCCACGATCGGGGCGAGGGAGCCATTATATCTCATCTGCACCAGGCGCTTACCCTCTTCTGATGTCCGGAGGGCCGATGCGGCAAGATCCACGTTTTTCCTGGTCTCCTCCACGCCAAGGTATGCCTCGTAGACCTGGAATGACACAACTTTTATGAGGGCCGCCAGCTGTTCTTCTGTACGGGAAACCTGGAATTTTGCCTTTGCCCGTTCCTTTTCACGCTTGAAGCCGTCAAAGAGTTCCCAGCGAAGAAAAGCCTGCACAGCCCAGCTTTCACCTTCAGAGCCGAATGGCTGCCGGTGGTCGTTGAACTGGTATGAGCCGTCCACGCTTACTGTCGGGAAATAACCGGCCTCGGTAAGTCTGACATTGTTTCGCGCGTTCTCAACATAGAGTTCGACAGCCTTCACGTCATTTCGTGAAGACGACAACTGCACATGGGTCTCGAGTGTTCTCTCAGGAAGTTCAACTGGTTCTGTGGAGACACCGACCGGCTCAGAAAGCCCGAGGAGCAAGCCCAGCGCCCTTCTGGAGACATTTAGCGAAGTATTTGCACTGATGAGTTTCTGCTGTGCCTCGGCAAGCGCCGTGGATGTCCTCAAAACATCGGAATAGAGACCCAGACCGGTATCATAGCGCAGTTGCGCTATCCGTTTGTGCTCCAGGGCATCCTCTATACCACGGTCAGCTGCCGAAACATGCTCCCGCGCCGTCTGCACAGAAAGAAATGTCTTGACGACGTGGAAGACGATCTCCTGCTTCTTGCGGCTAAATTCCTTCTCTCTGGCCTCCCGCTGAACCCTTGACATATCGAGACCAAGCATGGCTTTCCGGGAGAAAAGGGGCTGTTGAATAAGGAAAGAAGTCTGGTAGTCGTCAATCGGACTGGGGTTATTAAGTGTATCGATGGCAAAGTCCTGCTGCGAGAAGCGCTGCTGGTTGAGCTTTGCGGCAAACGAAGCCGGCGGGTTATTCGTCCGCATGTAACGCTCTTCGAAAGAAAGACGGGGGAGGAGTGCGCTTCGGGCTATGCCGACATTCTCGCCTTCGGCACTGAGTGCATAACCGAAAGCCTTCAGCTCATGATTATCCTTCAGCGCAATCGCAATGGCTTCCGTCAGGGAAAGTGCCCGTTCGTCTCCGGTGACTCTTGGCACAACAACAAGCAGGGTTATGAAGAGGCTCACCGTTATCACAGCCGCTCTGCCGGCACCGGTTATTTTTAACAATAATCGCTTCTCCATCTCCAAATTAAATTATAAAGAATTGGTGCCCCTTTTGGCCTCATGATGGCAGCGCTTGCATTCCACAGCTCAATAACTATTGTAGAGAACAAGGTGCCCCGGTACCCGCGCTGGTTCATATGCGAAGGATTTCTTGATCTGCTGAGCGCCCCTAATCCAATCCCCGTTCGAAATCTACGGCTATGGAAATCTTCGTCGCACACCTGTTATTTTTATTAGATCATTTTGTGTTAAGTAGCACCACAATCAGCGGAACACAATGTGTGTTAAACGTATAGAACAATTGTAGGTATAACCTACCAATAGCAGGACAAAAGATTGGGTAAAAAGGATAGGTAATAGTGTCACCAATTTAAAAGACGCCTGTCAAAAGAAAAAATCCCTTCAGTAGCAAATGAAAAATTTGACTCCAGCACCGAGATTGAAATTTATCAAAATTGCAGAACTATAATTAAAAATGTGGTATAAAATTTGTGTGAAGGTTAAATGATATGCAGTATTTACTTCTGAAATTTGCTATTTATATGTTAAAGTAGATTACATCCAAGGAGGGTGCAGATGATCCAAAATAAGATCGTGGTTCGCTATCAAGACGGGCGCATTAATAAGGGTGTGACCAGTGACTTTTTTCCTAACAAGGATTTGTTCCATCTTTCCCCCGTGAATGCACCGCCAGGAACCAAGACTATCAAGGTGTCCATACAGGAGCTCAAAGCCGTTTTTTTTGTCAAAACGTTTGAAGGAAATCCGGAGTATAACGATAAAAAAGAGTTGGAAGCCGATAAAACGGTTGTTGGGCGCAAGATCCGGGTAATTTTTAAGGATGGGGAAGTTCTAGTAGGCACGACCCATGGATATCAGCCGGGCCGCCCCGGCTTCTTCATACATCCAGCTGATTCTCAATCCAACAATGAACGCTGTTTCGTAGTCTCGGCAGCGACACAAGAGGTATCGTTCATTTAGCGATATTCCGGTTTAGACATTCTAGTTCATCCTTATCATTCTTGCGTACCATGAGTAAGATTGGGGATAGACGGTGTTACCTATAACTTCCCTAAGTCATTGGCTGACAGATTGCGACCGTGATGCAAGATTTCACTTGATAATCGTTAGCTGCAATACTGGCCTAAAACATTCCTCCATAACTGTTATCGTTTTGTTTTGACATTGAACCCCGTTTTCCGTATTCTTATCGGACCCCAAAGCGAGTCTTTATCAAAAAAGGAAAGGAGAAAGTCATGAAACATAATAACATCCGATTAATCATTGCGATCATAATGCTGCTTCTGGTCTTTCCCTTGGCTGCGAGCGCGCAGCTTATGATCATCGGCAACGACGAGAAAGCGACGTGGGACGACGCCGGAAAGGTTGTGCCCACAGCTCCCGGCAAAGACACGGTCTCCATCGTGGACATCTCCAAGCGGGAATCGCCGCGGATCATCGCCAACCTTCCGCTGACCAACTCGGTTTTCGGCCCGCCCACGAACCTGGCCATCACGCCGGATCGGCGGCTGGCCATCGTGGCGAACTCCGTCAACTCCGTGCCGGATGGGGCGGGGTGGAAGTTCGTGCCCGATAACAAGCTCTACGTCATCGATCTCACGACAAGCCCGCCCAGCCACATCGCCACCGTTGAGGTGGGCAAGCAGCCCTCCGGCCTCGACATCAACCGGGCCGGCAACCTCGCACTGGTAACCAACCGGGCGGACAACTCCATCAGCGTGCTTTCCATCGAGGGGAAGGAAGTGAAGCTTGTGGACACGGTGCCCATGGGCGAGCAGGTGGCCGCTGTGGCCTTCACTCCGGACGGGAAGCGCGCTCTGGCGGCGAAGTTCCCCGGACACAAGGTGGCGTTGCTGGAGGTGGACGGGCAGAAGGTGACCTACAAGAAGTATGACATGAATGTCGGCCTCTGGCCCTACAACGTCGCCGTCACCCCGAACGGCAAGCTGGCCATCTCTGCGAACAACGGTAACGCGGGCGCCGCGGACGGGCAGGTGGACACGGTAAGTATAATCGACCTCGAGGCAACCCCCCCGCGCGTCATCGACCATGTCGTGGTCGGGGATGGGCCGGAGGGCTTCGTTATCAGCCCCACGGGCAAGATCGCCGTGGCACTCCTGATCGGGGGTGGCAACTCGGCCAAGACCGCTTGGTTCTACAAACGCAACGGCAGCGTGGCGGTGCTAAAGATCAACGGCAAGAAAGTGACGAAGATCGGCGAGGTCGTGGTGCGGGGGACTTCCCGAGGGGGCAGTTTTCAGCCCGGACGGAAAGTACCTCTACGTCGGCAACTTCCTTGACGGCGACGTATCCATCCTGAAGGTGGACGGCACGAAGGTCACGGATACCGGCAAGCGACTTCAACTGCCTGGCCACCCGGCATCCATGCGCGGGCCGATCCGCTAAGCTGCTTCTGTGTGGCGGTGCTGGGGCAGAGAGACCTGGAGCGGGTGTCCATCGCGAGTCCCATGCTCGCATCTGGGAAAAAAGATCCCAGAGTCGAACTGACTTGCCGTTCCGCTGCCCCTGGGGTTCCCGATAAAAGTGAAACCGGCACTGGTGAACCCTTAAAATCTCAAAGTGGTAAGGCAGGAAAAACCGGATCGGCTTGCAGGGAGAGTCTTTGCGTCAGCTACAATTGTAAAACATCAAAGGCAGAGTCAGATGGCTCTGCCTTTTTTTTGCGCATTTCAAGGCGTAATCATCGGTATAATCTCGTCAAATAAATTGAGGAGATTGCAGGTGTATGCGGTGATAGAAGACCTCTTTCGGTCAGGCGCCCTGCCTTAGCAGAAAACAAAGTTCTTTCTGAAACTTACATTTGATAAAATTCGGGAAGTATACATGCTTTCGAATTGAAAGGCGTAACTATCAAGAAGCACATCTGCACTGTATGATTCATTGGGGCTAAGAATCGGGCAAGGCAGAATGAAAATGAATTTTTACGGCTCTTTGTATTTGTTCTATAGTGAAAGGCTTGGTGAAGCATATATCGGCGCCTTCATTTTTAAGCTTTTTAAGAGACTCAGAGTAGCCGCTCGTACCGATGATATACGTAGCTGGAAATCTAGACTTTATGAATTTGCAGACTTCTGCGCCGTTCATTTTAGGCATCATGGCATCTATAATAGCAACGTCGTATGAATTGCTCTGGAGCCACGTCACAGCCTCGGACCCGTCAAACGCCTCATCCACTTCATGGCCAGACTGCTTCAGCGATAAAGACAAGATATTCACAATACCGGGGTCATCATCCACGACCAGCATTCTCATTTAGGGCCTCCACGACAAAATAGTAAATATTTTACAACGTATAACATAAATTAAAGTGCTTGTCAACTTTGTTTACATTCTACTTAAAAGCGTGGGAGCAGAAGTCTATACGAGCGGATTTTATCTTACCGTCCTCTATGTTCGCCCCTTTCTCCTCCCCCATGCTCGCCTTCACGGAAGTCCCTTCTATCTCTTGCTCACCTTTCTGTTCTCCTCGACCTTCACCTTTCTCCCATCCTCCGTGTTTGCCTTCATGTCTGCCTCTGTCCCAGTGCCGATCACGCTCCCATCCCCGCCAGTTCTTCTTCACTTGTCCGTAAGGTACACGTTCGTACATAGGGCCATGGCGGAAACCGGATGGAACCCCAATCACAGCACGGGGCACCCTATTGCTGACGATATGACCCCACGGTCCGTTATAATTCCGAGCCCTATACCAGTACCCATGGTGCGGGCGATACCAGTAACCGTGATAGAAGAATATATCTACGTTCTGGTCAGGCGGATAATACACATAGGTGTCCGGTACCACGACCAAATGAGGAGGTGCAGGTATAAAGAGGGGTGGTAATGCAACCCTAACGTCGACATTGACCTCGGCATTAGTTATCGCCGGTGAAAAGAAGGTAAACATCAGAAGCACGCTTCCGATGCCTATCGCAGTGAACATATGTTTCTTCATAGCTGACACCTCCTGAAACTTGTAAAATAAAGCTGACCTGCTTTAATTTCATTTATTTGTAATATTGCATTATCTATACCAGGACGAAAAATAATATTACTCCCCCATGATAATAATAAGTTATTGAAAGACGAGTATGGAATTTTCTTCCTCTGCTGAGATACTTTTCCTCGCCCATTGAGTAATAATGCCCCACTCTGAGAAAGGAAGTCTTGCATTGTAGTTCAAAAGATCGAAGTATTTCTTTCAATAAAAAACATATGACCTATTGGTTACATAAGATTCGTTGATAAAAGTCGAAAAAAATAAAACCCCGCTCAGGTCTGAGTGAGGAGGATTTCAGGAATCAATTCCTGTCACGGCGCAAGGCCAAATTACTGTTCCCGGTTCAGCTGAAGATTTAAGGCTGCATTTCCTTCATGAAATCAGCGGACGTCATAATTCTGAAAAGGGGGTAGAGCGGGTTGTTGCGGTAAAGGTTCAGGGTTGTTTCATGCATTTCCCTGGTGAAGGCAGCGCAGCAGTCTTCAAGGATACAGGCCTGAAAGTCATTCGCCAGGGCGTCAAGGGCCGTGACGAGGACGCACCAGTGGGTGCTTATGCCGCAGATCGCAACGGTGTCCACTCCGTGCAGTCTGAGAATCTGATCCATGTCCGTCTTGTAGAAAGCGCTGAACCTGCGCTTGGGGCTGTAAATATCGGTTTCCGCTTGAAACAGCAGATCCGTAACCTCCGCATCCCGTGTACCTCGTATGGATCGCTCTTTCATCTTTCCCCGGAAGATGAAGTCTCCCTTCAGGAAACTGTCCATTGAGAAAATCACCGGAATGGACCTGTTCCTGGCGAATTCCGTCAGCCGGTTGATATTCGGGCAGATGCCACGGGCAAGAGGGGTGATCGGAAACCCCGGTTCAGCTTCCAATGAATCCTTAAGCATGTCGACAATAACGATTGCTGGTTTCATTTATGTCTCCGTGAAACGAAATTGGCAGGCCTTTTTCCCGTTATTCCTTTATACAGTCAATCATCATTTTCTTGCAATCATGAGAAAAACCGTGAATTCTCGTGACCGGCCATCAGACAAATCCTTTACAACTCTGGCCGCTGTTACATCCCGCACATCCTGAAATCCGCCCTGAATAAAAAGCTGGCGAATGTCTGATCTGTTAAAACCGAAATGGACTACTCCTGTTTTATCGCTGTGAAACTCGCCTCCATCGGAATCCAGGTCCGCGATACATAAATATCCTCCTGATAAAAGACAGTTGTAAAACTCCTTGAAAAGGTATCCGATGTCCTGGATATGATGCAGTGTCATACTGCTGACAACGATGTGAAATCTGCCTTTCAGCACATCTCCCTTTTCAATATCAATAAATTCGGTTTTGACATTGTTCAGCTTCTGCTCATCGATTTTGGATCTAAGAACATCAAGCATGCCGTGAGACGAGTCAACACCGGTAACAGTTCGTACATAAGGTTGCAGTTGCAATGTAACCAAACCCGTTCCACACCCGAAATCAAGGACGTCCATATCATGAGTAAGCCTGACTTCATTTATTATGGCTTTCGCCACGTCCTGTGCCAGTTTGACCCGTCCGGATTTCAGATCATAGGATTCAGCACTCTTGTCAAAATCTCTCTTTTCCATACTCTCCGATAAGTAATCTTTTTATTTTCTTAAGGTTGAATTTCCTGGTCCTCATCTCTTTATAGTCATTTCCCGTCCCCGACAAGGGCATTCGAGGGCGGACTCCGGTTCTAACGTCATTTCAACATCTTTACTTCAAACGGCCATCCTACAATGCCCCCTTCGATGAATTGCACCCTGTCAAATCCGGCGGCGTTTAGAATCCTTTGCGCCTCATAGCCGCGCAGACTTATCTTGCAGAAAGCGAGGATATCTTTGTCTTTGGGCAGTTCAGCAGCCTTGCCTCTTAGCGCGCCCAGTGGAATGTGGAGAACATCGTAAGGCAACTGCATAGTCTGGAATTCGTCGGGAGTCCGCACATCCAACAACAGGACATCGCCCTTTTCTATACGTTCCTTCGCCTCAAGGGCTGAGACGCCGTCAGCAATACCATCCAGTTTGTTGGTTAACATATGCGCGCATGCCGCCAGAGGATCAAGTGCCGTGCTATATGGCGGTGCATAACCAAAATCCACATCGGCAAGCTGATCCATGGTGCCGCCCATTAGTATCATACTCGCTGCCACATCCAGGCGCTTTGCGCCATTGCCGGGCCCCGCCACCTGGACGCCGATCAGTTTTCGATCCCTTCTGGAGGCGATCATTTTGATGACCAGAGGTTTGTTGTCCGGCATATAATGAGGTAAATCAGGACCCGTCAGGGTAAATGTTTCTATATCCATTTTCAACTCACGAGCCTGTCTTTCCGTTAAGCCGGTTCTGCCGATGGTAATATCAAAGGCCCTGACGATGGCGGTGCACGCAATACCGTTGAACGGAGTGGGCAAGCCTGCTATATGGTTAGCAATGACCCTGCCATGTTTATTGGCCGTCGACCCCAAGGGTACATAAAGAAGGGCGCCAAAGCTCCCATTCACATACCGGTTCACCACGCAATCGCCGCCCGCATAAATATCTTTATTGCTCGTCTGGCAATATTCGTTAATGACAATGCCACCCTGCTGAGTACACAAAAGCCCGGCTTCCTTTGCCAGTTTATCGTTGGGGCGTGTTCCAACCGCAACGACTACGACATCCGCCGGGATGCTTTGCTTGGTGGTTTTGACCGCGGCTGCCTTTTCCGTGCCTTCAATTCCGGTAACGCACTCTCCCAGAATAAGGTTTACGCCCTTCTGACGCAAATGTTTAGCGGCAAACATGGCTACATCCTTGTCCAGAACGCCGGGCATAATTTGATCGCACATCTCGACAACTGTCACCTCAAGCCCCTGACGAACAAGAGCTTCCGCTAATTCAATGCCAATAAACCCGGCCCCGACCAGGACGGCCTTTTTCAAACCCTGCACCGCAATCTCTTTTTTCAAACTGAGGGCATGATCGGGATGCGCCATGAACCACACGTTCTTGAGATCAAGGCCTGGAATGTTTGGCCGGCACGGAGACCCTCCGGTGGCCAAAACAAGTTTGTCGTAGCCCATATCCTCTTCGGCACCGGTTTCCAGGTTTTTTACATGCACCACCTTTTTACCCTGATCAATTTTCAGAGCTTCGATTTGTGTAAGAACCTTGACCCCTTTCACCTTTTCAAAAAAGGCGGGCGTTCTGGGAACACCCACTGGTGTCTTGATGAGTGTATCAATTTCGGAAAACACCCCCTCCACAAAATATGGCAGTCCGCAGGCTCCGTAAGATACCATTTTGCCCTTCTCGATAATTGTGATGTCCGCGTCAGGACGCAGGCGTTTTAATCTCGATGCGGCTTTGGGCCCGCAGGCCACTCCACCGATAATAAGTACATTAAACGACATAATCTATCTCCTTTATTAACCTCTGGGTCATGCCAATTAGTGGGCGCACCCACCGCCTGAATGGCCTGCACAGGCGTTATCAGCCAAAAATTGCGGCAGCTTATTGTTCTGAATGAGATCAATATTTTGCTGAACTGTGCCCTGTGCACCACGGTAAACCTTGATCCCCTGAGCTTGCAGCTTCGCCAGCGCACCCATGCCGATACCGGCGACAACCACGGCATCAACCTTTAATCCTCCCAGAGCCTTGAGAGGTTGACACATGCCGTGGATATGGTGCAGATCGTTATTGTTGATTTCTTCCACGCTCATCTTACCCGTATCCACAATTACAAAGCCAGGTGCGGACCCGAAATGTCCGTACACTCTGCTGTCCATTCCCTGCAATGTTTCAGTTGGAAAACAAACCTTCATTTTATTATCTCCTCTTTATTCTTCATTACTGTCTGAAAAGATCGCCCATTGGATGGCGGCACGATCTTCATTTCACTCCGCCAAAGACATTATCTTAATGGTTCAAATACAAGTATAAACAGTTGCTCGATAGTGAGTATCCTGCTTAAGACCTTCGCTATCTCCTGCCACGCGGGCATGCCCAACTGGGTCTCCCTCGTCCTCGCTGCCCTTCAGCTCTGCATATATCAGCATCATTGCATGCCGGGCATATTGCGGGTCTGCCTGTACCAAAAGGCACATTCCATGTATGCTGACATTTCATACATTTAAAAGTTCGCGTTTCGGCCATTTCAATTTCACCTCCTTCAATGCGAAGGGCAAGACCTTTGACCAGCACCTGAGCCACCTTGTGCCGTGCCGCTTCAATAATCCTTCCGAAAGTCTGCCGTGAGACGTTCATCTGTTCTGCCGCCTTATCATGGTAAAGCCCATCAAAATCGGCCAGCCGGATAGCCTCAAACTCATCCATGGATAAGATTACTTCATCAAGAACTGAAATAGGCATACCGGCCGGCTTGAAAATCGCGCAGGCCGGTTCTCCTGCTACTCTCCGACAACATTTTGGTCTTGCCATTCTTATTACTCCTTCACGAGCATTATAAGCATATGCTCATTATCTGTCAAGTAAAATAATTGCCAACCGTAACATGCGATGTATTGTAATGTTATCTCTCCGGTTAATAGAAGAATAGCTGCTTCCTCCAATTATATGATCGACAAATCAAAATGACTGATGTAGATTTCACGTCAAAATCAATGAATGGAAACTTAATTATTTATAAAATAAAGACTGATTGATCATGAGCTTCCTGATTGGCGTGATAGCTGGTGTATTTGGCGGTTTGATAGGGATTGGAGGGGGCGTCCTTATGATCCCGCTTATGGTCAATATTCAAAAATTGGGACAGCATAAGGCCCACGGCACAAGCCTTGTCGCCCTGGTGTTCACCGGAATTATAGGCGCTTTTACCTATGCTCTGCACAACTCTGTAGACTTGTGGGCAGCCTTTCTGTTAGCCGCCGCCGCCCTCTGGCCTGCCAGAATTGGTGCAAAATATTGTTGTGACCTTCCGGAAATAAAATTAAAAAAGTTCTTTGGTGTTTTCTTAATTTGCATTTCCATTTTTATTCTATCAAAGCCATATTTACCAATATTCTTCCATCCCGTAATCGGAATGACGAAGTCATTGATTCTTATTGCGACAGGTGCGGCAACAGGATTCCTGTCGGGGCTTATGGGTGTAGGGGGAGGCGGCGTCATGATCGGCGGGATGGTGCTTCTGGCGGGGTTTGATCAGCACCTGGCTCAGGGGACCTCCCTTCTCGCCATTGTCCCCGCGGGTATGGTAGGGGCGTTTACTCACTGGCGCCTGGGAAATGTCGAAAAAGGTCCATTGAAGGGACTTATTCCGGGTATTGTATTAGGGGCTTTCTCAGGTGGATCAGTCGCGCATTTATTCCCGGAAGGCGCTTTGAGAATTATCTTTGCTGCTGTCTTGATCTGGATGGGAGGCTACTTTATAAAAAACCCTGCACAAACTTGTGAACCATCTAACGTCGAGATTTGAACCCGCATACTTTAGCTTGACGTTTTTCCATGTATCTCACAGTAATCCCCAGAATATTATTTCTTTAAAGCTGTTTGGTAGTAGGTAACATCGATGAACGGCTACCTGAAGTTTTTATCTCTAATTGTGCAAAAGTATTACAACATTTAAGTCGTAATCTATAATCTAATTCTTCACATTAGGGTGTAAAAAAAGAAAAGATTTTTGTTGAAAATTCCATCCAAAATTGGTATAATTTTATCAAATCACAGGAGTTCAAAAAATCAACCCTTACAACCAAACCTTAACTTTTTAAGGTAAACCATGGGAAGATGGTGCCACCTGAAGATGCACATGTGATGCCGCTGTGAGGTTGTCATCCCTCAAGAGGCATGATTATTGTTTGTCTGGGTGTTGGAATCCATAGCCATCCATTTGTACTGTAAAAAGCATCTTCCCAAATAATTGTTTTTCCGCCAGATCGATACAGGAGCGTATCGAGGCTTATCTGCAAGGGATTGGGTCTCGACGAGTGGGAAACCATTCCCGTCGCAGCGAGAAGGAGGTAGATATGAAGAAATTTGAATATACAGTAATTACTTTTGCTCTATGCATTATGAGCATTTTCGCCGGTTTTATTATTGAGAGCCGTTGGCACAAGTTCGATGTGGAGTTATTTGATGCTTCTAAATGGGAGCATAGACTTTATAAGGATCTTCTCCAGGATAAAATGGAATATCATGGCATTGATGTGAAATCGAAGCTTCTTGGAGGCGAGTCCGCCATGATCTGGTATGAAGACGGCCAATGGTGGTATAAGGAAGCAAAAAGTAAAGAAAAGAGGGCGTTCATTAAACGTTTGAAAGAGAAGAAGATAGGTGTATGAGCGGGAGTCCTGACGTATTCATTGATTACCACATACATCAGATTAGAGGATTTTTCACAACTGTTCTATCCTAGCCAGCTCCTCGGGAGAATATAAAAAACAGTTCTATTAAATGATGATAAAAAATTGAACTGCCCCGAGACTCTTCATAAAACCCCGCTCCTTTATGAGTGAGCGGGGTTTCAGAAATCAATTCCTGTCACGACACAAGGCCGAATCAATTTTTCGGCTTTTTCCAGAATGGGCCGGTTTTGCCGATTTCTTTCATGGCTTCAACCATCCCGCGGGCGTATTCGCGCATGTGGGAAACATAGTCTTCATCCATCCGCCGCCTGAAGAAAGGCCCGGAGAACAGCTTGAGCAAATCGGGCATTGACAGGATGCCCTCGTCGGTGCCTTCGACAAAGGACTTCCAGTTGCGGACGTGCTCTTCCGACCGGAAGAGAGTCATGGTGCTTCAAGCATAGCCCGGGTCTTCAAACCATTTCCAGAATGGCACGGATACATAGGCTTTGTACCCTGAGGCTTCACTATTCAGAACTATACCGTCCCGGATGGCCACCCGGAGAGGAGCGCCGCAATCCAGACAGGGGAAATCCACTGTCACTGTCTTGCCAGGGAATAGCCAGCAGACCGCCAGCGATTCAAATGCTCACTGGCCGAACCATTTCTGCTGACCGTCGATGGTGATCCTGTATTGTGTCGGAAGGCTGTTGAACGGAGCAAAGGAGACGATGTGGTCAGTTCGGGGGTACAGCCATCCGGGGATTCCCGAGGAGAAAAGGTCGTGCAGCACCTTCCGCCCTCCCTCAACGGAAAGGCCGAGTTCAGCGGCAAGCTCAGTGTAAAAGGGCGCCTGACCGGTTTCTACCATACGTTTCATGATGGTATGAAATGCTTTCTCAATTATGGTGGGTTCGCTCATGATATTCCTCCTTTATGATTCTGGGTTTTAAATTCTCTGTTCAGATGAAAGATTATCTGTACACGTCCTTCATAAACTCAACTGACGTCATAATTTTGAAAAGGGGATAAAGCGTGTTGTTGTGTGCTGACTCAAACATCTCACAGTTCAGTCCGACAAAATAAAAAGAGGCAAGCTAAAACGCCTCGCCTCTTTTTTCTTCATTTGATCTCCTTAATTATTCTTCCTTCATGCCCATGAGCTTCTTGGCCATCTTTTTCTTGGCGTCAAAGTCCGTAAGTACAGAGATCATGAACCGCTGGGTCTGGGGGGCGCCGGCGCCGTGCCAGGTACCCGTGCCATGCAGACCGGCTGCCCAGTGCTGCAGGAACTTTGCGACCTTGAGACGCTTCTCCGCCGGGGCTGCAGCCGTGAAAGCCTTTTTCAGCATGGGACCGACCTCCGGGTCTTCAAGATCCTTCAGCCTCGGCATGGTCACAACCAGGCCGCCGCCGATATCTCCGGCATTCTTGATGATTTCCCAGAATCCGTGGGCGATGTTCAGCTTGGCTGCGTTTCCGAAGAGATCATCCGGCAGGAAGACGCCCGATCCCTTGGGTTCTTCCCGTCCCCGCATGGCTGCGGCGATAGCGCAGGCGTGGGATGTCTCGCTGAAGCGGACCATGTCGATGATCTTCTCCTGGATGTGAGGGACCTTGTCCACACCGGTGTATTCGGCGGCAAGCACGGTGCCTCCGATAATCAGGTCGGCAAATCCCACCTTGCAGGCCCCGCCGCAGTTCATGCGGTGGGCCTTGGCGAACCGGGTGACCATTTTCCCGCAGTACTTGGTCTCGCCGCAGAGGAAAACCCGCTCCCAGGGAATGAAGACATTGTCAAAAACCATTGTCGAGGTTTCCCTTTGTCCGAAGACGGGATTCCCAATCTCGGCTTCCTCTTCACAAAATTCCCGCTCTGCCGAGTATGCATTGTACTGGCAGATGTATGTAATCCCCGGTGCTCCGTTCTGAACAGCGAAGCACAGGGCGAAGGCCTCTTCGCCTTCTTTCAAGGCGCCGCCTGGAAGAACAAGAGTTTCATGCGACCCTATGGCGCCGCTCTGGCTCACCTTGATCCCGCGGACCACGATCCCGTCTTGCCGTTTTTCGACGAGGTGAATGTATGTATCAGGTTCGTCCTGCTGGGAAGGCCTCTTTTTCCTGTCTCCTTTTGCATCGGTTATGGCGCCGGAGACGGCCAGGTCGTTGGCCTGCGCATATGTAAGCCACTTATTGAATCTTTCATTATACTTCGTTCCCAGATCCCGGTCCATCTCCCACGTCGTGGAGGCAAGGCTGTTGAGGGCATCGCAACCGACGCAGCGGTAGTTGCAGGTGCCCACTGTCTGGCTCGTCAAGAGGGCCATCTCCTGCCGCATGTCCAGGTCGTGGATGTTGCGTGCAACGTTAAGGTTGCGGTTGATTGGCTCTCCCGTAAGGTGGGATGTAGCGACCATGATTTCCTTGTATTTCGGGTCTTCAGCGAGCTCGTAAATCGCCGCGTTGGCCATGACCATGGAACGCGTTATTTTGTTGTTGAGCAGACCCTTCACCCATTTCCCCCCGCAATAGACATGGGGTGACAGTTTCTTTACGCTCTCCAGATACTCCTTTGAAGTTTTTAATGCCATAATATCCTCCGAATTAGTTTATTCTTTAGACTTGACGTCTATTATATATTTTGCCCCGGCCCGCACGCCGGGAAATGCCCCTATATTCTCTAAGGCAATGTCCATGATTTCCATCAATTCGCTGTCGGTCCTCTTTCCGGACAATACGAGGAGCATGCCTCCTTCCTTCAGTTCAGCTTCAGCAATGAGACCCTTTTCGTGAAAACCCGGCATAGCCTTTTTGTCAAGACAGCTATACGCAAAACTCGCGAATGTGCCGTCCAGACCTCTGTAGCTTTCCTCGCACCTCGCGTCCGATCTTGACGGCTACTATCTCCAATCCCGGATCGTTCTCTAATGCCAACTTCGAATCCTCTCATCACTGTTGAGTCTTATTCACTCGGGACATTTCTCTTCGATGACTTCTCAATTTACATCTTTCCCCTGAGAGACTGGGCGGCGATGTGGATGGCGTCCCAGGCGCCTCCGAAGGGCGGCGCGTATGGGAGATCAAGGTAGCCGATCTCGTCCACGGAAAGTCCCGCCCACAGGGCAACAGAAAGGCTGCTGACCCGTTGAACGGCCCCTTTCTCACCGATGCACTGGCCGCCGAGAAGTTTTCCCGTCGTTTTGTCACCGACAAGTTTCACGCCCAGCTTTTCACCTTTCGCCATGGGACGGCCGACAGGAAGACCCCAGATCATGGCGCTCACCGGCTGGAACCCGTATTTTGCGGCTTCCTCTTCCGTAAGTCCCGTGGCAGCCACCTCCAGGTTGAAGACCTTGAAGGCCTGGGCGCCCACGATACCCGGGAATTCTGCCGGATAACCGCCGATGTTCTGACCGGCAACACGACCCTGCTTGTTGGCGACATCGCCGAGAGGAAAATAGACCCATCTTCCGGCGACCTTGTGGAAGACCTCACAGCAGTCTCCCACCGCATAGACCCCTTCCCGGGATGTCTTCTGCCGGAAATCCACCTTGATGGCGCCGCTTTCACCCAAGGCAAGTCCCATAGATTCGGCAAGCACGGCGTTCCGCTTTGTACCCACTCCCATCAGCACGAGATCGGCATCCAGTTCGCCGCCGCTGGTTTGCAGTTTCAACCGGTATTCCTTCCCCTTTTCGATGGCTAGAGGTTTCGTCTCCGGAAGGAACTCCACCTGGTTCTTGGCTAGCTCTTCCACGATCATCTTCGTGAATTCGGCATCCCACCGTACGGTGGGCCGGGGCAGGATGTCCATGACCTTCACTTCGATCCCCAGATTTCTCAGGGCCTCGCACATCTCCATGCCGATATAGCCTGCCCCGATCAGAACTGCCTTCTTACAGCCCTGTTCGTTCAGGTAGGATTTCATCTTCAAGGCATCGGTCAAGTCCCTGAAGACGTAGACGCCTTCCAGGTCTCTGCCCGGAATATCCAGGCGGCTCGCTTCGGCCCCCGTAGCCATGACCAGGAGGTCGTAAGGAAGACTCGTGCCGTCGGATAAAGAAAGAGAACCCTTTTTGGTATCGATACCATCCACGCGTGTCTTGATCTTTACGTCGATGCCCGTTTTCTTGAATTCTTCCGGCGTGCGGATAACCAACTTCTTTGATTCTTTGATTACATCACCGATGTAATAGGGCATCGGTCAGGCCGCGTAGGAAACAAAGTCACCCTTCTCGACCATCGTCACTTCAAGAGACGGGTTTCTTCTCTTGGCTTCGGCAGCCGATGATGGGCCTGCCGCCCCGCCTCCTACAATAACCAGTTTTTGACTCATGCGATGTCCTCCCTGTTTATCATGTCAAGCACATCCGGTCTGCTTACATCTCCCATGCTCAATCAGTCCTTGAGGTTTTCTACATTGTCCCCGAAGGGCTTTGCCGCCAGTTCGTCCTTGTCGGAAAGAACAAGGTCTGCCGCAATTCCAGCAGCTTCTGTGATTATCTCACGACAGTATAGCGCGTGTTCCTTGCAAAGCCAGGTGTTCTGCCATGGAACGGTCAAGTCCCTGCAAAGGGTCTTGCCGTATTTAGTCTTGAAGCGATTGGGGACCTGGTTGAAAATACGGTAAACGCCTGGCTTGCCATAGAACTGGGCCTTTGACTTCATCGCCACATCCTTGGGATCAGTCCCTTCAGGAAGCGAAGCCCTTCCGTGTACGGCACTCACAGCCATTACTGCCCCTGCCAGTGCGCCGCAAGTGTCTCCGAAAAGCCCGATGCCGCCGCCAAATCCTGTTGCCATCTTTTTTGCTTCCTTGGGCAATCCCGTCTCCACGAGACTCAGGACCGCTTCGGCTACACATTCCGCGCAATTATACCCCAGTGAAAAATTCTTCCGGGCACGCTGACGGATTTCCTCGATCTTCTCCTCTTTTGTCATTGATCTTTCCTCCTTTTTCGTAAGAATTTCATGTAAAATATTTTTCTCCGTACATGGGAATCTTTTTTGCGGATTTCCGCAACAGGAACTTCCTGAGGGGATTCATGTCCGGAGGGTTTATTCATGGAACCATCTATCCACGGAAATATCAATACGGAAATATTACGTAATATATACGTATATAAAATAAGTATTTCGGGATCAGGATTAAATGAGATTATAAAGACAATAAATGGGATCTAAGATTAGCTTTCCTGTTTTTCAACCCCAGTTTTTTCCTGATATTATCACGGTGAACTTCGACTGTCCTGGCTGACGCATTCAGCAGCTCCGCCATCTCCTTTGTCGTGCGTCCTTCTTTTATAAAAGTGATGATCTTTATTTCCGTAGGAGTGAGATTTGGATATTTCGAGGACAGGGTGCGTAGAAACGGGGAAATGATCTCGTTTATATTTCTCTCAAGGATTTTCAATTGATTTGACTGATGGCTGTCAATATCGGTTATTTTCAGGTTCTCGATATACGGCAGAATGAGCTCTCTCATGTTGTGAATTACTTTTTCTTCCAATTCAGCTCTATCTTCCTCCCTGCGCTTGAGGAGTACCGTAAGAGCAGTATTTGCCTCTTCCAGGTTCCGGGATTGTTCTTCCAGTTCCCGCTCCCTTTTTTTCAATGCCTCTTCTATCCTTTTGCGATCACTGATGTTGCGGGCAATGCCATGAATTGAAACCTGCCTGCCATTTTCCCTCATGATGCGGGCGTTAACCTCCACCCAGACGGCTTCACCATCTTTTGTGTAGGTGAGAAATTCCTGCGGGTTTTGAACATCCACGTTGTCGCGTCTCCTACGAATGAGCTGCCTGACGACCGGCAGATAAGCAGGGTCCAGCAGATACTCTATATTAAGTCCCAGCATCCGTTCCGGTTCGTAGCCATAGGTTTTGAAGGCGGCTGCATTACAGGACAGGATCTTGCCGTCGAAGTCCAGAATGAAAATGATGTCATTGGCATTCTCAAAAAGCTCCCGGTACTTCTGTTCCGATTGCCTCAAAGCTTCTTCGGCTTTTCTTCGCCTGGTTATGTCAGTGACTATTTCCACAATACCGGTGAGGGAACCTTTTTCATCCCGTACGGGATAGCTGCGTAAAACCCAATTTTTTTTGTAAGATGAAAAATCGATTACCTCGTGCGGCTCACCGGTCTCGAGTGTCTTCATAGCCGGACAAATGCGGCATGCCCTGCTTCTGTTATGAAGTGCCTCATAGCAGTGCCTCTTGTTCAATTGGCCGGGTGCCAGATTAAACGATTCATGCATAGCCTTATTGGCCCATATTACCCTCAAATCTTTATCAAGGTACAAGACGAGCTCTGTCATGGCATCAAGAATGACCGATTTTTCCTGCTCTGATTTGCTTAGCTTTTCAAACAGACGGGGGTATTTTCTTTCGACTTGACGCTTCCGTGAAGTTATCTTGTCAGGATCAGTTAATTTTTTCATTTATTTCCCTTGGCAGACAGGCTCAGGGTTGAGCCATGTCTTCTTAAATATCATTTAATATATACCCAAATCCAGCGATAACAAATTGTCATCGCGAGCGAAGCGTGGCGATCTATCTCTTCTGATGAGATTGCCGCGCACCTGCTGGGTGCCCGCAATGACGGATAATTCTCAGCTACGCCTTCCTTATCGCTGGATTTAAAATATAACATAAATCGGTTAAATATGCATGTACTGAAGAAATGCCCTCCCATAACGCGTTTAATTTTCCATTGACATGTATAGCTACTTCTTCTATATTCGCCCTCCGGAAAGATGATCAACAGCAGGTGATACAATGAGGCAAAGGCAAACAAAGAGAAAATCTGATAACTGGATGGACCTCTATAGGAGAAAGACACCGGAAGATATGGAGCTGGAGCTGGGAATGGAGCTCCCCCATGGTCCCGTACTTTTTTATAACGAACTGGTGGCAGACCACTCTACGAATCCCCGTAATGTTGGTGAGATATCCCATGCTGACGGATATGCCCACCTCGGCGATCCCTCCTGCGGCGACTGGATGAAGTTGTGGATTAAAGTGGATTCAGGAAGAATTGCGGATATTAAATTCCTGTCCTCCGGATGTGCGGGTGCCGTTGCAACAAGCAGCATGACGACAGTTCTTGCCCGGGGTAAAACCATAGATGAGGCGAAACGGATAACCGACGCTGATGTTATCCTTGCTCTTGAGGGAATTCCCGGACGCGAAGCTAAATGTATTCTTTCAGGTACCAGTGCATTGCTCGAAGCTATCAGGGATTATGAACAAAGGAACGGCGGGCCCAAGGAGAATGCATGAGGATCATGCTCTATAGGACTCGAATTTCACTAACATCCACTTTGCCCGCAAGGGCTTCTTCTATCTGTTTTCTGTAAGCCGGGGAAAACCTGAGACATACCCCACAATCAGAGCTGATGTGACGCGGAACAGGTATAAGTTTAAAAGATATTCCTGCCTCTTTAAGAATTTTTTCCGCCCGCAGGGCATGACTTACCGATGTGAACAAGACCACTTCATATGTTTCCGCCTTGTTCATGGTGTAATCAACCTCCCCGCTCCGGCCATGGTGTTCGCGATGTCGTACATGTTTGAGATGCACCCTGCACCGAGTGCATTAGAAATGCCGAAGTAATTTGTGCACGTGCCGCATACCAGAATGGACACGCCCGCCTTCTCTAATTGTTTCAGATCATCAATAACCTCAGAATCCCTGGCCGCCAGTTTAACCCCGGTGTTGTAGAAGATAATCGTATCCGGGAGCGGGCTTAAAGTAAGAAGGGTGTGGATAAAACTCCTGATAAGGACATATCCTAATTCATCATCTCCCCGCCCCATCCGGTCTGAAGATATGACGACTACGAGGGTATTCTGGCCGCAGCTTTCGTAGTGAGGGGTGTCAGTTTCTGCAACCGGTTGTTTCCCCGCCTCGACACTACCGGAGATATGGATATGGGAAATTCCCCCTTCTTTCTTTTCAATACTAATGGCACGTCCCAGTTTCGCACCCAGCCGTTTAATGTTTCCGACGGCTATGTCATCGTCCACGATAACGATGACGTCATCCTGCTGTTCCAGCGCTTTCTTGGTGAGGATAACGGGCTCCGGACAGGTCAGACCTTTCGCATCAATGATTTTTGCCATAAAGCACCTCCCGAAATCCCCTCTAACCCCACCTTTGCGAAAGGGGGGGATGGGGGGATTTTTAACATTAAATTATAGAGATAGTTTTTATATATCTCTGAATCTGATAGGCAAAACGCGTGTCCTGCTTTGGTTCATTATTTGTCCCGCTGGAGGAGTATCATTCTTTCATTGCCCTTGCTGGCTTAATTTACGCACCGCCTCAAGGGCATGATCGACCTCATCCTCGGTGTTAAAGTATCCGAAACTTAGACGGACAGTGCCTCCCGGGAAAGTGCCTATCGTTCTGTGTGCAGAAGGCGCGCAATGGAGTCCCGGTCTGGACATAATACCGAATTGCTCATCAAGGGCCAGGGAGGCCTCGGAAGGCATTACGCCGGCGATATTAAAAGAGACTACGGAAATTTGCCGTGTCGCGTCGCCGGGGCCGTAAATGGTAACGCCTTGTATAGGTTTCAAACCATCGAGGAAGAGTTGCGTGAGAGTCTTTTCTTTAGCCCGTATGTTACTCATACCTGTCGCGAGGATAAAATCCACACCGGCGCCCAACCCGGCAAGCCCGATGCCATTTGGTGTGCCGCATTCGTATTTATCCGGCATGAAATCCGGCTGTGTTTCAAACTCCGAACGGCTGCCGGTACCTCCCACCATGAGCGGCTGGATTTCTTTCTCCAGACTCTTTCTGATATAGAGTCCTCCCGTCCCCTGGGGGCCATAGAGCGACTTATGGCCTGTAAAGGCTAAGAGGTCGATGTTCAATTCATCTATATCAAGGGTGAGGACCCCCGCCGTCTGTGCCGCGTCTATACAAAAAGTAAGGCCATGATCCCTGGTAATTTTTCCGACCTCACGAATAGGCATGATTGTGCCCGTTACATTGGAGGCGTGGGTCAGGTAAATCGCCTTCGTGTTATTTTTTATGGCGTCAAGGACATCCTGGGGATCAAGTTCTCCCCGTGGCGAACACATGATGACCGATACTTCAACACCCCTTTCTTCCAGGGCCCGAAGTGGCCTCATCACCGAGTTGTGTTCCATGCTCGACGTGATAACATGGTCGCCTGAAGACAGGAGACCAAAGATAGCCAGGTTCAGTGCCTCGGTGGCATTCATCGTAAAGACGAGCTGAAACACATCATCTATTCCAAGCAGCCGGGCAAGGGCCTCTCTCGTGTCCAGAATAATGCGGCCTGCCTCGATGGATCGCCTGTGACCCGAACGGCCGGGGCTTCCGCCGATCGTCCTGCCGTAGCGGTCCATGGCAGTGTATGTTTCTTCGGGCTTCGGCCAGGAAGTAGCGGCGTTATCAAAATAAATCAAATCCATAGTGTGATTCTTTGAATGTGTTTTTGCAGGAAACATTCATTCACAGTGGCGGTACCATAAAGCATGAGACTTGTTCCGCCCCCGATAAAAGCATTCGAGGGCAGGCTCCAGCGCGTAACCATAAAAAACTGTGCAGTTCCCCTTTCATAAAGGGGGAATAACTGAGGCTATTTCACAGGAAGGGTATTTCATTTGAACACCTCGATGTAATCAACATATGAGACAGCCATTTCTCCCGTATCGTCCGAGTCGTTCATGATAGCGATACTTGCAGTTGCCGGTGGTTCCTTGCCGAAGGCCGTCCTGTAGTCATCCAGGATATTCACCTTCTCCTCGACCCAGGTTCCCACCTTGTTTCGATCATTCTCAAGGATGATTATCTTTGCCCTGTCGGTGTAAGGATTAGTGATAATTCGTTCATCGGTCTGATAGCCCGTCCATACATAGTTTAACGTACTGTCGGGCGGGTATTTCCCATAGAGCGTTTTAGCTATGCCGTATTGCAGCTGTTCCGTAAAATCAGCCTGTTTCGGATCATACTGAAATATGACGTATATCCGGATCGGGTAATCATCCCCTGATTTTTTGTGAGGGTCTCCCTTTTTGTATACATTATCTACCTTCCATCTCCAACTCATCAGCGGATATTCGTATACGTTAAAAGTTTTTCGATAGACGATAGCCGAGGCGGAAGCGTGACTTTCCGCCTTCAAAAAAGAGTGGCCCCCATCAGTAACGATGGTATAAGTTGAGTGCTTTTTGATTTTCGGAAAGGTGAGAGGTTCCCAAGTGGAGAGGCTGTTAAAATCCTCACGAAAAAGGACCTGTTTGTTCTCCGCAAAGACCGGAGTAGCCGATAGGGTGATAATGATTATCAGGGCAGCTGTCCATGATCTCATGGCTGATCTTCCACGGCTATTTACATTCATATAATCAATGATCCCGCGCATGATGATCCGGACCCGGCTGTGCATCCGAAACAATGGGTATCGGTTACTATCTCCCGCCTGCTCAGCATAGCATGATCGTAGGTTTCGATCTTTTTCGGCGCGCTATGATTGACCGTCGTGCCGAGGGCCAGATTAAAATCACAGTCGTATATGGCCCCATCCCAGTCGATGCTGATCTGGTAGAGGCACATCAATCCGTCAATTGTCGATGGGTTGAAGGATTCTTTGAGCATGGACACATATTCTGCCAGTTCCCTCTCCTGTTCGAGATACCGGCGGAATCGCCCCAACGGCATATTTGTCATCACCAACAGTCGATTGAACGATATATCAAAGCGTTCCTTCAATTCCTGACGGTAAGTATCCTCGAGAACACATTGATCAGGCGGCAGAAAAGGTCCGCCTGGGTTAAAGACAAGGTTCAGGTGAAGTTTATCTGCGATTCCGTAGCCAGCCTGATTTAGGAGGCGTAAAACAGCAATACTCTTCTGATAAGCATCGGCCCCTCGCTGTGCATTGACATTTTCTTCCATATAACAGGGCAGCGAACCGATGAGTTGAATCTCCTTGTCTCTCAGAAATGGGATGATCTCCTTTACAGACGGTTCCATAAGCGCTGTCAGATTCGTACGGACTTGAACTATCTGTCCTTTGTCCCGCAGTGCTGATAGAAAGCGCCTGAAATCCGGATGCAATTCGGGAGAGCCTCCTGTTATATCCACCAGCCTGAACGCATTCAGCTCCGTCAATCCCAGGATCTTCTCCATGATCTTCCATGGCATCATTTCTGTTCGTCCGGGCGAGCACTCAAGGTGACAGTGTGTGCATGCCAGATTGCAATGACGACCGACATTGACCTGAAGTGTATTGATTCCCTGGCTTCGTAAACCTTCAGGTAATACTTCCCTAATCCTTGCATCAAATTCGTTCATTGCTTGATGGTCCTATTTTTTGAATCCTTGTTTGGAGGAATCACCTCCTCATAATATCTTACGAAAATATGATCTAAATGCAAGAACTAAGACAAATCTGTTGATCCACCGTTGAAACGACGGGACCGGTTTTTGGAGCGGTTCGATACCGGGCAGAAATTCGAGGATATGGAATGATCTTTTCCCCCGCTTAATAAAACGGTTCTTACAGCCGGTGCAGTATGTGACAATCGGTTTATCTCCCGATGCGTGCATAATCCTGTCGATAAATTGATCGGCCAGGGCAGGGGATATGCTGGATAATCCACCGCCGTATCCGCAGCATAAAAATTCCTGAGAATCAAGGAATGGCTAGATCTTGCCGGTCTAATAATTCTTTTGTTTGCTGTCTGATACGGCCTGACAGGAGAGTGGGGCATGGGTGATGGAGATACATCTGTTTCTTTAGTGCAGGTGTAAATGCATCCCGCGGTATGACTTCCACAATGTGTTCGACCCTTATGTCCTTAAGGAACAGTGAGAAAATCTTCTGGCAGTTCGGGCAGCCGGTGATTACACGGGAGATATTGTGTCTTTTGAGATTTCCCCGGATGCTTTCCATGGCCATGCTTACGGTATCTACATCGCCGAACTGATATACAGGGTCATAACAGCAATCAAGCACTATACCAACCCTGCTGCCAAGGTGATTACCAAGGATTCCAGGAATCTTTCTGACAATGGCTGGATACGACCCGGCAAGGCCGCATCCGGGCCAGAAGACTGTGTCCGTGGTAGAATAATAGGCGAATGGGAAATGATGTCCGGTGTCTGCAAAACTGCGCGCCTTGCTCAGCGCTTGCCGGACTGTATCAGGAATGTTTCCTGTCCTGATCAAATCACACTTTGTCTGAAAAAGCACCTCTGCAGGGGAAAGACCCAAGGCACACTTGCTGCTGCATACACCGCAGTTTGTACACAAAAAAACATCCTGAGGATGACCGGTGATTATTTCATCCGGGGTTCCGTACCTCTGGAGAAAGGGGCAGGATGCGGCGCAGGAGCCGCATCCTGCACAGTCTGTGCAGGCATCGAGAAATGCCTCGACATTTTGGGAATGTTCCATTCCGCTCTTATTGGACTTTTTCGACCGGATATTCTGCTTCGTTCCAGGCCCTGATGCCGCCGGGTTGGCGATAAGCGTTTTTATAGCCGAGCCTCGTGGCCCACATCGCCCCATTGTGGCTCCGGGTGCATTCTACAAACCCGCAGTAAAAAACAATAATGCGGTTTTTATCGGGTCCAAGGAGAGTTTCCAATGCCGATTTAGTCTTATCGTCGAGTTTTGTCATTTCCGGTCTGGGCAGTTCCAAATTTGCCGCTCCGGGGATATGTTGTTTCTTGAAACTGGCTTCGTATGGCTGGGTGTCAACAATCAACATATCTTTTTTCTGGTCAATCCAGCTTTTCAACTCCTGTGTTGTTACGATCTTGTAACCGCCTCTTTCCACTTCCCGCGCAAATGTTACAGCACTCTTCTCAGTGGCGAGTTCTTTGGTATCCGAGGCCGCAGAACTGACGCGCGCAAATCCGAAAACAAAAATAGCGCTGACTAAAATTGCCAACAATCTCCTCTTCATCATGTCTTAAATACCTCCTTAGTTTTTATCCGTTGAATCCAAAATTTCAAAATATTCCTAAAGTGATCGTAGAAATGCTCCTTTGGGCCGGTTTACTGTCTGTCTAAAGACGAGAAATAGTTATAAAATTTACTCGAATATGTCAAATTCAGATAAGCTATAATTCTATATTAATTATTCTTATTTGTTATGGGTAGTTCCGATTATATCGATTTCCGAGGAGAGAATCACATTAGTCTTACATTGATTACCACTTAAAATATTGTATCGAGGGAAGAAATACAGGAATCACACTTTCAGGCAGGGCGGTCGTTGATAGCACCTGAATGCTTAAAATTTGCAAAATTTTGCAAAAAAGGATAATTTGATCATAGAGTCCGAAACCGTGAGGTCAGGAAGGTGTCTTACAGCACATAACCAATGCTGTGGGCTTTTTTTATTTAAAGAGGGCAAAATGGATAAACGGAGATCTTTTTCAAAGGCTTATATTGTATTTTTCATCAGTCTGTTTGTATTACTCTGCGCTTCAAAAGATGTGCTTGGTGCAGATTGGACATCTATCGAGAAAATGAAAGAAGCGTCATGGTATTATGATGCAGAGAGTATGCGTTTTATACGAAACAATATTATTTTAGTATGGGCAAAAATTGTTCCAGATGTTGAAGATGCTCGAGTGAGACAGTTAAAAAGAAGAAAAAAAGAACAAATAGCGGTCGAACGTAACTATTTGTATTCATTAATATTAAATGAAATTAATTGTGAAGATAAAACAACTAAGATACTACAAATAATTGAATATAATAATAAAGGAGAAGTAATAAAGATACAATATATATCAAATCGAGTTCTTCAGTATAATGTTCCAGGCTCTATTGAAGACAGATTTCAAAAAACTGTATGCTCATTGAAAGACTCAAAAAAGAAAAAGCGGTGATTTTATGGCGTGCATAACAAAGAGGGGCAGTCGTTATGTTGTCTGATCAACCGGCAAATTTGCCTCTTCAAATTTCACAAGCCGAAGCAGCGTCACCCTGATAGCCCTCGGATTCTAATCTCATCTTAAGCACTCTTAAAAGACTCAAATCGTCATCGACAATTAAAAGCTTTTCCGTCACTGACCTCATTACTTCTCAGGAAGTGATTTTTTCTTTTCTTTTAAATTCATGTCGACTTCTTTTATCTGTTCTATTTTCTTTTCGAGATCCTTCACCTGCTGTTCGAGCGTCTCAATCTGTTTTTGCTGTGTAAAAATCCTATCACCCTTGCTCATAACCTCTTTTTCGAGCGTCTCAATCTGTTTTTGCTGTGTAAAAATCCTATCACCCTTGCTCATAACCTCTTTTTCGAGCGTCTCAATCTGTTTTTGCTGTGTAAAAATCCTATCACCCTTGCTCATAACCTCCTGTTCGAGTGTCTCAATCTGTTTTTGCTGTGTAAAAATTCTATCACCCTTGCTCATAACCTCCTGTTCGAGCGTCTCAATCTGTTTTTGCTGTGTGGTGCTGGTAACCTCATTGATAAGAGAAGTCTTCCTGGTGACCTCATTGATAAGAGATATCATCACTTCACTGTCCTGCCTGTACTCGCTCTCCGGGTAATCCTTTATGAGTTTCTGAAAACATTCCAGAGATTTCTGATAATCTTTTTGCTGATTCCTGGGAATCGCATAAATAACACCCATCTCAAAAAGGACCCTGTCGCTCGCCTTGGGGTATCGTACAATAATCTGCTCATATTTGCTCAGGGACGCCTTGTAGTTGCCCTGACTCAAAAAATCATTCGCTTCTTTGATAGCATGCCTGGCACTGCACCCGTACATTAAGATTGGTGTTATTATGATGCAGGCAAACAAAAAGTAAAGATGCTCACCTCGCCTACTTTGCTTTTTACCCATATGCGCCCTTCGTGTGCGTTTATAATATGTCTGATGATCGCAGGACCCGGTCCGGTTTCCCTTACTGACCTGCTCTCAGAACATGTACCACATTCTAGGGTATAATTCCGCGATTTTTTGATTATTACCAATTTAAATGTCATATAAGCGGTCTGAATTAGGAAAACAACATTACAGAAAGATGGTTACACTCTTCTTGCACGAAAACTGGGAATTTTCAGAGAATACGCATTTTCTTAAAATTATTCTTGATGTAATTCGCTTCTTTTAAACAAAAACCTATACTCTCATATATTTAATATCGTTCCTTTTTTAAGGTCATTGAACCAATGGTCAAACTGTGAAGGAATTAAGAGGCGGGGGGAAGGATCATTCGAGCGGGGAATATCCCTTTACAACATCTAAAAAGCGCCTGTGGTACTTCATCAAAGGGAATTGTTTCTTGTAGATAAGATAAAAATACCTCTCCATCCTGCAGTCGCTCACAGTGACAATTCTCAGTAGGCCCTGCGATATCTCCCGTTTAATAGCAAAAATGGAAAGGATCGAAACGCCTAAGCCCGCGAGGATGGCCTCCTTCACGGCTTCGGAACTTCCCATCTCATGTGCAGATCCGGGACTAGGCATCTGCTTGTGTAAATTGAATCAGCCCCCGGATCTTCTTATGATATTTTGAGCTGTGGTGCTTTTCTCTTTAGAAGATCCTCCGCACCGGAGACAAAACTTTCGATCACCTCTCGGACCGTCCGCACTGTATCGATAAGACCAAGACCCTGGCCACAGGGGAACGGCCCGTCGTCTTCACCCATCCAATCCGCGTTAAAAATAAACTTCTGAATATCTTTCTTCGATCCGCCCGCCGCGATGATCTCTTCAAGTCCCCGTGACGAGCTGTTCACCAGCAAACGAACGGGCATTAACCCCCGAGCCACGATCTTCGTTGCTGTGTCAACACCGCTCAGAATCTGCTGGCGCCAGGCCTTACCGATCCGCGTGCATTCACAGGTTGCCAGGAACGCCGTCCCAATGCTTGCACCTTCCGCACCGAGAATCAGGCAGGCCGCGAGCCCCCTGGAATCGGCAATTCCGCCCGCGGCGAGAACGGGAATCCTGACGGCATCTACAACCTGGGGAATCAGGGCAAGTGTCCCGATTTCATAGGGCGATGCAAATCCGCCCGATTCAAACCCCTCCGCGATCACCGCATCAACTCCGGCATCTTCCGCTTTCTTTGCCAGATCGACGCAGGGCACAACATGAATAACGGTTATGCCGTTTTCTTTGAGGGTTTTCGTGTATGCGGCCGGGTTGCCAGCTGCCGTAATGACGACGGGAGCCTCTTCCTGAATGATCGCTTCGATCAGATCGGAGGCCGCCGTTATCATCAGCGGGACATTCACGGCATATGGCCTCTCCGTTAAATCTTTCAGACGCCTGATCTCCGCGCTAAGGCTCAACGCGCTTTCCTTCGCCGCCGCTATCGTCCCCAATCCACCGGCTTCGCTGACGGCGGCGGCCAAATTCGCATCCGTCACGCCGGCCATGCCGCCAAGAGCTATCGGATGGCGTATTCCCAGAAGTTCCGTTATGCGGGTTCTCATCTTTTCCCTCCTGAGGCAGAGACAAACCTTCCCTTATGATGGGGGCCGTGATCCATAACCCCGATTAGCCGTTTCAATAGTTAACGACGAACGCCCTGAAATGCAGGAATCAGGGATTAGCAGCTTCAATCTGCGGCTTTGTGAAAGGTTCCGTCTGGTGGACTACCTTCTCGGCGAAAAGCGTCTTGATCTCACTGTCAGGCAGGCCAATCATCTTTGAAAGGATGTCCTTCGTATCCTGTCCGATAGCTGGCGCACCTCTCCACACCTTTCCGGGGGTCATCGACATCTTAGGCACGATGCCGTAAACCCGGATTGGAATACCCGACTGGTGATCCAGGACGGGCACTATCATTTCCCTGAGGTTGTAATGTTCGTCGGCATACTGGTCCTTGGCGCCGAAAATCCTCGAACAGCCGATCTGAGCCTTGTTGAGTTCCGTTTCGACTTCAAGACCAGTTCGTGCTGCGCAGTATTCCCGAAGCCTGCGGTCGAGTTCCTTGCCCTTCTCCGAGTTCACGGCAGCGGCGTCCTTCGAGCATTCATTGTAATTGTAAACTTCCGGATCGAGGCCCAGGAACTTGGGCACCCTGGGGTAAATCGCCCCCCCGAAGGCCCCGATAAAGACGTATCCATCCTTGCACTTGAAGGTATCATAAGGTTGGAACCCCGCAGCCCGGTTCCCCGTGTGCCCATAGGTCGCCCCCTGTCCGGTGTAAAGAGGTAGAACGTTTCCCTGGGTCTGGGCAACGGCTTCGAACTGGGCACAGTCAATGACCTGCCCCTTTCCTGTCTTCTGGACGACCATGAGGGCCATCAACGTGGCCGCCCAGCCCGTCAGTGAGGTCAGGATGTCGCCGGTGTACGTTTTTGCCCTCTGGGGGGGACCGCTTGGGTCTCCCGTGATGCTCATCATTCCGCCGTAGGCCTGGGCCAGGCCGTCGTACCCCGGACGCCCCAGGTAGTCGGCCTTGCCGTACTGCCCGTAGGTGCTGACCCGTACGATCACAAGTCTGGGGTTCACCGCCAAGGCAAGCTCGGGTGCTAGGCCGGCCCTCTCGAGGGTGCCGGGCGCGGACGATTCCATCCACACATCGGATATCTTCCAGAGAGCCATGAGGAGTTCGATCCCTTTTTTGAACTTAATGTCAAGGCCCAGGGAAAGTTTATTCTTGGTAATCTCCGCGGCATCACAGCTATGAGCCCTTGGTCCCCTCGTCATGAGGGGCGGAATGATCCGGTAGGGGTCTCCGCCGGGCCTCTCGACATGTATGGTCTCAGCTCCGAAATCAGCCATCTTTGTCGCCATAAAAGGTTGAGCAGCGATGATCCCCGTGCTGGTGACCCGGATGCCCTCGAGGGGCCCGAACTTAGGAGCCAAAATAGGCGTCGGTGGCCTTTTAAGATTCTTGATCCAGTCCGGGATCGTTTTTTTGAGTTCCTCGATTTTCTCTTCGTTCTTCAGAATCCTTTTGTCGTGTGCCATCTGTTCAGTCCCTCCTCTTTAGTATTTTTTTGAACCTCAGTTCGATTGTCCAGTAAATCCTAATCCTCCCAGTAGGCAAGGGGCATGCCATGCCATCCCGGAGCTATAGAAACTAGGCTGCTTTGGTAATAAGACTACAATTACGGATGGTTAATAAATAGTTGATAGCCGATCCTGAAAGGTCTTCCTATCGGAATAGACACCTTTGGCAGTCCTTAATGGAGACATGTGTCCCCATAAAGGACATGTATAAGAATAAATCAAATGTGCAGGCGGGCCATTTTTTTATAGAGGACGGACCGCTGGATGTTCAAAAGTCGCGCTGCCTTCGCTTTATTTCCATTGGCACGGGTAAGTGCATCAAGGATGAGGTCCTTTTCCCTGTCGGCGACAGACATCTGGAAACTTTTCGCTTCCGCCTCTGGCGCATCATCCTCGACACACCATCCTTCACCCGGCATTAATAATCCCGTGAGATCGATCAGGGATTCCTCGCTCAGGTTTGTCGCCTGCTCAATCATATTTTCAAGCTCACGGACATTTCCCGGCCAAGGGTAATTCATCATACGTTTCAGTGATTCCGCGTTAACCCCCTGTATATCGGAGCCGATCTTCTGGTTAATTTTTTTCACCAGATAATCGACAATGAGCGAGATGTCCTCTGTCCGCTCCCTCAGGGGCGGGAGATGAATCTCCATGACCTTCAACCTGTAAAGGAGATCCTCCCGGAACCTGCCTTCCCTGACCATCTTGTGCAGGTCTTTGTTCGTTGCGGCGGTGATGCGTACGTTCAGGGGGATCGGCTTCGTGCCCCCGATCCGCTCCACTTCTTTTTCCTGGAGGACGGTCAGGAGCTTGGCTTGCATGGCGAGCGACATGTCGCCAATTTCATCAAGGAAAATTGTCCCTCCCTCGGCGAGTTCGAACTTACCCGGTTTTCCGCCTCGCATGGCACCGGTGAAAGATCCGTCAACGAAGCCGAATAATTCCGACTCCAGAAGGTTTTCCGGTATGGCCGCGCAGTTAACCTTGACAAATGGGCCGTCTCTCCTCACTGAGCGGTTATGCACGGCTTGGGCGAAGATCTCTTTCCCCGTGCCGCTCTCACCTGTAATGAGCAATGTGGAATCCGTTCTGGCCGCCTTGCGGGCCAGTTTTTTTGCCGCCAACATGGGCGGTGTTTCGCCGATAATATCCATGCATGTGAAGAAGGGGCGCCGAGGTTCCACGGCTTTGGAGGGATGCATGATCTTGTTGGCAATCCCGCGGGCTGTTGTCATGTCGGGAAAAATCGTTTTCACCACCGCACCGATGATTTTCCCTTCGCTCTTCAGAGGAAAGCGCAGGATGATGAAATCTCGCTCGTTGATCCTCAGATATTCACCCCACTGCGAATGCCCCTGAAGAACGGTATCGTAAAGACGGCAGCCCGGTAGGGCATCCCATATTTTCTTACCGACTACATCACCCTGTGACAAATTGAAAACATTCATGAAAAAAGAATTTACAAATGTAATGATGCCGGCATTGTCGATGGCCAGGATCCCCTCAAAGGGGTTATCCATAACGGCGTGCAAAAAAGATGCATCACTAGCATCAACCATGTTTTTTGAAAGATAGGATCTCTTCATGACACTTCCCTTTTGGATTTAAAGGGCCTCAAAATATTTTTTTGATAAGCATTGCTTTTTTACGAGAAAAGTATAGGCAGAACGGACTTGCATGTCAATGAGATAATGGCCATAGAATATGGAGCCCGGCACCAGTGATCGTGAAAGAGATATATCCGGAGTACCCGTTTTGTCGGGAGAGCAATCGGCTTTTCGGATCTCACCGGACCTGGCTCATACGTCCATTATACATGAGTAGTTATGATTGAATTTAGGCATCCCAGGCGTAATCGGGGTCTCGAGGCGGCGGGAAGGATCATTCGAGCGGGGAATATCCCTTTACAACATCTAAAAAGCGCCTGTGGTACTTCATCAAAGGGAATTGTTTCTTGTAGATAAGATAAAAATACCTCTCCATCCTGCAGTCGCTGACATTGACGACTGTCAGCAGGCCCTGCGATATCTCACGTTTTATGGCAAAAATAGACAGGATCGAAACACCCAAGCCCGCCAGGATGGCTTCTTTCACGGCTTCGGAACTTCCCATTTCACAGATCACATTGAATCGGGACAGGCTTGTGCCACGATGTCTTTGCAGACATTCCTCGACAATATCACGTGTTGCCGACCCCTTTTCCCGGATGATGAAAGGTATCCCGGTAAGCTTTTCAACTGTCACAGTTCTGTGTTTCGCGAGGGGATGGTCAACAGGGGCAGCGAGGACCAGGTCATCCTGCCACAGACGCTCCGCCACCAGCTTCTTGTTTAGCGGGTTTTTCCCGATGAATCCCAGTTCTGCCTGGTCGTTCAAGACAATTTGCAGTGTTTCCGAGCTGTCGTGCATCTGCATATGGACCTGTATGTCGGGGTGCTTCTTTTTCAGGTTGCTCAACAGATGCGGCAGGATGTACGTAGCCGGGATGGTGCTGGCAGATACATAGATATGGCCTGATTCCTGGTCTTTAAGCCGTATGACACGCTCCTTGGCATCCTCCCGTAGTCGGAGGACGCGTTTTGCATAATCATAGATGACCTGACCTTCCGGTGTGAGAGAAATACCTGTGCTTCCGCGCTTAACCAATTGTGTCCCCGTTGCCGCTTCCAGGTTTTGGATCTGCTTGGTCAGAGACGGTTGTGTAAGAAATAGCTTCCCGGCGGCTCTGGTGAAACTGCCTGCTTCAATTAAGGAGACGAGGACTTCCAACTGCTGGATGGTAATGTCCTTGAATGTATCGTAGCTCATATTTGCCCAAATATCATATTACGCGTCACAATCAAAGCCGGAGTTTTGGATATTTTCCACCGATATTTATGCTCAACACAAACCATTGACGCCTTTTTACAATTACGGTAGGATGCCTGCATGGAAGAAAAATCAAGAATTCGCCTTACCGAAACGGTTCACGGGGCTGGTTGAGCCTGCAAAATCGGTCCGGGCGACCTGAGTGAAGCATTGAAAGATTTGCCGTTGATTTCCGATCCGAATTTGATCGTCGGGATGGAGCACGCGGAGGACGCAGGGGTTTATAAACTCCGCGATGATCTTGCTATTATCCAGACGGTGGATTTTTTTACGCCTATCGTGGATGACCCTTATACGTTTGGTCAGATTGCCGTTACTAATGCCCTTAGCGATGTCTATGCCATGGGCGGAAGACCGCTTACAGCGATGAACATCGTCTGCTTCCCTGTAAAAAAAATGGATATGTCCATTCTTCATCGGATTCTCCATGGCGGACTTGATAAGATGAGGGAGGCCGGTGTACTTCTCATAGGGGGGCACAGTGTTGAGGACGACGAACCGAAGTACGGTCTCTCCGTTACCGGAGTGATACACCCCGATAAGGTCCTGCTTAACAGAGGCGCAAAGGCAGGGGACAAACTGATCCTTACCAAGCCGTTAGGTACCGGTATTGTCAGCACAGCGCTGAAGGGCGGGCTGGCGGGCGGGGAACTGGTGGCAAAAGCAGTAAGGTATATGACCACGTTGAATAAGGATGCGGCAGAACTCATGCAGGAAATGCCTGATGTTCATGCCTGTACAGACATCACCGGCTTTGGATTTCTGGGGCATGCCTGTGAGATGATAGATAATTCCGACGTAGGCATGATGATTGACGCATCTTCCGTTCCTTTTTTCTCCGAGATACGGGAGTTTGTCGAGAAGGGGGTTGTGCCGGGGGGCTTGCACAGGAATAGGCAATATCGCTCAAAACTCATAGAGGTTGATCCATCCTGTCCTGATTGGATGGTGGATGTTATGTTTGATCCGCAGACTGCGGGAGGGCTGCTTATAGCTTTACCTGAAAGGCAGGCGGAAACATTAATCGGGAAGATGCACGCGCGGGGCATAACCGAGGCGGCTATTGTCGGCGAGGTCATTTCTAAACCCAAAGGGAGAATTCGCATCATATGAAGCGTATAGAATCGTTCCTCATTAAAGAGGAGACTCTACACAACGTTATGAAGCTGAAGACCATGGTGCAGGAGAATGATTCTCTCGCGGTTCTGATGTATGGTAGTCCGGACCCTGATGCCGTTGCATCGGCCATGACCATACACGAGCTCTTCAGGCGATTTGCTTCACTCTCAAAATATACCTTTGTTGCAACCGAACCCGTTAGCCGGCAACAGAATGCTGAGTTTATCCGGGCGATGAAAGTTGATATTCAATTACTGGACAAAATCGATATCGGGGCATACCGCCTGAAAGTCATTGTTGATGCTCAACCTACATTCTTCGGTGAGGCCCTCGGAGATATTCACCCGCAGATCGTTTTTGATCACCATCCGTGTACATCGGTATGGCACGCGGAGCTGGCCGATGTCCGGGAAAACTACGGTGCCTTATCTACCATGATGACGGAGTATCTCCTCGCGGCAAAAATAAGAATTCCCAAGAAGCTCCACACTGCGCTGCTTTATGGAATCAAGGCGGATACAAACAATTTCGAGCGTGATGTCATTCTGGAAGATATCAGCGCGTATTACCTGAATTTTGCCCTCGCCAATCGACAGCTTATCCGGCGTATCGAATTGAACCAAATCCCTGAGCGCTTTCTCAAGTATTACGATTATGCGTATCATAACAAGCGTCGTTACCGTGACAGGATTATCAGTTTTCTGGGCAAGGTGGAAAGTGTTGACGCGTGTGTTCAGGTAGCCGACTCTTACGTGCGGATTGTCGGCGTCTCTTACGCTATCATCGCAGCAATCGTCAAAGAGAAGCTTATCATCATTTTCAGGGGGGATGGTTATCGCCATGATTGCGGGGCGATCGCAAAGAAGGCGTTTGAAAACCTTGGAAGTGCCGGTGGTCACAGAAGCGCGGCACGGGTGGAAATTCCCATTGAAACGATCAAAGAGACCCTGCACAACGACATTTCCCAGGAAGCGATTGACCAATTCCTCATGCAGCGCCTCCGCGGAAAACGCAATTTAAAAAATAGTGTTAAGTAACGCGTGAAAGAAGTTTTAAATTTCTCTCAAAATCCTGTTCGCCGTAGATTTTTCGAGTTTATCCCTGAAAGTTTTTAAGCTCTCCGCAAGAGTTTCCAATTCCGGTGCAGGCTCAACGGGTATGTCGGAAATACCGCATCTTTCCAGTACATCCAGAACATAATTGATTGTTAAATGATCGGTGTCAAGGGCCGGCTGGTAACCCATTTCATGTTCCTGCTTGTTTGAGATTTCGATTATGATGCCGCATTCCGTCAGGTCATTAAGTATCTGCCGGATCAGCTTCTTGGGTATATCTGTCGCATTCGAGATGTCCGACATGGTGAGGGGTTTCAACCCTTGCGAAAAATTTTTCGCAAGCAAGCTCACCACCCGTAAGGTGAGCAGCTTCTTGAAGGAAGGACTCACCCGTTCAATGTCCGGCTCAAACTCAAGCATATCCGAATGCTGATGAGCGTAAGAAAGCTCTGCACCCGCGAGAACAATGAGCCAACTGAGTTGCACCCAGACCAGGAATAAAGGCAGAGCGGCAAAACTCCCATATATCGCGTTATATTGTGCGACACCGACCTGGAAGGTTATGTACAGCCATTGCACCGTCTGATAGATTGTTCCGGCAATTATTCCCGCGAAAAGGCCCGATTTGAAATTGACCTTGGTATTGGGCATAAAAATATAGATAAAAGTAAAGAGTACCCACATGATGCTGTAGGGGGCGAACTTGAGAATAAAAGAAACAACGGTGCCAAGGGCGCCGAGCACTGCAATCTTCTGGGTGATGAATGTGACCTGCGAGGCAATGAAAATTGTAGCGCTGCCGGACACCACGAGGAGAATCGGGGAGATGAGCATCATGGAAAGATAATCCGTGGCCTTCCGGGAGAGGGACCGGGGTTTCTTAATACCCCAGATGTCATTCAAAGAGCTTTCGATATTCCCAAGGACTTTAATAATGGTCCAGAAGAGAACCGCCACACCGACGCCGGCGATCACTCCTCCCTTCGTATTTCCCAGGAGCGTGTTAGCGAAATCGAAGACCTTGGTCAGAACCTCTTCCTGCCCTTCAAACTTCTCCAGCAGCCTTTCCTCGAGGATAGTCTGCATATCAAACCCTTTGGCAATGCCAAAGGCCATGGCAGCTACGGGGACGATAGAAAGGAGTGAGAAGAAGGTCAGGGCGGAGGCCCTCAATGAGCATTGGTGGTTTTCAAATCCTCTCCACGCGGCAAGAAGGATCCTGAGATGTTCGATGAGGAGGGCTTTTGCAGCGGGAAGGTTCTTCAAACGGATACGCCAGATATCGCGCTCTATAAATTGGATGATTTTGGCGAGCATAAACTTGTCTCCTTTCCTCTTGTCATTGCGGGTGTAATGGCAAAAAATGTGTGCTGTTTTTTATGGTTATAGATAAAAGAACCAGATGAAGTTCCCCGTCGGAAGCAGCGGGGAGCTTCATCTTGTCTCTTCTGATTCGCATAAAGGACAACTTTTCTTTCATTTCTGAACCCCTATTCAAACCTCTTTGAATCTAGTATCTCTTATGTACTTGATTCTATATAATATATGTGCCCTTCTAGCACACATTTTTTGCCATTACACCCATTGCGAGCGAAGCGCTGCAATCTCATAGGATCACCTGCACAATCCTTTATTCATCGATGTTTTAGATTCTCAGGATAGAAATAAATTGTAATTGTCTATAATTCTCCTTTTCCTTCATATACATAATATTCTGTTGGTTAAAATACAAGGTGTTATCAATACACTCCCTTACTTGCTGAAGACCCATTTGACATGACCCGGAGGAAAGTGTACATTTCCTTCCATAATGCTCAAGAATATGGATGTACTTTTTTTTGGAGGGTTTATACCGATCCACATAAGACGCTCTGAAAGAGTTCACCGGATTAACAATATGATATCTCAATTATTTATTCCGAAGCGAGACAATTTTCGCCGGCGTCTTATACGGCATTTATAACGGCATTTGGGATATTATACTGGATCAGTATAAACAATGTTATGAAAAGATAAACAAGTCCAGGAGGAGTATGTCAGCGTGGCAACCCCTTTTTAGCGGCGAGAAGAAAGAGAACAGTGAAAGAGGCTTATTTCGATGACTGGCGCAATGCAGAAGAAAATCGACAGCCACATAAAGAGCATTCAAGATACCATCATAGCGGCTGAACACAATCATGACATCTGGTGGATTTACAAAAGTAGGGATACTCGTCCGAAATTCATTGACGCCATGAACACATACCTCGCTTTTTTTCAAACATCAATACACGCCCATTTTGTTGCCATGATTATAGCTTTGTATCGTCTATACGAAACCCGCCGTGACACTATCAGTCTTCCTCAATTGCTGAAAGTCCTTGACCGTGACCACCCATTGTCTGATGATGCGAAAAACCGTGTCACCGGGCTAATGCAAAAGGCAAAGCCAATATGGATCAAAATCGGCTTTGTCCGGTCCGAGGTCTTTGCCCACTTAAGCGATGAGAGAAGCATCGACGACTCGTTTAAGAAAGCAGACCTTAAATACCGCCATTTCAAGGACTTGATAGAACTGTCCAAGACTATTATCAACATTATCACACATGACTATGATCGAAGTACGCATGCGTTTAATCTCTCGGCCGAATTCCATACAAAGGCTCTTCTTGCCGACCTTTCGAGCTTATGGAGCCAGAGAAATAAGAAGAAATGAGGCCACTGATAATTAAGGGGACACCATACTCAATTATCTCTTGTACACTGGGGTGATTCAGTCTGGAATTAAGTATGGTGTCCCCTTAATTCGTGAAATCACTGAAAGATAATCTGTAAGAGATTTCTAATTTCTTTAACACCCTTTCTCTATTTATCGATACGACCATAATGGAAAGGCTTATCTTTTTTAAAGGTTCAAGAACGGACATCTTCGGAGGTTTGAATGAAATCCATTTATAATATAATTATCACAATTTTTATATCTATGATTATTTTCCTTCATCCAGCACTCGTTTTCGCTGAGTTAAAAGAAATAATTTCTGAAGGTACATACAACATGGGGGATGGAGAAACACCGACCATTGCAGAAAGTCGTGCGCTATTAAAGGCTAAACAAGCCGCCATGGAAGAAGCAGGAACATATGTGGAAAGTTATTCTAAGGTTGAAAATCTACAATTATCAAAGGATGAGATTCAGGTTATCGCGTCCGGTATAATGGAAGTGGCCGTGCTGGATAAGAAAAGAACCATTGAAGGGGAAGGCATTCGTTTCTGGATTAAAATCAGAGCAAAAGTAACGACAGATAAAATATCTGATATGGCAAAGCGTGTGAAAGAAAGAAATATTGTTGATGATTACAAGAAGATTCAGGACGCCTACGCGAAAAGTCAGCAAGAAATAGAAATCCTCAAAAAACAATTAGCACAGACAAAAAACCCAGAGAAAAAGAAGCAAATCGAGGAAAATGTTACCAAGGATGAAAATCTTTTCAATGTCAATCAGTTGCTTGAAAAGGGCAAACGCGAATATTTGAATAAAGATTACGATGACGCAATTGAGTCCTACACTGCTGCATTATCGTTAGATAACCGGAATGCGTTTGCATATTCATTGCGTGGTTTTATCTATTATTATGCAAAAAATGATTATGATCTGGCTATTGAAGATTATAGTCGTGCCATTGCTTTAGAACCTAAAAAAGCGTCGTATTACGATCAGCGGGGATTAGCATATGAATGGAAAGGCAATCATGTTCTAGCTATTGAAGATTATAATCGTGCCATTGCCCTAGAACCTAAAAATGCAATGTATTATGATCACCGTGGTAACGCACATAGAAGTATAGGCAAACTTGAAAAGGCTATTAGAGATTATAATCGTGCCATTGCCCTAAATCCTAAAGAGGCAAGTTATTATGATCACCGCGGACTTGAATATTCGCAGAAAGGAGATCGTGACATGGCCATTAATGATTTAAAAAAGGCGATCGCACTTAATCCAGACAATACACTCTATTATTCACACCTTGCACCTATCTATAATGGAAAAGGCCTGTATGATCACGCTATCAAGGAGTTCAGCAAGGCTCTTACTATAAAGCCTAAGAATCCAGATATCTATAGAGCGCGAGGAACAGTCTATGATGCTAAAGGATTGCATTCTAAGGCTTTTGAAGATTACAATAAAGCAATTTATTTAGATCCAAGCAATAGTAGTACCTATCTTAGTCGAGGGCATGCTTTGATTAATATGGGCCGGTATGATCAAGCTATTGACGATTTCAACCAGGCACAGCAACTTGATGAAAAGAACTACATCATTTTGGCTTCTTATGGTCGTGGTAAAGCGTATCTTCTAAATGGCGACTATCAGAATGCAATTAAAGAATATACTCAATTTCTTGGATCTGTTTCGAAATGTGATAGGCATAACTCTTTTTTGAGCTCTGTATACGAGGGACGTGGGAATGCTTTTTCTTCAATACAGCTCTACAATCAGGCTATTGAAGATTATGATAATGCAATAAAGTGTGATCATAAAAATGCAAATGCATATTTTCAAAGAGCAGTTACATACGCAATGTTAGGGAAATCTTATCAAGCTCTTGAGGATTTTAACAAGACTATCGCTTTGAATCCATTGGATGTGGGGTCTTATCGGGCCCGTGGTCTCGTTTATCGTATAATGGGTAATGAATTGCAATATCGTAAAGACACGGAAAAAGCTTGTTCACTGGGCGATAGAAATGCTTGTAAGGAATTGAGAAATTAATAAACTACAACTTGCTGAAGAGGAAATACTATGTATCTCCGTGACGTCAAGCAGGTGACGAACAAATGAATGTAAACCGAATCCAGGAACGAATGTACGCAGTTTCAGTCCGACACGGCCAAGACATCTTACTATTCCTCAGCATATGTCGAGGGACGAAGGGTGATGTCTGCGTGAACTTCCCTCGTGAAGACAAACCCAGATGGAAGCCACACAGCACTTATCATGCTTCTGGCCAGCATCATCAAAGAAGTTTCGGACACAATGCTATTGTTCAGCATGGCCAGAAACCGGATGCAAACTTCAGAAACACTGCAAATGTGGTTGCCACCGGCATTGCTTCCGATGATCCTCGTGCAACCAATGCCTTATGTCAGACGGCCGACTTCCAGGAAGTGTTCGAGATTCTCATCGGCGAATTGAGGCCAGAGAAATACCGGACCTCCCTTTCTGTTGACATTACAGAGGCGAACGGGAAACAGATCACTGAGCCAGAGACAAAAGTTCTGCTACAAGCCATCTTTCAAGACATTGTACCTTGGATATTAGTTACCCTGTTTGACACAGATACAAACAAGGCTTCGGCCTAACACTGCATGCACGCGATCACCGCAAAAGCGCAGCGGCGGGTGACGCTGGAGTTCGCATGATGAGATTTGAGGACATAACAACAACTGGAACCGACCTTGAGGTAAAGAAGAACATTGACAATATTGTTCGGTTAATTGCAGCCGCAGCACGGAAAATATCACCCAAAGACGAGCACGATATCATACCAGAGATAGTCAGACGCACCTCGCTTTACGCTGCGCTTCATCTGCGGATGATTATAGACTTATATGATTTCCCGATTGAATGCACTGCGTGGATTGCTCGAAACCTTTTTGAGATGAATCTAATTCTGGAATATTCGATCCACTATCCTGAGAAGGCCAAAGAATTTGTCCTGCAAAAAGGCTCAGACGAGAAAGAAATCCTTGAAGGAATATTGACTTTAAATTCAAATGATATCCTTGTCAGCATTGTCCCACTGAGAGAAAGAATCGGCCACCTAGAAAGTATTCTGAAGAAATATGGAAAAAGTAACATAAAGCATTTCACTGTAGCAGAGATGGCCCGCAAAGTCGGGATGGAAAACGATTATAATGCATTTTTCAAGCTTTACTCCAAATATGTTCACCCAACTGCTTGGCTTATTTTTGCGGAAGATGAAGAGAAAGCAAGCATGGTTCATAAGAACACTTTTCTTCTCCAAGCTCAGTATTACAGCTCTCGTATATTGAAAATTTGCGAAGACTTAGAGAAGACTTGACGCGAACAACCCGCTCCACCGTATCGCCCATACTATGGGCTCCCGGTGCGCGTTTGCGTTACTCTCGTTCCATCCGTAATCCTCAATTCTGACAAGTGCCCACCACTGAAAAGTTGTGATATAAACAAATAAAAAAGGCGGCATACCTGTTAAAGGTAGCCGCCCCTTATCGGAAGGTTTTAAGGTTTTTAATCTTCTGTGCTTGCCTTCGGAGTTGATTCCGTCTTTACGGTTTCTGTTGTTTCTGATTTTACCGCATCATCTTTTTCGCTTCGCTTATCGGTGCTTTCTTCCCGCTGTAGTCGGTTGCAGTCCCCCTTAATTCTTAAGGAATTCTGGGAATTAACTAATTGGCCTTATGTTTCTGGAATTGCTTTCCGGAAATTAGGTCAAACATCGCCAAGCCACACAACCCAGTTTAGGTCATTCTTTACGCTGTTATATAATCTTTCATCGGCGGTAATTAGATCAATTCCTTCCTTTTCAGCCAGGGCAAGATAGCTGGCATCATAAGCGGACCGTTTGAAGGTATAGCAGTAGTAAAGAATCCTCCGATAGAGTTCCGACAAGTCAGCAAGTTCTATCCCGAGTTTCAGGAAGCCATCCATGGCGTCAGCTACGGTTTCCTCTTCTAATCGGCCACGTCGCCGGGCGATAGCAAGCCCGTTAATTAGTTCATATTCCAATAATTTAGGACCCGTGATATCCAGATTACGGGACATGTATTGATCGAGCAAACCGAGTGCTTGTGAACCATATTTCTCGTCTGATAGATACCATTTAAGAATTATGCTCGCATCGATAACTGCTCTTTTCATGGTCTTTTCTCCAGTTCATTTCTCGATTCCTTATAGACATCATTTGCCTGAATACCTTTTTTCTGAAAAGCTTTCCTTGTTTCCATGATTTTTCCGTAGCCTTCCAGTCGCAAGGTGTGGCGGTATTCGTCGTAGGGAACGATAACTGCAACAGCCTTGCCTCGTTTTGTGATAATGATATCCTCTCTTTTTTCGATAGAATCCTGGATAATACGGCTGAACCTCTTCTTTCCTTCAGCTATGCTTATAGTTGTACCACCCATATGTCCTCCATATTAGTCATTTGTTATGGTCATCTTAATGGTCATAAAGATATTTGTCAAGATATAAATAAAAAAGGCGGCATACCTGTTAAAGATAGCCGCCCTTATCGGAAGGTTTTAAGGTTTTTAATCTTCTGTGCTTGCCTTCGGAGTTGATTCCGTCTTTACGGTTTCTGTCGTTTCTGATTTTACCGCGTCATCTTTTTTCGCTTCGCTCGTCGGCGCCTTCTTTCCGCCGTAATCGGTTGCGTATCATTTACGACCAGATGACCGCTTTATCGGCGTGTGAATAAATTATTGAAATACAGGCGATGACCCTGGGATTATCTAATCTCTGGTAACCGAGCCATTGGCGTACGTGCGTCCAGTTTTTCTGTTCTACATGTGCGTTATCATCTTTGTGGTACGGTCTGCTGCGGGTAAATTTTACGGGGTGTTTTCGTCGGGTAAAATGTCTCACGAGGTGATAATTTAAGAACTCTGATCCGTTATCGCAATCGAAGCCAAGGAGTGGAAAGGGGAGCATTTTTTCTATGTTTTTGATTTGTTTGAGGACGCCTGTTTCTCCTTTACCCCACACAGCTCTTTGTTCCGTCCATCCCGTGGCAATGTCCACGCAGTCTATGGTATATGCGTACATTCCCAGCAATGACTCTCCACAATGGGCTACGGTATCGGCTTCAAGGAATCCCGGTTTTGATTCATCCCATTGGTTTGTTTGTATAGGTATTTGTTTCCTTAAGAGAGTTCCCGGTTTTGTTGTAGATCTGCCGCGTTTTTTATAGTGGATGCGGGTGGGTTTAAGAAGTATGAAATATGCCTTGACTTTGCGTAAACAGTAAAGTATCATATATACATATCCTGTACCTCGCTATGGTCTTAAGTCAGCGCGGTACAGTTAAAGTTGAGTTATAACAATTTGAAGTGCAAAGGCGGCCACCATGCTCTTTAGAGTTTGGTGGCTTTTTTATTTCTGTCATATTGGTAATTCGACTTTTGGTAAATTCTAAGAAAGGAGGAGACTAATTATGTCAGAAGGTAAAGTAAAATGGTTTAACGAGAGTAAAGGTTTTGGATTTATCGAGAAGAATGACGGTGGGGATGTTTTTGTCCATCACAGTGCCATTCAAGCAACTGGTTTCAGGACTTTAACTGAGGGCCAGTCTGTAAGCTTCGATGTTGTTCAGGGCAATAAAGGTCCTGCAGCAGAAAACGTGAAAGTCCGTTAATTAAACCCTGGGTAAAGAGAGAGGCGCTCCATCACGATATTGTATTGTGGAGCGCCTCACTATTTTGTCAGCATATTCTGTAACATTTGAAAGAAAGATAAAAAATAGGAGCTTAAAAATGGGAAAGTCCATGTACGACTTTGGCAAACAGGGGAAAGAAAAAGCAAGGCAGCAGAAACAAATAGATAAGGCTTCAAAGCGCATAATGGCTAAACAGCAGAAAGCTAATATAAAAATGCGCACTCCGAACGCGGGCGCAGATATAGCTGAACCGGGACTGGCGGAGGAGATCGTTGACAGCATAGCATAAGGGGCTATATACATAATCTTAATTCGACTTTATGATTAATGACCTTACAGAATAGAGATGAATGTCTGTTTTTGTCTCCAGGATTGTGAACTTGAATGTGAGTTGAAATGGCTGAAGATCTTTTAGACTGCGGGTTAGACTTATAAAGACAATTTTCCCTGCGAACGCTTGCCTTTAATTCCGTTAATTCCGGGGACACCGTACTTAATTCCAATCTGAATTGTTCAGTCCCAACCCTAACCCTGACTTTTGTTTTGAAAATTTAATGTGATCTAATTTCTTCTTCATGGTAAGGTGATGTACACTATGAATGGCAGTTAATAAAAGTAAGGAGGAGAAGTTTTGCTGTTTGATTTTATTTTAGGAAAATTTTCCAGCGATATTGCCATGGATTTAGGAACGGCAAATACGCTCGTTTACATGAAGGGTAAGGGAATTGTGTTGAATGAGCCTTCGGTGGTTGCCGTTAGCAAAGATTCACGAGGTTCGAAAAAAGTCCTTGCTGTCGGTTCGGAAGCCAAAAAAATGTTAGGACGAACCCCCGGCAATATCGTGGCAATTAGACCCTTGAGAGAAGGAGTCATCGCTGATTTCGATATTACTGAAGCCATGATCCGACACTTTATCCTACAAGTTCACAACCGCAGGTCACTGGTCCGCCCGAGAATTATTGTATCGATACCCTCGGGTATTACCCAGGTAGAAAGGAGAGCAGTCAGGGAAACCGTGGAATCAGCAGGTGCCAGGGAAATGTTCTTCATTGAGGAGCCTATGGCAGCAGCCATTGGTGCTGGATTACCTGTAATGGAACCGATAAGCTCCATGGTTGTAGATATCGGCGGTGGAACCACTGAGGTAGCCGTAATATCCCTGGCGGGCATTGTCTATTCAAAGTCTGTGAGGATCGCCGGTGACAGAATGGACGAGGAAATCGTCCAGTATATGAAGAGAAAATACAACCTTCTTATAGGGGAACGATCGGCAGAAATCATAAAAATGACCATCGGGTGCGCTTACCCGGATCGAGAGTTGCGGACACTTGACGTCAGAGGAAGGAACCTTATACGGGGTATTCCGACGATAGTCGAGATTAATTCCGAAGAGGTAAGGGAAGCCATTATGGAACCAGTAAATATTATTATAGCTACAATAAAAAATGTTCTCGAGAATGCCCCCCCGGAATTAGCCGGAGATATTGTCGAAAGAGGCATCGTCTTAACCGGAGGTGGAGCTCTTTTGACAAATCTCGACCTTCTTATAAAAGAAGAGACGGGGATTCCAATTGTAGTCGCGGACGATCCCCTCTCCGCAGTGGTAAGAGGTGCAGGTATGGCCCTCGATCATATAGATGTCTTAAGACAAGTCTCATTTTCAAGGTGAAGAATACCTTTAGTTTTAAGCTTTATAACTGTATTAGACCGTAATTTTTGTGATTGTTCTCACTTTCAACAGAAACATTCGATGCATCAAAAGACTATTGCTGCGGTTAACAGAAGAATAGCTGTTTCCTGAAGTCAATAAATTTGATAACCATTTTTCCGGAATGGCTTAACCTACCGCATGGTCTTGATGAACCAGAAGATGAATAATCAAAACCCGTTACTATATTTTCACTATAATGCCAATAACAGCTATCACAAACATAACGACGAGTGGTATGATCCATCGTAATTGCCTGCCTTCTTCTGAAAGCGCCCCTATGTTCCCACTAAGTGAGCGCATATACGGATTAATAAGTATATCGCCCTTTCGATAAGCTACGTCCATTTGTTTGTTATTAAGTATCATATTTCATTCCCCATTCACTAATTAAGATAGTCAAATTAAATAATTTTGAGACTGCGGAGAATACTGAATATTGTGTTGCTTATTTTTTAGTATACCACATATTGTATTTTAAAACACTTTTTTTCACATTTTTTTAAATTGTCTGTTGCCATCTTTCGGTTAGACTCCCTACCGCCCTTGAGCGGAACCGGTATGTCATCCCTCCATAGCGGAAATTCCGGAGAATCCACGCTTTCTGGATGTTAAGACATAAAGATTAAAAGGTATAAAGTTTTTCGTGTAAAATGTCGATATGTATAACGAAAAGAGTAAGAGGGATGGATGGGAGGCGGAGAGATCAAAGGTAATGGCCTTGGGAGATCTTCGATAGTTTAACAACATGCGCAGAAAGGAGGAGCAATGAATATTCAGAAACTTAATTACTGTATGGAATTGGTGGAGAAGGACGTAGGGGATGGTTTTCTTGCATCAAGTATTGTTTCGATGGAGGATGCACAGACGATCATTGCAACTGAAAAGTCTTCAGTCAAGACAGCTGCCCTATTCGCCCAGATGACACAAAATCTTCAGAAATCTCTTTCACAAGGGCAAGGTTATCCTCAACTGGGGCGGTATTATTATCTGGATTTGGCTGGGAACAAGGGTATTCTATTCATTCCGCTTGGGGACTATCAATGGGGAGTTGCGATTGATACGAAGAAGGCGAAGCTGGGACTTCTGTTGAATGTGATTTTACCTAAAATGTTGGATGCATTTGAAGATGCGGTCGTATCATCATAAAGACCATGGACGGTACAATGGGAGAGAGGCTGGTAAGCATATTTGAGAGGTAGTCATGGAGCAGGCCGGAGTGAATGGAAGGATGACTCTCGCGAGTAGACGGGAATTTCTATGGCTCAGTCCACAGCGACTGTGAGGCTGGGTGTCGATTATAATCTTCAAATAGTAAACTATAAACTGTTGAACGAGAAAGGGTGGAGCCGGTTTCCCACCTTTTCTTATTTTGGAGACTGATTACATTCTTTGTCTCAAATTGATCTTGATATAACAGGCAACACAGAGATGAGTCTCGTTCTTCCTATAATCTTGTTTTTCCAATTCAGTATGCCCACACACCATTCCAATTTAATACCGTCCTATTCACTGAACTAAAAAAGGCAGGACTAAAATAATCCTGCCTTTAAGGAGGGAGTTAAGAAAGCTTGGTGACTTTCACTCTTTTATTATTATTATCGGTATATATTTGTTGAAGCTTTAATAACTTGATTGCCAAATTATTTGTGAAAAAATATTAATACAAGAATAATATTAAAGGACAAATGGCACATACAGGAATCTTCTCTTTCGGTTATTAAACAATTATATTGAAGATTATAAGTAGTACGCTTCAATCTTTCCTTGTCCTCAAGAGTGAAGACTTGTGGGTAATATAAATAAAAAAGGCGGCATACCTCTTAAAGATAGCCGCCCTGATCGGAAGGTTTTAAGGTTTTCAATCTTCTGTGCTTGCCTTCGGAGTTGATTCCGTTTTTACGGTTTCTGTTGTCTCTGATTTTACCGCGTCATCTTTTTTCGCCTCGCTTGCCGGCGCCTTCTTTCCGCCGTAGTCTGTTGCGTACCATCCTGAACCCTTCAGATGGAAGGATGTGGCAGATATCAACTTATTAACGGGGCCTTTGCAGAATCTGCAACTCTTGACGGCCGGATCGGTCATCTTCTGGAACAGCTCATACTGCTTCCCGCACTTCCGGCATTTATATTCATAAATAGGCATGTAAATCCTCCACCAATAAATATTCTCTCAGTTAAAAAGGTCTCCAATTTTGTAGCGATTGCTGAAGCAATCAAAAATCAGTCTAATATCAGGAGAAATGCAGGACTGAAGCACATCTTTCGTGATGGCATGCACCTTATCTTCTTCCCGTTCTTTATCTTCCCGCGATGCGTCGAAATCAATCTCCCTGGCTTCGAACCGTATGATGTGCACAAGCTCATGCGCGGCGATGTATAAAAGCAAGGGGTTAAGTTTAATGAAAGACTGGCCCCTTTCAACAGCATCTAAAATCCGGTTATCCTGAAGACATATTCTGTAAAAATAAAAGTCATCCGGAGGGCTTGCGTTCTCATCTTTTTTGTAGTGGTACCTGCATAAGTGGGCAAATGCCCCATCCTTTACTTCATGTTCATCGAGATAGGCCAAGGTCTTAACATCATAGCGGTACTTCTTTAGCTTTTCACTGCTCATACGAAAGTACTGCCCTGCCAGGCTCTCGGCATGCTGAAACATGTTATTCGCGAGAGATCTCTGCATTGAATTGAAGTGCATGGTTACACCATCTGCTTAGTAAAGTAACCCTCAAAATCCATACTTAATATATTCATCTTCTAGGTTCTGTCAATGTTTTTGTGAGGCAGGGTTCATGACTCAGAAATAGGTGCTGATTGTCTAAGATATTTATAATGATATTAAATAGTTACCGATGTTATTCAGCACCATATTTCCTGACCGGCGAGTTCGAAGGAAAAGACTTATTCTGCAATTTTACTGCGTTTTTAAACCCATCTAAACGGCTTAACACCGATTAAACCCGACCAGATGCACGACCATCTATGATATTGTGGCCTCGACGTATAGTTGTCCGATCTGGCCGTCCTTTTCCTTCCATAGTTCGGAAAGCCACTGCTGGAAAGAGTCCCGGCACTCCGGATTATTTTCATAGTCGCTGTCGATAAACTGCTTGGGAATCGGTAGTTGCTGCATGCGGACCATAATCCGATTCACCCGCCCGCAAAGGAAATCCCAGAATCCAGGAGCCCCATCGGGATAGACAATGGTGACGTCCAGAAGGGACTGGAATTTTTCGCCCATGGTGCTCAAGGACAGGGCGAGGCCACCCGCTTTTGGTTTCAGCAGGAATTGATAAGGCGAGCCCTGCTTGTCGTGTTTGGCCTTTGTAAAGCGGGTCCCCTCGGGAAAGTTCATGATGCTGGTGGGAATGCGTGAGAATTTTGCACAGGCCTTGCGCATGGTTTCCAGATCCTTGCCGCGCATCTCCGGATGTTTTGCCAAATACTCCGCGCTGTGCCGGCGCATAAAGGGAAATTCCAGGGCCCACCAGGCAAGACCTATTACGGGAACATAAATCAGTTCCTGTTTGATCAGAAATTTCAGAAAGGGGATTTTTCGGTTGAGCAGGTGCTGGAGGACAAAAATATCGACCCAGCTCTGGTGATTGCTGTTGACGAGATACCAACCCCTGTAGGTCAGACCGTCGACGCCTTGCACATCCCACCTGGTTTTCTGGGTCAAGCGCATCCATCCGCTGTTACAGGATATCCAGTTTGCGCCAATGCCGTGCAGGATATGGTCGAGGATAACCCGCATCGGCTTGATGGGCAGGGCCAGTTTCAGCAGGGCGAAGATAAACACGATGGTGCACCAGAAAATGATATTCAGCGAGAGCAGCAGGAATGACATAATCCCCAGCAATATTTTCGGTAAAAAGTTCAACATGACGAGGATGATCTTCAAAATGTGTTTTGAGGGTTAGAAGAACTCGGTGACTCCCAGGAAAATTCCTATCGTGTTCACACCATAATTGGGACTGTAAATGCCCAAGGAGGAGAGATGAATATAGCGTCCTTCTAAGTTGATTGCCAAGGCGTCCCTTACGAAATAATTCACACCGACGATCGCTTGCAGATTGAACTGGAAGGAGCCGCCCAAGTCGGGTGCACGAATGTCGGTTAAGGTAATTCCCGCACCGACATCGGCATAAGGAACCCAGGGTGCGCCGGTGGCAAAATGGTATCGCACATGCGGCGTTACTCCGATGAGCCAGCAGGTTTCCGAATTAAACTGCAGTCCGCCGAGTATCTCTCCTCGCAACTCCCAGTTACCACGATACCAGCTGTCAGCCCCTTTTACATCACCAATCATCCGGCCACGAGAGACTGAGAGCAGCGCAAGATGATGCCGTTCTCCACCACCGAATATCATCACCCCATAGGCGGCCCCGGCGTTGACGCCCAGAGTCTGTGTTCCGGAAAGAAATCCCTCACCGACGCTTTTCATCCAGATCGTTGAATCGCTCGAATGTGAAATGTTTACGGGCATGGACAAGAAACTGTTTATGGAAAACTCTGAAAGTTCCCCAGCCCAGACGGGAGAGGGAATAGTCAAGAATATGAATACAAGAAAACTGCTTAAATTCTTCATAGTCACATTCTGAAATTTCTGTCTTGAATAAAAACACTGCTTGAATGCAGTTCTTACTGGCGTATCGAGGAGTTTCTCTTGGCGGTATATAAGATGATTATTTGAATCATGGACTTGAATGGATCCTTGACCCTTTCATCTGACCCGTAGTTCCCTTCGCTCACCAACATAGTTGCCAATGTTTCCCAGATGCGACTTCCAGATTCGCTAGAATTCACTGTGCGCTTTATCTAATGAGTCTCGAAGTTCTTGGTAGCTCTTCAAAAAGCCCTTTTTCACATCTTCCCATGCCTTGCTGGAGCTATGCTTCAAGCCGCCATACCATTCGGCGGCCTCGTTGCGCTGCTTCCTGAGCACTGTCAAAGTTTCCCTCACTTTCTTGCGAGCGGATTGATCCATCTGTGCCCATTTTTTATCAAGCTGGGATTCCATGCTGTTGATGCGGACATCCAGTTCATCCATGGCAGCCTTTGCCTTCTTAACAGCTTCATCTCGCTGATTGACGGAATAGTCTTTGATTGCCTGAACAGCTCCCTCCGTCTTCTCTTTGACATCTTTTATCGTTGTCCCAGGCCCCGACGTTTGTGCACCTAAGGAAACTGACCCAATTGCGAAAAAGGCAGCCGTGATGAACATCAGAAAAGCCTTTCTTGATTTTCGAGTTTTCATTTACCTTCTCCCTTCTTTTTGTATAATTTACATTTGAGACGTTTCATTCTTTTTTTTACGGGCCTATCCGAGCAGGCAACACATTAAATTTAACAATTCCTTCTATCATTACTCTTATCATGTGTTCATCTCCCCACTTTGTTCAAATTCAGAAAGAGCAACAACATATATATAGAATCTATTGCTTATTTGCATCCATCAGGCAGAATCTGATTTCAGCAGTCTAAATACCTTACTCAATAAAGGTCAAAGGATAGAACGATGTTTCTGACAGTATACCGATGAAATTCCTATGTCAATAATTGTGTATAAAACTGATGGTGTGACTTTTGTTTATTTTCAAAGGAAATGTTGTACGGATGGGTTGACTTAGAATAATAAGACTTCGGGAAGTAAGAAAGCGGAGATCGGGCTTCGATTGAGTAACAAGGGGGCCGGACAACAGGTAGCCATGAGATTGAGCCAGTAATGGAGAAGGAATGGGGATTCGAACCCGGGTTGCCGGCGTGCAAGGTCAGAATTCATTCAGTTCAATTACAAGGGACCTCTTTTTTTTGCATGCGCCTTCAGGGCTGAGCTGATGATCCGGTCTATAAATTCCGATTGGGTGATCCCGGAGGCGGCCGCCTGGTGGAAAAGAACAGTCGAGGGGGTCATTCCGGGGAGGGTATTCGGTTCGAGGACAGCAACGCGCCCATCTTTTCTGACAAACATGTCGATTCTCGAATAGCCTTTAAGATCAAGGGTGCAGAATGTCTGTACGGCAACATCCTGTATTTTCTTCAATATATCATCCGGCACTCTGGCAGGGGTTTTGTTTTCGCCCTGACCATAGAGAAACTTGTCTTCCAGGGAAAGGACATCATCGGTGGGAATGGTTTCAGAGGGAGTCAGCGCCATGGCGTGATCATTCTCGATGACACCACAGGTCACCTCTATCCCGTCAATGAATTCCTCGACCAGTGCCGTATTATCCCATTGCAATGCGTCTTCGATGGCAGCCGGTATTCCGTCCCTCGATACCACTTTTTTAACGGCAGTACTGCACCCTTCCCGTGTCGGCTTTATAACACAGGGGAACCCGATCTCCTTTTCGATGTTATCCAGAATCGTCTTTACTGCTTTCAGGCACCCATTGCTGTTTGTGAACCGCTATTGTCTTTGGCACATCAATGCCGCTTATGGAGAGAATCTTCCTGCATGTAAGTTTGTCCATCCCTATGGCAGAGCCGAGGACACCCGATCCCGTATAGGGGATATTCAGAAGCTCCAGCAGGCCCTGCAAGGTTCCATCTTCTCCGTACTTGCCGTGAAGGCCTATATAAATGAAATCCACCCGTGACTTTAACGCCTCGTATGGGATATGGGTTGCTTCTTCCGACAGATCTTCTTCGATGTCTTTTGTGCTGTTACGCATCAACAGTTTTATCGGTATCTCCCAGAAGGCTGCCTTGCTGTCCATGAATATCGCAATGGGGTCATACTTGGCACGGGCAATCTTGTTGAATATATTCCTGCCGCTCTCAAGAGAGACCTCCTTTTCCGAAGACATCCCCCCCATGATGACCCCGACTCTGAGTTTTTTCGCACCTTTTTCTTCCAAGGCTTACGTGCTCCTTACGAGTGATAATTTCCGGACTATAGTGATATTCTATTCTTATGTAAAGTCCATTTTACCGTGACTTTCCAACCTCTGTTTCTATCTGATCACGTTGGACTATAGCGGCCCCTTTTTTTCCTGGTGGATCTTGATTGCATTCTGTATCAGCGTGGAAATGATCATTGTAGGAAGCATTCCCGCGGAGGCTGCCTGCTCGAAGAAGAAGGAAGAAGGGGCCATGCCGGATGATGAATTGGGGTCTGTGATAAGGATCCGGCCATCTTTCGCGAGAAATCCGTCGATGCGTCCATAGGATCTAAACCCTAACGCATTGTATGCCTTAATCACCTCCGTTTTTATTTTTTCCACCACATCAGGGGGAATATTCTTCGGCGGTGTAAACTTTCTGCACCTCCCCGGCATGTATTTATCATCGTAGGTATAATATTCGCTTTGCGGATAAATCTCCGTGAGGGCAAGAGGCCTGGCCTCGCCATCCTCCTCTAGGACGATGCACGAGAATTCTATCCCGTCGATATATTCCTCGGCCAGGACGGCCGTGTCCCATTTCAGGGCCTCTTCCACACCCGTATCGAGAGAAGCTTCATCTTTGACGGCGGTAACGCCCACACTGGAGCCTTCCCTGATCGGCTTTGTAAAGAAGGGGAATTTAAAATGACTAAACAGTTTTTTCTTAACTTCTTCTTTTCTATCCCGCCACTCCCCTTCATGAATGATTTCACCGTCGGGAACACTAAGCCCCGCCGCTCGCAGGATTTTCTGCTGCATGTGTTTGTCCATGCCTAAGGCCGATGCCAGTATTCCCGGGCCTGTATACGGTATTCCCAGCAGCTCGAGAAAACCCTGGATGCATCCATCATCTCCGTATTTTCCGTGAAGAGAAATGAAGGCGAAATCAATTTCCGTCTTCAGATCCTCGTATGCAATCCTGCGCGCTTCCCTTTCTAAACGTTCCGATATGTCAACGGTGGTATTTTGAGAAATGAGCTGCCACGTGATGATCCACAATCTTCCCTGGCCATCCATGAATATGGGCGTTCCTTCATAAAATTCAGTATCAAGGTTGTCGAAGACATTCCTGCCGCTGTTGAGGGAAACCTCCCTTTCCGAAGACATGCCGCCCAATATGATTCCCACTCTTAACTTTTTCATTGAATCAAAAACCCCAGAAGAAAGTAACACCGCTGTTGGGGAAAATCCAGTCGTTGTCGCTGACTCTAATCCTGATTGATTTTCCCTGTTTCCTGATGATCTCCGGATACGGTTGTTTACCGGCGAAGAAACTGACTTCCTTCACAAACTTGAAATTTACCCCTTCATAATTGAATGATATGTCCAGGCCCCTGGTGGGGTATACGAGATAAACGGAGAAGTTGTTGCTGCTTTTGGCTTTCTTCGTAACGATCTCAATTTCTATTTTGGCCTGCTTGTTCAACTTCTTTTTGAGTTTATCATCGCCGCACCAGACCTCATAACCCCTTTTTGTATTTTCTGTTCTGATGATGGGAATATCTTTATTGTCAATGCGTACCCTGTCTACTTTGAAATCCCTCTCGGTAACCGGATCATCCCCCCGATTCAAGAGCCACCGGTATTCGCAGTTCTTATCGTCAAAGAAAGCGGCCAACTGCTCGTCGTTCAGGGCGCAGCCGATCATGAAGATGAAATTTTTTAAGGTCTTGACATATTCGACATGGATGGCAACCTTGAAATAATCCTCTGCCGAGGGGTCTGCGCGGATCTCTTTCTTCGAAAACTCCGTCACCTTGATATCATATTTGAAATTGGTCCTGAGCTCCAACTGCCGGTCTTCTTTGCCGAAGAGCGTTTCAAACATCTCGTAATATATGGCGTTACCCAGTTCCTCATTGCGCGCCCTCGTCTGGAAGCAGTGGCGGATGATGTTATCTATTCGTGCAATCGACTTTTCTTCATCAGGAATGAAGACCCGCCTCAATCGGGGCTCTACCGCATCGGTTTTACCCTTGTGCAAAAACACCCGCGGTGCCCGTTTTCCCAAGGCACAGAGAATTTCATAGCTGATGGTTTTTAACTTACCGGCGATTTCATCCGCCGAAATGCATTCGTTACCCTGGCTTCCCATCAGGACGACCTCATCACCGATCCGGCAGTCGTCTATGTGGCTCACGTCAATGGTGCACATGTCCATGGATATATGCCCGACGATGGGGGCCCGTTTCCTACTGATCAGGGCCGCGCCCTGATTGGAAAGAATGCGTCCGTAGCCGTCTCCATATCCCACCGGTATCGTAGCTATCTTTGTGGGCTTATCCGTTATATAAGACCGGCCGTAGCCGATGCTGTACCCTTGTGGGAATTCCTTGATGAGGAGTACCCTTGTTTTGAAACACATGACCGGTGCAAGATGCCCCTTCGCTTTTGTCTCAGGCCCGGGATAGACGCCGTAAGACATCAGGCCGGGGCGTACCATGTCCAGATGAAACATCGGATAATTGAGGATGGCCCCGCTGTTTGCCATGTGTATGATGGAGATGCGGATGTGGTGTTCTTCCAGTTTTTCAAGAAGCTCCTTAAAAAGCCGCCACTGCATATGGTTATAATCGTCCATGGTTTCACTGGACGCGAGGTGGGTGAATATGCCTTCGATGATGATATTAGGGTATCCGAGGATTTCTTTTATCATATTGAAAGCCTCATGATATATCGTTCCGCCTCTGCCCATGCCTGTATCCACCTCGATGTGGATAGGTGTCTTTACATCTGCCTTTTTGCTTTTTTTCTGAAGTTCCCGGGCGAAGTTGAGATCCGAAACGGATGGTATTAAATTGTATTTAATGATCTCATCGATTTCGGAACCTGTCGAGGGGCTCAGGATAAGGATCGGTGCTGTGATCCCGCTGATGCGAAGCTGCACTGCTTCGTCTGAATTGGCTACACCTAAAAGAGCGGCGCCATTTTTTAGGGCTACGTTGGAAATCTCAATCGCACCATGGCCATAGGCATCCGCCTTGACAACCTGCATAATCCGGACATCAGGGCCGACCAGTCTCTTCATCTCATTCCAGTTTTTCGTGAAATTGTCGAGGTCGACCTCTACCCAGCTTCTGTATTTCTGTTTTTCTTTCATCTGCATGTTGAATCCGAAAATGGCCTCTGAGTATCCCCCTTTAAAAAAAGGGGGAGCTGAGAGAATATATATCGACGTTTCTAATCTAAATCATTTTCTCGTCATCGTGAATACACCGTCCCATGGACCTTCAGGCGGTTTCTTTTTTAGTTCCTCACACCTGTTAATGTACAGGCTTGAAGGTGCATCGTCCGGTTTTACTTCAAGGACCTTTCGGAAAGATACAATCGCCTCATCCCAGAGGCCCTGCCTGTATTTTAACAGACCTTCCTTGAAAAGACCGACAGATTTTTCCCACTTTTCGGCATCCTTCCTTTCGCCGAGGAGTTCATAGATCTTCACGGGAAGTTTCTTGCCTTTGACTATGACGGAGTCCAGTTCCCGGCAGAACAGCTCATCCTTGACGTCGTTATACGTATATTCGCTGATGATTATATTGGTTCCATATTCCTTATTAATCCCTTCCAGTCTGGAACCCAAATTCACCATGTCGCCCATGACTGTATAGTCGAACCTCATATCCGACCCCATATTGCCGACTACCATGTCACCGCTGTTGATACCTATACCGATATCGAGTACAGGTTTACCTTCCTCCGCCCATTTTTTCTGCAGCTTTTTCAATTCCTCCATCATGCCGAGAGCGGTTCTGCATGCCCTGAGGGCATGATCCGGCTGAATGAGGGGGGCGCCGAAGACGGCCATAACGGCGTCTCCCATGTATTTATCCAGGAGTCCGTCGTATTTAAATACCATATTTGTCATGGCCGTCAAATACTCATTCAGTAAATGGACAAGTTCTTCCGGTGACATTTTTTCCGATACCGTCGTAAAGCCCCTGATATCAGAAAAGAGTACGGTCAGGTCCTTTTTGTCGCCTCCGAGCTTGAGTTTAGACGGGTCTTTTAACATTTCGTTGATGACCGAACCGGTAAGATAATACTGGAAGGCGTTGCGGATTTTTTTCTTTTCCCTCTCTTCGGTGATATACCGGTATACCGATATGCCCAGATAGATCGTTATCATGGTGAGGACCGGATAAATGACATTCAGCCAGATATTGAAGTGAGAGAGTGTAATTGTGTTTATTACAACGAAGGCCGCGACCATTAAGAGGCTTAATACTACCCCCTGGACGGCGTTAATCCTTGGAATGACGATTCCAACTATAAGACCGAAGATTATAATCGAACAAACATCGAGTAGTGATGTAAAGGTGGATTGACGCAGGAAATTCCGGTGCAGAATGTTGTCAATTACACTGGCATGAATTTCCACGCCCGGATACACAGCGCTGAAAGGAGTCACCCGCAGATCATAGATTCCTATGGCCGTAGCGCCTACTATAACGATTTTATTTTTGAAGCTGTCAGGAGAAAGGCGGCCTGCGATAATGTCGGATATTGAATAATGGGGGAATGTCTGCGCCGGTCCTAGATAATTAATCAGCATCCTCCCGGATTTGTCGGTCGGAATATCAATATTGCCTATTTTAACTCCTTCGATGCCGTATCCGGCCGTCTTCAGGGTAAGCATAGGCCAGTCCAGATACTGGAGCAGCAGGGATAGAGACAGCGGCAAATAGTAGTCGTCCTGAAATTTGATTACCAGCGGTGACCATCTGAGGGTCCCGTCACTGTCGGGGAAGGCATTAAAATAACCGCTGTTTTCAGCGGTGTCACTTATGGGTTTGAGATTTGTCACGGCTGAATAAGCATGAATTAATGCGGAATCTTCAGGTGCAGTTTCGCCCCGGATCATCTGATATCTGGAGTTGGCGATATTTTCCTCTCCCGCTTTAATTTCTGCTTCGCTGAGATGAGGGGCTTCCTTCTTGGATCTATAAAAAAAATAACCGAGTGTGACGTTCTTTGCCCGGTTAATCGATTCAGCCAGAGCGGCATCCGTATCGGCTGTCATTTTTTTCCTGTTTAGCAATCCCTGTATTCTTTTATCCTGAATCCCGATTTCTTTTACTTCATTTGAGAGATCAATAATGGTCTTAAGGCTCGAATTTTGATCAGGCTCCGAAAAAACAATATCGAACCCCACCACCTTCGCTCCGTACCCTTTCAGTCTATCAACCAACTCGGCGAGGGTTGTTCTCGGCCACGGCCATCGGCCTAATTCGCTCAAACTCTTTTCATCGATTACCGCGATAACCGTTTCTCCTCCTGACGGCAGTTTTCCCCTGGAGAACATTCTTAAATCGAGGGCCTTCAATTCCATAAATCGGAGGAAACGAACATCAACGAAAAACATGATGAGGGCGATAAAAATGACGAAGATCGCTATTTTCAGAGGTGATATTGAGAAGATCTTCTTTAGTCGTTCATTCATGACGCGGCCTTCACCCCTTAGAGTTCCCGAATAATACCAAACACGATTTGAAAGTCAAGGCAAAGAAGGGTATTGATAAAGAAATAGCCGGTGTTGCTATTATCAAACATCTTAAAGTCTTGACATGGAAACTACGATAATATAAATCTCACATTCAATTGTTCCGGGGAATATCGCCGGACACCTATCATATTGTATGTCACAAGGCCGATGTAGCTCAGCCGGTAGAGCAACTGATTCGTAATCAGTAGGTCGCCAGTTCGATTCTGGCCATCGGCTCCATGGGAAGTCAAGGGGTTAGGAAAATCGCCTAACCCCTTAAAATATGGTGAGCCGTTGATCGAAATCAAGCATCTTTGCAAGTCCTACGATAAAAAACCTGTCCTCGAAGACGTGAACCTTTCAGTGCGGCGCGGTTCCATCATGGGGCTGCTGGGTCCCAACGGCGCGGGAAAGACAACCCTGATTTCCATCCTTACCGGCGTCATCGGGAAGGACAGCGGGAATATCACCATCGGCGGTCTGGATCTCGACCATGAACTCGGCTCGTATCCAGTCCATATGCAGTTATGTGCCGCAGACCCTGGCTTTCTATCCGCGACTGTCGGCCTGCGAAAACCTGGAGTACTTCGGTGCCCTGTGGGGACTGAAGGGGAAGAAACTGAAGGAGCGCATGGAGTTCTGCATCGATACGGGAAGCATGCAGGCCTTTGTCGAACAAGCGGGTGGACAAGTTTTCCGGCGGCATGAAAAGGCGCCTGAACCTGGCCATAGGTCTGTTAAACGAACCCGAAATAATGTATCTCGATGAGCCGACCGTAGGCGTCGATACACAATCGAGGAACTACATCCTGGAGACGATACAAGAAGATCAACCGGGAGCGGAAAACGACGATCATCTATACCTCCCATTACATGGATGAGATCGAGCAGGTGTCCGATGATATCGCCGTGATCGATGAGGGCAAAATCATCCTCCATGACGGTAAACAGGCCATTTTGACGCGTGCCGATGCGGTTTTGATCAGTGTGGAGCAGATGGGAGAGACCGCCGTCAAAGAATTGCAGCAGATTGACGGAATACAGGTTGAAAAGGACGGCGTCCATATCAAACGGGACGGACGCTTCAATGAAAATATGGCCGCGGTATTTGCCGTCTTCCATGCACCACGGAGTCCAGGTGAAGGACGTCTGTATTCGGCCACAGAACCCTTGAGGAGCTTTTCCTCAAGCTGACAAACATCAGGCTGCGCGACGAAGACTGACGGCATCGTTGAGAATGATTAAGATACTTTACATCCTGAAAAAGGAATTCCTGCTGATCATCCGGGACATCCATGCCGTAGCGGTCCTCTTTGTCATGCCCGCCGTTTTCATCATGATCATGTCCCTGGCGATGCGGGACCTCTTTGAGCTTCACGGTACGGTCAGTATCGATGTTCTTGCCGTGAACCAGGATGCGGGAAGGAAGTCGGGGGCGTTCTTGAAGGCGATGGAGGATCTCAGCACTTTCAAGTTTCACCTTCTTGAGAAAGACGCTACCACGGAAAGGGTGAAGGAGCAGATGATTTCCCGGGACTACAAGTTCGCCCTGATCATCAGGGAAAACTTCTCCGCCTTCGTGGAGAAAAAAGGGAAGGGCAAGGATGAGAAGCCCCTGGAGCTTCTCGTCAATCCCTCGGTCAATATCCAGACCCAGCTGGTTTTAAGAAGTGCGCTGGAAGGAAAGCTGGCGAAGTTGAGATGGGATGCATTCATCGACAGTATCGACAAGCTTCCTGGCCTTCGCAGGAATCGACAAGAAGAAACTGAAGGCGGCCGAAGAGAGCCCTGTCGAGGTCAATTACGTTCACAAGGGAGGGCAGTTACGTCAAGATTCCGTCCGCCGTCCAGCAGAGCGTCCCCGCCTGGCTCGTATTTTCCATGTTTTTTATTGTCATACCCATATCCAACACCTTTATCTCCGAAAGGGGGCAGGGCACCCTCATGCGCCTCAAAAGCATGAATGTATCGAGGTTCTATCTGATCATGGGCAAGATGGTGCCTTATCTTCTTATCAATGCGATCCAGGTGGTAATCATGATTGCCATAGGCGTTTATGTCGTCCCTCTTTGCGGCGGCACCGCCCTCACCCTGGGGGATTCCCTGGGCGGCCTTGTCCTGATTGCCGCTTCCGTGAGCTTCAGCGCCATCTCCGTGGCGCTTCTCATTGCCTCCGTAGCCAGGACGACGGAGCAGGCAACCACCATCGGGGGGGTCCTGAATATCATCTTTGGCGCCCTGGGCGGGATCATGGTGCCCAAGTTTGTCATGCCCGGGTTTATGCAGGACATTGCCAATCATATCTCCCATGTCCTGGGGACTGGAAGGATTCCTCGATATCTTCCTGCGGAACGGCAGCGTCTCCGATGTCCTTCCGGAAAGCCTGTCCCTGTTTATTTTCGGGAGTGGTCATGCTGACCCTGACGATGATCCTGTTGCGGAGGCAGAGGGAGGTCTGAAAAGCGATGAAGGGTTCTCTTGATGAAAAACTGAAAATGGAATTGAAGAAACTGATCGTCGAGGAGTGTGATATCACAACTCGATCCCGGGGAGATTGGTGACGATGATCCTCTGTTCGGCAGGGAATCCAGGCTCGGACTGGACTCGATAGATGCCCTGCAGATCTCTATCGCGATACAGAATAAATACAATATCATCATTACCGACAGCAAGGAAACGAGACGGGTCATGAGATCCATAAACACCTTTGCCGACTTCATTCAGCCGGAGTAGAGCGTGAAAAGAAGGGCATTTATAACAGGAAAGGCGATGATCTGCTCCCTCGGGGATTCCCTGGAGGAGATCGTAGACGCTGTTCGCCATAAGAGGATAAAGCTGGCACATCTTCCCTTTACCCTGGCCGGCCTGCCCTATACCAAACCGTACTACCTCATACAGCGAGAAGAAGAGAGATAAACTGGATAACCGCTCCGAGGCGTATTTCTATGAGATTCTCTTTTCCACGGTGTCCCGTGCCCTTGCCGATGCCGGATTGAGCAGTGCAGAGATCAGGGACATGCATGTGTTTTTCGGCTCGACCTCCATGGATGTTCCCGTGTTTGAGGGCAACCACCGCAAGACCTCATCGACCGTGTCGGGGATGTTCCTCCAGTCGTCCAATGGCTACGGCAAAATTGCCGGCGCCATCATGGAGAAATTCGGAATCGAGGGCAGCTGCTATTCCTTTGCCACGGCCTGTACCTCAAGCGCCAACGCCTTGCTTTACGCCGCGTCCATGATAGAGGAACGGCACATCGAGAGGGCTCTGGTGGTGGGCTATGACCTGTTCAACAACCTCGGTTTTTACGGATTCGAAGGCCTGAAATCCATTGCCGCCTCGGAATACAGGCCCTTTGACAGAAAGCGGGACGGCCTGATCCTCGGTGAGGCCTGCGGTGCGGTGGTGCTGGAGGGGAAGCGCAGAAAAGTCCGGTGATTTCATGTATCTAGGCGGGGCGAATCTCTGTGATACCTACAGCGTGACCAGCCACGATGAAGAAGGGATCGCTGTCGCGGAAACGATGAACAGGGCCCTGAGACAGGCGGGGCATTGGTCCGGGTGAAATCATGCGCCGTCAAGGCCCATGCCACGGGAACAGAGAACAATGACAGAACCGAATGCGCCGCCATGAGGGTGATCTTCGGGGATCAGATGCCCCCCGTAACCTGCGTCAAGCCTTTCATCGGTCACACCGTGGGCGCCTGCGGTGTCAATGAACATGATACTGTTTACGGAATCGATCAAGGCGGGATTTATTCCCTCCACACCGGGCTTCCGGGAAGTGGACGAACAATTAAATCTGACGCCCCTGACGGAAAATATGGATGCCGGGGAAGGCATTTTCATGCTGAACTATTTCGGGTTCGGCGGCAATTGTACGACCCTAATCCTCTCCAACAAGGGCGGCATGGGATGAGCGAGATGTACATTCACAGCGCCTCTGCCTTCACCGGCGAGGCGAACAGTGACATTAATTATTTAAAGAAGGAATTAAGCCGCTATACCCCGGAAAATTTCCGCAGGGTGAACAGGTTCATCCTTCTTACCCTGCTTGGCGCCCGTCAATGTATCCATCAGGGCTCCCTTGATCCTGATACGGCCGTCTACCTGACGACGGAGCATGGAAACCTCGGTGAGACCGCTCAGGTCCTGGATGAAATATATGTGATCCACTCTCTGCCTAAGCCATTCGGTTTCATCAATACTATGAGCAATACTGCGGCGTTTTATCTTGCCCAGAACCTGGGCATCCGGGGCCGGAATATAATAGTTTCCAGCCAGCACCTCTCCTTCGAAAGGGGGCTGGAACTGCTGAAGATGGATTTCACCTGTGGGGCGGAAAAGAACGCCCTGATAGGCGGTGTGGATGAGGCCTCACTTTCTCAGATGTTCATGGAAGAGCAGACCGGTCGCGGCTGGCAAATGGTTGACGGGAGTGGTTGGCTTTACGTCAGGGACGAGAAGGATGGGGCCTGCGGGGAAATTAAAGAAATCAGGTCATTCCGGGATGGCCCCTCATGTATGATGTGGATCAGGGAAAGATCGCCTATGGACGTGGTCTCTTTCGGAGCACTGATAAATGATGATGAAGCTGCCGAATTGAGGGGTGCATTGCGGCCTGCTGCCGAATTTGATTACCTCCGGGAGTATGGGTATTCCGGCTCGGCCACGGCCTGCGGCATAGGCATGTTCGTCAAGCTTTTCCCAGGAAAGGCCATGTTGCATATAAACAAGGATCAGCGAGGACATTACGCAGTGATCGAAGTGGAAAGGTATTGAAGAGCTTCGACAATGCCGTACTACCATTTTATATTGTTTCCAATTTCTTGTCGATCACACGCTTGAAGGCTTCGACGACTTGAGGATCAAACTGCTTGCCGGCATTAACTATAACTTCTTCGCGGGCCTGCCAGGGTGGCATTCCCTTGCGGTAAGGACGGTCGGTTGTCATGGCATCGAAGGAGTCGGCGACGGCCAGGATCCGCGCCCCTAAGGGTATTTGTCCCTCTTTCGATGCTCCGGTTCGTCCGTCGCCATTGTTCGAGAAGTACTCATGGTGGGCCATGACGATGGGGACAACTTCCTTGAGGACCGATCCCACTGAAGAAAGAATCCGTGCTCCCTTCTCGGCATGTTTGTTGATCTGCTCCCTCTCTTCAGTTGTCAGATTGGCTGCCTTGCGCAGAATATGTCCGCTTATTTCTATCTTCCCGATATCGTGAAGTAGCCCTGCCACCCGGATGTTCTCAACGTCAGTACGATGCAGGTCCATGGCAATAGCAACCTCCATGGCAAGCTCTGAGACGCGTACGGAATGCCCCTTCGTGTAACGGTCCGTCGACTCGAGATATTTAGACAGTATCTCTACGATCCCGACGTATGCATTTTTCAGGTCGTGGAGCTGGCGCTCATTCATCTCATACAGGCTACCAACGGTGACACTCGCCAGTATAAGGAAACCGCCCCAGGAGGAAAGCCTGCCGATATCCTGTAACAACATGTTATGGCTGAAGAATCTGGAGGGAAAGAGCAAGGCACAGATGAGAACAAGCAGAATTGACAGGATCGCGGTAAGGAGTCCCATGCGGCGTCCGAGAAAGTACGACGCCACGAGAACAGGAAGATAGTAAAAATTGAGGACAATTGACGGGTCGTCAAGAAAATATGTTCCAAGGAAGGCCGACAAGAGAATAGCAAAGATGAGGATTGCCTCGAAGTTCTTAAAAGCAAATTGTTTGAAGCGTTCCATGTGAGTTGCACTCCTTATATAACTTTCGCGGCCGCTACTTTAAGTATCGGACAAATCAAGCGTTTACTTGAGAAAAAATATCTCCGGAACTGATTTCCAAGTGAGTTTGTGTTCAGTAATTTTACAGAGGGATTTTAAACAGTTATTGAGTTGAAGAGATTTTGAGAAGAGAGTAGACAAGCTTCTCCTGAATGGCGCATTTTTTCACCAGTCGGGCGATATCTTCCACATCAAAATTCGCGGTCCTGCTCTTACATGCCCTGGCGCAGGCTAAGGCAAACTGCCGCCACATATCGCCCGCCTCCGTCATCATCTGCGATGCCTCCTCCAGTCGTTGAGATTTTAGAATTTGCCCTGCTTCCTGCAGGAAGGCCGCGTACATGAACCGGAAACCACCACCTCCCGTACCTATCTCTTCCTGCATCCTCACAATATGGCCGAGAAAGAGGCGGATGTATCTTAGGTCTTTGTGGGTCTTGAGCCTTTCAATCCTCCTTCCCATATAATGGATGCCCTTAACGCCGATAAAAGGTACGGGAGCATGTAGCATCATGTGCACCGTTCGCTTTATGGATTTCCTTATTGCCTCCCGCAAATCGATAGAGGTATTGACCAGAGCAGGATAGTACATAAAACCCTTCGGGGCCAGGGTTCCTTTGGCGAAGCGGGCGTTCTGGAGGTCCTCTGCCTTGATCCGGACGGTATGTTCAAAAACGGGATCGCTTACGAGAAACTCATCTCCCTCTCGTCCGTAGACGATGAGATTGTGTGCGTTGAACTGGAAACGCATCTCCGGCGGGAAATAGGGCAGCCAGTAAACCGATGTCTGCAGACCGACGATTTCACCCTGGTCGATGAGATCAATGAGCTCAACAATGGCCTCCTCCTTATCCCTGTATCTTTTGGTATTGAATCTGACATCGAGGTTCTTCACTGCCCCTTTGATGATCGACCCGGGAATCATACGGTACGATACGATAGGCATGTTGGTCATCTTGATAAAAGGGATATAGGCGAAAGTCAGGCCGCCGGTGATGCCAAACACCATTGGTTCGGAAAGATCGAGACCGTGGCAACTCAGGAGCCCGGTAACCACGCCGCTTTCGCAGTGGGCGTATTGTCTGTGTTCCAATGGCTTCAAGACTGCCATTTAATTCTCCCCGGGGAAATTTATTAGCTCGTTGACGGTTACTTTAAAAAGCCGGGCATACTCAGCAAGTGTTTTATTGTCGAGTTTTTTGAAAACGCCAGGTTTGAAATGACGCTTTACCTGCCATCGGTAAAGACCCATGGCCTGGGCGAGAGTAAGGGGATCCATCCAGTTTTTATACATGAAATATTCTATCGGCGATGTTTCGTTATTTCTCGCGCGCATTGCGGCCGCTCTGGCTTTTTCCTCAAACTCGCTGATCACCTGGTTGAGGACGATTTCTTCCGCCTCCCATCCTTTAGTGGCGGTCTGCTTGTAATGGCCTTGATCGTCAACTGCGTATACAGCCTTTTTCTCCCCGTGCATGGTCTTTGTGTCGTCCTGGGGTACTTCGGAGATTTTCATAATTACATCAAAAATAATTTATGAGGTGGAACAATTTTTCTTATATTCATTGTCATTTCCGTGCAGAGACTGTGTCGTAATTCAAAAAATTATCAGTTAGTATCCTCCGCTGGCGGAGGTGTCACGAAGTGACGGAGGTGGATAAAAAGCTTTGAAGCTGAAACTAATAAACATTTCAGCTCTATCAAAACAGCCACCCCCTTAATCCCCCGCAGGCGGGGGACATGACGAATTAATTTCATCGATCATCTGCTATTACGACACAGTCTCGCAAGCGGGGATCCAGTTTCGTTTTATGTAAGAGGTTCCTGGAGATTTAATAAGATCTCGTTTTTCTGTTCGGAACTATAGATATGAGTGCATTGTCTGTCAAGAAGAAACGGCCAAAGTAAATAAGCCGGCTGTCGGTTCCAGTCGGCTGGTATGAACCCAATTTAATCTTCAAGTATTTCAGAGGAGAGAAAACTAATAGCCTTTATATTCAAGCATGGCCTTGAATCCTTCAGGATTCTGTTTCACTTCCGTATGGTAATCGGCAATCGCCTGTTGGTACAGTTTTGAATTCATGTCCTCACCACCCCTTGTCGGATCATACTCCATGTATGTGCAGCTGTTCATGGCTTCCGCTGCCTCCTGCGGATTCAAGGGGGAGAAGCCATTTGTGCGGGCGCGCCACCATCCCAGAAGGACTCCCTCACGAAGATAATAGATTTTCCCGGGCTCAAAGGTGAGATGCGCTACTGCGGTGTTCTCAGTCGCGACAACCACGTAATGAGGTCCCGGCTTAACAGGCGTCACAAAATACGTCTTTCCTTTTGTTTCACCGATTAGTTTTCCGTCTAGATAATTCCAGAATACAATGGCAAATCCGAACTTTGTATCGCGGATGATCACTAGCGTAGCCGTGTCAGTCCGGGGTGCAAGATCCGGTTTACGATCGGGCGCCACCATACTTGTTGCCGCACAGCCGGAAAGCAGGATAAAGCCTATGGCTAATATCAGGAATCTTCTCATGTTAACTCCTCCTTTTAAATTACTTTTTCAAGACGTGAAACAGACCTAACGGGCAATTCTAAATGGACACTCAATGCCGCCTTTGCTAGCAGGCGTGACACAAATGGAGTATTTTTTATCGGCTCCAATCGAAGGTTTTCTTAATGGAAAGTTATTATTATGTCAAGTCGGATTAACCATTTATCTTGACTTTAAAAGATTATACGCATGATAGTTATCAGGTACATAATGGATATTACTGAATGCACCTGAACGCCCTGCAGGCATAATTAGGGGGAGATAGAAACCAAAGGAAACCGTATTCACCATGATAAATGATCGATGGCTTAAGCTGCTTTTTGTATCAATACTCTGCATATACATTTGCGCCTGTACACATGCGCCCATTTGTGAAATATCGGATAGCAAAGGCAGCAGCAATCTGATTGGAAAAGGTCCCCCCCGGGTATTGATAGTGTATCAGAGCAAGTACGGCAGCACTAAACAGTATGCCGAATGGATACACAAGGAAATTCCAAGTCAGATGGTGGATATAAAGAAGTGTAATGCCCCGCAATTTATAAAATACGACGTGATCGTCTTCGGTGGATATATCCGTACCGGCCGGATTGTCATAGCACCGTTGATCATCGAAACCTGGAATACCATCAAGGAGAAGAAAGTTATTTTGTTTACGGCCTCCGGCACACCGCCGGAGCATCCCAACATCAGTAAAATCTATAATGCCAATCTACCGCACGAGATTGGAAAGGAAATTAAATATTTCCCACTTTGCGGCAGGATGTTGCATAAGGATCTGAGCTCCTATGATGAGGGCCTTGTTGCCGTCGGCAGGATGATGGAAAAGGATGAGACTTTAAAAAGGTTCATGACTGAGGATTTTGATGACGTGAAACCGGAAAATATTTCCCCTGTGCTGGAGTACATTAAAGCGCTATTGACCCGGAAATAGATGCACCGGAACCTACACACCTTCTTCTAAAGCAATCTCAGATACATATCCGCTACCCATGGCTCATAGATAATACAGCCGTTCTGAGGCTTTTTCCATGCCGATTGGTTCCACCACATCAGCGACCCTCACGATTCTTATAAGCACTAACCAGGACTAGCTCATTTCTTACCTACAGGCATAATTTAAAGAAACTGCTCATCGTCCAGTAACTATAAATAGATGATTTTTCGTGATCTGCGTCACAGCTTTTTTGCATTCGTGTGGTTAAAGTAAAATCAAAATTGCTCTATAAACGGTAGTTCATTCTTATGATAGAAGGAGAATGGATATGACGACATTACTATCAACACCGATCATGATGAGACTTGCCGAACCCCACCATCACAATATCGGGGCGGATATGCCCGAAATTGCAATTGTCGTTTTCTGTTTTATCGCTATTGTTCTTATGATGGGGCTTGTGCTCAAAAGGGATTAAGTGATTTTTCTTTTATTGATATATAACCGGTTAAGACGGGCATGATTAACCGGCAATTTAACCAAAACCTATAACGTAGCCTGCATTTTACCTCCTTTACAAGGGGAGACCTCCGGTCTCCCCTTCTCATTTCTTACAAGGACCTGTTAGTTGCTTCATAGAGTTGCCGGGCGGGGCATTGGGTGTTAATGGCAGACCTGGGGCGATAGAGTTCCCGCGCGGTTCTTTGTCGTTGACACAAACGTTCCTATCTGATAGCAAACAACCATAGTGTCTATACCATATAGCATAAATCCATAATTTTTCTAATTTAGTCTCGTCATGAAAATTCTTCTTGTTAATCCACCTAATTCCGGACGAAGTATTCCGGAAGAACAATACGGCGTCACATCCATCAAACAGATATTCAGGGGAGAACCCTTCGGTCTTGAGGTTATTGCCGGGGCCCTTGCCGGACATGACCTGCTGATCCTTGATATGAAGTGTGAGGAAGAAGACGTCTTGTGGCGGATTGTCGCTGATCTTCAGCCCGACGTGATCGGCTTCTCAGCAGTTACTTGCGAGGCTAATACGGTGCTCAGATATGCCCGAAAAATCAGGGAAGAGAAACATGCTGTCATAGCTGTCGGTGGGAATCATGCTACATGTGATCCATCCTATTACAATAGGAAAGAGATTGATTACATCGTCATCGGCATCGGTAAGAAGAGCTTTAGCGAACTGATAAGCCACCTTCAAAATGGGGATAGCAGTATGGCGATCCCCGGTGTTGCAAAAACCTCACCCGGTTCTTCTCTTTCATACACGCCGAGAGACTACAGCCTGGATGATCTGATGGATAATCGTCCACCCCGCTATGACCTTGTGGAAAGGTACAGGGAGCACTATGTTCTGGAAAAACTTGGAATGAAGATGGGATTCGTTATTACCGCCTATGGCTGCACTCACGATTGCTCTTTCTGTACCATTCCTGGAGTTACAGGGGGGAAATACCTTGTCCACTCATCTGATTCCGTAACAAGGGACATCGGCCTGTTGGGTGATATTCCCTTTATACGCATGGTAGATGCCAATACTTTCGGTAATCCTTTCATGTCGAGGGATCTCTGCCGGAAGATCAAGGACTTGGGAATCCGGAAGCGGTTCATTGCCGATGTCCGGGCGGACACGGTTGTAAGGCATCATGATTTACTGAAAGATTGGAAAGAAGCAGGTCTTCACGCAGTGGTCGTCGGATTTGAAGATATCCAGGAACGGAGAATAGAAGGTTATAATAAGAAATACAACGTTGATGTTATTCCCAGAGCCATTGAACTCCTCCACGAACTTGACATGCTTATTGTGGGTGATTTCATAGTTGCGCCGGATTATACAGAGAGTGATTTTGAACATCTGGAGAAGTTCATTGTGGCCCAGGGAATCCAGATTCCTGTCCTGTCGGTGCTGACACCCATTCCCGGTACACCCCTCCATAAGAAAGTGAAGGACCGGATTGTCACTCACGATCTGGATTATTACACCTTTACAAACGCGGTTCTTCCTACGACCATACCCGAAAAAGCATTTTATGAGACCTTTTCGGAACTGGTGAAGAGGCTGCATGGAAAGGCTAAGAGATCCGACTGATCGACCAGACCTTACATCATTCACAAGTAAATTTTTAGACGATCACGTAAAAAGAGTCAATCATAGAGAAGGAATGGACGGCAAAGTAAAAAGTTCCGGAGGAAAGGCGCGCAAAGCCTGAGGAATGAGGCGTACAGAGACGTACGCTGCAATAGTTGCGAGGCCGCAGCCGAAGCAAACTCGGAGATTCCTCGCTTTGCTTGGAACAGGCTCCGGATGAAGCGCAACGCAGCATATGGACTTTTTACAAAGCCGTTATTTTTTACTTGCGTAAAAAGGATCTTATTTAGTAAGTAGGCACCTTATAAAAGCATCCGGCTTGAATGTAAGGAGATGAAGTGACTGTTTTTATTAATGACGTTTCAGCCTTTTTACCCAATGATCCTGTCGACAACGATCATATACAGGACGTCATCGGCAAAATCCACAACATGCCATCAAGGATGAAGAATAGAATTCTTGACAATAATAAAATCAATAAACGTTACTATGCCATTGACCCGGCAACGGCTGAATTGACCCACACCAATGCTCAGTTAACAGCGGAAGCCGTAAGAAAGCTGAGACCTTACGAAGGCTTTACCATATCCGATATCCAGTGTCTGTGCTGCGGCACATCCATGGCGGATATTATTGTCCCCGGGCATGGCCTTATGGTCCATGGTGAACTGGGTTCCCCCGCCTGTGAGGTAATCTCCACCGCTGGGATCTGTCTTTCCGGAATCAGCGCCTTCAAATATGCCTTCATGAATGTGGCCTTGGGTTTCAGCGAAAATGCTGTAGCTACAGGGTCGGAGCTGGCATCCTCGCTAATCAGGGCGAAATTCTTTGAACATTTGCAAAGTGATTTGGATGTAAAAAGTAATCCTGTAGTTCCCTTCGATGCGGAGTTTCTTCGATGGATGCTATCTGACGCTGCCGGGGCGGTATTCATGTCGCCGGGAAAAAACACGGATAGGTTTTCGCTGAAAGTGGATTGGATCGAGCACGTTTCGTATGCCGGTCAATATGAAGTTTGCATGTACGCGGGAGCCGTAAAAAATGAGGATGGTTCAGTCAAGGGTTGGCGACAGCTTGATTCCCTGAAGGAAGCCCTCGATAAAAATTATTTTGCCTTGAAACAGGACATGACCATCCTGAATGAAGAAATGGTGAAGGTTTCTGTGAATATGGCCCTGGCGCGGACACTTGCGAAGAGAAACCTGAAAGCCAGCGAGGTGAATTGGTTTTTACCCCACTATTCCTCTTATTATTTCAGGGATAAGGTTTTCAAGGCCATGGAGGAAATTGGATTCACCATCCCGTATGAGAGGTGGTTTACCAACCTGTCATATAAAGGGAATACCGGATCGGCCTCCATCTATGTTATGCTGGAGGAACTTTTTCATTCGGGAAAGCTGAAGGAAGGAAATAAGCTGCTCTGCTTCATACCAGAAAGTGGGCGGTTTTCTGTGGCCTATATGCTACTGACAGTTGTCTAAACTGACATTGGGGCTGTTGAAAAACATTCATCTGCTGCGTTGCGCTGCAAACCTAATCGCTCAACGTATATCTATATACGCCTCGCGATTCGGTTTTAACGCGCCTTGTATCTGAACATTTTTGAACAGCCCCCAAAACAGAGGGTTAAACAATCCCACAGTCCCGTCATTTGCCCTGAGACTGTATCATTTCGGCGGCTGCTTTAAAATAAGCTTTCTTGAATTCGGGATCAGTCAGGATATTCTCGAAGAGTTTGTTGGTCATACGGTACGCGCGTTTTTCCATATTTTCCGCCGTCCGCTCTTCTTGTTTGATGTCTTCCCCTTTGGCTGTGTAAATCTTGGTAAAGAACACGCCGTAAACGAATTTCTGCATTTTCACCTCCACCTCAAACCTGGCGTCGTTGACGGATTTTAAAGTCATCCACACGGCCGGTGCATAGGGATCCGGCTTATCCATGTTTGAGACCCACATCCCGAGACTTATCAAGGCCTTTTCGAAGGAATACCAGAAATAATTGTGGATCAGGGAGTTGCCGCTATAGGCATACTGTCTATCCGGACTGAAGTAATACCAGACGGTGGTATCTCTGGCCTGGTTTTCAAAGTTCATGAGATACACCCGCTTACCTTTGTATTCATTTAGATCGGTCGTGAATGCAGGATAATAGTTTCTTAGCGGAATAATGTAGCCTGCCTGCGTTACGACACTTACAGCGAGAAGAGTGCATAAGAAAATGCATATAAACAACACAAGTCTGATGTTCCTGAGCATAATTTTTACCTCCCGCGAAATCTATTATGCATGATATATGGCGAGGACAAACGAAAAGTCAACACCAATGTCTCCTGGTGTCATGGGTTGCGCTTATCGGTCATCACTGCTTTTTGTTTTCCTGACCGCAGAATCTGTTCGATCATCGCCCGGTTATATTTGCCCGTAGTTGTCACGGGGATTTCTTCTACAACGGCAATACGTTTGGGGACAGCATAGTCTTCACTTATCGCGGCAATATGCTGCCTCAATTGAAGCACATCAAGATGGGTCGCTACAAGGGCTGCCAGTTCATTTTGACGGCCGTTTCCGGTAGGAATGGATACAACTACGGCATCACGAACTCCGGGTACCTGTTTTAATTTTGCCTGTACAGAAGCAAGGTCAACCCTCTTCCCTCCGATCTTGACAATATCATCCGCTCTGCCCCGGAGGACGAATCTGTCATAACCGTCTAAATCTGCGCAATCGGCTGTCAAGAAGAAACCAGCGGCATCCCGGGGCAGCGTCGGAGAGATAAATTCCGAGCGAACATGCAACCTCCCATTTCGTAACTTCCAGTCGACAGAGTCCAGGGCACTCCAGGATTCATCGTCTCGCAAACGACGCCTCGTAGCTACACCTCCCGTCTCCGTTGAACCATAAATTTCAACAATGTCCAGACCCGTTCTATCATGAAAATATGCAGCGTCCTCTTTATCCAGCACTCCCGCTGAAGAAAAAGCCATCCTGAGATCGTGCCGCTGCAAATCATCCGTTTTCAAAACCCGGTAATGTGCAGGAACGCTTACCAGGATGGACGCCCCATAATCCTCAGCTGCCCGCAGTATCTCCCTGGGGAAGGTATAGACTTCATCAAGAACACGGGCAGAACTGATGAATGGAATCAGCACGGAAAAGAGGAAGCCGTAAATATGTTGGGGCGGCACCGTTGATAGAAAAAGATCATCGGGAGATATACCGAATTTCCCCGACATATGCCGGGCTTCTGATAGCATATTCCGGGGTGTCTTGGACCACACCTTCGGCTTTCCTGTCGATCCACCGGTAAACAGCATGAGAAAGGGCTCATCCGGATCAATGAAGGTACGGTGAATCGTGGAATCACGGCGCAGCATCGCGGGGGTTATTACCTCAGGGCCGGGGGGCAAATCACATGAACGGTCTGCGAGCAGAAATGATACGGACATAGTCGCAAGGACTTCCTCAAGGGCCTGCCGGGAGAAGGCATAGGGAAGAACAAGGCGGGGGCCGCCGGCAAGCGAAGCTACCAGTGCCGCAGCGATGAGCGCCTTGTCACCGGTACATAGGCAGATTACCGCACGGTCATTTTCTCCCGATGGCTGGAGGCAACGAATCCCTGCCGCAAGACGATAAACATCTTCATAAGTACAGCCGCCACGTATAAATTCTTTGGCCGGTTCCGATGGAAGAGAGAAGATATTCCGATACCATTGCGATCCGGTGACGCTCTTCGTCTTCATCAATAATTCCCCTTGACATCTCTTATTTTTTCCATTTACTATGCCGCCGTCTAATAGCATATTTGGGTTGCTTTGAACATCTAAAAAATCTCATCTCGTGATGATAGAATGGATATTGAAACACTGATCCCCCATCGGGACAGGATGAAGCTGATCAATGAAGTTCTGGACGTAAATGCAGATACGGCCGTGACGTCAGCCCTCGTTACTGATCGATGGCCCCTCTATCATGAGTCTTTTGTCGACCCTATAGTCCTAATTGAGATTGTGGCGCAGACGGCGGCGGTTTACATAAGCTGGAAAAGAGGGAATGACAAGGGTATGGGCAGAGGATTTCTTGTCGGGATTAAAAGCGCAGATTTTTTTCTGGACCGGATTCCGCTTCACACGGTGCTCATCACAACAGTGAAAAATCTGTCCGGTGCTCACAATTATAATGTCCTGGAGGGAACCGTCACGGCAGAAACGGACCTTCTAGGCAGAATTCAGATACAGGTATACCGGTTCGAATCCGATTAAGTATGAACGTTAGAACATTCAGGTGGTTCAAGTTTCCTGACCGGGAGCACATCCCGCAAGCCCCGCCCTGTAGGTGGGGAGCTTCACATGGACCGCATTTTTCAACATAATTAAGGTAAGAGATGTGAACTTGAAGCTGCTATGACTCATCCTAAGGAGCAAAACAGCATGAGTGAAGGACCGGTCGCCCTCGTGACTGGCGGCAGTCGGGGCATTGGCCGTGCCATTGCAGTCGAACTGTCCGATGCGGGATATCGGGTGATCATAACATACAAATCGAACGATCGGTCTGCCGAGGAAACCCTGGATATTATCAGATCGAAGAAAGGCAGTGGGGAAAAGGTCCGCTTTGATGTGGCAGACTCAAAAGAAGCGGTAAGGCAGATGGATGAAATAATCTCGCAGCACAAAAACCTTCGAGTCCTCGTGAATAATGCAGGAGTTACCGCCGACGGCCTCTTCATGCTGATGCCTGAGGCAGACTGGGATACAGTTATCCAGACGACCCTGAAGGGCTTTTATAACGTAACGAAGCCGGTCATAAAGGCGATGGTTAGGAATCGCAGGGGATCAGTTGTCTCCATTTCGTCCGTGTCTGCTCTCCTCGCGAACAGGGGACAGGCCAACTATGCTGCGGCAAAGTCGGGGTTGATCGCCGCCAGCCGCTCCCTTGCTTCAGAAGTGGCAAGGCTGGGTGTCCGGGTCAATGTAGTTGCCCCCGGGCTGATCGATACGGAGATGATCAAGGGTGCTCCGGTGGATAGAATCAAGGACATTATTCCCATGGCAAGGATCGGAAGGCCGGAGGAGGTGGCCAAAGTAGTCCGTTTCCTGTGTTCAGACGACGCCTCATATATAACAGGACAGGTTATTTCCGTCAACGGCGGCATGTTTTAATGTATTTCATGACGACAAAGGGCAGAGCAAAAAGAGGTGTGTTCCTCATAGGGGTATTTCTTTCCTGTGCAATCACGCTGGGGTGGGCTGATAACTGGGAGGATATCCGGAGGGAATCGGCGAAGATAAAATCTGTGAGCGCTCACTTCTCTCAGGAAAAACACATGCAGATCCTTACCAGACCCCTTGTCTCAAAGGGGCTTTTTTATTTTCAGGCACCCGATTCGGTCAGATGGGAATATACATCTCCCATAAGAAGTATTCTTCTCATGCGTAAGGGAGACATCAGACGGTATACCGCAGGGAGCAGGGGTCTCGTGGAGGATAAAGGCGGGTCCCTTGAGTCAATGCAAATCGTTCTTCAGGAGATCAGCCGGTGGAGCACCGGGCAGTTCACCGCGAATGAAAATTTCTCGGCGACCCTGAAAGGGGGAAAGGGGCCCAAGATTATCCTTACGCCGAAGGAAAGAGGGCTGTCGTCCATGATAGCGCGTATCGAGATAACCTTATCACCTGACCGACCGGGTGTTATCAAATATGTAAAGATTATAGAAAGTGAGGGGAATTATACTCTCTTTGAATTTGCAGACGTGCAGATTAACGGGAAGATCAGTGAGTCGTTGTTTCGGGAAGTGGGATGAAGAGTTGTATGTTGCCCATACGCCGGTTCCTCATATTAATATTGATTCTTTTCCTCATCTCGTGCAGCAGGCTGCCGATCATTAAACCTGTGGATGAGGCGGTTTTGCCGGATATCATGCGGCGCTGTCATCAGCCATTCGTCGATATCCCCTATCGCTTTGTCCATGCTATTGAGGTGACACTCCCCGGCGGCGGGGCAGGAACGGTTGTGGGTGTGACTATTATTGATCCGGCATCTGAGACGATCCATAGCGTAATCATGACCATCGAGGGGTTTGTTTTGTTTGACGCACAATATGGGAAAGAAGTGTGCGTGAAGCGGGCAGTGCCGCCATTTAATGCCAAACATTTTGCCAAGTACTTGATGGAGGATGTCCGTCTCATCTTACTTGCCCCGCAGGGTCGGCTTTCAAGTGCCGGCGTGCTTGAAGATAGATCAACGATCTGCCGGTATGACGGAAGTCAGGGCAAGGTTATCGATGTGATCGTAAGTCAAGATAATTCATGGGAGATCGGAGTATATAGTGACAGCCATGAAACTATTCGGAGGGTAAATGCATCTTCTGTAAAGGACTGGATTCCGGCATCGGTTAAACTGACTGCTTTCGACTCATGGGACTATTCGCTGCTTCTGACGTTGATCAATGCGGAACCGGTTTCAGCCGGGGTGATACGGTTACACCCCGGGGAATCACCGGATGATGAATAAAAGTAAAAAAATCAGGAAGCAGATGTGAAATTTAAACTAATCTACCCGAAATGGAAGAAGCTGGAAAGGCAGACGGAATTTCACCTTCCGCCACACGGCCCCGTTGTCTTTGCTGCGACGCTGCCCGATGAAGTGGAAGTCGATTTTATCGATGAAAATGTGGAATCCGTCAACTTTGATGATTCCCCGGATTTCGTAGGTATATCAATGATGCTGACCAGCCAGATAAAACGAGGCTGGGAGATTGCCGACAGGTACAGGCAGAGGGGAATCAAGGTTATTTTCGGCGGTATCGCGACGATGCTTCACGCAGAGGAAACCATGCTGCATGCCGATGCCGTCTTCCTCGGTGAGGCGGAAGGCAGGATGGAGAGTGTCTTCCGTGATTTCAGAAACGGCAGGCTGCAGAAGCTATATGATTACCTGATGGATTTCCCCCCGCAGCATCCATCGGAACGGCGAGAAGAGACATATTAAAACGCGAGTTTTACTATTACAAGGGTGTGCAGATGGTTGATCTCGTGCATGCGTCGCGGGGATGCCGCTTCAACTGCTATCCCTGCTGCGTAGCGTTTCTGGGAGGGAGGAAGTTCCGTCCCCGTCCCATTGACAAGGTGGTGGAGGAACTGGCGGCAATCGACAACAACCGCCTGTTTATCGTGGACAATTCTCTAGCCCAGGACAAGGATTGGGAACGTGAATTGTTTAGAGCCATGATCCCCCTGAAGAAGAAATGGTGCTGCCATCCCATCGAGGATGACGACGAGATTCTTGATCTGGCCGCCCGGGCGGGGGCCTGGTACGTCTATCAGGCTATTTTCGATACGTCGGACTATATCCGGGAGCGTATCCGACGCTACCATGACCACGGCATCGCCGTGGAGGGGACGATCCTCCTGGGTCTCGATGACCATACGGAGGACGACATCCGGCGGCTTGTGGATTTTCTCATGGAGATCAACCTGGACCTTGCTGAATTCACCATCCTCACGCCCTTTCCCCACACCCGGGCCTTCGATGACCTGCACCGGGCCGGGCGCATCCTCTCCTACGACTGGAACGATTACACGGCGGACAAGGTGGTCTTCCAGCCCTGACATATGACGCCGGAGAAACTCCAGGAGCTCTACACCTATGCCTGGGACACATTCTATCGGGATGAGCCCCAGACATACAAGATGTTCAAGCTCCTGCAGAAGGTCATGGAAAAGGAGAAGGCCGACGGCACATACCGTGGCCGCAGGCGGGAACTGATGACCCGCCGGTTTGGGACAAATGGAAGAGATCTCCGGAGGTCAGTCATGAAGCGACGTGTTACCGAAGAAGTTATTATTGGCGAGGGGCCGGTGACACTCTCGCAGATCGTTGCCGTGGCCCGGGGAAAAGCTTCGGTGAAGCTCAGCCGGGAGCGATCCTTCCAGGAGCGGATCCGCCGGAGTGAGGCCATGCTCCATAATGCCATTCGTGATGGAATTCCCGTCTACGGTGTTTCTACGGGTTTTGGCAAGATCCTGCGGCAAGCGCCTGAAGCAAGACCAGGTGCGGAAGCACAGGGGAGCCAATCTCATCCGGTTTCATGGCTGCGGTACCGGCGAGCCTATCAGCGTTCCCGCCACACGGGCGGCGATGCTCTGCCGCCTCCTCTGTCTGGCCGCGGGGTATTCCGGTGTATCTTTAGGGCTTCTGGAGAGGCTGGCAGCATTTCTCAACCACGGCATTACACCCGTCGTTCCCTGTGAGGGATCCGTGGGGGCTTCCGGGGACCTGACCCCTATGTCCTACGTGACGGCGGCCCTGACGGGTGAGCGGGAGGTTTTCTACCGGGGCGAGCGCATGCCCGCCGCCAGAGGCACTGAAACTTGCGGGCCTTGTTCCGTATGCCTTTGCGCCTAAGGAGGCCATCTCCATGATGAACGGCACGTCCACCATGACGGGAATAGCCGCTCTCGCCGTGGAGAGAGCGGGGCGGATCCTTGATGCATCCATCTGTGCCACGGCCCTCACCGTGCATGCCCTGAAAGGTAAATTCCTCCACTTCCATCCCGCCATCGGTGAGGCAAAACCCTTTCCGGGGCAGATCCACGTCGCCAGGCGGCTGACGGAGCTGCTCCAGGTAGATACAAATAACGGCGATCTTGAATCCCACGCCCGGGGAGCCTTGCAGGATCCCTATTCCCTCCGGTGCGCCCCGCAGATCGTCGGGGTTCTCTATGATGCCCTGACATGGATTCGGGCAGTGGGTTGAGACGGAGGCGAACAGCGCCAATGACAACCCCATCTTCGATCCGGAAACGGGTCAGCCGCTCATGAGCGGGAATTTCTACGGCGGTCATATGGCCTTTGCCATGGATGCCCTGAAGGCGGCCCTGGCCTCCGTAGCGGACATGTCGGACCGGCAGGTGGCCCTCCTGGTGGATCCCCTTCTCAACCGGGGACTCCCGGCAGACCTGGTGCGGGTTGCGGGAGAGGACTCTGTCTTTCACCATGGATTCAAGGCCATGTCCCTGTCCACGTCGGCCTTGGCGGCGGAGGCGCTTGAAACTGACCATGCCTGCTGCTTCCTTCTCGCGTTCCACGGAATCCCACAATCAGGACAAGGTCAGTATGGGGACCATCGCCGCCCGGGATGCGGAACGGATCTGCACCCTGACGGAACGGGTTCTGGCCATCCATCTCCTCGCCGCCGCCCAGGGCTGTGAGATCCGGGGGAACCTCGATGTCAGGCCGCTGCTTCTCGCCCTTATCGGACAGATTCGGTCCCTGTCGGAAGCGCTCCTGGAAGATCGCGAGATGGACACGGACATCGAACGGCTTGCCGGTGCCATCGCCGAATCAGACCTGTTCAGGAGATAACATGATGTTCCATGATTCGAAATGGCATGAGATCCGGCAGACTCCTGGTTTTAAGCCATGATGGAAGATTTCCGGCAGGCCCTTGTCGCCGGCGTCGAGCGCCTCACGGCCTGGGCGGATCTCCTGGACCGGATCAATGTCTTTCCCATTGCCGATGGAGACACAGGCCGTAACCTCGTCATCAGCTTAGCGCCGCTCCGCCGGCCCGACCGGGATATGCAGGCCCTTTCCCGTGATCTTCTCCTTTCGGCCCGGGGAAATTCGGGAAACATCGCTTCCTGGTTCTTCCAGTATTTCATTCAGACCAACTCTCGGGAAATGCCTAACAGATGCCGTCCGGCTGGGGCGCGATCACGCATGGCAGGCTGTGCCCGATCCCCGGCCGGGGACGATGCTGAGCTTCTTTGATGCCCTGGCGGCAGTTCTTTCCGACGCCTATGCCATCTCCGGCCCCGATCGACATCGCCGAGGTTCTGATGCATCTGGAAGCCGCTGTCCGGGACACGACGGACCAGCAGCCCAAGCTCCGTAAGGCCGGGGTAGTGGATGCCGGCGCCCTGGGCATGTTCCTTTACTTCGAGGGATTTTTCCATATCCTAGCAGAGTGGCCGGATACCCTTCCGTACAGTAACGGAGGCCTTTCGGGATAGACTGCAGGTATCGCCATCCTATGGTGAGGATCCGGAAACCGGTTACTGCGTGGACACGGTTCTTCACACTGAAAAAGATGTGAAAGATGACGGGCAGATGCTCGCGTCCCTCGGCAAGTCCGTTGTTGTGACCCGGGAAGATTGCTTATCTGAAGGTCCATTTCCACACCCGGACCGGGAGGATGCCCGCCGGAAGCTAGCCAGGCTTCGGCCAGGTAATCGATTGGGCGGAGGATGACCTGTATCGTCAGACATCCGCCTTCGGCAGCACGCAGCCGGAACCCGTCATCCATATCATGACCGATGCAGCAGGTTCGCTGACGAGACAGGAGGCAAAGACCCTGGGGATCAGTCTCCTGGACAGCTACATCACCATCGGTGAACGCTCTCTGCCGGAGACCTATTTCCGTCCGGAAGAACTTTACGGCGCCATGCGGAGAGGAGCGCGGGTGACAACCGCCCAGGCCTCCGTCTTCGAGCGTCACCAGATCTATGAAAGCGTCATGAGCCTTCATTCGCATGTTCTTTACCTGTGCGTCGGATCGGCCTTTACGGGGAACTACGGCGTAGTCATGGACTGGAAACGGGGGCATGATCCGGAGGACCGCCTTACAGTAATTGACACCGGCGCGGCCTCGGGGCGTCTCGGAGTGCTCGCTCTGGCTGCGGCTTCCTATGCCTTTGAGGCCCGCGAATCTGAGCAAGTTGTAGACTTCGCCCGGCAGGCCATGACCCGTTGCGAGGAGTATGTGTTCCTTGACCGCCTCGAATACGTGGCTGCCGGAGGGCGGCTCTCAAAAACGGGGGCCTTCTTCGGCGACATGCTCCGCATGAAACCCATCGTAAGTCCCATGCCCGAGGGCGCCTGCAAGGTGGGCGTTGTACGGAACCGGGAAGAGCAACTGCGTTTTGCTATGGAAGCCATGGGACGATCCCTTCATACGGAAGAGAAGGCCCTGATCATGCTGGAATATTCAGACAACCGCCCATGGGTGGATGACGTCAGGAACGACGTGGCGAAGAGCTATCCAAAAGCCCGGATCATCGTACATCCTCTGTCTCTTACCTCGGGCGCACACATGGGCCCCGGGACATGGGCTGTTGCCTTTCTGCCGGACATCCGGTAGTCCCTTGAGACCTTTAAAAATATAAGCCTAATTTCATTGCCATAAAAAAATGTGTTCTAAGGTTTTTAGAAGCCTCAAACCAGGGTCTTCCTGATTGTTCGTCATTTCACAATTTCATATTCTTTTATTGTTAAATTATAAAATTGTAATCACAATTTACTGCTGCATGATTCAGAAAAAACGGGCAAATCACCATACATCGTGTATTGCGTATATTCTGTTCAGGAGTCCATTAATTATTAGAAATCTCAGACATCATCACCACTATAAGAGGCTCTGTTAGTTTTTGGATGATCCTGTATTTAATTGATTAACCTAATCTCAGAAAGGAGGGACAAATTGTCATGAAAAGAGGCATTCAATTTATTGTCTTTATTTTTGTCATCGTAGTAGCAACTTCAGGTTTTTGTCAGGTACGCCCTGGTGCCTTTTCGGTTTCCCCGTTCTTTGGCGGCTTCTGGTTTGACGGTGATGAGGATCTTGATCATCGGCCGGTTTATGGTCTGCGGCTCGGTTATGATTTCACCAAGAACTGGGGAGCTGAAGTGGTATTGGATTATGTTGCCACCAAGTATCAACCGACGCAGGACAAGACAACCGATGTGTTTAATTACAGGCTCGAAGGACTATACCACTTCATGCCGGATAGCAAGTTTGTTCCCTTTGTAGCAGTCGGAGTCGGCGGCATGTCTATTAACTATGCCGGCAATTTCGAGAGCAAAACAAGGGCAGCGTTTGACATCGGTCCCGGTGTCAAATACTTTATAACCGACTGGCTGGCCCTCCGGGCGGATGTACGGTATGTTCTTACAACGGGAAGCATCTATAATAATCTTGAATACGCCCTGGGATTGACATTCTATTTTGGTGGGACGAAAGCGCCACCGCCACCGCCGGCAAGGGAACCAGAACCAGCGCCACCACCCCCTCCTCCGGTAAAGGAACCGGAACCTGCGCCGCCGCCGCCCCCGGTAGAGGAGATGAAGAAGGTACCTGAGGTAGAGCAGAAGATACTCGAGAAAGGTCGAGTCACACTGGATGTCGAGTTCGATTTTGACAAAGCAGTTGTAAAGCCAAAATATTATAAAGACATTCAAAGTGTTGCCGAGGTTATGAAGAAATATCCAGATCTGAAGATTGTTATTGAAGGGCATACAGACAATGTTGGGGGAGAGAAATACAATCTTAATCTTTCCCAGAAGCGTGCGGAAGCGATAAAAAGTGTCATGGTAACCAAATTCAATATCGAGCCATCTCGACTCATGACAAAGGGGTTCGGGTATTCCAAACCTATCGCGAGCAATTCAACCAAGGAAGGAAGACAGAAAAACCGGAGGGTTGAAGCCGCTGTAGAATATACCATTGAGAAATAACGCCTGCAAAAGAGGCCATTCCCTAGTGGAACATGGCCTCTTTTTCCAACTAACTTCCATTATTTTAAGAAGTTCGATACGTTTAACCTGTCGATGGTTTTGCTGAAAGGAAGGAGGGAATTATGGGAGAAGTCGTCCACACATCACGTGTCAAAGTTGTCCGGGAAAAGGGGCCTACACGAAGAGCCATTATTGAAGGGTTTTCTGAGCCGGTTTATTATGGTGTTCATGGCGGCATCAAGCGATTTTATAAAGTTGAACCAGACGAGGAGCATGCCGCAACTCTCGACCATATAGTAGCGGCAACCTCTGCCTGAATGATGGGAACACTGGCCACGGTGCTGGCTGGAAAGAAAATCCGCACTTTTGAAGATCTTTTTTGGGCGGATGTGGAAGGAGACATAGAGAACGTCAATGATGTTCTCAAAATCACGCAGATTCGTGTCAAGTATCACCTTAAGGTGCCTAAGGACAAGGTTCCCGAGGCCAGGGAATCCTTTTCTTCCTATCTGGCCAAATGTCCTGCGGCTCAGAGTGTCATAGGGTGCATAAATATTCAGGATGATCTGATAATAGAGGAAACGGCTGCGTGAACCCTGAGATGTAAAGAGGGGACGAGAAATTAAAATCTCGCCCTTTTAAAATTTCTATATTTATACAGTCGGTCGTTAAATTTCAACCTGAACCACGGGTTTAACTCTTGTTATTTGCCAATAGTGGCTCCACCTCAACCCGCTTAAGTTCTTGACTGAGAGCTTGCTTCTTTCCTATATGCTTGATTTCCACCCACATTAATAACCCTTTATACTTGCCTTCAAGTGACAATTATATAACTAAAATAACCCTTCCTTTCCGTAATCATCGAGAGCAACAATGTTAAAATATTGCGTATTTCCATCAGTAATAAGTGGAAGAAGCTTTAATAAAGGCGTAACCTTCGGTACTACCTGTCATCTTCGTCTAATATTAGTAATTTGTTAATATTATTTATGAACATTTTAATATTGTTTTTCTGATTTTCTTCCCATATAAAATAGGCAAAATTAGAAATTCCTAAAAATATCTTGCGAGTTAGGAGAACTAACAAATCAAAAGGTCAGAGGAGTGAGAGAGTATTTATAGGGTTAGGAACATGAATTTACATCAATATCGAAAATTAAATTATATTTCTGTTAAACAAGCCTCGGAAGAGCTTGGAGTTTCCCGCCAACATATTTACGACATCGAAAAAAGAAAATCGTTTCCGAGCAGAAAATTATCTGTAAAGATTTATGAATGGTCTCATGGTTTAGTATCCCAGGTAGAACTTTTATTTCCTGATTTGACTAAATCAATAAGTAATTATCTCATTAAAGTTGAAAATCGGGAAGGAAATGCAAGCCAAAGCAAAAAGCCTAGGACACAAGGTACGCAAATCATGAGAGATGAGGCATTCATAAATATATGATACAGTGATAGAGAACGAGCTTCTTAGCGCCTTTCGGATTGTCTATTAATCCATCAGTAATAATGTGCCACGAAGACGTGCACCATGTTTGGAACTAGAGGTCTTCCAAGTTGAGAACTCCTCAAAACCTTTACCAGTAATACAATCAGTTTTCCGGCCTTGAATATCCCCCCAATTGTATCAGCTAATAAGTCAGTATCATGGTCTTAATGAATGATATACGAGGATGATCCTTAATGGTCCGCAACAGACAGACTGACTGAAATAATCATAAAGAACAGCTGAAGTGTTATTTATATTGAAAACAGATAAATTCTAACTTAACATGCAACAATAAATTAGATGGCGGGTCAATGCTATTGAATTTACAATACCCCCAAAGAAGTCTCTGTCCCGCTTGTTGAAGAAAGGCAGATATTTGTGATGAAGAAATTGGACCAAAAGAAGGCGAGGGCTTATCGCAGTGTATTGCTACTCTTTAGCCTTTCTATTCTCCTTATGTCTTGTCTGAGCTGGATCATGGAGAAGCCATCCTTCGTGCTTCGCGGGGTCATTCTCAGTCCCAATTCCTCCACAGGAATGAATCTTCTCCTTGGTCTCGAGGTTCAAAATCCGAACCATTTTGACCTCACGCTTAAGTCTTTCGAATACACCTTTCACCTCAAAAATGAGGAAATCGGAAACGGGCGCTTGGAAAAGGAACTCGTGATCCCCTCATCATCAACATCACAAGTGCAGATACCTGTCGTTGCAAAGTTCAAAGACTTGGGTGGAATACTGAAGGCCATTTTCACCGAGGATGAACTGCCTTACAAGATCGAGGGAAAGGCCGATGTCAGGACGGCATTCGGAAGCCGCAATTTTCCTTTTCTCTAAGGAGGGGCGTATCAATTTGAAAAATTAGTGCACGGAAATCCCCCCGGTAATGAAGATTTTCTAATCCAGTTTATCTAAAAAAATATCTTAGTTGGACATAAACGAAATGTAATGCTAACTCAAGACGTCGTATATTGTGTAAAAGATATATCCGTTCCTTAATCAAGGAGGCAGTGTGAAATTTTCATTTTTCAGGTCTATCAGAACGCAGTTGCTTCTATTGGTTTTACTATCGGTGCTCCCTGCGCTCGGAATCGTTATCTATTCGGGAGTAACCCGGTTGCAGAGTGATATAGAGGTAGCGCAGAATGATGCCCTGATAGTTTTGCAAAGTCTGGCATACGACCATGAACGTTCCGTGGAAAGCACCCGGCAGTTCCTCATGACCCTTGCCAAATTACCGGATGTGCAGGTTATGGGAAGAAGTGGAACCGGATTGGGATTAGCAGTAGTTTGGGGTACGGTCAAAGATCATAACGGATATATTAACGTTCAGAGTGAAGAGGGAAAAGGAAGCACCTTCACCATTTATTTTCCGGTAACGAGAGAAGAAATATCCGAAGAAGAAATATATGTGTCCGTGTCTGAATACACGGGGAACGGCGAATCCATATTGGTTGTGGACGACGTAAAGGGTCAGCGCGATCTCGCTACGCAGATGCTTAATAAGCTGCAATACAATGTAACGACTGTTCCCAACGGGGAAGAGGCAGTGAAGTATGTAAAAAAGAACAGGGTCGATCTCATTGTTTTGGACATGATCATGGATCCCGGGATTGACGGACTGGATACTTACAGAAGGATTTTAGAAATCAACCCGAAACAGAAGGCGATAATTGTGAGCGGTTTTTCCGAGACGGATCGCGTCGATCAGGCTAAGGGGTTGGGCGCAGGGGCATATCTTAAGAAACCTTATGTGCTGGCGAGGCTCGGATTGGCAGTCAGGAGAGAATTGGATAAATCAATTTCAAAAAGCATGTGAAGACAAAACTTTAGTTGTTACTTATGAAGAGAAGAGCGGGCAAAGAGGCTTGTATTTCTGGCAGTTATTTTGGCATTCGAAAGGAGCTTACATGAATTTTGACAAGTTTTTTAAAGTAGCGGTTCTTGCGTTGTTTGCGTTGGCTATTTTAGTTTATGGGATGGCGAACAGATACCAATTTTTTCATATCAGCAATAGCCTTACCGGGCTTTCTTGTGACCATTATAGAGGGAAATGTGAATGGCTATCCCCGGAGGAGATGGGCCTGGACAAAGTGATGAAGTATTCGGACAAACAGAGAGAGTCAATGGAAAAACGGGTAGCGCCGCAAGAACCATCGCCCGAGAATCCACGATAGTAATGACTTCGGAAAAGTTCCAAAAAGGCTCTTGAAAGTGGGAATCCGATATAAACTTATTATGGATTTCCTCTTTCAGGGAAAACCATCATGCCCAGTGGAACACCACGAGACATGAAAATCTTTCCCCGCCCCCGATTAAAACATTCAAGGGAAGGCTGCGGCGGGGAACCATTAAATTAATTTCCCCCCTTGAAAAATAGGGATATGTAAAGTCTATTTTCGTATTGACTATAAAATTGAGGAAATTTCTGAAATCTCAAAACGCAGCAGATGCGGGATAATATCGGACCCGAAATAAATTGATCAAACCTGTACAGACGATAAATAAACTTATAGATGGTACACCTGTCACCATTGTAGCTCTTGGCGATTCATTGACGCAGGGATGGATGGTCTCAAAGGGTTATCTCGATTTCTTAAGAGAAATGCTTATCATAAAATTTCCTAAAAGCAGGTTTAAGCTTATTAACAGCGGCATACCGGGTGATACGGCAGATTCCGGCCTGTCCCGCTTGAGGTGGGATGTCCTTCATTACAACCCCGATTGTGTATTCATTCAATACGCAATAAATGACGCCTTTTCGGGGTTTACAGAACAACAATTCAAAAACACTATCAGAAGAATGACTGATGAAATTAAAGAAAATGGCGATGCCGATGTCGTTCTTATAACTTCCGGACACATTGGTGATAATGATGATAATCGGCATGTAGAGGGATATTATCGTCAGCTTGAAATATTGGGAGAAGATTATGGTATTCCCGTTGTGCTTACCCATGAGTACTGGAAAAAGGCAATCAGTGATGGAATGCTGTTTGGGTCTTTGGTTCAGTACGATTGCGTTCACCCCACAGAGGAAGGCTACAGTCTAATGGCAAAAGCAATCATGGATCTTTTTCTGTAGTCCCCTGCTTCATAGGTAGGTTATACCTACCATTACTCTTCCATTTAATCCTCATTGTCTTATACTCGCATGTAGCCTAATATTTCCATTAAAAGGTATACGAGATATCATCTTTAAATTACGGCGAGATAAGCACCGTACCAAAATGTACTTAAAGATCTTGGTGGCAAGAAAGGAACGTGCTTAATGAAGGTGCTGATTCACGATGAACGGCCGGACGTACCGGAGTTTCTGTTGGATATCATTGTAAATCGAGGTTACAAAGCGGGCATCGCAAAAGATGGTCCAGAGATAATTCACATGATCTCGGATGACCGGTATGACATCGTCCTCACCAACGGCGGATATAGAGAACTCGACTGTGACCAGCATACCCGGTTAAAATCTTCTTCTGTCTTCATTATCGGGATTACAGGCTCACATATCCAGGATCATGATCCGGATTCAAAAGCAGATCTATATTTGAGAAGACCCTTTCTGATTTCCGATCTTTGGCTCTTGATAGAGAAGCAATTATGTAATTAGTCGCTCATGGTTATTGACACAGTATGATTGCACAGGGAATTCACCCCAATTAACTTGAAAGATAGGACGAGGGCCTGTTATGCAAAACGTAAAGAAAAAAGCGGAGATGAAAAGCTTTAGTAAACCGGATGAAGTAAGGACGTTCCCTAAAGGGAAACTGGAATTGATAAAGATTGGCGGAGCCGTAATAGGGCGTGCCACGTTTGAGCCGGGCTGGAGATGGTCCACCTCCGTGCAACCACTGGTAAAGACAAAAAGCTGCGAGGCGCCACACTTTCAGTACCATGTATCAGGCACTATTAAGATCTTGATGGATGACGGAAAACAATTTGAGTGTAAAGCGGGTGATGTGTCTCTGCTACCTGAAGGCCACGATGCCTGGGTAGTTGGTAATGAGCCTGTCGTCATCGTGGATTTTCAGGGCATGATCGATTATGCAAAAGCATCCGTATCCTGAAAACCAGGCTCAAAAAAGAAAGTGAAGGTAGGTTGTTTAGATCGGTAAGTTCCAGAATAAGAGGTGAATTTTGATTAACAGTATGCCGGATATCTTGCTTATTGAGGATAACAAATACAACGTAGAGTTCATACTTGAAGCTCTTGAGAAAAATGGCATGGTCAATAGAGTTAAGGTCTTTCATGATGGTGAGAAAGCCCTGGATTATCTTTTTGCAGCCGGTGAATATGCTGGTCGCGATTCATTTGAATTACCCAGGGTGATTTTACTGGACCTGAAGTTGCCGAAAGTAGACGGGCATGAGGTTCTTCGCAGGATCAGATCCAATGATTTGACAAAAATAATCCCTGTAGTGGTTTTCTCATCTTCAATTGAAGAAAAAGACAGAGTGGAGAGCTACCGGCTGGGTGCAAATAGCTACATCATAAAACCCGCAGCGTATGATAGCTTTGTCGAGTCAGCTGCCGAAATAGGTTTGTATTGGACATTGCTGAATGTGCCTCCGAATCATAGTGGAAAAGCATACTCAATGTAGGCGCCATTTCTAATACCTTGATAAAATAGAAGCGTATAGACTACTTATCACTTCAAATGGAAATGATGAATATATATCCAGGCAATACTCACACCTTGTTTTAAATCACCCATTTGCCGAAATAGAAAGGGCCGGCCTGCCTTAACAGGATATGCTGCATTGCCATATGACAAACGAGCGATGAGATCCTGTGCCACTATTTCTACTGCGATTTTCAGGGTGGCTGACATACCGGTTGTGGCACCAACCGCATAATGCGTTCATGGACTCCTCCTCAGTCTATGCAGCCACCGTTTGCATCGTGGATCCGGGGAAAAGGCTTGACGTGTGCGTGTTTGTTCCTTCCTTAAGTCTTGATTTTTCTATTCAGTCCTTTTATGCTGCACGACAATAGGAAATAAAACAGAAGTCATAAGTTTAGAAAGAGATATGAACGATATCGATTACCAGCAGGTCATAAAGTGGATACTCATCGTATTAGCCGCCGGCTTCATAGGACATTTTGGAAAGTCCTTCGCCGTGTATTTGATTGCAACAGCAAGGAAAAAACAAAACCTTGCCGATGAAGAAAGATCAGAGGCCTTTGTAAAACAGCCGGGAGAAACAACGTCATCAGCAACATCTGAAACGGCCGAGACACGGGCAAGAGCTGAGAAAAAAGCCCTAAAGGCACTTGTAAAGCTGAAGAAAAAAGAAAAGTAATAGATTTGCCGAAGTCCGGGTTTTCATAGTTGACTGCTTTACGCAATATTCCGGATAGGAGTCGAGATTCTTTTGTTATCCCCTCTCTTTTAATTTCATATAGGTGGGGATCCCATTTCGTCCCCCCATCTGCGTACTGACCATGGCCGCAGCCCAGGCGCCAAGGTCGAGGCACTTCTCTGCATCCCACCCCTGCACAATGCCGTAAGTGACACCGGCATGGAATACATCCCCGCACCCAGTGGTGTCTATAGCAATCGCCGCATAAGCGGGCTTTTTAATAATACGACCATCGACCAGGGCTATATATCCTTTTGCCCCCAGGGTGACCCCGACGAAACGGGCGCCCAGTCCGGATAGTATGCGGCAGGTTTCCAGGGGGTCTTCCGCCATCGCTTGCGAAAAAGTCTCCGAGACGATAAAACAATCACTCAGGTGAACCATGTCCAGCATCCCCTCCCGGAGTGTGCCCGCGTCTACAACCACGGGGATGCCCGCATTCTTGGCCTTTCGGCAGGCAAAGAGGGATGCCTCCGTGAAGAGTCCGTCTGTGTGAAGGGCCCTGCTTTTTCGGAGCACTTCCAAATCCAACTCATCTGGCTGTAATGGCATTCCCGTTGGCCTCTGCCAGAAGATCGTTCTTCGGCCCACGCCGGGCTCACTGACGATAAAGGCAAATTGAGAAGAATGTCCGCCTCTTATGATAAGACCATCTGTGCCAATGCCCTCTTCGCGAAGGGAATCGGCGATGATTGTGCCGAAGGCATCATCTCCCAAAACACCGGCAAAATAGCATGGCAGCTTCCAGCGGCTAAGGGCGACAAGAGCCGTTGCCACTGGGCCTCCTCCCTGAGTAACCATGTTCGCAAATTCACATTTTATATTGGGTGGTGGATAGGCCGCTATTATCCCGATGTAATCCAGGGAGCACTGGCCAAGGCCGAAGATGGGGGAATCACTTTTCAATCAGATTTATCCAGTCATTTATATGTTCAGACTTAATGTAATAAAATACCACACGGGCGAAGAATTGTAAAAAACTTAAGACATGGTGCAATATCCTTCATTGCTTAAAATAGCTGGCCGTTCCATGGGATATGATTATGCTGACTGATGACAAGTTTGCCTGTAGTCTCCACTTCTTTTATCGGAGTGGCATTGGGGAAATTGAGGAATTTTCTGTTTATCAGAAGGGGCACACGGAGTAGCTATTTATTCCTGCGTTACACCTGGTCAGAATTCTATACCCAGCTTAACCTCCGGTTCAAAAATTTTACCGATCGATTGAAAGGTATCCCGGTACTGTGATGTCAGGAAAGAAGTCGGGAGAGATTTGATGGCATTTAACTTGGTACTATCATCACCCTGTATTTGATATACATCCCGCTGTTTTTGTTCCGTCTCGGTGTGAGAAATAGATATTTTCACATTATAAAACTTTAAGATAGTCCAGGACACGTCATGTGTTTTATCGATAGTATCACTCTCAATCGCAAGAGTGTTTCCTGTCTTGGAAAATTCATCCTTTGAAAATAATGTCTTATCTGCTTCAATACCCGATGCAAACTCCGTTTTAACCGTGAACTTCTCCCCATAAACTAATTGTGGTTCTACCCGTGTTCCATCTGACTCTGCGTAAATTACTGATGGAATCACTATCAGAAGCAAACTAAAAATGAATATTTTGCACTCTCGAAAAAGTATCATTTTCATACAATCTTTTACTTCCTGACTAACCTTTTACAAGTCTCTCCCAACCAAGAGTTAAAATATAACCATCAATAACGAATTTGTAAAGGCAAGGTTCTGATGGATAAATATGTAAGGAGACCCTGATTGCCCGTGGGATGCTTATATGAAGCAATAACCCTAAGAGACAAGAGAATGGAGGAAGGGTGTGCCCTGATTTTACCAGACAAAAGGCAACTTCTTATCAAAAATAATTGACTGCTATTTCAGCTTTTCGAGTGCACTCACGAGGTCTTCAAGTAGTGGCCTCTTGTTGATGTCGTGTACATCGATGTAACGAATGATTCCCTTCTTATCGATGACGAACAGGGCCCGTTCAGAAACACCGTCGGACCGCAAGACCCCATATTTTGCCGCCACTTTTCCGTGCGGCCAGAAGTCAGACAGTACGGGAAACCATAGATTGCCCATCTGGTTAGTCCAGGCAAACAGAGTAGGGATGTTATCAACGGTTATCCCTAAGAGTATGGCGTCATGCTGATCGAAAATTTCTTTAACAATGTTATAGCCAGGCCACTGGTCTGAACAGACGGGAGTCCACGCGGCAGGGACAAAAGAGATAACGACGTTCTTCTTACCCCGATACTGCTTCAGAGAAATCATCTCCCCCGATACCGCCTTCAGTGTAAAATCAGGAGCGCGGTCTCCTACCGTGAGCTTCAAAAGACTGTCCATCGGCTTTAGGGTGCCCGGATAATAGATATTGTTCTTGAATGCATCTGAAACACCAAAAGCCCTCTGACCAAAGGGGCATATCAGAAGAGCCGCTCCTACAATAACAAAAAGGACATACCGATTGCGCTTTTTCATATCAACCTTCCTTTCTACATTCCGGCCAATTTCATCAATGCGGAGAGAAACTGATCCACTCCATCGAACGCACCAACCTTTGAGTATATAATCTGATGAGTACCATCAGGATTTATTTTCACACCAATAAAGTACGGCGTCCTCAAGTCACCCATTTTGTCATATATGGCATAATCTTTATCAGCAAAGAGAGGAAAGGGAACATTGTATTTCTTCTTATAGATGCCCACCTCGTAGGAAGAATTACCTGCGCCGATGCCAATGATCTTGATTGATTCCCTGAGTGCCGGATCCTGTTCAATCTTTGTATACAGCTGATTTACGTTTGGCGCTTCCCGCTGACAGTAAGGACAGTACATGTTGAAAACTTCGATAATAACCAACCTCGCCCTTATCGCTGGTATCTTAAAAGAACCAAACCCGGAAACGCCGAGATATGTTTTTTCAGAAGAATCTTTTGGCATGGTAAGCTCTATGTCAGGAAGCATTCCACCGACTATGGGGCGAGAATTTGCTGCTGACAAAGAACTGACAACCACCAAGACAGCCAGGACAACAGCCGGCAAACATACCGTGTATTTTTTCATATCATCCCCTTCAAATATTTATTTATGTTAGCCACTATTTCTTGTTCGTTAAGACGATTCGTCCTCACTTATAATTTAAAACTACCCCAGCTCGGCAGAAGTGTCAAAGAAAAAGTACTCAGGAAGCAATAACAAATATATTAAGTATTATTACCGCTGCAAATGTTCTGCGATCTGAAATAGTTACAACTGCTTTATTTTTGTTCCGGGCTTGATTCTCGGGCGATAAGAAATGATTGAAAAACTTCTCTATTCTTTTAAGGACGGACCATAGCTGGTTCGATCGCAATGGAAGAGGAAAAACTCAAGGCTGCATAGGCAGCGCTGTCGGGGCGATTACACTACAGCGAAGCAACTTGGCAAGAAAAAATAATACTATTCTTCGAGTTGTTCAAATACCTTACGGAGCTTGCTTAAAAGGTCTTGCCCATCATCTCCAGCTACTGGTGGCGTTACCCGGCTGTGTACTGCGCTGTTGGGCGGGTGTTCTACTATATGATACGAGGTAATTTCACCGCTTCGATCAGAAGATGGTAGAGATTTCTGTTCAACGGCTTTCTCTCCCGGTTTCTTTTTTCTGTGTCTTGATCTCCATCTCGATTTCTTCTTGACTGGCTGCGGGCTTGTCCCAATCGGTTCATTTATCTTTTGTGGTTGTTCGCTGACTTCAGCGGGGATTAATGCAATGTCCTTAAGTTCGGTACCTTCCTCTTCCCGTTTATCCATGGACTCTACAAGACGGATCTCCTCATCAGGAAAAGCTTCCTCAACTATCTCCCTGCTGAAGGTTTCTATTTTCAGTTCGTCCCAAGGTATGTCGGGACTTCCGGTTATATGTATAGATACGCCATGCGTGCTTTCAAGTTTATTGATTTCTTGTCTCTTCCGGTTCAAAAGATAGTCGGCTATCTCATATGGCAGTTTCACTTTAAGAGCAGAATAATCCCCCTTTACTACCTGGGATTCAATCTTTCTAAAAGCACCCAGAGCGGTGTACTCCAGGGACGGTCTCGCACCGCGCCCCTTGCAGTAGGGACAGACTGTATAACTGATCTCCTGGATGGTTGATTGTTTTTTCTGCCTTGAGAGTTCAAGAATTCCGAACTTGGATATGCGCGACATCTGTATTCTTGCCCTGTCAATATTGAGAGCTTTTTTGAAAGCCTTTTCCACTTCACCTTCATGCTTTCGGTCACGCATATCGATAAAATCAATGACAAGCAGTCCACCCAGGTCTCGTAGGCGAAGCTGCCTGGCAATTTCTTCTGCCGCTTCGAGGTTAGTCCTGTAGGCGGTTTCTTCGATATTTCTTTTGTTCGAAGCACGGCCTGAATTCACATCAATGGTAGTCATGGCTTCTGTCGGATTTATGATTATATATCCGCCGGATTTCAACTCCACACGATCTTGATAAATGACACGAATCTGATCTTCAAGTCTATATTTATCAAAGAGAGGGGTCTTTTCCCTGTATAGTTTGATCAGCTTTAAAATCCTCGGTACCACGGCTTTGGCGTATTCCCTCATCTTTCTGTATGTTTCACCTTCGTCTACAAGTATCTCTTCAATTTCCGATGTGTAATAGTCTCGTAGGGAGCACACACCAAAATTACTTTCCTGATAAATAAGTACCGGCGCAGTTACGCTCTTTACTCTTTTTTGAATTTCCTTCCACAGCCTCGACAGGAGTTGATAATCCCGGGAAAGTTCCTGCTTCGTTCTGTTCATGCCCGCTGTACGAATTATAAAACCAACACCGTCATCAATCTTAATTTGTTCCATCAATTTTTTTAGACGCTTGCGATCTTCTTCATCTTCTATTTTTCGAGAAATGCCGCTGCTCTGTTTGTTTGGGAGCAAAACCAGGTATCGTCCCGGCAAAGATATATATGTCGTAAGAAGAGCCTCCCTTGCGTTCAGTTTCCTCCCTTATTACCTGAACCAACACCTCCTGACCTGCTTTGAGAGACAGTCTATGATTCGACGAGCCGCTTCCCTTTCCATTGCTCTCGGTGAAATATTCGGGACTGACGTCATGCAGGGGCAGAAATCCATCCCTTTTCCCTCCATAATTCACGAAAGCTGCCTGGAGACCTCGTTCCACCTTCATGACTACACCCTTATAAAGGTTGCCCGTTATAGGTTCTTTGATGGCCATTTGGATGTTGTATTCAACCAGTTTACCACCATCCACAATGGCCAGCCGCTTCTGTTCAGGATGAACAGCATTCATTAACATTACTTTTTTCATAAATATCCTTGTTCTCTAAATAAGTGTGGACACATCTCCATTCCCCACCCTGATTATCTCGATTATGTCGTCAACAAGACTGATAACACTTGATGGCTCAGAAGCCAGAATGCCTCCATCTATGATTAAATCTACACGCTTGCCGAATTTCTCTTTTATTTCAGATGGATCACTCAATACTTCACCATCTTCAGTCGTGACGCTGGTACTGATGATAGGCTGTCCCAGTTCCCTCACGAGAGAAAGACATATTTGATTGTCGGGCACCCTGATACCTGTGGTCAGTCTTTTGGGAAGAATTATTTTCGGAACCAGCCTCGACGCCTCAAGGATAAACGTGTACGGTCCCGGCAAGAGGCGTTTCATGGTTTTATATGCAAAATCCGACACCCGGGCGTAACGACTGATATCCTTGAGATCGGCGCAAACAAAGCTTAAAGGCTGTTTCCTGTTTCTCCTTTTTATCTCGTAAATCTTGTCAATTCCTTTTTTATTAAAAAGGGCGCATCCCAGCCCGTAGACCGTATCTGTGGGATAGATGATTACACCCCCATCCCGCAGGATCTCAACTGCCTTTCTGATCAGCCGCATCTGGGGGTTCTGATTGTTAATGGCCAGATACATGCTACTTCATTAACCTTATTAAGCAAATTCTTAGTACTAAACAACTATATATTTTACCAGAAATTAAACCCATTATCAATGAACTTGTTGAATTTGTTTCAAACCAAACTTTTTTTATTTTCTTCATCCTTGCTCAATTTGTACCGTATACTATCCACAAGGGCCTGCCAGCTTGCTTCGATGATGTTTGTTGAAACTCCTATGGTGCTCCAAATATCGCTGCCCGTCACTTGAATCTATAAGCACCCTCACCTTCGCGGCCGTTCCCTCACAGCCTTCCAGAATCCTTACTTTAAAATCAACCAGGTGCATATCCTTTGATATGAGGATAAAATTTTGTTAAAGCCTTTCTGAGGGCATTATCCAGGGCATTTACAGGACCGTTCCCCTCTGCGGCAGTCAATTCCTCTTCGCCGTCGACAGATATTTTAATCGAGGCCTGAGTAATGGGCGGGTTATCTCCTGTCTTCGCGTTAAAGACCTGAAAACTTTCCAGGATAAAAGGTTCTCTAAACTCACCCTTTATCTTTTTCATCAATACGGAAAGGGATCCGTCGGCCGAGTCAAAATGATAGCCCTGGTCTTCCATTATCTTTATCTGTTGAACAATTTTTTTATTTATCGACATCTCATTACCTAAGTCGATGCCCAGTTCTCTTGCCTTGTACGCGATATTGCTTTTTCCTGAAAGGTCGGACACCAGCACCCGCTCGTGGTTTCCTACCAGTTCCGGTTTAATGTGTTCATATGCAACCGGATTTTTTAAAACGGCATCAACATGAACACCTCCCTTATGGGTAAAGGCGCTCCGCCCGACAAACGGCCTGGAATTGAGTGGAGGGATATTAGCGATATCGCTTACATAGTTAGAAAGGTGCGTCAATTCCCTTATGGAATTCTCCGGCAGGCATTGCTTATTCATTTTCAACTGGAGGTTGCCTATTATAGAGATGAGGTCGGCATTCCCGCATCTTTCTCCATACCCGTTAATCGTTCCATGGACCATCCTGACGCCTGCATGAACAGCTGCCAGTGAGTTGGCTACAGCAAGGCCGCAATCGTTATGCGCATGAATACCAAGAAGATGGGGAGGTATATAAGAGATGACCTCATCGATTATTGTGGTTAAATCATGAGGCATTGTCCCTCCATTAGTATCACACAGGACAATCATATCGGCACCTGCGGAACGGGCTGTCTCTATCACCTGGCGCGCATACCCGGGATTATTTTTATATCCGTCGAAAAAATGCTCCGCATCAAAGATGACTTCCTTCCCTTCCGACTTCAAATATTCTACGGAATCATGGATCATCGCTAAATTTTCTTCTAGTGATACATTGAGAATCTCGGAAATGTGCAGATCCCAGGTCTTGCCAAAAATGGCAACTGCCGGCGTTTCTGCCTGCAGCAGGGCTGCTATATTAGGACATGCTGCGGCTACCATATGCGGCTTCCTGGTACTGCCGAATGCCGTGAGACGGGCATGCCGGAATGAAACATCTTTGGCCATTTCAAAAAAGCGCACATCTTTCGGATTTGATCCCGGCCAACCGCCTTCGATGTAATGGAAATCCATTTCATCGAGAAGCTGTGCAATGCGCAGCTTCTCTTCCGCTGAAAAATTGATCTGCTCTCCCTGGGTCCCGTCTCTCAAAGTTGTATCGTAAATCAAAACGTTGAATGAATTCATAACTCCCCCTTTTTCAAAAAAAAACCGCTATCAGATAGCCTGATAACGGATTAAGTTTATTCTTAAATTTTTTAACGAAACACCACACCACTACCAGGCTTCCTATTTAGGGAACCTAATTATGCCCTCGATTCTTATGACAGACTGTGCGGTGATCATGTTTCCTTTTATGCTGCTTTGTCGTTCTAAGAGTTCAGATTATATTTTATGTTATCTTATAATATTCACATCATTTGTCAATAGGAAATTTATGCGGGCCTTTACCCGTTGCATCTGCAATAAATTACAAATGGAAAAGAATAAAAATTGACCTAATTGATATACTGATGTACTTAGATTGATACACTACTTGAAAGGAGATAAAACATTACCGTGGACGATCAGAAGAACACACCCGAAATGAAGATTGACCAGGATAATCTATACCATGAAGAGACATTTACTGATCTGAAGGTCGGGTGGATCCGGCGACTCACACCCGTGACACCCGACGGAAACAGAGACAAAAGTCGAGAATCCCTTTTCATCGGGCAGACACAACTAGTAACTCCAGAGGGACCTATACCGATTCAGTGCCAGATCCCAGCGAAGACACTCCCGGAGGCCATGAAAAATTTTCCTGAAGTCATGGAAGTGACAATCAAGAATATGATTGAGCGGGCCAAGGAAATGCAGGAACAGGCCACCTCCAGAATTATCAGACCCTGATCATATCCGGAGGAATAAAATAGTATAGCTTTTTTAATATGGTTGCAACGCCGTCATCCCGGCGAGCCGAAATCCCAGAGCGTTTTGTGGTCGCATCCTTCTAAAATTCCGATTAAAGAAACACCAAGTTGTGAAATCCCGTCTCCTTTATCGAACGCCGCCGCCAACAACTTTGCCGTCTCGGATGATGAAATACCTTACACTATAGCCCGAACCCATAGGATCATGAACAAGGTACATGATCCTTTCAGATCCGTCGGCCAAACTCTCAACTGCCAGAGGCTCCCCAAAGCTTTTCCTTATATCGTCGACAGGATTTTGTTTGTTAGAATAATACAGTCTGTCTCCTGAACAAGAGACGAGAAGCAATAGACAGCTCGCAAAAAGAAAGGCTGCCGGCTTTTTAAAATTTTCCATCATATTCCCCGCGTTGATCCGCCGAAAATTTCTCCTATAATTAGGATAATATTATATTACGATTCAAGGAGCCGGCTATAAGGGGATGCATGATTCTAAATCTCCAAATATCTTAGCGATAGCTTCCAAAACGTCTTACCTCAAATCGCGCTATTTATGAAATGTAATATGAAAAAAACGGAAGAAGCAAGAAATAAGGGAATTATATTATAAGCCGCCACAGAAAGAAGTCATTAAAATGAGGCCTTCCTGATAAAATCGACAGCATTCTTGAAAATAGCAAGACCCATCCCTTCCTCTGGAAGTTTTTCCCGGGTCCAGCGGGGATGGTTGGTGTAGTGGAGATAGGCCTCCGGATGGGGCATAAGGCCGAAGATCCTTCCCGTCTCATTGCAGATACCGGCGATGCCGTCTATAGCACCGTTAGGATTGGCGGGATAGTCCATGGCGATATCCGCATAATCATGATGACTGTACTGAACAGCGACCTGGCGATCATCGTGTAACCTTTCGAGAATATCCTCATCTTTCGTAATGAACTTTCCCTCCCCGTGTCGTACGGGTAGATACAGCCCCCCTATATTTCTTGTGAAGATGCAGGGGGAATCACGGTTCACCCAGAGATAGACCCATCGATCTTCAAAGCGGCCCGAATCGTTGAAAGTCAAGGTTACGGTCTGCGTCCGGTAATCTCCGTCAAAGCCGGGAAGCATGCCCAGTTTAACAAGCAGCTGGAAGCCGTTACAGACGCCCAGGATCAGCTTACCCTGTTCGATAAACCTCGCAAACTGATCGTATAGTATCTCCTGTTTCCCTTTGACCTTCGCATGCAGGATACGGTTTGCTCCCGCTTTCGCCGATCCCAAATCGTCGCCGTCCAGAAAACCGCCGGGCAGGTTAAGAAAATGGTAATCATCGAGGCTTTTTTCACCGTAGAGTAATTCGCTGATGTGGACGATATCCACCTCATCGAAGCCTGCGAGTCTGCAAGCGTGGGCCATCTCCATCTCACAGTTAGTTCCGTTTCCCGTAATGACGATTGATTTAACTTTTTTCGGCATACCCTGTAAACAACCCCTTGTCGAACGCTAAAAGTCCAGCGGCTTTTGCCATGCTGCTTTTAACTCGCTTATATCTTCCTCAATGATCCTGTTTCCTCTGATTCCATCCATCTTTAATAGACCCTTCGGCAAGGATTGTTCCCACCTGACTGAAGATAACTCCCTTCATCATTTCCTCGAAAGACTTCTTTCACAGCGGGGGGAATTGTAACGACAAATCTGCTCTGGGACTCTGAGAAAAGAAGCGCGTCATCCCGGTCAATACCGGAAGAAGGAACAAGAGCAAGATCGATCGACATGCCCAAACCGCCGGCAAAAGCCGACTCGGCAAGGGCAATACCCAGGCCCCCGTCAGAACAATCGTGACAGGAAGCGACGAGCCCCTTCCTGAATGGCCCCGCTCAGTGCGTTGTACAATGCCTTCGCCTTTTCTGCATTGACCCTTGGGACTCCATTCCCTATGCAGCCATGCATGGCATACCACTCGGAACCGCCCAATTCAGCATAAGTCTCACCGACGATATAGACCAGATCACCCGGGCGCTTCGCGTCCATGGTGATTGCTTTCCGTACATCCTCTGATATTTCCTATGGTAGAAAACAGAAGCGTCGGAGGGATCGATATTTTTACATTCCCGATATGGTAGTCATTCTTCATACTGTCTTTTCCCGAAATGCAGGGAACACCATAAGCCGTTGTGTAATCATACAGAGCCTCGTTTGCACGGACGAGTTGGGCCAGTTTATACTCGCCGTCGGGCGTTTTTTCCGACTGGACCGGATCACACCAGCAGAAGTTATCCAGTCCGGCCATCTGCTCCAGGCTTCCGCCCACGGCAATAGCGTTCCTGACAGCCTCATCAATTGCGCATGCGGCCATATGGTAGGTATCAATATCACTGTAGCGGGGGCAGATGCCACTGGCCACCACCACACCCTCGAAGGAAGTCAAGAACAGGCCGGATCACGGCGGCGTCGCCCGGCCCGTCATTATAAACACCAACCAGCGGTTTGATAACACTGCCTCCCTGAACCTCATGGTCATACCGCCTGACGACAGACTCCTTGCTGCAGATATTCAGTCGGGAGAGCATTTCTTTCAGGGCCTGCCCCATAGTCGGCGGGCTCGGGAAAATCAGGCTCCGGATGCCTGGGCGGTGTCCATTTTGCCGAGAGCCGCATCTGTGGAACCCCGCCGTGGAGGAAATCCATCTCCAGATAGGCAACCGTTTGGTCTCCATAAAGAACATGGAACCTTCCCGAATCCGTATATCTGCCGACAACGGTCGCCTCCACATCCATCTTCTGCGCGAGGTCAAGGAATTCTCCGACCTTCTCCGGGGCGACCGCCAGTGTCATCCTCTCCTGCGATTCAGAGATGAGAATTTCCCAGGGGTTCAACCCGGGATACTTCAGGGGAGCTTTTTTCAGGTCGATTTCACAGCCGCCGGATAAGCGGGCTGTCTCACCGACAGAGGAAGAAAGACCGCCTGCGCCGTTATCCGTAATGCACCGATAGAGGCCGCGGTCTCTGGCAATCAGGAGAAAATCAGTCATCTTTTTCTGAGTGATGGGATCACCGATCTGGACAGCTGTCACGGGGGAACCCTCATGAAGCTCCTCAGAAGAAAACGTGGCACCGTGAATCCCGTCTTTTCCGATTCTGCCTCCGGCCATGACAGCCGCATCACCGGGCAGTATCTCTTTCGTATGCGTAGGCTCTCCCCGGATGCGAGACGGCATGATGCCGCCTGTTCCACAGTACACAAGCGGTTTCCCCAGGAATCGCTCGTCAAATACGATGCACCCGTTAACCGTCGGGATGCCGCTCTTATTCCCGCCGTGCTCGACGCCTTCCCGAACACCTTCATAGATTCTTCTCGGATGGAGGATCCGCTTCGGGAGTGGCTTATCATACGCGGGTGGTGCGAAACAGAAGACATCCGTGTTGAAAATCAGCTTGGCCCCTTTTCCGGTTCCGAAGGGGTCTCTGTTGACTCCGACAATCCCCGTCAGGGCGCCGCCATAGGGATCGAGGGCTGAAGGAGAATTGTGCGTCTCCACTTTGAATACAAGATTGTACTCGTCATTGAATTTAATAATTCCGGCATTGTCGACAAACACGGACAGGCACCAGTCATCCTTACCCAAGCGCTCTCTGATCTCCTTTGTGGATCTCCTGATATAGCTGTCGAATATTGAATTTATCTCCTCCCTTTTGCCGCGTTCGTCTTCATAAACAATCAGTGCATTGAATATCTTGTGCTTGCAGTGTTCGGACCATGTCTGGGCCAGACATTCCAGCTCGGCATCGGTCATTTTTTCACCTAGACCTACCTTTTTCCTCTCCCCCAGTATCGCCTCATTTCTCAGATAATTCCGCAGGGCTTTCATCTCATCCAAATTCAAAGCAAGGACGCGTTCGTTGCTGATTTTAAGAAGCGTCTCGTCGCTGACATTGAGATTGATTTCTTCAACACTGAGGCGGTCTTCACCGATGACACGCGGCACATAGGCAGGCATGCCCTTACGCTTGTCCCAGGATTTTCCATCAACGATTGTGTACCGTCTCAATGAGATCATTGGCGAGAAGGCTCGAGGCGATTCTCTCTGCATCTTTACGGCGTATCGGCCCCTCAATCACATACTGTCTTGATGTATGAACCCCGGAAAGCCGGTCCGATGTTTTCCCCAGGAGCAACTCAATAGCCTCTCTGGCAGTCTTTCCAACATTATCTGTAACACCCGGTCTGAATCCCACCTCAATCATCCAGTCGAACCTGTCAGCCAGGCCGCTGTTGATGGCGAAATTCTGGATGATCGGATCTGACAGAGGGCCGGCAGCGGCCATTTTCAGATCCTCACGGGTCAGCTTTCCATCGATGGTATGGACTTCAATGGTTTTCACGCAATCAACATCGATGTGTAGATGTTCGACGATTCTTCTCTTAATCTTTTCCCCGAGGGCGTCTCTTATCCCTTCTTTGAATCCTATTTCAATCCTGTCTGCCATTTTTTGCCAAGACCTTTTTCCTGCCGTGATAATGAATATCAGCGCGCCGGTACGATACCAAAAGACATTTGATAAAGCAACTTGAGAATATTCTTGGCTGCCGGATATCAGCATCAATATAGTCTTGCCATATTGTGGCCATTTTCTTCTTGACTCATGACTATCCGTTTCCTATACTTATATTTACACAAACAAAAGAGATTCATAGAGGGCGACAAATTTCCGGTAAAGCTTCCCAACATGCAGCATATGAGTCATTCATCTTGAATGAATGATCTTGGATCGAGACATGTTATTTAAAAAGAGAGGAGGAAGGTGATGAAAAGGAAATTCATTCAGATTCGATATCTGACATGCATTGCAGCAGCTTTTTTGATGTTCGGATGCGCGGCAGGTACGAAGGTCACCGTGAAACAGGAAAGCTATACACCCGGTATCCGGTCAGCGGAGTTCGGTCATTTTAAGGGCAAGGCGGTGATTCTTGACAACTTCATCAATCAGGCAGCCAACACGAAGCAATGGGGTTATAACAGCGCTGATAACAAAACATACTATGAAGCAACCACGCACCTCGAGTCCTATCTATGGTACTGCTTCCAGAAAGCCTTTCAGCAAATGGGTATGAAGGTCTATGACCAGTCCTATGGCGGTTACTGGAATCCATATCACCCCTACTGGTGGGGTGCAGCACCGCCGCCGCGAGCACCAGCGGCGGTTAAGGGAGCCACCGAATTCCAACTCATTCTGACATCGATGACGGACCAGGAGGCAAAGTTTCAGGTTTTGCTGTTAAAAAATGGTGAGAGCAAATTACAGAAAGATTATACCGTAACCGTCAAGCCGGTATCCAGCCAGGATACCAAGGAACTTGAAAAAGGGGCCTACAAGCTTGTAGATCAGATGATAGCCACCATTTTCAGAGACAGGGATTTTCAAAAGGTATTTTAAGTCAACGGCAATAGAATTTAAAATGCAAAGGCCATCTCCGGGATCATCCGTTGATGGCCTTTGTACAGAAGGGGAAAAAGATAGAGTTTTACTATCTCCGTAAACAGGCTATTTTCTTTGTCCTGATAAATAAACCAAAGCGGCCGCCTATGATATGAAATATTCAGGGCGGCTCAACATTTACTTTATTTGATCGCGCCGCAGCCAATCCTTGCACCGCCACCGCCAAGCCCCTCAGGGGTATCTGAATAATTATCGCCGCCGGCGTGTATCATCAGTGATTTCCCCTTCAGGTCCGCAACTTTCAGCCTGGGCGCAAGCACGGGCAACGTCGCCCTGCCGTCCGCATCCACATAAAGGACCGGGAGATCTCCCAGGTGTCCTTTTCCGTATGGTCCTTCATGTTTGCCTGTCTTAAGCGGGTCGAGGTGTCCTCCTGCAGCCAGTCCCGCGACATGCTTGCCATCTTTCATGGCATGACCGCAATCAGGGTTCTGATGTACATGAAATCCATGTATGCCGGGCGCAAGATCCCTTAATTGCGGAACGAGGATGAGACCATACTGGCTGTCAGTAGCAGTGACCACACCAATATTTTTACCGATTCCCTGATCATTTACCAGATAGATCTGTATGACTGTTTCGTCAGCCAGGGCATAACTGGTAATGAATATTACAATGAAAAAGACAAAAATTATTTTTCTCATTGCTTCCTCCTTGAATTTAATCCACTTCACCAACCTGAATTGCCATTATCTAAGGGAACCAAAATATATGTCCACCGATGACGCTATGCAAATACCGCAATCAAAAGCAATACAAAGGAGATAACCGCACCTGAGCCATGTATCGCAATCAATGCATCAGGAAGTTCTTTCTTCCTCAAGTAGAATGAGAAAAGGATAAAGCCGCCTATGGCCACGATAACAAATAACGCCAGAGATATGTTCATCAGGGTGATTGCCGTGTTCATGTAAACATTGACTATTAATGCAACAAGCCCTGCTGCTGCGAAAAGTCCATGGACGATAGCCAGATACATTGGAATTACTTGTCCACTGAACTTTAGATAAATTAGCGCCAAACCGCCGAGCGCCGCAATAGCAAATAATATTATTGGTAGATAAATCATATTACCATCCTTTCCAAAATTGTTAATTTAGATGGTTATTTCTATAATTTGCATTTTTTATAGATTGTCGCTTAATAAAATACAAGGATGGTTTAATGCAAGTATAGTGGTAGGTAAATACTACAATAGCAAATATCCTCAGCGTGGTAATATTAGCCTGCCATTTTGCATTCATTCAACTACTATTGTAACCGTCCATACTTTACATTATCTTTTTTTAATGATTGGCAGAGGCGGATCATTTACTCACTATTTCAACAACGTCTTCAAAATAGCAGGCAATATAATTAGCCGCATATAGAGGAGGCGCGCGATGCTCAGACAAAAATATATGATTGAAAAAATGCTTGCTCCCATCGGTATTACTATCAATGGTAACAGTCCATGGGATATACGGGTCAGAGATGACCGTACTTTCCTGCAGATGTTGCAGAACAAGAATCTTGGTCTCGGTGAATCATACATGGAGGGGTGGTGGGATTGCCAGCAACTGGATGAATTCATATGTAAGATCCTGACAGCCGGACTTGATACAAAAATCAAAGGTGGCTTTAAATCCCTTATGCCAATCCTGTCTGCTGTTATATTCAATCTACAGTCGAAGATACGCTCCGCCATTGTTGCTGAGCGACACTATGATCTTGATAATGAACTGTTCATGTCATTTCTCGACCCGTACAATCAATATAGTTGTGCATATTTCGATGGAACAGAAGACTTGAATGAAGCCCAGCAGAGAAAAATCGACCTGATCTGCAAAAAAATCAGTCTCGGCAAAGAAGATCATCTACTGGATGTGGGCTGTGGCTGGGGAGGATTTGCAAAGTATATTGCGGAACATTACAGTTGCGAGGTGACCGCCATCAATATATCCGAAAAGCAAATCAGCTACGCCAGAGAATCTTGCAAAGACTTGCCGGTTCAGATACTTAGATGCGATTACCGTGATCTCCAGGGTTCATTCGATAAAATCGTATCCATCGGTATGTTTGAACATGTCGGCCAGAAAAACTACAAAACCTTTATGAAGACAGTCCATCGCTGCCTAAAAGATAACGGTATCTTCCTTCTGCAAACCATTGGCGGCAATGAATCTCTAATGCATTGCGATCCCTGGATAGATAAATACATCTTTCCCAATGGCATGCTGCCAAGTATTGCTCAAATCGGTGAAGCCGTGGAAGGGTTATTCGTCATGGAGGATCTGCACAACCTGAGCCCTCACTATGAAAAGACTCTGATGGCCTGGCACGAAAATTTTCAGAAGGCGTGGGCGAAACTGAAAAGCAGATACGATGACAGGTTCAAACGTATGTGGGAATACTATCTGCTATCTTCTGCCGGAGCGTTCCGTGCCAGGTGCAATCAACTCTGGCAGATTGTCCTGACTAAATACGGCACTCCTCAGCCTTTGTGCAGATAGAAGAAGACCAGCTTCTGATTGACCTGACCTCTGAAAGCGAATTTCCCCGCCAGGAGGGCGGAGCATCTGTAAAACATCGGATGGTATTACATTCGCAAAGTTGCTGGTTGCCATTCTTGCCTTTTCACAGGATGGGGTATTCCGGCTGATTTTTTATAAATCCGAAGGGGGTGAAGCATGACTCAAAAACAAAATCTGCGTGTCTTATTGATTTGTTCCCTTTTTTTTCTGGCATTAGGTGGATTTTTGCTGCATAGCCGCGTTCATCCCCTAGGTGAAGATCCCTGGGATGTCATCCCTGCTGTATCGGGGATGCTTAGTGTGGTTGTCATCACTGTTTTATTTTGCTTCCACCGGACCGTGGCATTCGGATATGTACTCAATGGCATGACAGTGATTATCGGGACTATTGCCATGGCACATTTCTCTCTGAAAAATGCACCGGCGGTTTGGACACCGCAATCGGTACTGTTTAAAACTCTGCTTGCGGATATCATAATATTGTGGGGGAAATTTGTCGTAGGCAAGGCACTGTTCGAACTGGAGCTGCTCAAACAGCCCGAGAATGCCGTTCGCAAGGGCCGGTTCTTCCGCTATCCGAATATGGGCTGGTGGTGGGTACACCTGGTTGCCCTGAGTGTTGTGTATACTTTAGGCTATATGATATGGAAATGAAGTTAGTAACTGCTAGATTATGGCAAAATTATGATTAGGTGAACACATTAATGGTTTGCGCCGAAAGTTGCGGGAGGAGGATTTCATGCATCGTTTTTTATTATGGCAACCAGGCTGGTGGATACTGCATATCCTGGCCATTACCCTGGTACTATATGTAGGCCATTTGATGCGGTGAGTCGTTAATCATTGTCGCTTACAGCCCAGGCATCTTGGGTCTTGTATTAATCTTCCATGACAGAAATATTGAGGTAGAGATCGCCTCGCCGATCGTTATCTGTCTTCTTCCCAATTCCTGCCAGGCGAAGTTTCGTACCATCAGTAATGCCCGGTGGAATATTGAGAACAAGGGGCTTCTTTTGATAACCAATGGGAATGCTGATCAGCTTTTTTGCGCCCCGTGCGGCTTCTTCCTTTGTAATAGATATGTCTGCGTAAAGATCCGAATCACCTGTTTGTGAAACAGGCCTGGTGATATGCAACCTCGGAGTGCTCCTTATCACTGTAGCCTGACTTAATTTGCGGGAAATACCCTGCTCGGGCATCAGAAGAAATAATTTCAAAAACAGCGCACCAAAAATAAAACCCCCGATATGTGCCCACCAGGCAATATTGCCGGCTTCCATGCTCGTTAACGTCGCACTGATAAACTGTATGAAAAGCCAGATGCCTAAAAAAATAGCGGCAGGAAGCTCAATGAAATAAGGAATAAAGATGATGGGAATCAATGTAACAATTCTCGATCTAGGATAGAGGATGAAGTATGCGCCCATCACGCCGGCTATAGCACCGCTGGCTCCGATTGTGGGCATCATGGAGTCAAGATTAAAGAATAGATGGGTAAGTGCCGATGAAACTCCACACAGTAAATAAAAAAATAGATATCTCAAATGCCCGAGACGATCTTCCACATTGTCCCCAAAAATGTAAAGGAACCACATGTTGCCGAAAAGGTGCCAGAAACTCCCGTGGAGAAACATAAATGAAATAAAAGAAAGAATCTGCTGTGAGAGACTGAAATGCAATGCAATCTCATGTACTGAATATCGGGCCGGAACAAGACCATAGGTGAAGACAAACCTGTTTAGGGCGTCGCCTTGGGATAATTCTACCAGGTAAAAGAAAATATTGACCGCTATCAGAAGCACATTAACGGCAGGATAATGTCTGGATGGAATCGTATCGCGAATGGGTATCATGGGAACGATGTACCTGTTTTATTAAGAAGGAAATATCAGGCATACGTAATGTCTTTTTACTATCATAAAAGAATTGATTAAACAAATGCTGAGATAAACGTATCCATATATGGATAACAATATGTTATGAAATAATTGTTTATTCTCGATGCTCCAGCCGCCATGTGAAATTTCTAACACGAAACAATTGCATAAAATAGTTGAATATGCTACGAAGCCAACCTGACAAACGGACATCGAGGGGATGAAGATTTCAGTCATTATTATAAACAAGAAAAAGGATATTTGATTTATGAAGGCTAAGTTCACTTGTACCTTAATCGGTTTGTTCTTTTTAGCATTACCCGTTTTTACCGTGGCGGCTGAAGCACAAAAGCTCTCAGCTAATCAGAATTTTGAAATCAGCTTTATGTATTATAAATTTGACTATAAAGAAGATCTGCCGGCCCCCTTCAAGAGCACTGAAAGCGGGTGGCTGCCGGGTGTCTATCTGGGATGGAATTACAATAAAAAAAATGCCGTTTATTCGAAGGTTTTTTTTGAATTTTCTTACGGTGATACCGAATTCGACGGTACCACACAAGCCGGAACGCCGATAAAATTCTCAGATGATAATCATCAATTTCTTTTTCGCGGAGAATGGAACATAGGATACAATTTCGCCGTTACTAATAATATTTCCATCAAGCCCTATACAGGGTATGGTTACCGTCAGTGGGACCGAGGGTACGCAAAAGTAACGGAAACCTACATCTCTTATAAGGAGAGGTATTACTGGCATTATATTCCTGTTGGTATCTCGGCCGATTTTAACATCGGTGACAGACTGGTCATTGAACCAAATGTTGGTCTTCGTATAATGTTTTATGGCAAGATGACGGCCTACTTCTCTGAATTAGACCCTGGCTACAACGATCCTGAGTTCAAATTGGGGAACAAAACCGGATGGTACGCTGAAATGCCTTTACGGTTTAAGCTCTCTCAATATTGGTCGGTTATCGTCAAGCCTTGGTATGAATACAGTGCGATTGGCCAAAGTGATATAGTATCTCGTACATATTACGGAGCAGTGAGCGGTTATTTTTATGAGCCCTCAAGTAGAACAAACCAGTATGGACTGAATGTCGGAGCAATATTTACTTTTTAGATGAAAGTCCCCATAAATTAAAGGGGCAAAACTGGTCGCTACCCGGCATCAGGGACAGCCTCCGATGAAGCTTCACACCGGAAATGTTCTTGCGTTGTGGTGAAGGATTTTTTTGAACAGGACTTTTGTGGCGTATCTCATCAGTATCCGTGCATGTCGTGCCCCGGCCAGCCAGGCGCCGGCAAGAAAGACCAGGTGGGAAAAGCCATAGATGACCGGTCCCCCAACTAAGGCAATCAAGGGTTCACGAAAGTAAACTGCCAGGATGCCCAGGGCTGTCACAGCCGGCCATCCGATGATGTAACTGAAGCCCACGAGGACAAGTCCCACGATCATCCGGGTTGAACGCTCCCTTCGGATGTCCTTAAGTTCCGTCGGATCCTCCATGGCGTCACGGACATATTTCGTTTTGGCAAGGCGTTCAGCGATTTTTCGAATCATAGAGACAGGCTTTTCTTTCCTGAATGCGGGGTATCTATCGGCTCAAGCGGATATTCTCGAATGCCAGATCCTGATCCTGCCATTTCCAGACGAAAACCACGCGCCAATAGACGAAGGGATGAAGCGTAAGTTTTTTGATCGTTTTCAAGTTGGAAGGTACTTTTTTGAAGATGAGCTGCGCCGTTTGTGTTGATCCCGCATCTGCCTGTACCCCCCGCATCCCTGCCGAGTACATGGATGTCTTCTGATCTCCTTTCCAGAAAACAACCTGCGAGACTTCATAGTCCTTACCCGCGGTGTCTGTGAGTTTCGATTTCCCCCAGCGATAGTTCTCATCGTAGATGGCCACGTGACGGTTGGAGTCTTCGGAAACGTTCGTCACATCCACAAAGACGGAGATCTCTCCACCCGACATCTTGACTCTGATTAACTCAAATAAAATATCCTTGATTTCACCGGACCCCAGGGCCTTGTGATTCCTCTTTACGGGCGGCCTAGCAGGTGGAGCCTTTTCAGGTTCCAGTGCTGTTACCGTTCTCCTTTCCTCCTCGCCCGATGGCCTAGCAGGTGGAACCTTTTCAGGTTCCGGTGCTGTTACCGTTTTCCTTTCCTCCTCGCCCGATGGCCTAGTAGGTGGAGGTACCACACGGGCAATCTTCTTTTTGGGTGTAGTCTTCGCGGCTGGCTGCGGTGTTTCCCTGGTCCCTTCCTCTCCTGTCTCCCCCAGCACTGTTCTTACCCGGAAAGCCATTTTTACTCGGACACTATCCCCCTCATTGATAAAAGAGATCAAACGAACGGAGGTGATGCGGGCTTCCGTGACGGCCTGGATTGAAGCTTCCGCCGTGACCTGGAAATTGGTCACTTCCGTAGTGGAACTTGAGTGCTGTGTCTTCGCATCGTTCTTCACCTCGGCCAGCTTATCGTTGATGGCTTCCGCTGACGCCTCAGCAGGGCTCTGGGAACCCCGCGCAGTGGCAAGGGCGGTTTTGATGATGATGGATTCCCGGACACGCCGGATATCGTGGAGGGCTTTCTGTGTCCCCTGGAAGGCGTGGTCTGCCTCTTCCTTATTCGACTGCACTGAGGCAGTATCCTGCGATGTCTTCTTGACCTGTTCCTCCTTCCTCTTCAGGAGTGACAACTGTGATTCCTTTTCCGATCGTGCAGAGGAGATCCTTTCCTGTAGGGAATTAATCCTATCCTGGAACGAACGGACCTGCTCCTGGAGACCTTCTTCGGCAGCGGCATTCATCTGTGCAGTCTCCTTGACCGCGTTGTAGGCACGTGTCAAGTCATAATTGGCCGGGGAATAGCCATTTTGAGCAAGAAATGCATCCAGTTCCTTTTTCGAAGTGGCAACAACAGCCTGGATGTTTTTTGAAGCCGGCATCGGTTTTACCCGCCCCCCTTTTGGAGGCTGGAAGGGGTACAACTCATAGCGCTTCAGGCGCAGATAGGCGGTGCCCTTATTCCCCTTTTCAAGTTCGATCCGCAAAGGTTCCTCGTTGTTCCACTTGGCTGTTCCTTCCTCGATAGCACGGATAAAATCGACGGAAAGGACAGCATTGATGACTTTTGTGAAAGATTGTATGTAGGTGCCCATATACTGGGCCATCAGCGGAGCCGAGGCCTGATCGGCTAAGCTTTCCAGAGCGTGGGCTTTATCCTTGAACCCCCGGGTATAGATCACAGCCGCGAGAGCCTCCCCTTGTTTTTCGGTCTGAAGCCATTTTTTGAGAGCGGCTTGCTGGGTATTGATGTCCTGGTTGAAGCGGGTGATCTGGCTGTCCAGATTCTCGATGCCGGTCTTGATTGTTTTGATATTTTTCTGCTGTTCTTCCAGTTCTGTTGAAATTACCTGGAACTGGGTCGTCACATCATCACGCCTTTTCTTGGCCCGACCGAACTCCCTGTTTGCGGAAGCGATGGCTTTTTTGTATCCCGTGTCCTCTGTCTCCTTTTCATCGTCCACGGCGTTCAGATTCGCCTTTTCCTCCTGAGAGGTAGAGTAACCTTCGCGGCTGTCCACCTCGGAGCGGATGATCTCTTTGACCTGTTCCCTCGAGTCTGAACGGAGTGTTACCCAGCGGCTCAGGAGAGGTGGGGCGGAATATCCATGAAGAGGCAGGAGAAGGATGAAGATGACAATGAGAGGTATCCTAAGTTTTAACATGAAAGGCTCTTCCGGCTGACATGGATTTGATTGCAATTTAATCTAATGAAAAGTCAACATGTTGTCAAATGATTTTTGGGAAATGAGATATTGCACAATCAGCGTTATCTATCTGTCGAGACTAACCTTTCCGATTTGAGAAAAATCCAGGATACGGCAAAACCCCACATGACGGAATATTTGGTTTTTACCAATGGAGAGTCCTCAAAAACGGCGCCCTGGAGGAAATCCAGACTGACAAAAGCATTAAAGATAAGTTGTTTATAACCTTTATTTAAACCGGCGGTAAGCCTGGAACCGCTATAGCCACTGCCGGCGGAATAAGAAGGGCGTGATGGAGTGGCAAAAGCCGGATCCACCGAATAATAATAACTATGATAATCACTGGTAGCGAACATCGGACCGGCTGAAATTCCCAGATTTAAACCGGTCTCGGGAATTAAATCGTTTTTTTCGAAATTCAGCCTTGGACTGAATACAAAGCCTTCACGATACAACGATGAAGAATTTATCGCAAAAACGGCGCGCACAGGCAGGTTGACACCTAATTTATAACGATCCTGTTTGTTATCCAGAAGCTTAACTTCCAGCGATGGGCCTATTTCAAAAGTCGGATCCAGATCCGGCATGCCGCTGCGGGCGCTGTTTCTGGAACTATCGACAGGCACACTACCGTAAAGACTGACGTCTAATAAGAGTCTGTCAGTTTTAAATATGCGTCCCGAAATACGCTCCCTGTCTACTCTTAAAATATCGCCGCGATAGATTATGTAGGGAAAAGGCAGTAAGTAGTATCTGTTTTCGTCAGAACCCCGATAATCAGGAAGCCGGAGAAGTGCTAACCCCGCACCCAATTCCCAAAGAGGCTTTTCCTCACAAATAGCGCTCTGGGGTAGTAAAAAGCCACAGATTATTAAAGCTGCCACCAGCCAACGATGAATACGCATATTTACCTCACAATTGGAATCCCACTATATACTTCATTTGCCAGGCTCAAACTGGCGCTTCGCCGACCAGAAAGACGGTAGATGACGAATTAAATACATCAGACTTCTACGGTGCTGCCATAGACGACGCCGGAATTTTCCGCGCCAATCAGGATCTGAATAAAAGCGCTTCACGTGCTCATTGTAAAGTAGATCCATTTTCTCTTTTGATGCAATTCCTTTCGGGACAAAAACAAAATTCAGACAATTCATAAGCCGCCAATCTTCATTAAAGGCCCCTTCTTCCCTGATAGTCGACCAGAGAGGTGCGCCGGGGAAGGGGGTAAACTTGGACATATTCATATCATCCACTCCCAATGATATAATAAAATCAGATGTCCGTCGAATAGATTCTTCCGTTTCGCCCGGCAGCCCCATCATAAACAGCCCTTTTGCCCGCAGCCCCGCAGCCTGGATACGCCTTACGGTATCACGCACATCGTCGAGCGAAACCCCCGATTTGTGCCTGGCTAATATGTGCGGGTCTGCTGATTCTATGCCGAGGGAAACCATGAGGCAGCCCGCATCTTTCAGCATCTTGAGCAATTCATCGTCCGTGTAACCTACCCTCACAGCACAGTTGAAATTTATCCCCAACGGATGACGGGCGAGTTTCTCGCAAAGCTCAACAATCCGCACACGGTCTGCCGTAAACAGGTCATCATAAATATTGATATGCCGCACATTGAATCTTGTCCGCAGATATTTCATGTGTTCGTAAATGTAAGATGCCGAGTTATAGCGGAATCCCTTCTTGAACACGGAACGGTCACAGTAAGAACATTGATGCACGCATCCCCTTGAGGTAATCATCGTCGCCCCGGGCGTATTTACATAGCTGAACAAAGGCAGATGGTAATCGGAAGGGAAGCCTCTGAGTTTTTCATAAGCGGGAAAAGGAAGACTGTCCAGATCGGCTATCTGGGGGCGCGGCTGATTTGTAGCTGCATGGGAGCCTTGACGCCATATCAAACCCTTGATTTCAGCGGGATCCATGCCCTGGGCAATCTCTGCCATTGTCATTTCACCCTCGCCGGCGCAAAGAAAATCAAAGGCACCGTAAGAGTGAAGCAGCTTGCCCTCCAATGCAGAAACATGGACGCCTCCGCAGACAGTTGTAATATGCCGAGAGTGTTCCTTGATTTTTTGTGCGATCTCCGCAGCATCCAAGAACGAAGATGTTGTGGCCGAAAATCCGACAATCTGCGGTTGATAATCCAGGATTGCTTTAGCCTGCTCATTTAGGTCAAAGGGAATGTCCGGACCGAGGCAGTCGTAAACAGAAACGTCATGTCCCTGGTTTAATAGATAAGAGGCGATGGAAAGCAATCCCTGAGGGACCATGCGATTGGCGATATCCGTGATATCGCGCTGACCGGGAAACCAGTTAAATCCACGCGGATGGACAAGGGCAATACGTTTTTTGACAGAAATACCCTTTTTCATTGGTTAAGTGTAAGTAAAATGTCCCTGTGTGTCAAAAGAATTATGATAAAATGCCTTATCCTGCTCATACTGGCGGACTTCGGAGTTTTATGTTTTAACGGAAGCCGCATATGGCATAAAGAAGAAACAGCACTTGGTCGTTTCCTCTTGACAGTTACCAACCTTCTTCCTATACTTCCCCAATTAAAAAAGGGAAATCATAATGACCGGAAAACATCAGCCGAGCTGCGAGATTACGCACAAGGTGCCGTTTTACGATCTTGACCCCATGCAGATCGTATGGCACGGGAATTATTTTCTTTACTTTGAGGATGCCAGAGTGGCCCTTTTCGCACAGGTGGGCATAGACCTCTATGAGTTTTATCTGAGGACACAGTATCTGTTTCCCATCATCAAGACGACCACAAAACACATCTATCCCCTGAGGCACGGCGATGAATTTATCTGCAAGGCCACTGTGGTTGAGGGAAAGACAAAAATCATCGTGGATTTTGAAATCAGGCTTAAAGCTGACGGCAGAGTTTGTACCCGCGGGAGAACCGAGCAGGTTGCCGTAAAGGCGCCGGAGATGGAAATCATGTTCACCATCCCCGATGAAATCAGACAGGCCCTGGGGTTTTGATTATAATTTGAGGCGGATAAGTTATTAAATGCGCAATGCGGTTATAGCATCAACGGGCAGCTACCTGCCGGAAACAGTCGTCAGCAATGAAGACCTGAAACAATTTCCACAGGAGGCGATTCATCTTATCGGCGAGAAGACCGGTGTGTTTTTCCGAAGGATGGCCTCCGATAAGGAATGCACGTCGGATCTGGCTGTGCAGGCGGCGATTAAGTGTCTTGATAAGATTGCTTATTCACCGGAAATGTTGGAAGCGATTCTTCTTGCCACCTCTTCTCCGGATCGTATGCAGCCAGCGACAGCGGCGCGGGTGCAGCATATTATAGGTGCGAAGAAGGCCTTTGCCTTCGACATCAATTCAGTCTGTTCGGGAAGCACCTTCGGCATTGCCATTGCGGACGCCCTCATTAAATCGGGATATTGCGACAATGTCCTTTTGGTCGCATCGGAAGTCTATTCAAAAATAATGAATCGAAAGGATTTTTCCTCATATCCCTTTTTCGGAGACGGTGCCGGGGCCGTCCTTTTTCAAGCAGGCGGCACCTCTGCCGAAGGAGTTCTGCATTCCTGTCTGAGAACAGACGGAAGCGGCAGCGATACCATCAGTGTTCCCGCAGGGGGGACGATGCTGCCTTTTGCAAAAATGACCAATACCAGGTCGGCGTTTTTCAAGATGAAAGGGATCGATGTATTTAACTTTGCCGTGGACAAAGGTTCCGAGATCATTCTTCAGATCCTCAAGGATGCTGACGTGGAAATAAACGACATCAAGTGCTTTGTCTGTCATCAGGCGAATGCGAATATCATTCACAAAATCGCAGGCATTCTCGCTGTATCCGCGGACCGGTTTTTTATGAACCTCTCTTCCTACGGCAATACCGCTGCCGCGTCCGTTCTGATAGCCCTCGATGAAGCGATTTCCACGAGCGTCGTTGCGAAAGGCGATCTTGTCGTAACAGTATCTTTTGGTGGTGGGCTGTCCTGGGGAGCGAACCTGATACGTATCTGACGTGAGGAACATGGCATGAATGATATTTGGCAAACGATGAAACAAGTTCTCTTGGATAATTTTTTTGAAATCGGCGACGGATCTATCACCCCGGAGACTAAACTGGGTGAAATCCCCGACTGGGATTCAATGGTGGCTGTGAATTTACAGATCCTTTTACACGATACCTTCCATGTGGATCTCCCGCTGGAACTTCTGCATGAAGATACAATATTTAATGATCTGGTCATGCTTATGGAACAGCCGGACAAGATCCCCGCAGCGATGAAGAAGTTCAGGGAGAGGAATTAAGATTTGAGACGACATACCTAGTTCCCTGTGGATTCGATCAGGGATAATCATTTGGAGTGAGAAAGCGGACTGATGAACAAAGACCGCATTGCTGTCGTGATTCCCGTTTACAATCATGAGGGAGAAGGTTACGCAGGTGGTCAGGGAAGCCCTGAAGCTTCACTTGCCCCTGTTTGTTATCGATGACGGCTCGACGGATTCCACTTACGACCGTATAAAGGATATATTGCCTGTCACCATCATCCGTCATGGAACCAACAGAGGAAAGGGCGCTGCCATTCTGACCGGTTTTGCAGCGGCTGCCCCCCTGGCGGACTGGGTAGTCACCATGGATGCCGATGGACAACATCATCCTGAAGATGCCCGGAATCTGATCATGGCTGTTCCACTTGGCCAAAGACCCATCGTTGTCGGTCACAGGGAGGGAATGAATCACCGCCATGTGCCGTGGACGAGCCGTTTTGGCAGGGCGTTTTCAAACTTCTGGGTTCGAACGTCAGGAGGTCCGGACATCCGTGACACGCAAAGCGGATTCAGACTGTATCCCCTTCCGGAGGCCATGCATCTCGGTGTGAGGGCGCAGCGTTTCCAATTTGAGGTTGAAATTCTGGTCAGGGCTAAATGGCATGGCATACCTGTTCTGGAGACGCCCGTCGACGTGACGTATGAAACCGAAAATGAGAGGGTCTCCCATTATCGCGGCTTTGTCGATTTCTGCCGGAATACCGGCACCTTCAGCCGTCTGATTTTCATGAGATTATGTGTATTGCCCTTTATACGAAGAAAATAGCCTTTTGATAACCTTTCATGATGAATGCGCACAGATACCTTTTGAGATGGTCCCTTGTGATCGTCGTGATCTTAGCTGTCGTAGGGCTATTCACAGCAGGGATATACCGTCTCCAATTTGATACCGATATCTTGGCCTCTCTTCCCCAGAGCGATCCCGTTTTAGCCGATGCTCGCTATGTTATCATGCATCATCCGATTCATGACCGGGTGGTCGTCGACGTGGGATATCCCGGCGGGGACATTGATGTCCTTATTGAAGGGGCGAACCTGGTTGAAGCTGAAATGCGGGCAGAGCGGCCTCTTCAAAGAGGTGGGATTCAGTCACATCGGTCAATTGATGCCGGAGCTGATCCGGCATATTGTCGATCATCTTCCCGATCCTCTTCGATAAGAAGGAGCTTGAAGAGAACGTCAAACCACTGCTGGCGCCCGAAAAGGTGCGGCAGACCATGGGGGCCTATTACTCTTCCCTGCATCTTCTTGAAGGGATCGGCCAGACCGGGCTTATCTCCGATGATCCCCTCGCATTGCGAAATCTGGTCCTTTCACGTTTATCGTTTCTTTCACCCGCAAAAGGTGCCCGGATATATAAAGGTCATCTCGTCTCATCGGACGGAAAGCATATCTTGATCATCGCCGAGCCTTTAAGTTCCGGCATGGATACGAGGTTTTCAAGACATGCCACGACGCTGTTGGATAATATCTCTGAGGAGCTGCATGGGAAATATGGCCGGCAGAACGGATTCACGCTGACACCGGTCGGCGCCTATCGTGCCGCTCTTGATAATGAGCTTAGCGCAAAAAGGAATGTCAAGAGGGCAGTCCTGTTTTCAACTGTTGCCATCGCCCTCCTGCTCTTCGTAGGCTTTCCCAGACCCCTGATCGGACTCTTGTCCCTGCTGCCGGCCTTTGCCGGAACCATGATGGCGATCTTTGTGTATTCCCTTTTTCACCCTACCATTTCCATGCTGGCCGTCGGTTTTGGCGGGGCGATTATTTCCTTTACCGTTGATTACGGTATCACCTATCTTCTTTTTCTTGACCGTCCATACGAAACACGCGGCCTGGAAACTACCAGGGAGGTCTGGTCCCTGGGTCTCCTTGCCATGCTGACGACTGCCGTCAGCTTTGCATTTCTGTCCGTGAGCGGGTTTCCCGCCCTGATGGAGATAGGCCAGTTTGCCGCTCTGGGAGTTGTATTTACCTATATCTTTGTTCACACTTTCTTCCCGCTGTTATTTCCCGTGATGACCCCCGCAAAACACCCGCCCTATCTGCCGCTGCAGCGCATAGTCAACAGAATCGCGTCTTCCGGCGGTATGTGGAAGGCGTATGCCGCATTGGCTTTTGCGATTGTAATGCTGTTTTTCGCCAGGCCGGAATTTCGTGTCGATCTGAATACCATGAACGCCGTCAGCCAGGAGACGCTAAGCGCCGAGAAACTCGTCCGCGATGTATGGGGCGATATCATGAGCAGGCTGTATCTTATGGTGGAGGGATGCGATCGGCATGATCTGCAGCGGAAAAGCGATCGTCTTGCCGATATGCTTTCTCAGGAAGTTGCAGCCGGCCGGCTTTCCCAGGCATTTGTCCCTTCCATGCTTTTCCCGGGCGAGGAGATGGCACGAAAGAATCTTGCGGCCTGGCAGAGCTTCTGGAATCCGGATCGGGTTGCCGGGCTTCGAAAGATTATGGGAGAAGAGTCACGGCCATTGGGTTTTTCACCTTCCGCTTTTAATCCTTTTTTCATACTGCTAAATAAACGGGACGTGCAGGGGACAGATATGCCCGAAAAATTTTCCGGCCTTCTCGGCATATCGATGAATCAGGATCGGTCTTCCTGGGTAGAGGTTGCGACCCTGACACCGGGGCCATCATATGATGGAGAGGATTTTTACGGGCGTTTCACGGCAACAGGGCTGGCAAGGGTGTTTGATCCGGCCCTCTTCGGTAAACGGTTTGAAGCAACCTTGCTTTCCGCCTTCATCAAGATGGCTGTCATCGTGGGCATCATCACGATATTGACGGCCTTCTTCTATTTTTTCGACTGGCAGCTTACCCTGCTCGGCATAGCGCCGACACTATTTGCCCTGATATGCACCCTCGGCACATTGAATATCACGGGGCAGCCTCTCACCATACCGACCCTCATGGTATCTGTCGTTGTCATAGGGATGGGAACGGACTATGCCCTTTATCTCGTACGCTCCTATCAGCGTTATTTCGATGAATATGATCCTTCTTTGGGGCTTATCCGCCTCTCCGTTTTTCTTTCCTTCGCTACAACATTTCTGGGGTTCGGTATTCTGGCGCTCGCAGACAATGCCATGCTGAAAAGTGCGGGGCTGGGCCTTGCCCTGGGAATTGGTTATTCTTTCCTGGGTGCTGTGATGATTACACCGCCCATCCTGAAACGGATGTTTACACCTGTACAACCGTCGGATGAGGTAATTGTACCCGGTTCGAAAAGGCACCGGCAGCGTGCGTTAGAGCGGTACCGGCATATGGAGGCATATCCGAGGCTTTTTGCCCGTTTCAAAATCATCCTCGATCCCATGTTCCCGCGGCTTGCCGATTTTGTCAAACAGCCGGTAATCATCATAGATGTGGGAACAGGCTATGGTGTGCCCGCTGTCTGGCTTCTCGAGCTGTTTCCCCGTGCGCAGGTATACGGCATCGAGCCAGATCGTAAGCGTGTGCGTTTCGCATCGCGGGCGATAGGCAAAAGGGGTACCGTCGAGATCGGAGGCGCTCCCGATATACCCGACGTTTCCGGGATGGCCGACACGGCGCTTCTCTTGGATATGATCCATCTGATAACCGATGACGAATTCAGGTTGACTTTAAAGCGTCTTCGCGGAAAAATGCGTACAGACGGTTCTTTGATAATCAGGGCGACGGTGCCTTCGGGAAAACGCATTCCCTGGACACGATGGATAGAAACGACAAGGATCACGCTTCAAAAAAGTATGCCGCACTTCCGCTCAAAGGAGGACATCCTGACCATCATATCGGAAGCGGGTTTTAAGATCGCGAGCATGGAAATCAGCGCACCGGGTGAGGAAGAGTGGTGGTTTACCGCCAGGGTGAGCATCCAGGAAATGGTTGCATAGGCATGAGGAAATGAGGATGGAATGAAGGATATTTTCTACCGGATCCTGATTGCCCTGTCAAAGCGAATGGGACTATGGGTGTTCCGGGTGATGGCCTGGTTCGTTGCCACCGGATATTTTCTCCTTTTCCCGGGAAGGGTGGCCGTAAGCGTACGCTTTTACGGAGCCCTCTTTCTGTCAAGGGGGCGATTGTATCATCTTTGGTGTGCGTGGAAGCAATTTCACGATTTCACCTATGTATACATGGACAGGTTTCTCCTCTTCGATGAGCATAAGCTTGCCATCACACATGAGGGGTGGAACTATCTTGAGGAGGCTGTAAACAGGAAATTGGGCGGCATTATTCTCATGTCCCATGTGGGGAACTGGGAAATTGCGGCTCATATGCTCAAGGTTCAGGGCCGCAATAATCCGCAGATGAAACTGCTTCTCTACCTGGGCCAGAAGCACAAGGACCAGATTGAGCATACGCAGAAGGAGAGCCTCGTCCAGAGCGGTGTGAAGATTATAGTTGTGGAAGAGGAAGGGGGAACCCCCACTGATATCGTCGAAGGCATCAACTTTCTGAAGGCTGGCGGCCTGGTTTCTCTGACCGGCGACCGCATATGGCGCAAAGACCAGCGTTCCATAACGGTTCGATTCCTGGGGCATGAGGCATATCTCCCGGAAACTCCCTTTGTCTTTGCCCTGCTATCCGGCACCCCTCTGTACATTTTTTTTGCGTTTCGCACAGGTAAACAGAGATATCACTTTCAAACATTGCCGCCGGAGTACGTCCATGCAAAAAACCGGGACGATAGGCAGGAGGCCATCAGCAGGGCGGCGCAAACCTATGCCGACCGCCTTGAGGAACAAGTGCGGCAGCATCCCTTTGAATGGTTCCACTTCGAGCCTTTTCTCGGACGGAAACTGGAGGGGGATGCCAACAAATTATAAAAAATTACGGAATTTCTATATGTTCGATAGGATGCTTTTTGCGAAGAGATGTAACGGACGCGGATTCAAGAGAAAGGAGGAGACTGATGGCATCGGGTAGTTTCATGGAAAAGATATTAGACGGTGTTCTGGACCAAACGGTCTTTAACGCCTTCCACATGCCGGGCGATTCGGAAAAGGTTCAGTCCCTCTTGAAGACCTATCGGGAGATGCTCAAAAACTATTCCCCGCAGAAGATCGAAGAGGAGGGACGCATCCCCGAGGAGATGCTGCGAGAGATGGGAAGGAAGGGCTTCTTCGGTATCACCGTTGCCGAAACCTATAGCGGGTTGGGCGTTGACCTTTTCAACTGCATCCGACTAGTCGAAGAAATATCGGCCCTGGACGTAGCCGTTGCAATCGTTTTCCTTGCCCACCTCTTCATCGGCATCAAGGGCATCGAACTATTCGGGACGGAAGAGCAAAAGCGCCAATACCTCCCTCTTGCTGCCTCGGGGGAAATGATCTTTTCCTACGCCCTCACGGAACCCAATTTCGGCTCCGATGCGAGACATATTGAGACGAAGGCCGAACTCTCCGGAGATGGAAAGTACTACATCCTCAACGGCATGAAAACCTACATCACCAACGCAAACTACGCGCGCGGCCTCACTGTCTTCGCCCAGATGGACCCGGCCCATCCCGGCTTCATGGGCGCCTTCATTGCGGAGACGGCATGGGAAGGTGTGAAGATCGGGAAGGACATGCCTAAGATGGGGATCAAGGCCAGCTCCACGGCCACCATTCAATTTGACAACGTTCACGTCCCTGTAGCGAACATGCTGGGAAAGTCGGGAGAAGGGTACAAGATCGCCCTGGCCATTCTCAACTATGGGAGACTCGCCCTTGGCGCCGTGTCCGTCGGCCTCATGGACGTATCCTTGAAGGACATGCTCAAGCGCGCCCGCACCAGGGTCCAGTTCGGTGTCCCCATCCGAAATTTTCCTCTCGTCCAGGAGAAAATTATCAATGCCAGGACCCACGGATTTGTGATGTCATGCATGAATTATTTTACTGCGAATCTTCTCGAAACTGCACCGACTGAGGATCCAGTAATTGAGACATCACACTGCAAGCTTTTCGGATCGACACGCGCCTGGGATGTCCTTTACGATGCCCTTCAGGTAGCCGGAGGGGCCGGCTATCTCATGACCCAGCCTTACGAAAAGCGAATGCGCGATTTCCGGGTCGTTCCTATATTCGAAGGAACGACGGAAATCCATTCCGTCTATCCCGCCCTCTTCCTTCTCGGACGGCTGAAGAGACAGCTCCGCTCACACCGATGGTTTGCCCGCTTGTCCTTCATTCCGAAAGCATTCTTCTCCAGTTTTACGGCGATGCCCTTGTACCTGGATGTCGGCGACAAAACCATGCGGGAGGCAGTAAAAATGGCAATGGCCAATGCACGAGTGATCAAACGAATGCTGCTGCTGGGAATCCTCTTATATGGAAAAAAGGTGGGAGAGAAGGAATTCTTCCTGAGACGAGTGACGACATTGAGCCTTTACACCTTTGGTATCCTGTCCGTTGTGGCAAAGATTTCAAAGGATCTTAAAGCTGGCGTCCGCAACAACAGTGATCTCAATCTCTTGAGATACTTCCTCGAAGAAGCAAAAGAGGCGAGATGCAGCAGTAAGAGGACATTCGACACAAAAAAGGAGAAATTCGGTGCCGCTGTTTTGCATGACCTTGAGTAGAATGGGGATGGATTTTTTTAAAATGTCGAGCACTAACCTTTCTGTTGTTGAAGACGCAAATAAGCCATAAATATCATGATACAGTAATAAAATAAATCCATCCCCATTTTTTCCGCTGTTGACGCTTTTTGATAAATTTGCAAAATTATAAGGGTTAAAGAGGAAATTAGTACATATTAAACCTCAAGATTGGTGTGGTCATTGAGTAGCGACAATAATGATTTAGCTCTCGTACTAAGTGGAGGAGGGGCGCATGCCGCTTATCAAGTAGGCTTTCTGCGTTCCCTTGCAGATCATTTCCCTCACCTCAACATCCCGATATTAACAGGCGTTTCCGCCGGTGCCATCAACGCAACGTTTATTGCCAATCATCAAGGTACCTTTGCAGAAGCTGTTAATGCACTAAGCGAATTCTGGCTTAAACTTAAAATCGATAATGTTTTTAAAGTAGATGCCGGGAGCCTATTAAAAAATGTTTTGCATTGGGGGTTCTCCCTTCTTTCGGGAGGTGTTGCTACGACAATATCCCCGAAAGGATTGGTGGATACTACGCCGCTCAGAAAAATGTTGGAAAATGGCTTTAAATCATCGGGCGGCGGAATAATAGGAATCCGCGAGAATATAAGAAGGCAAAAACTAAAAGCCCTTGCCATCACAGCCACAAACTATACAACGGGCCAAACTGTTACATGGGTTCAGGGAAAGAATATCGAAATGTGGGAAAGGCCCGATAGACACAGTGTTATGACAGAAATTACGGTTGACCAAATCATGGCTTCCACGGCGCTGCCTATTTTCTTTCCAGCCGTTAAAGTTGAAAATTCTTGGTATGGTGATGGCGTTATTCGTCAATCCGCACCGCTTTCACCCTCTCTGCATCTTGGCGCAGGACGTATCCTGGCAATTTCGACTCGCTGCAAGCCCTCCATGCAAGAGGCAAGTTATGAGACCCATCGCGGCTATCCCTCCGTTGCTCATATAATGGGTATATTGATGAATGCTATTTTTCTTGATTTCCTGGATCAGGATGCACTTGAGCTTGAGCGAGTCAACCGTGTTCTTGATAGTAACACATTAAATGAATATAATAAGCTCCGATTAGTTCGGGAATTTGTTTTGCGTCCTTCCGTACACCTGGGAAAAATAGCCGGCGAATTTGAATCCGATTTGCCCCGTCTGTTTCGTTTTCTTATGCGCGGACTCGGCACTCATGAAATGGGAAGTTTTGATTGGCTCAGCATGGTCATGTTTGTTCCAAGCTATATAAAAAATCTTATGGAAATCGGTGCAGCGGATGCGAACGCCCGAAAAGAAGAGATGGCAGCGTTGCTTGCATGAATTGCAGATTGGAAAATATGATTGATTACATGCTAAAAAAAATGGTTAGGTCTGTCACATTGAATATTTTAAAAAAATGATTGCCTGATAAGACAACCCAGCCGATCGCTTGTAGCGTCGGCTGATTTTTACATCAACCAGAAATGAAACGACACTTCAAATGGCGGTGGATTAATCATCTTTGCCAGTAGATTGGCTTTAACAATCAATAAAATCGATGGATAAAAAAAATAGCCTATCTGACACTGCCTTTCAGATAAGAGTTAGACCCCATCTTATTCTTTAAACATTCTCCTGACTCCCGCTGACCCAATAAATCCGTGGCCAAGAAGCAGCATAGTGGCTGATTCGGATACGTCGGCAGGGCCCGGTCAAGACCAGCACACCTTTCGATTATTCCGCTCATAAATTATTTATAGATGCCATATTTTATGTTTGGCATGTATCACCGCCAAATTCACGAACATTCGGGAATTCCATATTCGATAGGAACTGTGAAAAAATTATGATGGAGATTATTAGTGCTTAACTTGAAAAAAGGCCTAACTCTCGTGCGATTTCATTTTTTCATAATTCTGAAGGGCTTCAAGAATTAATCGACGGATGGCCTCGGAGCGTGAAGGGATACGATTACCATAGCGGTAGTCATCGATCCGGTCGCGAATGTCTTGATCGAGGACTAAAATTATTTTAGGCTTACCGGTTGGCATAAGGAATATATAATATATCCAGGATTAATATGCAATAAAAAATATATTGACAATGCTCAGCATAAGGTATATCAAATATATTACTGTATCAATATATAGTAAAGGAGAATCAGAAGAAAACAAGAAACTTCGAATCCATAGAATGTGAGGCAATGGCGGCGTCATATCACTCTGATAGTACAAGCTTCTCTATTTTAGAGTAATGAAGGCGTGATTGCAATTCTGACCATTCTCTTTATGCTATTTATCTGGACTCTTTGCCGGATAAGTAAAAAGGAAGTCTCAAGAATTCAAAAAAGTAGGGATTTAGTCACCTTTGACGAAGAAAATGAATCTGATTTTGACCGGGAGCACATCCCGCAAGCCCCGCCTTGTAGGCGGGGAGCTTTACACCAGTCAGCACAGTCTTAAATAAACATTCACGGAATAAGTTGAAGGCAGCGTATAGCACAGCACAGAAAAAATTAAAGGGAAGCAGATACATTTGAAAAATGAATTAGAAAGTTGCAATAGTGCAGCACCACCAGAAAAACCAAGCGCCAGACAGAGAAAATAACTATAGCGTTCTGTATCAAAGAGTCCAGGTTACTAGACTCAAATAATTTATAGGTTATATTAAATATTCAATGACTTCATGACAATGATAACAACCAATTGTGAATGACCATGTGGTCATTGGTTACTGTAAAGTAGAGACTCCGGCATCTTCAAGTAACGGTGAAAACATGACGCGCAGAAATGGCATGGTAATCCTGGGGATCCTTCTGACTTGGGGCATGTTGGAAGTCCAAGGGGCCATAGGATTCTCAAAATCGTCGAGATCCCTTGACTATAGAACCTATTCGCGCGTTGCAGCTATCAGGGTTCCTCAGAAGCTCATTCTGCGCTCCGCCTCCGCATTTGTGGAGGATCAGCAGACAGGTGAGTGCCTGGTTCAGAAGCAAGCGGAGATGGTATTGCCCATTGCCTCGATCACCAAGCTTATGACCGCCATGGTGGTGCTGGATGCGCAAGTAGACCTCCAGGAATCGATTACCATCGAACCCGAAGATGTAGACAGACTGCGATTCAGCCGCTCCCGCCTACCGGTGGGTACCCGCCTCACGCGCGGAGAGGCCTTGTTACTGGCTTTGATGGCTTCCGAAAACCGTGCTGCTCACGCCTTGGGGCGGACCTATCCAGGCGGTATCGACATATTTGTTATTGCCATGAACGCCAAGAGCAAGTCACTGGGACTCGCCGAGACACACTTCGAGGATCCTACCGGAATCTCCAGCGGCAATGTCTCCTCCGCTCGGGAGTTGGTGCGCATGGTGGACGCTGCCTATCAATATAGTCTTGTCCGGGAATTCACAACCCGCAAAGAGGTCACGATCCATTCGGGCCGCCGCACACTTAAATTCCGTAACAGCAACCTCTTGATCAGGAGCCGTAGTTGGCAGATCGGCCTCTCCAAAACCGGCTTCATCAATGAGGCAGGCCGATGCCTGGTGATGCAGGCCCATGTGGCGCAGCGTCCCGTGTTGATTGTACTGCTAGATGCTCAAGGGAAGCTTACCCGCTTCGGCGACGCCAACCGTATCAAACACTGGATGGAGAAACCAAAGCAGGCTCGACGAAACCAGAAAGCATAATAAGTTCCTTTGTCAAGTATCCTATCTGGCAATCTGCAGAAGGACGGGGCAAACAGATTATGCTTGCGATCTTATCTTTTTTCTCCTTGAGCCTAACCCGGAATTGAAAGCTTATCGTAAGGGTTTCTGGCCATATTTGATATGGTAAAAAGAAAACTCATAGACGAAGAATATGACCTTTCACTCAGCGAATTAAGCTGAATGTTTCAAACGATTATCATCGAAGTGATTCCCTGTCTGGTTCAACGAGCAGCGGGTATTGGAATCGCCATTTCATATTTGCCATTTTCAGCTGACTTCATACAACCCTTTGGGAGATAGAGACACGCTCTCTATATTTTTCCGGAGCAAGACCATTGACGGCAATGGAATTCCATGAATGCCATACTTGATTTTTACCTGCCGGAACCTAATCAGAAAAATCATTGCGGAATGGGTTGATCTTCGTGTATAACGAAACGGCTGACGGCGTGAATGATGGCTGGTTTTACGGTACTGGGCAGCCTAGGGCAGTTCGGTTCGGGTCAGAGACCTGAACCAACAACAGTGATGGTACCTGCTTATCACATCGTTTATAACCACCTAAAGGAACTGAAATGAATGAATTAATTCAAGAACTGAAAGTTAAAATCATCGAGACCTTGAATCTTATCGATATTTCTCCGGGGGACATCAATGAGAATGCTCAGCTCATCGGAGGCGATCTCGGACTGGATTCCATCGATGTGCTGGAACTGGTCATGATGCTTGAAAAAGATTACGGTGTAAAAATCGACAGCAAAGAGCTCGGCGTTAAGGTTTTCGCATCCGTTGCGGCTTTGGCGGATTATGTCCATCATTACCGGTCGGAGAAAAAGAATTGAATGGCACACGTGTTTTTATTTCATCAATGGGAATCATAAGCCCTTTCGGACAAGGCATATTCGATACAATAGACTCCATCAAAACAGCTGCACGAGAAATTAAACCTCTTCATCTTTTCCCAACTTCCGAAACACCGCTACCCGTCGGTGAAATCATCTCGTTTTCTTCCACGGAGGATCTGCCCCGGACCCATGCGCTGGCGCTTGCTGCTGCCGAAGAGGCTATGGAAAATGGGGGCGGCCCGCCGGATGCAATTGTCATCGGCGTCACCACGGGAGGAATGCCTGTTACAGAGGAACTTTTAAAACAAGGCGTCGTTGATCCTGAAAGATACAGAAATCACTCCACCGGTTCCATTGCCGAGAATATAGCCCGCCGCGTGGGATGTGAAGGTCCCGTCCTCACTGTTTCGACAGCGTGCTCATCAGGATCTGTTGCCCTGAAAATCGCTCTTGAAATGCTGCGGTCAGGCAGGGTGAAAAGGGTCCTTGCAGGAGGCGTTGATGCGCTCTGCCGGTTGACCTACTATGGTTTTCATTCTCTTCAGCTTGTAGATGTTACAGGCGCTCATCCTTTCGACAAAGGGAGACGCGGTATGTCCGTCGGTGAGGGTGCTGCCATGCTGCTTCTGACCGCTGCGGAAATCCCACCGGACGATATCCTTGCAGAATTGGTCGGGGCCGGCTTATCCTGCGACGCCTATCATCCCGCTTCGCCTCATCCGGAAGGCGTTGGAGCGCTGCATGCCATGAAAGAAGCTCTTTCCGATGCCTGCATTTCACCTGCGGATATCGATTATATCCATCTCCACGGAACGGGCACCGTAGATAACGATCTTGCTGAGGCAAGGGCGGTACACGCCCTTTTCGGAGATCATCCTTTGCCGCCGCTCTCTTCCATCAAAGGGTCTGTCGGTCATTCTCTGGCGGCAGCAGGGGCGATTGGCGCTGTTGTTTCCACATTAAGCATTACCCATGGCATCATACCTGCGAATACGGGCTTTCATGATCCCGATCCCGGCTTGAGTTTGATGCCGGTGAGAGAGCCTTTGGAGGCGAAGATAAACACGGTTCTTGTAAATGCCTTCGGTTTCGGCGGAAATAACGCTGTCCTCGTTATCGGCCGTCCGGGGGGTCAAGAAGATTTCAAGGCTCCGGTTTCCGAGGTAAAACCCAGAGCATTTGCCATATTGGGAAGCTCCTGCTTTACAGGGGCCGGGGATGCCGTACGAACAATGGAACATATCAGTCGTGGTGAAGGAGCCGGCGGAATCGTTCCATCTGCCGAAATACTGAGGTTTCTCTCCGAGAAATACGTCCGACGTATGAAGCGTCTTTGCCGCATGGGCCTGTCGCTCGCGGTTTCTGCCTGTGCAGATACGACGATGACGAAACCACCGGCCTCGGTTTTTTTCGGAACCGGTTGGGGCGGGCTTTCTGAGACCCATGATTTCCTGACAAAACTCTTTGCATCGAATGAGAGATTTACCAGCCCGACGGATTTTGTCGGCTCCGTGCACAACGCGGCCGCAGGTCATGTCGCGATCCACTTCAAGGCAACCGGTCCGAACGTGACCATGACAGGCGGCGATTGTTCCTTCGAGCAGGCACTGCTGAGCGCGAGCCTTCTCACCCGGAACAGCGATGATCCTCTTCTCGTAATCGGCGCGGACGAATATCACGAAAAATTATCTCCTCTGTTTGATGCCTCCGTGGCGCAGGCGGGAGTCCCGGCAGACGGAGGCGGCGCTCTCTACCTCATGCCGGCGACGTCGACATCGCTCATTGCAGATATATCCTTCGTTTTTCTCTTACGCCGGAACCAACAGGAAATGTATCGCGGAACTCATCAATGCGCTCGGTGGAAGGGAAAGAATCAAAGACGAATTCGGGGCCATCCTGGCGGGAATTCCCGCCGCACAAAGAGAAAAGGGAGAGGGGCAACTAAATGACTTCCTGTCTCTCACGGGATACCCTCATCCCGTTATCGATTATCGGAGGTTCGTCGGTGAATTTGCATCGGCGTCGGCCGTCGCGGCGGTTCTGGCGGTCTCGTTTGTGAAAGCCGGTGAAATACCAGAAAACGTCTGCCATCAAGGCCCGGTGCCATTGCGGGGGAGGGGTGTTCTTGTCATGGGATTCGGTAATTACATAACGGCGGTGGAGATAAGGCCATGATGCAGGGAAAGACGCGTACATGGAAAAGTCCTGATCATCGGTTCCGGTGTCGGTGGTCTGACGGCCGGTATAATTCTGTCGAAACTTAACCACCGGGTCACGGTCGTGGAAAAAAATCCGCTGCCGGGGGGATTGATGCGGAGCTATATCCGGTCCGGCATTGAATGTCCTGTGGGCGTGCATTACATGGGCTCCCTCGACAAGGGGCAGCCTCTCCGCAGATTGTGGGATTATCTCGGCGTCACCCCGTTGATCCCTGTCGAGCGCATGGGCGTTAGATGGTGTCATAGACCGCTATATTTTTGATGATTTTACCTTCGACCTTCCTGAAGGCATCGATGCCTTCGAAGACAACTTGAGATGGGCCTTTCCCCAGGAGCACAGCCAGATTACAACGATCATGGGCGATCTGAGGCAAATATCCCGCTCCCTGTTTTCGCTCGACATGCTGATGTCCCCGGAGATGACTTTTCTTTCGCCGGAGAACTTTGAATCCATGGGGGAACTCCTCCTGCGCATGGGTTGTTCCACCCGTTTGTTCTCTGTCCTGGGTGTTCCTTCCACCCTGATCGGAGTTCCTTTACGGGAATGTCCCGCTTTTTATTATCATATGACCCTTGCCTCCTATCTTCTGTCCTCCTGGCGACTGGCCTGCAGCAGCTCACAGATGGCGGATGCGTTTGTATCCCGTCTTAAATCACTGGGCGGTGATGTCGTTACCGGTGACGGTGTCGAAAGAATCCTGGTCGAATCGGGAAAGGTGAAAGGCGTCGTTTTGCAATCCGGCCGCATCCTTGAGGCGGCAGCTGTCATCGCCGCCGTTCATCCCGGGACTCTCGTTGCCATGCTGCCCGGTGATGCTCTCCGGCCCGCCTATGCAGAGAGAGTCACACAACTCGAAAATACGAAAGGACTCTTTTGCGTCAACCTTGCCGTCGATGCTGATGCGCATGAGTCGCTATCCTACAACATCTACCGGCTCTACCCGGAAGAAGACGTAACCCTGTCCCGCGGAATATTCCATCAATTGCGAAGCAGCGGGCAGCCGGGAATAAACATCCTATCCATGATGACGACGAGCAGCATTGAGGAATGGCGGAAATGGGAAGGAACAACGTCAGGGCGGCGCGGCAGGGATTATGTGGAGGCAAAGGAAGATAAAGCCCGTCAGTTCATCGATGAGGCATCAAAGTTATTCGGACATCTCAGGGGAGATGAAGATACTTGATATCTATACCCCGTTGACCATCAGAGACCGGGTGAACTCTCCGGACGGTTCAGCCTATGGGATTCTTCGGTCGACAAGACAATTGATGAAGACGGCATCTTTGAAACGCACGTCCATCGAGGGCTTGTTTCTTGCCGGTCAGAACAGCCTGGCGCCGGGGATTATGGGGACAATGCTGGGATCTTTCCAGACGGTCAGACACATCATCGGTCATGAAAGATTCACCCGGGAAGTGATGGGGGATTTTCTGTGAAGGTATTGCTCGTATCGACAAACACCGTTACCGAACCTTATCCGTCGTACCCGATCGGCCTTGATTATGTGATGCAATGCCATATCACCGCCGCATCAGGTGAAAACGGTCGACATGAATGAACTAAGAGACGGTAGTGTCCTGGCCGGCGTTCTTTCTCAATTTGTCCCTGATATCATCGGGTTATCCATCAGAAACATCGATAATGTCGATGATGCCAATGTGAAGACCTTTATAGGCGAAATTCGGGAATTAATCGGTATTATCCGGCAGCATTCGAAGGGACTGATCGTCCTGGGAGGCAGCGGGTTTACCATCCTGCCCGGTGAATTGATGACCCTGCTTGATGCCGATTTTGGCATCATCGGCGAGGGAGAACGGCTCCAGCTCCTTCTGGAGGCACTGGAACGGAATGAAAGCGTTTCCGGTCATTCCCGGCATTGTAACAAAAAACAGTCCTATTGGTTTCCGGAGCCCTGGTCACAGTCATTCCAGCGCGGCCTTTCCCGGATCATTCCTATACCTCTTTTTACCTGAAAAGAGGCGGCATGCTCAATATGCAGACGAAAAGGGGCTGTCCTTTCAAGTGTATCTATTGTACCTATCCCCATATAGAGGGAAGGCGGTTCCGCTTTACAGAGCCGGAGGAAGTCGCCGACACGGCCAGAATGCTTCAGGATGCCGGCGCCAGGTACCTCTATATGACGGATTCGACATTCAACGGCAGCTATGAACACAGCCTGGAAGTTGCGGCGGCGTTTAAAAAAGCGGGCATTTCCATTCCCTGGGGCGGCTTTTTCACCCCTACGGCTCCCCCGCCGGACTATTATCAGCATTCTTGCCGACGCGGGATTGATGCATGTGGAATTCGGCACGGAATCTCTCTCAAATCGGTCCTTGACTCATACGGAAAACCTTTTCACATTGATGATGTCTTTTCCTCACACAGGGAAGCTCTCGCTGCCGGTCTGCATGTCGCTCATTATCTCATGCTGGGCGGGCCGGGAGAAAATGAAGATACGCTGAAGGAGACCCTGGCCAATGCCGACAGGCTGGGAAAAGCCGTTTTCTTCGTTTTCAACGGAATCAGAATTTATCCTCACACTGCCCTGTATGATCTGGCCCTTGAGGAAGGACAGATCGAACCGAACTGGAATCTCACTGGAACCGAGGTTTTACTGGTCGCCGGCCTTGCACCGGGAGACAGTTATGGAACTTGTGAAAAATCATGCCGGCAGCCGGACCAACTGGGTTTTCGGTTCCGGATCTCAGCAGATGTTCAAAACAATTGCAAGGCTGCATGCACGGGGCTCATGTGGTCCCCTGTGGGAGCGATTGATCCAATGAAGCATGACGTGGAAAGGGCGGGATATGTATCTCCGGCGGTGATAACCGGCTTCTGTCGCTCATTGCCTTGCGGTAATGCTATCCTTCTCTTTCTGTTCGCTCTGGTCGTCTATTCCCCTTGCTGTTTTTATTATTCTCTGTGTGGCGGCCCCGTTTTTCCCTTCCAGGGGTTTCTTTTTGCCTGTCATCAGCCGAGGGCATACGGGCAAAACCTGCGTGTCCCTGACATTTGATGACGGACCCGATCCCGAAACGACCCGGCCGCTTTTGCAATTGCTGGACCGGCACGCCGCAAAGGCCGCTTTCTTCGTCACCGGGGAAAAGGCTGCCAAATACGGCGACCTCATTTCGGAGATACTTGCGCATGGTCATGACATCGGCAATCATTCATACCAGCCATGATCCCTTTTTAATGCTGCGCTGTCCGGAAACGCTGTATCGGGAAATTGAATCAACGCACAGACTTGTTGAGACGCTTCGGCATTTCCCCTGGCGCTTTCCGGCCGCCTGTCGGTATCACCAACCCGAGACTGGCCAATGTTCTGCTTCAACAGGGGCTCTACTGCGTGACTTTTACCTGTCGGGCCATTGACTTCGGAAACAGGTATATTCAAGGATTGTCCGGAAAAATACTGAACAAGGTAAAACCGGATGATATCATTCTTCTTCACGATATCCAACCGAAAGTGGCGATGACACGGAATGCTTTTTGCGAGAGATTGATCTGATACTGTCCGGTTTGAAAAACAAAGGATTGCAGATAGTTCCTCTTGCCGAACTTTTGGGAAGACCGATTATGGTCCGGATCAATGGTGTTGATTTTGTGAATAACATTCATGTACCAAGAGACGCTTCAAAGCATTAAAATCACTCCTACCCATCCCGCCCCAATCGAGGCTGAGAGACATGGGGAAGAGGGTATTTTTGTAGAAAGTTGTAATATTATTTAACAATATACTATGTTTATAATCCTACGAGACATTAAAAATATTTTTGACATGCTGATAGATCAATGATAGATAAAAAAGCTTAAATATACGGCTAATAATCATGGATGAGACATGGCACAGCATATCGTATAAGGAGGAGCCGTCAGGCAGTGAGATTCTTGCAGAAGCTCGCGCAGAGATGCGGATCACCCTGGTTTTCCGGTCATTTTCCCGATGACCCGATTCTGCCCGGCATTGCCATCCTGTCCATGGTGACGGATGCCATCAGGCATCATGAATCCGAAAAGGGGAAAAAGATAAGGATAGCGGGGATCAGGAGGGTCAGATTCAGGCTACCGGTCAGACCGGACGAGTTGTTGAAAATATCCCTGTCTTCCTCACATCAGGATGGTGGACTTTCCTATCATTTTGATGTTGCGGTGAAAGGAAAAACGGCATGCACGGGTATAATTGTGGCTGAGTTGCTGCCGAAGGAAAGTGAAAGCATGGTTGAATTGACGATCACCGCAGTTTTCTGTAAAAATAATGTTCAAGAAAAAGTATGACTTTGACGATTTATTTACGCGGGGAGGATTGTGAATGCTCATGAGTACGAATAAACAAGGCACTGATACTTCGCATTGCCGAAATTATCATCTTCGAACTGAAACTGGAAGATATTACGCCGGAAACATTCGATCCCGATCTTGATCTGGTGGATGAACTTGGCGTTGACAGTATGGATCTGGCCACGGTTGTTCTTGTGCTTCAGGACGAATATGGTATCACCATCGATGAGGATGATTATCCCAAACTCAGAAACATTCGCATGATTGCCGAATATATAGAGCAGAAACAGGCAGCATGAACCAAATGAGAACCCTTCTTGAAAGATTCATGAATACCACGGACATCATAACAATTCCTCAATGCGATAAAGGGACAAAAAAATGGAAATTTTCCGAGCTGCTGGCCGAGCCTGAGGTTCGCCAGCGCTGGGAAAAGGTGAGAAAGTTTTTTTTCCTTCGGGAATCGACCTATGATATGACAAACCGCTGCAACATCCGATGCGACGGTTGCTATTATTATGAAGGGGAAAAACAGTTTGCACAGGGAAACGAGGATCCGGAGGCATGGCGGAAGCTGATGAAAGAGGAAAAGGCAAGGGGCATCACCTATGTCGTTCTGGCCGGTGCCGAGCCGTCCATGGTTCCGCAGCTTCTTGAGGTCTGCTACGAGGAAATGCCCCTGGGGTGTATTGCCACGAATGGCTTTAAACGCATTCCCGAATCGGTCGGCTACAAGATTCATATCTCCGTCTGGGGAAATGATGAAACGAGCCTGCGCGTGAGAAGGGCAAAAAATCTGCTGTCGAAACAGATCGACAATTACCGGGGTGACCCCAGGGCCGTGTTCGTCTATACCTTTACGCGGGACAATATAGATGAAGTCTATGAAGTGATGGACACCATTGCCGCACATGATTGCAAGATCACCTTCAATGTTTTTTCATCTCCCGTCGGCTATGCCGGTTCGCTCCGGCATAACAAGGATTCCCTTGATCGGACACGGAAGTCATGCTGGATCTTCTGTCCCGATATCCCGGAACATGTACTTTTTTCCCCCTACAATGTCGTTGCACATACCCATCAATACGGCCTGCATGCGCTTTATGGATGTTCCTATCCGAGAAGGAATCCTTCGACAGACATCGGTCTAGGACGGTCTTTCAGGCAATATCGGGCGGATCTGTCCTGGGACCGGGATGTGGCCTGCTGTGTTCCCGACACGGATTGTGAAGAATGCAGGCATTATGCCGCCGGCAGCGCCGTTGTTACGGCACGCCTGTACCGTCATGTGACTGACCCGGATACGTTCAAATCATGGCTTGACTATGTGGATACATACCTTGCCGTCTGGGTTATGGGTTATGAAAAAGGTGATAACCTCTGCCGCGGGATGATTGCGCCACCTGAAAGAGGTAGATGATCAGAAAGTGGATGATCACCTATTCCGATTTTCATCAGTCTGATTGACATGATACGATGAAATAGGTATCTATGAAAACCGTCAGTTCCTTACTGGATAAAGCATGGCATGAGCGTTACAAAAAGATATCCAGCTCTGAATATCCGCAGTTCCATCTATGATGTAACCAATCAATGCAATTTGCGCTGCAAGGGCTGTTTTTTCTTTTCTTCCAACGAACATCAGGCTGCCGCCGAGGAAATGGATGTTGGAAAATGGTACCGGTTTGTTCAAAAGGAAAAGGAACGGGGCGTCAATCTCGCCATATTGATCGGCGGGGAACCGACGCTGTACCTTGACCGGGTCGAGGCCTTTTATACACAACTGCCGACGTATTGCGCAACCAACGGACTGATCAAGATTCCCAGAGACCGTTTTCCCGATATGATGGTGGGCATCTCGCTATGGGGTGATGAGGAAGACGAAAAAATACTCAGGGGGAAAGATACGTTCGCCGTATCCAGCAAAAATTATGAAGGGGATCCGTATACCTATTATCTCTATACGATTACGCCGAAACAGGTCGGACGGATAGAACACGTAATCAGAAAGATCGCCGATGTCGGACTGAAGGTTCATTTGCAGTTGCTGACGAATGATGAAAATGTGGATGGCTTTTTCTGGACGGAAGAGAAAGCTGAAAGACGTTCGGGCCGAAATGGACGATATGCTTGACAGATACCCGAAGACCGTTATTTCCTGCAAGTATTATCATGAGATCATCACCACGGGGAAGATGATGAATCGTACATTCGGATGGGCAGAATGCCCGTCCGTTACGGAACCGCTGGATAACAGGAATCCTCAGCCGAAAAGGCTCATCCGGTTTATCCGATGGGCTTCGGATCTTCAAACCATGCACCGATGCTGCACCTCTGCAACAAGGGATTGTTCGACCTGCAAGGACGGCGCTGCGCATATGAGCTGGGTCATGGTCAACAAGAGAGAACATCTGCAATTCAACGAAGGATCTCCAGAACTGGATTGAAGTGTATGAAATGTTCGCCAAACTCTACCGGTTCATACCATGGTAGCGTCACTGGACATCCCCTTGCGCCCGAAACCAAGACAGACCAGGATGGAAAGAAATCGACCGGTAATATTGGGTTATGATGCGGTATCACCCCTGGGTATCGATATGGAAACCCAGTGGGATCGTGCAGTCACGCGGCGCAAGCGGCATTGGTGTCCTGACCCGCTTTCCCCTTCGCGAAGGGTTTCCCGTAAGAATAGCCGGTCAGGTTGAGGATATCGACACCGAACGCCTATCCTTTTCTGAAATCCCGCGACATGGCGCTGTGGACATCGCCGGTTTTCAGACATGCCATGCTCGTTGTCCACCGGGCGCTGAAAAAAAGCGGGATCGAAATAACGGATGACATCGCGCCCAGAGTGGCCATTACCTTCAGTTCCGCCATCGGCGGTCTCGATGCCGTGATCCGTGCCGACAGGATGTGGGTTTCAGGAGGGAAACTTCCCCATCCGTTTACCAATGCGAACTCCTGCATCAATATGGTCGGAGGAAAGATATCCATCATGACCGGGGCGACAGGTCCCATAACCTCGACCATTACCGCCTGTGCCACGGGTTCTACCTCCATGATCATCGGGGCCATGTTCATAGAACAGGGTATGGCGGATGTGGTCATCTGCGGCGCTGTGGATTTCCCTCTTGTTGAAACCATTCTGGGCGGTTTTTTCACGATGAACGGCGCGTACAGGCCGAAGGAGGGGCAACCGGAAGAACCTCCGGAAAAGGCAAGCCGTCCCTTCTCCATCAACAGACGGGGCTTCGTCGTATCGGAAGGCGCCGGCTGTATTATCACTGGCGAGTCAGGATTTCGCGAAGGCCCATGGGCTTACCCCCAAAATTGAAATGGCGGGATGGGCCATGACATCAGATGCCCATCATTTTGTTGCCCCGAACCTGGAAACGGTGAGAAGGTGCATCGCGGAGAGCATCGCTCATTCCGGCTTGAAGCCGGGAGATATTGATGCCGTCAATGCCCATGGGACATCGACGAAGATCGGTGACAAGGTTGAAGGGGATGCCTTGAAGGACATTTTCGGCAACGACATACCGCCGGTATCGGCCAACAAGTCCCAGACAGGCCATGCCATGGGGGCGTCCTCCGCCATTGAGATAATCCTTGCCATGGAAGGGATGATTCATGATACGGTCCTTCCCACGATTAATTATATGCCTGATCCGGATATTGCTATCGATTGCGTACCGGAAGGAGCGAGAAGGGTTGCTCAGGAGCATGTGTTAAAAAATGCATTTGGATTCGGCGGCTGTAATTCCTGCATTGTCCTTCGCAGGATCGGATGAACACTGTGAACATCAGAATGTAAACATATGAAGGCACCAAAGAACAGACGGGTTTTTGTCATCGGATATGGCGCGGCGACGCCGCTGGGAAAGACCTTTAAGAAGACCTGGGAACGGGCGGTTAAGGGCGAGGCCGGTTTCCGCAAGAGTGACCCGATGCCACGTGAAATCCCTCAGCAATGTTGTGGGAGAGATACCGGACTGGGATCCCAGGACTTACGATTTTTCGAGTGAAAAGGAAGTTTACAACTGGAATGCGGCCTTTGTCATTCTTACCATGGCAGTCTGTAAAGAAGCCCTGGAAAATTCCGGGCTGCAAATGAACAAAGAAACGGGGCCGAGAACAGCCTGTCTGATCGGCTCTGCCATAAACGGAACCGACTCCTTCCGCATCGCCATGGAAAATTTGAGGGACAAAGGGCCGTTGAAAGTGAGTCCCTACCTGCTTCCCAATCTCTGCGCCAACCTGCCGTCGGGCAAGGCCGGGATGCTTCTGGGCTTTACCGGTCCGATATTCTCTCCCCAGGGGGCATGCGCCTCGGGGAATCATGCCATTGCCATCGGTTCACGAATGATACGGGACGGGGACTGCGACTTTGTTCTCGCCGGCGGTGTGGAGATGCCTATTATACCGGAGATTATCCATGGCTTTGCCAATATGAATGCCACGATAAAGATACATCCCAATGATCGCGCCTATGATGATCCTTCCCAGGCGTCCCGGCCTTTCAGCATCGACCGGAAAGGTTTTGTCGTTTCTGAAGGGGGAGGGGTGATTGTTCTGGCTGCAGATGAGACCCTCTTGAGCTTATGGACTCAAGGCAAAGGCTGAGGTCATGGGTATAGGTTGGACGTCTGATGCCTATCATTTTACGAGACCGAACAAGTCTACTGCCATCCGGGCGATCCTGGAAACCATTGACGATGCGGGACTTAAAGCCGAATGATGTGGAGTATATAAATGCCCACGGGACATCCACGACCACGGGAGACAGCATGGAAGTAGAATGTCTGCGCGCCGTTTTCGGAGACAGATTGAAACATATTCCCATATCATCGAACAAATCCCAGATCGGCCATTCCCTTGGCGCCACTGCCGCCATTGAAAATGCACTGACCATCGAGGGAATGCAGAGAGGAGTGCTCCTGCCTACAATAAATTATATCCCCGATCCGCAGTTTGACGGCTTGGATTTCGTTCCCAATAAGGCACGGAGGCAGCAGCATGAAATTGCCCTGTCAAATGCCTTCGGTTTCGGCGGCACAAACTGTTGCGTTATATTCAGGGGAGTATAGCATGAAACCGAAACCATTCAGACCGGAAGCATCGGGACATGATGACTGCTATGTCCGTGATCAGGAAACCGGCCTTGTCTGGCACCGATGCGAGATGCGGACGCTGTACGCCGATACGGACCGTTCCTCGGTGGTCTATCACGCAAATTATCTCCGTTACTTTGAATTCGGCCGCACCTCGCTGATGCGGCATGCGGCATATCCCTACCGGGAAATAGAAGAGAGCGGCTATGTATATCCGATCATCGAACTGGGCATATGTTTCCATGAACCCCTCTATTATGACGATCCCATGTTAGTTTATACACGGCCGGCGGAGCTGGAACGGGTGAAGCTCCGTTTTGATTATGTGATCACCCATCCTGAAACCGGGGGGATCATCTGCAAAGGATTTACGAGGCATTGCGCCCTTAATTCATCGGGAAAGCCTGTGGCCGTTGATCCGAAGACGGTTCATCTGTGGAAAACTTTCCCGCAGTGACCAGTCAGGAAAGGCAGAAAATGACTTTCAGGAGTGTTCGGAATACACATATGACACGTGATGAAATCATAACGCAAATACTCCACTTTTTCCGAAAGGAATTTGAGATTGAAAATCCGGGACTGGATGATAACCTGAGAGAAAAGCACGGGTTTGACAGCATAGATGCCATTGAGCTGCTTCTTAAGATTGAAAAAATGCTCGGTTCCGAACTGACCCAGGAGGAAAAGAAACAGGCCATGGACATCAGGACAATCAATCAGATCTGTGATTATATAGAGTCGCTGGCCAGAGACAAGAGCCGGCACTGTCGAAGCGGTGAAGTCCGAGTCTTCACATAAACGGGAGCCTTATGGAAAGAAGGGTCGTCATTACAGCATGTTCAGCCATCACCCCCATTGGCCGCACCAAAGAGGAGATTCTTCACAATCTGGTTCATGGGATTTCCGGAGTCAAGCCTCTGCGGGAGGACGGCCTGTTGACTCCCTACATCCACTCCAAGGTTTTTGGGACTGTCGATTATCCAATTGTCTACGATTTCAAGCGTCAACACCGGAAAACCATGGGGCCCGTCGCCTATTATGCGTGCCAGGTGGCGAAGGAAGTGATTGAGAGCGCCGGTCTGGATCAGGCCTTTGTCACCTCCGGCCGTTTGGGCGTCGCCTTCGGTTCGACCCATGGGAGTCCCACCGTTCAGCGGGATATCTACAGAACTTTTTTCGGCGCATCCCGAAGCGAATTTTCTGCCATCGGCGCCGTCGATTACCTGAAATCCATGGTGCACACGACAGCCGTCAATATCACCAAGATGTTCGGCATTACGGGCCGTGTCATTTCATCATCCACGGCATGCACGACGAGCAGCCAGTCCATCGGCTACGGCTATGAAGCGATCAAATACGGGATGCAGGACGCCATGCTTTGCGGCGGGGCTGACGAATACGATACGACCACCGTCGCCGTCTTCGACAATCTGCTCGCCTGTTCCACGGCCTTTAATGATACGCCCCATCTGACCCCGCGTCCCTTCGATGCGAAGAGGGACGGACTGGTCGTGGGAGAGGGGGCGGGAGCCGTCATGCTGGAGGAGTATGAATTTGCCCGGAAGAGAGGCGCCCCCATTCTCGCCGAGGTAATAGGATTTGCCTGCAACAACAACGGCGGCGACCTGATCCTGCCGAACCTGAACGGCATCAGAGAGACCATCCGGATCGGTCTGAAGGATGCAAAGATCAATGCGGATGAGGTGGATTTCATCAGCGCCCACGCGACGGGAACCAAGATGGGCGATGTGATCGAAGCACAGGCTATTTATGATGTCTATGGGAATCTGCCCTGCCGTTGTCGGGTTGAAAAGCTATATGGGGCACACCATGGGTTCCTGCGGCGCCATTGAGACCATCATTGCGATGTATCTGATGGAGGAAGGATTTATCGCGCCGACCCTCAACCTGGACGAGGTAGACGAACGGTGCGCCATGATCAATCACGTCGCGCACACTCAGGGAACATCCGATCCGGATTGCCACCATCCAGAATTTTGCCTTCGGCGGCGTGAACACCAGCCTCATCATAAAAAAGATGTGCATGACAATTGACGATATGACCCATGTTCTCGGTATTGACAATCCCTGAAAGATTTCATCATCACCGTCACCCTCTGGGTATACTACATTATGGGATTCTTCGTGTTCTTTTCTCCCTTTTATCTGTATGCCTTCTTCTTTTCATCCCAGGCGTGAAGAGGCCTTTCAAAAACTGAATCATCGGCTCCACCGGCTTTTTTTCTCTCTTTTACGAACCATAGTTCCCAGAGTGAAATGGCATATATCGGAAGAGGTGTCCGCGCATTCGCTCTTCCATCATTATTGCCAACCATCTCTCCTTCCTTGATCCCATTCTTTTTGTGTCTCTGTTTGAAAAACAAAAGACCATCGTCAGAAGTGACTATTTCAGATTTCCCGTTTTCGGCTGGATTTTGAAGACATCCGGCTATATCCCTTCCATGACGGAAGGTCTGTTTACGGAAGACATGATTGACCAGATAAAGAATATGAAGGATTATCTGTCGGAAGGAGGGAATCTCTTTATATTTCCCGAAGGGACAAGAAGCCGCAACGGCCGGATAGGTCCGTTTGACAAAGGCGCATTCAGAATTGCCAGGCTCTGTAATGCGCCGATCAAGGTGGTATTGATCCGGAATACCCATAAACTCTTTCCTCCGGGGAAGTTTTTATTTAATACCTGTGACGAAAATGTCATTGAGGTGGAACTGGCCGGAAGCCTTGAACCGGATTATGAAAGCGATGCTTTTTCGCTCTCCGGTCTCATGGCGGAGGCGCGTTCCCTCATGGAAAGAAAAGTGGATTTATGAAAGTTGTCCTCATCTCCATGCCGGATGTTATACCCATCGTTATCCATGAAATGGCGATCCATATGCCCAATCACGGCATCGCCTGCATCGGCGGAAATATCGATGAGGGGCATGAAGTCTATCTCATTGACCTGGTGCGAAAACGGAGCAGCATCTCGACCTATCTGACGAAAACCTTAAAAAGAATCAACCCCGACCTGATCGGCCTGTCTGCCATGACATGGCAGTATCCGACCTGCTCTGGCCGTGATCGGGCTCATCAAAAGTATCCTTCCCGATGTGAAGATCGCCGTCGGCGGTTATCATGCCACATTGATGAGCGGAGAAATGGCCGCATCCCCCGAATCGAAAGAGATCGATTTCATCATCAGGGGGGAAGGGGAAGAGACCTTCCGCCGGCTGGTGAACGCCCTGGCAGGGACAGACAGACTGGAAGCCATACCATCCCTCTCCTACAAACAGGACGGTGAGTGGGTTCACAACGAACGGGGAGCGCTCTGCGATCTGTCCCGCCTGAAACTGCCGATCCGGGATCATAGACGCCTGACGGGCGGATACCATTTCATGTATTCCAGAATCGAGGTCATGGAAACCTCCCGCGGCTGCACCCGCAACTGTAATTTCTGCAGCATCAGTCATATGTACGGACGCTCTTACAGGACATATCCCATTGAGCGCATCCTTGCCGATCTTGACGACATCTACTTCAACAAGAAAACGAGGCTGATCTTTATCGCCGATGACAATATGGTTTTGAATCCGAAATGGGTCATAAGCCTGTGTGATGCCATCATACAAAAACAATATCGAAATTTGAAACTGGTCGTACAGGCCGACTGCATATCCGTGGCCCGAAATGAAGCGATGGTGAAAAAAATGTCCGAGGCGGGATTCCGGATCGTTTTCCTGGGGATTGAAAATGTATCGAGTCATAATCTCAGGACCATGGAGAAGGCCGACATCGTCAAAGAAGCGAAGCAGGCCGTAGAGAATTGTCACCGGTACGGCATCATGGTGATCGGCGGCCTGATCTTTGGACTGCCCGATGATGATGAAGAGGCCATCAAGAAAAACTATCAGTTTCTCAACTGATCTGGAGGCGGACGCATCCTACTGTCAGATACTGACACCCTATCCCAAGACCAAGCTCAGAGAATATCTGATCGATGAGGGATTGGTCACGAATCATGATCGCTATGAGCGTTACAACGGCTTCTGGGCAAATGTGAAAACCAGGCATCTGGAATCCGATCAGCTGCAATATGCCTTCTGGTATTACAGGCAAACTGCTCTGGGCTGGTGGAAACCATCGGCATTTGCGGACAAGCAGGGCAGGATATGGACGTCCTTCTGGACGCATGTGGTCAAGCCGGTCATGAAATACTTTATCGACAGGCAGATCCGCAGAATAGGCTGGGAGAAAAGGTATCAAAGATATATTCATCGATTGGAAATGATGAATCGATTTCCTGATCTGGAAAGATTCAGAGGATATTAAAATATGGGGAACCCTTCCCGGATGGCGGAACATATCCGTCTACCTCTTGTGATCCCTGTTCATCCCTACCTCAAGGACCACCATTTTGATGGTAAAATCATTCTGCCCGCCGTTGAAGCCCTCCAGCGGCTGGCCGGATCGGTTCAGGCTTACCTGCCTACTGCGTATGTCAAACACATGCATGCAGCCACGTTTGACCGTTTTCTGTATATCGAAAAAAAATCCCGGGTCATCGAGGCCTGCAACGAACTAGAAGTCTATGAAGGCGGCCGCATATTATCCAAATTGATCACCATTGACAGGATAAGAGGAACCATGACGAGGACGAAAGTCCATGCCGCTGTCAGTTTCACGTCTGCAGGGGATCGAGCCACGGATGTGCCTATGGATACGATATCGTTATCGGAGGACATTTGCTATAATATATCCGCGCAAAAATTATACGGCGACCTGGTGCCCTTCGGGCCGTCTTATCAGAATGTCAGGGGTGATGTCCTTCTTTCTGAAAGCGGTGCCGTGGCCCAGGTATACGCTGAGGATAATCAGGCGCCATCAGAGCCCCTCGGTTCTCCCTTTCCCTTCGACGGAGCTCTTCATGTCGCCTGCGCCTGGGGACAGCGGTATTCTCATATCGTGGCCTTTCCCGTCGGTTTTGAGGAACGCATCATCGTCAAACCAACGATACCCGGAGACACCTATCATTGCCGGATATCGCCCGTGTCAATGACCGGAGAATACCTTCTCTTCGATATATGGATTCGTGATTTGACTGGTGATCTTCATGAGGAGATCAGAGGAGTCATTATGAGGGACGTCTCCGGTGGCCGTATCAAGCCTCCCGGTTGGGTCTTGTATTAACCTCCAGTTCCCATCTTAAACAAAGGGGGTAGGGAGGATTTTATGTTAACGCACAGGGGAAACACAGAGTCATGATGCTATCGATACTGCTTGTGGCAGCCTACATAGCGGGCTCTGTCAATTTCTCCATCCTGCTCTTCAGACTGTTAGGGAAAGATGATCCAAGATATTATTTCAGCGGGACTGCCGGGACTACGAATGTCTATCGGCAGGCCGGGATGCTTTGGGCCGGGGTCGTATTTCTTCTTGATTTAGCCAGGGCTGTTGCCGTTTCCTGGGCAGCGCTGCATCTAATTTCGATGAACAACGTCCCCTGGGTGGGACTGGCACTAATTTTCGGCAATCGCTTCCCCTGCTTTCATCAGTTCCGCGGCGGGAAAGGGGTGGCAGGCTATCTCGGCTTTACCATCCTGATTTCACCCCTTGCGGCGGCTTTTTCCGCCCTCGTCTGGGTGGGGGTATACGGGATCGTCCGCATTCCCTTTATCGCCTCATTCTTCATGACCTTCGTTCTTATGGCCGGGACGATTATTGCGTGCGGATACCAGGCGGCGGCGATGACGGGAGCAGTTGCAACCGCCCTCTTCATCTTCTATAATCACAAACAAAATATAACGGAGCTTATCCACGCTCCGCCAGTGCCCCCTGGATAAACGGGAGGGCGAGTCAGGGTTTTAATGTGCAGGCTCTTCCTTTGAGGTTAAAGAGAAGACGAAGGATATTTTTCGTCGTATCACTGAAGATCTTGCCGGAAAAGTACTTGCCGGCGGCACGCTTCGAAATTTCCGACATGGTCGGATAGACATGGACGGCACCGGCCATTGCGGACAGCTTCACCCCGCCGGTCATTGCAATTATCCATTCATGAATAAGGTCACCAGCATGGGCGCCGATGATCTGGCAGCCCAGGATCTTTCCCTTAGGACTCAGGAGGATCTTGATCTTGCCCAGTGTTTCCCCTTCGGCAAGGGCACGATCGTTATCCACGAAGAGTTCCTCGATGATCTGATAGTCTATCCCTTCCTTCCGGGCCCGTTTTTCGTTGAGGCCGATGCTGGCCACTTCCGGGTCCGTATAGGTACACCAGCCGATTCGCCTGTAGTCCGCTTTTCGGGGAAGGTGGAGGACTGCGTTGGTCAGGGCAATGCCCGCTTCATATCCCGCTACGTGCGTGAAAAGCAATTGGCCATTTACGTCGCCGCAGGCATACACATGGGGAACATTGGTTCTCATTCTTGCATCTGTCGGGATACCCTTGGGTGTAGACGATACACCTGCTGCATCAAGCCCTAAGCCTTTTATGCCGGGTGCCCTGCCTGTAGCCACGAAAATTGCGTCCCCTTCAATGATTGTGGCCTCTCCTTCACCGACCGCAGGAGCAACGGTCAACAGGATCGATGACCCACTGGACTCCGCCCGGACGGCCTTTGTCTTCGCCCGTATCTCTATTCCCTCCATTTCCAGGCGAGTCTTCAGAATCTCGGCCATATCGGCATCTTCGGGCCCCAAAATCTGATCCATGAATTCGATGATGATTACCCGAGACCCCAGACGCACAAAGGCCTGGGCGATTTCCAGGCCGATGGGGCCGCCTCCAAGGACAATCAGCCGGGAAGGGAGTGTTTCCTGAGAAAAAACCGTTTCATTCGTCCAGAAGGGAACCCCGGCAAGGCCGTCCACGGGAGGGACGACCGGACCTGACCCCGTGGCAATAATCCAGTTCTTCGCGGAGATCTGCTTTCCCTCCAAGTTAACTGCGTGATCATCCGTAAAGACCGGAGCGCCGAAACGGACCTCGGCGCCCAAGCCACAGAATCTCTCCACGGAGTCTTGCTTCTGAATCCGGTCGATGACTTCTTTCACATGGTTCATGACTGCTCTCATATTTACGGCGGGCATGGACAATATGGGCAGGCCGAATTCAGCAGACCGTTTTGCAAGCGCCCACACGCCGGCGGTTCTGATGAGTGTCTTTGAAGGTACACAGCCGTAATGCAGGCAGTCACCGCCGAGTCTGCCAGACTTCTCAATCAGGATCGTCTTGGCGCCAAACTGGGCGCCCCCGGCGGCTGCCGTCAGTCCCGCCGCACCGCCACCGATGATTCCGAGATCATAATCAAAGCTTCCCATACTCGTACCTCCTGTAAAAACGATGTGCCGTGAAAATCACTTCTCTTTCCTGACCTTCTCTACGATCTTCGGGATAAAGAACGAAAAGACAAAGAGCGCGATGGAGAAGAAGACCTTGAAGGAGAAAAGCTGGCCCCAGTCACCGCCGGCCCAGACTTCTTTAAGGGTTCCGAAGAAAAAAGTAAAAATGAACGTCCCGACAATTATACCGAGGCCGGTCCCGAAAAAGTAATCCCAGAAGCGGACCTTCGTTAATCCCATCCCGAAATTCATCGGCGTAAACGGGAAGTAAACCAGGCGAAGATAGAGGACGGTGGCAAAGCCGTTACGCTCTATGGTATCATCGTATTTTCTAAGACGATCACCGATCAAGGACGCGGCAAAGTCCCGCCCGAGGGTCCGTCCGATCCAGAAGGCGGCGCTCGCTCCGGCCATGGCCCCAACCCATACATAAAGAAAGCCCCAATAGGGGCCGAAGATGGCTGCCCCCAATGCGGTGAGTAATGTACCCGGCACAAACAGACAGATACCGGCCGTATATATGAGCATAAATATCAAAGGGGCCCAAAAACCTGCGGCCTCAAGAAAACTACCCAAGACCTCCCGTGTGAGCAGATTCTTCACAGGGGTGAAACGAATGATGCAGATAGCTAAAATGATGAATATGACCAGTGCGACGGCTTTCATAATTGCTTTTCTTCCGGCGCTTGCCGGCTGTTCCGTGCCGTCGATCATGTATTCATCCCACCCATAATAATTTATAAAATAATCTTATCAGAAGCGCCTGATCCCGGGCAAGATGAACCGGACTTGGCGGCAAAATGTTCATCATCATTGATTTCATACTGCCTCTATAATAAAGCGAAATATCAAAGATATTCTAACGTGCTGCATATTATTTAAGTATAGGGATAATATAAAGCCAAAATATCTAATAACCTGATTTTGGCATCGGGGAAAGGATAATATTGCCAAGAAAAAGATGCATTTCTCATGAAAAACCAATTTTGCTTCTTAATACTCAATCCATAGACGACCGGATGCTGTCAATGTTTGTCGCAATGAAATTATCAAGATTCCCGATTGAAATTTACTATGGGTGGGCAAAATTTGAAGAACAGCAATCAGAATTTGTATCTTCTTGTCAGCTTTGAGTCTGCACAATTCAAAGTATATCTTTTTCAGTTACCCTTACTAATCATGTCAAATATCTCGGTAGGGCTTAAAAAAGCGATGACTCAGTGAAAGCATAACTATAATCAGTGCGATAGTTGTAAAATCAGGGTAATTGTAAAATAATGATATACGAGAAAAATATTTCAGAATTGAACTTTTAAATCTAATAAGCCATGGATGGCCCTTCGCCCGTTACATTTCGTTTAACGGGTGAAGGGCATCATCGCACGTTTTTTATGGTGTGCTTTTATTTCTTAAGTGTGGGGATAAAATTATCTCTCCTATTCTTCGCCCAGGCTTCTTCATTATGTTCCGGATCTAATGGCCTTTCTTTGCCATAGCTGATCGTTTTTATCCTTTTCTTTTCAATACCAAGTTCGACGAAATATTTCATGGCCTCTGCAGCTCTTCTTTCGCCAAGGGCCAGATTATATTCCACTGTCCCCCTTTCGTCACAGTTCCCTTCTATGACAACATTGTAATTTTTATGTTTGGCAAGCCAAGCCGCGTCCTTTTTTAGACTTTCCCGAGCTTCCGGCTTAAGATAATACTTATCGTAATCAAAATAAATATCTTCGAATATACCTGCTTCCTTTCCTGTAACAGACAGTCCCTTTGTTGACTCAGTCGCGCTTCTCGCACTTCCTTCAGTTAAAAAGTCTTCTTTCACAGCACTTCCTTTTGTTGCTTTACCTTCTTCTTTCCATCCCTCCGCACCAGCCTCTTTAGCCGCTGTTTTTTCTTTTACCGGAGGGTAGTCTCTTACAATTGACCTTTTCGTACAACCGCAAACCAAGATAAGCAAAAACACTAAACTTAAAGCTATCAGTCTTGAAATAATCAACGATTTTTTCATATGCATCACTCCCTGTTTATTTGTTTTATGTTTTATAATGGCAAAAAATACGTTTGTCAATTGTTTATTACGCAAATAATTTGTATACAAATGATAAATGTGCCAATTATGCCATTCATTGCAGAATGGATGTAAGGTATCAAATGGGTAAAAAATGGAGACGGATTTATAAGGAAAATACCAAATTCAGGTGGTCCCGGACATTAAGAAAAGCGGGGGACAAGGGATATGAGTGTTCTCCAAGACAAAAAAGTGGGGAGCGTTCCCACCATTTCCTATTTTGCCGCATATGTATATTTATTTGCAGCTTGATTATATCTTAGCCATCATGTCTGAATTCATTAATGTCTGTGATGGGTGTGTTCCTTCCTGATTACGTTGACCGTGCTTGCCTGCGGACCCTTTTCCCCTTCTTCCTCCTCGTAACGTACCTCTGTCCCGATATTAAGGTTTTCGAACCCGTCGAGTACACTGTTCTTATGGAAGTAAATCTGATTGTTTCCGAAACCCTGAATAAATCCAGAACCATGGGTAGAGTTTAAGGATTACCCCGTGGGGCAGCAAATCGTTGTCTTTTAGATCTCTTTTTAGTGTTATTTCTTCTTTCCCAGTTCCTTTGCTCGCAATGTTGCCGCCTCGACAGCCGTCATCAGGGTGGCCCTGAGCTTTCCATCTTCCAGGGCCTTCAATCCGGCTATAGTCGTTCCCCCGGGAGAAGTAACCATGTCTCTCAGCTCTGCGGGGTGTTTGTCTCCCTTAAGACAGAGTTTAGCCGCACCCAGGAGGGTCTGTGCTGCAAGTTTCAGGGCGATGTCCCTGGAGAGCCCCATGTTGACGCCGCCATCGGCAAGTGCGTCTATTATTACGAATCCGTATGCAGGTCCGCTTCCGCTCAAGCCCGTTACCGCATCCATGAGTTCTTCTTTAACTGAAACAGTTATCCCAACGGCATCGAAGATATAACGGGCGCAGGCAAAATCTTCATCAGTTGCATATGAACCTCTCGTGATTGCTGCGGCTCCCTCACCGATCAGTGCGGGAGTATTCGGCATGACCCTGATAACTCGAGCCTCTTTCTTGAGTAACCCTTCAATGTATTGCGTCGAAATACCCGCTGCAATGGAAATGATGAGCTTCCTCTTATCAATAACCCCGGCTATTTCTTTCAGTACTTCTGCTATAATCTGAGGCTTAACTGCCAGGATGACGATATCAGCATCCCTTACGACTTTCTTATTATCTGCGGTTCCATTGACACCGTACGTCTTTTTGATATCTTCCAGGCGATCTTTAGCCACATCGGAAACAGACAGATTTTCTGCGGGCATGAGATTGTGAGACAAAATACCATTGATAAGAACGCTCCCCATTTTACCACCGCCAATAAAGCCGATCTTCTTTTTCTTCAACATTCCTCACCTCAGTACATTATTCTTTTTTTTACACTGTTGATAAAGTGCCTTATTCATGTCATTCCGAGATGCGCAGCAGCGAAGGATCTTAAGATTTGTCCCGAAATTAACCTTCAGTAAACTTAAGGAGCCGAAATGACAAGATCTCTATTTTCCGCGTATATATCTTTAAAACTGTCTCCTGATCTGCTCCAGTTTACGAATTTTTATAAGATTATCAATCTTTATTTGCACATTATGCGGAATATATGATAGGCACTGGAAATCAAGATGAATATTGCTGGGAGGCCCAAGTGATAGTCTTTCGTGAAATCAGCGGTGCAAATATTGCCTGCTGGGTAGGAGGCGAGAACTTTGCCGATGGGAGAAAGACCCTCGTCTTTGTGCATGGGTCGGGTGGAGACCACAGTCTCTGGATAAAGCAGTATACAAAATTTAAAGATGAGTTTAATATCGCTGTCATTGATTTACCCGGCCACGGACAATCCAGCGGCAAGGGCGAACAGGATGTTTCATTGTATGTCGAATGGGTGAAAAGGCTTCTGGAGTCGCTCGCCTTGAAAAAACCCGTGGTGATCGGCCATTCCCTGGGGGCAGCCATAAGTCTGGTATTCGCTATTCAATACGGGGAGATGCTTTCCGGCGTTGTCTCTGTGGGCGGCGGGGTAACAATGCCTGTCAATGAAATGATTCTGCAAGGCCTGAAAACGGACCCCGATTCGGTAATAGGTCTGATAGCTAAGTTTTCAGTTTCCAGGGAAAATAGGGAACGCCTGTTGCGCACTGTGATTGAGGGTTTGTCGTGTGCAAGTCCTGATGTCCTGTATGGTGATTTGCTTGCCTGTGACAGACTCGATATCACAGGTCAGATTTCACGGATCGCGATACCAACACTCATTTTATGCGGTACCGATGACAAGATGACGCCGCCGGTCCTGTCACAGTTTTTAGGTGATAATATTCCCGGTGCGCAATTGTCGCTGATTGAAAATGCGGGGCATATGGTGATGCTGGAGAATGCTGAGGCCTTCAACAGGTTGCTGAGAGCTTTTGTCGTATCGCTACCGGCAGTTTGATCCGTAAGAAATGCAGGAACTATATGAGTAAATATAAATACTTCCTGGGTCCGATGCGGGTTCCTTTCTTAATCTTGACCCCTGCCTGCGTTTCCGTGGGAGTTGGAACGGCCGTATGGATAACCGGAACAGCAAATGTTTTTCACATTATTCTGATACTTGCTGGAGCCATATGTGCTCATATTAGTGTCAATGCCTTAAATGAATATTTTGATTTTAAAAGTGGTCTGGATTTTAAGACAGAGCGGACCCCTTTCAGCGGCGGCAGTGGAACCTTGCCCGAAAATCCCGATATGGCTCATGTAGCATTGAGCACGGGATTGATTACATTTGCCATTACAGGGTTGATCGGCGCATATTTTTTATATGTAAGAGGACCATATCTGCTGCCCTTAGGTCTCCTCGGTTTATTCCTGCTATTTGCCTATACCCCATGGCTTACCCGCAATCCAATATTGTGCTTGATTGTCCCCGGATTAGGTTTTGGACCGCTCATGGTCATGGGGACGGATTTTGTTCTCACCGGTGAATACTCACTAACTGCTTTTATTGCGTCACTTGTGCCATTCTTTCTGGTCAGCAATCTGTTACTCTTGAATCAGTTTCCGGATGTTGAAGCAGACCGGAGCATCGGCAGAAAGCATTTCCCGATCGTCATTGGCAATCATGCCAGTAGTTTTATCTATGGCGCATTTCTTTTATTTGCCTATCTGTCTATCCTGTTCGGTGTCGTACTTGACTATCTGCCCAAAGTCAGCCTCATTGGGCTGTTCACGACAGTCATTGCAGTGCCTGCCTTTATCGGTGCACTTCGTTACTCTGGGGATGCAAAAAAACTGATTCCTTATATGGGCCTGAACGTAGTCATCAACATCGTAACTCCCTTTCTGATTGCTGCGGGGTTGTTTATCGGGTAGCAGTTCGACGGGAATATGATAGTGTGTCTAAAAACACATTATAGGAAATGGTTAAAAGTATAGTAATTAACTTTTCATTTCGGAGAGGGTAAAAGTATGTTCGTGCTGGGGAACTTTATCACTGCAGTAGCAAAAATCGTCCATGTCATACTGAATATTTATATGTGGGTCGTTATTGCCAGGGCCCTCATATCATGGGTGAACCCCGATCCATATAACCGGATCGTTCAATTTCTATACCGGATCACGGAGCCGGTCCTGGCCCTCGTGAGGAGATGGATCCCCTTCAGAGGCATGGGTATTGACATATCTCCGATTATCGTCATTCTGGCAATTTATTTTATAGATGAATTTCTCGTCAGGAGCATGATTGAATTGGCTGTTTACTTCAGGTAAGAGGCGGTATCTTTTCTTTCCGTCATTCATAAATTATCAATTACAGGATCGGTTTTCATCAGGTATGAAGTATATTAAAGAAACGGAAAACGGTGTCATTCTCCGTATCCATGTCGTGCCCAAATCGGCTAAGAGCGAGATTGCCGGCGTTCAGGATGACGCGCTGAAGCTTAAGATTACATCACCGCCGGTGGAAGGACAGGCGAATGAGGCATGCATAAAGTTTCTGTCTGATATCCTGGGTGTTCGAAAGACTCATGTAAAAATCGTCAGCGGCCATAGGTCGAGAAAAAAAACGATTGCCATAGAAGGAATCGGGAAAAAGGACATCGAGGATATTATTGCCTGAGGACAGACCATAGGACAGGTCTCCTGCCTGTCCTGTCATTCTTATATCTTGAAGCAAGCGTTTACAAACAATGGAAGAAGAAAATACCTTGCGAGGCACGGAGAATTCGAAAGTCGCCAAAGCAGCGGGCGTGGTCGGTCTTGCTACATTGCTATCCCGGGTATTCGGCTTCCTGAGGGACATGGTAGTCGCTGCTTTTTTCGGTGCAGGGCTTACGACAGATGCTTTTTTTGTTGCCTTCAGAATCCCGAACATGCTGCGGCGTCTGATAGGTGAAGGATCGCTCACTGTCTCCTTTGTCCCCGTCTTCACGGAATTCCTGAACAAGAAGACAAAAGACGAGGCCCTTGAGCTGGCCAATGTTGTTTTTACCACTCTTTCTATTATCCTCGTAGTCGTATCCATCGCCGGTGTCATCCTTTCGCCTCTCATCGTCACGGTCATGGCACCCGGATGGTACATTAAAAATCCCACCCACTACCATCTGACGGTTTTTCTCAATCGTCTGATGTTCCCCTATATATTCTTCATGTCGCTGGTGGCGCTGTGCATGGGCATCCTGAATTCACTCCGTCATTTCGCCGCACCGGCGCTTTCTCCGGTGATCCTCAACATCTGCATGATTTTAGCAACGCTGCTCCTCAGAGACTTTTTCCAGGAACCGATCATTGCGCTTGTTGTGGGGGTCATGATTGGTGGCGTTCTGCAGCTTGCCATGCAGTGGCCTTTCCTTGTTAAATTGGGGGTAAAACTGAAGCCTGATTTTAACTTCCGGCATCCGGGCCTTAAGCAAATCGGGTTCCTCTTTTTTCCCGCCGCTTTTGGGGCATCCATTTATCAGATCAACATTTTTGTAGCTACGATTCTGGCATCACTTCTGCCGACCGGCAGTGTATCCTACCTCTATTATGCCGACAGGATCGTGGAGCTTCCCCTTGGTGTATTTGCCATTGCGATAGGAACTGCCACTCTCCCCAGCTTTTCGGAACAGGTGGCGAAAGGGGATTTTGATGAATTAAAAAAAACAATCTCCTTTTCCCTGAGGCTGATCCTTTTCGTTACCATACCGGCAACGATTGCCCTGATCGCACTGCGTATTCCTATAATCTCTGTACTTTTTCAGAGGGGTGCTTTTGATCTCCAATCGACCTTTCTCACAGCCAGGGCCCTTTTCTATTATGCCATCGGTTTGTGGGCCTTTTCTGTCATCAGGGTGATTGTGTCAGCTTTTTACTCCCTCCAGGATGCAAAATCTCCCATGAAAGCGGCGATTGTAGCACTGCTTGTAAATGCTGTTTTTAGTGTTATTCTCATGTTCCCCTTGAAGCATGGCGGTCTTGCACTGGCCACATCTATCGCCACCAGTGTCAATGTTATTATGCTGTCGGTCATTCTCAAAAAGAGAATAGGTGTTTTTTTAAACCGGGAATTTTACCGTTCTGTTTATAAGATGCTCCTGTCGTCCCTGGCGATGTGGGTGGTAATCATCCTCATAGGAATTATTATCCCTTGGAGAGATAAAGGGCCCTTAGACGAAAGAATCTTGTATCTCATGCTGTGTATCCTTGCCGGGACGGCGACATATTTCATCGCCGCCGGCTTAACTAAATGTTCGGAAATGACGATGATTATTGAGACGCTTAAAAGGAAGATGAGAAGACCCAAAGTCCAATGAAAACAAACATATCAGGTTAATGAAAGGATAAAAAACATTGACTTCAAGTAGTTGAAGTGGTACGGAGGATTTCTTTTTTTAGGCCATAATTTGAAAGTGAAGGTCAGATCATGCTGGATATTAAATTTCTGAGGCAGAATATCGATTTTGTCCGGAAAAAGATGCTTGAGAGAGGTCAGGACGTTAACCTAAATGCCTTTGCCGCTCTGGATGAAAAGAGGCGAAGCGTTCTGCAGGAAGTAGAGATTCTCCGGAATGAGCGCAACACTGCTTCCAAGGAGATCGGTGAGAAAAAGAAAAAGAAGGAGGATGCCTCCGGGCTTATTGGCAGGATGAGCGAGGTTTCTGACCGTATCAAGGGACTGGACGAGTCTCTAAAGCAGATCGAGGATGATCTTCGCAATATACTTATGGTCATACCCAATGTGCCTCATGAATCTGTCGCACACGGGACAAGTTCGCAGGATAATCCGGTGATCCGTGTGTGGGGGGAGAAACCGAAATTAGATTTTGCACCAAAGCCGCACTGGGAAATCGGCGAGGATCTGAATATCCTGGATTTTGCGAGAGGTGCGAAGATTACAGGGGCGCGTTTTACCTTGTATCGGGGAGCCGGGGCTATGCTGGAGCGGGCAATAATGAATTTCATGCTTGACCTGCACACATCGGAGCATGGTTACATGGAAGTATTGACGCCCTTCATGGTGAACAGCGAAAGCATGACGGGCACCGGGCAGCTCCCGAAATTTGCCGAAGACCTGTTTAAGATCGAAGGGATGGATTATTACCTTATCCCCACCGCAGAAGTTCCTGTAACAAATATCCACCGTGATGAGATCTTGGATGAAAAAGACCTACCCACCTATTATGTGGCCTATTCACCCTGTTTCCGTGCTGAAGCGGGTTCGTACGGAAAGGATACAAGGGGCTTGATCAGACAGCATCAGTTCAACAAGGTGGAACTGGTCAAATTTACGACGCCTGAAACTTCCTATGACGAACTGGAAAAATTGACTATCAATGCCGAGGAGATTCTGAAAAGGCTGAACATCCATTTTAGAACGGTAAGTCTTTGCACGGCGGATCTCGGGTTTTCTTCCGCCAAGACCTATGATATTGAGGTATGGCTTCCCGGTCAGGATACCTACAGAGAAATATCCTCTTGCAGCAATTTTGAGGATTTTCAGGCCCGCAGGGCCTCCATACGCTTTCGCCGCGAGGGCAGCGGCAAAGTGGAATTTGTCCATACCCTGAATGGCTCCGGGTTGGCTGTGGGAAGGACCGTCGTGGCTGTTCTGGAAAATCTCCAGCAAGCTGATGGCAGCGTTGTTATCCCTGATGTCTTGAGACCTTATATGAAAGGAATTGACAGGATATCTGCCCCAGTTTAGTATAACTCACTAATTCTGAAATCAATGTGAATACGGAGGGGTGGCCGAGTGGTCGATGGCGGCGGTCTTGAAAACCGTTAACCGAAAGGTTCACAGGTTCGAATCCTGTTCCCTCCGCCAGTATAAAAGAATGACCCCGCCTTCTTTCTGAAAAGAAAAGCCGGGGAAATTGAAAAAAAGATAAATCGGCCCACGGAGAGATGCCAGAGAGGCCGAATGGGTTCGCCTGCTAAGCGAATGTATGCCCTTAAAAGGTGTACCGGGGGTTCGAATCCCCCTCTCTCCGCCATTCATTTATGGAGCGCCCATAGCTCAGATGGATAGAGCGTTGGACTACGAATCCAAAGGTCCCAGGTTCGACTCCTGGTGGGCGCGCCAATAATATCAAATAGTTAATCATCTTCATTAAATCCTCTTAGACATTATTTGCTACCCTATTGCTACCCCTTGTTTATAATCTTAGTTGTCTCTGATTATGAATTCAAGTTTGCTAAGAGGCGTTTATTTAGCAGGAGGATTTACGTTACAAGGTCGATCTAGGTCGGTGCTGGGATCTTGTGTGTCTAGAAAATATGTTTCACCTTGTCGTCAGACTGACCATGAAATGAAAAGTGAGGATTACATATGGAAAGCTTGAAGATAATCTAATACACTCTAATAAAAAGAAGAACGATACTATGGCCCCTCAAAGTAGCTACCACCGCGGCAGGAAGTCAATTTATTAGAAAATCTAACTGGACTGAAGTTGAACCAAAAAACAGAGATGCAAATAGTAATTAGATAATGCCATTTTATTTTTTGTCAATTTTTAGAAAATAATTGATACTTAAATCTTCCTCTATTATCTTAATATCCTCTATCTTTTCTCTAGGTATAGCTCGCGCAAGCTCTAACATATCATGTTTTCCTCGGTATATTAATTGCCAATCATAAATGTATTCCATAACGAATTTAAGGTCCCTCGGATTGTTGTGATTGAAATTTCCTACTATCAATGAACCCCCGGGCTTAACTAAATCAAACAAATTTCTTGTCAAAGATATGGTACCTTTGGTTTCATCTAATAGGAAGGTTTTTATATAATCATATAACCCTGCACTATAAACCAAGCTGAACGCTTCCTTTTCTAGAATATTCAATTCGTATTTTATTGCGCTTAATAAACGATGCATTCCTTTAAAATCTTTTCGGGGATGACAATACTTTAGCAGGTGCCTCCTTGGCCTTGCCGTGAGGTAATTACTTGATATTATTTGAAATGCATTGGCAAGAGCATATTGGAATTGACCATTTGCGGTGGTAATATTGAATTTCTCCAGAGTGTCCATGTCATGATCAAGGGCAAGGAATTGAAATTTATTACCATTGGATATTTCAAGAACTTCCTTAATCTCTTGAGCGGGACCAGCAGCCAAACTGAGAATCTTCCCGCCCTCTTTTTCTAATATTTGTTTTCTTAGATATTCTTTTCTGTTCCGAACTGACTGACATGCTTTCGTAGACAAGGCGTGCTTATGCAGAAACATTCCAAATGGCGTGTTTCCTTCAAACCGATTATCATAAATGAATTTCATCATGAAGGCATCGCCGGCATAACCATTTGGTTTATTTATAATCCTCCAATAGAATGGTGCTTCCTGGACGATTCTATAATATGTGCTGGCTCTGATGAAATTTTGATGTGCTTCTTTTTGTTCTTGAGTAAACTGAGAAGAAATTTCTCCCAAGTGGTCCATAAGGTTCAATCGCCAGGAATCAAATTTATCATGTTCCTGCATAAGAATCTCTTCCAGATCGTTTCCTTTCTTAGTCAGAGAATTCAAACTTTCTCTGATTTTGATATGACCTTGTTCGAGTTCGGAAAAGATTTCTCTGAAGCTCTTATCAATTTCCACTTTACTATCCTCCAGCATAATCTTATACTAAGAATTTAATCTATAGCTGTCCATTACTTCTTTAATTTTGCGGGATATCTGCTTCACGTTGAAAGGCTTTTGAATAAAACCATCACAACCACGGTCCATAATATCAGAAGCTTCACCTGCAATACTGTAACCAGTTGATAAAAGAACCTTAATATCAGGCCGAATCACTTTAAGAGCATCAAAAGTTTCACTACCACCCATGTCAGGCATGATCATATCAAGAATGACAACGTCTATATTATTTTTATTAGCCTTAAATATTTCAACAGCCTGCTTACCACTTCTTGCTACCATTACTTCATAGCCCAATCGATGCAACATGTCATCAGCGACGTTAATAATCATTTCTTCATCATCTATAAGAAGAACTCTTCCCGTTCCACTAATGATGGCATCAGGAACACTTTTTTCTTGCTCGATCTTTTTTTCAGAAGCGGGCAAATAAATATTAAAAGTGGACCCTTCTCCTTTTTTGCTCGTTGCATTGATGATCCCTCCGTGGGACTTGATGATTCCATAAGCAGATGCGAGCCCCAAACCTGTTCCACGTCCCATCTCCTTTGTGGTGAAAAAGGGGTCAAATATTCTCTCTCTCGTTTTTTCATCCATTCCCAGTCCTGTGTCTCTTACAGACAATTTCACATAGCTTCCCGGTTTATTTTGATAAGGCTCAACATCCATATAGTCTAGCGTAACATTCTGTGTTTCTATATAAAGATTACCACCTCCCGGCATAGCCTGCGAGGCATTCACATAAAGATTTAAGAGGACTTGGTCGAGTTGCCCCTGATCTACCTCTACTGTCCAGATTCCTTCTTGGAAATTTGTATGAATTGTAATCTCTTTTTGAGTACGACCGAACATCTGTGAACTCTTTTGCGCTATTTCATTAAGGTTCGCTGGTTTTACCTCATATTTTCCGCCCCTCGCGAAACCAAGTAACTGTCGCGTCAATTCAGCTCCTCTAACGACATACTGTTCAATGCTTTTCAATTTTTCGTAATGCGATTAACCGGAGTCAATGTCTAAAAGAATGAGAGAAGTATATCCCTGGATACCCATCAGCAAATTATTAAAATCGTGAGCTATACCACCGGCCAGCGTACCCATGGCTTCTAATTTTTGAACTTGTTGAAGTTTGTTTTCTAACTCTATTCGTTGCTGTTCGGCCCGCTTCTCTCTTCTATTTCCTGCTTAAGTTTCTGTTCGTTGCTGTTAATTGAGATGTCCGTTCCTCGACTATTTTTTCCAAAATAACATTTGCAGACTTGATATTTTTCTGTTCATTCTTAAGCAGGTATGCCAGATAAAAATCCCTTCTCGCATAGTACTCTATGGAATAACATGCAATCATTCCTGCCACATTTGCACTTATGAAAAAGAAGTTATTGCTCATCAGGATAGTATATGGTGTATCGATAATCCATATGCCGACAAATTCATAAAATGCGACAATAACCCAGCCTGAGATTGTTGCCCACAAGAATCTAACTCTCGTAAATGTGTATCCCCATATAAATACAAGGATCACCCCGACGTAATAAGAATAGTTTGTCGGGGGAGGGATGATTAAAATCATTGCTATGATAGCTGTACCGGCAACAGTCATTGCGGCAGCAACAGATAGCTGGAAGTACTTTTTAAACTCCGAGAAATAGGAGAAAACTATTACGCCAAAAAGAAAGGGACACACAATGGCAAACCGGATAAACCACAATTTTCCCTTCATGTCGGGAATCAAATGGGCATCAAGAATGCCGAAGAATGCATAGATTAAAATCCCTGCCAAAAGGGATAAACGAACCAGCTTAAGAGAGCTTTTGTAATAATCATTAAGGAATGAAGTTTCAAGCTCCCCGCTAAATGATAGATTAATAGGATTAATCACCATCTCATCTGAATCAGGTGAGCTCGCTGGCATAATGAAATCTTTGTGAACTTTCATTTTAATCCTAAGAGATGAATTGTGTTCAATTAATGTCGAATACCAACTAATAAACATATACCTATTTTACTATCGGTAAAAAACTTTAATTCTTTAATTCTTTTATACCTTTAACTTGATAAGTCAATTTGACAAGATTTTTGTTATTGCAAAGTGCTACGCATTACCCAGACAAAATGGTTAGTATATTAAAAAATGAATCTGTTTTTTAAAAAAATATATTCAACTTTTTTCATAATTATTATGACCGAAATTGAAGGGGTTGGGCTCAAGTTTGAGAAATAGATCAAGCTCGATCTTCAAGACAAAGGCAGAATAAGTGGCTCTGACTTTGTATCTGCCTTAATAATGATTACGATATGAAAGGGTGGATGCTCTTCAAAGTTGACAGATGCTCTCTTTCAGGAAGTGCGTTTGACTGTTAAACCACCTCGAAAAGTTCTGTTTGTTGGATATAATTCATGCGCCATTAACTCTTACTCCTGAATGAACCAATTCTGAGTAGACCTAGGGGGGTTATACCTTCATTTAAGTGAGTTTATTTTTCGTGACTATCAAGATACTCCTTAATCGCAGCATCCAGCAGTACGCTTGTCAACTTGCCCTGCCTTATTGCAATAGCACGCAGTCTGCGCCATAGCTCTGTATCAATAGTGACACCTATTTTTGATCGTCCCATAGCTCCTTGACTCTGCCGCTTTACTGTCTTCTTTTTTTGTACCATCGTCATACCCCTCCCTTTGTATCAGTTCCAAAGCCCTTTTATCTGATCACTGATCGTTTCATTTGTAACGTCTGCATATACCAGTGTAGACTGAATGCTGACATGCCTAAGCTGTTTCTGTACTACCCGCAAGTCTTTCTCTTTCGAATATAGCTCCACAGCGTATGAATGACGTAGTGCGTGAACAGACTTTCCCTGCTGATAAAATCCGCATTTCCTGAGATACTTTTTGACAATCTGCTGTATAGCCTGTGATGTCCAAGCCCCTCTCTGCCCTGCAAACAGATGATAATCATCCCCAAGAGGCTCTCCCAGTGCCCGTTTCCAGCTTAGAAACGCCCTACAATGCTTTTTAAGCGAATCATTTATGACAACATGACCCGATACTCGTCCTTTCCCCTCTCTCACGTATATTTTGCTTTCTGAGTAGCCGATCTTCAGATCACCACACCTCAAATTCGCTGCTTCTGATACCCTGACCCCTGTACTTGTCAAGAGATCGATGACCATCCATTCCCTGATCCCTGTAACATTACCCTTCTGTTCGTCAATCTCTGCCTGTTCCCTTGCTGTCCTTCTCAATAGTTTAATCTGTTTTTCGTTGAAGTATTTGACACCATCAACGCTCTTGATCCTGCCGCCTGACTTCTTTGTTCCCTTCACTCGCTGCTTTGAAGGAAAAGTGATGATTTTTGCTGCTCTGTCTTCTGTCATATTGCGCCTCCTTTCTTATTCTCAAAGTTTTCTATTGAGTTTCCACCACCGTTTGAACGATAAAATGGTCATCTTCGAGCTCCTGAAAATGTGAAACTCAATAGAAAATGTTTATTATGTTTTGAGTACATCATCTTCACCATCTATAGGCATTGAGATTATCTATATAATAAATATCATATTTGTGAATGTCAACCGAAAAGTTTGAGATAGTTAAATGATATTAATTAGATGGATTAGTAATGTATTTAAAAGCAGGCGAGAGAAAACATAATCAATTATTGACGTAAGAATTGTCATAATGGAAAGGATATTGTCTCTAATTCTTTTTGGATCACTTTATGATTTTCATTGTCCGAGTAGCTATATTATTTAGTTTAGCAAATTCTGTATTTATAAAATCTTTACAATTAGCAGCTAAGATATCATCTTTATCCCACTCTTTATTGAGATAACTTATCTCACTATAATTCTTCTTGCTATCTTTACTGCTAATGTTTTCAATCAGATTAATTCCTTTATTAATGCTCATTTTAAACAATTCCATCGTTTTCAAATATGTTTTCTTATTTATTTGTTTTTTAGATATTACCTTTTTCAATTTTTCGTCTACTTTGCCGAAAGCGTCATAGACTTTTTCGATTTCTGATTGTTTATCGATATAATCAATTTTCCCTGATACGAATGAAGCATCTTGTAGAAAAGCTGTATACATGTTTTTTGAGAATTAGTGAAATCGCCTTCAGGTGTCCACTCCATTTTAAATGACCAGTAATAAAATTGTATCGTTCTAATGTTATTAATAAGCTCATCAATAAATTTTATTGAATGCTTTTCGTCTTGTCTTTCTAAGTTTTTTTCAAGTCTAATTTCGTCGATATGTTTGTTTATTTGATAAATTGCAATACCTAGTAAAATGGGAACAATGATAACAGAAGTGTTTATGATCTTTTTGTGGCGTTTATATAAATCAGAAACCCACTCTTTGGCTTTCACGATGTCTTTTTTATCCATAGCCACTACCCTAAAACATAACCAATGATACCATCTTTTGTAATTCTTTTGCTGATAGGATACTATAAATAACTTTTTTTATAAAGAAAAGATGGACACGCATCAAGTCATTTTTCACATCAACAAGGACTCTTATTGATAATACGATTCAATGATTCGTAACACTTGCAACATATATCCATTCGTAATGTACCAATTCAGGCAATAAAAGCTTCCCCCAATTCTACCCTAGTTCTCCTGACAATACCTCCTCGTAAATTGCATTTTTGCGAGGTGGTTCATACCTATGTTCACACTAATCAGGCTATACTTCACTTGACAGGAAATATCAGATGGGATCTTTTCTAGATCGGCTCGGGTTTTA
>CAVOID010000004.1:0-310150 GCA_963695875.1 uncultured delta proteobacterium | reverse complement strand
CTACAAGCCGGACGCGATTGTTCGATACCGGCACAAGCTCGACGGCAGGGAATATGATTTCATTCTTGAGTTCGAACGGACGACGGACACCGAAGGCGATCTTTGAGGAAAAAATCCGGCTGAATGAGAAGATTACGAATTTTCAGGAAATACGGCCTGTCAAAGCAGACAAAGTTCCTGTACGTTTTCACAACGGAGAATTTTGACGTGACAACGAGACCGGTGGAGTATTCCGAATGCAGACCGATGATCCAGAGGGTAGAGAAACAGTTCGGGCAACTTGTACGGTTGGCCCGGAAACTGCCGGAGTACCGGTATCGGTTTGCTCTTCTCCATCAGTTCAAGGAGTATGAGAAGGCGGTGTGGGTAATGCCGAGGGGGAGAAATATAAATATAATAGCCTAACGGCTGGCATCACCGGCGGCTTTAGTCGTCCGGTGGGATGCCTTGTTAGCCGATTTTAATTTTGTTTTGCATTTTCAAGCAATTCATATAGCCGAATGAAAAATGTATTTCGTATCTTTTCAATATGCAAAGCTTCCTTGAAATCAAGTATTGCCGTGTCTTTGCGTCTTGAACCTGTCCGGCTCAACTTGCAACGCATAAGAATTGATCTGTCTTTTCCAGAACCATTCTGCACAACAAAACTGGATGTTTTCCGGATCGATAGCCGTGATTTCCTTTAATGCCTCAAACAGCCCTCTTCCCGAAGCACTGTTCTCAATGCAGAATGCAATATAGGCGATCCTGTATTCCACTTCGGCAATGATTTCTTTTGTCGGTAAAGGATCAAGGTTATGAGTATCTTTTTGACCGTTATAAACAAAGTGGCCATAACAGCTTTGCAGAGTGAAACAATAAGGTAATTTGTTAAACCCGTTGATGAGACCTACAATAGGCATGTCAATCATGTCATCATTGAGATCGCATAAAGTTTTCTGTTTTTGCAATTGATAATGAGGATTTTCCGCTAATTCTTTCAATTCAGTGAAGGTTTCCAATTATGCTATACCCCTCATAGCATGACATACTATTTTTCTACGGCTAACGGCCGGGCGTCAGCCGCCCGCCATCACGGTGCTCCAGCCAAGATATATGAATTCCATTAATTTCTCTCCAAGCGTGCCAACAGCCACTAGGTTTGTTTTCATCAGGACTATTAAATGCTCTTATTAAAACAATCATGAATACGGCAACTAAGAGAAAAATTATTTGAAACGCTGTCACGTCAACCTTAAACGTCCCGGAAAGATAAAGAGATATATGATGATATAATATGACACCTACTCCTAGAAGGAAAAAAATGCCAATAAACAATAGCGAATTGTAAACCAATTTGCATGTATACCCTTTCCCAAACGTCTCTTTCACTATTTCCGGGGACTCTTTTTCTATTACTCCATGGAAAATATCATTAAACCAATATTTTATATGGTCAAAAGATCCTGCCTTGATATAGTTAGGACAAGAGTTCTCGTCCTCAACACATCTTGCACATCTCTCGATTAAATATTTGCTTGGGAACTGATTTTGAAAAAACTTTATTGATTTTTTTTCGCTCGTAGATCGTTGTAACGGATCTGACTTAATGATGACATAATAAATTAAAGGAACAATAACAATTTCAATAAAGCCAATTTTCATTAATTCATTCAAGTCAAGAAATTTAACATTAATGTGAAGCATATTTTGGTAAACATAAATATAAAAGTATCCAATTGTAACTAATGCCAATAAGAGTAACACCTCAAGCCCTGTCTTAGGATCTTTAGAATATTTTTTTATCCATTGAAATATATTCATATTGTGACTCCTCACAATCATTACAACATATTTGTTTTCTTTGAGTTGAATTAATATGTACTTGTAATGTTGGATAGACAGTAAAAAGTTGAACAATAAGTATGCTGACAGAATTTAATACGACCTGAACTGAACCCCTTACATTGCACAGATCAGGGCAATACAATTAGAGTATCCTGACAGGGGTTATGGGTTAATGTTAACATCTTCTCAAACTCACAAGGAGGCCGATAGCCCAAAGAGGAGTGCAAGCGTTTCTGGTTATACACATCCTCGATGAAATAGGGAATCCTTTTTTGAACATCTTCCATGGTCCGGTATTCCCAGAGCTGAACCTCCTCTGACTTCAGGGTTTTGATGAAACTCTCGGCATAAGCATTGTCATAGGGATTTCCCTTGCGGCTCATGCTGATCTGAAAACCATAGAACTCAAGCTCTTTTACATAATCAGCAGAGGCATACTGAACGCCTCGATCTGAATGATGGATACAACCCGGTTTTGGTTGCCTGTTGTGTATGGCCATGCGTAAAGCATCCAGGGTCAGGTTGGTGTCAATTTTCCTGGACAGGGCATAACCGATAGCCTTTCTCGAATAGACGTCCAGAATGACCGCCAGGTAAACAAAGCATACCAGGATATGGATGTAGGTGATATCGGCCACCCAGACCTGATTTATGGCGTTTATCTTGATGTCTTTCACAAGGTTCGGATAGATCCGGAATCCATGATTGCTGTCTGTCGTTGTAACCCACTTCTTCTTCCTGGGACGACAGAGCCAATCCTTTCTCACGCATGATCCGGTAGACCTTCTTGTGGTTGACTCTCCATCCTTCCCGATGAAGTTGCTCTGGTGACTCTTCGGTACCCGTAACCGGAAAACTCCAGGCAGATATCACCAATACGGGACTCCAAGACCTTATCAGGAGCTTTTTCTTTCTCCTTATGGTAAAAACTTCTCCGGGGCAGATTCATGAGTTCGCACCCCCTTTGAATGCTTTGGACAAGGGCGCGATTCTCGGCAATGAACTTTCTCTTTTCTCGGTTCGTTTGAGGTTGTTCCTGACGGCTCTTTTTAAGAACTCGTTCTCCAGGGTGACCTTGCCAAGCAGACGTTCAAGCTCCTGAACCCTTGCTGCCAGTTCCGCTTCCCTGGAAGGTTCGGCATTCAGCTTGCCATCGGCATATTGCCTCTTCCACGTGTACAACTGGCCGGAAGAAATGTTATAACGCCTGCAAAGTTCCGCAGGCCCAACTGTTTCACTGAGCAACTGCTCTACAAGTGATCTTTTAAAATCCTGAGTGAACCTTCTATACTTCATGACATGATCCTTTCTCCCCTTATGGGGTGATGATCCTGTCTAATACTCTATCATATTTTGTGCAATCGGTGGGGTTCACTCCAACCCGTCACAGCCATTTCTGAGAATATTTAAGATAATATGCATTTTCTTAAAAATATAAGATTTCATTGAAAAATATTATTACTCTAATTTTTTTTCAAGATAACACACTTGGTGTATTGAGCATAGAGGTAATCCAAAGAGAGATATGCTGAGGTGGTAAAAGTTTCCCACCTTTCTAACAACAATCATTTCCTCGCCTTCCCAGTTATGTGGTCAATATCTATTTTTATAACTCTGGTCTTTTCGCTCATTTTATCAATAAATTTTTTACCTTCTTCAAGGAAACCAGGAGAGTATTTTCCTAAGAAACTTAATAATGCATCCTGTTTCTCGCTCCCATACACCTCTGAAGCCGATCCAAAAGCAACCGCACTTTCATATTGTGTTGTAAATTTGTCAGGAATAACCTTTGTCCTGCCAACAACACAAAAAGAAACTTTTTTATTAGCTTTTATATTTTCCAATTTGTGCCCCTCTAAGGCACAGTGGAAATACACACAATTGTCTTTATAAACATAGTTCAATGGAATTCCATATGGCTGTCCATTAATATCAACAGTGCACAAAAAGCCATATTCACATTCTGAGAACAACTTAGTTGCAAGATCAATGCTTAATTCCCTGTCTTTTCTTCTTACATCTTCTATGCATCTGATTTATCCCATTTACGACTAACGTTTATTTCAATACTTATTTTACAATTCGTTGCATTATGGCGAAAACCCGCCTGATGGTCAAGAAATTACATAAAGATCGTATTGAGAATAAAGTTTATTGCTGGCGTTGACGATAGTCTTTTAAAGGTCTTCTCTTCCTTGAAAAAATAAATCTTGACAGAGATGCAATATTGTTATATTTTTTCTTCAACCTTTATAAGGATTTGTCGAAAATGACGATGGGTATGAAAAAGGCATTAGTTAATTTGATCAGCTTGGTGAGCCTGCTGGGCCTCGCCCTTCTTAGCCTTTTGCTAAATACCAGACGCCCGTCGTTTTTAGGTAATCCGTAATTGATCTGAAAAATACGTACCTAAAGGCCATGGGCTCAAAGAAGCTCCATGGCCTTTTTTATTTTGTATTGTAAAGTCAATGCACCGTGGTTGCACCGTGAGGATGACCCTTCGACAGGCTCAGGGTGACATAGCTCAGGGGGATTTCACGGAATCGATCCCCCCAGTTTCGGATAATGCTACTGGAATAATTAGGGTGACGAGTTATAAGGCACGGTGACAAGTTTCGCAGTTGACAGAGTGTCCTGACCCTCGAAGGCTCACTGTGACATAGCTCAGGGGGATTTTACACGCGATTATCAAATCCCCCCAGCCCCCCTTTTCTAAAGGGGGAATTTATGGAATCTATTTTCGTAGGAATGACAGTTAGAAGGACTAGATTCCGGATCACGTCCGGAATGACAGAATGTGGATGATTTTCGCGGGAATGACATTGAGAATCATATTTCCGGGGAAAAAGGAGGAGAAGATGAATTCGAAAAAGAAGGAGAAGGAGAGGGTATTCATATTCGACACAACGCTCAGGGATGGGGAGCAGTCACCGGGGGCAAGCATGAACCTGGATGAGAAACTGCGTGTCGCTCATCCAACTCGAAAGACTGGGAGTGGATATCATTGAAGCCGGATTCCCGGTTGCGTCGGAAGGAGACTTCCTTGCCGTACAGCAGATTGCCCGGGAGGTCAGAGAGCCGCAGATTGCCGCCCTGGCAAGGGCCGATATTGCCGATATCGATCGGGCATGGGATGCGATTAAAGAGGCTGCTCATCCGCGGATTCACACTTTTATTTCAACATCCGATATACACCTGAAGTACCAGCTCAAAAAGACGCGGTCTCAGGTCCTGAAAGAGGCCTGTGCCGCCGTAGCTCACGCCTGCGCGTATACGACGAATGTTGAGTTTTCACCGATGGACGCAACGAGAACGGATTGGGATTACCTCTGCGACATTACTGGAAGCGGTGATCGCAAAGGGGGCTACCACCGTGAACATCCCTGACACGGTGGGCTATATCATACCCGATGAATTTGGCAGCCTGATCGCCTATCTGTTCAAGAAGGTCAAAAATATCAGGAAGGCTGTTATTTCCGTTCACTGTCATAATGATCTGGGACTTGCGGTGGCAAATTCACTGGCTGCTGTTAAAAACGGGGCAAGGCAGGTGGAATGCACCATCAACGGGATCGGGGAAAGGGCGGGCAATGCCGCCATGGAAGAAGTGGTGATGGCCCTGGCAACCAGGAAGGACTTCTTCGGACTTCATACGGGGATCAAAACGGAACACATCTACCAGTCGTCGAGACTTTTGACGCACATCACAGGCATACCCGTTCAGCCGAACAAGGCGATTGTCGGGGCGAATGCCTTTGCCCACGAATCCGGTATCCATCAGGATGGTCTGATCAAGGAAAAGATCACGTATGAGATTATGACTCCCCAGTCTGTCGGTATTTCCGGGACTCACCTCGTTCTTGGGAAACATTCAGGCCGTCATGCGGTTTCCGAGCATCTCAAAAAAATGGGTTATAAACTGACCGCCGACGAGGTGAAAAAAGTTTTTGTGCGGTTCAAGGAACTGGCCGATGTCAAGAAAGATATTTTTGATGAAGACCTGGAGGCTATTGTATATGAAGAAGTCTACAAGATTGCCGAGAGGTACAAACTGGTTTATCTCAATGTGGTAAGCGGCAACGTGGCTATACCTACGGCGACGATGCAGATGGAGGTCGATGGAAAAATAATCCAGGATGCCGGTTTCGGCGTCGGGCCTGTGGATGCGACATTCGCGGCGATCAGAAAAATTACGAAGACGAACTATCACCTGCTGAAGTACGTCGTTTCCGCTGTTACCGCAGGAACTGACGCCCTTGGAGAGGTCATGGTTCAACTCAAGTACAGCGGTCGCTCCGTGGCCGGACGCGGCGCCGAACCCGATGTAATCGTTGCTTCCGCAAAGGCGTATATCAATGCGTTAAACCGTCTTGAGTTTCTCAAAGGCGATGTGAAAAAGGTTAAAGTTGAATAATGAAGGATAATGGTGTAAGGGAATAAGTACACTGAACATTTCGCAGTCGACCTGTCCGAGCCCGTCGAAGGCTCACTGTGACATAGCTCAGGGTTGCAGGGGTTACATAGCTCAGGGTAACAACGGTTGAAAGATTCAGGGTAATAAATACAACTTGTCATCCTGAGTTTATCGAAGGATGTCCCTTCGCAGTTCGACAGCGCTTCGTACTGGCCCGTCGAAGTGACACACTGTGACAATAGCTCAGGGTGACATGGTTGAAGGACATGAGGCATATGAACTGCTATTTTGTTTATATCCTGCTATGCAATGACGGCAGTTACTATACGGGCGTGACCAATGATATTGAAAAAAGATTCTACGAGCATCAAGAGGGATTGATCAAGTATTGTTATACTCATGGAAGAAGACCGTTGAAACTCGCATTTGTAAGTGAGTTTCGTGATATTCGTGAAGCTATTGAGAGAGAAAAGCAGATCAAGGGATGGTCAAGAAGAAAGAAGGAAGCACTGATTGCCTCGGATTTTGATAGGTTGGTTGTGCTATCGAGGAAGCACCCTTGGCCATCCTGAGTTTATCGAAGGACGACCCTTCGCAGTTCGACAGGCTCACTGTGACATAGCTCAGGGTGACAGGGGTTACAATACTCAGGGTGACAAGGAAGGTGGGAAATCAAAGTGGGAATGACCATCACAGAAAAGATACTGTGCAGCCACACGGATCTTAAAGAAGTTCATCCCGGGATGCTGATAAACGCGAAAGTGGATATCGCCCTCGGGAATGATATAACGGCTCCTATCGCTATAGTTGAATTCAAAAAGGCCGGGGGTGTTCGGGTGTTTGACAGGGACAAGGTAGTGCTTGTGCCCGATCACTTTACACCTAATAAGGACATCGATTCCGCCCAGCAGTGTAAATTCATCAGAAAATTTGCACAGGAACAGGAGATCACCCACTATTACGAGGTCGGCGAAGCGGGCATCGAGCATGCCCTCCTTCCCGAACAGGGCGTCGTACTTCCCGGAGATCTGGTCATCGGCGCCGACAGCCACACCTGCACATACGGCGCTCTCGGGGCCTTTGCCACCGGCGTAGGCAGTACAGACCTGGCGGCGGCGATGTTGACGGGTGAGATCTGGCTCCGGGTTCCCGAAACGATGAAGATCGTCCTTCACGGCAAGATGAAGAAGTGGGTTTCCGGTAAAGACCTGATCCTCCATACCATCGGCTTGATCGGCGTTGACGGGGCGCGGTACATGGCCATGGAGTTCACCGGTGAGACTGTCTGCCATCTCGGCATGTCAGACCGGTTGACCATCGCTAATATGGTAATCGAGGCGGGCGCGAAAAACGGTATCTTTATCCCTGATGATATAACGAAGTCTTATGTGCAGGAAAGGGCAAAGCGTACCTATACGTTATATACCTCGGACTCCGATGCCACGTATGCTTCTACCATCGACATCGATGTGAGCAAGATCGAGCCGCAGGTGGCATTTCCCCATATACCTTCGAACGTAAGGGGTATCAGCCAGGTGGGTGATGTCAAAATCGATCAGGTTGTCATCGGATCATGCACCAACGGGAGGATAGAAGACCTCCGGGTTGCAGCCGGTATTTTGAAGGGAAGAAAGGTGGCGCCTTATATCCGTTTGATTATCGTACCCGCCACTCAGGAAATATACAAAGCGGCCCTGAAGGAGGGCCTTATAGAGATATTTATCGATGCCAACGCGGTGGTCAGCACACCCACGTGCGGCGCCTGTCTGGGCGGCCACATGGGGGTCCTGGCGGATGGTGAGCGGGCGGTATCCACGACAAACAGGAATTTTGTCGGACGCATGGGCCATACCGGCAGTGAAGTATATCTTGCCGGTCCTGCTGTTGCCGCGGCGTCAGCGGTATTAGGGCGGATCGCCGGTCCGGAGGAAGTGTTGGGGAACAGGGATTAAAACGATGATGAAATTTAAAGGAAGAGTCTGGAAATTCGGAGATAATATCGACACCGATGCCATCATCCCGGCACGTTATCTAACAACATCCGATCCTGAAGCCCTCGCCGCCCACTGCATGGAAGACGCCGATCCTGAGTTTGTGAAGAAGATCCGCGCCGGTGACATCATCGTGGCAGGGGAGAATTTCGGCTGCGGCTCATCGAGAGAGCACGCGCCCATCGCCATCAAGTACGCGGGAATCTCCTGCGTCGTCGCAAAGAGTTTTGCCCGGATATTTTACCGCAACGCGTTTAACATCGGCCTGCCCATTTTTGAATCGAAAGATCTGTGGGATAAGGTTTCCGAAGGCCAGGAAATCGAGGTGGACGGCGATAACGGAAGCATCAGGATTATAGACAGCCGTATAGCACCGCTGCTCATTAATCCCATTCCACCGTTCATGCAGGAACTCATTCAAGACGGCGGCTTGATGAAACACCTGGCAAAAAAAGGTATATGATGCCTGTCCTTTTTTTCGAATCCATATCGATCCCCATACCACGAAAAGAGATATACAGACGCCTGGGATTCGCCAGCGGCGTCACAAAAATATCGCCCTCTCAAAAAGAAGAGATAGAGCGGCATATCCAGGATGCCGCATCCATCATTCAATTGAAAGGCGTGGGCCTGCGCTTGCCTATCAAAGAAATAAAAGGATTAAAAGTTACAGTTTCCGATAGTCTGGTCTTTGAAAGTAAACACCTGGCCAGATTCCTTCGAACTTGCAGCGAGATCGTACTGATGGCTGCCACTGCCGGACCGGGTATTATTGATGCGATCGAGAAGGATATCGCCGAAAGTAATGTGACACACGGCATTGTCCTCGATGCGGCAGCAAGCGAAATGGTCGACGCCTCCCTGGACTGGATTATGAACTATTTCAACAGAACGCTGCTCCGGGAAAACAGGAGATTGTTACGGAAGCGGTATTCTGCGGGCTACGGTGACTTGCCGCTGGAAACACAGAAAACGATGTACCGGCTTCTCAAGCTTGACAGGATTGGTGTTCAGATAACGGAAAGCTGCATACTCGTCCCGGAGAAGTCTGTCACGGCCATCACGCGGCATCCGGCAGGAGTGAGCGATTTCCTATTAAGAAAAACAAACGGTCGGGCTCGAACCAGCGCACGACAGGAGGAAAATGATGATTCATGCACAATCCGGAAAAGAGAATAACCATCGGCCCACAGTCCGGTTACACTCATTAAGCAGACTGGGGGTCTTCATTGCAGGACTGGCACTTCTCACCCTGATGTGGGGTTGCGCCCACGGGGCATACAGCGTGGATATGAAGTACGTTCCCACGAGGCCTATGGCGGAAATAAAAGGTCCGGGAAAGGATATCAGGATTACCGTCTCCACCTTCGAAGATCTTCGCAAAATAGACGACAAACTGGAAATTGGATGGGTCTGGGATCCCTATGGAGGGAAGGTACCCGTACTTCCCAGATTAGTGAAACCATCTATGGCCGTGACATCGCCGGTGAAAGAAATATTCCAGAAGGCCGGCTACCAAGTCGCCGCGGACACGCCGCGCTGGAACCTTAAAGAAGACAGCATCCGCGAGGAATGGGGGCCGATCCTCGTCGGAGGAAGCATTGACGAGTTGGAGGTTTACTGTGTGGATGACTTTACTATTAAGAAGTACAGGGCGAAGGCAAAGATCTCGGTAATTCTCGCCAACACACAGACGCGCAAGGTCTTCTACAAAGTGTCGGCCAACAGTACATCCAGCCTAGATCACATCCTGTTCTCGGAAGAAAAGCTCGCTCAGCAAATAAACGCGGTGCTTTCCGATGTGATCGAAAAGATATTCGAGGGAAACGAGATCAACTCTAAAATCCTCGCTGAGGCTGCGTTAAGTCCCATTGATAATTTGTAATGTTGTCATTTCGAGAGTAGCGAGAAATCTTAATGTTTAATAATATTGATACTAAGATTCCTCACATTCGTTCGGAATGACAATTCTTCTTATTACGACGCAGTTCCAAGTCCGGCATGACATACTTAGGTATATACTTGCTGAAGTAATATTATAAATTGATATGAGACGAAGGGCGTAAAATAACAGTCATGAATCCCAAAAGGAAAATTATAAACCTCCTAAATAAAAGAGTCCTGATACTCGACGGCGCGACGGGAACAGAGCTCCAGGCGCGTGTATGCCCGCGGGTGTGTGTCCGGAGATGTGGTGCCTGCAAAACCCGAAGACGATTCACGTGTCCATACAGCCTACCAGAACGCAGGTTCGGATATCATCTACACCGGTACCTTCGGTGCAAACCGCATGAAGCTCGCGCAGTATGGTATAAAAAATGTCGCGGACATAAACAAGCAGCTCGCCCTTCTGGCGAAGCGTGCCGTGGGAAACAAGATGCTCATCGCGGGCGACATAGGCCCGACAGGACATTTTGTCGAACCCTTCGGCAACCTGTCGTTTGATGAGGCCGTTGACATTTTCAAAGAACAGGTACAGGGACTTCTTGAAGGCGGTGTCGATCTTTTTGTGATTGAGACCATGATGGACATCCAGGAGGCCCGGGCAGCGCTCCTTGCCGTCAAGGAAATCACCGACCATTTTACCATCGTCACGATGACCTTCGAGGAATAACGGATACACCCTGAGCGGGACGGACCCCGTCACCGCCCTCATCACCTTGCAGAGCCTCGGAGCCGATGCCGTCGGCTGCAACTGCTCGACGGGGCCGGATGCGATGGTTAATTTTATTACCGCCATGAAGCCGTATGCCACGGTTCCCCTCGTGGCAAAGCCGAATGCCGGAATGCCGAGGCTGGCAGGCAAAGATACGGTCTTTGATATGGGACCCGCCGATTTCGCATCGTTCGGAAAACAGTTTGTCGCCTCCGGCGTCAACCTCATAGGCGGATGCTGCGGGACCACACCTGAACATATCAGGTCATTAAAGAAAGTGGTTGGCGATGCCCCGGCGATTGCCCCCGTGCGAAAGTCCATCAGTGCTGTGAGCTCCGCCAGGGGCTTCAAGATATTTGATCCCGAAAGTCCGTTATTCATCGTCGGCGAGAGGATCAATCCGACGGGAAAGAAGGCCCTGCAACAGGAGCTTCTTGACGGCAAGATGGCTATAGTGCGGCAGATGGCAAAGGACCAGGAAAAGGAGGGGGCCGATCTTCTTGATGTGAATGTCGGCGTTCACGGCATTGACGAGATTGCCACCATAAAGAAAGCCATTCATCTGCTGTCCACGAGCACCGATCTTCCCCTGGTCATCGATTCCCCCAATGTTGAAACGATAAAGGCAGCTCTCAGGATCTATCCCGGCCGCGCCCTTATAAATTCCATATCCGGTGAGAAGGAAAAGATGGAAAAACTCCTCCCCGTCGCCGCGAAATATGGCGCCATGTTCATTCTCCTGCCCGTGACGGACAATGAAATACCGGAATCGGCGGCAAGGCGAAAGGAAATCATAAAAGAAGTGTACCAGGCGGCGCGGCGTTATGGCTTTACGAAAGACGACATAGTCGCAGACGGCCTCGTGATGACCGTGGCCTCGAATCCCCAGGCAGCGTCGGAAGCCCTGAAGACTGTGGCCTGGTGCAGAAGAGCTTCAAGATAAGAACGATCCTCGGGCTTTCCAATGTATCTTTCGGTCTGCCCGGCAGAAAATGGATGAATACAACGTTCCTTGCCATGGCGCATCCTCCGGACTGACCATGGCGATTGCCAATCCCACCGACCGGGAACTCATGAGCGTAAAGATGGCGGCAAATGTGCTCACTGGGAAAGACAGGGACGCTGCTTTGTATATCCGGCATTTCTCCGAACAGCCTGCAATCGATAAGGCCGCACCTTCCGCGGAAAGAATCCTCGCCGATCCAGAAGCTGTACGAGGCCATCCTGGAAGGAAACAGGGAAGATATCACGAATATAGTTGAAACTGCCATTGCCTCGGGAGCAGACCCTGCCCGGCTCGTGGATGACATCATGATTCCGGCGATGACTCGGGTCGGTGTGTTATTTGATCAAAGAAAATATTTCCTGCCCCAGTTGATGGCCAGCGCCGAAGCGATGAAAGCCGCCCTCGGACGCCTGGAGCCCTTGATCCGACGTGACACAGACGAGGCAGGGATTGGCGTTATCATCCTGGCGACAGTGAAAGGGGATATTCACGACATCGGCAAAAACATAATCGCCTTGATGTTAAGAAATCACGGCTACAAAATTATCGACCTCGGTAAAGACGTGCAGGCTGAGGTTATCATAGAGGCGATAAAGAAGACGAAGCCGGATGTGGTGGGCCTTTCCGCCCTCATGACCACGACGATGGTAAACATGAAAGAGATCGTTGATCTCGCAAAAGGCGAAGGCTTCTCATGTCCGTTTATTGTCGGCGGCGCCGTTGTCACGAAGGCGTTTGCCGCCTCCATCGGCGCATCCTACGCCAAAGACGGCGTGGAGGCCGTGCGGGTAGTAGAACAATTGGTAAAATCAAAGAGGACTGAATCAAAATGACTCATGCCGATATGAAACAAAGACTGGCGGAAATTATTTTGGAAAAGTCTTTTCAGTACAGAGATAATCCGCCCTTCACCCTGGCTTCGGGGAAAACGAGCAACTATTATTTCAATTGCAAAACGACAACCATGGACCCCGAGGGAATGTATCTCATCGGGAATATCCTCTTTGATATGCTTGGTGACGCCGATATATCAGCCGCCGGGGGTCTAACTCTCGGTGCGGACCCCATAGCCAATGCCCTGTCTCTCATCTCATACCAGAAGAATAAACCGATTAAATCGTTTGTTGTCAGAAAAGACGTAAAAGATCACGGAACAAAGAAAGCTGTCGAAGGCAATGTCACAACCGGTGAAAGGGTCGTGATCATAGACGATGTGATAACCACAGGAGGATCGACGATTACTGCCATAGAAATCGCAAGAGAAGCAGGACTGGTAATCGATCGCGTAATTGCTCTCATTGACCGCGAGGAAGGAGGCAGGGAGAATATAAAAAAATATGTTGACCGGATCGATGCCGTTCTGACGAGATCAGAGATCATGGATCTCTACAAAAAGCGTGAAGAACCGTGTAGTGATTTACGATGAAAAGAATATTTATCTTAATTATCTCTCTTGTTACTCTTTATAGCATTAATTTACGCAGTAGGCTGCAAGAAAGCCGAAGAACCGAAGAAGCCTGAGGTGTCAGGTTGTTCCGCGTGAGGCTCCGGTTCCACCGGGAACTTCAGTTCCTCCATCTACACCGGAAAAACCGAAAGCTCCGGTCCCATCTGAAACTGTGATATCGATGCTCCACCGCCGGCGCCTGCCCCGGGCACGCAGACTATTGCTCCGGCAGCCCCTGCCACGCCCGTAATATCGGCGGATACGGAGTATCGTCCCTGTTGCAGGTTTTGACTCTGCCAGGATGCAAAACGGTGTTCCCGCTGGTTGGCTGCTGGACAGAAAAAAGGGGACACCTTACATAAAACTTGAAAGAGGATCGGATATCTATTGTCTTCACATGTTCAGCAACGAATCAGCTTTTGGTATAAAAAGGGGAATAAAGGTTGACATCAAAGAATACCCGTATTTGAACTGGAAGTGGAAGGTTACCCGGCTTCCTGACGGCGGTGATGTCAGAAAACCCGATACGGATGACCAGGCGATTCAGCTCTACGTCGCTTTCACTCCCACAGGATTTCCGGAGATTTGTTACACCCCCGTCCTCGGTTACATCTGGGACAACGAGGCCCCCAAAGGCTGGACGGGGAAAAGCACACAAATCGGCGGTGGGAAATTGAGATACGTCGTTGTCAGGAACAATACCGATCAACTGGGAAAGTGGTATACGGAAAAGAGAAATATATACGAGGATTTCAGAACGTTGCTTAAAGGATGTTAAGAGCGCCGATCCTCCGGGGATAACCCATGGAGTCCAGTTTCATATCAACTCACAAAACACCAAGAGCGTGGCGGAAAGCTACATATGCGAAGTCTATTTCAGCAAGAAGTGACGACTCCGTAAAAAGCTCCATATACTGCGTTGCGCTTCATTCCTTCCTTCGACAGGCTCAGGACATGCTTTATATACTGTCATGGTGAGCCCTTCGACTGGCTCAGGACAGTCTCGACAAACATGACTTGTCACGGTGAGCCTGTCGAACCGTGTAGCTTATCGAACCGATTGCGCCTCGTCTCTAGAGCTTTTTACGAAGCCCTCAATTCTAATCCAGTGATCGATTTTTTACGGAATCATCAGAAACAATTGATTGCAACCGTTCCGGTTAACCGCCAGGTGCGCCTTTCTGACCGGTTCGGGAAGTCTATAGCCCCTGCAGCATGAAAGAACCACGTCCATGGCTTTCGCGTGCCGATTTTATGTCCCGGTGATATGAATACCGGTTTTACCTTTTTCTTGGTACGGACGGCAGCTCCGACAACCTGATCATCCAGCACGAGATCCGCATAATCTCCAACCTCATGGCCGACATCGCCATACTCCCGACCAGCCTTTTTTTGGCACAGCCTATTGATGGCATGTCCAGCAACAGCCCCATGTGCGACGCGAGGCCAATGCCCCGCGGGTGGGCTATTCCCTGACCATCGAAAATCACCACATCCGGGACATTGTGGAGCATTTCAAAGGCCTTGAGAACAGCCGGACCTTCCCGAAAGCTCAGAAGACCGGGGATGTACGGGAAAGGAACCCTTTCGGTAAAACAGGCCTCTTCGACGACAGCCATGGTCGGGTATTCCAGCAGGACAACGGCTGCGAAAAACAGGTCACTCTGCGTGGAATAGGATATATCCGCGCCGGCAATGGTTGCTATCTGTCCGGGAAAAGCCTCATCATGAAGAACTAGTCTTTCCTTGAGTTTCCGCTGGATGCAGACTGCTTCTTTATACGAGACATCCCAGCGGTGGAGGTGTTGAATCTTCATGATGGAAAGGAAACCTTTACAATGTCATTCCGAACGAAGCGCACACGGAATCTTATAATAACGTTTCACCTTCACTCGAAAGAAAATTAAGAAGTAAATAAATTCAACTATTAAAAGTACGGCTTCAGTATTGTTTTTGCCTGCTCAATATCCCTTTTGATCTGCTCTACCAGCTGTTCCGGCTTATCAAATTTGACTTCATCCCGAATCCTTTCGATAAAAAGGATATTCAGCTTTTTCCCGTAGATGTTTCCCCTGAAATCAAGCAGAAAAACCTCTACAGAAAGCTCGTTATCAGAGAAGGTGGGGTTAAAACCTATATTCAAAACACCCTGGTAGCGGTCCTTCTCCCAGATTGGACAATGACAGCATAAACACCTTGAGCAGGAAGCAATTCTTTATCCGGTTTTATATTCGCCGTGGGAATTCCGAGAGCAGTACCCCGGTGTTTCCCCGGGACAACGGTGCCACTGACATTGTAAGGCCTTCCCAAAAGCGCTTGAGCCATTTTGACATTACCGTTCAGAATGGCGTACCTCAACCGGGTACTGCTCACGATTTCATCACCTGATTTGACCGCATGAATGACATCAACTGCAAAACCGAGTTTCTTCCCGTGGTTGGAAAGAAATGCTTCATTCCCCACTTTATTCTTGCCAAATGTATAGTCATGACCGATAAAGATTTTCCTGATATGAAGCTTGTCCCAGAGAATCTGATTGACGAATGCCTCGGCGGTGGTTTTGGAAAATTCGAGGTTAAAGGGGATGAGGATCAAGCCGTCAATCCCCGCATCTTCGAGAAGTTTGATTTTTTCCTCGAGAGAAGTGATCAGATAAAAAGGCTTGATATGCGGGTGCAGAACCCTTTTCGGATGCGGGTCAAAGGTAATCACCAGGGCTTTCCGGTTTTCCTTATGGGCTTCGTCAATAAGTTTCTTCAGTATGGGGATGTGGCCCAGGTGGACGCCGTCGAAGTTGCCTATTGTTACAAAGGCATCCCGGAATTCAGGGGGTATATCATTTAAATCTCTGATGACTTTCATCCGCTGATCTGCTGTGTCCATCCTTCCATTAATTTCCGCGCTAACATAGCACTTATGTGGCTAATTTCAAGTCCATTTTTACTTGACAATGCACTGAGTATCAGTGTAGACAACCAAGTAGTTTTTCTTAATTAAAAAAAGTGTGCCGAAGTGGCGGAATTGGTAGACGCGCTAGGTTCAGGGTCTAGTGGGGGTTTCTCCGTCCCGGTTCAAGTCCGGGCTTCGGCACCAAGTCATGATATTGGGCGCAATTTCAGAAGATTGCGCCTTTTCTATTTTGGCAGGGTGCGTATAGGGTAGGGAACAGTATGGAAATAGATAGCACTAACAGGAACATATAAAATCTTTGAATGTCGGTAATTATTTCAAGCTGCTGAGGATGTCTCGTGCAATAATCATTCTCTGAATTTGGTTTGTGCCTTCATAAATGGAGGTTATCCGGATATCCCTGAAGTACCTTTCTATTGGAAATTCTCTGGTGTAACCATACCCACCCAGCATTTGTAAGGCGCAATCACAGGCTCGTTGAGCCGCCTCGGTGGCATAATACTTGGCCATAGAGGCTTCTCTTGCGAAACGGTGCCCCTGTTCTTTCTTGAAAGCTGCGTTCATCAGCAGCAGCCTGGCTGCTTCGAGCTCCGTATAGGATTCGGCGATCATCCACTGGATGGCCTGAAAATTTGTGATGGCCTGGTCGAACTGCTTCCGCTCTTTGGCATAAGCTGTAGCGTAGTCCATTGCGGCCAATCCGATGCCGAGCCCCATGGAGCCCACACCGATGCGGCCACCCGCAAGTTCTGATGCAGCGATTCTGAATCCGTCGTTGAGTTTCCCCATGAGCGAATTTTTCGGAATACGGCAGCCATCGAAAATCAGCTCATTGGTCGCCGAGGCATTCTGTCCCATCTTGTGCTCGGATCTTCCGACAGTCAGGCCCTTTGCTCCGTTCTCTACAAGGAAACAGCTGATGCCTTTTCCTTTGGAAGCGCTCTTGTCTGTCACAGCCCAGACAACAAAGACACCCGCGTATTCCGCACTGCTGATAAATATCTTTGAGCCGTTGAGAACCCAGTCTTTACCGTCCAGCACAGCCGTCGCACGCATACCGGCCGGGTCGGATCCGGCCATTGTCTCTGTCAGGGCAAACCCCCCGGCATAGTATTCTCCCGAGCATATCTTTGGTATGTAAGCCTTCCTCTGTTCTTCAGAACCAACAGACTGGACGACCTCACAAACCATGTTATTTACCGACACGGTGACCGCCGTGGATGCACATGCCCTGGCTATTTCCGTTACAGCAACGCTGAAAGCAACGACGCCGGCCTCCGATCCACCGTATTCGTTTCTCACGTTTATGCCCATGAGACCAAGTTCAGCGAGTTTTCTTAAATTCTTGAGATAGGTTGCCCGATCTCCCTCCTGATCAAGTTTCGCCGCCACCGGTTCGAGTTCCGCCCTGGCAAAGTTTCTCGCCGTATCCTGGATGAGTCGCTGTTCTTCCGTCAGGTTTAAATTCACATCATTTCTCCTTCACAAAACTAAAAACGGGCCGGGCTGCCGGACCTGCGGAATATGGATCACCGGGAAATATTTTATGCCCCAATTTTACCTTTTTCCCGATCAGGTCCATGTTAACTCCGTCAGGACTAATATCGATCAAATTTCCGGCAATCCACGGACCCTCCTCCAGTTCAACCAGAACGACGGTGTATGGGGCTTCGCATTCCCGCCCCTGGGGTGCGACAAAGGTCTGCGTAAAGGTTCTAATCTCGCCCTTCCCGCTCAATTGAATGATTTCGAGATCGAGGCCCCCACATTCCTGGCATGTCATCTTAGGGGGACACGTATATTGAGAACACTCATTACACCGCAATCCAAGCAACCTGTTTTTCGTAAGGGCATCGCTGTACTTCTTAAAATCAAGTTTGTATTCCATAGAATGATCTCCTTCAGTCAATCTTGAGGATAAGGTTGATGATCGTTCCGTCCCCGCCGAGTGTATCCACGAGACCCACCTTCGCACCTTCCACCTGTCTTTCCTGATCCCTCAATTCTCCTCTTAGTTGGTGGGCGATTTCATAGACCTGCGAGGCCCCTGTGGCGCCGATCGGATGCCCTTTGGATTTCAGACCTCCGGAAATATTAATAGGAATTTTCCCTCCGATCTTCGTCTCACCTTTTTCCCAGAGCTCTCCGCCCTTTCCGAATTCCGCGAAGCCCAGGCTTTCCGCTGCAATAATACTGGCGATGCTGAAACAGTCGTGGAGCTCGCAAACATCAACATCCTTCGGGCCGAGTCCAGCCATATCATATGCCTGCTTTACCGATATCTCTCTGGCTCGCAATCTAGGCAGATACTTGTATTGAGAACTGATCTTCCCCGAAGATGACTGTCCCACCCCGACAATGTAAACCGGTTTGGGGACAAGTTTCTTTGCCACATCCTCTGAAGCCAGAACAAGTGCCGCGGCCCCGTCGGAAAAGGGACAGCAATCCAACAATTGCAGTGGCGACGTCACCATGAAGCCTTTCAACACCTGTTCTACAGTAATGTCCTTTTGAAACTGCGCATGAGGATTTTTCTTGCCATAATAGTGAGACTGGACGGAAACCAAGGCCATTTGCTCTTTAAGTCGCTTCAGTGGCACCTTATATTTGTCCGAGTACAGGTGGGCCAGCATACCGAAGACCCCCGGGAATGTAAAACCGGCGGGGTATTCATAGCGACTGTCCCCGAACATGGCGAATGTCCTGGTTGCCAGTGCGGTTCCCATGGCTGTCGCCTTTTCTGTTCCGCCCGCAAGCACGATGTCATAGAAGCCTGATGCAACCCACATGAAAGCGTCCCTGATTGCCATCGTTGCCGAAGCACATGCTCCTTCAAACCTGCTGGCCGGCACATTGAAGCATCCGATATCATCAGCCAGGTATGATTGCACCATGCCCTGACCCTCGGAGAAGTCCCCCAAAACATTGCCGCAGAAGATCGCCTGTATATCCCTGGACTTCAGGTTTGACCCGGTGATGGCGTCCATCGACGCTTCTGCCAGCATCTCCACTTCTGATTTGGGTGAATTAAACATAAACTTTGTATGGCCAGTACCAAGTACCGCAACTCGTCGCATTTCCGCCTCCCTTATTTGAAATTCGTTAAGAATGTTAGATGCCGCCCGTCCATTGGCGCCCGTAATTCATTTGGCTGCCATCCGAAGCGCTCCATCAAGCCTGATGACTTCTCCATTGAGCATCGGGTTTTCGATGATATGATGCACCAGTTGGGCAAATTCTTGGGGTTGTCCCAGCCGCTGGGGAAAGGGGGGCATCTTTGCAAGAGCCTCGCGCACAGCCTCGGGCAATCCTGCCATCATCGGCGTGTTAAAGAGACCCGGGGCGATAGTCATAACTCTGATTCCGTAGTCCGCAAACTCTCTTGCCAGGGGCAGCGTCATACCTACGACACCTGCCTTTGAGGCGCTATAGGCGGGCTGGCCTATTTGTCCGTCGAATGCTGCGGCAGAGGCCGTGTTGATGATTACTCCCCGTTCACCCTCAGCATTCGGAACATTCTTTACCATGTGTTCAACGGCGAGCCTGATGACGTTGAAGGTACCAATCAGATTTATTTGAACTACGCGGTTGAAATTGGCCAGAGGCATGGGACCCTTTTTTGTGAGGGCCTTTCCCGGATCCGCCACGCCGGCGCAATTAATCACCACGTTGATCCCTCCGAATGACTCTATCACCTTCAAGACAGCCGCCTGGACGCTTTCACCGCTTGTGACGTCGGCTTTGGCAAAAATTGCCTTCGAACCAAGTGCAGACGCCAACTGCTCCCCTTTTTCCGCGGCAAAGTCGAGGATTGCTACCCTCGCTCCTTCTGATGCCAGTCTGCGAACGCAGGCCTCTCCGAGTCCCGACGCGCCGCCCGCTATAATCACACTGCAGTCACCAACATTCATCATTCCATCCTTTCAGCTTTTGCCCTGCATATAGAAATTCTTCTTCAGCGTAGCCCTGAGTTCTTCTCTAAGATCAGGATGAGCGATGTTGATCAGCGCCTCGGCACGCTGCCTTCTCGATTTATACCGCAGATCGGCAATACCGTATTCCGTCACCACATAATGGGCGTATGTCCTGGGAACTGTAATGGGAGAGCCCGTGGGCATTTCCGGTACAATGGATGTGAGTAATTTCCCATCCTTCATCCGCGAAGAATACATCAGCGTGATGGCCTTACCCCCTTTAGAATGAAACGCACCGAACTGAAAGTCCAGCTGTCCGCCGGATCCGCTGACCATCCTATGGCCTATGCCTTCAGAATTGATTTGGCCGCTGAAATCAATCATAAGGCCCATATTCATGGCCACCATGTTCGGGAACTGTGCCACAAATGACGGGTTGTTTGTATAGCCGACAGGATGGATCAAGCATGTAGGATTTTCATGTATGTAATCGTACATGCCCTGATCACCCAAACAGAAAGTAGCCACGGTGACTCCTTTATGGAAGGGCTTCCTTTCGTTGGTCACAATGCCCTTTTCGATAAGATGTGGCAGTCCGATGGGGAACATCTCAGTATGCACGCCCAAGTCATGCTTGCCCTCAAGACCGGCAACGACCGCTTCAGGTATCTGCCCGATACCCATCTGGATGGTGTCCCCGTCATTGATTAGTTCCAGGCAATACTCTCCGATCTTCTTTTCGCGCTCCCCGGGCACAGCCCTGTTAAGCTTGGGTACCGGTTTAGAGTTCTCGAAAAACAAGTCGAACTCAGATATATGCAGCCAATTTTCGCCATACACGATCGGCTGTTGATCATTGACTTCACCTATTGTGAGGCGCTGTTTTCCTGATGCCCTCCCTAATCTTATCGCTCTCATGGAATAAAAGTTGGTCAATCCGAGATTGACATAACCCTGTTCATTGGGCGGGGTTACCTGGCAGATATAGACGTCCGACCACGTGCCGTAACGCTCCCCCAGATCATGACTCTGTTCCGGGTAAAAATCACAAAAACGTGACTCTATGATCTTCCGCGACAGGGGCATGCCGAAACTTGGGTGAAAGTTGATATGTCCATCCAGTTTCAACATGTATTCCAGATCGTAAAGTTTAGTGGGACGGACGGGAACCGTGTCAGAAATTGTCACATTTTCGAGTTCCTGCCATCGGTCAAGAACGGCATGGAAAAAATCGGGCGAGCATGCTCCTGCAGCAAGACCGATGCCGACGAAATCACCCGATTTTATTTGCTTTGCTGCTTCTTCCAGCGAAACCAGTTTCTTTTTATACTCTTCTTTCCAAATCATAGTTCCCTCCTTTAAAGGTTAAACGAAAAATGTGATTCTTGTTTAGTGATCGTAGTCGGTTACATATATCCTCTATTTACTATATTACGAATTGCAGGTTGAAAAACAATATTAGAAGTTCTTTAAAGATTGTTTACAAAAAGTAAAGATTATATAATTGAGGATAGATATGCTTGGAGATTGTGTTTTTTGGTCAAGCCGAGTCTGCAACGGATGCGATATCTGTGGATATTCACAGTGCTTTCGGAGATGCTTAGAAGATCAACAATTTCCTTGGTGGTTCTGCCTTCTTTAATTAAGTTTGCGATCTGGATCTCCCGATTCGTCAAACTCACATACCTCGAAGAGAGCTTGTGCGCAAAAGGCGATATGATGTCCTGGATGTTCGATTCAAGGGTCCCCAGATAGGCCAGGGCTTTGTTGCTTTTTGACTCTAGCCGAAGCTTTTCCAGATAGGGCACGATCAGCCGCTTGACATTGGCCAGGACCTTTTCTTCCAGATCTGTCTTATCCTCTTCCCTCTGTTTCAGCAGAACCCGAAGGGCCGCGTTAAGTTCCTCCAGTTGGATGTTTTTGCCTTCCATTTCTGACTCTCTTTTTTTCAGGGCTTCTTCAACTTGCTTGCGCTTCGTGATGTCCCGAATGGATTCTATGGCGCCGACAATGCATCCATTGCTGTCATAAAGAGGACTTGCTTTGCCCCAGAGGAATGCCCTTTTCCCTCTAAGTAAAGGAACCCATGTTTCAACAATCAAAAGGTCTTTCTGTCTTTCGAGAATGGAGTAATAACTCTGCTCGATTCTCTTATCCGGCTTCAGTATCAGATCCAGCATGATAGGCCTGGGTTTACCGTAAAATGGAACCGCATACGCATATTTTCCTTTTCCCAGCATGTCTTTTGCGGAAACTCCGGTCATTTCTTCTATGGCGCGGTTCCAGGCGATCACTTTCCCTTGCCGATCAATAACCAGGGTCGCATCAGGGAGGAAATCGATAATATCAGCCAAGCGCCTCTCAGACTCCTTGAGCGCCTCCTCTGCCAGACGCCGAACGGTAATATCGCGAATCGTTTCTATGGCGCCCGCAATATTCCCCCTGCCATCATGAAGCGGGCTCGCTTTTCCCCATAGAAAAGTTCTTCTTCCTTTCAGGTTCGGAATCTCAACTTCCGCAATCAGGAGGTCTTTTTGTTTCTGTATGATGCTGTACTTTTGCTCTATGCGCCCATCCGGCCTGAGCAGAAGATCTACTAGCAAAGGTCTTCTCTTGTTATAGAAGGGGATGGCGTATTCATAATTTCGCTTACCCAGCATATCTTTGGCGGAAATGCCCGTCATTTCCTCGATCGCGCGGTTCCAGATGACGACTTTGCCCTTATTGTCTATCGCCAGGGTTGCATCGGGTAGGAAATCGATGATATCCGACAAACGGCGTCCCGATTCTCTCACGATATCATCCGCCAGTTTGCGTTCTGTAATGTCCATTGAATTCCCGAGGATGGCGCGTTTACCTTCGTACATGATGGACGTTACCGTTTCCAAGACCCATCGAATATCCCCCTTTTTTGTGACGATTCTGAACTCGTGCGGCGATGTGCGTCCTCCCTTCAACATATCCCTTGCATTTCTTTTCACAATGGACCTGTCTTCCGGATGTACGATACGGTCCGCTTTCATTCCAATCAGCTCTCCAGCTTTATATCCCGTATATGATGCCGCGTTAGCATTCACAAAACGGAATCGTCCATCCTGAACAACATAAATTCCCGCAAAAGACTTCTCCGTCAGGGTCCGCAATAGCTGGTCGCTTTCGACCGCTGCTTTCTTCGCTGTTCGGAGGGTAGAAATATTCTTTGCCATTGTCTTTAGTCTTCTTCCTGCGCAGTTCGTTCGTGAGTGTCGCCGGCATCCGGACCATCTATGCCAAAGTTATGTTTTGCTGGGAAATGAACACATATAGCAAGAAAGAGCAAAATTCACACTCAAAGTCAATCGTTTTATATTGCCCGACAGGTTAAATGTTGTGAGTCCTCGCCAAATATTCAAGTCTTACACTTTCGGCTGGACACGCTTGCTCATTTCCTTTAATTATGATGTACTCGAACTGGAGATCCAATAACTCAATCCCAGCTTCGGCACCAAGGGCATTAAAGGTCGTCTGAAATTACAGATTCAAAATCAAGTGAAGACATTTATAAAATTGAACAGGTAAACAAAATAGAGCGTGAATTAATAATGAAGATGATTAAATCAAACTTACCCAAAAGAAAGATCGCAAAAAAATTAGGAATAGCGAGAAGCACATTATATCGGAAATTGAATGAAATCCATAATTCTGCGGCAGAGTGAATAATCACACGTGCACTAAGGGAGCTGTGGAAAAGGCCATCATAAAATAAATCGCTCTGCATTGATTGATACTTCTTGCTATCATCTTACATGTCATCAGTATAGAATCAGCATAAAAATGGAAGAGACAAGGTTTGGCAATTTAGTTTTTATTCCAGGGATGGGTTGCGGAAAGTACCCCTTTTGCAATTCTTTGTTCATCGATGATAAGAAAAAGGCAATCATCGATCCGGCATCGGACGAATCATTTCTAAGGAAACTTGCTCGGGGAAAAAAGGTCGATATAATAATTAACTCCCATTACCACGAGGATCATATTGCCTTTAATTACCTATTTCCTGAAGCCGAACTTTATGTGCACGAGGCCATAGGCACATGCTTCAGGTCCTACAGCTCATTCCTGGACTATTGTGGACTGCTCGATTCCAAATACAGGGCGGAATGGGACGATCTCTTTCTTAATAGATTTCATTTCCGGGAGCGCGCACCCTCTGTCGAGTTTGCGGATGGGGCTCTCTTAACTTTTGGTGACACGAAATTGCGGGTTATCCACACTCCTGGGCACACCGCCGGACATTGCAGTTTCCATTTTCCCGATCAGGGAATATTATTCATGGGGGATCTCGACCTCTCCCGATTCGGTCCCTGGTACGGCGACAGGGTGTCTGACATTGATCAGACCATACAATCCATGCGCAGATTATTGGAAATCCCGGCCGACATTTATATCACCTCGCACGAAACTGGTATAATTAGAGGCGATATTACCGAGATGGTCGAAACGTATCTTAACGTTATTACGCAGAGAGAAAAGAAGATATTGGAATTCTTGGAAAGGCCGAGAACTACAGATGAAATTGTCGAGCGCTGGATCATTTTCAAGAGAGAGCTTCAGCCCCGGTATTTCTTTGAGTTCGCCGAACGGGGAATGATAATCAAGCACCTGGAGCGATTAATTAGAAATGGCAACATAGGAACCGAAGAAGGTAAATTCTATTTTATCTCATCTCCCGATAAAACATGATTGCATCTTCTGAACTGTCGAATGACTGCCTTCGCCGTGGAGTGAACCCCGCCGATTGCACAAAATGTGATAGGGCATTAGACAGGATTACAGACCGAGGAAAGACTTTTGTATAAGCTCCGATGACAGCAGTTGTTTGCCTGTACCCTCGAGCAAAACCCCACCTGTCTGGATTACGTAAGCCCGGTCAGAGATATCAAGGGCCTCCTGGACATCCTGCTCGACAAGGAGAATGGTTACGCCGTCCTTCCGGATTTCCTGAATCACCTCGAATATCTTTTCGACAAGCTTCGGCGCAATCCCCCATGATGGTTCATCAAGCATCAGGAGCTTGGGTTTACTCATCAGCCCCCGACCGATGGCCACCATCTGCTGTTCACCGCCGGAGAGGGTGTTTGCCTTCTGCTGGCTCCTGTCCTTCAAGATCGGGAAGATGCTGTAGACATATTCCAGCCGACTTGCAATAGTCTTTTTGTCACTCATAAGATAGGCGCCGAGCAGCAGATTCTTGTATACGCTGAGATTGGGAAAAAGCCGCCTGCCTTCCGGCACGTGGGACAAGCCCAAAGCGACTATTTTATGAGCTTCCGCCATCGTGATGTCTTGATCATTGAAGATTATCTTCCCCGATGCAGGGTGCATGATACCGCTCAGACCCTTCAAAATGGTCGATTTTCCGTTTCCATTGCCGCCGATCAGCGATACGATTTCGCCCTTCTCTACGCGAAAAGAAACGTCATGAATCACCGGGATGTTATTGTAGCCGAGTTTTATGTTCTCTACGCTTAGCATATTTTTGTCCGAAATAAGCCTCAATGACCTTCTCGTTGTTAATGACCTCGTCGGGTGTACCTTCTGCGATCTTCTCCCCGTAGTCAAGAACAACGACACGATTTGCAATTGGCATTATGCCTTCCATGACATGTTCGACAAGAACAAGAGTTATTCCCATGTCCCTAAGCCGCAGGATAAGCTCAACCGATTCCCTGATCTCCTGTATATTGAGCCCCGCCATCATTTCGTCCAGCAGCATGACTTCCGGTCCTGTTGCAAAGACCCTGGCAACCTCCAGTCTTTTCTGTTCGGAAATAGTCAGGGAGGCGGCTTTCACCGATAACTTATCCGTGAACCGGAATATACCGGCTACTTCCTCAGCCTTCACTTTAGCATCCTTACGCCTCGGATTTCTCAGGAATGCCCCGATCATGATATTCTCCAATACAGACATGTCCCGGAAAATCCGGACGATCTGAAATGTCCGGCCGATCCCCATTCGGCAGATGGACTCCGGGTTCTTGCGCGTGATTTCCTGGCCTTTAAAAGTGATTCTTCCGCTGTCGGCATTGTAAAAACAGGATATACAGTTGAACAGTGTGGATTTCCCGGCCCCATTAGGCCCTATAAGGCCGATGATTTCCCCTTCCTTCATGGAGAAGGAAATATTCTCATTGGCTGTGAGCCCGCCAAAGCGCTTGGTTACATTGTCAATTACAAGGATCTCAGCATTCATTTTTCACCTTTTGAAAACAAGGCCCACAACCCCTGCGGCCGCCAGATAGCGATGATAATGACGAGGAGGGAGTAGATGATCATATCGATCCCCTGTCCTTCACTTCCGAGATAAACCCTGGTCAGCTCCATGAGCGGGATGAACACGAAGGCCCCGAGAACGGGTCCAAATAGCTTCCCGATACCGCCGATCATTACGATGATGCAAAGATGGATCGACATCATAAGGTCCATCGTGCTTGACGGGTGGATATATAACACGTACTGGGCGTAGAACGTACCGCATATGGAGGTCAATATGGCCGAGATGGAGAAGGCGATCATTTTGTATTTTTGAATATCTATCCCGAGACTCCTCGCCCCGTCAGGATCATCCTTAATCGCCCTCAAGTAGTAACCCAGCCTGCTTTCTTCAATGGCATAGGAAACGGCAATAGCAAACAGCAGCATGGCCAGGATTATATAGTAATAAGGGATCTTCGAGGAGTGGAATTCAAAGTTCGTAAACGACTCCTCCACGATGGGCAGGTATATACCCACGGCAGCACCGACATAGTCCCAGTTGGTAAAAATCAGTCCCATGATTTCGCCAACCGCGATTGTGGCAATAGCAAAATAATGTCCCCGCAGGCGAAAACAGGGGTATCCGACTATGACAGCAAGACAAACGGAAATGACACAGCCAGCCAGCATTCCCAGCCAGGGGTTGATATTATAGTTTACCAGAAGGATCGCTGTCGCATAAGCTCCCAGACCGAAAAATGCGGCATTACCGAACGAGACCTGGCCCGTGTAACCTCCGATGACATTCCAGCCAATGCTCATCGTGGCATACATCATGATCATGATCATGAGATGGCACAGAAACGGGTCACGGAAAAAAAGCGGGAATACGGCGAGACCGCTAATTAACAAGAGAAATGCCAACAAACCCTTCTTCATGACTGAATCATTTCCTTCCCATGAACCCCTGCGGTCTGATAAAGACTACAACCAGGTATAAGAGCAGGACAAACATGAACTTCAGAGAAGGCGCTATGAGATAGCCACTCAACACCTCTACCAGTCCCACAATAATCCCCGCGATGAATGCTCCCACCACACTGCCGAAACCACCGAGGGCAACCACGACAAAAGCAATCAAACAAAAATTCGAGCCCACTTCCGGAAACACATAATAGAAGTTGGACAGCAAGCCGCCGGCGACGCCGACGGTGGCTATGCCGATACCCCAGGCCAGAGCAAACATTCGATCACTGTTGATTCCCATGAGTCTCGCCGATTCCTTGTCTTCGGAAACGGCCTCCAGAGCCATACCCACCTTGGTTGACTTAAGATACCAGAAGATGAGACCATTGCAAAAGACGGCGCCCCCCGCAGCAACGAGTTGCGAAATACCAATGTAGACGCCGAAAACACTGATATTGCCGCTTGTCAACGTTTGGGGGATCATGCGGTAATCCGCCTTCCAGAAATACTGGGCCAGGCCTCTCAGAAGAATCAGGATGCCGAAGGTCACGAAGATCTGGGAAAGCATGGGGGCGTTGATGATCGGCTTGATGAAGACGTAGTAGGTAATGACTCCGAGGAGGAAAAGAAGGACCGTCACCCAGGGAAGGGAATAGAGGGGGTCCATGCCGAAGAGTATGAAAAACCAGTAAGAGAAATACATGGCGACCATGAGGTATTCACCATGGGCAAAATTGACGATATCCATCATCCCGAAAATCATCGTGAGACCGACGGCGATCAGTGCATAAACGAAGCCGATCAATATGCCGCTCACCAGGGTTTGTGTAAATACCCCCTCCATGATTTGTCCTTCCTTTTTTTATTATATTGTGCAGTTACCTAGACACTTCAAAACAGGTGGCTAAGCTTTTACCTTTTGCTGTCCCACTTCGGGAAAGGCCAGATCACATCTTTTGTAGCCAGATTGAAGGGCCATACGGTATAGCGCTCACCTTTCTGGATCTGAACAATGATGCCTTTGCCAAGGACATTCTGATGAGTCTTCGGGTCGAACCTGACACCGTCCCAGGGCATGATCAGTTGGTCGGCTTTGATGTTCGTTTCCAGCAGGGCCTGTTGGATCTTTGCCGGTTCCGTGGATTTGGCACGGTTGATGGCATCTGCCAGAACTATCATGCCTGTAAATGAACGAGCATAGTCACCCGACATGGGTTTTCCAGCCTTTTTCTCAAACATGTCGGCCACCGTTTTGATCATCGTTTTTTTTGCCGAAAGGTCTTTAGCCCAAACTTCCCTGCTGAAGATGTAGTCTGCGTCTTTTCCGAGGGACTTGATCAAATCCGGATCGTTAAAGCCGGCATCGTTGGCAATTAGAGCTGTTGGTGCGAAATTGAGTTCCTTGTATGTCTTCATTGACAGAATGGCATCTGCCGTATAAGACGTCTGCATGATAATGGATGGATTATAACTCCGGAGTTTCTGAATCTCAGAGGTTAACTGGGTGCTTTTTGCCGGGTAGGGGACGGCGCCAACGATTTGGTACCCATACTTCTTGGCGTACATTTCCTGATATTTTCGTGAGTCCGAACCGAACAGCGTGTTTTCATAAAGCAGCGCAATGGATCCTACGGCGATCTTCTTCTTTTTCAGATCATTTAGAAAGATGAAGAAGTTTTCGCTGAACATGTCGTCATGCGGCGTCGTCCTGAAGAACCATTTGAAACCCCTATCCGTCAGACCGGGCGATGTGGAACTGTCGTTCAGGAAAGGAATGTCATAGCGTTCTGCTGCCTGAGAAGCCGTGGCCGTAACTGCACTGTTATAACAGCCGATGATGGCAACGACTTTTTCCTGGGTGATGAGACGCTCCGCCTCTGCCATGCCGACTTCCGGCTTGCCCTGATGGTCACCGGGAATTATTTTGATTTTTGCACCTTTCAAATTCGGCAGACCTGCAGTTTTTGCCAGGGGCATATTCAGATTGTATTTGTTATTTATAACATCAGCTGCTAACTCGACACCTTTGAGCAGGCCCTGTCCTGTGCTTGCCAAGGGCCCGGTAAGGGGAAAGATGACACCGATCCGGATCTCATTCTGTGCACATGCCAGAGAGGTGAAAGATAAAATCATGACCACTGCAATAAATACTCTCACAAATTTCCACATGTGCTACCTCCTACATACTTTTTTTTAATAATGTTACGATTTCCATTTTTCTGTCATAGAGGCTCTCCGCCTCCTCCATCTCTATCATTTCGAACGTCACTGAGTCACCCGGTTTCAGATGGGCAAGAAGGTCATGATCCGCTTTGGCAATAACTGCCGGTCTTGCATACCCTCCGATGGTACGTTCATGAAGCTGGATGATGGGCAAACCGTCTCCCGGGACCTGGATACTGCCGGGCAATAGGCCCTCTGATATGATGCTCTCATCTGCACCTACTCTAAATGTCAAGGGTTTACCCTCCAGCCGGATACCTGTCCTGTTCGCCTTCGTGGAGACTGTGAAAACCATCCTTGACTCGCTGTCCATGAACTCTTCCAGAGAGTCCTCAGTGAAATAATGGAATTCCGGACCTTTCAACACCCTCAACGTATGCGGTGGATTCATTTTCGGTATAAACTCTTCCGGAATCCGTTGCATATTCACCGTCCTGATGTTCTCAAAGTCAATCCTGTCCCCCTTCTGCGAGCGCCCTTCCCCGGTAACCGCCGAATCGACATTCTAAATTGGTCGAATAACTTTCAATAATCTTCTCCAGAACCGGGGTACCGGAAAAGCCCACGTAATATCTGAAACCATCCATTACATTATCAACCGTCAGGAGCTCCCCTGATCTTGCCTCGAATGACATCCAGGAATGCAAAGTTCTGCCCTGTAAGCTGGCTCTGACCTTCGCTCCCGTGATGGCGCAACAGACATCTGCATTAAATCGCAAAGAAAATTTTTCGCCGAATACTTCGATGGCCGGTGCATTATCCTCGTTGCCCAGGAGATGATTGAGGGTGCTCAAAGCATAACTATCCAAGGCAGGTGAAGGTGGAACACCTACCTCCCTATGTCCATACCTGCCGCCGTCAATGACAAGGGACATAATTCCCGGATGGACGATCTCGATCATACACTTATAAATCTCACTTTGTCACCAATCTGGAGAATGCTGTAGGGTTCCTTATTATAATCAAAGAGCTTCTTATTCGTTTTCCCTATTATTCTCCAACCCGCCGGCGAATGAAAGGGATATATTCCGGTCTGAAGCTGAGCGAGGCCGACGGAGCCCTCGGGAACTCTTAAACGGGGGGTCTCAAGCCTCGGAACATACAATCTCTGATCAAGGATTCCCAAATAGGGAAATCCCGGCATGAATCCCACTGCAAAGACGGTATATGTAACGGATGTATGGATTTCTACAATCTCATCTTCAGATAATCCCGTATGGGACGCAATGAAATCAATGTCGAAGCCGCTTTCTCCACCGTACTCGACAGGAACCTCACAGGTCTTAGGCTCCGGAATATTGACATGGCCTATAAAAAACTCTTTCTCCTGCAATGAGGTCGTCAGTGTTTTGAATGAAGTTTTCTTCCTGTCAAAGAGAATAAGGCAGGATCTGAAGGAGGGTATGATATCGGTAATTTCTTTTAATTGAAGGGACTTCAGAAAAAAATAATATCGCCTGACTCTTTCATGGATCTCCAGATCGATTTTTTCTCCAAATAATATCCTTATTCCCTCTTCGCCGTACCTTGAGATGTTCATACGCTATAAGAGATCTTCCAGTGGCTTAATGTGAATGTGTTCCTGTTCAAAATACGTTTTCATCCTTCTTGCGGCATCAATGCTTTCCAGGTTGTCACCGTGTATACACAATGTATCCACCTCCATATCCAGCCAGCGTCCGCCGACGCTCTCGATCCCCCTCTCCTTGACCATTCGTACCGCCCTTTTAGCGATTAAGCTCCGGATCTTTCAATACCGCCTCTTTATGTTTTCGCGAAAGAAGTTCTCCATTGTCGCTGTAGTTCCTGTCCGGAAAAGCCTCCAACGCAATTCTTACACCCTTCTTCCGTAAGGCTTTCTTGAGCGCTGCCGTCCGATCCGTGAAAAGCGTCAAAAAAATCAGGTCTCCGAAGGCGTTTTTCACTGTTTCAATGATCTCCAGAAAAAGACTTTCCTCTTTGATCAGATAATTGTAAAGTGCGCCGTGCATCTTCACGTGCTGCAGCGGCATTTGATAAAGGGCAAGAAATCCCTGCAATGCCCCCACCTGGTATACGATGGCGTTTATTAATTCCTTCTGGTCCATATCCATGAACCGTCTTCCGAAACCGGACAAATCGGGATAGCCGGGGTGCGCGCCCGCGCTTACGCGGTGGTCTTTGCAGAGCCGCACGGTTCTTTCCATGACACTCGGATCCGACGCATGAAACCCGCAGGCGATATTGGAAGACGTGATATAGCGGATGACATCTTCGTCTCTGCCTATTTTATAGGCCCCGAAAGATTCTCCCATGTCGCAGTTAATGTCTACGGAAATCTTCATATCACTCTCATAAAACTTCCCCGGGGGAAGGGAAATTGCTGAATTCTTTGTCTGCGCCCGCAAAGTAATTATTTCTCAGCGGGTAAAATGTTAACAGGTTATTTAAAACTTCTCCTGCCAACTGTCAATGGGAATGTCATCGTAAGCATTATTTACGATCCTGTCTTTGAACGTTCACTTTAAAACAAAAAAACTGATCTAAATGATTCATTCCTTCATCCCGGTGATGTTGTTTTTACAATTCTGCCCGCCTTACAACATTTCAACCCATAATGTTTCTTTTTATGACCGGCTGATCTTTATAGGAATTTTCGGTACGGTACTTTCGTGCAGAATTATGTGGCACTCCTCTGGGCCACTTAAGTATCCAAGGAAGGCTGTATTAAAGAGTTCTTAGAAAATTATATTAAAATGACTTGAGTTTTTCATTTCTATCGATTAAATTTAGATATATGGAAGTACGTTGTTAAGGTAGGTCTATGAAGTTATCATCTACACCGGTCCATAGAAGTAAACCCTGTATTTTTTTGTTTGCTTTTTTATTATGTACCCTTGTGACCGGATATTATGATCAGGCATACGACAGCACAGCCTGCCAAGGGTATGGATATTTTAACCTAAATGACGATTCGAACGATTTAGATTCACAGAAACACAGGATAAAGCATTCAGATCCCGGTATTAATTGCATCGTTTTCCATGATGTCCACGAGGTCATTCTACATCGAATTCTATCAGAAGAACCAATCAATTTAACTTCGTTCAATTTACGTACCTATGCCTATCGCGGACCTCCCGAAAAATCTTAAATACACGAAGTAAATCCCTAAAAAGCAAAAAAGAAATATTTATTCATCATAGTTAACTTCTTTACTGGGCTGCTAGCCTTTTGATTAGGGCAAGAAATATAGCAATTAAAGAAACTTAAACCAAAATGCACACGGAAAGGAAGTAGATAAACAGCATGGAAACCCCCAGGCTGGGTGTCGTCGTCAACGCCTTCACTTCTTTTCTGACGGGGATCTCTGGTTTTGCCTCCTTCTACAGGGATCCCCATTTTATCATGAAATACGTATTGATTACGGGTTGAAACATTGCGCTTGTTAGTGACTCTTGGAATCTCATGTGTACTTTATTGAATAAGTTACCTTAAAATAATCAGCCTCCATATAAGAGCCACGGCATGTTGTTTCACCTGATAATCCACAAATCTCATTAAGTGCAGATACGCGTTAATAAAGCATGCAGATTATTACAATAATCTTAATGGTAAAAATGTGGAGGTCGAACGAACAGTGAAAACAAATATCAGAGAGATAACGGTCTTCATCACATCCCGGGAATCAACCTGCGCTGAATGCGGGGAAGGCCTCGGTCCAAGGGCATTGATTACCCTTGCAAAAGATAAAAAGGCTCTATGTCTTGAATGTGCAGACCTGGACCATTTGGTGTTCTTACCAGCAGGCATTACGGCATTAACCCGGATGGCTAAGAAAAATTCTAAATTACATGCAGTTGTCTTAAAATGGGCAAGGACGAGAAAGAGATATGAAAGACAAGGCTTATTAGTTGAGGAGGCTGCACTTGAACAGGCAGAGACGGAGTGCTTAGCTGATGCAGGCGGGATCGGGCTGAAAGAAAAATTTTCATATTAAATGTTTTGAATCCGGCAGCGAGCGCATTCCCCGTGGCTTGCTGCGGGGTAAGCGAGCGAATGGGGAACATTATTATTCCTTGTGGATCGAAGATTCTCCGCGGTTTACTGCGGAAAGCTTCAATTTCAGTTGCTATGGAGGGGCAGACATGGGAAAATCAAGACTCATGGTTACGCATCCTGATATTACACAAGATACATTGGATGAATATCTGTCTCGGCGATGCTTGCGGACAGGATTACGAATAGCCATTTTGCAGGGAGTTATAGACAAAGTTCCAATTGATCAATTAAGTCGTAGACACCAAATGTCTCGCCAGGGGATTTATAATCTTGTAAAGCGGGTAAACGAGAATGGCATAAAGGGACTGGAAACTGCAGGTTCCGGCCGCCCTCGCAAGCTTACGTCTGGAATTGCAAAAGATCTGTAATCGCTGACATTAATAATCTACCTAATAGATCAAAGATGATCGTTTGACTGTTTAGGAATAATGATATAGAAAATGATTAAAGAATAATAGGGGGTAAAAAATGAGAGGGCTTCTTCAACCGATGCATCTTTTAGTGATACTGGTTATAGTCCTGATTATTTTTGGTCCAGGCAAACTTCCTGAATTGGGAAACTCTATCGGCAGGGCCATACGGGGTTTCAAAAAGGCTATGGAAGAGCGGGAACATATACCGGAGGATTCAGCAGACATTAAGAAAAGCGAAAACAAATAACACACGGTTAGATTGTAGAGGCATTTTCCAACAATTCCCGCCATTATGTTATCACTTGTATTGTACTATGGTAAAATACGACAGTGAACAATAGTTCTGGACAGTCCTCTTGAATAACCGAAGCATCCTCAGGATTCTTCTTCTAATCCTGATTCCTATCCTGGGAATTAAATCATTCTTTAGTTATAACTATTATGCCCACTTTGCAGGGCAGTAATAACAACAATGTCAACACAAAGAACACAACAAGGAGGGACTTATGCAAAACCCGATTGAAAGTTACTGGCAGAAGAGACTGGAGGCAGTGGGAAAAGCACTGGAGGCGAACAATTTTGAGGTTTTTATCGTGCAGTCGGCATCTGAGGCCAGGGACCTTGTCCTTAATACACTGATGCCCCGAATTGATCCCAAGGTCGTTTCCTGGGGAGGTTCCATGACCATCGGGGCTACCGGTATTACAGAAGCCTTCAGGAAGAATCCCGGCCTGACCATCATTGATCCTTATGAGCCCGGTCTCAAGCCTGAAGAAGCCTATGAGAAGCGTCGGCAGGGTCTTCTGGCGGATCTTTTTTTCGCCGGCACCAATGCGCTGACGGAAGATGGCGAGCTTGTCAATCTTGATGCCACGGGCAATCGAGTCGGTGCGATCGGTTTCGGCCCGAAGCACGTTGTCCTTGCCATCGGACGCAACAAACTGATGCCCGATCTGGCTACCGCCATGGAGCGCGTCAAGAACCTTGCTGCACCGATCAATGCGATGCGACTGGATCGAAAGACGCCCTGCGTTGAAACATCGTTTTGCCAAGACTGCAAGAGCCCGGGCAGGATTTGCAATGTATGGACGATAACCGTAAAATCTTTTCCCAAGCATCGGATCAAGGTGATCCTTATAAACCAGGATCTTGGCCTCTGAGGGAAAGACAGGATCCATAGTAAGAGAGGAGAAAGGTCTATGCATATAGAATGGTACGGGCATGCCGCGTTTAAGATAACAACGGATGATGGGACCAGGATTATCATTGACCCTTATCAGTCCGGCTTTTCCGGTGGTTCTTTATCCTATGGCGAAATTGCCGACGAAGCTGATATTGTAATCACAAGCCATGATCATGGAGACCACAACTATGTGAAAGACATCCGGGGGAAATACGATCATATAAGAGCGGAAGGCAATTATGAGATAAGGAACTTAAAGATTAAGTTAATCACAACTTTTCACGACTCTTCCAAAGGAAAAGAAAGGGGCAATAATCTGATTTCGGTGATTGCAGCTGATGGATTGACATTGGCTCACCTGGGGGATCTTGGGCATGATCCGGGCCGGGAAATATTAAGGATAATCGGCGCGGTCGATATCCTGCTGTTGCCCGTTGGAGGTTTTTACACTGTCGATGCCGCGGCGGCTACAAAAATTATGAATGACATAAATCCGAAAGTCACGATACCGATGCATTACAGGACCGAGAAATGCAGCTTCCCGATTACAACGGTGCATGAGTTCACGAAGGGTAAGAAAAACGTTCGAACTTTGCGTGAATCAGAACTGGAGATCACCAAGGAATCTCTCCCAGAAGAACCGGAAATATTGGTTATGCAACACGCGTTGTGAGATAGCCACGATATACCTGAGTCTAATATCATGCTCCGGCAAGGTAGCGGTCGTGAAGGGGAATGATTAAAAGATACTGGGCATAATACCGGGGCAATAGTTTGGGATGACAGGACAGCAGATACTGCCATCTTCACGAAATCACTCATCGGGTTTGTATCTTCTCTCCGTCTTTAGCGCCGCTTTATCTTTTTCCCTCAGGCTTTTATCTACAAACCAGTCAATGAGCTTTCTCGCGATACTGATTTTCCCTGGAATGGTCGGAAGGCTGTCGGGCTCGAACCAGCGCGCATCCGTGATTTCCGTTTCGTCAATCCTGATCTCGCCGCTTTCATATTCTGCGGTAAAGCCGATCATAAGGGAATCGGGAAAAGGCCAAGGCTGGCTTCCAAAATAGCGAATGTTCTTCACCCTGATGCCGACTTCTTCTTCAATCTCACGCTGAACAGTCTCTTCGAGTGTTTCGCCTGGTTCGACAAAGCCTGCGATGACGCTGTATAACTCCTCGGTGAATCGTTTCAAGCGGGCCAGAAGTACCCTGTTTTCCTTTTCCACAAGAACGATGACGGCAGGTGAAATGCGGGGAAAGTTCAAAAAACCGCAATCCAGGCATTCTTTGGCGTTCATTCCCTTCGTACGAATCATTCCTGCTCCGCAACGGCCGCAATAATGACTGGTTCTGTCCCATTCAAGCATATGTGACGCCTTCATTGCTGCCATGTGGAAGGACTCATCAAGGCGTCCATAAAGATACCTTAAACCGCGAAGGACCATCATTTCGGGAATAGTGATTATTTCAGATACCTCGGCGCAATAGCAATGACACCCCGCCAGGGTTCCAAGATACCACTCCCTGACAGGACGCATTCCGAGGTCAGAAAGGTCTCTTACAAAAGGGATGGAGGTTATCTCCCCCTCCTCCAGGACTGCCATTCTGTGTGCCGCAAACACGAACCACCACGCCGGCTCTATTTTCGACGGAGGCGGATTGGCAGAGGGGATAAGTCGATCGTCCATAGGTTAGAATTTATTTTCCTCTTGTGTCAGCAGGCCGGACGGGGCGCCGGCAACAAGAATGGCACGACATCGAAAGGAGTATGTGTTTTGCCGTTTCAATAGCGACGGAAGATAACACGTTCTCACGGCTAGCTATTTTTCATCATGCTGAGGTTATTAGATTAAATCTATATCAGTTGCCCGCATTTGTCTATTACTAAGTAGATGCAGAGTTAATTATATCATTTGCCGCCCTTCCTGGTGGCGCTTTTTCGCGAAAGCTCTTTGATAAATTCATCAAAATCAATCCCGAAAGAATTTGCCAAAGATGCTTTTTGCTCCATAGTCATACGACCATCTCTATGTTCACCGTTTAATATCCTTTCCATATAAAGCACGCGTTTAATAAATTTCAGTTCCTCACTTAAGATATTGAGATGTTCTATCAACCTTTTGAAAGATTTGTCTATTTTTTTGTTATTTTCCCCCATAGCGTCAACCATACTTAAAAGCAATCGGATAACGGCAAATTTGAATTCATTATAATCCAGGTCACACAAATCATTTATTTTTTTCTGGTCCATGATTCCCTTGAGATCCACTACATTTTCAGCCATATCCATTGATTTTTTTCGCTTCATGATCACTCCCTGATAAAGGTTAGTTGAAAGACAGGCATAAATATGAACATTACAAATGAATTGCTGATATGATGTATAGGAGTAGTGTGGTCCTGATGTTTCAAAGACATGCGTGAGATGAGTATGTCACATCAGGTAGGTTTGAAGTGCCTTATAGCTATGAAAATCGGCATCGACAAAGGATGCTCCGACCTGGATAATTTCTTTGGAATCTACTATTCTGCGCGGCTCACAGATTAAGTGTATCGGCCTCTTCTCATCAGGTAACGTGAAAATAATTTCAAATTTGGATTTATCCTGATCGACTGACATCTCGCATGGAACATCCCGGGGAATTGAAATGCGGGCACCATTAAGGGATATATCCGTTATCGTTCCTGCATGTAACTTTGTTTCTCCTGAATTGTGTTGGCTGATAAAAGCCGGGACAGAGATGGCTTTTCTCGGAAACTGACGCTTTTCTTTCTTGATACCTTTAAATACCTTTTTTTCCTTCACATAATTGGTGAGTATGATTTCAATCGCCGATGATAAAGACCGCCTTTCTTCTTGAGCTACCTTGGCAAGGGATTCACGCAAATTCTTACTCAGGCGAAAACAAATAAGACTATCTTTTCTCATTTAATGATCTCTCGATGTTTCGATAATCTCTAATTCTAAGAATATATTTTGTTTATAGCATAAAATTATCTAATAAACAAATTTTTATGTGTGATTAAATAATATTTGCAGAAAAAAGCTGAGAAATAGATTTTTACTTATGATGATGTTGATGGGCTAAGATAAGCCAGAAACTATCTACCCTTTTTTAATGAGGGGAGCCACTTGCTGACAACTTGTTCTACGACGTTGTATGGATTTAACTTGTGGTCCATAATTGCTTCTACCATTTTTTCTATTTGGTTATCTTCACAGAGACGGGCCTGAATCTGGCAGAAGAGCTCATGGTGAATCATCTGCAGGGTTTCCTGGCGTGTGCGTTCGCGTCTTTTCACTAAAAGATCGCCGGAATTTACCAGATACTTATGATGGGTCATAATGGCATCCAGGAGTACATCCTCTCCCTTTCCCTCCACAGCTATTGTTTTGATTACCGGCGGCACCCATTTCCGGCCTTTCATATGCACGTCCTGTTCTACCCGGTACATCACCTCAGAGTAGAGCTGGTCAGCTCCCAGGACGGTCGGATTTATTAACGACGTAGATGTCCGCAATTTCCATTATTCCCGCTTTCATGCTCTGGATCACGTCACCCAGGCCCGGAACCAGCACGACGCATGTGGTATCGGCAACGCGCATGATATCCACTTCGTCCTGCCCCACTCCGACAGTCTCGATGATGACGACATCCTTCCCCGAAGCATCCAATACCTTCGTCGCTCCCTGCGTAAACTGAGCAAGACCACCCAGAGCGCCGCGTGTAGCCATACTGCGCATGAAAACACCCGAATCCTGCACTATGGCGTGTCATACGAATCCGGTCCCCCAGCAAAGCTCCGCCTGTGAAAGGACTTGATGGATCGACGGCGACGATTCCCACGGTAAGATTTCTCTGACGCATTTGCCAGGTCACCCCGTCCGTGAGGGTGCTTTTACCGGTACCGGGAGATCCTGTAATTCCCAAAATATAGGCATTTCCGGTGTGAGGGTAAATCTCCTCCATGGTGGGACGGGCCCGCTCATCCTCATTTTCAAGCCAGGTGATCACACGTGACACGGCCAGCGGTATACCCTGAAGGATGTCATTTGCATAATTAGTTGTCATGGTTCCTGTTCAGTTTAATAACCGGCATCCAAAGCGGACATCCGGTTACGATTATTGAAAGGCAGGGGAGGTAAGTCGCAACCTCCCCTGCTTATTTCAAGAATTTAACCGGCACGCTATAGAACAGTGTGTCTTATTATTTGGCCTTGACGTTTGATTTAATAAAATCAACAATAACTTCCGTCGATGTTCCCGGTCCGAAGATTTCGGCAATTCCCGCCTTCTTCAATTCGGGGATGTCTTCCAAGGGAATGATTCCACCGCCGACTACCAGGACATTGGCAAGCTTCTTTGCCTTCAGCAGATCGACCACCTTCGGAAAGAAGTAGTTATGGACACCCGAAAGGCTGCTCAGACCAACGACATCAGCGTCTTCCTGAAGAGCAGCTTCAACAATCATTTCCGGTGTCTGCCGTAATCCGGTGTAGACGACTTCCATACCGGCCTCAGCAAAGATACGGGAAAGGAGTTTGGCCCCACGATCATGGCCATCCAACCCGGGTTTTGCAACGATAATTTTTATCTTCTTTTCTGCCATTGTAAGTCACCTCCACACATCATGAAATAAATTCCTTGGGTCGATACTGCCCGAATACATCGCGCCACACATCACACACTTCACCGACGGTGGCCCCGGCCTTTACTGCCTCAATAACAGTCGGCATTACGTTCGTATCTGTCTTCGAGACTTCACGCAGTTTATCCAGGGCTTTCTTCCAGGCGGCGTTATCTCGCTTGGCTCTCCATTGCTTCAATTCCTTGGCTTTTTCTTCGCCAACCTTCATATCCACTCTGAGGAGATCCGTTACAGGGGGTTCCTCCATGGTATACTTGTTAACCCCTACGTATGCCCGTTCACCGGAGTCAATCGATTTCTGGAACAGGTAAGCGCTGTTCTGAATTTCCTTCTGAATGTATCCCTGCTCGATTGCCGTCAGGGTTCCACCCATGGCGTCAATCTTCTTGATGTAATCTTCGATTTCCGCTTCGATCTTGTCGGTCAGGTACTCGACATAATAAGATCCGGCCAGAGGATCGACGGTCACGCAGGCGCCGCTCTCCTCGGCAATAATCTGCTGCGTTCGCAGGGCGACGGTCACTGCGCCCTGAGTGGGGAGACACAGGGCCTCGTCATACGAGTTCGTATGGAGGGACTGGTGCCCGCCCAAAGCGGTGGCGAATGTCTGAAGGGCAACCCTGACGATGTTGTTCAGCGGCTGCTGTGCCGTCAGGGTAACGCCACCGGTCTGCACATGGTAACGAAGCATCATGGACCGGGGATCTTTGGCCTTGAATCTATCCTTCATGACTTTTGCCCAAACGCGCCTTGCTGCGCGGAATTTTGCTACTTCTTCCAGAACGTCGGTGAAGGCGTTGAAGAAGAAAGAGAGCCGTGGCGCAAAGGAATCTACGGGGATGCCTCTTGCTGCGCAGGCTTCAGCGTAGGCGATTCCATCGGCGATGGTGAAAGCCATTTCCTGAGCGGCCGTGGAGCCTGATTCGCGGATGTGGTAACCGCTGATGCTGATGCTGTTCCACCGGGGAACGTATTTCTGACAGAACTCGATCAAGTCGACGGTGAGGCGCATGGTCGGCTTGGGGGGATAGATATACTGACCACGGCAGATGATTTCCTTGAGAACGTCGTTCTGTATGGTTCCACCCAGTTGATCATATTTCGCACCCTGTTCTTCGGCAACGGACAGGTACATGCCCAGAAGCGCCGTCGCTGCGGCGTTGACGGTCATTGACGTCGTAACCTTGTCCAGAGGAATCTGGTCAAAAAGAATGCGCATATCGCCGATATGATCGATGGCGGCGCCGACCTTTCCTACCTCACCCATGGACAGGGGATGATCGCTGTCATAGCCCGCCTGGGTGGGAAGGTGAAAGGCCACGCTCAATCCCGTCTGCCCCTGACCTAACAGGTAGCGGTAACGGGCGTTCGTTTCCTTGGCACTACCGAATCCGGCATACTGACGCATGGTCCAGAACCTGCCCCGAAACATGTTGGGCTGGACACCGCGGGTATACGGATACTCACCGGGATAGCCGAGTTTGCTCTCATAATCCAGACCGGTAATTTCCGCCGGGGTATAGAGAGTCTCGACAGGGATTCCAGACCAGGTGGTTTTAGCCTTCTTTTCAGGGGCTTTACTCAAGGTCTTCGCCAGAGTCCCTTCCGACCATTTCTTTTTCCCGGCTTTGATCTTTTCCAAATCCTTCTCGTTAAACATAGTCTACCTCCTGAAGATATTGTCAATAGGAAACCTTTAAATAAGAACCCTTCCGCAAAATAAATAAAATAATACACCTGCACTACAATCTTCCCGGCAAATCTGCCGTTATCCAAAGGTTTCTATATTGGTGGGCGAATGGGTTTTTAGCGTGTCCTTCCTATCATCCAAATGCTTTTCTGTCAACTATTTTCTGATTAATAAGTTATAATAGATTGGGGCTTCGGAGAGGAAACGGAAGGTATTAATTAAATAGATAATTTTAATTGTTTTTCAAACGAAGACCCGAAGATAATATTCTCGAGAATTAACATTCCGGGAAACGATTCTATAAGCGAAGAGGGGTCTTTCGACCCCTCCGTACGGAATAGTTTTTGAGTTCTACCTAAACGTTCAGGCACCTTCACGATACTTGAATGAGATATTGAGCCTTACCCTGAAGGATGTTATTTTCCCATTTTCAACAGTAACATCCTGCTTTACAACCTCTGCAATTCTGAGATCTTCAAGTGTCCTGGAAGCAGTTGCCAATGCGTTTTTGGCAGCATCTTCCCAGGACTTCGGACTTGTTCCTACAATTTCAATAATACTGTATACCGACATAATAACCCCTCCTTTTCTGTATAGTGTTTAAATCACCAATAAAGGACTAACGGATTATGGAGGTTATTAATGAAAGACCTCCGTTAAACCTTGGACATCACTTTATCAAATTCTTTCACTGTTACCGCAGGCAGTGTGGTAAAGGAAATCCCTGTCAGCTTATTCAGGGCAACGGAAGCCTGCATTGCCTTTTCCACATCCGGAAAGGTTAGAATAAAAACAAGATCTACTTCTCCCAGCAACGCATACATTGACTTTACTTCACCACCAAACTTATTTATAAGTTTCAAGGGCTTTGTCTGTTCGACCTGAGCTTATTCCCTTCAGTGCTTCAGACGAATATTTGCCCAGCATAAAAAACGTGGACATAGTATCCCCCTTATTCTTCACGGATTTATACCACTCCGGTTTTCGTAATGATCAACAATACAGCACATAGCTGCTGATCATTAATCATAATCCTCAGTGAAAACACGTACCTTCCTGGACTCCTTGATGAGAGGTTCCATCATCTCCTCTATTAACAGACGCTGTCTGGACGTCTGCCATACTTTCCAGGCCTCAAGGGTGATCCACGTGCTGATGACCATGAAGACGAAGGGATTATCCGCTATCACGAAGCGTCTCACCTGTAATGTAGCCGCGCTGCCGCATTGCAGCCGATCTCAATTCCAGCATAAGATCCCGGAGTTGCTTCTCTTTGCCAGGCTGGCACTGTCTTTCAATCATTACTCTTATCATATTTCCACCTCCTTTTTTGTGCACTAATACCTTTGCCGGATTTTCTAATTTGATGGAAGGCGTCCCATCCCTTTTAACAAAAAGTCGTCTATGATTATGGTTGCCATCGAAGGCTAAGACCCTCATATCATCTGCCTTTTGGAGTTCTTGACAATGTCCTAATAACTGATACTTTGGAGGTCCCTGGTAAATACCTTTAAAATTTACTTCTGTTTAATATAAATGATGAAATAATTTGATGAACTAGTCAAGAACAAATATCAACTCATCGAAAAGACTATTGAACGTCCATTGCTTTACTTACGCTATTTGAAATTTTAACGACTTGGAAACCTTCCACAGCCTCCGTCATTATCGATTTTACTATTGCAATCATAAAATTATCGTCAACAATCAACGCCCTGATTATTTCCATAAACTAACTCATTTCATATCAAATGTTACATGGGACGGTTTATTTTAAGGTTCTTCTTCATGTCATCATTGATTACTCTGACGGCCGAGTATCCTAATACAATGTTTCTTACTCATGCCCGTTTTACCCCTTTTCGCAGCCCGTTTCGCGTGACATGTCGAGTTCTTTTTTCAGCCCGTAGATTTGCTCTCTGTATTATGATAATAAAACCGGAGCGCCATTTATTATGCGAAACAGTCGGAGGGATTCATGACGCGACACATGTGGCACGCTCTGAATAGTGATAGAGTCCTTGAGCTTCTCGAAACCGATGTAGATCATGGGCTCGCCGAGGACATCGTTGCGGAAAGACTTAAAATATGCGGTTTCAATGAACTGAGAAAAGAAGAACGGGTATCGCCATATGCACTCTTTCTTAATCAGTTTAGGAATATTCTGATCATTATCCTCCTTATCGCAACCGTGCTTTCCGCATTGGTCGGTGAACATCTCGACGCCGCCCTTATCTTCGTAATCGTGATTTTCTGTGCCGTCCTCGGCTTTATCCAAGAATATCGTGCAGAACGCGCACTCGAAGCACTGAAAAATATGCTCTCGCCGGCAATCACTGTGCTCCGTGACGGTAACGAAACCGAGGTGCCGTCCAAAGACCTTGTTCCAGGCGACATCCTTCTGCTCGAAGCGGGAGACCGCATACCTGCAGATGCGCGGCTGATCGAAACACATTCATTCAAGTGCGACGAGGCACCGCTGACCGGGGAATCGCTTCCGATCGGCAAGCATACCGCCCGTCTACCGGAGCAAATCTGGGCTTGGCGACCGCAAAAACATGGTTTTCACCGGGACAACGGTCAGTTACGGAAGGGCAAAGGCAGTCGTTACCGCAACCGGTATGCGGACTGAGTTTGGCAAGATTGCGGAAGAGGTGGCCATCGTGGAGACCGAAAAGACGCCCCTCGAAAAACGGACCGAAGAGATCGGCAAATGGCTCGGCATTATCTCATTTGCTATCTGTTTCCTGGTTGCGGGAATCAGCATCACGCGCGAGGCCTTTACCGGCACTATCGATTTCGCCTTCCTCGTTTCAATGGTGATGTTTGCGGTTTCCCTTGCCGTTGCCGCCGTACCCGAGGCGCTGGCAGCGATTGTCACCGGTGCACTTGCCATCGGCATGCACCAGATGGCAAAGCGCAACGCCCTTGTGCGGAAGATGCCTGCAGTCGAGACTCTTGGCTGCACAACGGTCATCTGTTGCGACAAGACCGGGACACTTACGAAAGGAGAAATGACTGTCAGGCAAATCTATACAGACAAGAAATTCTTTGACATTTCCGGCGCCGGCTATGTACCGGAAGGTAATTTCAAGGATCGTAATGCTATGCAGGTTTCTCCCGGCACTATTCCGTCACTGGAACTCTTACTGCGTGCAGGCGTCCTCTGCAATGACGCTTTCCTCGAGCACCGGGACGGGAAAGGAACGATCAAGGGCGACCCGACGGAGGGTGCCCTGATCGTTGCCGCGGTAAAGGCCGGCATGAACCAGAGTGATTTGCGGATCAGAAACAAACGCGTCGAGGAAGTGCCTTTCAGCTCTGAGCGGAAGCGCATGACAACGATCCACAGGATGCAGGATGACACGCTGATGGCGTTCATGAAAGGCGCACCGGAAGTTGTCCTTGAGCGCTGCTCCAAAATCATGCATGGCGAAACCATGCAACCCATCGGCACAGAGGATCATAACACCATTCTTGCCGCGAATGAGACAATGGCGAAGGACGCGCTCCGCGTCCTCGGTATTGCGTACGGCGTGGTTCCTGATGAGGCAAGCTGCAGCGAGGACGCCGTTGAGCATGGCCTCATATTTCTCGGATTGGTCGGCATGATGGACCCGCCGCGTGAAGAGGCGATCGAGGCAACACGCATCTGCAAACAGGTGCACATCCGGCCGGTCATGATAACCGGCGATCACAAACTGACGGCGTTGTCGATAGCAAGAGAAATCGGCTTTTATGCCGAAGGCGATCTTGTGCTTACTGGTGAAGACCTCAAGGGGATATCTGATGACGAATTCGAGCGGATCGTCGACAAGGTGAGCGTGTACGCACGCGTTTCACCGATGGATAAACTCAAGATCGTAAAGGCGTGGAAAAAACGGGGAGAAGTCGTTGCCATGACAGGCGATGGGGTCAACGATGCGCCGGCCCTGAAGCAGGCGGATATCGGCATTGCAATGGGAATCACGGGCACGGAAGTCGCGAAAGAGGCTGCAGATATGGTATTAAGCGATGATAACTTCGCGACGATCGTCAGCGCAATCGAACGGGGGCGCTGGATTTACGATAATATCAAAAAGTATCTGACCTATCTGCTTAGGTGCAACATCACCGAAGTCGTCGTCATAGGCGGGGTTGTAGTCATAATGGGAGCGGAATACCTGCCGATGCTGCCTGCGGCCATTCTGTATATCAATCTCGTCACTGACGGCTTGCCGGCGCTTGCACTCGGCGTTGCGCCGCCCGATCCCGACATTATGCAACGGCCTCCGCGCGATCCGAGAGAGAGCGTTTTTTCATGGGACGTCAAAGTGTTCATTGCCATGGCGCTCCTGATCGAAATCCCCTTTTTCTTTTTTCTCTTCTTCCATGATCTGTTCGATATCACGTATGCGCGGACCAAGATATTTTTTCTGTTCATCATCGTCGAACTGATCATCGCCTTCAACTTCCGCTCGATGCGGTACAGCGTTTTCCAGGCGCCGCCGCATATGTTGCTGACTGTTTCCATCATCTCACAGTTTATACTGACCGCCGCGGTTCTCCAGATTCCCGCAGTCCGCGAAGCTTTTGGCGTTACAATGCCGACTTTTCAGACAATCGGGATAATCCTGGCATTTGGAGCGGTTGTCTTTGTCTCAATGGAGGCAATCAAGGTGTATTTGCGCAGACGGCTGCGGGTTGTGAGATAATTGCTGTTCATTTTGTAATGTGGTATAATTAATAAAATAGATTTTCACCCTAAACAACGAGGGGATGTATCATGGGAAGTACGATAAAATGGGAGACAGACATTGACGTTGCGTTATCAATGGCTCAGAATGAGAAAAAGTCGATTCTCCTTAATTTCTTTAATCCTGAGTGAATTCATTGTGAGAAGATGGATGCAGTTACGTATCCTGATAAAAATGTAACAGAATTCATTACACAAAATATCATTCCCTTACGTATACTCTCTGACGCAATACCGTTATCCACGGATTTCAATGTGCAAGGAGCCCCTACTCTTATATTGCTCGACGCCAGCGGTAAAGAGCATTATCGGGCTGTTGGCTTTATACCTGCCGAAGAGATGATCCCTTTATTACTATTTGGTATTGCGAAAACATATTTTGACCTCGATCAATTTGATCAGGCCATCCAAAAACTGGATGTTATTATCTCTGAGCATCCTAAAAGTTACACGGCGCCGGAAGCAACCTATTTACGAGGAGTTTACGGTTATAAAAGGACCCGTGATCGCAAACATCTCAGGCAAGCCTATGAGAAACTTCGGCATGAATATAAGCAAAGAGGATGGGCAATACGGGCATTACCATTGGCAAAGAGTATTATCATGCTATTGGTTTCATACCTGTGGAAGAGATGATGCCTTTAATTGCTTGTAACTCCAAAATTTCAAAAATGATAGACGCTCGGGATTTTATATTGGTCTTTTAGTCAATATCTTATAAAATAATGTAGACCATGTAGCTACCCACCCACAGGGCGGGGCTTCACCTGCCTCTGAGGGATAACGTCCCTCAGGCTCCCTGAAGGATCTTTTCCTTTCGGGTTACAAAGGGGTAACGCTCCTTTGAGATTTACGAATACTGCGGAGCCATTCATCCCCGTTCACAGAGCGTGGTATTCTGGCAGATTACCAAAAAAAAGGCGCCCCGGGAATTTCCCAGGGCGCCTTAATTTTTATTACCTAAATTGACAAGGAAACCCTTACGGAGTTGACGGCAAATCTGAGCTTTTCTTCTCAGGCGCTTTCGTCGTGAAAAGAATTATAGTTCCAAGGGCGCACAGAGCCGCTGCGATAAGGAACGGCACATAGTACGTTCCCGTCATATCCTTCAGATAGCCGCCGATCCATGGCCCGGCAAAGCCCGCAAGACCCCACGCCGTAAACAGAAGGCCGTAGTTGCTCCCCTGCGCCGTCGGGACCATAGAACTGGAGACACGTGGCCGGGAACAGCGTAAACATGGCGCCGTAGTTCCAGCCGATGAGCATGGCAATCGCCGCCAACCCGTAAACGCTGCCGCCGAGCTGGAAAATGAAGACCATCGCCGCCGTCTGCAGGGCAGAAACGTCACGGCAAAATAAACCCTGATGCCGATCGTATCCACAAACCAGCCCGAAAGAACACGGGTCGCCGCATTGGTAAAGGCGAGAGAACTCACCGCGCCGGCAGCCGCCATGGCCGTCAGACCCTGATCCCTTCCAAAACCGGCAAGGTGACCGATGACCATCAAACCGGCAAAGGAACCGCAGAAATAGGCCAGATACAGAAGCCAGAACTTGGGGCACTTGGTGGTTTCCTCATGTGTATAGTCACGGGTTACCTTCGGAGCACCCGCACCCGCGGGAGGCGCTGGCGGAGTCCAGCCGGCCGGCTTCCAGCCCTGTCGGGGGGACCTTCAGCAATGCACCGGAAACAAGCGCCATAAGACCCATGGCGACGCCGCAGTACCAGAAAACGTAGCGCCAGCCCATCCCTGGGGCCTGAATAATGTATGTTGCCAAGGGCCCCATGAGGAACGAACCGAGACCCAGACCCACCACGGCAAAACCCGTCGCCAGGGCCCGTCTGTCAGGCCACCATTTCGGCGCCGTGGCAATCGGCGGCAGGTAGATAATCCCGCCTCCAAAACCGGCAATAAGACCGTATGTAATATAAAGCTGCATCTTTGACTGAATAAACCCGGACAGAACAAATCCGATACCGAAAATGATACCGCCCGCCATAACCACTTGCCTTGGACCGATCTTGTCGCTGATACGACCTGCGGGAAACGTCATCAACCCGAAGATCAGACAGCAGATCGCGAAGGCCATGGCGATCTCCGCACGGGTCCACCCGAATTCCGCATTCAACGGTTTGATGAACACACTCCACGCATATAAAAGCAGCACCGCACGTGGTACTACTCAATAATCCCAATAAAAGGGGAACCCATCTTGGCTGAGTAGCTTTTACTTCTTCCGCCATTATTTAAACCCTCCTTTCAACAAATAAAACATTAGTAAAAAACCGTTCTAAATAATAATGATTTTCAAACTATTATCATTGCGAGCGACATGATATTTCCAGTTTAACACACCGTTTCGCAATGACTCCGTTAACCGTGTATAAAATAATACCTCTTAAATGACTTCTCCTAACCTCCTTTCTTTAGGATTTGTTCTATAAAATTATTTCTTGACAACCCTCTTCAAGAAGTAACCCTCTTTGTCAACGACATCCCGGAGCAGATGCAGATCTTCTTCCGTCGGTTCTGCCATTTCCAGCACATTTTTAGGAATGATTAATTCAAACTCAACCATATCCTGGATCTGCTGCGGTGTAAATCCAGGTTTGACTTCCAGAAGCTTCATCCTCCTGGTCTTCTCGTCAAAGCCGAACAGGGCCTGCTGGGTGATGACTCTGTAAGGACCGGAACCCATGACGCCCGCTTTTTCTCTGTAGTCAGGAGAGCCGTCTCCGTAACCTATACTTGTGATGAAGTCTACTTGTTTACAGAATCTTCTTTTCTCCAGGGCCATAATGGCAATGGTCTTGCCGCAGTTTGCCGCCATAGCTCCAGCGCCGCCGCTCCCTGGGAAACGGATGTCGGGCTTGTTGTAGTAATTTCCTTCGATGGTGGAACTGATATTGCCGTACATATCGATCTGAGCGCCTCCGATGAAGGCATAGTCGGCATATCCTCTCTGCGCCAGTTCGAAAACTGCGCATAGTCCTTTCAGGTAACACGCTTTACGGCCCGCCCTGGTATCACCTACAGAGAGGGGCATCCCGATCTCCAGGATGGGAGCCAGGGAACCTGCTTCATAAATCATATAAAGATTGGGGGCATGGGTAAGCTGTGCATGCATGGCGGCAATGATGGGCAGGCCCGTTCCCACAAAGACGATCTTTTTATCTTCCAGCTGTCTTGATCCAGTAAAAGCAATCATCTCAAAGGCACTATATTCCGGCAAATTATTTACCTCCTTCTAAATATAGCGGCTCATTACAGGGTATAAATGGGCTGACCGCCATCCATTTCCCTCAAGTATCGAAGTTTCTTGTAACCAGCTGTTTTCTCCAAAAAATCGTCAAATGTTTCACAGCCAAAGATAAAGTCATTGAAATACCTCTTCAGACCGTCTTTGTTTCCCGTTTTCCTGAACTCATCACAGATTCCTCTGTACATCCTGATATGATCCATATCAAACCAGTAGTAGCCATAGCATGCACCCGGGTAACAGCCGAAGGGCTGCTCGACAACCGCGTCCACACATACATAGGGGATTTCCGTTAGATTGGGATATCTTCTAATTGTTTCAGTGGGAATGACCTTGTCGGTCGTCATGATGGTGTATGCAGACGCTTGCGCAATCTCCGGACATGTACAAAGGGCCCCGAAGATCCTCGCATTCCCATACATATCTGCTGCAGTAGTATGTATGATACCGACATCGGGGTTACAGGCGGGGAGGAGATAAATATTCTGCCCCGTAAAAGGACATTCTATCATCTTACCCCTGTTTACCAGTTCCATATCTGATCCGCCATGATCTCTCACAGGGATGAAGGGTATACCCATGGCGCCGGCTTTGAACCGCACCGACATGCCATAATTGGTATAATCATCGGTTTCCACGATTCCATTCGTAACAAGGTATCTCCAGAGGGGTGCTATTCCGATGAGTTCATAACCCCACCATGCTAACTCAACGCGTTTTATGGATATTTTTTCTGGAGCGACAATCATGGCTCCGGCGAGCCATTCAAGGCAGATAGAGTTGGACTGGAAAGAGAGGGTAAGGTTCTTAACACCTTTTCTGATGATTTCATGAATAATCGCAGCGGGTATCCTCGTGTTTACAAAACCGCCGACCCCCAGGTTTATGCCGTCTTTGACATATCTGGCTACCGCTTCCTTGAGGGTCATTCTCTTATCAGTTAGGCCATGGTCTTTCTTTTCCGTTATTTTTCTTACCTCGTTGGAGGTCAGACCCCAGTGTTCAAACGGTTTTTCATCGTATTTCAGCTTGGAAATGGACTTGATTTTTGAACTTACCTTACCTAACATTACTTCTGTCTCCTTTTGAGATTGTCCCTGGCTTCAATCCTAATAAGTCCATAAGTCGTGCTTTGTACTACTTTTCTGAACGAGATATTTCTATGATGTATTTCCTATCGGAAACGACGACCACAATTTACGTAACTGTCACCTCCCATTGAGAGCAAATTTATCTTTATGAAAAAATTATAAATATTTATGGGGATTTTCTTCTTTTTGAATTTTGATTGCAACATCATCATAATTAAGTTCGTAACTTGATTAGATCGTGCATTAGGGATATTGGCAATTGTATTGTCAATAATGGTGGACTACACTTATTCGAAGGAGTAATTACCATTTCAAAAAAGACATGTCAACTATTTTCTGATTTCCTCCTAAATATTCTCTGATACGTGTGACGGATTCGTAAAGATTTAAAATGATTAGCCGTGTTTCACCCCCTCCCTCCACAAGCGCAGGGTACTTATGAGGTGTACGCCCATGCATGCCTCACTCCCCCAGTGAGTCTATCCTAGCCTGCCGAAGGACATGCTTCGCGACTGACGTTTTGCAAAGTCATTCTATATTTGATTTTTTCACTGCTTTTTTACAAATGCATCATCCTTGTCCAAACTAATATCGATCATACGTAAGATTATCAAATTTATCATTGTAATATACGGCGAAACCGTTTAAAGAAAAAAGCGAAAACAGGTTTAGAAAGGATGTATCAGATTAATGGAGGATGACAGCAAAATAATAAAAGAAATGGAAGCCATCTTGCGTAAGAAGGCTGAGGAGATCTATTCGGAAAGAGTCGTCGATTATGGAACGAATCCTAAGAACTATGGCATCATTGATAATCCTGATGGGTATGCGAAAGAGTCAGATGAGTGTGGTAAAGAAGTGGAGATGTTTCTTCGGGTAAGACATGGAAAAGTTGATGAGGCAAAATTCATAGGCAAAGGCTGTATGTTTACTATTGCCGCATGTAATGCAGCAGCGGAGATGTCTGAGGGAAAAACAATCCCGGAATGTTTTAAGATAAATCAAAGTTCAATTCTGGAACATTTAGGAAGTCTGCCCGCAGATCATATCCATTGTGTTCTATTTGCAGCTCTTATTTTTCAGCGGGCATTGAGAAATTATATTGTTAAGAATAAAAAATAAGGATTATCTCAGAGAAACTTGCTATCATATCCAAGATTCAAGCGGCCAGGTGGTATAGGATTCAAAGACATGATATAACCACTTGAACCCTCGAATCTTTTTTGCAGCGAAGAAGACCCTCATTTAATAAGCACTGTGGAGTAACCTGTGGGAAAAGTGAATATTCCGGATCATGTCTATGATATCGCAATTATTGGTGGAGGACCTGCAGGACTGACGGCAGGTTTATATGCCGCGAGGGCCGGCCAAAGAACTTTGCTCTTTGAAGGCGCTTCCTCAATAAGCCAAATTACTGTTACGGACTTTATTGAGAATTATCCGGGCATACCCGAAGGTATCAGTGGATTCGAACTTATCGAGCGGTTTAAAAAGCAGGCGGGTCAATTCGGACTGGAAGTGACATCAAAGGACGTAATTTCTATTACAAAAAAGAACTGGGGTGATACCGAAGCCTGGAAAGTCGAAGCAGAAGACAGGCCTTATGAGGCGCTGGCTGTAATTATAGCAACAGGGGCGTACTGGCGTAAACTGGGCGTTCCAGGCGAAGATGTTTTTGTAGGAAAAGGGGTTTCATACTGCGCAACCTGTGACGGTCCACTCTTTAAGAACAGAGATGTTGTCGTTGTCGGCGGTGGCGACGCTGCTGTCCAGGAAGCAATCTTTCTAACCAATTTCGCCAGAAAGGTGACCATTGTTCATCGCCGTGACCGTCTGCGGGCAACAAAAAACCTTCAGAAAAGGGCCTTTGCAAACAGCAAAATTGAATTTGCCTGGAATTCTGTGGTTGATGGAATATCAGGAGGGGATTTTGTTGAAAAGGTGAAGATTAGAGATGTCAAATCCACCGATGTTACTACGGAGATATCCGCCGCAGGGGTATTTATATTCACGGGCCTGATTCCAAAGACAGATATGGTCCGTGGTATCGTAGATATTGATAACGGGGGATATATAATTGTAGATGAGAATATGAAGACTTCGGCAAAAGGAATATTTGCCGGCGGCGACTGCATAAGAAAAAGCCTTCGCCAGGTCATTACTGCGTGCGGAGATGGGGCAACGGCAGCATTCTCCGCCCAGCTTTATGTCGAGGAGTTGAAAGGTGAATCCTATTAGCTGGCAATATCTTCCTGAACATATCAGTCCGAATATCTTTGAGATCGGTTCCTTTCAGATACGCTATTACAGTCTTATGTATATTATCGCCTTCCTGCTGACCTATATCCTTGTTTCATACCGGATAAAACGCGAAAAATATAATTATTCAACAGACATCATTCAGGATTTCTTTATGTGGGCCATCATCGGGCTCATCTTTGGGGCAAGATTAGGTTACGTCCTTTTCTACAATTTTGACTATTACTTGAAATTTCCCCTTGAGATTATCCTCCCGTTTGATTTTGCTCATGGTATGCGATATGTCGGTATCAGTGGTATGTCTTACCATGGAGGAGCTATTGGCATCCTTATATCATCAATTATATTTTGCCGTAAACATCAGATAGACTTCTGGCGCTTTGCCGATCTCATCTGTCCTGCCATTCCACTCGGATACACCTTCGGAAGAATCGGCAATTTCATTAACGGTGAGCTTTACGGCCGGGTCACCAGTATGCCGTGGGGTATGTATTTCCCCCTTGATTATTCACACCAGCTCCGCCATCCTTCGCAGCTTTACGAGGCCCTTTTCGAGGGACTCGTCCTTTTCATAATCCTCTGGAGTATCAGGAAAAAAGGCTCTTTTGACGGCTTTCTCTTTGCCCTGTATATCATCGGTTACGGACTTGTTCGCTTCATTATTGAGTTTTACCGGGAGCCGGATATGCAACTGGGCTTGATATGGGGAATCATCAGCATGGGACAACTGCTCTGTATATTGATGATCATTGCAGGCGCAGGTGTTTATATGTTTAAATGGGAGCAAAAGAAAAAGGCGACATCAAGGGCGACGTAAAATGAGGTTCATCCGGAAAAGCTGCCGGTACTTTATGGATTGGTGTGAAATGTTCAGGTACTGCGCTGCAATCTGTGAGCTGTCAGATACGGGAACCTTTGCATCCTCGAATTCTTTTTTGCAACAAGATGGGAGAAAAATAAAGAATAACGGTTAAAGTGTCCTTAAGGGAAAGGCCATGCCATGAGCAAGAACGTCGTGATTATTGGCGGCGGTGCGGGAGGCGCTTCGGTCGCTGCTGAAGCAAAGCGGATTGATCCATCCCTTTCTATTACCATTGTCGAAGGCAGTCAATATATATCGGCTGCAGCCTGACCGACACCCTATTACATCGGTGATGTAATCAAGGATGAAAAGCGTCTCATCGCAAGGACACCGGAGAAGTTCAGGGAAACGGGGATCGAAGTAAGATTAAACACCGTTGCGGGCAGCGTTGATGTTGATAAGAGAAGTGTCCGGTTATCCGATGGGACAACTGTTCCTTATGACATCCTGGTACTGGGAACGGGAGCATCAGCATTTATTCCAAAGATTCCCGGTGCAGAACTAGAAGGGGTCTTTACCCTGAAAAACTTGACCGATGCGATACAGATCAAGGCCTTTATCAAAAATAAGACGTGCCGGAAGGCCATTATCGTGGGAGCCGGTTTCATCGGGATGGAGATGAGTGAGGCGCTGAGAACTCTGAGTATTGACACACAGGTTATTGACCTTCTTCCTCGTCCCGCTGCCAGATGGGACCCTGAATTTTCAAAAGTGATACAGGAAGAGCTTAACCGCCAGAACATAACTTTTTACGGCAATATGCGCATGGAGGCTATTGAAAGGGGAAAAGACTACCGTCTCCGCCTGAATACTGACAAGGGGGATATGGAGGCCGATATGATCCTGATAGCTGTCGGGATAAGACCGAATGTAAAGCTAGCCCATGATCTGGGTCTGCAAATCGGGAAGACCGGAGCCATACAGGTTGATTTTTCCCAGCACACATCGAAAGAAGGAATATACGCAGTAGGTGATTGCTGCGAAGTTTATCATCGTGTCAGCCAGAGCTGGGTTCATATCCCCCTCGGTGATGTTGCTAACAAACAAGGCCGCGTCGCCGGTCACAATATCGGGGGTGGTTCTATGATCTTTCCGGGTGTAGTCGGCGCCCAGTCTTTCAAGTTGTTCACTCTTGAGGTTGCTGCAACCGGGCTCGACGAGTCGGAAGCTCTTAGTTGCGGATATCATCCTGTCAGCACCATTATTTGGGGGAATGCCTTCGCCCGATCCATGCCGGGTGAGAAGAGACTGGGAATAAAGCTGGTGGCCGACCGAGCGACTGGGAAACTCCTGGGCGCCCAGGCCGTCGGAACGATGGGTGCAGTCAGCAGGATAAATACCCTCTCCTGTGCCCTCTGGACAGGTATGGGTCTTGATGAAATCGCTTACCTGGACTTTGCCTACGCGCCCCCTGTCGGCCCTGCATGGGACCCCATTCACATTACAGCACAGGAGTTGATAAGAAAGTTATAATGTAAGATTCATCGCTAAAAGAGTCGATAGCACTTTCAGGATTCAAAGAATTTAGGGGTCGAGCATTCGAGTGAAATGCATTGGAAAGAACCTTCGATCACTTGAATCCTCGAATCATTTTTTGCAACCAAATATAGGATCCGCGATATAAACGGAATCTGTACTTCACATGAAGCTGCTGAGACCACCGAAATTACAATTGAAATCGTGGGAAAAACTGAGTCAGACTAAGTACCGCCGTCAGGAAGGGCTCTTTATGGCCGAAGGCCATAAGGTCGTTCAGGAGTTGCTCATAAGTAAATGGAAAACCAGGGCAGTTCTGGTGATGGAGGGAAGAAGGCCGCAGTGGGACGCTTTCCTGTCCACCGTTCCGGAAGGAATTGACGTCTATGGATTATCGGAACGGGAGTGGAATACATTAAGCCAAGATAAAGCACCGGAGGGAATCATGGCCGTTGCTGCCATGCCTTCACGTTTCGATGCCGACAAGTTGCTGTCGCATGTCAGTGGTCATGTTTTGTTGCTGCATCAGATAAATAATCCCAGCAACCTTGGCGCCGTGATGCGCACGGCCCACTGGTTTGGCATAGGAACTATCGTACTCAGTTCCGGTTCGGCAGATTTCACAAATCCAAAAGTTGTACGGTCCGCCATGGGAAGTCTCTTCCATCTGCGAGTGATTGCGGATGTCGACTTTGCTGAAATCGTTCCGAGGATCAAAGGACTCTATTTTCTTGTGGGTAGCAGCATACGGAAAGGCATAATGCCGCATGCATGTAAACAGGATACGGCACTTCTCTTGGGCAGTGAAAGTCATGGGTTGCCGGATGCATTGCTCCGTTTGACCGATGAGCAATGGTTCATTCCCGGTGCGGGAAAGTCAGATTCTCTCAGTCTGCCTCAGGCAGCGTCAATTATGATGTATGAGTGCACGAAACAGGGCTAAGGTGACAGGGGATAGGGAGATGGAATATATTCAGGTAGTGACAACAACGGGGAAGAAAGAAGATGCTGAAAAGATTGCCATGACCCTGGTTGAGAGTAAGTTGGCTGCCTGTGTGCAGCTCGCCGGGCCCATCTTCAGCACCTACCGGTGGAAGGGGAATATTGAAAAGGCCGAAGAGTGGCAATGTGTGATAAAAAGCAGGGAAGATCGTTATAAAGAAATTGAGAAGGTCATTAAATCAATCCACCCTTATGAAGTTCCGGAAATCATAGCCATACCAATTATGGCGGGCAGCACAGAATATCTGAATTGGCTTCAAGGTGAACTTGGATAAAAAAATGAACCTACTACTTGCCGGTGACATTGGTGGAACAAAGACTCACCTGGGTATTTTTTCCCGTGAGAAGGGTATACGTCTACCTCTGGCCGAGGCAGACTTTGTGAGCGCACAATTTCCGGACCTCGTAACCATTGTCAGGGATTTTCTCAATGGAGTGAATATCCCTGCGGATGCAGCCTGCTTCGGCGTAGCAGGACCCGTTGTGGAAGGTGTGGTCAGAGTTACTAACCTGCCGTGGATAATAGATGAAAAACAGCTGCGCCAGGAACTGAACCTCTCGTCTGTCAGACTGCTGAATGATCTGGCGGCCATTGCTTTTGCTGTACCCCTCCTTGAATCATCAGATCTCCATACCTTAAACGAAGGCCGGTCGGTTTCCGGAGGAAATATGGCAATCATCGCTCCGGGTACCGGCCTTGGCGAGGCATACCTTACATGGGATGGGGTGCGATACCAAGGACATGCCTCGGAGGGCGGTCATGCGGATTTTGCTCCAAACAATGATCTTCAGAGGGAACTGCTGAGTTACCTTCAAGAGAAACTTGGCCATGTCAGTTATGAAAGTGTCTGCTCGGGATTAGGAATATTAAATATCTATTATTTTCTCCGCGAGAGGTGCTGTGGCGAGGAACCATCATGGCTCTCTGATAAGTTGGCCCAGGAAAAGGACCCTGTGCCGGTCATCGTAAGTGCAGCTTTAGATCATGAGAACGCGTGTGATCTCTGTGTGATTGCACTCAATCTTTTTGCTTCCATTTTGGGAGCAGAAGCAGGTAATATGGCCCTCAGAGTACTCGCCACAAACGGGGTTTACATAGGAGGAGGTATTCCCCGGCGTATACTGCCGTACCTGGAAAACGGACAGCTTATGAAATCTTTCCGTAATAAAGGGCGTATGGCTGACCTTCTTTTACAGATGCCCGTTTTCGTTATCCTTAATCCCAAAGTTGCCCTTATGGGTGCAGCATGGTACGGTTTTAACAATGCAAGACTTTAACAGTACATAGGGGAGGTGAACAATGTATACGAGAGCTTTATATATCTTTACCCTGGTATTTTGTTTGGCGATGTCAGGCTGCTCCACGTTAGGTTTTTTTGATAAGAGTTCAAGAGATGATTTGGAAAGGTCCAAGGCATCGATAGCCCATCTCAATGACCAGTTGACAGATTTAAATAAGCAGCTCGATACGCTGAAAAAAGAGGTGCAGCAGCTCAAAGAAGAGGCACAAAAGGAAGAGGAAGAGGCGGTGCTGGAAAAGGACTCCCTGACGGCCCAGACTGGTACCGTTGCTGAGCAACAGATTCAAGAGGAAGCCATAGAAAGTAAAGCTGAAAAAAAGAAAACAACCGAAGAACAGCCTGCTATTCAAGGAAAAGAGATCGATATTAAGACTCTTAAAGTGAAAGTATTAAGCGGAAACGGCAAATTGTCTTCTGCACGGGAAATGTCAAAGAAACTAATCAGGATGGGCTACAAGGTTGCAGACATAGAATTAGGTCCTCGCAAAGATTTCACGGTAAATACAATTTATTTTGCTTCAAATTATCAGAGGGAGGCGCAGCAATTAGCAGCCCGGTTGGGGGGCAAGACAGTCTGCAAGCCTTTGACCTGGAACTCGATTTTCAATATCATAGTAGTGGCTGTACCATAGTATCGCACGCATAATGTGCCTCGTAAAAGCAACATGACCCAATTCGTCCTGCGTGCTTTGTTCAGTTATTTGCGTGGGATGCTAATGTCTTGATGGAGTTTACCAATGTTTTAAAAAAGGACCTTTTATTCCGGATATCGGAAAGCATTTCCTTTGCTGCCTTTTCACCTTCCTTAATCAGGTCCATGGCCTGGGAAAATCCGGTCCAATGTAAATTCTTCACGTCGGGTCTGATAACGATATCCGCCTCCATCAATTCATACTTTTCCAGTTTAATGGATGTTATTTCAGAGGCCCGGTAGTAAATATCTTTTACTGTTTTTAATTCATCATCTGTGCGCGTGTCACGATCTCCGGCTACGGCAATTACAATATCGGCGCCTTCCCTCTTTACAATATTGACTGGTATCATACTGATGATACCGCCGTCAGAGAGAAGTCTTTTCCCATCTATTACGGGTTCTATAACCCCGGGAACAGCACAACTTGCCATCACGGCCTGCCTCAGAGATCCTTCAGAAAAAACAACTTGATCGCCTGTAATCAGGTCCGTTGCCACAGCACGAAATGGGATAAGGGTGTTTTGAATTAGTACGTCCGGAATGAAATAGTCAATCATGGACTGGAAATCATCAATTGAAAGTATACCGGGTTTGAACAACATCTGGATGATATAGAACTGATTTTTTAAAAAACTCTGAATCTTCTGTCTCAGATCTTCCTGCTCCCCGCCATATGCATCTGACATGGTTTTAATAGCCGAAGATTTGAATTCTGCGCTGTTGACATAATCCTGAACTTTTCGCTCCAGTTCGTCAGATGATATGCCACAGGCATAAGCTCCGCCTATCAGAGCACCAATACTTGTTCCCGCAATAACATCTATAGGAATACCTTCCTGTTCAAATACTCTTAATACGCCAATATAGCAGAGCCCACGGGCCCCCCCACCTCCAAGGGCAAGACCAATACGTTTTCTCCTCAATTTCATTTTCTGAATATTTATTTTGTTTTTTGTGCAGGTTTAGGCTGCTGCATGCGCTGTTTGGCTCTAAGTTTCAGACTCTTTTTTCTTCTGCGCCTTTTACGGTCAATCTCTTTCATTCGTTCTATTTTCTTGTGCCCTCCCATGGTGCCTCCTTGTATGTAATTTAATTCCTGTAAAATCTTTTTGAAGATAGGTCAAGAACGCTTGTGTGTCAAGCCCTAAGGGTAATTGTAAAAGTATGGTCAGCTTTGAGGTTTTTCCTGATTTTCACGTTGATTCTGATCAGGGTGCGGTTTCTGGGGGTTTTCTGATATTATATGCCTTTTTTTCAATGCTTCGAGCCATTTGTCCCGGTAATAATAGGCAACTGTGATAAAAATAAAGCTGGCGCCGGCGATAATCAAAAGTGCCATGTACTGGTTATTGCGGGCACAACTGCCGCTCACGGACAGCAATACCGTACCGAGTAAACGCCCAACCGTCGAAATACCCAAAAAATGCATTGTCTTCATGTGGCTTAGGCCCATGATATAGCACAGGTAATCTTTGGGAAAACCGGGAATAAGAAAGAGGAGAAAGGAGACAAACAATCCCCGGTGCTCCAGAAAGTAATCGTATTTATCAATAATCGCTGGCCTCACAACCTTCTCGACAAGGGGCAAGCCGAAAAACCTGGCAAGGGCAAAGGCCAGCCAGGAACCGATGGTGAGACCAATAGTAGAGTAAACCGTACCCATGACGGGACCATACAGGAACCCGCCGATAAGGCCGGTCACTTCCCCGGGTATCGGGGCTGCTACCACCTGCAGGATCTGAAGGAAGATGAAGACAAGTTCATCATACGGTTGAGAATGGATAAAAGTGATAAGTTTATTCTTATCTATGAAGAAGGTATACAGGTCGTAGTGAATAAAAAGATAGGTTGATAGAACGATAATGAGGAGTAAAGGTACTATTCTAAAAACAAAACGTCCATTCATCAAGAAGATCCAGATGTTCCGTTTATTCTTTTTTCTCTTCGATCTTCTTTGATTCTGAGATATTTCCTGATTTCTCTTCCGGCTCTGACATGGCCTTCTTAAAGCCTTTTATGGCCCTGCCCAGGGAATTTCCCAGTTCAGGAAGTTTACCTGGCCCGAAGATAATCAGAACGATAACCAATATCACCAGAAGGTGCATTGGCTGAAATAGACCTTCAAACATGGTCTTTGCCTCCTCATAAAGTTAAATAACTTTATTTAAAAATCTTTTGCCGAATAAGCAATAATTTCTATTTAGTCTATATATGCTCATACTTCTTGTTGAATGTCCAGATTTATTCAAAGGCATAAACAATGACTAATTTATTTTGGAGAGACTTTTTTATCTAACTTTTTTAGCTCTTCGTTTATTGCCTCTATCTCTTTGGAATCTATTGAATAGTCTAGTAAAGTGGTCAAATATGTATATGCGGTCTCGATATTCCCGAGGTTTCGTTCTAATATTGCGGGAAGTACGCGCACAATGGGAGGGGCATATGGGGCTTTTGCCGCCTTGAGGGCATAATGATATGCAACGTCGTTATCCTTGAATCTCATCTTTGCCACGTAAGAAGCCTGCCAGGGTAGTTTCCAATCATCAGGAAATTTGTCTTGCGACTCGTCTAAGTAACCGAAAATTAAGCGTCCGTCGGAATCAGTTCTGTAGCTCATAAAAAATACGGCAAAGACCTCAGGCAGAAAGGATATGTTTGATTTTGCATCCCGGTCGTTAACCGCCTGATTATTTATCAAAACCTCTCCATCAAAGTTAACGATAAGTCCCACAATTGTCTTCAGCAATGTCGTTTCCCCCGCACCATTGAGACCGACAAGACCGACGGATTGACCAGTCCGGATATTCAGATCGATCTCCGACAGGGCTTTAAACTTTCCGTAAAGTTTGGATAATCCTGTAATTGTAATGGACATACTTAAGTATATATAAGCATTTGAGAGGAAAATTTATTCCCGATGTTTCACTGAATGGAACTCGCCTGAGTCAACTTTTTATGTAAAAAATATGCCCTTGTCAAGTTTTGCGACATATTTATTTTTCCTAATCTACTTGTCTTAATATTTTTGTTGTTATATAAACTGCGGAACCGTCGAATGTACTGCCTGCCTCGCGGTAAGGAAAATCTTGATGACCAATGGAGATGCAAAATGACTGATCAGAAAATCCTGGAAGAAAGATGCATAAATACCATACGGTTCCTGTCAGCCGATGCCGTGGAGAAAGCAAAATCAGGGCACCCCGGTATGCCCATGGGCGCAGCGGCGATGGCCTATACCCTCTGGACAAGGCACCTGAAACACAATCCCGCGAATCCCCTGTGGGCCGATCGGGATCGCTTTGTTCTCTCGGCAGGGCATGGGTCAATGCTCCTGTATTCCCTGCTCCATCTTACCGGCTACGACCTGTCTCTCTCTGATCTGGAGTCATTCCGCCAGTGGGGAAGCAAAACACCCGGCCACCCGGAACGGGATTGTAACTGCGGTGTTGAGGTGACCACAGGACCACTCGGTCAAGGTCTCAGTAATGCCGTCGGTATGGCCATTGCGGAGGCCCACATTGAAGCGCGATATAATCGACCCGGTCATAGGATCATCGATCATTTCACGTATGTATTCGCCAGTGACGGTGACCTGATGGAAGGTGTTGCATCTGAATCATGCTCTCTCGCCGGGCACCTTGGTCTCGGCAAACTTATAGTTCTCTATGACGACAACCGCATTTCCCTTGCCGGATCAACGTCACTTTCTTTTACAGAAGACACTGGAAAACGGTTTGAGGCCTACAGGTGGCACGTGTTGCACGTGGAAGACGGAAACGACATTGCCTCAATTGATCGTGCCATAAAAGATGCAAGGGCGGAGACGACCCGTCCCTCGATTATTTTTGTCCGCACTACCATCGGGTATGGAGCGCCCCATAAACAGGGAACATTTGAAGTCCACGGTTCACCCCTTGGTCCGCAGGAGGTGCTGGCAGCAAAGAATTTTCTTAACTGGCCCACCGAACCTGCATTTTTAATCCCTGATGATGTACTTTCCTTTCTTCGTAAATCCATGGAACGCGGCCGTGCATGGGAGGCAGAATGGGAACAGACCTTCAACCGGTATCGCGACGAATTTCATGATTTGGCTGTCGAATTCACGAGCGTCATGAACGGAAAGCTTCCCGACGGATGGGAGCTACAGCTTCCGATGTTTCCCGACGGATCCAAGGATATAGCAACCCGCAAGGCATCAGAAACCGTCATGCAGACCCTTGCCCCTCTTTTGCCGGAGCTTATGGGAGGCTCAGCAGACCTTAACCCGTCCACATTTACCTGGCTCAAGAGTTTCGGTGATTTTCAGAAGCCTAACCCGGCGCATGGAAATGTTCAGGGGGCTGTTGGCGGTGAATGGGGTTACAGAGGACGTAATATACACTTCGGTGTGCGGGAACACGCCATGGGTGCCATTGCTGTCGGTATGGCCATCCACGGAGGATTCATTCCCTATACAGCGACATTCTTGACGTTCTCCGATTACATGCGGCCCCCCATGCGCCTAGCGTCCCTCATGGGGCTCCGGATCATTTTTGTCTTTACCCATGATAGTATCGGTCTCGGGGAAGATGGTCCCACGCATCAACCCATAGAACAGATAATGAGTCTGCGTGCTGTACCGAATTTAACCGTTATCCGTCCCGCTGACGCCGGAGAAACTGCGGAGGCATGGAAGGCAGCACTCCTTAATCAGCATGGCCCTACCGCACTGATTTTTACCCGCCAGAATCTTCCAGTTTTAAGCGGGACAGAATTTTCACCGGCAAGCGGTCTCCAGAGGGGTGGGTACATTCTCTGGGAATCCGTCTCCGGTAAACCTGATATTATTTTGATCGGTACCGGGTCAGAAGTATCTATAACAGTGGAAGCAGGGAGAACTCTATCGTCTGAAGGCTTTAAGGTAAGGATCGTCTCTCTTCCGAGCTGGGAAATCTTTGACGCTCAGCCGGTGGAATATCGTGATCATGTGCTCCCTCCCGATGTCAGAGTCAGGATTGCGGTAGAAGCGGGCATAAAGCTGGGCTGGGAGCATTATGTGGGGCTCGAAGGGGTGGTTGTGGGAATGGACAGATTTGGGGCAAGTGCACCATATAAGATTCTCTATGAGAAATTTGGCATTACCTCCGAGCATGTGGTCCAGATTGCAAAGGTATTAGTAAAGTGAGAACTTCTACCCGATCCTTTATCCGGGAAGCTCGCCTCACGCCGGGATATTCCTTCTTGGAGTTAACTGTTCATCCGGTTCCATTTAGGACCTGAAATAACGCACGGTTTGAGAGTTTTGACGAAGCTTTTTGAGGAAAGGTCATAAATATGAGAATTTCAATCCGTTATCGTTTAATTTCCCTCATAATATTGCCGGTTATTCTGCTCGGCTTTGCCTGGCCTTTGACTTGTCATTCCTCAACTCTCTTTGAACGTTCCCTCCATAAGCTCGAAAGCAATCTTCAGACAGTATCTCCTGACGATTTTACATTTATCGTCATGGGTGATAGCAGGGATAATGATGAAATATTTAAGAGACTCCTTATTGCTGCAGCCAAACTAAGTCCTCTCTTCATCCTGCACGGCGGAGATACCGTCTTTACAGGCAGGGAAAAAAAATTTAATCACTTCCTCGACATCGCGGAAACCAATTTACCTGACACGCCGATTTTTGTTGTCATAGGTAACCACGAACTTACGAATAATATTAAAACTTCTCATGGTAAAACAATATTTCAGGAAAAGATAGGGCCGCTGAATTATGTTTTAGATATTAAGAAACTGGGGATAAAGATTGTAGTCCTGGACAATTCCCTGTATGAACTGACTCCGGTACAGTTGAATTATTTGGAGGAGCAACTGACATCACCAAGGAAATATAAATTTGTGATCATGCATATACCGCCGAAAACTCCAAAATGGCAACATAGTCATTGTTTCTCAAAGGGGGCAGACAGACTCATGCAGATCATGGCGGAGAAAAAAGTCTCCGTTGCTTTTTTCAGTCACCTGCACCTCTATGCTCAGGATGAAATTAAGGGCGTGAAATATATAATCACCGGAGGTGCCGCTGCTCCGCTTCATGCAAAGATTGCTTTCGGTGAGCATTCATATCATTTCATTGTTGTGAGAGTGAAAAATGGAAAAGTGTCGACCGAAGTTATTCGAATTCAGTCCGATGCGCAGAAAACCGCTGAACCGATGAGATAATGGGAAATCGCTTATGGACAAAAATCAAGATACGGCCGGAAATATTCCAAATCGCCTGATTCACGAGAAGAGTCCGTATCTGCTCCAGCACGCCTACAATCCTGTCGACTGGTACCCGTGGTGTGAGGAGGCATTTGAGAAAGCGCGTAAAGAAAATAAGCCGGTTTTTCTTTCCATAGGGTATTCCACCTGCCACTGGTGCCATGTCATGGCCCACGAGTCCTTCGAGGATGCTGATGTCGCCAGGCTTTTAAACGAAGTCTTTGTTTGCATCAAGGTCGACCGTGAGGAACGGCCGGATATTGATAAGGTTTACATGCATGCATGCCAGACAATGACAGGATCAGGAGGATGGCCGCTGACCATTGTGATGACCCCGGAGATGCAGCCTTTCTTTGCGGCAACATACATCCCCCGGGAGAGCCGGTTCGGAAGAATCGGTATGCTGGATATAATCCCCAAAATCCAGGAGGTATGGAAGGATCGGCACGACGATATTTTGCAGTCGGCCGCACAGATCGTAGCCGCATTAAGGCAGAAAGAGCCGGAAGCAAGGGACGAATCCATTTCGAAAGATATTCTCGATAAGGCATATGAAGAGCTGAAAGGAATGTTTGACGACAAATGGGGAGGATTTGGTCCGGCACCTAAATTTCCCATGCCCCATCAACTGCTGTATCTTCTTCGCTACGGGAAATGGAGCGGCAAAAAGAAGGCACTGGAGATGGCTGTACAGACATTGCGTGCCATGCGCTGCGGCGGTATTTATGACCATGTGGGTTTTGGTTTCCACCGGTACAGTACGGACGAGAAATGGCTGGTACCACATTTCGAAAAGATGCTCTACGATCAGGCCATGCTGGCTATGGCCTACACCGAGGCTTATCAGGCCACGGGAGAGGAATTGTTTAAAAGAACGGCCTGCGAAATATTTAACTACATCATGCGCGATATGAAGTCGCGGACAGGAGGGTTTTGCGCCGCCGAAGACGCGGACACGGAAGGAGAAGAGGGGAAATATTATCTCTGGAAGTATGATGAAATAAAGAAGCTGCTGGAGCCGTCTGAGGCGGAACTGGCGATAAGGGTGTTTCAGGTGGAAAAGGCGGGAAATTTTGTCGATCATTTAGCAGGAGGAAAAACAGGATACAACATTCTTCACCTGGAGAAGCCGGCTTCCGAACTTGCAGCATCTCTGGGCATTTCCGAAGAATCGCTTCGCCAGCGGCTGGCGGCGATACGGCTGAAGCTTTTCGCCGCTCGTGAGGAACGCGTCCGTCCCCACAAAGACGATAAAATCCTGACCGACTGGAACGGCCTCATGATCGCCGCCCTGGCGAAGGGCGCCCAGGTTTTCGCCGATAAGGTGTATCTTAAAGTAGCACAAAATGCCCTCAATTTTATCCTGAAGAACATGCGCGAGCTGGACGGAAGACTTTTTCACCGGTACAGGGAGGGAGAATCAGCAATTGCGGCCAACCTCGATGACTATGCCTTTCTGATCTGGGCGCTGATCGAGTGTTACGAAGCATCCTTTGACATTACACATCTTCAGACGGCCCTGCGCCTTCAGGAAGATTTGACGAAACATTTCTGGGATGAGGAAAACGGCGGATACTACTTCACGCCGGACGATGGCGAAAACCTGATCCTGCGTCAGAAAGAAATATATGACGGCGCTGTTCCTTCCGGAAATTCAGTAGCCATGCTGAATCTGATCCGCCTTTCCCGGCTCACCGGAAAGCAGGAACTGGAAACCCAGGCGGCAGCCATCAGCCGTGCTTTTGCCGGTGCCGTCAATCGCGTGCCCGCAGGACATGCGCAATTAATGATTGCCGTGGGTTTTCTGACATATCCCGCTTATGAAATCGTGATTTCCGGCAGAGCCGGTGCGGATGACACGGAAGAAATGGTGCGTGCGATCAGACAGCACTATCTGCCCAACACGGTTGTCCTTCTCCGTCCGCCGGATGATGCTGCATCTGCTATAGTCAGCATAGCGCCATTCACGAAAGACCTTAAGCCTCTTCAGGACGGCAGGGCCACGGCCTATGTCTGCACCAATTTCACCTGCCACAGCCCGACGACGGATGTAGACGAGATGCTCAAGTTGTTAAATGTTCATAAACCTTAGCGTAAATATATAATTGTCTGTTGCCTGTTACCAATTTGGCAACTATTTAATACCTGCCAGTTTTGCCTTTGCTATTCGTGCCTGGCTGGTGTTGGGGTAATTTTTTATGACCTGCCGTAATATGAGTTTTGCACTTGCTTTGTCACCCAGCATCAGAAAGGAAAGTCCCTGCTTCAGCAATGCCGAGGATATTTTATTACCTTTAGGATAGTTCTTGACCACTTTCTCATATTCCAGGATAGCCTCTTCATATTTCTTATCAAAATAATAACACTCTCCGATCCAGAATTGGGCTCGTTCAGTATATTCCGTGTTGGGAAATTGCTTCAGAAAATTTTGGAAGTCCGTCCTTGCCTTGTCATACTTTCCTTCCTTAAAAGTTTCGTAGGCCTTCGCATAAAGCGACTCTTTGTCTGCTTTACCGGTTGAGGCAGCCTTTGAATCGCTCCTGACTTCTTTTTCAGCACCCTCCGACTGACCCTCACTTTTCCTGATCTTAAGTACATTTTCTACGTGATTGAGCCGGGAGGACATATTGTCAAGCTTCTTCTTGATGTCATCACTTCCTCTTTCCTTCCCCACTGAAGCAGAGACGTTTTTTTGTAATACTTCCTGTTCCCCTCTTAAAGCCTGGATATTGCCTTTAAGCTCAGTAATATCTGCACTAAGGTCTGCAAGCGTCTTCCGTAAGTTTGTCATTGATTCATTAACGTTATCCATATCCTTACGGACACCGGCATTTTCCTCTTTTATGGACCTCATGTCCCATTCAAGTTTCCCCCGAACCCGTCGCACATCATCCGTCGTTGCACAGCCCATGATGGATGCAAGATAAACAATTACAAAAAGCACGAGATATCTTTTCAATTGCTATAACCCCCTTATCACTAGCTTATTTTTGGGATGGGATGACAAAGCGCCTTTCCATAATTATATCCAGATCTGAGAGTTTTCTCTACCATAGCTCATCGATTTTATCCATTTTTTTGTTAATACGAAGTTCGACGATATATCTCATAGTTTCTTCAGCCCTTCTCTACGGGGTTAATGAAGAAAAGATAATTGTCTTAAACCTTTTACAAACATCTCCACGGCAACCATGGTTAAAAGCATGCCCATTAAACGCTCAATGGCGGTCAATACTCTATCCCCAACCATATTACTGATGTTGTCCGAAAACAGGAGAATGATTCCGGAAAGGAACCACGCGCAAATAAGGGCTATGAACCATTCTGGCCATCGCGACGGCTCCCTGGCCATGAGGAGCAAAACCGTTGCTATTGCAGAAGGGCCGGCGACAAAAGGAGTTGCGAGAGGAACGATTAGAGGTTCTCCTTCAGGGGTATCGCCGAACATTTTCTCCGAGCCGAGGAAGATCATTTTTAAGGCAATCATAAAAAGTATGATCCCCCCTGCAATACTCAGTGAAGGCTCGGAAATGTCCAAAAACCCAAGGATATATCGACCGGTAAAAAGGAACAAAACGAGAACAACCAGAGCGATCAGCATTTCTCGTATGATTATTTTCTTGTGCTTCCGGAAATCAACATTTTTAAGGATAGCTAAAAAAAGCGGTATATTCCCAAAGGGGTCAATGACCAGAAACAGCAAGACTGTAGCCGAAAATAACGTCATAGCAATATTTTAATCAAAAGCCACTGAGGGAGTTCAATAAGAATACCCCATACAGATTTCTACTTAACAAATACTTGTGGGTTTCTTTCACATGAACGTTCTCACTTGAACTATCTGTAATATTTTACGTTTAAATAAAAGTGAAGTCAATTCAGTTTACAACTTTTTTGAAGACCATTACATTCAGGGACTTCCTTGGCCCTGCTCGGCAGGTAGGAGGCTGGAGCCACCGTTGCCGAAGTGCCGATGATCAACACGAGATCACAATCACAACCGGCTTTGTATGCATTTACCAATACCTAGTCATGAACATCCTCGCCGAAAAAGACGATCTCCGGCCGTAGAGCATAACTGCAATCATATAGGGGAAGAAGTATATCCAACGATACATCGTCCCGCTGAAACTTCTTCCCGCATTGGTTACACCGTAACGACTTGTGTGGCCATGATACTCAATCACTCCATATGTCGCCAAAAGTCTTGATTTTCTAATGTGATTAGAATTCTCTTCTTTATTGTGGAAGTATGAGGATTAAGAGAATGTTGAGTCAAGAGCAAATGTCTAAAATATTTAGTGCATGCCGGCGGGAGCTTCAGCCCTGGAACATCGACTGCCGTCAAAAATCATTTGGGGCGGTATACATTACAGGATGCTGATAACTTGTTGTGGCTTTGGGTTTAACGTTTCCTCGTTGGCAAAATCATGCAAAGACAGATCCGTCACCTGGCTTCCGAAATGAGAAAATTCTTCCTTTAACATATCTATAAACATTCTGACGGTGATCGAAAAACACACACAGTCAGAATAATCGTACGCCTTGGTATTCCTGGAAACATCAAAGATTATATACTGCAGCAGTTGCCTTGAAATCACATCTTTGTTGTGATTCATAATAAGCCCGATCATGCTGAGAGCCAGTACTTTTATGTGAAAGCTGATCGCGCCCCCTCTTTCCTCCCTGTAATCCGGATGATCAATAAGATATCGATCTATCTTCCAGAAAAGTGATATTGGGGGGAATATCATCCAGAGATTTCCTTTCAAACCACTGATCAAACACCGGTAAAAGAGGGGCATACACGGCTTTTCCGTAACCGCCAAAGCCGGAAATATCAATGCCTGCATAATAATGCCGGTATTTCAGGTATCTTTCCTGCATTTTATTACGGCTTGTTATTTTCACAGCTTGCAGCCACGAACTTTCGTTGCATGATATCACCTGTAAAATATAAGCCGCACTATCGGGCCCGGTTGTTGCCCGCCAGTATATTCTGCGCGCTCCCTTGGCGGTGATGTTCCGCGACTATGAATTCTTTATTTTATAAGGGAATACTTGCCGATGCGAAAATGGCGTTCCTGAAAGCCATCCGGATAGACCTTGCTCTGGCGCAAGCGCATTTCATCCTGGCCGTGAATTATCTTCGACGGCAGGAATAAAATCGCCCCTTAAACCACGCCAAAAATGCCCTGGATATCAGGATGGGATAGATCTGGCCTCTTTGTGAGGACCTCAATCAGATGCTTATCAGGTAAATTCCCCTAAAAGAGAGCGGTGCAAAAGAACACCGCTCTCTCAGTTATTGTATGGTTTATTTTTCTTTACAACTATCCGAGGTAGAAACCGGTCGGGTCAAGGCCTCTGAGGATCTTAAGTTCTTCCTCGGTCGGCACAGTGGTCTCTACCACATTGGGCGACACCTTGAGATCCCATGCGCAGGCGGCCCTGATCTTATCCACAGACTGGCCGGGGAAGTACTCGGCCAGGTACATCTCCTTGGTGTCTTCATCGAACCTGTAGACGCCCATGGTGCTGACCACACAGTCCGGTCCCCCACCGATCATGCCGAGTGCCTCGCGTTCTCCCGGGCCACCGAGGAAGCCGGGAGTGGTAATGTATTCACATTTTTCGACGAACTTCTTTTTATCCTGGGGCATAATGGCAAGGACCCTTTTCCCCGAAGTCGCCATGTCGTTCGCGCCGCCGCTTCCGGCAAAGTAGGTGAAGCTTTCCTTCTTGGACCAGTCCCCTGCTCCCGTCGAGTTGATGTTGCCGAACTTGTCGATCTGGGCGCCGCCGATGAAGGCAACGTCGACCTCGCCGCGCTGCAACGCGGCCATGGTGGCCAGCATGCCGAATGTTGCATCGCCCCCGAGAAAAGCAGCAGGGTCATCCACGGTGATCGCAAGGGCCTGAGGAGCTGTCGCCCGGATGGCGCCGCCCTCGGTTAACATAATCATGTTGGGGGCGTGGGTGGCAAAGGCATATGCGGCCACCATAATTGGCAGTCCCACTCCCACGAAGACAACCTCTCCGTCTGCAATTTCCCTGGCACAGCGGATTGTCATAAGTTCTGTCAGTTTATAATTAGCCATAATTACTTACCCCCTTTCTTCGCGGCGAGCGCTTCTTCAAAAGCCGTCGAGCCGGTCATCAGTGTACATGGGCACACCTTTCCAGCATACCGGATCATGGTAACCGTAATCGACACCCAGTTTTGGGCTCGGCGTAAAGCCGAGAATGGGTTTCAGCAGGTCCAGGCCTTTCTGGCCGAATTTCGATTTATATTTCTCGATGTATGCTTCCTGGTCTTTGCAGCCGTAGACCCATTCATCGAGGAAGGCAGGCAGGAGTTCTTCGTGCCGCTCATATCTGCCCTGATACTGGCTGAAGCGGATGTCCAGGCCGTAGTAGCCGCGGCAGGCCGATGGATGAGCGCCATACGGGCAGTGGACAACGGCCAGGGTCTTGAAGTAGGGAACAATCACGCGGTCCGGATCGGTTCTGGTTACCTCCGGCTCCACAATCTCCTCGGCCGTAACGATGACGCCCCGCGTTGCTCCGTTGGCGCCGAACTCGTCGGTGACGCCGCGTGTTCCATAGGATATCACATTGCCGAGACGGTCGGCCTTCTGGGCGTGGATGATTGCCACATCGGCCCGCCACGCGCGCACAACGGTTGTCTTCTTGCCGGTGAAAGGATCTTCTATTATTCTGAGGTCCGTCAAGTTGTGTTTCATCATATCCGTGCCGATATTCCCCCGGATGGGCATGAAGGGAATGCCCATGAAACCTGCCATCATGGCGGTGGTGGCGCCGAAGTTGGAGATGTCATACCTCTTGAGGTGACCTTTGTTGAACGCCCGGCGAATGGCATAGGGCGCCTTCACGTACCAGTTCATGATCCAGGCAGTGTGAATTTCCGTCACACAGCCGGCGCCCACCATGAGATCCAGACCACCCACGTCCGTCGAGGATTCGATCGTGGTGAGGTGTCTTTTCTTCTGTCTGATGATTTCGTGAGTCAGGGCCATGGGGACCATGAATCTGGAAGCCCCCATAGTAAACCGTATCGCCATCATGGATGAACTTTGCTACCGCATCCTTGAGCGTCATCCTTTTGTCGATATCTGCCATGTAATCCTCCTTTTGTTGTTAATAAAGAATAAAGTTAAAGTAATGCCAACAATTTCTGGAAATGTAGCTCAAACCTCCTTCCTAGGGCTCAACAAAGCCCCGCGCAATGCGTCTCTCATAACATGGACGACATAGATAATAAACGCGGACATTTCCGCAACCAGTGCCATAGAGCTGTAAAAGAAAAGTGCATTCAGGACAACTCTGCAGCATACATCTGCTCTCACAAAACCTGAAGCTCTCCTCAGGCTGATCAGCATTCATCGCAATCACGGGGAAAGATGGACATGGTTCTTCATTCCGTGAGTATTTCGTTGTCCTTAAAGCAACCAATGGTATCGTAATAAGGTCATGCGGGCAGTAGAATAAACAGCTCCGAATGTTGAGAAATAGAGCATCTCGTGCCAGGGGTTCATCCCGGTCTTCGAAATTCCCCCCTCTAAAATTATAGAGGCGTTTTCTGTACCAAAAAATGATTCACTGTGTCAACTGATTTCTTACAATTTTTTTTTTGACAACAACTTCTTTTGGCGCCTGGGACATATAGGTGAAAAGATGGCGGTTATTACAGTAGCTTCTCCGGCACTAATCGCCAAAAACAACAGACCGATGGCCCTCCTCCCTGTTTCATCAAATCCGATAGACGTTTGAAGGCACAAGAGGAAAAATGTTTAAAATAGTCTCAGAAAGCAGGACATATCGTAGCAGACTGCTAGCATGCATACAATATTATGGCCATCTTTTCTTGACACGCTGCGAACTTTTCCTCATACTCCCTGATCAAAAAAGTGAGCCTTAATAAATTGAACGTTCCTTCAAGAAACAGCAAGCGGCAAGGTGTTATTTTTCTGAACTTCTTCATTTTCATGATGGCCTGCCTTTCCTCCTCTACCATCCATGCCCTTGATATAATACCCTTCAATACGAAGAATCAGAGCCCCATCGTTCAGGTTTACGGTCTCCCTGCCCCAGGAAATGCAATTCTGCTTTCTCCGTGCCAGAAAGAATTTCGTGTTATGCTGGATTATGCGAGCAACTATGTGGAGGATACAAATGCCGGGGAACACATTGTACTCGATGGGGAAAGCGCCCGCATAACCCTGAATGGTCGATATGGCCTCGCAGAGGGGGTAGAATGCGGGCTGGAAATCCCCTACGTTATTCACGGCGGCGGCTTTCTTGACGGTTTCATTATTAACTATCACGATTTCTTCGGCTTTCCCCAAGGGGGCCGTGATCAAGCTCCCCGTAACCGCTTACGCTACCTTTATTCCCGTGACGGTCAGGAGAAGATGAGAATTGACAGCTCCAGCAATGGCCTGGGTGACATTAGTTTGTTCGCCGGCTTTCAAATGTATCATGACGGGAAGGAATTTCCGAACGCGGTGGCTTTAAGGACAAGCCTCAAGCTCCCCACGGGCGACAGTGGTCAACTTCACGGCAGCGGCAGTGCGGACTTGGCAATTTGGCTTACTGCCAGTAGTGATCATAAGCTCGCAGCCGGCCATTGGACCATCTTCGGTGACGCGGGCATTATGGGAATGACTGATGGGAAGGTGATTGAGGAACAGCAACGCAATCTGGTCGGATTTGGAAGCCTGGGAGCAGGTTGGAGCCCTCTTTCCTGGATCGCTTTCAAGGTTCAATTGGACGCCCACACCCCTTTGTACAAGGACAGTCAACTGCGAGAATTAAATGCCGAAGCCGTACAGCTCTTGATAGGGGGAACACTGTCATTGTCCAAGCAGACAACACTCGATATAGGAGTTTCTGAAGATTTGATTGTCAATACCTCTCCAGATGTTTCCTTTCACTTTGATTTACGAACACAGATCTAAGAGGATCTGAATCTGCCCTAAGTAGTGTACATTGATATGTATACAATAGCGGGCATGTGAATATTTCGGAATGAAAAATGGCAAGAAAATTGATAAAGTGGCTATGGAAAAATGTGACTTTTGATTAAGGAGTCTCCATTTCTCATAAAACTGAGGATGGATGACAGTAATTTACGGCTGTTTCTATTTATCGATACTTTCTTTTTCGCTGAGCCAGGGCCTTGTATTATCCAGAAGATAGTCAGCAATATTTTCATATATACAATCCCGGCACAGGTGAACAAGCAGCATGCTTTTGATTTGTCGAAAGATCAGCAGCTCCGCTGTGTCTTTGCTGCAAATAAAACACCTGTCGGGAGCATCTTTCTCGTGAAACTCGTAAAACTTTTCGTCATCATACTTCATAAAGTCTGTAACTCTGCAACTTTTTATTCAGCTGACCCTTATCCTCCTTGCACCTTTGTTCAGATCTTCCCTTACGAAGACATTTGGGAAGCTCCCGCCGAGGACGATTGAACGGGAAATTTAAGCGTAAAGGTTGTGCCCTCGCCTTCTTTAGACGATGCCTCTATTTCCCCTCCGTGAGAAGTCATGATCTTTTTGCAAAAAGTAAGTCCGAGACCTGAACCTTTTTCCCGCTCCTCCTTTCCCCTTACTCTGAAAAACGGCTCGAAGATATAGGGAAGTTTATCTTGAGGAATGCCGGCACCTGTATCCGAAATTTTTACGGTGACATAACAATCGTCGGACCGCGCCGAGACCGTTATTTTACCGCCTGCCGGCGTATATTTTGTTGCATTGCCGATGATATTTGCAAATACCCGCACCAGGCTTTCCTCATCCCCGACAATATCGAGTGAATTTTCCGGTACATCAATATCCAGAGAGACTCCCTTATCCCCACAAACAGGAGCCATCTCCTCCGCAAGCCTGGCAGTAATACGAGATAACTTTAATGTCTCTTTCTTTTGTACAAAAGTTCCGTTTTCTATTCTGCTCAAATCCAGCCAGTGTTCAATAAGTTCTTCAAGTCCCTGAATGCGTTTGCTGCACCTCTCTATGATATCCGAAACGTCTTGATCAAAACGATCGCCCGCAATCGCTTTGAGGGATTCTATGTATTGCCGAATAACTACGAGGGGAGAACGCATTTCGTGACTTACAAAGGTGATAAAACTCTTCTCCATCCGCTCCTTTTCTTCTCTCAATCTTCGTGTTTCAATCCTGAGATTGCGATGATCGAGGCCTCGCCTGGCAACTGTCCTCAACTGGTCAGGGCTAAAAGGTTTGGGCAGGTAATCGTACGCTCCTTTCTGTATAGCTTCCACTGCGGATAAAATCGTCGCATAACCGGTAATCATAATCAGCACAATGTCAGGGATATCCCTGGAAAGAATTTCAATTATTTCCATGCCCGATATACCCGGCATTTTAAGATCCACAAAGGCTATTTCCGGTTTTTTCTCCCGCGCAATCTTGATGCCTTCGACTCCCTCCCCTGCGGTTAGCACGGTATATCCGGACTTTTCCAGCACCTGACGGCACCCGTCCCGTAAGGCTTCCTCATCATCGATGATCAAAATAAGCGGTTTTTGAGTCTTCATCATACCGGCTATTTACCCAAAGCACTGGCAACATATCCGAGAAGATCATCAGCCTTTACAGGTTTATGCAACACCATGTTCACCTTCGGAAACTCCGGAGGCGGTTCAAATGATTGGTATGGACCCTGCAGATCAACAGCGCTCAGCATGAACAGCGGTGTATCCTTCCCGGTATCTGTGGCGCGGATCTTTTTCAATACTTCAAACCCTTCACCCCACGTCTCCATCATCATATCGATAACGGCAAGATCGGGAGACACCGACTTCCACATCTCAACCCCCCGCTTCCCGTCTTCTGCCAGGAACACCTCGTACCCGCCCTTTTCGAGAATCAGTTTGGTCGCGAATAGAAAGTCTTTGTCGTCGTCTATCAAGAGAATTTTTTTCTTTACTGACATGGTCGTTACCTCCATTTTTGATTTTTGTATAATTAATATGAGCAAGGATGATGCCAAATTGTAACATATTGATATTTATGAATAATATAGAGAGGGCGGAGAAAAAGAGAGATTTGAGGGGGTAAAACTCCCCTGTTGTGAGGTAGATGACCCCCTGCATTCCCGCCTACACTATGGGGCAGGCGGGATGCGATCACATCAAAACAGATTCAGCCAATGAGTTTGTTAACCCTGGAAAGAAGTTCCGCAACTGGGATGGGCTTTGCCACGTAGTCGTCAGCTTGCAGATATTCTCCATCCGTCTCCGGAGAAAACTTGAATCCCGTTTTCTCAGTAACTGCGGTCACCATCAGGACGGGAATTTTCCTGCATTCTTCATCATGCTTCAGATTGTAGCAGAATTCGAACCCGTCTGTATGTTTATCCATCATAACATCCAGGATAATGAGGTTCGGTATATTTTTTTCCATAGCCTTACGCCCGTCTTTGATGTTCAGGGCATGATCCACGTCGTAGCCATTATTTGCCAGCACTATCCTCAGCGCCTCCGCATAGTCTTTGTCGTCATCTATTATGAGTATGCTTTTTTTCTCAGACATAGGAACCTCCGAAATTTGATTCTTGTATGCATATTCAGGTCTTATTCCTTGACAATTTCTCTTGCCACCTCCAGGGTTCCGATGTGGACGGGACAATAGTCGGAACAGCGGCCGCATCCCACGCAACCGCACAAGCTCTCCTGGATATCAGTCTCATTGTAATAAAGGAGCTTGTGCTCATGTCGTCTCTTGAGCCTCGATGCCTGAGTCGGTCTCGGGTTATGGCCGGATGCCTCACGGGTAAATCCACCGTAAAGGCAAGCATCCCAGGCTCTTGCTCTGACGCCGTTTCCCGGAGCAGATTCTTGGTCATACACATTAAAACAGGTGCATGTCGGGCATACGAAGGCGCAGCCGCCGCACACGATGCACTTGCGGCCGAAGTACTCCCAGACTTTCTCATCGGCTATACCGTCCTTGAGCCTTCTCATGGCTTCATATACCTCATCCACCACCGGTATGTCCCGGACAGCCTTTTCCTTGAACGTCTTTATTTTCTCTCCGGCAAGATTATCATCCATGTCGGTAAATGGGCCTGAAGACAGCAGCTCTTTACCTCTGTCGCTTCCTGTTTCTATGATGAAGTTATCCCCCATATCGAAGAACAGTAAATCAAAGCCTCTTTGTGCGACCGGCCCGCTGAATGTTGTCGTGCAGAAACAGGTTTCATTTTGCGGACCGGGACATGCCATGACGATAATTGTCGCCCTTTCTTTCTTTGTGCTGTAATAGATGTCATCCCGATCCCGGGTCATAAAACTCGTGCTTTGAAGCAACCCCATCATGTCGCATGAGCGTATCCCGAAGAGGATAGTATTTCGTGCGGATATGACCTCACGGAACTTATTTTCTTTTACCTCAAAGACAACCTCATTATGGGGAAGAAAAACGGCCTTTGGCAGAAGCGGCGGTTTTTTATAGTCGAGGGTAAATGACTCTTCCTGAAAAGTATCAAATATACAATCCCCCTTTGTCATTCTACTCGGAGCCAGGACATGATATTTTTCTGTCCAGGCTTTGATTACGCCTTTGAGGTCTTTTTTTGCCAGCGTTTTCATATGCATCTCCTGACTTTGACTGCACACCCCTTATATTCCGGTATCTTCGCAAGAGGGTCAAATGCCGCGTTGGTAAGAAGGTTGACAGGCGCTTCGTAGAAGTGGAATGTGGAAAATACCACCCTTTTGGGCACCCTCGTGGTAACCTCCGCCCTGGCCTTTATCGAGCCGCGCCGTGATGTAACTTCCACTTGGTCACCATTCCTTATGCCCAGCCTCTTTGCATCGTCGGGATTGACCTCAACGAAAGGCACAGGCGCTTCCCTTTCCAGTATGCTCGTGCGCCTCGTCATGGTGCCGGTATGGTAATGGTAGTAGATACGCCCGGTTGTGAGTAAAAAGTCGTACTCTTCATCGGGCACTTCAGCAAGGGGTTTGAATTCACAGGGTAAAAACGTGCCTGTGCCCTTGGTAAACCTGTCCCTGTGCAGGTAGGCTGTGCCCGGATGTTCCTCATTGGGACAGGGCCATTGAAGTCCGTGGCACATCTCCAGCCTCTCGTAAGTAATGCCGGCGTATGACGGAGTCAGGGTATTGATCTCCTTCATGATATCAGCAGGCGAGCTGTAATTCATGGGATACCCCACAAGCCTGCTTACATCGCATATGATCTCCCAGTCCGGCCTCGCCAGTCCCGGGGAGGCAACTGCCTTTTTCGAGATTTGCACCCTTCTTTCCGTGTTGGTGTATGTGCCTTCCTTTTCGGCAAATGACGCGGCGGGGAGCACTACATCGGCCTTCGCTGCCGTTTCGGAGAGAAAGATGTCCTGCACAACAAGGAATTCGAGACTGGAGAGGGCATGCTCGATGTCTGATGTGTCAGGGTCGCTCATCATGGGATTTTCACCCATGATGTAGAGGGATTTTATTTCTCCCTTCCGGGCAGCCACCATCATGTCCGTAATGGTCAGGCCTGCCTTATCATCCAGCCCTTGAACGCCCCATGCATCCTCAAACTTCTTCCTAACGGCCGGATCAGCGACCGGCTGATAGCCGCTGTATACGTTGGGCAGCGCCCCCATATCGCACGCGCCCTGGACATTGTTCTGCCCTCTTAAGGGGTTGACACCCGTGGACGGCCTTCCGATATGGCCTGTAAGCATGGCAAGGTTCGCACAGGTTTTCACATTGTCAGTGCCTGTCGTATGCTGGGTTATGCCCATGGCGTACACGATCATGGCCTTGTCCGCTATTGCATACATCCGTCGCCGCCTTCTCCAGGTCATGGGCGGGGATACCGGATATCTTCTCCACCACCCGCGGGGTGTAGCGGCTGACGACAGATTTCAATTGCTCAAACCCCTCGGTTCTTTCCTCGACAAACTCCTTATCGTAAAGGTCTTCTTCGATGATGATGTTCATCATACCGTTCAACACGGCAACATCCGTGCCGATATTCTGCCTCAGGTGGAGATCGGCGAAACCGGCAAGCGGTATCTCCCTCGGATCGATGAGAAGGAGTTTTGCTCCCCTTTCTTTCGCATTGATGATACGCGACCCTATGAGCGGGTGCTGTGCCGTTGTGTTCGAACCTGTAACAAGAAAAAGATCGGCATCTTCAAATTCATTGATGGAGTTTGTCATTGCACCTGATCCAAATGCAGCGGCCAGACCGACCACCGTTGCACTGTGTCAGAGCCGGGCGCAGTGATCGACATTGTTGGTCCCGAATGCCGCCCGTGCCATCTTCATAAAAAGGTAGTTCTCTTCGTTGGTCACCTTGGCGGAACTGAGAAATGCCATGGCGCGGGGGCCATACCGTGATTTAATATCCGTCAATCTCTCCGAGACGATCTTCAACGCTTCGTCCCATGTGCTTTCGACGAGGGCGCCATGCTTCCTTATCAGCGGTGTGGTGAGCCTGTCCGGCGAGTGGATGAACTCATAGGCATTCCATCCCTTCACGCAGAGCATCCCCTTATTTACGGGGTTGGCAATGCTTGGTTCTATGCCCACCACCCTTTCATTTTGAGATACCAGATAGAAGCTGCATCCGCACCCGCAGAAAGGACATACTGTCGGTGTTCTGGCCATTAGATTGCCTCCTCGATACTTTCGATTTCGGTATAGGGAAAAACGGGACCGTCCATGCAGCAGTACTTGTCACCGATGGCGCAGTGACCGCATTTCCCGACGCCGCACTTCATCATTCTCTCCAATGACATATATATATGATCTTTCGAAAATCCCAGCTTCAGCAGTTTCTGCAAAACGAAGCGGTACATGATCGGGGGGCCGCACAGGACTGCATAGGTGTCTTCCGGAGACAGTGCGGCTTTTTCGAACAGACCTGTCACCACCCCCACATACTGCTTCCAGATCCCTTCATCATCCCTGTCCACGCTGTAGAGGTACTTGATGTCATCCCTGTCATAAAAGCTTAACAGTTCATACTTGAACAGGACATTATCAGGGTTATTCGTCCCGTACATCAGGATGATATCATCGAAATCACCTCTCCTATCGAGGGCGTACAGGAGAAGAGAGCGCAAAGGGGCAAGCCCGAGACCGCCCGCAATGAGAAGAAGCTTGTGGCCCTTCAGCTTATCCACAGGAAATCCCCTGCCGTAAGGTCCGCGGATGTTGAAAAGTAGCTCCTCTATCCATTTCGAAAAGTGCATTGGTCACCTTGCCGGCACGCCGAACGCATATCTCAAGGGTATCCAGCCTTGTAGAGGGAGAGGATATGCTGATAGGCGCCTCTCCTTTACCAAAGATAGAAACTTCGAGAAACTGTCCCGGTTGATGGCCGAAACTCTCCCATGTCGTTCCGTCCTCAAGCTTCAACTGGAACAACCTGTGATCCTTTATCTGCGGCAGTGTCCTTAAAATAGACACAGGTCGAAGTTCATATATGTTGCCGGGATGACTACCCATGCCAGTACCTCCTTTTCACACTGAGCTAATTTTAAAGACTTGCAATATGAGATCATGGAATTATTGCTCTGGAATGGTGAAAGAATTCCTGATTCCAAGCCACACATATAGCCCTTTCTATACAACTGTAGATATAATATAGGCAATTTTAATACCAAGAACAAAAGTGCTTGATATCACTCGATATTCATAGATACGGCAACCAATTCGTTGCAGGGAAGGGGGTAACTTACCCCGTCTTTGGGGAGATATTACTCCTAAGGGTTTCTTTATTGTCATCAGATAAGAACAAGGAAACCACGAAGAATGGAGGAAATAATGGCTGCGAAGGCAGGTTAAATAACGGATGCTTAATAAAGCCGGGGGCTTCCGCGAGTCGAGTTTCTAAAAATACAGCAACATCTAAGTATTCCCCTTCTCGCCAAGCCAGGGTCTGGTGTTATCCAAAAGATAGTCTGAGAAATTGTTTGATATGCAGTTATGGCAAAGGTGAACAAGCATCATACTTTTGATCTGTCGAACGATAAGCAACCTGTCGGAGTTTTCATTGCACGCAAAACACTTGTCAGCAGAATCACTTTTGTGGAACCGGTAGGACTTTTCGTCGTCGTATTCTATGGGCATGAATGCTCTCTTCGACAAGAATTTACTGTAATATAGGCTACCTGAAATCAACCCTCTTTTCAAGTATGTTCTTATAGAGTGCTCAGTGCTGCAAGTCATGGGGAGGCGACTTTAGGCTGCTTTTTGTATACTTCCATTGTGTAGACTATCGCCCCTCCCCTGTGTTTAGTATGGTATATCCGGACTTTTCCAGCGCCTGACGGCACCCGTCCCGTAAGGCTTCCTCATCATCGATGATCAAAATAAGCGGTTCTTGAGTCTTCATCATACCGGCTATCTACCCAGCTCACTGGCAATATATCCGAGAAGATCATCAGCCTTTACAGGTTTATGCAACACCATGTTCACCTTCGGAAACTCCGGAGGCGGTTCAAATGACTGGTATGGACCCTGCAGGTCAACAGCGCTCAGCATGAAAAGCGGCGTGTCCTTCCCGGTATCTGTGGCGCGGATCTTTTTCAATACTTCAAACCCTTCACCCCACGTCTCCATCATCATATCGATAATGGCAAGATCAGGAGACACCGACTTCCACATCTCAACCCCTCGCTTCCCGTCTTCTGCCAGAAACACCTCATACCCGCCTTTTTCAAGAATCAGTTTGGTTGCATACAGGAAATCTTTGTCATCGTCTATTAACAGAATTTTTTTCTTTACTGACATCGCCGTCACCTCCAATTTTGATTTTTGTATAATTAATATGAGCAAGGATGATGCCAAATTGTAACATATTGATATTTATGATTAATATATAGAAGGCAGGGAAGAAAAGAAAACTTTGAGGGGTAAAACTCCCCTGTTATGAGGCAGGATGACCCCCATGGAGCTGCTGATTTTTTTAATGATGCTCTATCGTTATGCCGTAATTACGCATCTTTATCCTCAGAGTCTTTCTGTCAATACCGAGGAATTTTGCAGTCTTATTGATCTGGAAGTGGAAGTGATTCAGGGCTTTTAATATATGTTCTTTTTCCACATCTATCAAGGTCATCCTGCCCGTGGAAGAATCCACGGCAGGGGCTTTTGTTTGATCGTCTTGTCCATAGTAGAATATATCGGACAGGTCTACAACCTCATGGTCGCAAAGCACGCAGAGACGTTCTATAGTATTTTTAAGTTCCCTGACATTACCGGGCCATCGATATGACACGAGAGATTTCATTGCTTCCTCGGAGAAGCGTCGTACCTTGCTTTCGTACTTCTCCACAAATATATCGAGGTAATGCTGGGCAATGGGCAGAATGTCGGTTTTATGTTCTCTCAATGGTTTTATATGGAGAGGCACGACTGAAATCCTGTAGAACAAATCCTCCCTGAATCTCCCCGCTTCAATTTCCGCCCGGACATCCTTATTTGTTGCTGCTATGAGCCTGACGTCAATCTTCTCAGGCGATGATCTGCCAACCTTGGGGACCTCCTGCTCCTGGATTACCCGCAGTAACTTGGCCTGAATGTTGAGGTTGATGTTCGAAATCTCGTCCAGAAACAACGTCCCTGTGTCGGCCATCTGGAAACGGCCTTCACGTGATTCCGTGGCTCCGCTGAACGCCCCTTTGACATGTCCGAATAGCTCGCTTTCCATGAGGGTCTCCACAAGGGAAGAGCAGTCGACCGGAATAAAAGGTTTATCACACCTTCTGCTGAGGTTGTGGACGGTGCGCGCTACAAGTTCCTTTCCTGTACCACTTTCTCCTGTTATGAGAACGGTGCTATCAGTCTGCGCTATCCTGCTGATGGACTCCTTGAGCTCTTTCATGTAGTCGCTCGAGCCGATAAGTACGGAAAGTTCCTTTTCTCCGGCGTATGCATCACACTGTTTCAATGCACCCTCGACAGCCTCTCTCAGATCGGGCGCGGAGTAGGGCTTGGTGAGAAAATTAAAGGCGCCGTTCCTCATGGCCTCAACAGCTATCGGTATGCTTCCATAACCGGTGATAATAATGACTTTTGCTGAGATGTTTCTCTCGACTTTAATCTTCTTGAGAATTTCCAATCCATCCATTTTAGGCATCCGGATATCCACCAGAATGATATCATAAATATTCCTGAGAGCCAGCTCAAGTCCCTGAAGCGCGTCTCCAGTACTTTCCACCTGATAACCTTTGCGCGACAGGACCTGCATGCATCCGTCTCGTATGGATTCCTCGTCATCAATGATGAGGATCTTCTTATTTTTTGTAGTCACTGCAAATATTTTCCTTATTTGGAGGTAATAAAATCAACTGTAGAAGACATCATCGTCCATACCGCTGTACTTGCCCATATACGCAGGCAGGAAAATAATGAAAGTCGTCCCCTTACCGGGTTCGCTTTCCGCATCGATGAAGCCATTGTGCTTTCTAATGATTCCATAAACGATCGAAAGTCCGAGACCTGTTCCCTGTCCGGGCTCTTTTGTCGTAAAAAAAGGTTCAAATATATGGGGGAGGTGTTCCTTGTCTATTCCTTTGCCTGTATCCGATACGGAGATCTTTACGGAATTATTTCTGCTTAGCCTGGTTCTTATTGTGAGCGTCCCCTTACCATTCATCGCATGAGCTGCATTGATAAACAGGTTCAGAAAAGCATCTTCCAGCCGGGCCTTGTCGCCGACCACTTCCGGAAGATCCTCCGAGAGTTCGGTCTTTATTTCTATGCCGTGGAACATGGCCTGATCCTTTACCAAATTGAGAGAAGTATTGATGATGTTGTCTATCTTGAGAGGCAGCATATCACCTGTAGGAGCTCTGGCAAAGTCAAGAAGATTCTGGACAATTCCCTTGCATCTGTTCGTCTGATAAATGATCTTCTGCATGTTTTCCTGTGCCGGAGAGTCTGCAGGAATATCTTCGAGAACAAGGTTGCTGTAAAGGAGTATCCCCCCTAAAGGATTATTTATCTCGTGGGCTACACCCGCCGCCATTTCACCCAGTGCGGTCAATTTTTCTGTTCTTGCCAACTGCTCATGAGCCTTGTGCAGTTTTTCGTCGTGGGCCTTCAGGGATTTCGACATATAATTGAACGCTTCATCCAGCATGTCAAATCCGGAGATTTTATCGGGGGACAATTTATAGTCTAAATTGCCGGCAGCGATGGCCTCCGCAGCCTCCTTCAGCATGCGTATCCGTGTTATAATGGTGTTGCCGAGGTAAAAGGAAATTACAAAGGCTATGATCATACCAAGAGACGTTATTCCGAGGTTCACCCAGATAGTATGCCACTTTATGTCCCTGTATTTTGCCTCCAGCATGCCCGTATAGAGGATCCCTATGAGATTTTTATTCATGTCATAGATCGGGGTGTAAGTGGTTATGTACCAGTCATCCACCACAAATGCCCTGCCAACCCAGTCTTTGCCTTCCACTATAACCTTTTCGTAGACCTCCTTTGATAAAGTTGTACCAATAGCCCTTCTGTTGTCTTTAGTCATGACGTTGGTAGAAATTCTTACACCACCCTGAAATATGGTTGCCACACCCATGTCACGGCCTTTGTACTTTTCCCCCTGGTATACGGTTTCTTTTACTTTGTCCACGATAGTATTGTCCCTGTTCATGAGTACTCCTCCCACTATTGCGCCCAGCATATTCTTTTTCGCATCAAAAATGGGATAAGCCGCCATCATGACCATGCCGTCTGAGAGTTGTTTCTCCCCCGGCTCAAATGAGAGAGGTGTTTTGATGATTTCAATCCTGGCATGATCGGCAAGACGTGGATTCTCTCTCAGAATGTTTTTAATGGACATAAGTTCGGTAGATGACTGCGGTGACTTTTTTTCCAGGCACATTTTTACGACCGGGGCCCAGAGCATATTGTCTCCCTTGATTCTGGGGTTGGCTGCTCTGTACACAACATACCCACGGGCGTCCACCACCGAGAGCATATCGAGGAACATATCCTTGTCTTGTGCCTGAGTTCCATGTTCGTGCCGGATTAAGCCCTTCAAATTTACCATGTTGGATAAATCACGGTTGGGTATCGACATATGCAGATCAGCACCCTCGGCTGCAAATTGAATCTGGGATGTTATCTTTTCCAGGGTTTGATTATAGATCAGTTTTGCTGTATTGATGTCTTGCCTTACTCTGTTTTGTACCTCATCTATAGTACTTTTATTGATCGTCCATATTCCTATGAGTGTTGCCACAAAACCTGTAAGGAACGTGGCTATCAGGAAACCCACGACAAGGCGGCTTTGCAGGTTTATCTTAAAAAGTTTACTTATCAATCTATCGACAATTTTCACGGTGTATTCCGGCGGTGCCTCATATCTGCAATATATTAAATTTATTTGAATTATATCACGATGGCAATTTTTAATCAATCAGTCTTTGGTAACACGGCGTGTTTGGCAACCGCTGAACACAATCGCAACATTAATACCAAAACTGAAATATCCTGTTATCATACGACACTTAAAATACCGAGATGGCCTCTTTCCGGTGGAGGGGTAACTTTCCACATCCCAGGGAATATATTACCCTAAAATGTTAATGTGCTTTTTTCCATTTTATTATTCTTATCTTTCAATTAAGATATGTTTATTAGATTGATCGTACCATTCTGTATATGATGGAGATAGGGCTTGTTTTCTATAGAAAGATTGTCTGTCGACACAATTGGTTATGAAATTCCCATCAGGATTGGGTGCTTCCTTGCCATCTTCGTTGGTATGGCTGTCCTCGAATTACTCTCACCACGCCGTATCCTGACTACTTCAAAGGCCATTCGGTGGTTCAATAATCTTTCGATCCATGCCTTAAATTCCGTCATGGTTCGAGGTCTTTTCCCCGTGATTCCTATAACTATGGCGGTTTTGGGTGCTCAGGGGGGCTGGGGCCTGCTGAATCACTATATCCTGCCTGACTGGCAGGCCATTATTGTCAGCGTCATAGTCCTCGATTTCATCATATATCTTCAGCACGTCGCATTTCACACTGTTCCCTTATTCTGGCGTTTGCATATGGTACACCACACCGACCTGGATATCGACCTGACAACAGGGATACGTTTCCATCCTGTGGAAATCAGCCTGTCCCTGATTATAAAATTGGCGGCAGTCGTTATTCTAGGAGCCCCGCCGCTGGCCGTATTGATTTTTGAAGTGGTTTTGAACGGCACCTCTCTTTTCAGTCACGGCAATGTCTACATTCCTGGCGGCATAGATCATGTTCTCCGGGTTTTCCTTGTAACCCCCGACATGCATCGTGTCCATCACTCCGTCATCATGCGAGAAACCAATACTAACTTCGGTTTCAATCTGTCCTGGTGGGACCGCCTCTTGGGCACCTATCAGGAACAACCGTCGGAAGGGCACAAAGGGATGACGATCGGTCTCGGCTATTTCCGGGACTCCAATCAGCTCTCCCTGCCCTGGCTCCTGGTCTTGCCCCTGACGAGAAAAAAGATCAGAAATCTCATCAATCCCCGAAAAGATTGAGAAGAAAATATAAAGGATTTTTAGCATGATTAATTCTATGACTGAATATAGATGCCTGATCATGTTTACTAAATTTCCGGAACGGGGTCAGGTCAAATCCAGGCTCGCAAAAGATCTGGGTGAAGAGAGAGCTGCAGTCCTCTACCGCTGTTTCATAGAAGATTTGCTGGCAAGGCTTTCCAGAGGGCATTATCGGTTCCAGATGGCTTTCTATCCTGCTGATAAAGAACGCGAGATAAAAGAAATGTTCGGGAATGAATTTTCGTACGTGCCGCAGGCAGGAGAGAATCTGGGTGAAAGGATGAAAGAAGCCTTCATCCGATGCTTTTCAGAGGGATCTCAATCCGTAGTTGTCATCGGGAGCGACAGCCCCGATCTGCCGGCATGGATCATTGAAGAAGCTTTCTTTTCCATGGATGACCACGATGCCGTTATAGGCCCATCCGTTGATGGAGGCTACTACCTGATTGGATTCAGAAGGGAAACATTCAATCCCGATGTCTTTACTGGGCCCGCGTGGGGTATGGAAAACGTTTTTCGGCAGACAATGACACTTTTACAAGGAACCGGAGCCCTGGTATATGTGCTGCCCGTGTGGCAGGATATTGACAGGCCCGAGGACATAGCGGTTCTCATCGAAAAAAGTGAAAAGACGGAATTTACGAACTCTAAAACAATGCTATACCTGCGAGGCAGTGGCCTGGCATAATATCTCATGACTCCCAAATTTTCTTTCATAATTCCCGTCTGGAACGAAGAATCTGTCGTACTACGAACAATCGAGCATATCCGCGGTCTGCAATCAGCCGTCGGCGCTGAGATTATTGTCGTGGACGGAGACTCCGCGGGAAAAACAATGGAGATTGCCCGCCGCGCGGGTGTCAAAACAATCATTTCAGAACGGGGACGGGGAAGCCAGATGAACGACGGGGCAGCTCTTGCTGCCGGAAATATCCTCATCTTTCTGCATGCTGACACCAGTCTTCCCCCTGATGCCCTTGCATTCATAGACACCGCGATGCGGGATGAGTTCATTATGGCCGGGGCCTTCGATTTGGCCATCGATTCTGAAAGGCCTATATTCAGATTGATTGAGAAGGCGGCTGCTCTTCGGTCCCGCCTGACGAGGATCCCTTATGGAGATCAGACTGTGTTCATGAGAAAAACTGTTTTCAACAAACTAGGAGGTTTCAGCAATATTCCCATCATGGAAGACGTGGAGATCATGCGGCGGATCAAGAAACAGGGTGGGAAGATCCGTATCATCGACAGGACAGTCCGCACATCTTCCCGGCGCTGGGAAAGGGAGGGAGTCATTTATACAACCCTAAGGAACTGGCTGCTGATCACATTTTACTTACTCGGGATTAAACCGGAAAAGCTCGTTCGATTCTATCGGTAGCCTACTCTGCTTTATATCCATACCGCGATTCAGGAAATTGAATCGCAGCATCAGCGCTGAGTTCAAATGCCACGCATTTCATTTCCTGAAGTCTTTTCCGATACTCCACGCCTTACCGGCATTTTCACCAACCTTCCAGTAATTGTTATCAGGCATGGTCAAGGTAAATGGATTCATCTTCTTGATGTCAGGTTTGCCATCGGTCAGGTAGCGTTCTTCAGTATGTGTTTCGATAATTTCCCCGATGAACAGGGTATTTGAAGGCAAATCTATAGCATTGACCAGATCACATTCCATGCATAGGGTACACTGCTGTATCATGGGTGCATTCGGGAGGTCACCGTAAAAAATATCGAATACTTTCGATTTGTCGGTTTTTTCGCCCGATACAAGTCCACAATAATCGACTTTTTCCACCAAGTCTATGCCGGGAATATTCACGCTGAAGGCTTTGTGTTTATGGATGCCTGCATTCGTGTAATGATATTTACCCAATGCCACGGCGATCATGGGGGGATTGAAGTTGACCCGCGATACCCAGCCTACAGCCATGAAATTAGCCCGGTCATCGACAACCGTGCCGACAAGTACCATCGACATAGGATAAACGAAGTTATTTTTCCCGATCTTGACCTTCTTCATGATTCACCTCCTGCTTTGTTAATCGTTGCATTCTCTCACAGGTTCGAGCCACTCCATCCAGCGGGAGTGACCGCTGCAATTCGCCAGATGCCTATGTCTCTCGACTCCGTCGATGTATGAAACCATCTCAAGTCGCGGGTATTTATATTTATCCGACAAGTCTATCGAAATACAACATATCCGCCGATTTGATCCATAATCTGCAATGAGCCTTGCCAGGGCATTACGCGCTTCCGGTGACATCTGATTGCTGACAAAGGCATGGAAGAGGCAAAGAAGCGAGTCAGGGGGAACTATCTCCATGATGGCGGGCAAGAGTTCGAGGGCATCGCCTTTGCGCAATTCCGGGGGGTCGTTCCGTGCTGTCTTGATGGCTCGGTGCAGAAGATCAAAGCGTCCGGTATGCTCAGGCCAGATGAAGGCATGGAGCCAATTCACTGCCGATTCATCCCGCACATCAATTGGATTGAGGTCAATTCCGATGCGCAATGCTATTTGCGGGAATACTTCCGGAAACGGAGGCTGTTCGTTTCCACGCAAGGTACAGGTCAACTGGACAGGTGATGCCCTGTTTCCATAGAAGAGGCCGTTTCCGTAATCATACCCATACTGATCCCAGAGGAGGTTAAGCCCTGCGCTGGCTCCTATCTCTATAAGAGTAAGCGGCATACCCTTCGCCTCTTGCTCGGCAATGCCGAAAGCGGGCAGGAGACAGGCGCAGCGCCGGACCTCATTGGTCTGTACGTGATACGTTGAGATGATATCCTTGATTTCGTCCCGATGCTTAAAGCAAAAATCTCGGAAAACCTGGCACAAATCCGTATCCGTGGCACGTGGCACTGAATTTATATCGGGATAAAATGTTGCGAGCGGGTGGGCTGCATCATCCAGCAAAAGGTAATGAATCGCTGCGAAAAAAATCATCGGTACGGGTTTCGAAAGGGCATGTGAAGCAAGGTCAAGCAAGTCCGGATCCCTACTGATACTTGTTGCCAACGCCTCATATAGCGAGGAAGAACCGCGGAACTCATGAGCAGCGCTGTGGGCAAAACTTTCTGAAATCTTACCAAGTTGTGATTTTTGAAGAGGCATTTACCGATCTATAATTTGAAGGTTTGTTCTGAAATATAACGATCCTGATAAAATGGACTCATGCATTCTTATGTTTAATGAATGTACCGTTCTGATACTCCTCGAAGGCGATCTGTAATTCCTCCTGCGTATTCATTACGATGGGCCCATACCATGCGACAGGTTCCCTCAACGGCTTTCCGGATATCAATAGAAAGCGAACAGGTTCATTTTCAGTAGAGACGACTACCTGTTCCCCGTCATCGAACAGAACAAGATTCCCGTTGGTCACAAAAGGATCTCTTTGGAAGTCGAAATAGTTTTCTCCCTCCATATCGTAGGTGAATGGGTTCTTCTCCCGGCAGAAGTATGCCTTCCCCCCGATAACGTATGCGAAGACCGTGTGCCCCGGTTTGGTTGGGTGAATTACCTCCGATCCTGCAGGCACAGTAAAGTCAAGGTATTCCGGATCGATCACGATATCCCGGACAGGACCCTGCGTCCCCTTGATGTCGCCGCAGATGATCCTGATCGTCACGCCGTTTTCTACAGAAATCTCCGGTATCTGCCTATCTTTCACATCACGATATCGGGGGTCCATCATCTTCTGGGAGGATGGGAGATTGGCCCAAAGCTGGAAACCCCACATCAGACCCTTGTCATCACCCTTCGGCATCTCCTGATGGACGATACCGCTGCCCGCCGTCATCCACTGCACATCCCCGGAACCGATGACGCCCTTATTTCCCATGCTGTCCCCGTGTTCTACATCTCCGCGAAGGACATACGTGATAGTCTCTATGCCGCGATGCGGATGCCAGGGGAACCCCTTGATGTAATACCGCGGATCGTCAGAGCGAAAATCATCTAAAAGCAGGAATGGATCGAACGCAGGCACCTCGCTAAAACCAAATGCCCGCTTTAGATGGACACCGGCGCCTTCGATGGTTGGTTTGCTTTTAATAACCTTCCTGATCTTTCTATTTTTTCTCATCTCGATTCTCCCTTTCTGCATTTCTTCGCGCCGTGAATGATCCTTGCCTCTCTGTCATTCCGAAGAGCCAAAGGACGACGGGGAATCTTGTCCATTTACTTCAACGCAATCGCTTTCTCAGGACAGAGTTCCTGGCAACAGAAACAGGAAATACAGGTGTCGGCATCTACCCGGGGGAGGTTGTCGTCGCCCATGGACAAAGCCGATACCGTACACTGATCGATACAGGTGCCGCAGGCCGTGCACAATTCGGGATCGGCTTGCGGGCGCATGAGTGTGCGATTGCGGATCAGTGTCTGTATGGCTTCATTTTGAAGAAGCACTTCGCCGCTAAACGGAGGAAGTTTAAAATCGGGCACTGGTTTCAATTCACCGATGACTTCAATCGTACTCAATTCGTAGTCCCCCAAACCTACTTCCTTCGCCTTCTGAAGGATCCGCAGACTTCCCGGTTCGCACCCCATCATCGTCGCCACGACCGCATCCATTGCCATGGCATTGTCCGACGCCAGGATCAGGCCTATGTCCCTCAGGTCCGGGGAGGCCGGCCCATTGCCCTCCATGCCGACTACGGCATCCATGATGAACAGGTCAGGTACCCGCAGGCGGAACACATCTACCAGTATTTCCTGGAAGCGTACCGGGTTGCCGGATTCCTTGTGCAGCCATGCTTTCTGGGCGCCGGGCAGGATACCGAAACTGTTTTTGATCGCGCCGGTGATCACGGTCAGACCGTGGGTTTTGAACTTCGGCAGACTGATGATAATGTCGGCATCCAGCACGGCCCCGGAAACGCCGACGGCGGGCAAAAAAACGGGGTTAAAATCAACCTTCCGCGAATCATTTCCGATGTTCTGATAATAGCCTTTGGCAGCTTCCATCAAGCCTGTTATTCTAAAGCATTCTTCGTTTGCCCCGTAGTTAAAGAGACCGGGATTGTCGCCAACGATGATGGAGGCCGGTTTCATTGTTTCCACCTTTTCTACTACGGCACGAAGCACCGCGGGGTTGGTGACGATGCCCTCTTTCGCATCCGAAGACCGGAGCACGTTGGGTTTTATTAAGACTTTCTTCCCCTGTAATCTCAGGGGGAAGATTTCAAATGCCCGGTCTACCGCCTGACGGACATTCTCATAGGTAGCAGGATGGATCATTACTCTTGACATGGCGTCACCTCAATTTAAGAGTGGTTTAAACCTATACGAATCGACTATGTGAATTTCGCTCAAATACAACACCGACAGCCACCCTGTTCATATACAAATAAATTTATATAAATTATGATGCGATAAGGAAATGATGTCAAGAAGTTTTGGAATAAGACGCTTTCACTTGATAAAAGGCAATAAATACATTATATCTGCCTGCAATACAGGTCCTGAAAATTAGGAGAGAGAAATGAAAGTCAGCAGGGTCGGTGAAATGAGGTATATGGACCGGTTTGCAGTCGAAAAACTGGATATTCCCGAAGAGATTCTCATGGAAAATGCCGGGCAGGCATCGGCTTTTGTCTTAGCGCAAGAGGTTGGTATAAGAACCAAGAAATTCGTTGTCTTCTGCGGTGTTGGAAATAACGGCGGTGACGGACTGGTCGTAGCACGAAAAATTCACAGCAATGGCGGATTGGTTAAAGTATTCATCATAGGAGAGCCGAAGAAATTTAAAGGGGCAGCAAAGACCAATTGGAATATGATTTCGAAACTTCCTATCGAAGTCCGGAACATCAAATCTATCGAGGAAGTCCGAAGAGATGTCCTCCACTGTCATGCAATCGTGGATGCGCTTTTTGGTACTGGTTTTGATCGGGAGGCGGTGGGCCTCTATAAAGAAGTCATCCAGGTGATCAATAGCAGCGGCAAACTGGTCCTTAGTCTGGATATTCCCTCCGGCGTCCATGGCGACACGGGAGAAGTCATGGGTGTGGCGGTGAAGGCAGATTATACGGTTACATTCGGTTTGCCCAAGATCGGGAACATGCTCTATCCCGGATATGATCTTGGCGGCAAGCTATACGTGACCCATATTTCCTTTCCTCCTTCTCTCCATAACGGTGAGTCTATAAAGGTCCAGATCAACGACTATGTGAAACTTCCACCCCGAAAGAGAGATGTCTATAAAGGACGCATGGGAGAGGTCCTTTTTATCGCCGGCGCGGCATCCTACTTTGGTGCACCGTATTTCTCCGCCTTATCCTTCCTGAAGGCCGGCGGCGGTTATGCCCGTTCGGCTGCACCTGTATCCATAACACCCTTCATTGCCACAAAAGGAAGCGAGATCGTCTTTGTTCCTCAGAAAGAAACAAGGGCGGGAAGCCTGGCCCTGGAAAACAGAGACAGCCTCGTTGAACTCTCGGAAAAGATGGATATGGTGGTTATCGGACCGGGTCTCTCGCTGGATGCTGAAACGCAGCAGTTGGTCAGGGAACTCGTAAGGACTATCAAGAAGCCTATCCTCATCGATGGAGACGGAATTACGGCCATTGCGAATGAGTTGGAGATGATCAGGGAAAGGAAAGGAGAAACTATCCTCACCCCCCATCTGGGGGAAATGGCCCGCATAGCAAAGAAGAGTACCGGCGAGATCAACAGGCAAAAAATAGACATCCTGCAGCTTACTGCCATGTCGCTCCATGCCATCATTGTTCTGAAGGGCGCCCATTCATTGATTGGTTATCCCGATGAAAGGGTGTTTATCAACCTCAGCGGAAATCCGGGAATGGCAACGGCAGGTTCGGGTGATGTCCTGACAGGAACCATTGCGGCCATGTTCGGCCTGGGCCTCTCACTGGAGGACGCGGTGAGAAAAGGTGTTTTCATCCACGGATTTTCAGGTGACCTGGCGGCGGCAGACAAAGGCGAAGATGGTATCACCGCCCAGGATATTCTTGATTATCTGCCCCTTGCCATGAAGTACGATAGAGAAGGCCTTCCTGAATCCCTCTCAAATATATACGAAGGGCCGTGCGTGGTGTAAGCAAAGTTTTATAGCCTTCGTTCAACAATGTATTCTGATATCGCCAGCAGTGATGCCTTTGGTTCAGAGTCTTCAAAAGATTCGAGGTATCCCTTACCTTCGCCGATATATGACTTTGCCTTGTTAAGGGAATAATTGATGCCGTCGTAACGGTTGATCATAGATAGAATATCTGCTATCAACTGCGACATCCTGTTCCTTATTCTCAACCGCCCGCCTGATCATGTTTTTCTCTTCGGGCTTACACTTTTTTAAAGTTCGGATGAGAGGCAGGGTTATTTTTCCTTCTTCAAGATCCTTGCCGATGGCTTTCCCAAATTCCTCTTCCTTTGCAACATAATCGAGGGTATCGTCGGTTATCTGAAATGCAGAGCCTAGGCGCATTCCGAACCTGGTCAGAGCTTCAATCTGAGAGTCCGATGCATTTCCCAAGACACCTCCCACAGCGCAGGCAGCGGAGATAAGGGTCGCCGTTTTTTTCTCGATTATGGTAAGGTATTCTTTCTCAGTTATGTTGATGTCGCCGCATTTGATAAGCTGAAAAACTTCCCCTTCCGACATGGTGTTTGTCGTTGTGGAAAGAAGTTTGATGATGGCCAAATTGCCATGTTCAGTCATAAGTTTAAAGGATTTGGAATAGAGGAAATCACCCACGAGAACACAGGCGGCATTTCCCCATACGTTGTTCGCTGAAATTTTGCCACGTCGGGTTTCTGCTGCATCTATTACGTCATCGTGTAGCAGTGTAGCTGTATGGATGAATTCAATCACGGCAGACAAGGGGTAGCGTTTTTCTCCCCTGTAGCCGCAGAGTGCCGAGGCAGTCAGTAGCAGGAGAGGCCTGAACCTTTTCCCGCCGCTGCCTACGAGATGATGGATAACCTCGGGGATGAGGTGCACTTCAGAGCGAAGATACATCTCCATGTGTTCTTCCACGCTTTTTAGGTCATCCCCATAGGAACGGAAGACATCCTGAATTTGCATAAATGATTTGTCCTTTTTCAGTTTATAATCCTAAATCTTCGTTTATCAGGACAACTTTTATCCTGCCTTTCGGAAAGGATTTTTCTGTGATTGCCCATGTATTACAGATGCGTTCTTTACTTTTGCATTCTTCACAGTAAGAGGTTTTGACGCAGGGTGTTTTCATATTCAATCGAATGGCATTAGCCGGTGCTGCATAATTCTTGATCCTCATCATGGCATCTTCCAGATCAGAAACGATTTTATTTCTGCCTACGAGAATGACCACATTTTTCGGCCCGAACGTAATGCCCCCCACACGATTACCGATCATATCAAGGTTCACCAACATTCCTGATTCAGTCACTGCACTTGTTCCGGTAATAAACAGGTCAGCCAGAGAGTGACTGTCTCCTGCGTTCCCAGTTATCTTCGCGTGAGATTGTTTTATCGAAGGTATCAAGTACCTGCATTTTCTTGTCGTTCTTTAGCGCGTCATAGAGCCCGGTAGCGATGAACGTCATAGAACCGCCCCAGGAAACACTCTTGGCGCCAAGCTTGGGAATAATGTTTTTAAGAACAATTTGTTTTGCTTCAGCAGCATTATTTGCAATAAAAACGTCGAAGTTATTTGCTTCCAATGACAACTTAATATCTGCAAGCCTGATCTGCCAGAATTTATCAACCGGACTGTCCATGTGTCACCTCCCGCCCTGATAGAATGACTCGATGCCGGGCATTATGGAGAAATGAGGGTTTCTTGTCAAGTCTGTATTCGTTTTTTTGCAAGATCATCATTTTTGATTTTGGCTGCATTATTATGGTAAGAAAATCAAATAATCACGGGTTCAATCTCGGATATGGCACAACATATGGATGATAATTTATTCAAACAACTCCTTGATCGGCTTGGTCTTTCCTGGCCTGGTTACGCCAAGGTGAGAAAGGGAGTCAAAGAACGCATTAGCCGTCATATGCAGGAATTGGGCTGTCAAACTATGGAAGAATATCTTCACGCCTTGAACGACCCCGATATTCTGAACAAGGTTGAACACCTGATGAGTGTTTCCATAAGCCATTTTTTTCGTGACCGGTATTTGTGGCGTGTCCTCGATGAGGACATTCTTCCTGATATCATAAGCAGATATAATGAAAAGATTTATGTCTGGTCTGCAGGTTGTGCCCTGGGACAGGAAGTCTACAGTTTCACTATACTGTGGGATATGCTGAAAAGCAGATTTGCCCGGGTTCCCCAACTTCATCTTCGGGCGACCGACCGCAATCCCGATTTTCTGGAAAGAGCCGAGGCTGGGGCTTACAGCAGGAGCAGCTTAAAGGGATTACCGGACGACGTCAGGGCAATTTATTTCCATACATCGCCGGACAAAGCGAACTACTTCGTGGTTGATTGTTTGAGGGATAATATTGTGTGGCAAGTACATGACCTAATGAGGCAGACGCCCCCCGCAGGAAAGTTTCAAATCATTTTTTTGAGGAACAGTCTGCTTACTTATTATCCGGAGGAAAACAGGACACCTGTCTTTTTGAAGGTCATGGATGGTCTTGACGAAGGTGGATTTCTCTTCATAGGAAGACGTGAGAAGCTGCCTTGCCCAATCCCAACGCTGTTATCATTTAAAGACTGTTCTTACATCTTTCAAAAGAGGTAAAATATCATATCGCTTCTTTCGCAGTGAATGGCTATATGAGAGAAGTTCCCCGCCCACAGGCGGAGCATGCGGAATGTGCTTTATACGTCCAGTCTGCTTCCTGAGTATGCATTGTTACAAAACATAAAATTAACGAACACGACTGTGCCTTATGCTTAGTCAAAAGCAGGATACCGGAGTTCTTCATCAATTCGATCAGCATCCCCAATATTGAAATGCATCAGCTTCCTCAGGTGAGAAAAGCTTTCCTCGTCCATGGAGATGAAACTGATAGCCGTTTCCTTTTGTCCGACTCTCAATATCTTAGAATCAATCGCAATTTGGAAATTCTTATTCAAAGTAATGATAACTTTGCAGGGGTCATCCTTTCGAAAGAGGGGATCAGAGATACAGAGAACCCCGGTAAGGCTGATATTGAGAGCCTGCAGCTGTATCACTTCCCCCTTGAGCAAAATACCAACGTCAATCTGGATGGGAACGCGTGTACGCTTCCTCCTCTCTTGATCCATAAAACCCCCTCTGTCACGGAATTCAATCCAAAATATTACAGGATGACGTCGAGTCAAATCTTGGACCCAGATAACTGCATGTTTATTTCTGAAGCTGGATGTCCAGTGTCCTGGCTGTTACCTGCCTGGCCTTCTCGTAAGCCAATTGGTCCTTCTTTTCTATCGTTAAGGTTTCCCCGGGAGCTATTTTCCTAAACTGCTCCTGACTGGATGCCAACAGAAACGAATCTTTGTCCAGAAGCTTGTATTCGAGAGAAAAAATGACTTCTTTCATCGTCTTGTTTTTTAAAGTCACTTTCCAGACCCATTCTGCTATGTAATTGTCCATTAAGTTCTCAAAGACACTCAACATCCTGTATCCGTCACTGATAACCTTCAATGGAAATTCAGCACTTTTCGTATCAACATCTCGCTGAGATTCTACGAACTCTCCCCTACCGGGAAGCCTTTGAAGAAGAATTTTTCCTTTAAGTTCATACCACATCCTTTCATGCAGGGAGTCGTCTGCCTGGACAGATACGGCTATAAAAGAAAATAACAAAATGACAAGCAGATAAAAACGCACTTTCAGAAGCTGTTTTATCATTATACCAGACACCTAAATAACTTTTTTCATAGCTGCGATTGCTATTTCAATCTGATCGTCGGTTGGTTCCCTCGTGGTAATTTTTTGAAGCAGCAATCCCGGCCAGCTCAGGATTTGTACCCATTTCCAGTTCCTGTATTTTCCGGTAAACCGGATAATTTCGTATGAAATTCCGGCAATAACAGGAAGAAGCATCAGTTTATAAAAAACTCTATGAACGAAATCAGGCCGTCCCAGCAGTGAAAACACCAAAATGGCGGTGATCATGACCACCAGTACAAAACTTGTTCCGCAGCGCGGATGCCGGGTCGAGTATTTCTTGATATTTTCCACAGTCAAGTCCTGACCGTTTTCCCAGGCGAATACCGTTTTATGTTCCGCCCCATGGTACATGAATACACGCCTCATATCTTCCATCAACAGCGTGGCACCCAAAAAACAAAGGAAAATCCCGAGGCGAATAAAGCCCTCCATAATATTCAAAAGCAAAGTGCTGGACACGGCGCTTTTTAACAACGAAAAGCAGTAGGCAGGCACGACGATGAAGAAAAATAACGCTGTTCCGATACTTATAATTACAGAAACGGTCATCTCCCATTTTCCCGGCTTCTTTTCGCCTTCTGTCAAGGCCAGCTCAGCGGAAAATAAAAGGCACTTCATCCCGATTATCATCATTTCAAACAAGGTGACCGATCCGCGAACGAAGGCCAAGCCGAGAAATTTATACCTTTTTGTGAGTGGAATATAATATCGTTCCTGAAAGGCTATATCCTTGTCAGGTTTTCTCACGGCTGCTGCGATCTTGTTCCCATGCCGCATCATGACGCCTTCTATAATCGCCTGCCCGCCGGCTATATCTTCCGAATCTGGTCTTTTATTCATGCCGGGAATCCATCCCCGAAGGGAAGTACAGTGACATACGGGAACCTGCGTTAATAATCATGCTTACCGGATTTTTGCCCCGGTAATGGGGTCTTTATTAAAAGACAGGAGTGTCAGACCATCTTCCGTTTCGGCCGCAAGGAGCATGCCCTGCGACTCAACACCCATTAACTTCGTCGGTTTCAGATTTGCCACAATGACAATCTTTTTACCGATGAGATCCTCTGGTTTGCAATCCTTTGCTATACCGGCTACGATAGTTCTTTCTTCGCCCATATCGATCTTCAACTTCAGGAGTTTGTTGGATTTTGGTACAGCCTCTGCCCCAATGATTTTTGCAACACGAATGTCCACCTTTTCAAAATCCTCATAATCGATTAACGGTTTTACAGGCTGAATCACATAGTCCTTCATCTCTGTTTTTTCCTTTTCTTCTTCGTATTTGACCCTCGGAAAGAGCGCATCGGCTCTATTCAGATTATTTCCTGGAGTGAGCCCCCCCCAGACGCGTATACTCTCAAAACCTTGTGAAGCTGAACTCGTTATACCCAATTGATCCGAAATCTTCTGTGCCGAACCGGGCATGAAGGGCGAAATCAAGACTGCAGTGATTCGGAGTGATTCCAGGAGATTGTAGATAACAGTTTTCAGTCGGGTCTTAATTACGGCATCCTGCGCAGCAAGTTTCCATGGCTCCTGCTCTACGATGTATTTATTGGTCACATTGATAAAATCCCATATGGCAATCAAGGCCTTATGAAGAACGAGATCCTGAAAGCAGCTCTCCACCTCGGCAACGGCTCTACCTGCCGCCTCCTTGAGCAGCCGGTCTTCTTCGAATGGTGAAGGGACTTCAGGAACCTTCCCGGCGCAGTATTTCATCGCCATAGTCATGGTTCTGCTCACCAGATTGCCAAGATCATTGGCCAGATCGGAGTTTATCCTCTGGACGAAATTCTCTTCGCTGAAGCTGGAATCAAGGCCGAAAACCATCTCGCGGAGGAGAAAATACCGGAAGGGATCAAGGCCGTATTTATCCTTCAGGTCTAGGGGCTTGATCACATTGCCGAGGCTTTTGGACATTTTACTCTGGTCAACGACCCAGTAGCCATGGACATTTAGATGCCGGTACGGTTCGATGCCGGCTGCCTTCAGCATGGTGGGCCAGTAGATGCCGTGCGGTTTGAGAATATCCTTCGCGATAAGGTGCTCGGCATGAGGCCAGAATATCCGGAAATTTTCGCCATCCGGATAACCCAATCCTGTAACATAGTTGATGAGGGCATCAAACCAGACGTAGGTTACATATTCTTCATCAAATGGGATTGTTATACCCCAGTTCAGTCTGCTTTTCGGTCTCGATATGCACAAATCTTCCAAAGGCTCCCTTAAAAAGGCAAGTACCTCGTTTTTGTAACGTTCCGGCCTGATAAAATCAGGATTATCCTTGATATGTTTTATCAGCCAATCCTGATATTTGCTCATCCTGAAAAAGTAATTGCTCTCTTCACGATACTCCGGAGCTATTTGATGATCAGGGCAGAGCCCATTCACCAGTTCTTTCTCCATATAGAATCGCTCACAACCGACACAGTAGTATCCCTCATATTTTCCAAAGTAGATATCCCCGGCATCATAGACCTTCTGCATGATGAATCTAACCGTCTCAATGTGATTGGGATCGGTAGTCCTGATAAAATAATCATTGGTTATGGCGAGCTCCGGCCACAGGCCTCTGAACTGGGCACTGATACGATCTGCATAGTCTTTAGGCGTTGTATTGGCTTTCTCGGCAGCCTCAACTATCTTGTCACCATGCTCATCCGTGCCGGTTAGAAAAAATGTCCTGTATCCGGACAGGCGATGGTATCTGGCCAAAACATCGGCAACAATAGTCGTATAGGCATGGCCTATATGGGGTGAGGCATTGACATAGTATATCGGTGTTGTAATAAAATATGTATTCTCCACTAATAATTCCTCTTTCAAATAGCTGTCGGCACAAGCAGAGAGTATCTTACACTTACAAATTTTCCATCTTGACGGTAATTTCCTTACCGCTTTCCAGCTCTACGACTACTTCACCCTTAAGTATATTCTGCCTTATGACCTTGCCGCGTCCTTCAGCAGTGTTTATAATCTTTCCACACTTTGGTATGTTTTTTTTCATATCCTGGTATCCGTCAAATTCAAAGGCCAGACAACACATTAACCTGCCGCAGAGTCCTGAAATCTTTTCCGGATTTAAAGACACACTCTGTTCTTTTGCCATCTTGACAGAAACCCGGTCTAGATTAGGTATCAAATTAGCACAGCATACTTCTCTGCCGCAGATCCCCAACCCTTTTATCATCCTGGCCTCATGCCTGGCGCCAATCTGCCTCAATTCAATCCTTATCTTGAACCGCTGGACAAGGTCCTTAATAAGCTCTCTGAAATCTACCCGGTTTTCCGCGGTGAAATAGAAAATTATCTGACTCTTATCAAAAAGACATTCGACATCAATCAGCTTCATGGGAAGATTACGTTCTCTGATTTTTTCCAGGCAGAATTGACGGGACTCCTGTTCCAGTATTTCATTCTCCTTTCTGACTCTCAAATCCTCCTCAGTAGCTTTACGAACAACGCTTTTAAGGTTGACCGGCAGTTGATAAATTGGCACGGGCTTCACATCCGTAATAACTGTGCCCAATAACATTCCATTTTCAGTATTGACAATCACCTGATCGTTCTTTTCCAACTGGAGACCAGAGGCATCAAAGCTGTATATCTTTCCATCTTTTCTAAACTTTATCCCGACAATATTTTTCAGATTGACTTACTCCTTTTTCCAATGATCTCGTAAATGACAAAAAATTCAATCATTCACAATACCTGCTAAGTTTAAACACCATCGTCTCCAAAGTCAATTGTTTATTGGCGTTCTGATTTATAGCATGGAAAGCCCGCTCTACCGCTTTTATGCTATTCAGAATATTTTCCCCTGATATCCTCTCGGCAAAAGATTTTATAATGTCTATGTGATCCTGATTGATAACACGTTCCGTTTCACCGGTTTCTTTATAAAGCAGCACATCTCTGTAACCCATCATTAAAATGCTGAGTCTTTCTGTTATTTCTTGTCTTTCCTGTCCAAAATCATTTGCGACGGATAACAACCCGAGAGGATCTTTAGTCTTGATTTTTGACATTATGTCAAGGATTGCTTTCCTCATTATCAGGTAGGAATCATCCTTCAAAGCCAGCGCCTTTTCGATGCTCCCGCCGGATGACAAAGAAATCAAATAAGAGGATTTGTGATCCATTGATAATTTTTCCTGTATGTATAAGGCAATGGTTTCTTGTCGTAGAGGATTAAACCTCAAATGCTGGCACCGGGATAGAATAGTCACGGGAAGCAGATGAAGGCGTGATGTGATCAATATCAATATATTGGATGCCGACGGCTCTTCAAGTGTCTTCAAGAGGGCATTTGCCGAAACGATATTCATTTTATCAGCGTCTAAGATGATAAAGATCCGCGTCCCCCCTTCAAATGGCCTGAACTTCATCTGTTCCTGGAGTTCTCTGATCTCCTTAACTCTTATAAATTGCCCTTCAGCCTTTATTGTAACGACATCGGGATGATTCCCACGATCTATCTTTAGACATGACGCACACGTATCACATGCGTCAAGGATGTCTCTTCCACTTTTGCAATTCAGGGCTTTGGCAAAGACCTCTGCCACTGTCCTCTTTCCGATGCCTTCCATGCCGTAAAAAAGATAAGCGTGGGGAATACGATCCCTTGCCACTGCTGTTTGAAGGACGCTAATCTGTTTTTCATGACCATAAATATCTTTGAAAGACATATATTTCAAAATCCTAAATTCAAAACTCTAAATTCTAAACCCTATTCTAAACCCTAATATCAAAAGTCTGATAGTTTTAACATTAGAGTTTAAATATTGTTTAGAATTTAGGATTTCGTGTCTATAGTTTTTTGTTTATGAATTCAGAAAGGTGGATACATACTTCACTATGGATTGTTTCTATATCTCTTGTACTGTCGATGATCCTGAACCGTTCTTTATCCTGTCCAGCTATGGAAAGATAACCTTCTCTAACCTTTCTATGAAATTCCAAATTCTCCCTTTCAAACCGATCTTCCGCCGAACCCTCCTTCATATGGGATATTCTATGCATGGCCCTTTTCAAACCAACCTCGACCGGCAGATCAAATAGAAGGGTTAAGCCGGGTTTTAGATCAGATGCGGAAAAATCATTAAGATACCTGATAAAATTGATGTCTAATCCCCTGCCGAAACCCTGGTAGGCAATCGTTGCATCATAAAACCGGTCACATAAAACTAGCGTTCCATCCTTCAGTGCCGGGATTATCACATTCCTAACATGCTGGGCTCTCGCCGCGGAAAAAAGAAGCATCTCCGTTTCTTTACAAATCTCCTCACCGGATCCTTTGTTTAAAAGAATCTCTCTGATCCTTCTTCCGATAGGAGTTCCCCCCGGTTCTTCAGTAATTATAATAGGGATATGGCTTTGTTTTAAATATTCTCCTGCAAGCTTAATCTGGGTGGTTTTTCCACAACCCTCAATACCTTCAAACGAAATAAATCGTCCCATTTCCATAAGAATCCCCGTAATGCTGTCCCCATGTGAAATAAACTAATTATAATACATAAAAAATACTTTATTGATATGGATTTGTTTAGAATACAGAATTTTGGCACCGTTCCCGACGAATCGCCGAATTTACTTCTACGTCAGATTTGGCCGAACCTTAGTAAAAAAAGAAGAGGGGAAAACACCCTCCTGTCGCTAAGGTGGATGGTTTCCCCTTTTTGGTCTTAATTACCGGGTATGATTCTATTTATCTTCTCCCGGTACGATAGCTTCCACAGGACACTGATCAGCGCAGGTCCCGCAGTCAGTACAAAGCTTGGGATCAATGACATATTTCTCCTCACCCTCACTGATCGCCTCAGCTGGACATTCACTTTCGCAAGCACCACAAGCAATGCATTCATCTGTTATTACATACGCCATTTTATCTTCTCCTTATCTTTTTATTTTTATCGGCCTCGTGAAGAAGCTCTAAGCTGCCCTTTTGTTATTTTAAAAGAGCTTCTTTTTTAAATTTACGCTACAGAAACAACCTCTTTTACTCCCGGAACTTCTTTTTGCAGATACTTCTGTATACCCATCTTCAGGGTCATTTGCGACATGGGGCAACCATGACAGGCCCCCAGCAGTTTTACCTTGACAATACCTTCATCATTGACATCAACAAGCTCAACATCTCCCCCGTCAGCCTGAAGATTCGGTCTGATACGCTCTATGGCACTGCGCACTTTCTCCTTCATAATATGACCTCCATTTTTAACGCTATCAAAGGCTAACGGTGCAAGATCAAAGAGTTTGCCCTTAGTCTTTAATTATATGCTCCCTTTTCAATGGGGCATTTCTTTTATCAGCTTCCTGACAAGGTCCCTCGCCACGTCAGGAAGTTTCGGCTTGATAAGCATATAACTTCCTACTTCGTGATGACCCGCTTTCCAGAGAATTATACCCGAAGAAGCATCAACCATCTTAATTCCGATGTCCACCTTGGCCACATTGTCATCGTTTGCCTTCGTGTAATTCCAGTAGTCCACATTGGCAATTAAGAAGGCATCGACTTTAGTTATTTCACCGATCTTTTTACTCAGCCCAGGATCAGAAAAATTGACCGCTTTAAGCTTGGAAATGTAATCAAGGTAAACCTTCCGAAGTTCCTCATTAGTCTGAATCTGGTTACTTATCGTATCGGCTGTGACAACGTCCGTAAACCACCCTTTGTCAACAAGAACATCTGCGATGATCTGATCAATGACCCCCCTCGCCTCTTCATATGTCCCTACATCAACAGGAAACACTCCAACTCTTTTGGGATGATAATCCTTTGCTTCCGGGGTAACCTGAGAATAGCGAAGTCCGCTGCAACCAAAAAATGTAATGATCAGAAGCACCACTGAAGAAAGTATACACATTCTTTTCATTACAACGGTACCCCCTGAGATTAACTCAATCAGGCAACTTAGTTAAATAGAGCCATATGAGGGAACTTAAGCCCGCTAAAATATAAGTGGTTTCAAGGACACCTCCCTGAACCACTCCGGAAAACGCCGACCTTCTATCATAAAGCTTAAAATAAATCCATACAAAAAAAATGCACGTCAGCAGGGCAAAACTTACTGAAGAAGTCCACACGAAGTAGCCGGAAATAATGAGCAGAATGAATAGTAAAATGAGTATCCCGTTTAAAAGAATTTGGGTACGTTTTTTCCCGATGAGGACAGGAATCGTTTCTCTCCCGATTAGTCTGTCACTCTGAACGTCCAGCGTATCAGACATTGCCGAGCAGACAAAGACAATCCCAAAAGTAAAAAGAAACGCAACTACCATGCCGGGAGTAACGGAAACACTGATTTCAAACTGAGGAAGCACGCTGCTACCGAAGCCCACGCCATAGCAGTTGATATGTTCTTTGAACCAGGGAAATCTTTTAGACTTTTAAAGCGCCAATACTCCGGCAGTATTCTCGCATTATAGAGTACACCAAGCACTGAAACTAAAGAGAGCAATATAAAGGCATTTATCCCTGAGAGGAAGGAACATATCAAAGCAAGGACCATAGACACTATGGCGACAAATATATAAGTCTTTTCATGTTTTCGATATGACTCTTCTCTAAATGAACCGATTATAGTACTTGCTTTTCTGTCTATAAGCCGATTGAGGGCATGCATGGCGTATACATAAAAAGATGTTATCATAATATTCAAAACATCCACATCAAGTCTCTGCAAAAGCATACTTGCAAGTGAGAGACATCCGGCCCCAACAGCGGAATAGATATCCGTTTTAACGGTAAACATCCAAAATTTAAATATCTTTCTAACCTTCTTACTTTTTTCACGCTGGTGACTGATAATGCTGTCGAAAACCCGGTCTATAATCCAGTTTGGTGTTGATGCCCCGGCGGATATACCAATCTTCTCATAGAGGCTTATGGGAATTTCTTTTAATTCATCCACCGTTTCAATATGAAATGTCGGCTTACCCTGAAGCTCTGAAATCCTGACCAGCCGTTTTGTGTTTGCACTGTTCCTGCCGCCGACAATAAATATAGCATTCATCTCTTCGGCTAGACGTTTCACTTCTGCCTGCCTTTTTTCTGTAGAATCGCAAATGGTATTGAAGACGACAGTGTCAGAAAATTTCGCTTTGATCCTGTCTACAATATCAATGAATTCATCCATACTCTGCGTGGTCTGAGCAACAACACAAACCTTATCCGTGAAAGGAAGACTTTCAATTTCTTCAGCGCTGCCTATAACGATACCTTTGCCATAGGCATAGCCTAAAAGACCATTAACCTCCGGATGTTCCCTGTCACCAATAATAAGAACAGTATAATCCAGCGATACGTGCTTCTTAATAATTGCTTGGACATGAGCCACTTTAGGGCATGTGGCATCAATGATTTTGAATCCCTTCTCCTTGATTTTTTTTCTTTCTTCGGGTGATATACCGTGGGCTCTGATTATGATCGTGGATCCTTTATTGGAAGCATCAATATCATCGACATTACTTATCGGTATAATGCCTCTCGTCCTGAGGAGTTCGATAGTCTGAGGATTGTGAATCAGGGGTCCATATGTATAGACATTTTCTTTTCCCTTGCGCTGGGCAATGTCGAGAACCAGATCGACAGCTCTTCTGACGCCCATGCAAAATCCTGCGGTTTTGGCCAGCTTAACGCCCATTTATGTCTTGTAACCTATATTTTATTTGCGACATTATGTTTCTTTGGAACGAGAGAAAATAGGCCTCAGTACCTATTTTCTTACTATTTTCTTAAATACATAAAAAACTCTTTGTTACCTTTAGGACCCGTAAGAGGGGATTCACAGACTCCCATAATATTCAATCCCAATCCCACGCAGAATTCCTTTATGCCTTCTACTACCTGCTTATGAACCTCAGGATTTCTTACCACACCACGTTTCTCAATCTCCTCTCGTCCGGCTTCAAACTGGGGTTTAATAAGGGCAAGGATAATCGCGTCATTTTTTTTGCTCACCTTAAGTACGGCAGGAACAACAAGTTTGAGAGAAATAAACGACGTATCAATAGTTACCATGTCAATGGATTCCTTAATTTCCACACCTTTAAAGTACCGGATGTTCGTGCGCTCTATGCAAACTACCCGTTCATCCATCCGCAGTCTCCACGCTAACTGACCGTAACCGACATCAAGGGCATAGACTTTCCTTGCCCCTTCCTGAAGAAGACAATCAGTAAACCCACCTGTGGAGGCTCCCACATCTAGAACGACCATATCCCTGACATTGATATCAAATGCCTGGAGGGCACCTTTTAGCTTCACTCCTCCCCTGCTGACGTATAGATTATCCTCTCCTTCAATCCTTACATCTGCATCCGGGGATACGAGGGTACCTGCCTTGTCCATCCTCGTATCTCCCACGAGCACTGCCCCTGACATAATAAGCGCCCTGGCTCTTTCGCATGTCAGACAGATATCCATATCGACGAGTAACCTGTCCAATCTGACTTTCTTGATTTTGACGCCCACGAGATGACTCTTAAAAAATAGAAAATGGGTTCATGACGCGCGGAGTGAAGGCCTCGATCGCTTCCTGCCACACTGCAGTGCAGGGTAAGGGGCGCAATAGATAATAACCATCTTCTTTTCCGGGAAGCTCTTTGAGCTTCAATTTTTCGGGTACCACGTCCACCGTAGCGAAACGATCACAAACGCAAGTGTTTGAGTGTGCAGCATGAGCTTTTGCGTTGTCAGTAAAGCGAGGTGGAGTATGGTCGAAACAAGATTCTGAGCGCGGATGAACTTATTTCCCGAGGACATCATAAGCGGTATGACATCTATTGCTTCCCTTTGCCCATCATGTGCCGCGCGGCTTCCATGATACCCTCTTCATCTATGCCGCACATCCTTCTCAACTCAGCCTGTGAAGCATGTTCTACGAATTCGTCCTTAATACCGATTCTTTTTACGGTAATGTTACGGATGCCCCGTTTTTCAAACAACTCCAGTATAGCACTACCGAACCCTCCCATCAGAACATTTTCTTCAACAGTTATGATTCTCTTAAGGGACTTTGCCGTATCACACAGCAGTTTTTCATCAAGGGGTTTGACGAATCGGGCATTAAGAACCTGTACATTCATCCCTTCGTCCTTAAGTTCAAGGGCAGCGGCAATGGCAGGATAAACCGTGGAACCGATGGCAATGATGGCCAGAGCAGCATCTTCCGCATCATAGACAATTTCACCCTTTCCGATATCAAGAGAAACGGGAAGATCATCGATGGGCACGCCAACTCCTCTACCACGGGGATATCTTATCGAAACAGGCCCGCCGCACTCAACAGCAGTTTTCAGCATATGCTGGAGTTCATTTTCGTCCTTGGGGGCCATCACAATAATATTCGGGATAGAACGCAGATAGGAATAGTCAAAGAGTCCATGATGGGTAGGGCCATCAGATCCCACAAAGCCTCCCCGATCGAGAGCAAATACAACCGGCAGATTCTGCAGACAGACATCATGAAGGATCTGATCATATGCACGTTGCATAAATGTCGAATAAATAGCCACCACCGGAATCAATCCTCCCGTCGCAAGACCGGCAGCGAAGGTCACACCATGTTGTTCAGCCATGCCTACGTCATAGAAGCGCTCGGCGTATTCCCCAGCAAACTCATCAAGCCCCGTACCTTCCCTCATGGCGGCTGTTACGGCGACAATCAGAGGATTATAACGGGCCAGTTTTATAATCGTTCTCCCGAACATTTTTGTGTAAGACAGCGGTGTATGGTCTTTGGCAAGAGGCTCACCTGTATCGATCTTAAAAGGCGCAATGCCATGGAATTTTGCAGGATCGTCCTCGGCAAATTTATAGCCCATACCTTTCTTCGTAATGACGTGCACAAGAACAGGACCATGCAACTCTCTCACGTTTTTCAGATTCCTGATAAGATTATCCAGACGATGCCCCTCAAGAGGGCCGACATAGGTAAATCCCAGTTCCTCAAACAGGGCACCGGGAACAACTAAAGCTTTGAGCGATTCCTCAATCTGTTTAGTAAACTTCACCATCTGTTCCCCTATGGAAGGAATAGACTTCAGAAAGTTCTTCACCTCAGTCTTGAATTTTGTGACCGTATGACCGGTCATAACGCGGTTCAGATAGGAAGACATGGCCCCCACATTGGGCGAGATGCACAGCTCATTATCGTTCAATATGATTATCAGGTCCTTATTTCGGTCTCCTGCCCAGTTTAAAGCCTCAAAGGCCATTCCTGCCGCTATGGAACCGTCACCGATAACAGCGATAGTCTTGAAGTCCCCTCCAGTAAGACATCTCGCTTCCGCGATGCCTGTTGCTGCAGAAATAGATGTACTGCTGTGTCCTGCATTGAATACATCGTAAGGACTCTCCTCCCTCCGGGGGAAGCCACTGATCCCCCCCTTCTTCCTTAGAGTATGGAACAAATCCTTGCGACCAGTTATTATTTTATGCGCATAGGCCTGATGTCCCACATCCCATATGAGTTTGTCCCTGGGAGTATCAAACACGTAGTGAATTGCAAGCGTCAATTCAACCGTTCCCAGAGACGAAGCCAGATGACCGCCATTTCTGGAAACGGTGTCGATGATCTTTTCCCGGATCTCTCCGGCAAGTCTGTTCATCTGAACAAGATCAAGCCTCCTGATATCATCAGGAAAATTGACTGTTGCGAGGACACTGTAGTCTCTATTTACTTTACTCATACGCTTTCTTTACGACCTTCTCTCTACGATATACCCGGCGATCATCCTTAAAGGTTCGGCTCTGTGATCAAAGTTCTTTATCGCGGAGAGCGCACTTTCCACAAGTTCTCCGGCCCTTTTCCGGGACGCTTCAAGACCCATCAGCGCAGGATACGTAATCTTACCCCGCTTTGCGTCACTTCCCGTACCTTTACCGAGCAATACCTGGTCTCCTTCGACATTAAGGATATCATCGGCTATCTGAAAGGCAAGACCTACGTGCCGTCCATATGATATAAGAGCATTGAGTTCAACTTCACCGGCATTTGATAATACCGCCCCCGCCTTTACCGCCGCAGTAATCATTGCTCCCGTTTTACGTGTGTGGATATAGTTTAAGACCTCGCTGTCAACATCCTTTCCCTCCGACTGGACATCGACCACCTGTCCTCCAACCATACCGAAGCATCCTGCCGCCTCGGCTATATCATGGATCACGAAAAGCACTTTTTCCGGTGGAATCTTTTCCATCAGGCTTGTGTCTGACATCAGACGAAATGCCTCTGTCAAAAGGGCATCACCGGCCAGAATGGCCATGTCCTCACCGAAAACCTTGTGGCTCGTGAGTCTTCCCCTCCTGTAGTCATCGTCATCAATAGCGGGCAGGTCATCATGTATGAGCGAATAGGTATGGATAAGCTCCAACGCACAGGCCACAGGAAGAACCGCCTCACATATTGCCGCCTACTGTCTCCGCAGAGGCCAGGCATAAGATCGGCCTGATTCTTTTTCCTCCCGCAAACACACTGTACCGGACTGCTTTAAAAATCACCGATGGATAGTTATCTTCAGCAGGGAAGGTATCTCTCAAGGGCTGCATCGATAATCTTCTTCTTAGCCTCAAGATATGCGCTCAGTGATATGTTATGATCCTGACTCATTCTCTTCCACCTGAAAGGGCTTGACAACAAGTTCATCCTCTTGCTTGATCAGAACTTCCACCCTTCTTTCTGCCTCATCAAGCTTCCGGGAACATAATCGTGCAAGTTTAATCCCTTCTTCAAAAGCCTTGAGAGATTCTTCCAGGGTCATATCCCCTGCCTCCATTTTTCTTACTATGTCTTCTAATCTCCCAAGGGCTTCTTCAAACTTATCTTTTGCCATGTTTCATTTCTCCTGCTTCACATCCGTTACGTTCGCCTGAAAACTGCCTGACGAAACCTTCACGTCCACGATGCTGCCGACAGTCACCGACGCCGCCTCTTTCACAATAAAACCTTCGGGAAGCTTTTTCACGATGCTGTAGCCTCTTCCCAAGACAGCCAAAGGACTCAGCGTGTCGAGTATGGCTATGTCTGTTTCAACCCGTACTTTGAGACGTTTCATAATATCATGCCAACCGGCTATCACATTTTTTCTTAAATTTCCAAGGGTAAACCGATAATCCCGGATTTTCAAAAGGGGGTTCGCATGGTTCAGGCGAACTTCAAGATTAATAAGCTTAGGTCTCTGTATGGCCCGCTTATGGTCAAGACCCAATTTAAGCCTTTCCAGACGGTCATCGATCATCATGCGCAGATCGGTAATCCTCCTCTTGGGGTCTTTTAATCGTTCTGCTAATAATGTCACCTGTTCACAAAGCCTGGTCACCATGCGACGCTTATAATTTATCAATCTCACCTCAAGGGTTTCCAGCAAAGCGGCAAGTTCTCTCCTTACCGGAACGACCAGCTCCGCAGCAGCAGAAGGAGTCGGGGCCCTGAGATCCGCCACAAAATCAGCGATAGTAAAATCAATCTCATGACCGACAGCGGAGATGACGGGAATCCGGGATCGATAGATCTCTCTGGCGACACCCTCATCGTTGAAGGGGGCGAGATCCTCCAGTGATCCCCCTCCCCTCGCCAAGATAATCACATCAATATTTCGCACAGCCTGCATATCGGTTATAGCCCTGATAATTTCATAAGACGCCTCTGCACCCTGTACCCTCACCGGGGCAACAAGAATATCAACAGAAGGAAACCGCCGCCCGGTAATATTCAGAATATCCCTGATTACCGCCCCTGTGGGAGATGTTATCACCCCGATCCTGCGGGGAAGAAAGGGGATTGGTTTTTTATGCGCCGGGTCAAAAAGCCCCTCGGCCTGGAGGCGGGCTTTAAGCTGTTCAAATGCCTTCTGGAGGGCACCCACTCCCTTCGGTTCCACTACCTCCACAATCAACTGGTACTCACCCCGCGGATGATAAACACTCAGCCTTCCACGGCAAATAACGCTCATTCCCTCTTCCAGATCAAACTGTGGTGTCCTGGTCCATAACGCATGTCTCTGAAAAGGCAGGGACTTGAAGATGACGGCCCTGATCTGGCTCTTTTCGTCCTTGAGAGTAAAGTACACATGACCGGATGCGGGCCGGCGCAAGTTAGACACCTCTCCTTCCACCCAGAGGGCATCGAAACTCTCCTCCAGGAGGCGCTTGATATTTTCATTCAACTGCGTAACGGTAAGAATTTCCTTCATATGGTGTGCAACTACCAGATATTAGACCCGATGACAAGATGGATTTTAATCACCTTCTTCAAAGTCTCAATTGACATTTGTTGGAGCATGGTTTAATAATCCGAGGATCAAAAAGTTCACAGAGGAGCTTATGAAAAAGCAGGATTACCTGAAGACACCAGTTGAACACATCGATATAAAATTATTCAACACAGTGGATATCATCGATGCCATGCGGAGGATGTCCTTTTCGGCAAGAGACTTGGCCCAGGCCGCCGATATTTACGACAGGATGCTGAGAGATAAAGATTGCGCCATCATCCTCACCATAGCGGGAAGCACAAGTGCCGCCGGTTGCATGCAGATATATACTGATCTTGTAAAACATAACATGGTGGATGTGGTTGTCGCCACAGGCGCCACGATTGTAGACATGGATTTTTTTGAGGCCCTGGGGTTCAAGCACTACCAGGGTACATCGCATGTTGATGATCGGACTCTCAGAAAACTCTATATTGACAGGATATACGATACATTCATCGACGAGGAAGAGCTTCAGGCCTGTGACAAAACAATCACTGAGATAGCCGACTCCCTGCCGCCGGGACCATACTCATCACGGGAATTTATCCATGAAATGGGACGATATCTAACAAGATATGCCACCAAGAAGGATTCCCTCGTTCAGGTCGCCTATGAAAATAACGTCCCGATCTTTTGCCCGGCTTTTTCCGACAGCAGCGCCGGATTTGGTCTCGTCCTCCACCAGCACAAGTGTCCGGAAAAGCATGTATCCATTGATTCGGTAAAGGATTTTCGCGAATTGACGATGATCAAGATAAAGGCGGAAACGTCAGGACTTCTCATTATCGGAGGGGGCGTACCCAAAAACTTCGCCCAGGATACGGTAATCTGCGCCGAGATCATGGGATTTGATAGTCCCATGCACAAATATGCCGTGCAGATCACCGTGGCAGACGTGCGGGACGGGGCCTGTTCCAGCTCTACTCTGAAAGAAGCGACATCGTGGGGAAAGGTGGATATGGCCTGTGAGCAGATGGTCTTTGCCGAAGCTACTTCTGTACTGCCGTTGCTTGGCAAGTTACGCCTATCACAAGGGTAACTGGAAAAAGAGAAAGAAGCGGCAGTTTGCGAAGATGTTTTGATCAAGAAACAGGCTGCTTTTTGTACGACTGACAAAAAGCAACCCATCTTTTCATCCCTGGTGGAGATGAGGGGGATCGAACCCCTGACCTCGGCATTGCGAACGCCGCGCTCTCCCAGTTGAGCTACATCCCCACTCTTTTTCAAGTCTGGCTTACCGGAAGTACAAAAAGCACTTGTAAAAATCATATATGATCCCGATTATACATGTCAAGCGATAGTTAAATGCCTCAGTGCAAGCCTTGCATCAACTTTACACTACACGCCACAGGAAATTAGATGTGAGACCCTTCGACTCGTTTCACTCGCTCAGGGTCAATTCGACTACGGTCTTTTGCTGCCGCTTTGCCTTGGAAAAAGCCAAGTCTTAATGAATTAAGGGCTTTTCATCTTGACAACCAACCGCCCTTCCCCTATACTTCTCGCACTGGATGGAAAACCGAAAAATTTAGTAAAGTTAAAGTCCATTTCTGCCGAAACATCCATTAAATCTTAATCCCGATCATGAGAAGATCAATAATGTACTTAACAGACCTTAAATTCCCAAGGAGGCCTTTTATGGCAAAAATTGACGCCTTTTTTCAACTGATGCATGAACAGGGTGCATCAGACCTCCACCTCGTGTCCGGTCAACAACCGGCCCTCAGGATACGGGGAGAGATGGAGCGGATAAAGTACAACGTACTGGATAATGACGAACTCAAGGCCATGCTGTATGAAATAGCACCTGAGCACAAGATCAAACAATTCGAAGAAACAGGAGACGTGGATTTTGCCTATGAAATACCGAATCTTGCCAGGTACAGGGCAAATTTCTTTCAGCAAAAATACGGTGTTGCAGCAGTCTTCAGGGAAATCCCGAGCAAAATACTGACTGTCCAGGAGTTAGGGCTTCCTCCCGTTCTTTCCAAGCTGGCCACCCTACCGAGGGGGCTGGTGCTGGTTACCGGCCCGACCGGAAGTGGAAAATCGACGACACTTGCCGCCATCATTGATGAGGCAAATCGCAGCCGAAAAGATCATATCATCACGATCGAAGACCCAATCGAATTTGTTCACCAAAGCCAGGGCTGTATTGTGAATCACAGGGAAGTCGGTCTCCATACCAAGACCTTTTCCGCGGCGCTTCGAGGAGCCCTTCGTGAGGATCCGGATATCATTCTCGTCGGTGAAATGCGGGATCTGGAAACCATATCGCTCGCCGTTGAAGCGGCAAACACGGGTCACCTGGTTTTTGCCACACTGCACACCGCAAGTGCCGCCAGAACTGTTGACCGGATCATCGAGGTGTTCCCCGCCGAGGAGCAGATGCAGATCCGATCCACCCTGGCGGACGGCATCCGGGCAGTCATTTCCCAGGTTCTTTTCAAGCGGATTGACAGGAAGGGACGCTGCGCAGCCCTGGAGATCATGATTGCCAATTCAGCGGTTCGAAACCTCATCCGGGAATCCAAAACCTTCCAGATCCCTTCCATGATTCAGACAGGAAAGAAATACGGTATGCAATTGCTGGATGATGCCATTCTGGAGCTTTGCAACAGGGGATGGATCGGCGTCGAGGATGCATATATGAAAGCCAACGATAAGACGAGATTCAGACCACTATTGAAAATCACCGCCGACTGATTTTACAGAGGCGTAAGATAGCTCGCGGTAATACTTTCCGCGGGGTGCTTAAGAACCATTGATGTTGAGGAATACAGTATGAGAAAACAGGAAATCGATTATATATTAAACAGGCTGCTGGATTCTCACAAAGATATTTCTGACCTGAACATTACCGTTAACAAACCATTCCAGATAGTGAGTTCAGGGGTACTAAAGGCCGTTGAGTTTGACCCGCTTTTCAAAAGGTTAACCCCTTTTCAGACGGAAATATTTGCCCTGAATCTGATTAATCAGGACCGTCGTCTGACGGAGATGCTGCTATACGAGGGATCATGTGATTCTTCTTACGAGGTGCCAGGGAAGGCCCGTTTCAGAGTGAACATATTTTCACAGCGGGATACCTACTCCATCGTTCTCAGGAGACTTGAATCCAATATTCCCACATGCAAGGAATTAGACTTACCCGAGGCTTTTTCCAAAATGAGCCAGGAGAAGAACGGGATTATCCTCGTCACCGGCGCAACAGGCACTGGTAAATCAACATCGCTGGCGGCGGTACTGAATGAGATTAACGAACAAAAATCCGTTCATATCGTTACCCTTGAAGACCCGGTGGAATTTTCCCATTCTCACAAGATGTCAACCTTCAACCAGCGAGAATTGGGCAAAGATTTTGATACCTTTTCCAACGGTCTTCGTGCATCTCTCCGGCAGGCGCCCCAGGTAATCCTCGTCGGTGAAATGAGGGACAGGGAAACCATAGAGATCGCCCTAAGCGCCGCAGAAACAGGTCACCTTGTTCTGAGTACACTGCATACGATAGATGCCGGCCACACGATCAATCGAATTCTGGGTATGTTTACGAAAGAAGAAGAAACCCAAATTCGTATGCGCCTTGCCGACACGGTACGGTGGATCGTATGCCAGAGGCTTCTCCCCAGAGAGGGTGGAGGACGACGGATTGCAGCCTTCGAAATAATGGGCTCAAACATCCGGGTAAAAGATGCCATACTGCACGGTGAATCAGAAGGAAAAACCTTTTATGAGATCATCCAGGCAAGTAGGGCCTTTGGCATGATTACATTCGACGATTACATTGTCGATTTGTACAGACAGGGGCTCATTAGCGAAGACACCGCCAAGGCATATGCATCCAACAGGGGAATAGTAGGACGCGGCATCGATTCTGTAAAGAGTGAAAGAGGACATGCCACGACAGATCTCTTGGGAAAGCTTGAAGTCGACAAGGGTTACGGTAAACCCAAAAGATCGATGTAAATAGGGTAGGAGGAGAACGTCATGGAAGAAAAGAAAACCCTTACGAAGGAAGTGTCATCAGACACATACGATGCGTCAGACAGACCGTTTGATTTTGTGGGAGAAGATGTCGGAACAGCTTTGATCTGCGAATCTGATGCTTCTCTTAAAAAAAAGCTTACTGCTGCGATGAAAAACCTGGGGTACCAGATTACCGAGCCCGCATCGACAAAAGACGCCCTAAAAAATATGCGATATCACGTTTACGATGTTGTCATTGTAAATGAAAATTTCGACACCGACAATCCCGCCACCAATGAGGTGCTTCAATACCTGGCCAATCTCAACATGAGTACGCGCAGGGAGATTTTTGTAACCGTGATAAGCAGCAGATTTCGTACTATGGATAACATGGCCGCTTATAATCAGAGTGCCAATCTAATAATCAACACGAAAAATATCAATGACGCGGGCCAGATTATCAAGAGTGGTATTAACGAGAATGATGCATTTTACCATGTCTATAAAGAAATTCTGAAAAAGAAGGGGCGGGGCTGATTTATCTTTTAAGAGATTTGGCTTTAAGGTAGGTCTTTTCTGCCATATCGGGAAAGCCGCTTGTGTTATATGACTCTGCAAGATGGATATAATAGAAGGGGTTTTCAGGATCCGCAGTAATGGCTTTTTTGAAAGCCTCTATTGCCTGAAGGTGGTAATTATCTCTGGCGAGGGTGTTTCCAAACCTGTTGTAATAAGCGCCTGATGAAGCACGATTAAGATCAACAGCCTTTTCATATGCACTCTCGGCATCTTCAATCTTTCCCAGTCTCACCAGGACATCACCAAGGCCGCAATGGTACATAGGCTCATCAAACCGGAATTCGAGACATCTTCTGAAAGTCATTTCTGCCTTTTCATCATGTCCTGCATTGGAATATACGTTAGCCAGCTTGTTGTAAAAGGAGCCAGCATCCGACGGATCAATCTCAACGGCTTTTCGGTACGCCTCTTCAGCACCATCGAAGTCACCTGTCGCGACGAGTGCATTCCCAAGATTGCAGTAAGTTGCTGATGCATCCGGTTCCATATCAGCAATTTTTTCAAATACCCCAACAGCCTCACTCGCCCTTCCTGCCTTCAGATATGCATCACCGAGATCACTAAGGAGTGCCATATCACCAGGCTGTACGGCGACAACTTTTTCGCAGATATCGACAAGACGGCCATATTCTCCATTTTCCCTGAAAATCCGGACAAGCTCATCAAATGCAAACCCTGTAAAAACTTCCCGTTTCAGTTCAATGCTGAGGAGGCGTTCAAAACAATCAATAGCAGTCATCCAGTCTTCCGCTGTCATGGTAGGCCCATGCCAATGAGAGAAGAAAGGAGTCTTCACCCGGATGCATATCAACCAATTTCTCATATAGAATGATAGCATCATCATACCGCTTTACCTTCATAAGATCATCGGCAAGGTAATGAAAATAATCTATTTTCCCTTCTTCACTCATAAGCCGTCTAAGCTTCTAACTACAGCATGTCTTCCCGCATGAACTGCTGGCATCCAGGCTGGAAGACACCTTGAATCCGCTTCCCCGCGGTGTATTGATAAAATCTACCGTAATCGGTTTGACGAGTTCATACAGTTCTTTGTTAATCAGGAAGGTGATCCCGTCTTCCTTAAATATTTCATCACCATCTCTTGACTCATCCAGAGCCATGCCCAGAGAGGACCCGGATCACCCACCTTCATTCATCATGAGCCTTATAATATGCTCCTCGCCCTTATCCTTAAGAAACTCTTTAATCATCTCCACTGCTTTTTCCGTTGCTTGAAACATTGTTAACTCCTTTCACATGAACCGCCTTACGGCAGTCAATTAAAATATTGTTATTAAAATATACACTTAAAACATTTTGTCAAATGTTATTTTGAATTATAAGTATCTTCCTTTTTACCAGGATAAAAAACTCAACTTTTAATTGACACACTGCTAATGCTTGCCTATATACCTTCTTGGGAGTTCTAAATACTCCCCGTCACTCAAAACAAAAATCGTTTATTCATCATGGAGGTCAAATATCATGTCCGAACCATCTCTGTACCACGATATACCATGCCGCTATTTCCAAAAGCCGGGAAGTAAAAATACGAAATCAGTACTTGAAGTAGTCTCCAGGAGGGCCACGGACCTTGCGATAGGAAAAGTCCTCATTGCGACCTGCAGCGGGCGAACCGCTTTTGAAGCATTGAAGGTTTTCGGCAAGGATATTAAGATCATCGCTGTCACGCATGTAACAGGCTATGCAAAGCCCGATACCCAGGAACTGGATGAAAAAGATCGAAGGGAACTGGAATCGCAAGGAGTTACAATCCTTACCTGCCAGCATGCATTCGGCGGCGTCGGCCGTGGTGTAAGGAACAAGCTTGCCACATATCAGGTTGATGAAATTATGGCCTATACTTTGCGAATATTCGGTCAGGGGGTTAAAGTTGCTGTCGAAGTGGCCTTGATGGCTGCGGATGCCGGCCTTGTGAGAACCGATGAAGATATCATATCCATAGGAGGAACCGCTAAAGGTGTTGATGCTGCTCTGGTTCTCCAACCTGCGAACAGCTCCCGTTTTTTTGACCTGAAGGTGAAGGAAGTGATCTGCAAACCTGCAATTTCTTGATTTGAGAGATAAGGGACAATGAAAAAACTGCTTGGTGTACTGCTCTGCGTTGCCTTATCATGGCCAAGCCTGTCTCTGGCTGAGAATTACACGGTCAAAGGAGATATGGGGTCTAATATCCGCTATGAGCTCCAGGAGCAGGTTACGGCAGGTGGGGGCATTCAGAAGATGGTCCTCAGCTTTGTGGTGCCCCAGACCTTCCAATCACCTACGTCCTATCAAAAAATCACAGAGTTTGGTCTGGCTTTTTCACCAGAACCTCAAGAGAGAAAAAGCAACACCGATGGACGGGGCAACCAGATCATCGTTGCTACATGGATAAAACCTCCGGACGTCATAGATGTACGTCTTTTCTGCAATGCCCTCAGTGAAACAAAGCTGCCGGTACTTACGACACAGGATCCATTCCCTGCTGCAAAAGTAGATCCGGAACTAGAAGATTATCTCAGACCGACGGAACAAGTACAATCCGATAATCCCCGTATACTCGAATTGGCGAAACAGCTTACGGCAGGCGTAAAAACAGAGTTCGATGCAGTACAGCGTGTCATTGCCTGGGTCGTGGATCACGTTCGCTACGTAAGTCCTCCTCTCCGGTACGATGCCATTTATTCGTTGGAATCCGGCAAGGGCAATTGCCAGAACTTTTCCCATATGAGTGCCGCCTTACTCCGGGCTATCGGCATACCGGTGCGCATTATCAACGGTGTCACGTTTAATCAGCCTTTTAACATCGCATGGCAGAAGGGAACCCTTACCTTCAAAATGGGTCAGGGCCGTCATTCATGGATTGAGGTCTGGTTTCCGGAACTCGGCTGGGTACCTTTCGATCCCCAGAATACCATGCTTTTCGTCTCAACCCGTTACCTTCGGATAGAGGTTGGTGTCGACAACAACGAAACAAAAAATGACGGACTTTTAAAGTGGGTCCAGCTCAGAGAAGCCGAGAGACCGAAACTCCAGGAGAGTATCGCTGCAAATTTTAATAGCGACCAGGTTAACGTTAAGGGAGACAGAAAGAGCTATGGCCCCAAGAATCTCCTCCTTTCTCCGAACGTGAAGGCAGAGTTTAAGCAGATCGAAGTGCTTCCACCCCCGCCTCTCCCAGCAATCACCGAAGAGGCGAAAAAGGAACTCCGGTATGAAGTACCGTTTATCTTCGGCAACATGGAATTTCCGGAAAATATAGATTTTGCATTCCCGCGGGTGGTAAAAGCCTCAGGAGTAAATCAATTTGAAATGCCGCGAAACTTTCTTGTGGAGACGGCAGAATATGTAACCACCAACCTTACGCAGTATGCCCAGGTTGTCGTCCTTAGAAAACCTGTCATACTTCAGAAGGTTGGCCTGGCTCTACATAAGTTCGGCGGAGATGGCTTGCTATGGATCGACATCTTTAAGGATAATCGGGGCAAGCCGGGGCAAGCCATGAGCACCAGCGACTTTATCAGCCTTGACCAGCTCTCCCTTAAACCGGGATACCGTTGGGCGGATTTTGACTTCGGCAGGGATAAACCCATTCTCATGCCTGGCTCATACTGGATCGCCCTGGGTTTTACAGGAAGTCCTATTGTCAACTGGTTTTATACCTACGGAAAACCAGTCGGACCTGTAGATGGCACGCGCTATAAGAATGTTTTCCAACAGGACTGGAGCGGCGCCCTTAATTACGAATTCAATTACCGCGTTATTGGTCTAACGGTTAAGTAGAACCATGCCCGCAGGACATGAGGCTACTTTCACTATAGTAGCTTAACTGAAAAGAAAAATTTAATAAAACATCCGGGGCAGCAAAATATGCTTTATCCAAACCTCATCAAGCAAACAAACTATCGTCTGTTGTTTACAGGTTTAATTGCTTCCATCCTGGTCATTGCGGCATGTGTTCCCAAACCTGCACTTCTCCCACCGCCCAAACCTGCTAAGGTAGCGCTTGTGCTTGGGGCGGGTGCATCTAAGGGATTTGCACATGTCGGCGTCTTGAAGGTCCTTGAATCCCACAATATTCCCGTTCATATGATAGTCGGGACAAGTGTCGGCAGTTTTGTAGGGAGTCTTTATGCCTATGGATACGATGCCTATCAACTTCAAACAATGTCTTTTTCTCTTCAAAGGGAAGATCTTATAGACCTGACGATTCCTGACAATGGATTCGTTAAGGGGGAAAAACTGGAAAATTATATAAACTGGGCATTGAGGGATACTACCATTGAAAAACTGCGGCTTCCCTTTTTCGCTGTCGCCACAAACATACAAACCGGGGATGAGATCGTCTTTGGAACAGGCAATACAGGAACGGCGGTACGTGCAAGCTGTTCTATACCCGGTATATTCAGACCTGTGAAGATTTCAGACGGTATGTATGTGGATGGAGGTGTTGTAAGCCCCCTGGCTGTTGATGCAGCGAAAAGACACGGCGCCGATGTTGTCATCGCCGTTGACATATCCTCAAATATTGATGGGTCGCCCCCCAAGAGCACGATAGAGACATTACTGCAATCGATAAGCATCATGAATGCTAAGATGTCTCAAATGCAAGTCGGCAGGGCGGATGTGGTAATAAAACCTAATGTAGGATATATAGGAACTGCCGATTTTTCCAAGAGACATGAAGCCATCCTTGAGGGAGAAAAGGCTGCTCTGGATGCATTGCCAAAGATTAATAAGATCATGTCAAGACTCAGGCAGGAAGGCAGACTTCCATAAGAGGAGATGAATGGATTTAACAGTTATTCAGTGACAGCTCCTTAATAAATAGCTTGACCATTCAAGTTATTAATGTCAGCATGCATACGCTCTTATAAATATAATCCATTACTGGCCAGCCTGTCTGAATACATCTTTTCCAAGGAAACCTGGTCCATATAGCCCTTCCCCTGATCATTCTCAGCGGACAGCAAAAGTGGAAAGATTCCGGGGACACAAAGGTCCACGGAGAAGCTGCGATCAAGGCATCCTGATATTTGATGGTCTATATTAATTTTAGGGGAAAAAGGGGAAATCCATTGTAAGGAATGCCGCCAGCGGGGTGATCTTTTTTCTTATCCGACTAAGGGCATCTCTTTAGATATAGAAAGGGGTAAGGAATGAAACAGGCAAGTATGGGTAATAATGTAAAGGTTCACTACAAAGGAACATTTGATGACGGTACTGTCTTCGATTCCTCCCTGGATTGTGACCCTTTGGAATTTACAATCGGCGGAGGGCAGGTCATCCCGGGCTTTGAAAATGCTGTCATCGGAATGAGCATAGGAGAAACAAAAACTTCCAGAATCACTTCCGATAAGGCCTATGGCCCTCACCTTGAAGAAATGGTAGTGGCTTTTGACCGTGGCCAACTCCCGGCTGATCTTCAACCGAGTATTGGCCAGGTGTTGCAATTCCGCAGAAATGACGGTTATATTATCGAGGTTAAGGTGACCGATTTATCCGATACAAGTGTGACATTTGATGGCAACCATCCACTGGCGGGGAAGGATCTGATTTTCGAAATCAGGCTCCTGGAAATCAGCTGATCACTTGGTTAAAATATTACTTGGGGCACTTTCCGGGGACGAGTGAATAATATCCGTAGTCATAAGGAATGAACAAAAAAATTAGAAAGGATGGACGAGAATGCAAGGAAGCAAACTTTATGTCGGGAATCTCGGATTCTCCGTGACCGTTGATCAACTGCAAGAACTTTTTTCCAGCTATGGAGATGTCAGAAACGTAAATATCGTTGAGGGAAGAGGATTTGGGTTTGTAGAGATGTCAAATCAATCAGAAGCGGAAAAGGCCAAAAAAGCGCTAAATGGCTCAGACTTCAAGGGAAGACCTTTAAAAATCAACGAGGCACTCCCTGATCGAGGCAGGCAAAAGAAGGACTACAGAAGATCATAATGTAGTAAAAATAATATTATAGAAAATACTTGACTTTAAACGAAGGTCATAATAGATATGCATGTCCCCGACTAGAAAGCTTTTTTTGCAGTTCAGGGGCAATATAAAAGTTGGGTATAAGCATTTTGAAGTGTACGGTTAACCATCATGCTCTCCAGAGCTATGATGGAATGTTCTTTCTGTCATCGTGGTAATCCAACTTTTGAAAAATCTAAGAAAGGAGGATAAAACAATGTCAGAAGGAATCGTTAAGTGGTTCAATGAGAAGAAGGGCTTCGGATTCATTGCCAATGATGAAGGTGGCGACGTATTTGTTCATTTCAGCGCTATACAAGACGCCGGTTTTAAGACGTTATCTGAGGGCCAGCGCGTCAAATTTGATGTCCAGCAAAGTCCAAAAGGTCCGTCCGCGGTTAATGTGAGGACCGCATAAGCAATTATTTCCAAAAAAAGAGGCACTCCTGTAAACACCTGAGCGGGGGTGCCTCTTTACATTTGCAGATACCTTAAAAGGAGATAAGCATGAACAAGAAACTATACATCGGGAATCTGTCAAGCAAAGTGACAGAAGATGACTTGCGGGCAAACTTTTCCGGAGCGGGTAAAGTTCTATCAGTAAATATAATAAAAGACAGGCTATCCGGACTATCCAAAGGATTTGGCTTCGTTGAGATGGATTCTGAGGCGGAAGCGAAGGAAGCTATTCAAAAATTCCATGGGGGCCAGCTTGACGGAAACACGATTGTTGTAAGTGAGGCCAGACCCAAAAAGGATAGGGATAGGGGGGGGCCAAGGTCACATCAGTCCAACTCCGGCGGTGGATTCAGAAGTGGCCGCGATAGAAGGTATTAAGAAAATTCCTACCATGTGTTATTGCTGATAGCAATCAACCACATACCCTTACATCTTGTAATCTTATACAACTTGATATGAACAAATTCGACAACGTATTACAATTCAAATCAAAAGAAATATAAAATGGACTTAAAGCCCGAATCTCTCATGCTTAAGAATGCAAAATGGGAATTCCGGAATCATAACTCATAACAGCCTTGTAAAAAGTTCATTTAATTTTAATCCGTTACAAGTTCACTAAACCCTGCCTCTATATAAAAAATCGATATTTTGTGATCCCCGTCACAGCCTGCTATTTTGTTCTGAAGTAGATTACAGCCAAAGCCCAAACAAAAATTTTGGACGGGCTTATCAGGCAAAGACAAATATTATAAACAAGGGAGGGAAGAAAAATGGAAACAATATTTTCAACACAAGTAACGGTATCACTTTCTCAAATACTTATGCTTGTATCCTTGACCACGCTCGCATTGGTTTTCGGCTACCCGAGAATAGCTCTGTTTCTAAACTACTGTTTCTTTATTTACTGGAGCTACTTCTCAAACACGATCATCTTTACAGAAAAGGGAGTATTAAAGCTCGATAGCGTCACTTTTCCGTATATAGGGTTCGGTTTAGCCGTCATGCTGCTTGCTATGATGGGTCTGCTTGTACACAGTCGGGAGTGAAAAACTGCTTTTGTATTTAGTGCTCTATTCCTGATATTTTTGCTAAAATGCTCTGAGAATGTGTTCAGCAGCATATATTGCTATGTGTACCTGTTGACTCCCCGTAAAAAATCTGGAGCAAGTACTATCCATTCAGATAGTCAGCGGGTATTTCTGGCAAAGAGATTTCACCTCTGCCGCTATCCTATCCAGCTCAGGCATGATTTTGATCTTCTGCTCAAATTCAGCCGGTTTTAACTCACAGTAAGGTCCAACGATTTTAATAACACGGTCAATCCATTCAGCAATCTGATCCATCTCCCCTTCTTTCATGCCGCGGGTTGTGATAGTTGGTGTACCCATGCGCAATCCTGATGGATTCATCGGTGATCCGGTTTCATTGGGAACAGAATTGCGATTCAGAATGATACCTGCCTGGTCGAGGGCCTTGGCAGGATTACGTCCAGAAAGATTCTTACTTCTCATGTCAATCAGTACGAGATGTTTATCAGTTCCACCTGATACGACGTCAAAACCTTTTTCAATGAATCTTTGAGCCAATCTCTGTGCATTTTTGACTACCTGAAAAGCATATTCTTTGAATGCAGGGGTACATGCCTCTTTTAAACATACTGCAAGAGCAGCGATTGTGTGCTCGAAGGGACCTCCCTGCAAGCCGGGGAAAACGCCAAAATCAATTTTATCGGCCAGCTCGCCCCTGCATAAGATGACCGCACCACGCGGTCCGCGTATGGTTTTATGCGTTGTAAAAGTAATAACGTCCGCTTTCCCGACAGGCGATTTGTTGGCACCGGCTGCTACAAGACCTGCCTCATGGGCGATATCGGCAAGATAGTAGGCACCTACTTCATTCGCTATAGAGTGAAGGGCCTCATAATCGATCTCCCGCGGATATGCCGTACCCCCTGAGATAATCATCTTCGGACGGTACTCTTTTGCAATACCCATGATCTTTTTATAATCAAAGAGTCTCGATTCACGCTCCACTTTGTACTGCACCACTTTAAAAAATTTCGACACAATGCTGATTTTTCTCTTACCTCCTAAATAAATCGATTGCTCAACCTGTCCCTCTAATCCCTGTTCATCTTGTTCGGGAAATGACCAGCCATGCGACAAGTGTCCGCCATCCGGAAGATACATGCTCAAAATAGTATCGCCCGGCTCCAGAAGCGCATTATAAACGGCCAGATTTGAATTAGCCCCTGCAAGTGGCTGCACATTCACGTGCCAGTCATCGGGGAGGGAAAATGCCTGTCTGGCTCTCTTCTGACAAAGTTCTTCAAGACTATCCGCAAATTGATTTCCCTCATAATATCTTTTACGGGGGTATCCCTCAGCATATTTATGTACAAATACCGATGCCAAAGCCTCCCGGACAGCCGGAGAAGAAAAATTTTCGGACGGGATCATTGACAGTTTGTATTGTTGTTTTTGTTCCTCCTGCTTGACCAGTTCATAAACTTCGGGGTCCTGTTTCTGCAAATACGGAAAATCCATGGATACATCCTCCTCAAATCTTTTCAACAAAGTGCGGTCAATATACATTATACCTCTAATTATCACAAGAGGACGTTTTGAAAAGTGTTAGAAGCAAATAAACTGTCCGGAGTTGTAGCACATAATCTGTCCGGTTTAAGAGTCATCCTGGAGGTGACAGATGAGACGGACAGAGTTGATGCAGGAGATCCGGAAGATGCGATTTGAGGAGTCATATGAGGGATGGACAGAGAGTCGATTGACCCAGGAAGAAGCAGCCAGGCTATTGGGAGTATGTTCCAGGACGTTTCGGCGCTACATTAATCGTTACGAGGAGAATGGATTGGAAGGACTGTTGGATAAGCGTCTGACGCAGATATCTTCCCGTCGTGCTTCCGTGGATGAAGTTATAGCGCTTGTTGACAGATACAAGAGGCGGCACCTGGGTTGGAACGTAAAGCATTTTTATGGGTGGTATAAACACGATGGTGGTCAAAGGAGTTACACGTGGGTAAAGAGCACCCTCCAGTCGCAAGGATTGGTTCCCAAGGCGCCTAAGCGGGGAGCGCATCGTAAACGACGGGAACGATCTCCTATACCAGGCATGATGTTACATCAGGATGGAAGCACTCATGAATGGGTGCCAGGGAAGAAGTGGGACCTGATTGTAACCATGGACGATGCAACTAATGAGCATTATTCGATGTTTTTTGTCCACGAGGAAGGAACGGAGAGCAGTTTTCGAGGGGTGAAGGAGATAATTCTTAAGGATGGTTTATTCAGCTCTCTTTATACCGACCGCGGGAGTCATTACTGGTATACGCCTGATGAGGGAGGTAAGGTAAGTAAAACCCAACTGACGCAATTTGGACGTGCCATGAGGCATTTGGGGATAGAGATGATCCCCGCCTATTCTCCGGAGGCACGGGGGAGGATTGAAAGGGCTTTTCGCACACATCAGGACCGGCTCACCAAGGAACTGGCCGCTTATGGAATCACCATGATGGATGCCGCCAACCGTTATCTGCTTAAGACTTATCTGCCGACATTCAATGCCGAGTTCATGCAGCCAGCCGCAGAGGAAGGATCAGCCTTCGTCACATGGATAGGAAAAGACATCGATGACGTCCTATGCGAACAATACGAGCGTACCGTGTCCTCGGATAACTGTGTCAGCTTTGAGGGAAAGACTTTGCAGATCCCCCCTGACAAGTACCGTTGTCATTATGTACGTGTCAAGGTAAGGGTCCATCGCTATATGGATGGATCACTCGCTGTTTTTCATGGCCCTCGCAAATTGGCCGCTTACGATCAACGCGGGAAGTTTAAAGAAACAAAAAAAGGAAAGGCAGCGTAAGTCCACCGCCCTTCCCATAGTATCACAAAAGTGGACAATTCATTTGCTACAAAATAGGACAATTCTATTTGTTGACAACAGAGGACGTTTTGAAAAGATTTGTTGCAAGTTCGACATGTCAATTTTTATAGCTGTTCCTTGCCTTATGTGGTAGTAGGTTGCGATAAATATTCTCAATCTTCCCTTCCTAATAAAGGGGGTCACTTTATACTTCCCCCGTTTTTAAAAGATCATTAAGGAGAATTTTTCAAAGTATATTGATGGAAAAAAAAATTTACTCAAAAACCGGTACCGTCAACCATAGGCTGGCCATGGTGGTACTTACAAGTATGGTTTTTTCCGGTGCACTTCTCCTTTTTGGGATGGAGCCGCTTGTCGGCCGGCTGCTGACCCCTTATTTTGGCGGTGCAGCCCATGTCTGGTTAACCTGTCTCATGTTTTATCAGGCGATGCTCCTGTTAGGCTATTTATACGCCCATCTCTTTGCAAAAAAAATGGGGGGCTGGCATTTACTCCTTCTCGCCCTTCCACTGATCAATCTGCCATTGAATATCCATGGGGAACCCGATCCCCACGCGCCACTCCTTAACGTTCTCGCCATGCTGCTTATGAATGTGGCGCTGCCTTTTATTGTACTTTCAACGACAGCGGTAGTCGCACAACTATGGCTGCATCGATCTAAAGTCGGGGAATACTACGACCCGTACCCTCTCTACGCAGCTTCCAACGCAGGGTCTCTTATCGCATTGCTGGGGTACACATTCATAGCAGAACCTCTGGTGGGTTTAAGAATACAGAGCATTTCCTGGATGGGAATGTATATTGTTTATGGGATTATTGTTGTGGCGGCCTGGTTTCAGCTCCGTCCCGATAGAGAACGAAATAAGCTGATTTTGGAGAGCATTCGGGGAATTGAACAGCATGCCATTACACCTTCGACATACCTGAGGTGGCTGTTATTAAGTAGTCTCCCTTCCGCTTTCCTCCTTGCTGTGACAAATTTTATAGCACTGGAAGTTGGGTCTTTCCCATTGACCTGGGTCGCTCCTCTTGCCCTTTATTTAGGCAGCTTTATCGTAACCTTCCGCAGCAATGGCGGCGTCCCCAAATATTTAAGAATTCTATGGCCGGAAGTCCTGCTTTTTACATTTGCATTGTATCTGTGGGGACCTTCCCACTGGCTTTCCATCTTCGGACACTTAGCCGTCTTTTTTACAATCTGCCTCGTTGCCCACGGCACTCTTTACGAGTACCGCCCGCCCGCAGGTGTTCTCACCAATTTCTACCTCACCATCTCATTGGGGGGATGGATAGGTGGTGCCGTAATCAGTCTTATGGCGCCTTTTATATTTAGAGGACTGTTTGAATATCCGCTTTTGGTCGTGCTATTCGGTGTTTCATTCTGGTGGTGCTGCGACAGGTCTTTTGCCCTCTACCGGCCAGGCTCCTCAGTTCTGGCCGCTGGCAGCCGTATCCTGGTCATGGTCATTATTCTCACGCTTATAGGAATGGAGAGTTGGGCGTCATTGAAAGAGCCGATTAAATTTCGTCACCGTAACTTTTACGGAACCTACCGTATTAAAGACGAACCATCGGTAGAAGGCCTTCCTGAAGGGCTGAGGAAGCTGCTGCACGGCCGGACCCTGCATGGGGCACAACTGCTGGATCCGGGAATGCGGCAGACGCCCATTTCTTATTTTTACCCGGGTGGAGGAATTGCTGAAGTCTATGAAACAACCTCAGCGCCTCGCAGAATCGCAGTGTTAGGGCTGGGCTCAGGCGCTGTAGCAGCGTATGCGAGACGGGATGACCGTATTACCTATTACGAAATAGATCCTGACAATGAAAAGATTGCTCGCCGGTGGTTTACCTATCTTGATGACTGTAAGGGAGAAATGCGCATTGTCGTCGGTGACGGCCGCCTCTCAATGCAAAAAGCAGACACTGATGACACCGAGTACGACATCATCCACATGGATGCCTTTACCGGTGATGGTATCCCGACCCACTTACTGACACGGGAAGCGATAGAAATCTATCTTAGCCGGCTGGCGGAAAATGGGGTAATACTTTTCCACGTCTCCAACCGCTACTATGAGCTGCGTCCGGTGATCAAATCCACATCTGTGGGGCTGAACCTGTACGGAGCCATAAACGTACCGGTAACAAAAGACAAATTGAAATATTATCAGAATGCCTCCTGGTGCGTCGCACTCTCAAGGAGCCCTGAACGCCTCCAGCCTCTGGTAGACCGCGGCTGGGTAAGACTCGGAAAGGATGATGGCTTAAATGGAAGTGCGCCCTGGACCGACGATTACATCAATATCCTTGCTCCGTTGGTAGAAAATCTCAGGTACCATTGGTCTGAATACAATATGCTCATGAGAGAACTGAACCCATCGTGATATTTCTCAAGAGTGTGTGAAAAAAACAAAGGAAATTTTAATATGTTACAGAACGACGATAAGCTAAAGGAAATGATTAAGAGATTTTCAACTTTAAGGAATGAATTTGGCAATCTGAGTGAACAACAACATCAGATAAACAAGAGATTGAACGATATAGAAACCGAAATGTCGGAAATTAGGAATTATTTATACCGTGACAGATCGAGGGATTTCATTCAGGACGTTTCCATCGTATTAGATAAAGTGGTGAAAGAAGATGTAACAGGCGAATACATGGACGCCGTAAATGAACTGAAAGAAATCATTGAACTGTGGCTGAAAGATTACGCTCACTATACCAGATATGGAACTAATCATCTCACACCGCATCAACGAAAAAAACCTTCAGATAAAATCGACAGTTAAAAGAATCAGAACATTCAAAAGAACTTTAAACCATCTTCTTATGATGCTTCGAACTATTATGTCTTATCCTGAGAAGATTGAAAAGCATTTCGCAATGTAAAATAATAATGTGGTATAATTATAAAACTCTCACAATTATTTTTTGAGGAATGATTAATGAAACTCAAGCCTTATGAACAAGGCGCACTTAGTTCATTGTGTGGAATATACAGCATTGTCAACGCCATGCGAATCATCAGGGGCCTTAATAATGATGAATCAAAGGAACTCTTTGCACAGATTGTGTACTACCTTGAAGACAGTAAGAGTTTTGCTGTTTCTCTCATATCGGGAATCAGTGTAACGGTAATGGGGAGCATATTCAAGGATGTTATCGGTGATAGAATGAACCGATCAATCCCATTCCAGAAGCAACCAAATGTGAAGATCGGCCAATTCTGGACAGAGATGAAAAGGTTTCTTGATGAGGGACGGACGCAAGGGGAGAAGCGGGTCATTCTACTCAGTCTCGGTGGTGAACATGATCACTGGACTATCGCACATAAGATTACCAAAAAGCGAATCATACTCTTCGATTCAATTGGTTTAAGGCATCTTGACCGCCGCAATTGCACAACACGCGAGGCGCCCTCCGGCAGGCGTCACCTCATGCATCCCACACAAACCTATTTTTTGAAGTAGCATAGAGAACCCAATAAATACTATTTCTCTGTTGTCAACGCGATAAGAGTCAATTGAAAAAACTGCCCGCGACAGAGTTCTGGACGCAAAAATCCTATTTAACCGATCTGCGGAGTCATCTATTACGGCGCGTATCGACGAGGTAAATTATCAAACCGATCTATTTATGAAACTTTATTAAAAGGATTTAAAAAAATTTTAAAAAAATTAAATTTAAATGTTGCTTTTTTAAAGCTCAAAATTTATATAGATACAGTCTTATTGATTAAGGGATCGAAGTTACCGCCTTTGGCGGATCAAGATTAACACTAAAAAAGGGAGGATGATGGGATGAACAAAGATGATATCGTCAATGAGGTTGCAAAAATTACCTGCAGCAAGGTAGAGGCTGGAAAGGCTGTAAGTGCCTTCCTTGATGCGATCAAGAAATCGCTTAAAAAGGGAAACAAGGTAACCCTCGTCGGTTTCGGGACTTTCTCTGTCTCAAAAAGATCTGCCAGAACAGGAAGAAATCCTCAGACCGGCAAACCGATCAAGATCGCGGCCAAAAAGGTCCCCAAGTTTACGGCTGGTAAGGCATTAAAAGATGCCGTGAAGTAAAATTTTAACTTCGATGGAATGACTCATAAATAGACAGCTATATACTACAAGAGAGGGTTGGAGTGGTTCTCCACCCTTTCTTGTTTTGTAGAGTACAGGAGCGTATAGATATGACCACGATTATGCCAGAAGGAGAAGCTATTCGAAAAGCCGTCAAATGGATCTCTGGCGAATTGCAGGAAGATCCGAACAAGTCTCTTCAGAAGCTTGTCAACAATGCGGTCTCACGTTTTGACCTTTCTCCAAAAGAAGCTGAGTTCCTGACGGAGTTTTACCGCAAAGATAAAGTGGATGTCCCTCAGTAATCTCACAGGGAAGAGTCCGGCAGGATTTTCCCTGCGCCGCGGGCCTAGGTATACAGTTTTAGTGTTATTAACATCTCAATATATTTCAACACGCAAGAATTGTATCCGTATTATGCATTTCAAATCGTAATTGCTGATGCCAACTATTTATTGATCGCAAGCAGCAGCAAGTAAAGTCGAAGATTCGGTCAGGACTTAAATAGACATTGTCGGCAGGAAGGGATTTTATTTATGCAAGCCCAGAGATTTTTGGTAGTGCCAAGTGGACTTGAACCCGAGTTTCCGGCGTGAGAGGTGTCGCATATATTTCATGTACTTGAAATCATCAGGGTGCGCTTTAGAAAAGCGCCGCCCGGATATCAAGAATCACCAGTTCCTCACCTTTATCCATCTTAACCTTCAGTTCCTGCACTGTGATACTTGAAACATTATCAGCTGCAGAGAATACAACATCATCAACCTCATTATTCTTACGGGGTAAAATATTTTACAATTAGTATGTCTAAAACTCCTTTATTATAATACATTGAGCCAGCTCAAAAATTGGGTGGGTCGTGGGTCGCTTGTTTATTATTTTTTTACTGATCGGGGGAAGCAGCATTCCCAACTTGGCATACCATCTTCCTCGTTGCGAAGTTTCATGGTCCAATCGCCTTTGCTTATTTCCGAGGCAATGATACCGCTACCATACTTCTTACCCCTTACTTCAACCTTGTCGCCGGCCATAAATTTAATCTTCTGATTTTCAATGAACCACTTGGGTCCCATATAGACGACATAGTTGTTGCCCTGATCTGTCACAAATTTCATCTGCAGACCGTCTTTCACACCGGCCATCGGCTCAATTTTCTTTACCGTACCAGGTTCGACCACTATCGCTTCCAGTCCCGTAAATCCTGTGAAGACATCAAATCCTGGAACTCCCAAACTCCAGGCACCCCTTGATACGTTGGACCCTGCCGCCTGCGATGCCTGAGCAAATGATGTTTGCGCAAACATCATATTCAACATTAAAGTCGCTGCTACGACCACAATCCATATTGTTACCTTTTTCATACTTTCCTCCTTAGCCTTATTATTTTTACCCACCCGATTTCGAGTTTAAGATTATATCAAAATGATGTGTTGGATTGCCATTGAAAATTTGATTTTGTTTTTTGATAAAAACTTCCTTTTTCATGGACATAGTATAAGAAAAACGGTCTTGTGTGTCAATGGAAAAATTATCGCAAAATGTGAAGTCTGATTCTGGTGATCATCAAAGGGATGTATCAGAACAACTGTCCTATTGATAAATGAAATCACTTTTAGTCGATTGGCCATCATAAAGACCTTTTAGATCACAATTCATGCACAATTCAGACAGACCAATTGTCCATGAAGCGTTATGACTGAATGCAGCCATCCCAGGAATATTCAGGGTCTCGATAGAGGTGATCATTACAGGAGAAAGCTTGGATAACTTCATTACCTCTAGACTTGTAAATAACGGGAAGAACGAGGTAAAAGTGATGCAAGTTGTTTTTATAAGTTATTGGTCCTTTTTGTCCAGGCTCCATTTCACCCCGCCTCGACAGGCAATGTAGAGGAAAACAAAACAGTAGAGAACGGCCAACTCGCCTTTGTTAATTGCCGGAAAGAAATTGGGTCCGATTTGGAACTTCCAGTGGAATTGGAAATAAGCCACGGCCATCATGCCGCTGCAGAGAAAAGCCGCCACGTGCGCTTTAAATCCAAGCATCACCGCCAGCCCACCCAAGAGTTCGATGATTCCGCCGATCCAGAGTTGGGACCCCACCGGTGGTTGGAATTCGGAAAGCACCCCCAGAATTTTCTGGGCACCGTGGAACGAGAACATGAATCCCGCCATGATGCGCAACATGGCGTAAGCGTGGTCCGCGTACTTTTCGAGCCAATTCATAAGCGCACTCTCCAATCAAGGAATTTGCGGCTTCTCGCAAGCCGCAATTTATTGCGTATGGTTTTATTTGGAATTCCTAGTGGGCCGTATGATCTGTTATGAATATTAATGGAGGCTCACTGCGACGCATGATTTTCTCATTGAAGAAGTTTCTTCAGTTCCTTTTCATCCAAATGGAACTCCCTTGCCAGATGTTCGACTGTCGCACCGGTCTGCTCGATTACTTCCGACAGATATTCTTTCAGACTCGTCTGTTTTTCACAATCATTAAAATAATTCTTCAGGACAACAGCGAGTCCCTCGGATGGTATCGTATATCCCTTTTTCGTCGCTTCCCTTTCACCTACACTTTCCGGAATGCCAATCACCACAATTTTCTCATCAACAACAATATAACGGATACTATGGACCATGAGACAACTGCTGAAGCGGACCTCAGCTCCCGCTTTCGTATATTGAACACCGATCTGCAGCCGGTCAGGGAACTTCGGTAGAAGGTACTTGATGCTCACCCCTTTTCTGGTCATGTCCTCGATAGCATCGGCAATATGTCTTGTCATCTTCATATCATCACCTGACGGAGGTGTGCCGGTAATGCATCCGATTATTTCCTGTTTCGCATCAAGCATCGCGTTCATGATGGAGAAGAAGTATTCCTGCCGCGTGAGGACCTTCGTAGCCCTTCCGACTTCCCTGAGCAGGTCGTCTCTTCGCTTTCCCTCGTGAATGCCGTAGACCAGCAGTATGACAGTAGCAACTAACAGCACGGATTCGAGTAACAGGAGTCCAAATTCCATAGTCATGATGAAGCCTCCGGGAAGGAAGCAGGTTTTTCTCCCTTCTCCCGCATCTTTTCTTCATACCACAGGTCGCTGTGCTGCTGAGCCCAGACCGGCATCGACGTAACCGGTCCACATGCCCTCAAAGACGCCCTCGACGCCCAGGTTCCCATGTAAATATGGCCGAAGGAGACGGTGACGAACAGTACCGCCATCGAGGCGTGAATCGACGTGGGAGATCTGCATGGTGAAGCGGGTCTGCCCCCAGATGGGGAAATCAAGCAGTACGCCGGTCACCCCCACAGCGATCCCGAAAATGGCCATAAGCCAGAACCATCCCTTCTCGCCGCCATTGACCTTACCCGTATGGGGCCGGGGTCCACTGCCGAGCAGGCCGCCCATGTTCTTAAACCAGTCCAGATCCATCTTCTTGGGGATGTTGTAGCGAACCCAGATAATGAATTCCAAAAAGATTCCGACGAGAAGCAGGGGCCCGCAATAATTGTGCAGCACCTTTGACGCCTGCAGGTACACCGAGATCGGCCGAGTGGCCAAAAACTCGGTATCAGAGTGAGTCCGCCCCAGGAGAAGGCTCAGCCCGGTGATGGCCATGATTACGAACAGCACGGCTGTATACCAGTGCAGAATCCGCTCCCACGGGTGATAGCGCTCAATCTTCACCCCGGACCGCGGTTTCTCCAGTTTGTCCTGACCAACACGCATGTAGAACAGGCCCATGACCACCAGTGCCATGGTGATGATCCACTGGGAGAACGCGCATGAGGAAGCTGTTGCGAATCTCGCGCCAGTTCTCACCGCCGTTCAGGATCAAGATCTTATGGCCGGCGGTTGAAACCTTCGTGAATCCCGGGAATACCTTCCCTGACCACGCGCCAGAAGTTGGCCCGCGGATTGCTGACATCGGCGCCGATGGCCTGCCAGTAAAGAATCCCGCTCATCAGGAGAAGAAGCAGCGTGCCCAGAACAAATAAGCCGACGGTCCGTTTTATGGTTTGCGTTGCCATAAACTCCTCCTCTGATCAGCGATCGGTTTGCACCAGCTTGAGGCGATCGATCAACTCCTGCTGATTCTTTAATGCCAGCAGGGGATCCTTCGCGCCCTTGTAAACTCCGGGCTCGTGCATGGTTACGTTCCGGGGCTCGGAAGAACATCCGACAAGCCCCGCAAGAACGGCTAATGCAGTCAACATAAACAAGATGCGTTTCATGGACTTCTTCTCCTTCTCGGACTTGAAATTGTAAGCCGTACCCCATCCCCAGGTATCAGGCCTGCCGCCCCGCTTGATCACGCGCTGGATGTAGATGTCGGAAACGACATCGCCGTCTCCGCCCAGGAGGGCCTTGGTGGCGCACATCTCCGCGCACAGAGGCAGTTTGCCCTCGGCAATCCGGTTGCGTCCGTACAGCTTGTATTCTTCGACAGACCTGTCCGGCAAAGGCCCACCAGCGCAGAAGGTGCACTTGTCCATCTTGCCGCGGGCAGCGAAGGAGTTCTCTTCCGGGAACTGCGGTGCGCCGAACGGACAGGCGTAGAAGCAATAGCCGCAGCCGATGCACAGGTCCTTGTCGTGCAGCACGATGCCGTCAGGGGTAGAGTAGAAACAATCGACGGGACAGACGGCCGCACACGGTGCATCCGTGCAGTGCATGCAGGCCACGGAAATGGACTTTTCACCGCTCTCGCCGTCATTCAGGGTTACCACGTGCCGACGGTTGATGCCCCAGGGGACATCGTGTTCATTATTGCACGCCGTCACGCAAGCATTGCAATCAATGCAGCGTTCGGTGTCACAGAGAAATTTCATCCTTGCCATGATTCGCCTCCTTCTTTATGCCGGCGTTATCCGGCAGAGCGTTGCTTTGGTTTCCTGCATCTGGGTCACAGAATCGTATCCGTAGGTGGTGGCGGTATTGCATGCCTCGCCCCGAACATACGGGGCTGTCCCTTCCGGGTAGCGGTCGTAGAGATCCTTGCCCTGGAACCAGCCGCCGAAATGGAAGGGTGTGAAGACTGTGCCGGGACCCACTCGTTTGGTGACCAGGGCGCGCACCTTGATCCTGCCGCCCTCGGCGCCTTCCAGCCAGATGTACCTGCCGTCGAAAATACCGGCATCAGCCGCATCTTTGGGGTTGATTTCGGCGAACATCTCCGGCCGAAGTTTGGCCAGCCACGGATCGGAGCGCTCCTCCTCGCCGCCGCCTTCGTATTCGACCAGACGGCCGCTCGTGAAAATCAGAGGATATTTTGCGCTGTGGTTTACCGACTGAATCGACTGGTAGCGGGTGGGCAGCCGCCAGTACGCCTTGCGGTCCGGATAGGTCGGATATTTCTTCACCAGGTCGAATCGGGGCGTGTACAGCGGCTCGCGATGGAGGGGAATGGGATCGGGATATGTCCAGACGTTGCAACGGGCCCTGCCGTTGCCGAAAGGAGCGCATCCGTGTTTGATGACTACCCGCTGGATGCCTCCCGAAAGATCCGTCTTCCAGTTTCTCCCCTCGGCCGCCTTCTTCTCCTCCGGCGTCAGCTCATCCCACCAGCCGAGCTTCTTGAGGATGTCAGAAGTAAATTCCGGATAGCCGTCCTTGATAGCCGAGCCCTTTGAATAGACGCCGTCGGCCAGCAGGCTTTGACCGTTGTAGTCTGTTCCCCACGCAGCCCGAAAGACCAGACCGCCTTCCGCCACGGGTTTGCTGGGGTCGTACAATATGGGGGTACCCGGATGCTTCATCTCCGGTTTGCCCCAGCAGGGCCAGGGCAGACCGTAATAGTCGCCCTTGCAGGGACCGCCCTCGGCCTTCAAGGTGAGGGGATTGAAGGTGCCCCGGTGTTGTGCGTGCAGTTTGAGGCGCTCCGGGCTCTGTCCCGTATATCCGATCGTCCAGGCGCCACGGTTGATTTCGCGCAGGACGTCTTCGATGAGAGGCTCGTCATTCGTGACCTTGATGTTCTTGAACATCTCCTTTTCGAAGCCCAGCTTCCTTGCCAGCTTGTACAAAATGGTATGGTCCGGCAGGGATTCATAGAGCGGTTCGATGATCTTGTCGCGCCATTGCAGGGCTCGGTTCGATGCAGTGGCCGTACCGTAGGTCTCATACTGGGTCGCGGTGGGCAGCAGATAGGTGTCGTTCTTGCGGTCGCTCATCACGGCCATATGGGTCGGATGGGGATCGGAGATCACGAGCATATCCAGCTTTTCGAGCGCCTGTTTCATCTGCACCCCACGCGTCTGGCTGTTGCAGGCATGGCCCTGGAAGAAAACTGCGCGGATATTGTCTTTCTGCGAGAGGTTATTCTTGTCCTCCATCACACCGTCGATCCAGCGCGAAACGGGTATGCCGGGGATGTTCATGGTGTACGCCATTTTCCCCCCGCCCGCGTCGTATTGCCGGCTCATGTCGAAGCGGGATTTAATCCATTCGTAATCGACGCCCCAAACTTCGGCCCAGTGTTTCCAAGAGCCTTCGGCAAGGCCGTAGTAGCACGAAAGAGTGTGGCAATTGGGCCCCACGTCGGTTGCCCCCTGGACGTTGTCATGACCGCGGAAGATATTGGCGCCGCCGCCTGACATACCGATGTTCCCCAGGGCAAGCTGCAAGATACAGAACAGCCGCACTGTATGACTGGCTATATGATGCTGGGTAACGCCCATGCACCAGACGATGGTGCTCGGCCGGTTTTTCGCCATGGTCATGGCGATCTCATATACCTTGTCTTTAGGAATGCCGGTGACGTTTTCAACCTCTTCGGGTGGCCATTTCTCCACTTCCTTGCGGATGTCGTCCATGGCGTACACCCGCCTTGCGATATAGTCCTTGTCTTCCCATCCGTTCTTGAAGATGTGCCAGAGCAGACCGTAAATGAAGGGGATATCGGTTCCGGAGCGGATCCTCGCGTAAATGTCTGCGTGGGCCGCCGTGCGGGTGAAGCGGGGGTCCACGACAATCATCTTCGATCCGCCCTCCTTGGCGCGGAGAATTTGCTGCATGGCCACCGGGTGGGCCTCGGCTGCATTGCTGCCAAGAAACAGCATGGCCTTGCTGTTTCGCATGTCGTTGTAAGAATTGGTCATGGCGCCGTAGCCCCAGGTGTTTGCCACGCCGTCCACGGTGGTGGAATGGCAGATACGCGCCTGGTTGTCCACGTTGTTCGTGCCCCACAGGGCGGCGAATTTCCCCTGGAGATAGGCCCCCTCGTTGCTTGCCTTGGAGGACCCGCAGAAGAAAAGCGCGTCCGGTCCCGATTCCTGACGGATCTTTAAGAGTTTGTCGCCGATCTCGTTGATGGCCTCGTCCCAGGAGAGGCGCGTCCAGGCGCCGTTGACAAGTTTCATGGGAAACTTCACGCGCCTGTGGCCGAAACCGTGGCTTCGGGCCGCTGCCCCTTTGGCGCAATGGCCGCCGAGATTGAAAGGCGACTCGTAGTCCGGCTCCTGGCCGACCCACACGCCGTTCTGAAGTTCAGCGATGATGCCGCATCCGACAGAGCAGTGGGTGCAGATCGTCCGCCGGTATTCCGACTGCAGTTCCGGTCTCGGGAAATTTCTCTTTTCCTCCACCGTGGCCTGCCGCATGCAGGATAACGGCAGAAGCCCTATCAGGGCGCCGCTTCCCAGCGCCGCGCCGCTTACCTTCATAAACGTCCTCCGGTCCATGTATTTAGGAGAGGCAGGTTCGGAAGATATCTTTTGCAACCACTTTTTATTGAATTTTTTCATGTGTCATACCTCCATAACACAGAGTCGGCCCGCTACAGTCTTGCTGTCTCGTAATACTTTTTCACATGCTCCGTTAATCGGTACCCCTGGCCGGATTCAGTCTTCTGCTCCAAAGGTTGCGTCGGTGTCGCTGCCACCGGACGGCCCCGGCCAAACAATGCGGCAAATCCTGCAAGAATCGCTGCACTCTTGATAAATGTCCGTCGGCTACCGGTAAATTTCGTTTTCATCTTGAGTTCCTCCTTGTTTTTGTATGTACTTGGGCGTTTGCCCCGTATTTCAGGTATTCTTTTTCGGATTCGAGAAAGCAGCCGCCGAGTGAGCCGACCACGCGGTAAAATCTGGCACTCTTTGCGGACTCCAAGTCCTTGAAGAAGGCCATCATCCACGATGCTACATGCCGATCGAAGAATCCCGCCTGCGTTTCGTAGGGCACATTATTCTGCTTCTCGGAGATAAGCGCCATTATTTCACAGAGCGCGCCGACATGATCTTCCGAATCATGATTGTCCGCCTTCCTTACAATGCCCAGGCGAAACAAGTCGGACCGCAAGGACGCCAATGGCAGGGACTGAATCATTCTTTCCCTGTACCACGATGCGTATGGAATGACTTCGCCGCATCCCAGGCCTACGAAGAGCCTGTTATATTCGTCTCTCACAACGTCGGGCTGATAGTCGCGGCTGGCAAGGCGCAGCGTCCCGAAAGCTTTGAGCATCCTTCCAGACATATCCTCATCCCATTCCAGGTGTCGTAACACACTCAGTTGTTCTTCCGAGGGTGGACTTACCAGAAGCGCGGCCAGTGTAACGTAAATGTCAGTGCGGATGTTCGCGTGCGAGGCGAACCATCCTGAAGCATCCGGATTTTTCATTACCGATTCCATGATTTCATATCCTCGGACATGAGGGCATCACGGGTGCGGCAGACGCGGCACATCTGCAACCGGCGTAATTGCCGTTCGTTCGTGTACATCCAGTGGCCCTTGAGTCTTTCTTGCATGCGGTTTACCATGGCTTTCGGGGCGAAAGGGGAATCGCATTTAATACATCGGAACGCATCGGCCTCATGCAGCACTACCCGGGCTTCAAGCGCTTCAGGGTCACACAGCATCCTTGTCTGTAGTTGAATCGCGTGCTCAGGGCATGTCTCCTCGCAAAGGCCGCACTGATGGCAGCGTGATTCGATAAACAGAAGCCGCGGCACATCACCGCCTGCGGCTAGCGCCCCTGAAGGACAGGCAGTTGCACACGCCATGCACAACGTACAGGTGTTGTGATCTACGGCCACTGTGCCGAACGGAGAACCTGCCGGCAGGACAAACCACGGTCGTTTAGCGCCGGATTTGTCATAAAGATGCTGCACGGCCAGGCGGACAAGAGCCCGCCTGGCGTTCACGGAAGAAGCTGCCAAGGGTGGCATCGGAGAATTGTTAAATTGCACATCGGGACCGTCCATCCTTAAAACCTCCTCTATAGAATCATCGTCCTCTGGAGGTATGACGACAAACCTGACCTTGCCTTCAGGCATGTCGAGCCCCTTCAGTATAGCGCGGGCCATTTGTGTCTGCCATGCCACGGCCTCTCTGATCTTGGGCGGGTTCTGCTGTCCGCAGGCCACCACAACCCTGTGGGCGCCATAAGAGATGGCGGCCAGGACTACATCCAGTCCTACGTAGCCGATTTCTTCCACCTCGAAATTGACTACGCTGTCATTCTTTCCGTTGCCCTCGGCGTTTTGCGAGTCAGAGATAACCAGGGTCTGCGGGAAAACAGCGTTTGCCTTGCAGCTCTCAAGGGAGCGTTGCAAGATGTCTAGAAGTTCCGCCTGTGACGGGTGCACCATACAAATCGCGTCCGCAGGGCAGACGAGGGCGCAGCAGCAGCAGCCCTGACAAAGGTAATGATTGACGGAAATTTCCCGACCATCCGTCTGGATCGCACCAAAGGGACAGACCTCCAGACACCGGCGGCAATCACGGTTGCGTGACTTGCCATGAAGACAGCGGCTTTTCTGAAAAAGCGTAAATTGCGGCTTTTCAAATCGGCCTCTCATCTCGGGAAGTTCCGCCAGTACATCACGGAGATCCTCCGGGTTTTGCCCGGGTGCGTAATACCCCACAGGCAGGCGTCTCCCCGCAAAGAACGGAGTGGGCTGAAGATCAAGGACAAGATCAAATCGTTCCGTTAGGTGCCTTTGATATCCCTTCACGGTCACCACTGCGGCAAAACCGCCGAAGGCCCCGGTAATAGATACGTCATCGGCCTCAATTAACGCCGGCCGGTTGAACCAGGAAAGAGGCACATCTTGCTCTGCCTTTTTTGTTACCACCATGGTGCAGGTCAACCGCTCTCTACTGAGGATCTCGCCGCATTTGGCGGCGCGCGCGGCATCCGTATCTACGATCAACGTTCGGCCCTCAGATATCACGGTGAGAGACGATAGATCTTCAATAGGCTCAGGCTCATCTCTTTTTACCTTTATTTCTTTTTCTCTCGATATGGGTGCATCACGTGCAGGAGAATCTAAGCAGCTCTCCTCGCGCAGGCGCTCCGTCTGATGACGCATGTCTGCGGTAATAATGCCATCGAGGGGCTCAAAGAATCGGTAGTTTCTGGAAATGTCGTTCAGATCGTCTGTACGATTGAATTTGGCGGAATGGAAGTCTATTGTTACACCACCGGCTGTATCAGAAACGGATGGCGCAGAAACTTCTGTCATTCCAGCTTTGGCAGAATCAGGAGGAATTACCAACGGTATGCTTGCCGATTCCTTTTTCATGAGAAGATCCTTAACAGGAGATTCTTATATCCTAAAAGGATAAGGACTATTTTTAGATATAGATCGTCCGTGTCAATCATCGTCGGACGATCTTTTCACGCATAATCCGCTCAATGCTCGGAAATGCCTTCTGCGCCGCCTCCGGGACAGGTAACCAATTGGCTGTCTCGCCCCTGCCTTTGAAGTAATCGAACGGCAATGCCCCGGGTCCGGTGGCTTTCCCGACGATAATCCTGCCCACCATTCCCGACATCTCATGGGGTATACAGTAATAATCGTACACTCCTTCAGTCTCAAGCGTTACCTCGAAGTGCTCGCCAGGATTCACCAGATACCCGGAGTTCCACGGAACGGCTGTCTCAGGGATTCTCAGTGAGTGATTGCCGTTCCGCGGATGATATGCTGTTGTGGTGTGGACATTCTCGCCCACAATCCAGCGGACCGTCTGCCCAGGATGGATATATATCCCGATAGGGTCAAACCACACATTGGCGCCTGTCTGATCGCTCTGCATCACAATTTTAACGATCCCCGCCGCACTGGCTGCACGTGACAACTCAGCACCGCTTGACAAGGGCCAAACAGACTGCAGTATATCTGATACGACGAGGCTGCTCAAGACGACTCCGCTGGTCGCAAGGAACTCCCTTCGCGTCTGCATTACTCCTCTCCGATTACTTCATTTCTGCCGCTTTTTCAGGAGAGATATACCATAGAATAACATGGTAATGAGGCTCAGGTACACCGGGATGTCCGGCGTTAAAATACATATCCACGTGATCCACCTTTCCAGAAGCCACTTTGAGATTCTTGAATTCCTTATGATCATTGATGTCCTTGAGAGGAATCATGTAGACGGTGCTCACCAGTTGGCCTTTGCGGTCATACGCTAGAAACGGTCCAGCCGGCAGTGTTGCAGGATCCACATATAGTGTCCCCAGGCCAGGAATGAAGTTTGGAAGCGCTACGAGGGAACTGACTTCTTTGTAATTGCCTCCGGGGGGAGCCTTTTTGTACATCTTCTCAGCGCACAAGCCGTCCATTGTGGCAGCGAAAATCATAATACCGGCAACCAGAATACCCAAAAACAGGAATCTTAATTTAATGGGTTTGTGTTTCATCGTTGTTCTCCTTCTCAATTTGTGTTCAATAAAGGTTAAGTGTAAACTTTCAACATTATTGCCGCCGATTATTCAATTATACCTACATAGGAATTTGTTATGAATGCTATCGGGGTTTCTCTGATTTTCAGCTTCTAATTACATTAGAATAAGGAGACTATTGAGTTCAGCAATACGCACAATAAACACGTCTGTGACAGCATAATTATATTTATGAGACAGCTAATGACCTTCAGTCTGTTTTTATCATCATTTTTTACCTACCATTATGCTTCTATTTTATGATTATTGCATTCATTGAACAGCCAAAGTAAATTTAATAAATATTAGAAATCGTCGCCCACTGCATAATATTGATGCAGTAAACAAAAAGATAGTTGAAGGATATATCTGTTTTATCGATTGATTTCTCCAATATTAGAAAGAGGTTTAAGAAATATATAAGAAAATAGCGAAGTCGAAAAATGTGGAAGATTTAAAACGCTATCTTCAAGAATGTGAGATCATCAGAAGTTGCACGAGGCTGGCTTTAAGTAATCCATCTTTGGATCCCGAACTCAGGGATGAGTATGAGATAGCTTGCATGAGGCTAAACGCTGAGATCAGAGATCTGAAAATGAGGATGAACAATGTACCAAAGAAAAAGCATTCTCCAGGGGCTCTCTAATTCGTGAACTAGGAAGGCCAGGGTGAGAATTTCTGTTCGGTTTTTAGATAGTCTCAACTTTCGGCAATCTGACATTCCCCGAGAAGAGGAAAAATATTATCAACAATACACTCATGTGATGTCTCAAAAACTCGTTCCCACGAAGGAATGAAGAAAGAGATATATAATATGCAGCATGAGCGGATTACACATCTCTTCCTTGATATTGGGAACGTTATTCTTACCAATGGCTGGGACAGGAGAATGCGCATGCAGGCAGCGGAGGTCTTTGGTCTCGATTACGAAGAAATGGACGAAAGGCATCACCTAACTTTTGATACATACGAGGAAGGTAAACTGAGCCTTGATGAATACCTGTACCGGCTGGTGTTCTATAAGGAACGGCAATTTAAGCCGGAAGATTTCAAGGCCTTCATGTTCGCCCAGTCAAAGCCGTTCCCGGACATGATCGACTTTATCCGTAGGCTCAAGTCCCGGTATGGACTGAAGGTGGCAGCGGTAAGCAACGAAGGGAAAGAACTGACCGCTTACCGGATTCATACATTCAGGCTGATCGACTTCATCGATTTCTTCATCTCCTCCTGTTTCGTCCATTACCGCAAACCTGACGCCGACATTTACCGGATCGCTTTGGATATCGCCCAAGTCCACCCGGCGCACGTGGTTTATCTCGAAGACCGGGAAATGTTTGTCAATGTGGCAGGGTCATTGGGTATCCGGGGCATCGTCCACAAGGATTACACTTCCACTCTCGCGGCCATGGCAAAGATGGGACTGATTCTTGATGATTCTCGTCCCGCAGATGTCGGGCATGAATAGTAATGTTTAAAAGATTTTCACTGTTCATTCCATGGGATATGCTCTATGTCAAGACATAAACACATGATTGAAAAAATACCAAATTTTGGATGACCACCATTATAAATAAAATAAATGAGCGATCAGGAAATCTATATTGAAAGACTCTCGCCCTGGTGGAAACGGTCCGTTCTCCTAGTTGTCATTTTGGGATTTGCAATCCTGATCTGGGTTGCTGCCACCACCTCCGGGAACTCACCTCCAATTCCAGAGAAGGTCATCAGCTCCGATGGTGAGACTATTTTCATCCGAAATGACATCGTCTCTGGCCAGGAGGTCTTTCTGAAGTATGGTCTCATGGAAAACGGAACGATCTGGGGCCATGGGGCTTACCTTGGTCCTGACTTTCCTGCTGAATACCTGCACACCTTGGCAATTGATGCAGCGGCGTATTTTTCCCGAGTGCTTTTCCACCGTCCCGCCGAGAACCTCACGCAGGCTGAGAGATCTGTCCTCAATGCGGAAGTTCAACAACTACTCAAAACAAACCGCTATGATACCGCAACGGGCTTTCTTACCTTTACAACACCTGAGGTGATTTCTTATCGCAGTCAAATCAGAAAATGGGCGGACTACTTTTACAATCCTGCGGTCAATCGGGGGCTCCTGACTGGGCTTATTCATGAGCCGGAAGAGATCAGGCAACTCACTGCCTTCTTTGCATGGACGGCCTGGGCCTCTGTCGCGAATCGTCCGGGGAAATCATTTTCCTACACCAACAATTTCCCTTATGACCCTACAGTCGGGAACCGTCCCACTGCCGATACCTTTCTATGGAGCGCCCTCAGCCTCATCGCCCTTCTGGCAGGTACAGCAGCGGTTCTTTTTGCCTTTGGCAAGTTTGATTTCCTCGGGTGGAAGGGAGTGCGTAATCATTACCACCCAAAGCTCCTTCCCGGAGAGGCCACGGCAAGCCAGCAGGCAACGATTAAATTCTTCGCCATAGCGATGCTTCTCTTTCTTGCGCAGGTTCTCGTGGGCGGCGCCACTGCACACTATCGTGCCGATCCGTCGAGTTTTTACGGTCTTGATTTTTCCAGATATTTATCAAGCAACATCTTTCGCACCTGGCATCTTCAGACAGCGATTTTCTGGATTGCGACATGCTACGTCGGTGGCGGAATTTTTCTTGCCACGGCATTAAGAAGCATTGAAACAAAGTGGCAGACAAAAGGAATCAATATTCTATTTTTTGCACTTCTTATCGTCATCTTTGGCAGTCTCTTTGGTGAATTATTCGGAGTGTATCAGTTTACGGGTAAGGTCTGGTTCTGGTTTGGCCACCAGGGATGGGAATATCTCGACCTCGGAAGAGCCTGGCAGCTCTTGCTTGTCATCGGGTTACTCATCTGGCTTTTCCTCCTTTTTCGTATCGTGGGACCATTGAGAAAAGATAGAGAGGAAGGGGAGATTGCCTCTCTCTTTCTTCTGACTGCCGCAGCCATCCCTCTCTTTTATTTGCCTGCTCTTTTCTTTACAGGAAAGAGTCATTTCTCAGTTGTCGATATGTGGCGATTTTGGATCATTCACCTGTGGGTAGAAGGTTTCTTCGAGCTCTTTGTGACGGCCATGATTGCCGTCCTTTTTTACAGGCTCGGCATGGTCACACGCATCACGGCAACACGGGTGATCTATCTCGATGCCATCCTCTTTCTTGCGGGAGGCATTGTTGGAACAGGCCACCACTGGTACTGGACAGGTCAGTCCAATATATCCATGGCTCTTGCCTCAATGTTCTCTGCACTGGAAGTGGTGCCGCTTACCCTTCTTACGCTTGATGCTTGGGACTTCATCAAGCTTTCAAGAGGAACCTGCGACGTGTGCGGAAGAGAGATTTCCATTCCACACAAATGGACCTTCTATTATCTCACGGCCGTGGGATTTTGGAACTTCGTTGGCGCCGGTATTTTCGGGTTTTTGATCAATATGCCCATCGTGAGTTATTTCGAAGTGGGGACTATCCTGACACCTAATCACGCGCACTCTGCATTTATGGGCGTCTTCGGAATGTTCGCCGTTGCCTTTATGGTATTCTCAATGAGGCAGGTCCTGCCGGAAGATAGATGGGCTAACCTGGAGAAATACATACGGGTTTCCTTTTGGGCGCTTAATGTCGGCCTCGCCTTGATGATTCTTCTCAATCTCTTCCCAGGAGGAGTACTCCAACTATGGGACGTCCTTCAAAACGGATACTGGCATGCCCGGAGTTCTGAATTTCTCGACAGCAGGATATCAACATTGATCGAATGGGCGCGTCTCCCCGCTGACGCGATCTTTATTGTATTCGGTGTCATCCCGCTATTCATTGCCGTTGTAAAAACCTATTTATATGTCAGAAGACTTGGCTAGACAAATCAAAAGAGGATTAATGGTGTATGATTTTGTCGAAAAAGCACTTTTGGAGACAGGAAGGGTAATTGTAGCAGCGAAGGCAAGGTCATTCACACCAGGAGGGCTCTGCAAGTAAGACAAGTTATTTATTAAATTTTTTCAGTAACGGTTTCGAATAATAAGCGACAATTTTATGGAATTTTGATTCTAATGCTTTATGCAGACAGAGATTGGCCGGATGAAGCAAAAAGCTCTTGAATAAAAAGTATAACCATTGCTGATGGTATCGTCCTTAGCTTTGTCGCTAGCATTATAAAAGTACGTACCAAAGATAAAGGAGGAAATGATGACCCCAGCGGAGCAGTTGAAAGAAGAGCATGAGAGAATTGCCTTAATGCTGAAAATCTTGGAAAGGGTCTGCACCAAAATGGAAGCGAAGGGAAAAGCATATCTAGGCCACCTGGAAAGGATCATGGAGTTTTTTAAGATTTTCGTCGATCAATGCCATCACGGGAAAGAAGAATACCTGCTATTTCCGGCCATTATCCCAATGGAGAGAAAGCTCATCGGTCTCTTGCTGAGAGAGCACAGCCAGGGCCGAAGCTATGTGCGGGCCATGGACCATGATCTCACCCAGATGAAGAAGTTTGAGGAACTGACCTGGGTAGAATATACAGCCAATGCCCAAAAGTATATCGCCCTTATGACCCAGCATATCCAGAAGGAAAACAATGTCCTTTTTCCCATATTCGATAGACTTCTCGGGAAGAAAAAGCAGAGGGAGTTGGTGGAAGGTTTTGAGGATTTGGAGCGCAAGAAAATTGGGGAGGGTGTCCACGAAGAATTTCACAAGCTTCTCCATGAATTGAAGGAAATTTATCTGTGTTGAAAACTTCGAAAAAAAGAAAAGAGAAAAGGAAAAAGGAGGTGTCTGTTATGTTTGTGGTTATTATCAATTTCCCACCGATCAAGGCGGGAAAGGATGATGAGTTTCGAAAGTGGTTTGCCTGGTCAAATAAAGAGTTGGCGAAGCATAAAGGGTTCATCAACCGGCGACTCCTGAAACCCTTAAAGCAAGGTAACTACGCTGCCGTTGTAGAACACGAGAGTTATGAGACCTTTATGGCTATGCACACCAGCCCTGACCATGATGAAGCTGGCATGCGGGTTGGACTCTTACTTGACGGTCATCCGACTCCTCAGTTTTACGAGGTGATTGTTGGGTAAGATTTAATCGAGTAATTACCAGGAAATTAAGCAACCATAAGGAGGGGAAAAATGACAAATAAAAATGTTATAAAATCATTGGCTACTTGCCCAAGAGCGAGAAAGCCAAAAGTAAGGAAGTAAAGGTTAAAGTTGAATAGGGGTTTATAATGATTTAAATTTTAGTATAAACGTATGGAGGGTTGAAAAATGTTTGCACCGAAAAATATTCTTGTTCCAACAGATTTTTCCGAATATTCCGACAGGGCGTTGAAGCAGGCTGTGGACATAGCGTCAGAACATAAATCCAAGATATATCTTCTGCATGTGGTAGACGAGATAATGCAGTGTGCCGTGGATTATTGCCTGGACGCCTCTCTCGTGGACCAGGTCGAAAAGCAAAGTATGGCGTTTGCCGAGGAGAAACTGAAAAAGGAAGTGAAGATGCTCTCTGCATCAAAGGATCTGCAGATTATCTCTGACGTAAAAAAGGGCGATACCTATGAGATAATTTTAAAAGAGCAAAAAGACAAGGGTATTGACCTGATCGTGATCGCTTCGCACGGGAAAAAGGGTTTGATTAAGCATCTTGGCAGTGTCGCAGATAAGGTTTTGAGGGGAGCCAAGTGTCCCGTTCTGCTGGTTAAGTGATAAGGTCAAGGGAACTTATTATGGGGCTAAACTGACTGATAGTTAGAGTTGGTGCTGTGGACGTAACCTATATAGCCTGGATGTCGGGTAGATGATAACAATCCGTAATTTTTGCTGGGGGTGGGTCGATATTTGTTGAAAATGGGAAGCGGATGGTTATTGTCAACACCTACAAAGCATTACCCCTGTTGTTGGGAATATTTGGGAACTGAAAAATAAAAAAGGGGATGAGCTACAAATTTTTTTGTAACTATCAGTTATTATTTTGGTGGTCCCACCGGGACTTGAACCCGAGTTTCCGGCGTGAGAGGCCAGCGTCCTAACCACTAGACGATGGGACCATCATTTTGGAATAAACGATTTGGAAGGTGGTTTTTTAATCAATCAGTCGTAAAAAGTCAAGATCAAAATGGGAAGAATCATGCCCTGTTTTTGATATACTCAACAGCTCTGTTGATTCTTTTAATCACCCGCTCCTTGCCTAGAGTGATCATAACTTCATCAATTCCGGGGCTGACAGTCTTTCCTGTGATGGCAACCCGGAGCGGCTGTGCTATCACTTTAAGTTTGATGCCCCTTTCTTCAGCCAGGGTTCGCAGAAATGCCTCCATCCCTTTTTTGCTATAATCCTGTAAAGAGGGGATTCCTTCGGCTACGGCCTTAAGATGATCCGCCATTTCCTCCTTCAGGAATGCGTTTGCTGCTTCGCTTTCATAGGCAACATCATCCGTGAAGTAAAACAAGCTTGATTCAGCAAGTTCCACGAGGGTCTTTGCCCTCGATTTCAGGTCATTAACCACATGTCCGAGAAAAGCCTGATCGGTAGTATCGACACCCAATCGTTTCCAGAACGGTATCATCTCCCGGACGAGCCTCTCCGTCGGGCATTCCTTGATATAGTACTGATTTAACCAGAGAAGTTTATCCGGATTAAATATGGCGGCGGATTTCCCAACCGAATCAAGGGTAAAGAAACGGATGAGTTCATCCAAAGAAAATATCTCCTGGTCTCCGTAAGACCATCCAAGCCTGACCAGGTAATTGACCATGGCTTCCGGCAGATACCCCATCTCCTTGTAAGCCATAACTGATGTTGCCCCGTGGCGTTTACTCAGCCGCGTTTTATCAGACCCCATGATCATGGAAACATGGCCGAACTGGGGGACTTTATATCCCAGCGCCTCATAGAGAAGAATCTGCCGCGGCGTATTGTTGACATGGTCATCTCCTCTGATCACATGGGTTATTTCCATCTGGGCATCATCCACCACGACGGCAAAGTTGTATGTCGGATAGCCATCGCTTCTTTCTATGACCAGATCATCAAGCTCCTCGTTATTAAAGGTGATCATGCCCTTAACCAGATCATTTACTACCGTTATACCCGTATGGGGACATCGGAATCTGACCACCGAATTCGCCGATTTGGGGAGATTTTTATCCCGGCACGTACCGTCATATTTCGGTTTTCTACCCTCCGCAAGGGCACTCTTCCTCTTCTCTTCCAGTTCGTCAGGAGTACAGACGCAATAATAGGCCTTCCCTTCATCCAGGAGCTTCCTTACCATTTGCCTGTGCATGTCCACGCGCTGTGCCTGAAAAAACGGCCCCTCATCCCAGTCAAGCCCAAGCCACGTTAAGGCATCGAGAATCGCTTTTGTTGATTCCTCCGTTGAACGAAGCTGATCAGTATCTTCGATCCTGAGAATGAATTGCCCATTGAAATGCCTGGCATAAAGCCAGGCAAAAAGTGCGGTTCTCGCACCTCCAATGTGCAGAAATCCTGTGGGAGATGGGGCAAAACGTGTTCTAATCCCCTCTTGTTGAGTCATTTTATTAACCATGTCCATTGTTTTGACGAACTTCCTTATATGGCTGCGATACTTTGTTTGTCAAGCCGGATTTCAAACAACAAAATTATACTTGACAACCAGGCCAATTTATAATCTACTTCGCACCTTACAAACAATGTCTCATCGCATACCCGGGATCACAATTTAAAATAATTAGGGACGCACAGTGAAAATCATTATCAACAACATCCCGGAAGAGGGGCTGAACCTTCAGTTTCATAAAGATAGTGACTGGTTTCGGGACCTGCTGCCTGAAAAGGAGAAAAGTGATTTTTCCCTTCAAGGTATTGATATTTTCTGCGCTGCTAAAAAAATGCGTGAGACCGTGTTTATCGACGGGAACCTGGAGGCAACTGTTGTTTCTAATTGTTGCCGCTGTTTGGAAGCTACTAATTTTCCGATAAAAAGTACCTTCAGATACACATTTGTCCCGGCGAAGAATAGGCTGATGGAAGAGGAGTTAAGTCCTGAAGATCTCGAATATGGGTTTTATCAGGATGATGTGATCGACCTGGATGGTCTGATATTTGAGCAAATTGTACTGCAAATTCCCATCAAAGTTCTTTGCGTGGATACATGCAAAGGGTTATGTCCGCACTGCGGGATTAATATCAACATGGCAAGCTGCGGCTGTCATGCTGAATTTATCGATGAACGTCTGGCTGTTTTAAAAAAAATTAAAGTTTCCGATAATAAATGAATTTTAATGCAAAGGAAGAATAACTATGCCAAATCCAGTTAAACGACATTCAAAAACCAGGAGAAATAAAAGGAGATCGCATGACTTTCTGAAGCCTTCACTGGCTTCTGCATGTCCGCAGTGCAGTGAACCAAAGCTGTCTCATCATGTCTGTCCGAACTGCGGCACCTATAAGGGACGACAGGTGATCCCGGTTGAAAAGATTTCTTAAGAACTATAACTCAACTGCAAATGATTATTGCCATCTCACAACTCACCCCGTTATACAGGGGGAGTATAATCAAAGCTCTCATGCAGGGTATGTCATCATAAATAGTTTATATACTTGAGGAGGGAATGTTAATGAAACTCGAAGAAAGGGTCGTAGAAATTATAATGGAGCATCTGGATGTTACAAAAGAGGAATGTGTGCCGGAGGCATCCTTTATAGATGATCTGGGAGCCGATTCCCTCGACTTGGTCGAACTGATCATGGAAATGGAAGAAAATTTCGGATTGCAAATCTCCGATGAAGAGCTGGAAAAAATCCGCACAATACAAGATGTGATCAATTTTCTCAAGAGCAAAGGGGTAACATAATCTTGACATGATGCGAGGAAAACAGACCCCTTTGAAAAGAAGAATCGTCATAACCGGAATCGGTGCGGTTACGCCCCTCGGCAATTCTGCCGAGGATACATGGAAGGGAATCTGCAAGGGAAAATCAGGAATTGGAAAAATAACAAAATTCGACACTACCGGATATAAAACAAAGATTGCCGGTGAACTGAAGAATTTTGATGCCCTCAATTTTGTAAGCAAAAAAGAGCTTCGCAAGTTTGATAACTTCATTATCTATGCCCTGGCAGCCGCCGAGATGGCCTTGGCGGATTCGGAACTGGTCATTAATAGGAAGAATGCTGAACGGGTTGGTGTAGTCATAGGATCAGCAATCGGAGGCCTCGCATCCATGGAAAGAGCAAAAGAAACAATACTCCGTGGCGGCCCCGGAAAAATGTCCCCCTTTGCCATTCCTGCCGTTCTTGCAAATCTTGGCGCCGGCAATGTCTCGATCAGGTTCGGAGCGAAGGGTCCCATAAATTGTCCGGTTACCGCCTGCTCTTCAGGAACCAACGCCATCGGGGATGCCATGAGGATCATATCCGGCAATTACTGCCGATGTAGTGATCGCAGGAGGCGTCGATGCGGCTATTACACCCCTCGGTATAGCCGGATTCAACGCAATGAGGGCCATGTCCGTGAAAAATGATCGGCCCAAGAAAGCGAGTCGCCCCTTTGAACGTGATCGAGATGGTTTTGTTATCGGAGAGGGGTGTGGGATTGTGATCCTGGAAGAACTAACATCAGCCCTTGACAGAGGCGCCAGGATATATGCGGAAGTGGTCGGTTACGGATCGACCAGTGATGCCTATCATATGGCAGCACCTCCCCCGGGTCATGAAGGAGCGGCGAGATGCATGGCAGCGGCCCTGGATGATGCCCAAATGAGCCCCGGCGATATCGACTACATCAACGCCCACGGTACCTCGACACCACCCAACGACATTTATGAAACTCAGGCCATTAAGAAAGGTCTTCGGCGATCATGCATTTAAGCTCGCCGTGAGTTCTACAAAATCCATGACCGGTCATCTCCTGGGAGCCTCAGGCGGCGTGGAGGCTATCATTTCGGCAATGTCTCTCTACGAAGGCATCATCCCGCCGACTATCAATCTGGATAACCCTGATCCTGAATGCGATCTCGATTACGTTCCCCATAAAGCACGAAAAAAAGAAATTCAAACGGCCATGTCCAATACATTTGGTTTTGGCGGCGTCAATGCCGTGCTGATATTTAAGAAATTCAACGAACGTTAATTACATGGCTAAGATAATTATAGGTTGCGATCACGCCGGATTTCCTCTAAAAGAAACTATCAGACAATACCTTGCGAACATGGGATATGACATAACTGACGTCGGTACTGACAACAGAGACCCTGTCGATTATCCGGACTTTGGCGCACAGGGTGGCCGAAAGGGTCTCTTCCGGAGAGTTTGACAGGGGTATTCTGTTATGCGGCTCCGGTGTCGGCATGGCTATTGTCGCCAACAAGTTTCCGCACATCAGGGCAGTTGCATGTCTCGATGAAGAGACGGCCCGTATGAGCAGGCTGCACAACGACACAAATATCCTTGTTCTGGCCGGTCGGCGGACGGAGGAAGACGAGGCAAAATCAATAACGCGTTTGTGGTTGAGTACGGAATTTGAGGGAGACCGCCATCAAAGACGTATCGATAAAATCGAGGCGATAGAAAAACGGGTTTAAATAAAAAACGGGCTGAGGAAGTTAAAGAAGAGGTCGGTGTCCTCTGTAAAATATTCCCCTCTGCCGTGATAAGGATACTGAAAGGCTGATGGGTAAAGCCAAGGCTGCACATTAAAGCCCCAAGCTGGAGGTAAGAAGAACCAGCGACCGACATGGGATGTATATTTCATGGATATTGCGGACCTCGTCTCGAGGCGTTCCACATGTCTGAGACGAAGCGTTGGTGCCGTTTTAGTAAAGGACAGGAGGGTATTGGCGACAGGCTATAACGGAGCTCCATCGGGTCTGCATCATTGCCTGGATATGGGATGTCTGCGCGAACAATTAGGTGTTCCTTCCGGCGAACGCCATGAACTATGTCGGGGGCTTCATGCGGAGCAAAATGCCATTATTCAGGCTGCACTTCACGGAGTAAGTGTAAACGATGCGACCCTCTACTGTACCAATCATCCCTGTGTCATATGTGCCAAGATGATCATCAACGCAGGTATCAACGCAGTAGTTATAAGGGCGATTTACAAGGATAAATTAGCAGAAGAAATATTGAAGGAAGCCGGTGTAAAGGTGTCCAAGTTATGAAGTGTCCTTTTTGCGGAAATACGGAGAACAAGGTAATTGACTCCCGGATCAGCAAAGATGGCGATGCTATCAGGAGGACGGCGGGAGTGCGTATCCTGCGGAAAACGTTTCACAACGTATGAATTTGTGGAAGAAGTTCTCCCGACGGTAGTCAAGAAGGACGGCCGGAGGGAACCTTTCGACAGGACAAAAATACGTTCCGGCATCAAGAAGGCCTGTGAAAAGCGTCCCATCAGCACTGATGTAATTGAAAGCATCGTGGACAGAATTGAACAGCGCTGCCAGGAGTATCCCGACAAAGAAATCCCCGCGTCTGTCGTCGGGGAACAGGTCATGAAGGAACTCCAGAACCTGGACGGAGTTGCCTACGTGAGGTTCGCATCGGTATACAGAGAATTTCGTGACGTAAGCGATTTTTTGGAAGAACTCAAGGATCTTCTGAGTGTAAAAAAGGACGACGCCAAGTAACCACCCAGACAGGTAAATCGACCGGTCATGTTCACAGGAATTATAGAAAGCATGGGAGCCGTTAAACGGTTAACGAGGAAGGGAGAAGATGCCCTCCTTGTAATCGAGACCTCCATGAATTTAGATGATGTCACCGTTGGCGACAGCATTGCCATTAACGGTGCCTGTCTTACGGTAACCCATAAAACAGACAAGGAATTTTCTGCGGACGTATCGGCAGAAACACTGGCCAGGACAAATCTCAAATTACTGAAGTCCGGAGATAAGGTAAACCTGGAAAAATCCTTGCGGATGAACAGTTTTCTGGGCGGGCATCTTGTTCTCGGCCATGTTGATGGACTGGGAAAGATTCAGGAAAAAGTCAATAAGGCCAATTCCATCCAGTTTCGGTGTGGAAATCGATACGGAATTAAGCCGATATATCGTAGAAAAGGGATCAGTCGCTGTTGACGGGATAAGTCTAACTGTAAATCGCTGTGAAAAAAATAGATTTTATGTTAACATAATCCCCCACACAGCCCAGAACACAACATTAGGATTTAAAAAAGTGGCTGATCCGGTCAATATTGAAACGGATATTATCGGGAAATATGTGGAGAAATTTCTCAATCCGGATAAAGGAATTGATATGAATTTTCTTGCGGAACATGGATTTTTGAAATAAAAATTCCCACATCCCTATTTCATAAACGGGGTCAGATGGATTTAGAGCTTAATTAATATAGGTGTAATATGGGTGTAAGTACAATAAAAGAAGCCATTGTTGATATCAAAAGTGGCAAAATGATTATTTTGGTGGATGATGAAGACAGAGAAAACGAAGGTGATCTCTGCATGGCGGCGGAATTTGTCACGCCGGAGGCCATTAACTTCATGGCGAAATACGGCAGGGGACTCGTTTGTCTGTCTCTGAGTGAAGAACTTGCTGATAAGCTGAATCTTGTGCCCCATGGTATCGGATAACCGCTCCCGTTTCGGAACCGCATTTACCGTATCTATAGAAGCCAAGCGCGGGGTCACCACAGGTATTTCTGCTGCCGATAGGGCAACAACTATACGAACAGCCGTTGCCGATGACGCCACGCCTGATGACATCGTCAGCCCGGGACACGTTTTCCCCATACGTGCCAGAAAGGGCGGTGTACTGGTTAGAACCGGACAGACGGAAGGTTCCGTGGATCTTGCACGATTGGCCGGGTTGAAACCGGCCGGTGTAATCTGTGAGGTCATGAAGGATGACGGCACCATGGCCCGCATGCCGGATCTGGAGATCTTCGCAAAGGAACATGGTCTGAAGATAGTGACCATCGCCGATCTCATCCAGTTCAGAATGCAGCATGAATCCCTGATCAGGAGGGCAGCGACTGCAACGATCCCGACCCACTACGGGGGCAAATTCAAACTCATCGTTTATGAAAACGATGTCGATGACATGAAACATGTCGCCCTGGTCAAGGGAGATATTGAGCCGGATGACGAAGTCCTGGTGAGGGTTCATTCGGAATGCCTGACAGGTGATGTATTCGGATCGGAGCGGTGCGACTGCGGCTATCAACTCCATGCAGCCATGAAGATGGTGGATGAGGCGGGAAAAGGTGTAATCGTTTATATGCATCAGGAAGGCAGAGGTATCGGCCTTGTAAATAAAATCAGGGCCTACGAACTGCAGGAGCGCGGGAAAGATACCGTTGAGGCCAATATCTCGCTCGGGTTCAAGGCAGACTTGCGAGACTATGGCATCGGCGCCCAGATCCTTGCCGATCTGGGTGTCAGAAAGATGAGACTCATGACCAATAATCCCAAGAAAATTGTAGGTCTTGAGGGGTACGGTATAACTATTACCGAACGCGTTCCCATCGAAATAAAACCAACTGACAGCAACATCAAGTATCTGAAAACAAAAAAGAAAAAAATGGGTCATTTGTTGGAAGTATAGATTGTTTTCAAGTTTCACTATGGAGAGAGGAATATGCCAAGGATCATAGAAGGAAAGCTTGTAGCCAAGGGGATGAAGTTTGGCATTGTCGCCAGTCGCTTCAACGATTTCATCTGCGGAAGGCTGATTGATGGCGCCATCGACGCCTTGACAAGGGCAGGGGCGGATGAAAAAGACATCCAGATCTATAAGGTTCCCGGTGCATTTGAACTGCCCGCAACGGCCAAGAAGCTGGCAAAGACGGCGAAGTTCGATGCGGTGATCTGTCTCGGTGCAGTAATCAGGGGGGCCACACCCCATTTTGAATACATCAGCGCCGAGGTCACCAAGGGGATAGCGAGCGTCGGTCTGGAAACGGAGATCCCTGTAGCCTTCGGTGTACTGACCACGGATACCATTGAACAGGCCATCGAAAGGGCGGGAGCCAAAGCGGGAAACAAGGGATGGGATGCCGCCATGTCAGCCATTGAAATGGTAGACCTCTTCAGGAAATTATAGCCTTGATAAATTCTTAGCTGAGCATATTGATGAGTCGCATTATTGACCGGCAAATGAACCTTGCCCTGTCACCTACTATTTTGATTATAATATTGGTCGTAAATCCTTCGTTTTTTATCGATATTAGCTGATTTTGAAATATTCATTTTGCATTTATTTAAGTATCTCGTTTTGTAATCTAGATTGGCAGATCCGTCATAAATAGTGTCTGATGTAGTATAACCAGAGGAATTAATGCATCAACGAAGAAAGGCAAGAGAAATTGCCTTACAGGTTCTTTACGAGCTGGATGTTTTAAATATCGATTCCAAAGAGGCTGTCGCGCTTTTCTGGAATAACTTTGAAGCTCCGGAAGAGTCCAGAAAATTCTCTACCCTTTTGATCGAAGGTACCTGGGACAACAGAGAGCAGATAGATAGTCACATAAGCAGTTGCTCCGAAAACTGGTCGCTTGCACGCATGTCGAGAGTTGACAGAAATATCCTTCGTATGGCCGTCTACGAGCTTTTATACTGTCCGGATATACCCCCCAAAGTCACACTGAACGAAGCTATTGATCTGGGCAAAATGTATGGCTCTGAAAATTCCGGTTCTTTTATAAACGGAATTCTCGATGCAGTATACCTGAAATTATATAAAGAAGAAGCGAATCAAAATGTCAACAAAATCTCCGGAAGTTCCGAATCATGAGGATATTGTTCTGAGTCTTACTGTTGGAGGCTGGATGAGTTATGGAGAAAAAGTATAAGCCGCAGGAACTGGAAAAGAAATGGCAGGCAATCTGGGAAGATAAGGGTATTTTCAAGGTCACGGAAGATCCTGATAAAAAAAAGTACTACCTCCTGGAGATGTTTCCCTATCCCTCCGGTAGAATTCATATCGGCCATGTGCGAAACTACACCATCGGTGATGTAGTGGCACGCTACAAGCGGATGAACGGATACAACGTTCTCCATCCCATGGGCTGGGATTCTTTCGGCATGCCCGCGGAAAACGCGGCCATCGACCATGGCATTCATCCGGCAACGTGGACGAATGAAAACATCGCCTACATGAAAAAACAGCTCAAGGAGATGGGCTTCAGCTATGACTGGGACAGGGAACTTTCCACCTGCGAGCCGGAATATTACCGCTGGGAGCAGCTGTTTTTTCTCTGGATGTATGAAAAAGGGCTCGCCTATAAAAAAAGCTCCATCGTAAACTGGTGCCTGACCTGTCAAACCGTACTGGCAAACGAGCAGGTGGAAGCAGGTCAGTGCTGGAGATGCTCCACGGAGGTCGAGGAAAAATATCTCGATCAGTGGTTTTTCCGCATCACCGACTATGTTGAAGAACTCCTCGATTACTGCGACAAACTCCCCGGATGGCCCGAACGGGTCATCACCATGCAGAAAAACTGGATCGGCAAAAGCTTCGGATGCGAGATCCTTTTCCCCATGGCAGACGGCAATGGCACGATCAAAGTCTTTACGACAAGGCAGGATACGGTATATGGGGCCACGTTTATGCTGGTTGCCGCCGAACTTCCCCTTGTTATGGACCTGGTCAAGGGAAAACCGATCGAAAATGAAGTCAGGGAATTTGTGGAAAAGGTAAAAAAGCAGGACAAGCTGATGCGGACATCGGAGTATTACGAAAAGGAAGGTATCTTCCTGGATGCCTACTGCCTCAATCCGCTGACAAAGAAGAAGATGCCCATCTTTGCCGCAAACTTTGTCGTTGCCGAATATGGAACCGGATGCGTCATGGCCGTACCCACCCACGATCAGCGGGACTTTGAATTCGCGAAAAAATACAGTCTCCCCCTCATTGTGGTCATTCAACCGCACGAACAAACCTCTCAACATCCACACCATGACGGAAGCCTACGTGGACGAAGGCATCCTCGTTAATTCGGGACAATTCAACGGTATGGAAAATTTGAAGGCCCTTGATGCCATCGCCGAATATCTGGAATCCATCAGGCCGGGGCAAGAAAGCCATCCAGTACCGTTTGCGAGACTGGGGCATTTCCCGGCAGCGCTACTGGGGGGCGCCGATTCCCATCATCTACTGCGATAAGTGCGGCACCGTGCCGGTACCGGAAAAGGACCTTCCCGTCATCCTGCCCCGCGAAGTGGAACTAACGGGAGAAGGGGGATCTCCCCTGGCAAAGTACGAGGCATTCGTGGAAACTACCTGTCCGCAATGCGGCAGCGCGGCAAAACGGGAAACGGACACCATGGATACGTTTGTGGAATCTTCCTGGTACTTTGACCGCTTCTGCTCGCCCCACTGCGCAGAAAAACCCGGTCTTGACAAACAAAAGGTCCACTACTGGATGCCGGTGGATCAGTACATCGGCGGCATTGAACACGCGATCCTCCATCTCCTCTACTCACGCTTCTTCACAAAGATGCTGAGAGATTTCGGTGTCCTGGATTTTGATGAACCATTTACCAATCTCCTGACCCAGGGCATGGTCTGCAAAGAGACGATGCGTTGCAAAGAGCACGGCTATCTCTTTCCCGACGAGGTGAAGGACGGAAAATGCACTCACTGCGAGAGAGAGGTAACGATCGGTAAATCGGAAAAGATGTCCAAATCTCTGAAAAATGTCGTCGATCCCGATTATCTGATCAAAAAATACGGCGCCGACACGGTCAGGATGTTCTGTCTTTTTGCCGCACCCCCGGAGAAGGATCTGGAATGGTCTGATCAGGGAGTAGAGGGGTCGTTCCGTTTCCTGAACAGGGCCTGGCGAATTGTAATAGATTACCTCGATGACATCGCGGGTGTTAAGCCTTTCGACGGAAGTGAAGAACTCGAAGGGGAATTAAAAAACCTGAGGCGAAAAACCCACCAGACGATAAGGAAAGTGACCCGTGATATTGAGGATAGGTTCCACTTCAATACGGCCATAAGCGCTGTCATGGAACTGGTCAATGCCCTTTACCTGATCGAGCGGCCGCCGAAGGAAGATGCTAAAGCCCTTTCCGTCATCAGGGAAACCATCGAAACGATCGTTATATTGCTGGCACCCATTGTTCCGCACATAACCGAAGAGCTGTGGACGGAATTAGGATGTGAAAGCAATTTAGCCGATGTCCCCTGGCCGGAGTATGATCATGACGTAGCCGCAGAAGAAGAAATTACCATAGTCATTCAGATCAATGGAAAGGTGAGGAGCAGGATGGTCGTCGCCGCGGATGAGGATGGCGAAAAGATCAAGGCCCTTGCCCTAAGCGATGAGAAGATTGCCAATTTCATCTCCGGAAAAAAAGTATCGAGAGAGATATATGTTCCCAAAAAACTTGTCAATATCGTGGTTCAGTAAGAAACCGCATTAACCTCCTTTTTAAAGGGGATTGAGGGATTTCATGCACAAGACTGCAAAAAATTCCCTCTTTGATGCGGGGGCATAAGACACTCGATCGATATCGCCTTTTCCTTCTGTCCTTCTCATCTCAGGTTGCGGCTACCGCTTCAGCCCCGGCGGTGAATATATCGATAAAAACATCCGGACGGTCTTCATAGACAATTTTTCCAACAGGACCAGTGAGGCCAATATCGAAAACACCTTCAGGACTGCCTTTATCGATCAATTCGACATCGGAGGAAGGTTCACGCTGGTTGACACGCGGGAAAAGGCGGACTCCGTATTCAAGGCCAGTATAAACAGCCTCACAACTTCTCCCCTTTCTTACCAAAAAAGTGTTATTGCCGCAGAAGAACGTGTGACCATAACTATGGAACTCACTTTTGAAGATCAGGGTACCCAAAAAGTTATCTGGACCAACAAAAATTTCTCAGGATATCAGGACTACGCATTCACAGATGTGAGCACTAAAGAAACAAACCGCAAAAATGCCCTCGTCAAACTGTCCAACGATACAGCTGAGAGGGCATATAGATTAATGATGTCAGGATTTTAAGAGATAACTATGCCGGCGAGTAAGGGAAATGTTACCCCTTATTAAGGGCATTTACCTTCTTGGTTAATCTCGATATCTTTCGCGAAGTTGTCTTTTTATGAAATACGCCTTTGGAAGCTGCCTTTTTGATAGCAGGAATGGCAGCAGTAAGAGCAGATACTGAGCCCGCCTTATCCTTTTCCTCAACGGCCGCCACTACGGATTTTATTACGGTTCTGACGCTTGACTTTACCGAGATATTTCTCACGCGTCTTTTCTCGTTCTGTCTGCTCCTTTTTTCCGCGGATTTATGTGTTGCCAAAAACGATCCTCCTTTACTGGTCTGTCGATGTAGGGAGGTTTTCTATATGAATTCCCTGATCGTGTCAAGCTGAAATTAGTCGGTGCCACCATTTCCGAAGATACAACTCGGATAATCAAAAACTACTTTTATGTGCTGCGCGATGATATTACTTATTGACCTATTATCTTGCAAGAAATATAGTTAAAATCATTAGATACTGCAGATAAGGCTTGAAGCAGAGGATCGAGCGGGATTGTTACATGGAGGAAAGAAATGAAGCGCGTATATGAATCGAAGAGGGATGGCTGGATTGTTGTCGCTGCTGTGGGCGGCAGTGACAGTCATGCTCATCGGTGCGGGGAATCTTTGGGTAACGCCTTTGCCATTCACATTTCGATTGCTGATATCCCTTCTATTGACACTTGTTGCCGCATTTGTGCTTTGGGTGCTATATGGAACACGTTACACGCTCACAGACAAGGCCCTCACTGTCCAGTCGGGACCGTTTCGCTGGGTGATTGACCTGGAGGCGATCAGTGAGATTACCCCCACACGCAACCCACTTTCGAGTCCTGCTTGTTCGTTGGACCGGCTTCACATTCGTTATCGTCCGAATCCTTCGGGTTGATGATTTCGCCGGTGACAAGGAATTTCTTCGCGACCTGGTGGCAGTGGATCCCGGCCTGAAGATGGAAGGAGACCGTGTCTTGCGGGATAGACCATGATTGGCAGTCACAGCGGCACCCGGCATGTATGCTTCTCCGATATGAACATGCAGTTCCCATAACCGACAAATCACTCTATTTTGTAAATCTTATCGTGTTGACTTTTCCTGTAGTCGTCCGTGAATGGCCGGTTCACAGCAATGCCGGGCATATTTACCTCGAAATGCAGCGAAAGGAGGAACCGATGAAAAACGCGGTGACGAAACTTCTCACAGAGGTCAAAAAACAGGGAAGAACAGTACTCACAGAGGTGGAAAGCAAGGAAGTGCTGAAGGCTTACGATATACCCGATCAGGACCGGGCATATGTGGCAACTGATCCGGATACGGCGGTTACGGTAGCGAATTGGTCGGGATACCCTGTCGTGATGAAGATCGTTTCCCCGGATATCTCCCACAAGTCCGACGTGGGCGGGATCAGGGTGAATCTAGATTCCCCGGAGGCTGTGCGGACGGCATTCACCGAAATCATGGAGAACGTAAAGACTACACAAACCGGATGCAGATCGTACCAGGGCGTCCTGTTGATCAGATGGTGCCGGAAGGAGTGGAGCTGGTCATCGGCGCCTCCTTCAGCCGCCAGTTCGGGCATGCCGTGATGTTCGGCCTGGGGGGGGTTTTTGTCGAGGTCGCTGGCGATGTGGTTTTCAGATTGGTCCCTCTCACAAAGAAAGATGCCCTCGACATGATGCAGGAAATCAAAGGAACAAAAATCCTTGGTAATTTCCGCGGAAAGCCGGCGGTTGATGTGAACGCCGTAGCGGATATTATTGCAGAAGCTCTCGACTCTTTTAGCGGATCATCCGGAGATCCTGGAAGTCGATCTGAATCCCGTGATTGCCTCCGCGTCCGGCGCCATCGTTGTGGATGCCCGGATGGCCCTCGGCGAACCAAAAAGAATCGCCGAGACAGTCTACACTTCGGAGGAAATCGTCGCCGGCATGAAGAGGATCTTTTCACCGGCGGGCATTGCCATCATCGGGGCGTCCGGTGATCCTTCAAAACTGGGATACTCGACGGTAAAGAACATCATCGACGGCGGCTACAAAGGCAAGATTTATCCCATCAATCCCAAGGCAGACGAAATACTGGGGCTTAAATGCTACAAAAGCGTCACCGACATCCCGGGTCAGGTGGATGTGGCAGTCATCGTGATCCCGGCGAAGAACGTGGCCGAAGCCATAAAAGTTCTCGGAGAAAAAGGAGTCGCCGGGGCCATCGTGATCTCATCCGGATTTGCCGAGATCGGCAACAACGAGCTCCAGAGGGAACTTGTCGCGAAGGCCATCGAAAGCAAGGTTCGTATCCTCGGACCGAACATCTTCGGGATATATTACACACCGGCGGATCTCTGCGCGACCTTCTGCACACCTTACACAGAGAAAGGACCTACAGCACTCTCCTGCCAGAGCGGCGGCGTGGGTATGGCCATCATCGGCTACAGCCGCTCTCACAAAATGGGCGTGTCTGCAATCGTCGGCGTGGGCAACAAGTGCGACGTGGACGAGGATGACCTGATCGAGTTCTTCGGACAGGACCCGAACACAAAGGTGATCGCCATGCACGTGGAAGACATCAAGGACGGCGTCGCCTTCGTCAAGGCGGCACAGAAGATAAGCACGGCAGAAGCCCATCGTTGCGCTCAAGGCCGGCGCAACCGCCTCTGGGAGAAAGAGCGGCCTTTTCCCATACGGGAGCGCTCGCCGGAGACGACAGGATTTACAGCGCTGCCTTTGCCAGGGCAGGCATCGTCAGGGTTTCCAACCTGGAAGAACTTCTGGATTGCGCGAGAAGCATCAGCAAGATGCCGGTCCCGAAAGGGGAGAACGTACTGATCGTCACCGGCGCCGGAGGGCTGGGCGTCCTCCTGGCGGACGCGTGCAGCAGGCATCAGCTACAGCTCATGACGCTGGAGAAAGACCTGGACGAGGCCTTCAAAAAATTCATTCCGCCTTTCGGCGCTACGGGAAATCCGGTGGATATTACAGGAGGCGAACCGCCGGAAACCTATGAAGCCACGATCCGGTTGGCCCTTGAGGACGACCGCGTGGACGCCCTGATCCTCGGCTACTGGCATACCCTGGTCACGCCGCCCATGGTCTTTGCCGAAACCGTCATCAAAGCAAAAAAGGCGGCTGAAGCCGTGAAAGCGCCGAAACCGATTGTCGCTGCGCTCTCCGGTGATGTCGAGGTGGAGCGTGCCGCCACGGTCCTGGAAGAACATGGCATTCCCGCCTTTCCCTACTCTTCAGAAAAGGCCGTGGTTGTGCTCGCCGCCCTTTACCGCTGGGCCAGGATGGCAGGCAGGATTAAACCCCGCGTATAGTCAGACTATCTGGAAAAGGAAATCTGAAGTTTAGACGTTTCAGATTCCTTTGTTCATGTCCCCCGCTGGCGGGGGAATGCAGGGGGTGGCTAGTGATCCGGATCAAGTCACTACATTATTTGCCAAGCGTTGTCTTCAGCGCCTTGAGGAATCGGGTTACATTCTTCTTCCTGGCCGTATGGCCCATCAAGCCGATGCGCCAGATTTTCCCGGCGAGAGGACCGAGCCCACCGCCGATCTCGATCTTGAACTCACTGCGCAGCCGCTTCCGGACGGACAATTCATCAACTCCTTCCGGACTGTACACCGTATTCAGCATGGGCAGGCGGTACTGGCTTCTCCACCAGCATCTTCAGCCCCATCCCTTCCAGACCTTTCACGAGCGCCTCATGGCTCTCCCGGTGACGGGCAAAGACTTTGTCCGATCCTTCCTGCAGGATGAGATACAATGCCTGGTAAAGGCCGTAGAGCATGTTGACCGGGGCGGTGTGGTGATAGACCCGGTTTTTCCCCCAGTACTCGCAGATCAACGTAAGATCGAGATACCAGTTGGGGACCTTTGTCTTTCGGCCTTTGAGCTTGGCCATCGCTTTTTCCGAGAAGGAAAGCGGCGCCAGCCCCGGAGGGCAGGAAAGGCACTTCTGCGTGCCGCTGTAAAGGGCGTCGATGTTCCAGTCATCCATGCGGACTTCCGTCCCGCCAAGGCTGGTCACGGTATCCACCAGATAGATCGCATCCTTTCCCTTCATCAGCTTGCCTATCTCGGCCACCGGATTCCGCACTCCCGTGGACGTCTCGGCATGTACCACGGCCACAATCCGATACGACGTTTCACGTAGCTTCTTTTCCACCTCTTCCAGGACAACAGGCGTTCCCCAGGTAAATTCCAGGGAATCCACGGTTGCACCCAACCGCGTGGCCACTTCCCGCATTCTCTGACCAAAGACGCCGTTGATAAGAATCAGCACCCTGTCTCCCGGCTCCACAAGGTTTACGAAGCAGGCCTCCATACCCGCCGAGCCGGTGCCCGATATGGGAATGGTAATGGCATTGCCGGTGTTCAGAATTTTCCGGAGCATCCCTTTCAAATCTTCCATAATCTCAAGGAAATAGGGATCAAGATGCCCGATAGTCTTGCGACTTAAGGCTTTATACACTTCCGGAGGGACGCAGGAGGGTCCCGGTCCCATGAGCAGTATTTCTTCCACACCTTCCAACAGATTTTTCATATGATACATTCCTCCCGGATCCTGTGATTGGGTGACTTATAACATATCACTCACATATTTTCCCGCCAAAAACAGCCCCTCCCTGCATACCTCTTTTGTAAAGACGGACTTATAGGAACTGAGGAAATAAAGTATTGCAAAATAGAAATATGGTCTTAAAATGCAACCAAGAACACAATAGAGGAAGAAAAAAAATTATGTCCAGCGATAGATTTCTCACACTGCTGACGGATTTCGGTTTGCAGGACAATTACGTGGGTATAATGAAGGGTGTAATTGCCTGCATCAACCTTCATTTGAATATCATCGACATCACGCATGAAATTCCGCCCCAAAATCTCGATGCCGCCAATTTCTGCCTCATGACGGCTTACCCCTATTTTCCTTCCGGAACCGTCCACGTGGCGGTCGTTGACCCGGGAGTAGGCACGCAAAGGAGGGCCGTCGCGGTTGAACTGGCCACGGGCTTTCTCGTGGGACCGGACAATGGTATTTTCACAGGCGTCCTCGATCATGAAAAGATTACCGCAGCGGTGGAATTGACCAATCCCGAATACTGGCTCAAACCGGAATCGAGCACAACCTTTCACGGCAGGGATATTTTTGCCTCCGTGGGCGCGCACCTGGCGACAGGAACCCCTCTGTTAAAATTAGGAATGGAGATAGATCCCGCAACATTGATTCGCATGGATCTTCCGGCATGCATCAAAACAGATGCCGGGATAACAGGATATATTCAGTACATCGACCATTTCGGCACTTTGGTCACGAATATCCCCGGCGCTTCTGTAAGAGACCGTCAGTGGTCATTAACCGCCGGGGGCAAAGGCGTTCCCGGATGCAAAACATACGGCGATACCCGTTTGGGAAGCCTCCTGGCCCTGGAAGGAAGCCACGGGTTCGTAGAGATTGCGATGAACGGCGGGAGCGCCCAGGCTGAGCTTCGGACGGGATACCGTTCACCGGTACATGTTGTCATCAAACAAAAGATATGATAAAGAAAAAAAGAGATTTGAATTTATAATTTTTTTTATTATTCGAAATGACTATATCATCGAAACAATTTTCCGTAACCCGTTTACGCGCGTCCGGCCCGGATGACAAATGGATCGAAGAGGCCGCGGATGTAGCTGTCGAGGCGCCGCTGACAATCGATATCGAAGGCATTGATTCATACACGATCTTGTGCAGCCCCGGCGACAGGCGCGCCATGGCCGTGGGATTCATGTTCTCCGAAGGAATCATCCAGGGAATAGCCGATATCGCCATGCTGACCGATTGCATAGACTTCCCTGAGATGATGCGTGTCCGGCTGAGTAATCCGCCGCAAAAAAATACCGATACGCCGGGCCGCAACTTGATGGTCGTCTCCTCCTGCGGCATGTGCGGGAGCACGGACATGCAAGAGAAGATCGCCACCCTTCCTATGGTAGGCAACACGCTCCGCATCAATACCGAACTAATGAACCGGGCAATGGCCTTACTGACCGATAAACAGGATGTGTTTAAAAAAACGAGGGGCACCCACGCGATTCTCATCTTCGACGGCAGGGGGGAGGCGGTTTCGTTTGCCGAGGATATTGGCCGGCACAATGCCCTGGACAAGGCCATCGGGAAAATTCTGCTTGCGGAAAAAACGACCAAAGGGTACGGCGCGGTGCTCTCCGGGCGGGTAAGCTTCGAGATGGTGTCTAAATGCAGTCTGGCGGGGATCGAGATCATACTGGCGGTGTCCGCTCCCACTTCACTTGCCTTGGACGCCGCGTTGCACTGTGGCATAACGCTTTGCGCTTCTGTGCGAAATGGCGGTGCAACTATCTACACTCATCCGGAACGAATCAGTCGTTCCTAACTCTTTTCCACACAGGAAGCTACAAGTGTACCTTCCTCCTTTAGATTTGTAATTCCGAGGAGGGAAGCGACGAGGAATCTTAAGATTTCGCGCTTTGTTCGAAATGACGCTCTTTCACACCCATCTTACGTCACATCAGGTATTTCGAAGCAAAAAATCATAATTTCCCCTATGGCACTTTTTATGAATATTAACAACAATATGAAATCTACCGATGAGATGCTGTAATCATAACAGGCAAGGATTCCTGATTTGTAGCCGACCAAGGTGCAAGCAAACTTTTTTGAGCATCTTGATACCGTTTCATTGTCGGATGAACAAAAAAACAAATCCTCATCAAAGGAGGGGGCGATGAAGAGAATCATTATGTTGGCAATGATTTTAGTGATGATGCTTGTATCTATCGGAGGATGTTGTATAGGCAGGGGTGGAAGAGGTGGAGAACATCACAGGGATGGGGGTTATGAAAGGGATGATGGTCACGACATGCGGAACACGATTAATTCACTCAGGGAGAAAGTTACCCCCGATATCATTGATCTTAGTTTGAAATATTGGATTCCGGAGGGAAATTCCAAAAACAACATTACAAGAAGCACCATAGCAGTCAAAGGAGGTAGTCATGCAATATTCGGAAGTGGTAATGGACCATTTTAAGAAGCCTCGGAATGTTGGCAAGATTGAAAACCCCGATGGCACGGGTGAAGTGGGGAACCCGATATGCGGCGATATGATGACGATTACTATTAAAGTCAAGGATGACCGCATTGATGACATAAAATTCAACACATTCGGCTGTGGGGCGGCTATTGCTGTCTCAAGCATGATAACTGAAATGGCAAAAGGAAAAACTTTGGAAGAAGCGATGAAGATTACCAAAGAGTCTGTTGCAGAAAACCTTGGCGGCCTTCCAAAGAACAAACTCCACTGTTCAAATCTGGGGGCGGATGCTTTGCATAGAGCCATCATGGATTACTATGAGCACAAAGATGGCAAAGTCAGGGAGACAAAAGAAGGCGAAAAAGTAGAGCACATCGGTGAAAGGGAAGGAAAATGTTACTGCCCTTACTGCGATAAGGGATTACCGGAGCCTGCTCCACTCTGCACGCATTGTGGAAAACCCACGTTGCAGCATTCTGATTTCACTATCGTGAAAGGAGCAGAGAAAGAATGAAGATAATCTATTTAGACCATATTTCCGGTAATCCGCTCCATCCCAAGGTAAAAGAGGCTATCATCGATTACATACAGAAGGACGGTTTTGGGAACCCCGTGAGCCAGCACAGCATCGGAGATGCGGCCATGGAGATCCTAGAAGACGCACGCGCCAAGGTCGCCCAACTCATCAATGCAGATCCGCAGGAGATCGTGTTCACTTCATGCGGAACAGAAGCAAATAACCACGCCATAAAAGGTGTGGCCTTTGCAAAGGCCAAGAAGGGGAAGCACATCATCACGTCGAATATTGAACATCAGTCAGTTGCAAGACCTCTCCGGATGCTCTCCCAGATGGGTTACAACGTGACTTCAGTCTCCGTAGACAAGTATGGCGTGGTCAACCCAGCAGATGTGGAGCAAGCGATCAGAGAAGACACGATCCTTATTTCAATAATGCACGCCAACAATGAGATCGGTACGATTGAGCCTATCGCCGAAATAGGGAGGATCGCGAAGGCCAAAGCAAGTGCCCTTTCACACAGATGCAGTGGTGTCATGTGGCAACATACCCGTAGACGTTAACGAGATGGGTGTTGACCTGATGAGCATCGCCGCAAACCAGTTCTACGGACCCCCGGGTATCGGGGCCCTCTATATAAGAGAGAAAACAGGGATACTGCCATTTATCGATGGCGGTGTGCAGGAGAATAACCGGAGGGCGGGAACCCCTAATATGCTTGGTGTCGTCGGGATGGGCAAAGCGGCGGAACTTGCCCGCGTTGAAATGCCCCAGCGGACAGAGCACCTGTTGAAATTGAAGAAGGCAGTCATGGACCGTTTGGGTACCATTGATAAGATAGTTGTCAACGGGCACCCTGAAAAGAGTTTGCCGGGTCTCGTGTCCTTCTCCGTGGAGTACATCGAAGGTGAGTCTATGATGATGATGCTTGACCAGGAAGGAATAAGCATATCCACCCGTTCCGCATGTGCATCGGGCTCTCTCAGGACATCCCATGTCTTAATCGCAACCGGTACCGACCACGCCACAGCCCAGGGGACCCTTGTATTTTCCTATGGCATTGACATTACGGTGGAAGATATCGACAAGGCATTCGAGGCCCTCAGGAAAAGCGTGGCCTTCTTGAGAAATATGTCTCCACTTTACAAGAAGGGATGATTATTCTCGATCTACAGGAATAATAATGTTCCCACATTCGCTCGCTTACCCGTCAGCAAGCGACGGTGAATGCGCTCGCTGCCGGATTCAATGAACTGCGCTGATCATCAGTTTTAACAACTTATATTGTATGCCGTGTCCACCTCAAAGGCAGATTTCTGACTTAAATATAATGTCCCCGAATTACCTCATGGATAGATGCGATGCGGCAATTTTTTTACTATTCCCTGTCAAAAAATGAGTTTTCTTTTCCAGCTTCCATATCCAACCAAGATATCTATTTGAATTAATTCATAATTATATTATAAGATTGGTGGCATGTATTTTGCGTGTTTTTAACTGAAATTCATTTCCCTAAATGTGCATTGTGTTTAAATTGTTTATAATTAGGTTGTCAGTAACTTGAAATGACTTCACATCAAGACATCGTTTTTAGTTAGAAGAAAGGCAGGTGCGAATTTGACAAGGGAATTTGAAAAGTATGATATTAGTGTTCCGGCCAGGATTGAAATTATCTCATCACCGGAAGTAGAAAGTATTTTTCTTCAAACTACAAGTGTTTCTGCAAAAGAAGTATTCTTCTCGTACAGCGGAACCTCTTCCAAATGATGTGATGGTAAGATTAGAACTCATTCTGGATTTTACAAAGCCGGGGAATTTGAGCAATACCGGCAAAACAATTCTTATAAATGTTACCGGTAAAGTTGTAAGCATCCGAAAAAGTCGGGATGACAATCCTTCTGAATGAGGACTACCAGATCACAAAGTTGCGGGCTCCAGCCATGGTTGACAGCACCGCATTGCCGGTCGAAACATGGTATTGACGTTAGTTAAAGGGGACGGTTCTCTTTATTTTTCCTCCATCCTCTTTGTCGCCCCATCCGCTTTATCTTTTCAGAAATATTATAGGTCGTCGTCATATCTTTCACGAAATCCTCACCGCCATACACTATCCGCCTGTCCATTTCCCCCTTCATCGCCTCTTTCTCTTTGAGCATTCCTCGTACAAACTCCCGATATTTTTTCCGCCGCTCTCCTTCCTCCTCAGACAACTGAAGGTAAACAGGATGCTCATCTAAAAGGACATCCCTCTTTCCGTAAGCATACGCCCGATAGCTGCTCCATGTATAATCCTTCGGGTCTTCCACCATCTTTGCCCGTACAGGATTCAATTCCACATAGCTGCCGCAGGCAAGCAGATACTCGTCCTTTGAAATGATAATGCTCTTGTATCTGTCCTGCCAGAAATGTCCCGTATGACTATATTTGCGCTTATAATGCCGGGCATAGGCCAGGTTAATCCCTTTCATTATTTCGGATAAACCGCCACCTCCTTCTGAAGGCTCAATGACCAGATGCACATGGTTGGTCATCATAACGTAGTGATACAGCTTAAAATGGTATTTCTCTTTGTAGCGAAAGAGCAGGTCCAGATATTTTCTGAAATCATCCTCGTCCTCAAATACATCCTGACGGTTGTTCCCTCGTGTCAGTACATGATAGACATGCTCCTTGGGAGCTACTCTTGCTGTCCTCGGCATGTTTTAAATGTACCATCGCATTACCACCTTTGTCAACTAAAGAGAACCGTCCCCTTTATTCTTTATTCACCTGAGTTATTTATTAAAATGTTATTCCAACAATTACCGTTCCTGACTGCGCCAGCGCTTGACGATCTCATCCACGTCCAAGTCCGTCGGTCCGTCCTTCCACTTCGCGTAGAAATCCACGTCGTCGCTGTTGGGTGCCGGGACTCGGCTTATCGAACTGAACCCGAGTCGGCAGCGGGACGGCCTCCCCAAGAACAAGCGCCTCACCCCGGCCCAAGCCCGCCAGAACGCTGACCAAGTCGCCCTCGCTCTCGGGCACGAGGCTCCGGACGTAGCCTTGGTCGTCGGGGTTGGTGATCCGCAGACAGATGAACGTTCCACACTGGGCAAGCACCGTCTCGGAGACTTCGTGGGGCCGCTGACTGACGACGGCAAGCCCGACGCCGTACTTCCGGCCCTCCTTGGCGATCCGTTCCATCGACTTCCGCGAGCCAGCGAACTGACTCTCGGCGGCGCGGGGGATGTACGCGTGCGCCTCCTCGCACATGAGTAGAATCGGGAACTCGCGGTACTGCGGGTTCCAGTAGTTGAACTCGAACGCCAAGCGGCCGATCTGCGCCGCGACCGTGGGCCGCACGTCGAACGGCACTGAACTGAGGTCGATGACCGTGACCGCGACCTTCTTGGTGCCAAGCCCGACGAAGTCTCGGAGCAGGTCCGACAGCGAAGCCGATGTGTTGCGGCTCTTGGGTTTGAGCAAGAAGTCGTATCGCGACGTCGTTGAGCTTGCTCTCGATCCGCATCAGAAAGCGATCGAAGTCACCAAACATGGGCCCCTGCCTGTTGCCGACCCGCTCCACGTTCTTTGCGCGCACCTTGGTCAAGATGTCATCAAGAGAGAAGTAGATCGGCGTGTCCACGGTGACTCTTGCCAAGCCAAGTGCGGGAGTGGCGGTGGTGTTCTCTTGCTGCCGTCCCTCCAGTAAGCAGTCACGAAAGAACGCAGTCTGGTTTGTGGCCTCCCTCTCGCTGTGCTCGATGAGAAGGTCGCAGAGTTCCGCGTAGGTCATCAACCAGTAAGGCATCTCCAGCTCGCGCGCATCGACGTGCCGGACGATGGCGTCAGCAAACGCGTAGGAGTGCGTCCCGTCGGGTCGCTTCCAGCAATACTCGCCGTGCAAGTCGAGGATGATGATGTGGGCCCTGGGCATCACCGCGACCGTCTTCTGCACAAGGGAAGCCACCGTCCATGACTTTCCCGACCCGGTCTGCCCCAAGATGGCAGAGTGCCGCCCGAACAGGTTTGTGGGGTCCAGACAGACCTTGAGCGAGGGGTGCGATGCGAGCGTGCCGACCGCAAGGCCCTTCGACTGGAAGCGGTCGAACATCTTGGCGACGTCGGTTGAGCCAATCGCGTGGACCTCCGCCCCCGTGGTCGGGTACCGCGCAACGCCGCGCTCGAACTGGCCGTCCGCGAGAATCGAGCCGACGGGCGTGAGTCGGGCGATTCGCTTGGCGAAGGGCAATCTCGCGGCATCGTCGCCAGGCGTCTCGATGGTCGGCGCGGCGAGCGCTTCCTGTTCGGTCATGCGAGTCACGATGGCGATGAGGTGAACATCGTTCTGCTTGACCGCGACGTACGAGCCAAGCTGCCCGACCAACACATCCTCATCGCCGATGGTAACGGTCGGCGCATGTCCCTGTTCGTCCTCGACCAAGGTCGCCATGAGGAGGTTTCCTTGGACATCGACGACGTGGCCGATCACGGTATTGGGAGTATCGGGCATTGGTTAGACCTCCTTGCAGAGTCGTTCAAAGCGCCAAAGGTCGGTATGGCCGGGTCCGACCGTCCCTTTCAGCGAGCACCGCGTTTCCGTCACCACAACCGCGTTCGTCTTGACGCTCCAGCGATTCCAGGCCGTGTCGGACAGCGCCTTCGTGAAGATAAGCAAAGTGAAATCCGTCCGCGCCAGTGCGGCCTCGATGACGGCGTTCACGTGTTCGTCAGCGAAGCCGTATCCGAAGCAGGCCAAGCGGTTGATCGGATTCGCATTGTGGCCCAAGCATCCGCGAAAGGCGGACCAGAGTGCGGCGTAAGGCGGGAGCATCGTGTCAGTCGCTTTCCTGCGTTGCGGTGGCACCATCAGCCGCTTCGTGCCGGGTGGCGGTGCCGACCCGTAAACGCACAACGCCGCACTCCCCGTGTTGGGCATTCATACCAGCCGAGCGAGCCGTGAAGTTTCAAGAGGTGAATCGGCTTCACTGTCTCGTCGAACTGGCGCCCCTTGTGTGTGCCGCGAATCCGACCAATGCGCTCCTCGAACACTGCCGGGTCGAAATAGGCATGCTCCACGCCGAGGAATCCGTCCGATACCCGGACCTTGGCGGCCTCCGCCGCGCGTTCGACCAGCGGGTCGTAGTTGAGGCTGAACACCTTTACGCACGGGTCCGCGACGTTGGGACAGCCGACGCACGAACTCAACGTGCAGATCGAGACTTGGGTTCTTAGGGAGGAACAAGTCCGCAATGGCCGCTGTCACCAGATGCCGATACGGCGTGTCCATTGCCCCACCGTCGTCGAGCAGGTCGAGGGCGTGTTCGATTCCCGTCGCCCCGCCGTCGAGTTTGGCCTGAATGTCGCACGCTTCTGCGGGTCGACGATCCGATCCTTGATGAGATCCCAGAGCTCGAACGCGAGCGGGTATCCGGCATTGTCCAAGTACGACGAACCAGCTCCGAGAAGGTAGCCGACGCGCTGCGCCTTCAGTTGCTCCGCAACCTTAGCCTCAAGTTCTCCAATAAAATTGAGAGCCTCTGTCATTTGCCTCTGCGCCTAACAATAATTAGATTGATCCGGATAACACGCCATTGGATCGTCTGCTAAAGACGTGCTAAACTCTTTATATTCCTTTGATTGCTGCCCTATCTCTCGATGTTTATCACTGCATCCTATGCGGATCAGGATAACAGAATATTGCCATACTGATCGGCAATAAAAAACCCCGCTCTTTTTAAGAAACGGGGTTGCGCGAAATCAGTCCATGTGTCCCTCTTAATTGATGAGTTAAAGGGTGTTACAATATTGTCCTCAATATCCATTTGAAATTTAAGCGAAAATATAACTAAATCTGGAATCCGTCAAGTCATTTTTCGTGATTCAAAGGAATCTGGATCCCGGATCAGGTCCGGGATGACAGGGGATGGCGGTGGCTACGACGTTTGCAGAATGTGGTGGATAAGCCACTTGGTCAGTCAGGGCATCTTCAATTACATCCACGGGAAGGAGTTGAGGTTCGTTAAAATGTATTACCGGCAGAATTTAGGGACAGGATTCTAAAATACATTCCATTCACAGGTGGCCATAGGTGGAAACCCTTATCCTGCATGATGATATCAAGATGGGTGAGACTGATTGCGGAAGTTAGTTTATCTGTTGGGGATTAGGAGAAGAAAGTTATACGTGGATCAGTGATCAAAAAGTGCCTGGACGAAGGTTTTAAAAAATAAAGGGGCTGCAAATCGCAGCCCCTTTATGGCAGGTGTCCGCCTGATGGAAAGAATTAACAAAGCGCCACGAAAATAAATGCTGCTTTCAATGCCATGTCAACACCTCCTTAATCCTTCAGTAATCCTCGTTTGCGCCAATCGGCGATGGTTTTCTCCAGCCACGCCTGAGTGGCATCGCCATGCACCAGGCTCGGGCAAATCGCGCGCTGCATTCTCCGGCTCGATGAGAATCAGCCAGCCTTTGCCGTATGGATCCGAGTTCAACAAGCCCGGCTGTGCTCATGACCTCCGAGTTGATTTCGATCACCTGTCCCGCGATGGGCGCTCTGAGTGGCCCGACGTACTTGCCCGCTTCCATCGTTCCGAACGGTTTGCCCTTGGCAATGGGCCGGCCCGGCGGCTTGAGCCGGACGGCGCTCACCTTTCCGGCTGATCGCTGGGCCAGGTCGTTCAAGCCCAACGGTTGCCCGTGTGCCTTCCATGCGCACCCACAGGTGATCATCCGGATGGTAGTAGAGTTCATCCGGCAAATTGATTCCTTCGACTTGGGCCATACCGACCTCCTTACTTGTCCAGGGCCTCGGCCAGCAATTCTACGATGTCTTTCACCGTCGAGATCAGGAGCGGTTTGCTCCGCTCCGCGCGTCAACGTCCGCACGCACTGTGGGCAGGCGGTCACGATGGCCTGTGCGCCGGTTGCAGCCAGCTTGCCTGCCGTTCGCGCCGCCACGCGCCCGGACAACGCCGGGTCTACCATTTCCAGGTCGCCGCCGCCGCCGCAACACAGCCCACGCTCGCGCCGCTCGTGTACCTCGACAAGCTGCAGACCCGGGATTGCCGCCAGCACCGCACGCGGCGCATCGTACACCCCGCCATTGCGCGCCAGGTCGCACGGATCGTGGTACGTGACTATTCGTTTTACATCCTTCATCGGCAACCGGTGGGCAGCTACCAACTCGGCCAGCAACTCGGTCGAGTGGAGCAGCCGCACGCCGGGCAAATGGCGAGCGTATTCTTCAAGCCACATCATCCGGCAGGCCGGACAGTTAAAGACGATGGTTGTTGCACCGATCGCGCGGACATGTTCCAGGTTGCGCTCAATCACCGCGTGCGCCTGCTCATGCATCCCGGCGGCAAGCAGCGGAAAGCCGCAGCAGACTTCGCCTTCGCCCAGGATCGTGAAATCCACCCCGGCGGCATCGAGTACACGGACGAACGACTCGGCGATGCGCTGGACGCGCGGCGAAAATGACGTCAAACAGCCGACAAAGTAGACCATCCCGGCCTGATCCCGTTGGTAGAGATCGGCGGGGGCATCATCCATGTACTCGACCCAGCCGGCCCGTTCGTCGTTCGGGTAGCCATAGACGTTGCCGGTCTTGGTTATGTTATCGCGCGCCGCCGCCAACCCTTGGGGCGACAGGTCTCGCGCGACTGTTTGCCTGCGCGCCTCCAGCCAGAACTGGCGCAGATCAATGCGCGTTGAGCAGACCTGGGTGCAGTGTCCGCACAGCGTGCATTGGTAGAGCCGCGTCATCTGCTCTGCGTTCGGCGGCTTTCCCTCCATGATCAGCCGGGTGAGTTGAATGCGGCCGCGCGGCGAACATGATTCCCAGCCGACGCCCGCGTAGGTCGGGCAGACCGCCCGGCAATAGCCGCAGTAAGCGCAGATGACTGCTTCGGCCATCAGTCCTTCGAAAAATGACTGATCCTTCATGGCCGCTCCCTCCCCAGCGCGACGTGCGCCGCGCCAAGCACTGCAGCTCCTATGCCAAACGTGATCGGCCACAACGGGAACGACGCCTGATACAACTTGCCTGGATTCATGATGCCCGACGGATCAAGCCGCGCCTTGCGCCGCTTGAGCTCGGCCAATCGAGTCCGGCTGAACAACCGAGGCAGGTAGGCCGAGTTCCACAGCCCGACACCATAGGGCCACCCACCATAGCGCGCGGCCAGGTCGTGCAACCGCTTGGTGAATCCAAGCGCCGCCAGGTATTTTACTGTGTGTCGCTCGTCGGTCGGATAGAGAGACATGACCAGGGCCATGTCCGGCGCGACGGCCAGGCCATAGGTGCCGATCAGCAAACGGCTGCGTTCGGCCAGGGCCTTGACCGACTTGAGGTAGTGGTGCAGCGCGTCTATCGGCAGCCACGATTCGGCGGCCAACAGCGATGGCCCGGCACGCTTGGCTCGCAGGTGATACAGGCGCAGTATTCCATTCCTCCAGCGCCAGGTCGGAAGACAGCTCGCACCCCGCCACACGGGTCAGCCTGTCTTTGCCCTGATTGACTTCAGACGGCTCGCCCTGGAAACTTACCAGGAGCAAGCCTTTCTCGCTGACAGGAAAATGTGACTGCGGCAAGTCGAGCGGAATGTGGAACCCGGCGCGCGCCAGCAGGCGCAGGTAGCCGCTGTCGGCGAAAAAGACGGTGAAGGGGCGTGGCTCAGCGCGGGCGAGCGAGACGACGTTCCGGCCGAGTGTGTTCAGGTCATCGAAGGCGAACAGGTGATGAGACTCAGCGGCAGGACGCGGGCGGATGGTCAGTTCAACCTGGGTGATCACGCCCAGGGTGCCTTCGGCGGCGACGAACCAGTCGAGCGGCGGATCGCTTTCGCGCGTGACGGTGACCAACTCGCCATTCGGCAGCGCCACTTGCAAGCTGATCAGTAGCTCGCCCACTCCGCCGTACTTGAGACTGCCCATGCCGTGCCCCTGCATACTCACCCAACCGCCGACAGTCGCCGAGACCGCGCTCGACGGATACGACTTGACGGCAAAGCCCCTCTGTTGCAAGGCGTCATCCAGATCAAACCAGGTGGTGGCCGGCAGCACTCGAACGGTCTGCCGCGCGGCGTCCAGCTCGATTCCATCGCGCAGGTCATTCACATCCAGCACCCATCCCCCACGCACGGGCACGGAGTTATAGTAGCTGGTGCTGGCTGCGGCGCGGGGCGTGACCGGAATGCGCCCGCGCGCGGCCTGGCGCATCACCTCGGCCACGTGCTCGGCGGTGCCGGGCCGGATGACGGCATCGGGCAGCGTTCGGAAAAACGGCTTGACCATGATGGCCGGGACAGGGGCCAGGTCGCGCGAATACAGCTTGCGCTCGATGGCGTCCTCGGTCACGCGGTCAGCCGGAATGGTAGGGAATGTTATCGACACGTCTTCTCTCAATTCTGCCGCTGGTACACCTTTTTATTGTCTCTCGGGGATTGGGAGAAAAACCCTCACCTTCAGGTGAAGACTTTAGATGGATGGGGAGTTAGATTGGAGTCTTCACCATCCCACCATCTACATTGATCGCCTGCCCGGTGATGAACTTGGCTTTCTCCGAGGCCAGGAAGGCCACCATGCAGGCGATATCTTCCGGATCGCCGTGATGTCCCAGGGGGATGTTCTGCTTGGCGAACCAGTCAATGGCCTCCGGCCCTGACATCCCAATGAGCTTGCCCAGTTGCTCACCCAGTTGTCCGGGACCCTCCCACAGCGGTGTGTGGATGGGCCCGGGGCAGACAGCGTTTACCAGGATGTTATCCTTGGCCAGATAGTTGGCCAGATCCTTGGTGAACATGATCACGGCCGCTTTGATAGAGTCATAGTCCACCAGGCCACCCGGTTGCTTCCCGAAGATCGAGGAGATATTGATGATCCGTCCCCAGCCCTGCTTGCGCATATAACGGGACGACCTCCTTGGAGCACTGGATAAGGCCGAAGAACATCAGGTCCATGTTGTAACGGAACTCTTCCTCGGGAAGTTGCATCAAGTCGCTCAACCGGCCTGTTCCGGCATTGTTCACCAAGACGTCAATGCGCCCGAACTTTTCGATGGTCTTGGCCACCATGCTCTTGATGTCTTCCGGTCTAGCGACATCTGCCTGGACCGCGAGGACCTGCAACCCCTTGGATTTGATCTCCTCTGCCGCCTTTTCTAAGGCTTCCTTACCGCGAGCGCAGATGGCCACGTCGCACCCTTCTCCGGCCAGTACCAGGGCGCAAGCCTTACCGATGCCCCGGCTGGCCCCGGTGACCAGCGCTACCCTTCCTTTTAATCCCATGTCCATTGTTTATCCCTCCTTGCACAGACTGCTTTTGGAGTTGCAAACAGCTCCTGAACTGAAAACACCGGGCATCATTTTCCCTGCCCGGACTTCTTCTGCATGGTACGAACTGCGCACTAACGGCTCGGCCATGACCATTTGAAAACCCAGGGACTGGCCTACCTCACGATACCACGCGAACACGACCGGGTGGACGTGATCGGCCACCTCGATTTGCCGGCTCGTCGGCTGAAGATACTGGCCGATGGTCAGAATGTCGCAACCGGCGTGGCGCAGGTCGCGCATTGTCTCGATCACTTCACCACAAGTCTCGCCCAGGCCGACCATCAACCCTGATTTGGTCGTCAGTCCTCGCTGTTTGGCCCAGGCCAGCACGGCCAGCGAGCGGCGATACTCGGCCTTGGCTCGCACCTTGTCCGACAGCCGCTCGACGGTCTCGACGTTGTGATTGAACACATCGGGCCGGGCGGCGGCCACAGTGTCCAGAGCCGGGAGCGACCCGCCGAAATCGGGAACAAGTACCTCGACCGTCGTGCCGGGCAAGCGGTTACGAATGGCCTGGATGGTTAAGACGAACTGGCCGGCGCCGCCATCGGGCAGGTCGTCGCGCGTGACCGAGGTGAGGACGACGTGATGCAGGCCCATTCTCGCAGCCGCCTCGGCGACACGGAAAGGCTCCTGTGGATCGGGCGGAAGCGGGTGGCCGGATTTCACGTTGCAAAAGCGACAGTAACGGGTACACACATTGCCGAGCAGCATGAACGTGGCCGTGCCCCGCGCCCAACATTCACCGATGTTCGGACAGGCGGCTTCCTGGCAAACAGTATGTAAACTCAAATCGTCGACCAATTGCTCAATGCTCGCCGTCGCTTCCTGGGGCGCGGGAGCAACCAGCCATGGCCCGGGCATCAGACGCGGCGCGACCTGGCGCATGAACACGCGGCTAAAGGCAGCAGCGAAACTGTGTTCGACTGCCTCCATCGCCACTGGCTGCCCCAGGACTGCCCGCATGGATGTGACGCCCCGGCTGCTCAAGCCGCACGGGATGATCAACTGAAAGTGCGCCATGTCGGGATCAACATTGAGCGCCAGTCCGTGAGTCGTCACCCGATCCTGCACCGCCACGCCTACCGCCGCGATCTTGTCTCGTCCGATCCAGACGCCCGGGTGCCGCTCTAAACGCCTGGCGGCGATGCCCCATTCGTTCAGAACCTCCAGCGCGACCTGCTCCAATCGCCACAGATAATCATGCAGGTCATCGTTCGCCAATTTCAGGATTGGGTAAACAACCAGTTGGCCCGGGCCGTGATACGTCACTCGTCCACCGCGCTCGGTTGGGACGACTTCAATGCCGAGTTGCCGGAGATAGTCAGAGGATACACGCAAGTCTTCGTTTCCGCCTGCGCAACCCAGCGTGATGACCGGCGGGTGCTCGACGAGAAGCAGCGCATCGCCCATGTCACCCCGACGGCGGGCGTCTCCCATGAGCTGCATGAGACGCAATGCATGGCGGTAGGGGACTCGCCCCATACGAACGAGATGGATTGATTCATTAGAAGGCACGTTCGCTCCTTCAAATTCCTTTTGACAGTTTTGCACAACTACCATTTTGTCATTTCGAAGGAACGGAGTGATTGAGAAATCTTCAATATTATCGAAAAAGATTTCTCCCTGCGGTCGAAATGACACAACGTGAACATATGCTAGAACTTGGGCACGTATAACGCCTGGCCAAGGATCGCTCGCCCGGCCTCCACCATACTTTCGCTCAGCGTCGGGTGAATCCGAATAGCCCACGCAAAATCCTCAGCCAGGGCTTCTAGCTGGATACCCAGTGTTGCTTCGGCGATCAATTCTGTCGCCCGGTGTCCGACGATGTGAACGCCTAAGACCTTGCCCAGTTTGCGGTCAGCGACGAACTTGATGCCGCCTTCGACCTCGCCCAGGCCCATTGCTCGCGGGCTTGACCCGTAGGCGATATTGGCGACCTCAACGTCGTAGCCTTTGTCTGTCGCCTCGTCTTCGGTCAGGCCGACGGCAGCGACTTCTGGGATCGAGAACGCATAGCGCGGCACCGCGCGCTGATCCAGGCGTCGATTGCGTCCCATCGCATTTTCCGCGGCCACCAGTCCCCCGGCCGTTGCCAGCGAGGAATACATCCGCCCGCCGGTCAGATCGCCCAGGGCATAGACGCCCGGCACGCTCGTCTGCATACGGTCGTCCACGATGACGGCGCCGTCGTTCAGTTTGACACCTCCCTGCTCCAGCCCCAGCCCGTCGATCGCCGGGACGCGACCTGCCCATAGCAATTTGTCCACCACGACTGGAGTCTCGCCCTTCAAACCGGACAGGGTGACATCCAACCCGCCGCCGGTGCGCGTCGCGGACTTGACGCGGACGTCGCTTATCACCTGGATGCCCTGGTTCTGCAAGATGCTCTGGAGCCTCTGGCCGATTTCGTAATCTTCCAGGGGCAAGGGGTATGGCCCGTCCACGGCGAGCGTTACCTGGCTGCCCAGCGCGGCATACAATGTGGCAAACTCGATGTCAGACGCACCCCCACCCCAGATGAGCAACCGGACCGGCACCGAGTCGAGCTTGACCGCCTCGTCGGGCCGCAGGACATCCTCCACGCCATGCGGCAACGGCGCCCACCGCGCCCCCGTCGCCAGGATGATGGCTCGGGTTGCCTGCAAGCGTTGTCCATCTACTTCGACCGTCTTCGCATCCACGAGCCGGGCCTGGCCCTGCACGATCTCGATGCCAAAGGTCGGCAGCAGGCCCGCTATCCCCTCGCGCAAATCTTGAACGATGCGATCCTTGCGAGCAATCATTCCGGGCACATTGAGCGAGGCGGGTCCTACCTGGATGCCCATGTCACCGGCCTGGCCGATGCGCCGGTGCAACTCGACGCTCGCCAGCAGGCTGGTCAAGGGGATGCAGTTGTTATTGACGCAGTTGCCGCCCAGGTGCGCACGCTCAATCACGGTCACCTGCGCGCCAAACTGCGCGGCGCGAGTCGCGGCGGCAGTCCCACCCGGTCCTCCTCCGATGACGATGATATCTGGCATAAAAACCTCCGAAAAAATTCTGCAAAGGTCTCCAAAGCCTCACGTCTGCGCGAGAAGCATGATGGCGTTTCGTTAAATCGCTGGTTGTCAGGCCTGGTGATTGAATGGCGATGCTGCGATACATATCTTCGATGCGTGCCTGGACGGCGCTCGCTTCCAACGCCGTCCCGCGCAGCGCCAGTTCGAGCACGCCCGGCGCGAACTTGGGCAGCATCGTGAAATCGCCGGAGAGCGTCACATCGTCAATCCGCCCGTCGCGCACCCGAGCGGTCACACGGACGAGGCCGCCCGGTGTTTTCGAAGCCACTTCCCGCACGCGTACATCCTGGTGAATCTTGACTCCGGCTTGCCGCAAGCCCCCCTTTTGGTACAGCCACTCGTCCGTCGCAAATTGCTCGTCAAGTTCCTCTGCACGCGCAAGCTCCCTGGCGGTCGGCTCGCCGCGCACGATGGGGCGTCCGAGCGCGGCTTGCGCCTGCTCCAGATAAATCTTGATAACGGCGTCGCGGTCGGGCGTATGGCCGAGCTGGCGCGTCATCGTCGTCATGTACTCGTTGAGCGACTGGAAAATCTTGTCGCGCATCTTTTCCGACGAGACCTTGAGCACCTGCGACATCACCTCGAAATTGAAATCGAACATCAGCGAGCCGACGACGACTTCGGCCATGCCCATCTGCGCCGCGCCTGTGCCGCCGATTTTCTTGCCCTCCACGTGCACGTCATTGATGGGACGATAGTTCGCGGGGATGCCAAGCGCGTGATACGTTTCGACGAGCGGCTTGACGTACAGCGCAAAGCGATCGTTAATGTCGCGCGGCAGCGCGTCGCGGTGAAAGACCCATTGCATAAACACTTGGTTCTTGTCGAGATACACCGCGCCGCCGCCAACTTCGCGTCGAACCATCGGCAAGCCGTGCGCGCGGCAGTACTCGACATCTACTTCTTTTTCGAGTTCCTGATGAAATCCGATGCAGACATACGGCTCGGTCGGTGCGACGAGAATGATCGTGTCGGGCGTATTCTCGTCAAGCGCGTAGGCAACGGCGTGGTAAATCGTTTGCGAACGAATCGGTGAAACAAGCCCCAGGTCAAGCAAGCGAATGGTGTCCATGGTTCAAGCTTTCCGGTTGCACATCCACCGGGCAATCCTCACACAAGCAGCCGGTACGGATTCTCTATCATCTCCTTGAGCGACCGCATGAACTCGGCGCCCGTCGCGCCATCAATCAGGCGATGATCTATTGTCAGGCTGAGCACCATCATCTTCCGCCGGGCGATCTGGTCGTCGTGGACGACCACCCGCTCGACGATGCGGCCCACACCCAGGATCGCGGCCTCCGGCGAATTGATGATGGGCGTAAAGCCGTCAATGCCATAGGTGCCCAGGTTGGTGATGGTGAAGGTGCTGCCCGTCACTTCGTCCACCGTCAGCGTGTCGTCCCGCGCTCCCTGCGCCAGTCGCCGGACTTCCCGGGCGATTTCCTGTACTGTCCGCTTGTCGGCGTCGCGCACAACGGGGACAATCAGCCCATCTTGCAGCGCCACGGCGACGCCGATGTGAATGGATTCGAGTCTGATGAACCTCGTCGCCGATAAGCGTCGCGTTCAGCATCGGATGAAGCTTGAGCGTCTTGGCTACGGCCTTGACCGGCTAAATCAGTGTATGTCACATCAAAATCGGCCTTGACCTGCTCGCGCAACCTGACCAGGTCGGTGACATCCACTTCCATCATCATGGTCAGTTGAGCCATGTTGTGCAGGCTCTCGACCATGTGTTCGGCGATGGCCTGGCGCATTCCGACGAACGGGATGATGCGGGCTGCAGGCGTGGCCGCTGATGGGGCTTTAGCCTGCGCTTCAAAGTCCAGAACATCCTGCTCGGTGATCCGTCCGCCGATGCCGGTGCCGGGGATATCGGCCAGTTTCAGCCCGCGCTGCTCGGCGAGCTTACGGGCAACCGGGGTCGCCAGCACCGAGGCGGATTGAGCAATTTCTTCGATAAAGCGCGTTACGTCTACCTCGGTCACCATGCTATCGGGCCCAGTGGCCTTCACTTGAGCCAAGTCAATGCACTTCTCCTTTGCCAGTCGGCGAGCAGCCGGGGAAGCCAACACAAAGCCGGGCTTGGCCGGTGGCGGAGCGGCCGGAGTGGAAGCCGCAGTCGTCACTGCCGCAGCGGCTGCTGCCGGAGCGACATCATCGACTGCCGGGACCGGCTCGCCTTCCGCAGTGATGAAAGCGAGGACTGAGTTTATGGGCCGCGTTTCTTTCTCCCTGACAATGATGCGCAGCACGCCCGCCTCAGGCGCTTTGAGCTTGTAAGTGATCTTTTTGCTCATCACGACGGCGATCTCTTCGTCCTTGTTCACCCAGTCGCCGTCACGCTTGTTCCACTTGGCGACAATTCCTTCGGTCATCGCCATGCCTAACTTGGGCATGATTATCTTAATCGCCACAGATCAATCCCTCTCTTTCGAGTTGCCAAGCCGTTGAAAAACTCCGCAGCGGGTGGCTTCTTCCATGCAGCGGGCAATATCCACGACGCGGGGGCCGTTATTTGTCAGTTGGACGGTGATCGTCCGCGTGCCGTATACCTCTATAGAGCGCTCGCCATCGAGGGCAATGGTGCGGGGATCGGAACTCAGTGTCACCGTGCCCCCCACAGGCACCAGATGGTGTTCCCGAATAGGGACTCGCGTAACCAATCCCGGCCCTATTGGGGCGAGCACCTGTGTGCCGCCGTGGCCGAGCGCCAGGTACATCCCATACCCATCGCGGGCGCTCAACGCCTGAAAGCAGCTGCCGACCGAAGACAGGCCGATGCTGCCCGGATCTGCGCGCGCCAGGACAATTTCCTGGATATGGCTGTGGTCCCAGATGGCCCGCGCGGCAATCCACAGATCAGAACTGGCCAGTACGTCCACCAGCGCAATGTCCGCCAGCTTGCCGTCAATATACACTTCCAGCCGCTTGGCTTGATAAGTCACTGCCTCCGCATCCACTGCGCCCAGCGCGACTAATCCGGCGGCCATCCCCGCGACGGTGCCTTCGACCATCACCGGAAAGACGTTATTCGTGCCGGTAGAGATCGTCACGATGGGAACGCAGCCGCTGCCTTTTCCCACGACGCGGTTAGTGCCGTCGCCGCCCAAAACCACGATGCTGCCGACATTCATTTCACTCAGCTGCTTTGCCGCCGCAATCGAATCATCTTCGGTTGATGTCATCGGCATATCCAGAATGCCGGCGCGCAGCGAGGACAGTCTCAAGCCATCCAACGCCCTTTCTCCGATGCCATAGTAATCGGGCATGATGCTCACCCGATCAATGCCGATGGCGTCCAGAGCCAGCAGCACCCGCTGCAGAATGTTGACCTTTTCGTTGTTATTGAACACCGACGCATGGGCGACCAGGCGGCGGATGTCCTTACCGGAAGCCGGGTTGGCGATGATTCCTACATGCGACATGGAGTGTCTTTCTTCATAGTTAAAGTTCTCTTTACAATGCTCCGCTCCGTAGAGTACATCCGGAGCTTTCAAATGTCTCCACGCAAGTCTTATGAAAACATGAGTTGCTTGGGCGGTGCTGCCCTTAAAAGCACTCAGCTATCAGCCTGATTCATGCGTCGTTGGTCAAAACTGATAGCCGAGTGACAACCATGGTTATGCGACAGCCGCCTTGACAGCGGCAACGATCTTGGCCGGGCTGGGGATGTAGGCATCCTCCAGCGGCGGGCTGAATGGCACCGGTGTGTGTGGTGCAGTGACCGTTCGCGGCGCCGAGTCCAGGTAGGCAAATGCCTGCTGAGCGGCCAGCGTGACAATGTCATTGGCAACACTGCAGCGCGGATTGCTCTCGTCCACGACCACCAGACGGTGAGTCTTTTTGACCGATTCGAGAATGGTGCTTTCGTCCAGCGGTGAGAGACTCTGTGGGTCAACAACTTCGACGTCAATACCGTCCTTCGCCAGAGCTTCTGCCGCTTGCAGGGCAAACAGCCTCATGCGGCCGATGGCGACCAGGGTCACGTCCTTGCCGGTGCGGGCGATCTCGGCCTTGCCGAGCGGGACGATATATTCGCCCTCAGGCACCGGTCCCGACGAGTCGAGCAGTACAAGATGTTCCATGTAAATCACCGGGTCGTCGTCGCGGATGGCCGCCATGAGCAGGCCCTTGGCATTGTATGGTGTTGAGGGCGCGACGACCTTGAGGCCCGGCATGTGTGTAAAAACCGAATAAAGCACAGCCGAATGCTGGGCGGCTGCGCGAAAGCCGGCGCCGTACAGCGTGCGGATCACCATCGGCACCTTGGCCTTGCCGCCGAACATGTAGCGCATCTTGCCGCCTTGGTTGAAAATCTGATCCAGGCATACGCCTAAAAAGTCTACAAACATCAACTCGGCGATGGGGCGCAGACCGGTGGAAGCCGCGCCGACGGCCGCGCCGATGAACGACGATTCACTGATGGGTGTGTCGAACACGCGCATCCGGCCAAACTCCTGGACGAGGCCCTTGGTGACGCCCAGGTCACCGCCCCACGCTTCCTCTCCCTTTTCCTCCAGGTGAGTGGACGCGCCTCCTGCCACGTCCTCGCCCATCAGAATCACATTGAAATCACGGCGCATTTCCAGCCGCATGGCCTCATTGATTGCTTCACGGTAAGTAATAGTTCGGGTAGTCATGACAACACCTCCTAGTAGCTTACATAAACGTCTGTCAGGACCTCTTCCAGGGCTGGATAAGGCGATTGCTCGGCTAATTGGACGGCCTCGTCAAGGACCACCTTGGCGCGGGCGTCAATTTTGGCCAGCTCGGCTTCCGACAGCAGTTTGCGCTCGGTCACGCGCTTGGTGAACTTGTCAATCGGGTCGCGCGTCTTTTGCCCGGCCCTTTCCTCTTCTGTGAAATAGCTTAGGTTATCGCCCTCGAAGTGACCATAGTAGCGGAAAGCTTTGCACTCGATGAGCGTTGGCCCCTCACCGCGCCGCGCCCGCGCGATGGCTTCATCGGCGGCTTCATAGACGGCGAACAGGTCGGTGCCGTCCACACCGAAGCCCGGCATGTTGTAAGCCGTCGCCCGGTCGGCAATGTCAACGGCGGAGCAGTGGTAACACGATGGCGTCGTTTGGGCATAGCCGTTGTTTTCGCAGACAAAGATAACCGGCAGCTTCCAGATGGCCGCCAGGTTCATTGCCTCGTGCATCGTGCCCTGCTCGGCGGCGCCGTCGCCAAAGAAGCAGATGGTCACCTGATCCGTTTTTTTGACCTTGGCCGTCAGGCCCGCGCCACAGGCCAACGGGCCGCCTGCGCCGACGATCCCGTTTGCGCCCAACATGCCTTTGTCTACATCGGCGATGTGCATCGAGCCGCCCTTACCTTTGCATGAGCCGTTCTTTTTTCCGTACAGCTCGCACATCATCTCCTTGATGTCCACACCCTTGGCGATGCAGTGGCCGTGGCCGCGATGCGTCGAAGTGATGTAATCGCGGTCGCTCAGGAGGGCGCATACCCCGACGGCGATGGCCTCTTGGCCGGCGTACAGGTGCACAAAACCCGGCACTTTGCCCTGAGCAAACAACGCGGCTGCCCGGTTTTCGAACTCGCGGATAAGCCGCATACGTTCATAGATCCAGAGCAGTTTGTCCTTGGTGATTTCAGCCATAGTTTGCCTCCTTTCTTTCTATAAAAGTTCATCTTATCAGCTCTTCCCACCCAGACCGGGGTGGTATAAGTAATCAAGTCCACGAATTTATTTTAGATATATTTTCTTTATGTGACATCTACCTCCTTGTTTTATTAAGCTCGTCCTGATCAGTCTCTGTCCTGAAATTAGATAAAGACTGACCGGGTTCTTCATTCAAAAACCTCTTAAACCATAACAATTACACCGTTGATCAGGACCTACTGACCCGTCATACAGTCAGCATCGCTCGACACCAGGTAGGAGACAATGCAGGCCAAGTCTTCCAGGGTCTCCACCAGACCCCCAAGTGTTATCAGCTCCGAGTACTCTTTCAGACCCTCGCCACGCTATTTATCCTTCAAACAGCTCATCGCCGCTTTTGCCCCCCAGCCCGGGGTGTCCATCGAAGCGAACTGCCCCAACAGCCGCCTTGCCGGCGACCGCCTTGACGATCCGGGCCGTCCCTACATTGCCGAACCCGCCGCACAACTCGATCGCCTGCACGCCTTCAGCCACCAGTCCCTGGGCTACCTTCTCCGCCTCGGCATAGTTACGGGCCGCGATCGCCGTCAATTCCACGGCAGGCGTCACCACTGTGGATCGATGCTTCGCCGGGTCCACGTCCGGCGCCAAGAAAATAAATGCTGCTTTCAATGCCATCTCAACACCTCCTCGTCGAGTTTTTTGCCGCAAATGACACGAATTTCATCGATACCTGCCTATATAAGGGCCGTATTGCTCCTTCACCAGTTTCGCCAGGCGGAGTTCTGTTTGCGGGAGATTATAGAATTTCTGTTTATTGTTGATGTCGTCATTTGATCCCCCTTCCGATTATTGATTTGTGTTCATCAAAGAATAAGAGGGCATTTTACTGCAATTGCAACGACAGTTTGATAATCAAGAAGTAAGTGAGTGTCAGGAGGACTAACGTACAGCTGGAATAGATGAGATAAACAGGGTAAGAACAAGCAATTCTCGATTAACTATAGTAGAAAACAATAATTTGTCAACGGCAAAGTGGGTGGCCAGAGAATATATCTTTGATTGCCACTCAAAGTCTGGAATATCTCGTTGCTGTCGTTAAGAAATAAGCCAATAACAGTCAACAATAATTACCGTTTGAAAACGTGTATCTTTACGGAAAATCCTAATATGACCATTTCGGGAAGACAGGAATATTTTCCCTTAAGGAATAATTGAACTGCTTAAACCTTGTGTCTTTCAACTGGCATTAAGCAAATCTATCGATTGGAAGACTGTCACGATTTGTATTTGCTATACGTAATATAATCTGATTTTCTTATTGATGTTAATGTGTTAGATGTTGTTTAAGGTTTCATATTTTTGTTCTTTCGTCAAGGATTATCTGGGTTGCCAACCGTTCGTAGCATAATCACCTCCATCGCATTGAAGTAATCCCTCTGCACTTTCAGGTTTGATATCCGACAGAAGCGTTGTGTGGTCTTCACATTACTATGACCTAAAAGGTCCCTGAATGGTGGAGATAAAAAAAGGAATTTGTAGGCGCGTTATGCAAGGGTCTCATCCGTCAGATACGGCGTGCATATACTTTTTTTTATGCCAGAGAACAGCGGTCAGAGTCAAACTCTTTTCGCAGATCGACTATTTCTTAATTCTGAATCATCAAGAGAATCAAAGATAAACTCTATTCGTTAGTACCAACCTGCAGAAAAAGGTGTCATTTCGAAGGAACGGAGTGACTGAGAAATCTATAATATCATTGAATAGATCCCTCCCTGAGGTCAGGACAAGGATTTCTCCCTGCGGTCGAAATGACACAACGCGAGCTTACACAAGTAGATACTAATACTGAAGACAGGCGGGACGCCTGTCCTACTATTGCGTAGTTGGGCGTCTCGTCCGACACTTCCTGTTATTTGAAGACGAAAAAAAGAGCGCTGCCCGGAATGGACAGCGCTCTTTCAGTACACTTCTAAATTTATCAATATATCAGTGTGCTCTTCTCCTCGCCGGAAACCACAAGCGTCCCCTCTTCTTCCATCTCCTTCAACCACTTGGGATGCTGCTTCTTCAGCCAGGCCCTCGTAACCCAGCCCGTCGAACATCGCACGGGCGGAACCGGGAGAACCGATGGTCCCCAGATAGAGATGCACAAAGAAAAACGGTAAGATCACCACGAACCCCAGGGCATGGAGCACAAACAGCCATCGCACGAGCCACGCGGGGAACATCAGAGGGAAACCACATGATCAGTCCCGTAATCACCATGATCACGCCGAAGATGGCCACGGCCAGGAAGAACATCTTCTGACCGGGATTGTATTTCCCTACCTCGGGAACCTGATCCACATGCCAGAGATAGCCTCCGGCGACCTTTATCCATTCCAGATCCTCCGGCATGGAAAATACGCCCGCCTCATGCCACCACATCTTAATGGCGAGAAGAAGGGCCAAGCCGAAGAAAAGACCCGTAAAGTTGTGCAGATATTTCAGTAGCCTGAGTCCGCCCATGAGGTTCGCAATAGAGTTGAAGGAATGAAACATCATCGCCAGTCCCGTAATACACAGGAACAGGCAGGAAAGCGCCAGCATCCAGTGAACTAATCTCTCATACCAATCTGTTGCCTGAATTAATCCTTTCTTCATGATTATTTACCCCCTTCCTTCTTTTCCGCGCCGTTCTCATCAGGGGTCTTCGGCCCGTGGATGATATAATGCAGGAACGATCCCGCCAGCACGCCGCCTGCCGCAAGCAGACTCAATGGTTTCAGCACATCCTTCCAGAGAACGATAGAGAGAGGCACTGCCGGATTAGTGGGGAGGGCAGAATAAACAGCCGGATTTTCCTGAAGCACGTAAACCAGATGAGTGCTATCTACGAATTTATCCCCGTAGACATTGGCTGTACCGCCAAGATCCTTTGCCCTTTTATAGGCCGCTTTGATCAAACGATCCTTGTCCCCCCAGACGAGAGCGCCCGTAGGACAGGCCTTGGCGCAGGCAGGCTCCATATTATTGTAAATCCTGCTTTCACACATATCGCACTTATAGATTTTATCGGTCTTTGTCATCGTATCTCGGAATATCAAAGGGACAGGCCGAGATGCATTCCTTGCAGGCGATGCATATACTACGATTCAGACCGACGGTTTTCATATCCGTATAGTAAAGAGCTCCTGACGGGCATACCTTCACGCAGGCCGCATCGGTGCAGTGCATGCAGGCATGATGCCGGAAAAACCATTTAACTCCGGCCTTGGGATCCGCCATCTCCTGAAATCTCATGATAAGGTAGGTGTTCGGCTGAAGATCCGGTGGATTCTGATAAGTTCCCCTATGCCTTGTCTGCTTTGCCTGCAATTGATTCCACTGCTTGCAGGCCAACTGGCAGCTGCGGCAGCCGGTACATTTTGATGTATCGAAGAGTTTTATTTTTTCTGCCATTTATCTTCACCCCCTTCTTCACCACATTGACCATGAAGGCCTTGCTCTCCGGTATCATGGTATTGGCGTCGCCGATGGTCGGCGTCAGCAGATTGGCCGCATCGCCGTAGGTAAATACCTCAGGCTTTTTGTCTATCTTGCTATATGTGCTTCTTCGGCCTTGCCTGAGTGATCCAACCGAAGTGCCAGGGAATACCCACTTCGTGAATAATGTTGCCATCGATATTGAAAGGTTTAAATCTTGGCGTGACAATGGCCGTAGCCTCAACTTCACCACGGGCGGATTTTACGATCACCTTCTCGCCATTTTTAATCTCCTTTTCCCTGGCCAATTCAACGCTCATCTCCACAAACATGCCCGGCTGCATCTCCGCCAGCCACGGGCACCATCTCGTCAGCACACCCGTCTGCCAGTGTTCGCTGACGCGATATGTACTGCAAATGAAGGGGAACCGCGGGTCACACCCTGTAACACCGGAATAAACATCCATCTCGGAGCCGACGCCGGGTTTGTCAAAGCGGCGGATTGCCGGGTTGTGCTTCTGGGGTGACATGAGATTCTTTTCCACCGGACATTCGAGTGGTTCGTAATGCTCCGGGAAAGGACCGTCCACCAGACCCGGCCCAAAGAGACTGGCCACGCCGTCCGGCTTCATGATGAATGGCGGTCTTCCCGAACCGGGATCGCCGACGCCGTCAGGTACATCGCCCACCCATTTCTCGCCGTTCCATGTGATGACAGCACGTTTGGGATCCCAGGGCTTGCCGTTCGGATCCACGGAGGCGCCATTGTAAATAATTCTGCGGTTGACAGGCCAGGCTCCAGGCCCATTCGGGATAGAGACCGATACCGGTGGGATCACTCTGCCCCCGGCGGGCGGTCATATTGCCTTTATCGGCATAGGAACCGCAGTAGACCCAGCAGCCTGATGAGGTGGAACCGTCATCCTGGAGCCAGGCGAATGTGGGAACAGGGTCGCCCTTCTTGAACTCCTTGAAGTCACCCTTCTTCGTGGGATTCTCGACCTTCTTGTCCGTCGAGGAAGAACCCGTTGATCTCTTTGGCCACCATATGAGGATCATAGTGGAAGTGGCCGGAAAGTGTCTTCTTGCCATAAGGCCAGGTGAGCTTCGTGATGGCTTCCTTATGGGGGCCGCCCTGCTTTTCGTAAAGTTCTTTGACCTTGAAGAAGATCTCGCTCATGATGTCGCCATCGGGCATGGCCACTCCGGGGGGATTGACCGCCTTGTAGCGCCACTGCATCAAACGGCCGCTGTTGGCGAGGCTTCCTTCCTTCTCGATGGAGGAGGCGCAGGGCAGCATGAAGACCTCGGTCTTGATCTTGGTCGGATCCATGCCGGGGCCTCTCCAGAACGAACCGGTTTCATTGTCGAAGAGATTGACATTGACCATCCAGTCCAGTTTGCCTAGGCCTGTCTGACCTTATTCGAATGGGCGCCGCTGCAGGCCGGGTTCATGCCCCAGGCGAAGAAGCCGGTAAACTTTCCCTTGTACATCTGGTCGAAGATCATGAGCCATGAATAATTGACGCCGTCATCCAGTTTGGGCATGATGGCATAGGCCTCTTCGAGGGTGGCATTCATCCCGTACATGGACCGCAGGAAACTGGCGGAGTACTTGGGGAAATTTTTCCACCAGTTCAGGCTGTTTTTCTCCTTTGTGGTGGGTGTCCGCTTTTCGTTAAACTCCTTCAGGGTCTGTCAGAGAAGCCGTGGGAGCTCCGAGATAGCCCGGCCAGATATGGAACAGCAGGCCATGATCCGTGGAGCCCTGAACATTGGACTCACCGCGCATGGCTGCGACGCCGCCGCCGGCGATGCCCATGTTGCCGAGGAGGAGCTGGATGATGCACATGGTGCGGATCATCTGCGTTCCGACGGTATGCTGTGTCCAGCCCATGGCGTAAAGCTCAACACCGGCCTTGTCGGGTTTTCCGGTACTCCCGTATATTTTATATATTTCTTCCAGCTTATCCTTGGGTGTCCCGCTTATCCTGGATACGATATCAAGGGTGTAACGGGAATAGTGCTTTTTCAGGAGCTGGAACACACAGTTGGGATCCTGAAGGCTCGGGTCCTTCTTGATGACCCCATCAGCGTCCGTCTGATAGGACCAGGTATCCTTATTGTACTTACTGCCTTCCAAGCCGGAAAAGACGCCGTTGTTATCGCCGGGAAGTTTAAAAGCGGGATTCACCAGGAAGGAAGCATTGGTGTAATTCTTCACATATTCCTCGAAATAAAGATTGTTCTCGATGATATACTTGATCATACCGCCGAGGATGGCGATATCCGTCCCCGATCGCATGGGGGCATAGACATGGGCCTTCGCCGCAGACTGGGTGAACCTCGGGTCCACGCAGATCACCTTCGCTCCCCTCTTGTCCATGGCATCCTGTACCCATTTGAAGGAAACGGGATGGTTGGAAGCGGGGTTGCTTCCCATGATCAAAATTACATCAGCATTCTTAAAATCAACCCAGTGATTGGTCATTGCGCCGCGTCCGAACGACTCTGCCAGAGCCGGTACAGTTGGGCTGTGTCAGATACGGGCCTGGTGTTCGATATAGACCAGACCCAACCCCCTTAAGAATTTCTGATAAGTGAAACACTCCTCGAGATCCATGGCGGCGCTGCCGACAGAGGCGATACCTTCCGTGCGGTTGACTATTTCGCCCTTATCGTTTTTGACCTTGAAGCTTGCATCACGGCTCTTCTTGACATTTTCTGCAATCTTCTCAAGCGCCCATTCCCATTCCACTTCCTTCCATTCCGTGGCATTGGGTGCTCTATAGAGAGGTTTCCCCAGACGGTTTTCGTTGACAGACATCTGGTAGATGGATCCGCCCTTGCTGCACAGAGAACCTTTGTTAATGGGGCTGTCAGGGTCGCCTTCCGTGTTGATGACCTTGCCTTCCCGCGTGGATACGATTATGCTGCATCCGACGGAGCAGTAAGGACAAATCGTTGTGGTCTCTTTAGCATACTTGATCTTCAGTGGCTGGGCATGGGCGGAGACGGGCTTCAGGCTTATGCCTATTCCGCTTGCCGCCAGGACCGCACTGGAGATCTTCAAGAAACCTCTTCTGCTAACATCCATAAAAAGTGCTCCTTTCTGAGAGTTTGGTTAGAAAATATAACTCCAGTATATTTCCCTTATTCTCCTTTCCAAACACGGGAGGCAGGACCGTTTCCAGTCATACCCATCGTCCACCCTTCATGGAAACTCTCTTTAGAAGAAGCGGATCGGAGAAGCATTAGTTTAAAAAAGGCAGGATAATATTCTTTGCATTCACATCCATGATTGTTTGTGTGGATTGAAAAACAGATCACAGGCATTTGCTGGGACCTGAGAAGACCGATTTCGTATATACTTTATTCCTGTTAGTGTCAAGTATTTTTGGACGAAAAAAGCGAAGTATTCCAATGTATATATGTCATTTATGACATATGTCTTTGTGCTCATTTTATTACTGGTAATTGTGAAACATTTATGTTAGAAACAACCGAATATTTAAATCTGAAAAGGTTATAAAATGAAAATCAGGCATAAAATATGGCTGGAAAGAAACGAAAAAACTATTTTCGGTAAAGGTCGCGAAGCATCTCTTGCACGCCATAGAGGAACATCACAGCCTCTATGGGGCGGCAAAAAAATTGAACATGTCGTACCGGGCCGCCTGGGGAAGGCTGAAGGCCTCAGAAGCAAGGCTGGGTGTAAAATTAACCTGCTCAGACGGGCAGGGCAAGGGAATGCATTTAACGCCGGAAGCAAAAGATCTCCTGGAAAAATTTGATAAGCTGGAACATGACTTAGAAGCGTTTCTTGATAATTACAGCAATATCTTTTCCTTAAGCAAAACCAAAATAAAAAGTGCAGCAGAAAATAAAGATTACAAGGATATTAAACTCTTGAAACTGTCCGCTGCTCTTTTCCTTCTTCTTACAGAGGAATCCAACTTTTTAGCATACATCGATACATGCTTTCAGGTTCTGTGAGAGAACCTCCCCTATTATTGAGAAATTTAAGTAGCAATTTAATCTTTAGAAAAAAGTAATCTCAGACCTCAATAAATCCAACCTTCGTCATAAATCCCCATTTATCCTTCTTCCCTACATCCCCTCCCTTTGGTAAAGGGAGTTGGAAGAGATTTTCAAAGCACTGCAGTATAATAGACATTAATGATCGGCATTGCCGTTTTTGGGGTCATGACGATGAAACAGATAATGGGAATGGAGATGTACATGGGCCTTATTCCCATGGTAATGAATATGCTCGTGGATAAGATTGACTTTTAACAGCAGGTCTTCATCCTGTAATATTTCATCGGCAGTCCCGATCTTCTCCAAGCAGTGATCCTCCGAAAGAACAGCAACCCGGCACTGCAGTTCACTGATAAGAGAGAGGTCATGCGTCGCTATCACGAGGGTTTTGCCTGCATTATTAAGAAGAACCATCAGCTCGATCAAGAAGCTTCTCGTTCTCGGGTCCAGACCGCTCATCGGCTCATCGAGGAGCAGGACACCGGGATTCATGGTTAAAACGGAACCAATGGCCACCCTCTTTTTTTCCCCTCCTGACAGCATATAAGAGGGACGATCCTGCAGGTGCGCTATCTCCAGCATTTCCATTACGTCTTTGGCCCGCTGACTGGCTTCATCGCCGGAAAACCCCAACTGCAAAGGGCCGAACATCATTTCATCCAGAACAGAGGGGCAGAAGAGGTGAACATCGGAATTCTGAAAGACATAACCCACGCTGCTTCTGAACAATCTCAGAAATGCCCTATCACGGAGCGAGCCTTCAGAAACCTCCCTCCCCTGGAAAAAAAATCTCCCGCTGCGGGGATAAATGAGACCGTTCATAACCTTAAGGAGGGTCGATTTGCCGCTGCCATTCGAACCGATGACGGCAAATCTTTCGCCCTCGGAAAGACTCAGGCTGACACCGGATAAGGCGGGTATCTTATCGTAGTAACTATAACTTACTCCGTCAATTCGTAGAATATCTTCCATAAGTTCTTATATCCATAAAATAAAAGTCCCGACAAGCAGGAAGAAACAGCCGGAAAGCCCGTCTACAATTCTCAGTGCGCTCAAATCGGAAATCTTCACCTCTTCAGTAAAACCCCGGGACACCATCGCCCGGAATACCTCCTCATACCGGGACATCGTTTTTCGGAACATGTAGGCCATTCTTCCGGCGACCCATATCCTGGCTTCGTCATTCCTTGCCGTTCCCACCAACCTGCTTTTCCTCGCCAGGTACATATCTTCCACCGTTTTTGCAAAAATAAAAATGTATTTATAGGAGAGGGTTATAATTAGGAGAAACGCATCAGGAATCCTAAATACCTGCATGGACCTGATGATTTTGTGAAAAGGGGTAGTATAAAGGACAAGAAGCGAGATGGTAAGTGAGTTCATGACCCTAAAACAAAGCATGATGACTCCGTCAATACCCTGTCTTGTCAGACCGATCTCACGCGGGATATGGTAGATCCAGAGATCATATGAACGGGGTAACACAGCAACAGGAAGAACCACCTCCCCCGGTGTCACCATATTAAAGGCCGCAGGAAAGGAGACAAGAAAGCCGAAAAAAAATGTCAGCCCTATGATCTTCAAATAGAAACGCCGGATATCTATGTGTGACAAGGCAACCAACGGCAGCATGAACAATGCCATAATCACTTCCGGGAAGATGTCTCTTTTCAGGCTGACAATAATGACAAAGAAGATGAGGAAAAGGACTTTTATCCGGGGGTCGAGATTCCGGAAAAGCCCTTTTTCTGTTTCCTGTCCAACGTTAATGAACCCTGTCGTTATGATCTCCGACAGGTACTTCATACCCTTCCCGATATATGAGTCCCGGATCACACCTCGTATATGTACATCCTGCACATGGGAGGGCTTAGACAGAAGAAATGCTGGAATCTTATTTTTCATTTTTGAATATAGGCTTCGTTATTATTGCGACGACGGTAGCCAGGATTATCCGAATGATGCCCGACACTATATTAGGAAAAAGATTCAGTGGCAAGCGTTACATGAATATTGATATCGTGCTACCAAACTGCAAAAAAATAATACGGTGTTATTTTTTTATTATGCGTAACACAGATCTACACCATCGTCAAGTGAAAAAAGTAACATGCGCTGTGTCAAGATTATTGCGAGAATATCAATTCTTCTGAAACTCCCGATCTATGAGGAGCAGTTCGTTAGTCTATAGGTAGCTTATACCTACCATTATTCTTTTATTTTATCCTCATTGCCTTCTGCCGATGAACTGACTAATTTGTAATATATGTTGTAAAATAAAAAGGTCGGTGATGAAATGCTATTGATCTCGATGGGATTCTTAGTATTGGCAGCTATACTGGGGTTAGTTCTGATTATCAAATTTTTCATGAACAAACCTATGTCTGTTGAGGTTGCCATATTTCACGGCATGTCTGCTGAGGCAGGGTTCATATTAGTTTTTGTGAAAGCATACTACATGAATTTCAGCGGATTGTTTATCCTGGATTTGATTCTTCTTGCTTCCGCCGCCCTCGCGGGATTATCGCTCGTCATGCTTTTTCATCTCAGAGGGAAAAAGCTGCCCATCGCTTTGGTTTTGGGACATGCGACTATAGGAGCGGTTGGATTTTCAATGCTTGCAATCAAAACATTTATCGGCGCATAACTATAACATCTGCATCACAGCATTTATTTGTCCACAAAATATCAAGAAGCACGGCACCGGCCTTCTATAAGAATATGCCGCGACCGAATACACTTTGACATTTTATCTTCACCCATTATAATAAGTACCGAGAAGAGCCTTACCTATATTATCCAGATGGAGCGCCTTTGCTGGCAAGGATGTTTCGGATGACTTCCAATAAAGAAGGACGCAAATTTCTGGCCTGGCTAAAGATTGCCAGGCTTCAGTTTTATCCCATGACCTGGATTGCATACACAGTGGGCGCCGCCGCCTGGTCTGCAACCTCAGGAAGATGGAGTGTCGCGTCATATCTGCTCGGTTACCTCATTTTATTCCTGATTGAATTATGCACCATCCTTGCCAACGAATATTTTGATTATCCTTCGGATCGACAAAATGAGAATTTCAGCATGTTCACAGGCGGCACGAGGGTTCTCGTGGAAGGGAAGCTTAGTTTCTCTCAGGTTCGTAATGCTATACTGGTGATCCTGGTAATCATTCCGATAATAAGTTATTTCCTGGTGAAAATCAGCGCCGACGGTTCTCAGAGTGCAGTCGCATTCTTAATTCTTGTCGGTCTTTTTTTCGGCCTGGGTTACACTGTCCCCCCTTTGAAGTTTTCCTACCGCGGAATCGGTGAACTTGTGGTGGGTACAACCCACAGCATTTATGTAATACTCTGCGGGTTTGTTTTTCAGGGCGGCCCGTGGAAAGACCCGCTGCCCTGGCTTCTCAGCGTCCCCCTTTTCTTCGCTGTCCTGGGGGGGAACACCCTGGCTGGTATTCCGGACCGTCAGGCGGACAGCGCCGTTATGAAGAAATCCGTAGCCGTCATGTATGGCTCACGGTTAGCCGCCATGCTGGCCATGTGGTCTGTATGTATGGCCTTTCTCTCGGCCGTCTTTCTGGGTTATTTCCAGGTTATCCACTTGTCCCTTGTTTATTGGTTCCTGCTGGCCCTTCCCAACGGACTGGTGCTAATTTTCTTTCTTTTCAAGCTCCTGCGTTCAAACACCTTTGATACCAGGATCGACCGCATTATAGTCCTCGCTCTGTGTTATATTATCTGGTTCGGTATCCTTCCCTTGATCTCATTTTGGCAATGAAAGGTGCGACCCTGCAGACATATTTATTTCTCACGGTGTTCATTCTCTGTTTGACCGGTGAGTCATTGGCCCGCCGGCATCTTCTGATGCTAATGCCTGCTTATTGCTTTTTTGCGGGATGATCTTCAGGTGATAAGGTTGCCAATGTTGAGGGCGGCATAATATGTATACGCCGCTTATGAGTCTTCCATAAAAAGATAGCGAAGCCGAGCAATACAAACCCAATCGGCCATGCAAGTGAGTAGAACAGATAAATCCATGGTATTCCCTGATTGAACGCACCTGCCACAACGAACTGCATGGGAGCATACGATGGAAACCACCTGAGAAAGTCCTGATTGGCAACAGGATTGCCGAGAGGATTCTGAAGTGAAGTATCAATAAGGCTGACCATAATAATGAGGAAAAATCCCTCCAGTTCTCCCCGCACCAGCACTCCGAGCAGAAGACCCAGCGCACCATAGATAAGAGCTGCACAGAAAAATCCAAGCCAGACCAGCGGTAGTGAGCCGGGCCGCCAGAAGGCAAACAGCACGATGCTGGTATAGAGCGAAACCATGATGGCAACCGCGACTAACGCTGTTAACTTGGCAAGGATCAGCTGGGACCGCGGGTAACCACAAAGCACTAAGCGGCGGTCAAAAAGGGTATTTCTGCGAGTCGAGGTAAAAAGCATAAACCCCACTATGAGCGTGATGGCATAAAGCCCCGCTGTCAGGAGCGAGAGATCACGCCCACTGACCTGGATAAACAAATTGGTCGCACGAACCAAGAAGCCGAGCGGATCATCAGTTATCACGAGCCAGAAAAGGTAGTCCCAGGTAGGAACGAAAACAACAAGAAGCAAGAGCGCCATACGATTGCGCACCTGTTCAGAAAGCGCATACCGTGCTGCTGTCAGATAACGGTGCCACAGAGAAGCGAGCACTTCATTTTTCCTTTCTGCTACAGGGGCTTTCCCGTTGAATATCTACTGTGTCCTGCACCTGCACCCGGCCTTCCTGCAAACGATACAGCACGTCAAAATGCTTCTGCTCAAAGAATAAGTGCGAGATCACCAGCACAGAGCTGCCGCGCTCACGTAATTCAGTAACAACGTCCCAGAAGCACAGATAGGCTTCCCAATCAAAGCCCTGGTAAGGCTCGTCCAGGAGCAGTAATTCCGGTTGGTGCATGAGTGCAAGCGTCAGATTGAGTTTCTGTTTCGTGCCGCCACTGAGGTTACCGACGAGTTCCCTGCGATAATGCCGGTAATCCAGCTTCTCGATGAGTTCATCGGCACGGCGCAGATCACTGATATTGTATGCTGCACGGAAAAAGTCCAGATGCTGGTCCACCGTGAGAGACTCGTTCAGGATAACCGTCTGTGGGCAATAGCCCATCTCACCCTGACGAAACACATCGCCATGGCTGGGCTGCAATTCACCGGCAACAATGCGGAGCAAAGTCGTTTTACCCGCGCCATTCTCCCCAACGATGCCCACGAGGGTCCCTGGGGCGACCGAGAAACTCACGCCTTGCAATACTCTGCGCCGACCAAACGACTTGTGAATTTCTTGTGCTTGTAACACCGGTTCCGGCATGGCTTAACTCTTTTTGAGGTCTCTTAACTCATATAATTGTAAAGAGGTTAAGTTAATTAATATTTCTTAATCCATGAAAGCAATAAGAGTTTTTTGTAAGACTAATGTCAGGTAATTGCCAACGTTGTTAATATATTTTCTTTTCCACTTCATGCACTGATCCTACAGAAAAATGAGGGCACGTCAAAGGAATTGTTCCTTGAAATTGTGATTTCCCTGTGCCAGCCATTTATGCTACATTGTATATGTCAATAAATAGAGACAGTTCCCTGCAAAAACAGGCAGCTCGATAAATCAAACCCATAATTGTGGTAGTAGTAATGCGGAAAGATCAATTTCATCTGGAAGAAATCACGATAGCTGATGTTCATAAAGCCTTCCTTTCCGGTCATCTAACAGCCAAACAGCTTGTAAAATATTATCAAAAGCGTATTGATACGTACAATCAGAAAGGACCCAAGCTCAATGCCATCATTCGCATAAATCCTAAATCCATGGAGGCAGCGGCTGCACTTGATACTAAATTAAAGAAATCCGGTCTCGTGGGACCGCTGCATGGCATCCCCATAATTCTGAAGGACAATGTAAATACCGTGGATATGCCCACAACTGCAGGTTCTCTGCTTCTCAAAGAATATGTACCGCCATATGATGCCTTCATCACTAAGGCGCTTAGGAATGCGGGGGCCATTCTCATCGCCAAGGCAAACCTGCATGAATTTGCCATCTGGGGTGAAACAATCAGTTCTATCCTGGGGCAGACATTGAACCCCTATGATCCGACACGTACCCCCGGGGGTTCCAGCGGCGGGACGGGCGTCGGTTTGGCGGCTGACTTCGGAATCCTTGGCGTGGGAACGGATACGGTAAACTCCATACGTTCGCCTGCTTCTGCAAACAATATTGTTGCTGTCAGGCCGACTCTGGGTCTCGTCAGCCGTGCCGGCATCATCCCTTACTCACTTACTCAGGATACGGCGGGTCCGATGGCACGCACGTTGACGGATACAGTCAAGATGCTGAATGTCATTGCCGTCTATGATCCGGACGATCCTTCAACAGCATGGAACATTGGCAGAGTGGAAAAAGACTATACGAAGCACCTGAAGAAAAGGGGTCTAAGAGGGAAGAGGATTGGCGTCTTGAGAAGTTTCTTCGGAAAAGAGCAGATTCACCAGGAAGTGAATGAGGTCACTGACAAGGCAATCAATGATATGAAGTCCATGGGTGCTATACTTATCGAACTCCAGACACCTGACCTTGATTCCGAAAAAATAACCTCTGAAATCAGCGTTCATCTCTATGATCTGAAACATGATCTGAACAGCTACCTCGCAGATCCGAAAAACCATGCACCAATAAAATCGCTTGCAGAGATCGTCAAGTCAGGGAGGTTTTCACCCAGCATCGAAAAAAACATCAAAGAGGCAGAGACTTTGAGTAACAGCGACCCAGAATACTGCTGGCGACTGATGAAACGTCTCGATCTACAGCAGCGGGTGATGCAGCTCATGGCCATGGACAAACTTGACGCCCTCGTATTCCCGCACCAAAAAAGACTGGTCGTTCCTGTGGGTGAGAATCAGGTGGAGCGAAACGGTAGCCTGGGTTCAGTGACAGGCTTTCCATCCATCATAGTGCCGGCCGGATTCTCAAAACCAACGGCGACGGCAAAGATCGGAATCCCTGTCGGCATCGAATTCCTTGGGAGACCATGGAGTGAGGGAACCATCATTGAACTTGCCTATGGCTATGAACAGAGTACTCAACATCGTCGTGTACCGCCCACGACCCCCAACACTTTCGATTAACCATGAGATCATGAGTGTACGAGAATTTTTTTTGAACCGTTAGCAAACTCCAAGGAGGTAAATAATGAAAAAGGTCTTGATGGCAATTTTTATCGGGTTCCTATGTGTCAGCTTCACCTACGCAGAGGAAAAAGGAAAGGCAAATGAAGCCAAAGCCTTGCTGGACAGGGCGGTTGCCTATTACACGGCAAATGGCAAGGACAAGGCCTTTGCCGCATTTAACAACACCAAGGGTAAGTTTGTTCATAGTGATCTTTATATCTACGTGATCGACATCAACGGCGACATCCTCGCCCACGGCGGCGACGCCAAGCTGATCGGACAGCACATGATCAATCTCAAAGATGCCGACGGCAAAGAATTCATCAAAGCCATTATTGAAGATACAAAGCCAAAGAACAGGGGAAGCAGGGACTATAAATGGACTAATCCGTTGACTAAGAAGATAGAGAAGAAGTCAACCTTTTTTGAAAGAGTCGGGGACGTGATCATTATCTGCGGATACTACAAGTGATTTATAGCGACCATATAGTTGAGGTCCCACATGTTGACAACCTTCTGCCGAAAATGATAAATGGCAGCATGATAGTAAATATGTAAAAATCATCCTGCTCCCCCTTTGCACAGGGGGTTTTTTAGATGGCGGATTATGACGCAACTTTCATCAAAACTGAAATCACTTAAAAAGATACTGGCTGATATGCAGAGCGTCCTTGTCGCCTACTCCGGGGGCACGGACAGCACATTTCTGCTCAAAGTTACCTCAAACGTTTTGGGTGACAAGGCGATAGCCGTAACAGCATGTTCAGAGACATACACACCACGGGAGCTCCATGAGGCCAAGAAAAATGCCGAATCAATCGGCGCAAAGCACGTGGTTGTAAACACGAATGAATTGGACGATCCAAATTTCTCATCCAACTCCCCGGAGAGATGCTACTACTGCAAGACGGAACTCTTTACCAAGCTTTTCGCGTTGGCAAAGGAACATGGCTTAAACTATGTGATAGACGGCTCCAATTGTGATGATGAGAAGGACTTCCGCCCGGGGATGAGGGCGGCCGCAGAGTTCCACGTCAGAAGCCCGCTCAAGGAAGCCGGCTTCACAAAGGATGAAATCAGGGCACTATCGAAAGAAATGAATCTCCCCACGTGGGACAAGCCCCCCCTTCCCTGCCTGTCATCAAGGTTTCCCTACGGGACGCAAATAACCAGAGAGAAGGTCTCGCGGGTTGCCAGGGCGGAGGAATTCCTGGCAGACCTCGGAATACGGCAATTGAGAGTCAGAGACCACGATAACATTGCCAGGATAGAGGTGCCGCGTGCGGATATGCCCATGTTCCTTGACGAGAAGATATCAAAAAAGATCATGGAAAAATTCAAGGCCCTAGGATATACGTATGTCACCCTGGATCTTCAGGGTTACAGGATGGGCAGCATGAACGAACCCTTGAAAGAAACGAGATAGCGATGGATAGAGAGAAGCTCAAGGAGACTTTTGGAAAATGTGAAAGTCGGAAAGACCGGGATCGACGACGCCCTCAGGGCTTTGAGATCGTTTCCCTATCAGGATTTAGGCGATGCCAAAATCGATACTCACAGGGACTTGAGGAGAGGCTTCCCGGAAGTGATACTTTGCAAGGGGAAATCCATCGAACAAATTGAGAAAATTGTGGAAAGCCTCTCGCAGGAGGCCGACTTCATCATGGCAACCAAAGCCGATAAGCGGAGCCTTTAGAGCCATCAAGAAGGTAAGGGAAGACGCAGTCTACTACGAAATGGCCAAGATCGTGCTGGTCAGGCAAGAACAGGAAGAAAAAATCCACAAAAACAATCCTCGTGGTCACTGCAGGAACCTCAGATGTACCGATCGCGGAGGAGGCGGCAATCACCGCGGAAATCATGGGGAATGCCGTCGACAGGGTCTACGACATCGGTGTTGCCGGCGTGCACAGGCTCTTCGACAGCAGGGAAAAGCTGTTCAATGCCAACGTCATTGTAGTGGTGGCCGGCATGGAGGGGGCTCTGGCAAGCATCATCGGCGGGATGGTGGATTGTCCGGTGATCGCAGTCCCGACCAGTGTGGGCTACGGCGCCAGTTTTGAGGGCCTGGCCGCACTGCTATCCATGCTCAACTGCTGTGCACCGGGTGTGGTGACCGTGAACATTGACAACGGATTCGGGGCCGGATACTTCGCCAGCTTCATAAACCAGATGGGTAAGAAAGAATGCAGATAGCGTATTTCGACTGTTTCTCGGGCATCAGCGGCGACATGATACTGGGAGCGCTCATCGATGCCGGACTTGATTTGCATCAACTCGAATCAGAATTGAACAAACTTAAGATATCCGGATACACCCTCAGAACGCCGAGAAAACTGCCAGGAAAGGGCTTTCCGGAACGAGATTCTCTGTTGATGCAGAGGAAGACCACGTCGAGAGACATCTAAAAGACATTGAAAAAATCATCGATCACAGCGATCTCGGAGATGATATCAAGGCTTCGAGCAAGGCCATCTTCCACGAATTAGCTCACGTCGAGGCAAAGATCCACAACAGTAATCCCGGGAAGGTTCATTTCCACGAGATCGGCGGATTAGATTCCATCATCGACATCGTCGGGGCTCTCATCGGCATCAAGCTGTTGGGTATTGAAGCAGTCTACGCCTCCCGGATTCCCGTGGGGACGGGATTCGTAGAATGTGACCATGGAACCCTGCCGCTCCCCGCTCCCGCCACCCTTGAGCTGCTTAAGGGCATACCCATATACGCAAGCGGTATGGAAAAAGAACTGGTCACCCCTACCGGGATCGCAATTCTCAAGAACGTGGCGAAAAGTTTCGGCATCATCCCGAAGATGAAGATAAATCGCATCGGCTACGGAGCCGGCAGCAGTGACCTGAAGATACCGAACCTGCTTCGGGTATGGGTAGGTGATAGCCGACGAAAAGACAGAATATGAAGAAGACGAGGTCATCCTCATCGAAACCAATCTGGACGACATGAATCCGGAGTTTTTCGGCTACGCCTCTGAAAAACTCCTGGAAAGAGGCGCCCTTGATGTCTTCATGACGCCGATCTTCATGAAGAAGAACAGGCCGGGAACACTGCTGAGCGTTTTGATCTACACCGGACAAACTTGAAGAAATGCTGTCCATAGTCTTCGCAGAAACGACCTCTCTGGGGATCAGGCTTCACCGTCTGGAGAGGAAAAAACTCCCGAGAGAAATGCTCACGGTGGAGACGGCATTTGGATGCGTAAGGGTGAAAGTGAGCCGAAGTCGGTCAGGAGATAAAAAATATATCCCCGGAATATGAGGACTGCAAAGAGATCGCCAGTCAAACAGGGAATCCCCTGAGGAAAGTATATGAGGAAGCAAAAGCAGCCGCCAGGAAAATATTGATCAGTAAAAAGTAGGACAGGCGTACCGTCTATACATGCAACACAGGAATGGCCGAATCAAGACCCACACCTGTAGGTCACGCACCGCCATCCTTTAAATACATCATGGAAGATTTTCCTCACCTTCCCGTCAATTACTATCGATCTTTATCAAAATCTTGAGAACCTCATCCCCTTCCTTTTTTACCTTGACATCACGATATGACTCTCCTATATTCGCATCGGCCATTGATACATATTTGTACTAATAATGAATTAATTTTAAACATTTTTGCATGTTAATTCTCATGCAAGGAATGTCCTCATCCGATTACTTCGGGTCCAGAACTAAGTATAGTTAAATAACTTCACTTTAAGTGTTGTGAAAATCTTCGACTCCTGACACGGATTCCAGTGCTGAGGATGCATTGAAAATGTGACGTTTAATTGAGAATGAAAGGATAATTTTATGCCAAAACGAACTGACATTAACAAAGTATTAATCATAGGATCAGGCCCCATCGTGATCGGCCAGGCCTGCGAGTTCGATTATTCGGGTACCCAGGCATGCAAGGCCCTGAGGAAGCTCGGCTACGAGATCGTCCTCGTAAATTCCAATCCGGCCACCATCATGACAGATCCCGGAATGGCCGATGTCACCTACGTGGAACCATTAAATCTCCAGTACCTGACAGAGATAATCGAAAATGAACGACCCGATGCGATCCTGCCCAACCTCGGCGGCCAGAACGGTCTCAATCTTACCTCGGAACTCTATCCGCACGGGCGTCCTCAAGAAATACGGTGTCAAGGTCATCGGGGTCCAGGTGGATGCCATCGAACGAGGTGAGGATCGTATTGCCTTCAAGGAGACGATGAATAAGCTTGGGATCGATATGCCCCAGAGTGAGCCCGCTTACAATGTTGAGGAGGCTAAAGAGATCGCGGCAAAAATCGGTTATCCCGTGGTAATCCGCCCTGCCTATACCATGGGAGGAACCGGGGGAGGCCTGGTTTATAACCTCGAAGAACTCCGCACCGTGGCAAGCCGCGGCATATCGGCAAGCCTCGTCGGGCAGATCCTGGTAGAGGAATCGGTCCTGGGCTGGGAAGAGCTGGAACTCGAGGTCGTTCGTGATGCGAAGAACCAGATGATCACGGTCTGCTTCATCGAGAACGTGGACGCCATGGGAGTGCACACCGGCGATTCCTACTGCACGGCCCCCATGCTTACCATCGATCCCGATCTCCAGAAGCGCCTCCAGAAGTACTCGTATGACATCGTCGAGGCCATCCAGGTTATCGGCGGCACAAATATCCAGTTTGCCCACGATCCCGAAACGGGGCGGGTAGTCGTGATCGAGATCAACCCCAGAACCTCCCGCTCCTCGGCCCTCGCCTCAAAAGCAACGGGATTTCCCATTGCCTATGTCTCGTCGCTCCTTGCCGGAGGTCTTACCCTTGATGAAATTCCTTACTGGCGTGAAGGCACCCTCGAAAAATATACGCCCTGGGGGGACTATGTAGTAGTAAAATTTTCCCGCTGGGACTTTGAAAAGTTCCCCGGCGCCGAGGACAAGCTGGGCACCCAGATGCGAGCCGTCGGTGAGGTCATGAGTATCGGCAAAACATACAAAGAAGCCTTTCAGAAGTCCATCCGCTCCCTGGAGAAGGGCCGTTACGGCCTTGGTTTCGTGAAGGATTTCCACCAGAAGACCCTCGAAGAACTTATGGATCTCCTCTATGAACCATCCAGTGAACGGCAGTTCATCATGTACGAGGCCCTGAGAAAAGGAGCCTCTGTTGAAGATCTATACAAAAGAACCTATATCAAGCACTGGTTCATAGAACAGATGAAAGAACTCGTGGAGCTTGAGGAGAAGATCAGCCGGTATAGTATGGAGAACCTGCCCGATGAACTCCTGCTCGCAGGCAAAGAAGGACGGTTTTTCGGACCGTTACCTTGCCATGCTCCTCAAGGTTCCCGAGAAGATAGTGCGGGAGCGGCGCCTGAGACTGGGGCTCGGACAGAGGTGGGAACCCGTCCCGGTTAGCGGAGTGGAAGATGCGGCTTATTATTACTCAACCTACAACGCCCCGGATAAAGTGGGTGTAAGCGATCGCAGGAAGATCATGGTCCTGGGTGGCGGTCCCAATCGAATCGGCCAGGGTATTGAGTTCGATTACTGTTGCGTTCATGCGGCGTTTGCCCTCCGAGACGAGGGTTATGAGTCTATCATGGTAAACTGCAACCCTGAGACCGTCTCCACAGACTACGATACCTCGGACAAACTCTACTTCGAACCCCTTACAGTGGAGGATGTACTCTCCATTTACGAGAAGGAAAAACCCGAGGGTGTCATCGTTCAATTTGGGGGACAGACACCCCTGAATATCGCGAACGAACTGTATCAGGCTGGTGTCAAGATCATCGGGACTTCCCCGGAAACAATCGATCTTGCCGAAGACCGCGACCGGTTTCGTCAGATGATGAAGAAGCTCGGCATCCCCATGCCGGAGTCAGGGATGGCGAGCACACTGGATGAGGCCATCGAGATTGCCGCAAAAATCGGCTATCCCCTCATGGTTCGTCCCTCCTATGTTCTCGGCGGGCGAGGCATGGAGGTCGTTCACGACGAACAGATGCTCAAGCGCTACGTGGTTGCGGCAGTAGGAGTGACACCGGAGCGTCCCATCCTCATAGACAAATTTCTTGAGAACGCCATCGAGGCAGAAGCAGATGCTATCTCCGACGGGACGGATGCTTTCGTTCCTGCGGTGATGGAGCATATCGAGCTTGCCGGGATCCATTCGGGCGATTCGGCCTGCGTGATCCCCCCCATCAGCATTCCCGTACGGCATATCGATACCATATGCGACTACACGAAGAAGATCGCCGTAGAATTCAACGTAGTGGGTCTCATGAATATACAGTATGCCATTGCAAACGATGTGGTCTACATACTGGAAGCCAACCCGAGGGCATCCAGAACAGTGCCCCTTGTATCCAAGGTCTGCAATATTTCCATGGCGCGCATTGCCACCCAGATCATGCTGGGAAAGAAGATCACCGAACTGGATCTCAAGGAAAGGTCGATCAGGCACTTTGGCGTGAAGGAAGCGGTCTTTCCCTTCAATATGTTCCATGAGGTAGACCCGGTCCTCGGGCCCGAGATGCGATCTACCGGGGAGGTCCTGGGTCTCGCCGACTCTTTCGGACTTGCTTTCTATAAGGCGGAGGAGGCCGCGCAACAGGTTCTTCCCGATGCGGGGACGATACTCATAACTGTGGACGATAAGGATAAGGGCGGTGTGCTCGGCGTGGTAAGGGAATTCCAACGACTCGGATTCCGTATCAAATCCACCGAAGGAACCCATCAGTACCTTTTGCAAAACGGTATCCAGACAGAGCCCATTCTCAAGATGCATGAGGGTCGGCCGAATATCGTCGACGGCATCAAGAACAGGGAAATCCAGTTAGTCATCAACACACCGAACGGAAGGCTTGGAAAGTACGACGATTCATATATTCGAAAAAATGCAATCAAGCACAAGATCCCTTACATTACTACACTTGCAGCTGCTGTTGCGGCCGCCAAAGGAATCGCGGCAAACCGCCAGCGACATGGCCGTGCAAAATCCCTGCAGGCTTACCATAGAGATATCAAGTGACACGCAAGATAAGAAAGTTCACTTTTGGATCAAATGGCCGCCGATCACACATCCATTCAATTTCATGCATAGCCATGACCATCCGTGACAGGTGAAAACCAACTCGCATAGTAGATCATATCTTTAATTTCATACCATCTCGACCGATTGTGCTTCTAACTTAGAAGGCCACAAAATCATCGTAAATCCGGCTTGTGTTAAACAGAACGAGGAGTCGTACTATCGAAAAATGAGATAGAAAGTAGTTTATACCTACCATTATTCTTCCATTTAATCCTCATTGCCTTCCGCTGATAAGCACATTAAATTGAAATTGAAAAAAGCGTTATTAATAACCAGATAGTAACTATATAAATGTCATATGCATAAAAAGAAGGCCAAGACCAGAATCCATCTCATTTGATCACAAGTAATTTAAGCTAATGATATTATGTCCATAGAAAAGGCAAGTCCTATGATGAAAAGCAATAAAGAAGTGGCCATGGATCCAAAAGTAGAGATTCCTCGTAATGCTGAAGAAGAAATTCTTGGCTCCAGCCTGTCAAGATATTTTAAAGGTAAAGCTGACTCATTACCGCTGAAAGGGCTGGAATCTTCCATTATCTCTGCCCTGTCCGTATATTTTCAGGGTCACGTGAAATTCTGAAATATATATTTTCGTTGTAGAAATATTTTATATGCATAAATCTAATTAGAGGGAATATCATAGTCAAAACTAAGATAAAGAAAGAGAATCACATGTTGTGGGCGGTTGCTTCTATACTAATGATTATATGGTTACTGGGGCTGGTGACCGGTTATACTCTGAGTTCGTTTATACATGTCCTACTAGTGCTTGCTATTATCATCGTGCTGATCAGGATCGATGATTCAGAAGAGGAAACCCGCATCTCCCGGTCGCAAATAGAAAAATAAACTTATTTAAAAAGGTCTATGAAAACAAGCATGTTGATAGGCGGTATCGTTCTGATCCAGAGCAAAATCGGCACGAATCCTCCTTTCAAACTAATAACCTGTGGAGGCCAAATATGAAATTGCTGGTAGTGGACGATAGTCCGGATATCGTGGAAATTCTGTCTTCAATGATGGAGCTAATCGGCCATGAGGTAAGCAAGGCGTATGACGGGACTGAGGCGGTCAAGCAGCTACTTAATAACAGGTATGACGTTGTTATCACGGATGCCAAGATGCCCATAATGGGCGGTGTTGAACTGTGCAAATTCATAAAATCGCAATTTCCAGGCGTATATATCATCGGAATAAGCGGCTACCATGAAGCCCTGAAAGAGCTCAAGGATGCAGGCGCTGACATCTGCCTTGCCAAACCTTTCAGAATTGAAGAAGTGGAAGAAGCCATAGAGAATCGATTTCGCTCATCCCCGACCGCTTTTGGCTCTACAGCATTGCAACTTATTGCATAGGCCACCCATTCTTTCACTTCCGGCTTTGACTTCAACATATCACTCTCCTTTACTTATGTTCAACTGCCTCTGAGAGTTCAAGGTCTTTCGTCTTCGGACTATACAATAACCTTGCGGAGGCGTTTTTCAACAGCCTGCTCCATATTCTATATCATCAGCACATAATACCGCAGCCAGACATAGATCATGCAGATGATGACGGATTCTATCATGAGGGGCATCCCGTAGAGCATGAACTTCTTGAAAGATATGGGACGTCCCATCTTCTCCGCCATGCCGACAACAATAACATTAGCGGAGGCGCCGATAGCCGTTCCATTCCCTCCCAAACAAGCTCCTAAAGCCAACGACCACCACATGGGCATTAGATCGGGATGGTGCAAGAGCTCAACACCGGAGAGATTCGGCCAGAGCTGCTTTGCCATATCTATAATGAGGGGGTTCATCGTAGCAACGTAAGGGATGTTGTCGATGAACGCCGAGGCGAAGGCGGAAAACCACATCACGATCATGGTCGTCCCGAAGAGGTTCCCATGGGTAAGCTCCAGCACCTTGATGGACATCCATTTGATGAGACCCACTTTTACTACAGCTCCGATGATAATAAAGAGGCCGATAAAGAAGAAGAGAGAACTCCATTCCGCCTCTGCAAGGACGCGGTGGGGATCTTTGATCCCGGAAACCAGGAGGAGAAGTCCCGCACCGAAGAGAGCGATAGTTGCAGGCTGCAGGTGGAGCATTCCATGGATGACAAAACCTGTAATCGTGACGGCAAGAACCACAAGGGATTTCTTCAGGAGCACCGGATCTTTGATGGCTGCGTTTTCATCCATGGCCATGACTCTTTGCCTCAACTCTTCTTTGACAACCATTTTCCTGCCGAAGATGAATTTGATACTGATGACGTAGGCAATCAAGACAACGATGATGACCGGCGTCAGATGATAAACGAAAGGCATGAAACCCAGTTGGGCCTTTGAACCAATCATGATGTTCGGAGGATCACCGATGAGAGTAGCTGTCCCTCCGATGTTGGATGCCAGCGCTTCCGTGATTAGAAATGGTACCACATCGAGCTCCAGTGCTTGACAAATAAGGAGTGTTACCGGAGCGATCAGAAGGACCGTTGTGACATTATCCAGAAAGGCCGACACGACCGCTGTGACGATAGAGAATATCGCCATGATCATGAAAGGTTTCCCTTTTGCCGTCTTGGCGCTTTTGATGGCAATGTATTCAAAGCAACCCGTGGGCTTCATGATGTTGATGATAACCATCATGCTCACGAGAAGGAAGATCACGTTCCAGTCAACACCGAGTTCCAGAGAAGTAAACGCTTCGTCCTGTGTGACGATCCCGATGACAATCAACAGGGCGGCCCCAAAGACGGCAATTATGGTCTTGTGAATTTTCTCGTACATGATCAGTCCGTACGCCAGAAGAAAAATGGTCGTGGCGATCCAGAATGCCGGCCCCATTGCGATCTGTTCTGAAGCAGCGGAAACTTCCTGTGTCATTTCGCACCTCCACTATCTTCCTCAAGCATCGCTTTCGTAATGGCAAAGAAGATATCCCTTAGATAGAGCATACCGACTACCTTTCCCGTTTTATCCAGAACGGGCAGCCTCCTTACTCGATTTTTTATAATATGGTCGACACACTCCATAAGGGGGTCATCCTCCCTAACGGTGATAACATCCCTGGTCATGAGATCCTTAACCTTCTTATATCCCGCCTGTTTTGCGAACGATTCCAGCATCCCATCCCAGGTGAACTCACCCAAATTCATCATAGACATGTAAGACGGATAAACCGCCCTGAGAATATCCATCATTGACAACATACCACCTAGCTTCCCTTTTTCGTCAAGTACCGGCAATCCCATAACACCTGTTTTTTGTTCTCCCCGAACGGCAGTTTTGAACAATTTGACCGCCGCCCTGAGAGTATCATCAGGTTTCAGGTAATCCTGGAAAGGGACCATGATATCTTTGGCTTTCATATAACCTCCTCTATATTTGCTTGTCAGATCACCTGCGCCATTCCTGGTCCCGTAATTGATCTTGTCGCTTTCAAGCACACCCGCAAATGCAAACCCGCAGGAAGGACTCTCCCGAATAACAGTCCTACCTTTCCAAACTTGTTCTCGTTAGCCTATCCCCATCCCTTTCAGTGCGGAGAGCATAATCGCAGCAGTCATTACCGAGTCGATCTGGCCGCCGGTATTCGCACCGACAGCATGCACAAGGAGCTAGTTTTTGTCATCATATGTGCGGCCTTCGACCTGAACCATCCGATCCGTCATGGGGTATGCCGAGATGCCTGCCGCTCCTATGAGAGGATTGATTTTCCCATTCGTTAAATTAGCAACAAGCACCAGTTTTTTATTAATTCTGGCACATCCAGCAATCTCCCTATTCATGACTTGTTATCTTCATTTGTAACACATTTGGGAATAGAGTTCTGCGTTTTTTTGCTGCACTGATGTTTCTGGCATTTGATGCGGATTTTGTTTACTTCAAATTGAAATGTTGCAGAGATGAACAAAAGCGGCGATTCGATGTCACAAAGTCAGGCTTCACGCTCCTTACTATGAAGGCGGGTAGCGAGAATCTAGGAAATCAAATCATTGGGATTTATAGTACTGGTAGTCTGGAATGGGGGCTACACACCTCTTGCATCTAAATTTCCCATAGCGACTGTACGACATCCTCAAACTCGTGCCTTAATTGATCAGATGTGGAAGATAACACGCTTGAGGGAATACCAACGAGTTCCCACACCTTCTCGTCTAAAGGCGGTATATACTGTTCTCCGCTGTTTCCCAGCTGTATTTCATGGGCGATATAATCAGCTATATGGACCACGCCTGTCTCGACAGGGTATTGTTTGGCTTCCCGCGGAAAATGATGGCAGGCTAACACCTCCTCCAGGCTCGGAGGCAGATTCCATGATTGTGCAAGCATACGCCCTAAATCAGAATGGTCAAAACCAAGCATTTCTTTTTCAACCAAATATAACGGCTCCTTATTGTCCTTACAGCGAAGAATCATTTCCTGTGCTGTTTCCGGGATTTTTTTGTATATAACGAGCCGGCCAATGTCATGAATAATACCCGCTGTAAAGAAAAGCTCCACGTTCGCCTCGCACTGTCTGACTGTCGCGAGCATCCTTGCAGCGAGGCCGCAGGCCACACTATGCCTCCATAGCGATTCCATGCTGACAAGATGTCCCGGTATCCCTTTGAACAAACTCATTACAGAGGTTGCCAAAGCAAGATCACGCATCTGTTGCGTGCCTACCATAAGAAGGGCACGGCTGACCGTGTCAATTTTCGATGGAAAACCATAAAACGCACTGTTGACAAGCCGGAGCAGTCGGGAGGTAAGTCCGGGGTCACCGCTTATTATCTCGCTTATATCCTGTATGGAAGATAGGGGATTGCTAACAGCATCATTAATTTTGATATATATGAAGGGTAAAGATGATAATTCTACCAAACCCTTCAAGAAGGCTTCCGGCTTCTTACGTTTTACCATATGGGCCTCTTGCGTTTTCCCGAAGATTCGAAACATCCTTATATACTTTATATGAGAAATCTTTAATTTTCAAAAAAATTACGCTTCACCTCTATGGGCCTCGTTAACCAAGGGATTGGACATATACTGGGTTCACATTGCCCGTATATGAGGTCTAAGAGAAATATAAGACAAATATGGAACCTCCCAAAAAAAGGTGGCTGAAGATGCCGAAGTATTACTACCTCTAACCATATTTGTCAATAAATTGAAGCGTCTCCTTCTCTCTTTGTGCTCCAGCGGGCGCAATTATAATTCTACGCCATTATCAAAGGATTTTTTCAGCTTTTCAGCACCTTTGAAATATGAACAAATGATACCTCTGTATTTTTTAGTTCCTCCGCGAAGAAACTGAGGGCATTTGCTGTTTGGGGAAAAGGATGGCCGATACCGATGGCTGTTCCGTGATGCAGGGCACATTGCTTTAATTTGCGGAGTTGTAAAAGGATAGCTGGTTCGAAAGGAACATTATCCAGAAAAATATGCCGGTATGCTGCAGGCATATGCATTGTTCTGGCAATCTTATAAGCCTGTGAATGTAGTGAAGTTCGGCTGTCGACAAAAAAGAGGCCGCTGTTTTTAACGATCCTGAGAGTTTCTGTCATCTCTTCATGTGATTCTGTAAACCTTGAGCCCATATGATTATTGATTCCCGTCGCAAGCGGCAATCCGGAAATATTCTCTTCAATGATTTCGGTGATTTTATTTGGATCGTCTCCCGTATAAAGGGCCCCGGGTCCTGGATCAATTCTCTGATCATAAGGCTCCATAGGCTGGTGAAGCATGATCTCGTGGCCATAATGATTAATTTCTGTCGCCAGTATATCAGAATATTTCAGGCGGGGCAGAATTGAAAAGGTAATGGGAATGTTCACTTTCAAAAAATGTCTGGCTCGGGATAAGCTGCCCCCGATATCATCGATAATCAGGGCAATGGACGGGTTCAGGGAATAGTTGGTGGTCTGTTTCTCGAAGGCAAGGACTTGTGAGAAACCGCTAAGACCTAAAAGATAACCTCCCAGCAGAGAGGCACCCTTTAATAGAAAGCTCCTTCTATCCAATAGTCTTCTCTTTTTCAGACCTACAAATTATTGTGTGCCTAACTCCAGTTAACTGCAAATTTATACAAATTTTCTGATTGCACATCCCGTTTAATAGGATTTGATCCGATCAAGAAGTATTTGGAGGAGCTAATACAATATATAGTGGTTAATGTCAAGCATAAATACTATATATTGTCATATATTTTCTTCCGAAGAATAAATTTTTCATTGGAAAACTGAATTCCTGACTTGCATAACCATACTAACCAGAGATGTAGTAATCATCCGATTCCACCCTGATTATTGAGAATTGAATTAATAGTTTTGATTTATTGAGAGAGTATAGTTTTGCGAAGTATCGTGATCTGCTTACGGCATGGTTTATCGATAGAGAATAGAGAAAACCTCAAGAGGCTGTTCAATCTCGGGGAAAGTCAGAACCCGGCATGCCTCAAGATACTGTTTGCTTTGTGCATGTATTTTTTTACAGGCGCTAAAGATAGCAATTGTATATACTGTGCAACATGAGTTTGAAACATCAGGAAATGGATTATTGTATAATGATGATCCCTGCCAGGGTACCTTTGGGGATGTCTTCCGGCTTGGCGTCGCTGCCGATAGGGTAGATGTCCCACCCCAATGCAGCAGCCATTTTATAAACATCAATGCCTACAGCTTCCATAGAAGGTCGGGAACGGAGAGCAATTCTGCATCTCTTCCCTTCCATGGCCTGACAATTTTCCTGTCCGCTGCAGAAGGTGTGACGGCAGGAGCCGGCGGCAAAGCCAAAGGCCAGATAGTGGCCGTCGTAAAAGGCCATGGATTCGATCTCGTTAACGACATTAAAGATTTTCCGATATGCGGCCTCTCTTTCCCTGATCGTGGCCCTGTCTCTGACGATCACCTCCGGCGGAACATCTGATGTGAAGAAAACTGCCCACTGGTATCCCTTCAGTAAGTCACGGAGCTCTGCCGGCTTCATTGTATTGGGCGGGCAATGGGCGCTTGTGCCGTATCCGAAGCACCGAGGAATCTGGCATTTCAAAACGATTCTTTCATCGACAGGAATCTCGTGAACTCTTACGATTGCGGCACGGCTGGCTCCTAGCTCCAAAACCTTTGCCTTATATCTCTCCAGATCTTCCTGCAAGCGGGCCGCATTCATATCGATGGTTATCCTGTCCACTCTCTTCGTCATGTACAATGCCCCCTCTCAAGCCGTTGGATGTCAATATTTGACAGTAATTCGCCCTGATTATGAAATAATATAGGGAAAAAGAGGATGTGTGTCAATTATAAATGGTCGCAGTAAGTCACAGACGCCAATAAAAAAGACCCCGGCGAACAATATCACCGGGGTCTCTATTCATCTATATAGTCAGACAGTACGTCTTAAAGGCTAGTTTATGGCCCATACTATCATCTCAGGGCACGACTATACACCAACTCGATCCGATACAAACCTTTCTGAGGCTCGTATACTATTTACAGCTCATGCAGACCGCAAGTTCAGTCAGCGGCGTACCTGTCTTTTCGCTGATGAACTTCAACTGGTCAACCGGGGCAAAATACCTGCCGCATTTATCGCAAGCCTGCATCTTGAAATGTACGTCCCCAGATCTTCCTTTTGCTGTCCGTTGATTCCATAATGATGTGTTCCGTCGGGCAGATATACGCACACGCGCCACATCCGATACATGTCTTTGAATCCTCCACGAACGGGGGACCTACTTTTTTGTTCTTGCCTCTGCCGGACAAACCAATTGCGCTTGCACCCACGACATCTTCACAGGCTTTAACACATAGTCTGCACAGGACGCACTTCCCTTTGTCTGTGTCAGGATGAAAGGCAGGTTGTGGTTCAATGCCCATCTCTTTAGCCATATCCTTAAGCACATCGGACTCAGGACACCTTGCCATGAGAAGCTGCATAACGAGACGGCGGACATTCATAACCCTGTCAGCTTTTCGTTTCAACAACGATTCCTTCATCAACAGGGTACAGGCATGAAGTCACGATTCTCGTTCTTTTGCCTTTCTTGACTTCAACCACACAGAGGCGGCATGCTCCTGATGGAGCAACTGACTCATGACAGCACAGGGTTGGAATCGTTATGCCATTTTTACGAGCAACCTGCAGTACGGTTGCACCTTCCTCAGCCTCAACCTTCTTACCATCTATGATAAAGCTTACCATTTCCCCTACCTTCATTCTACGATTATTGCGTCAAATTTACAGCTCTCTTTACAGACACCGCATTTGATACACTTATGTTTGATCAATCACGTGTGTCTTTTTCTTTTCACCGCTTATGCACTCAGTAGGACACTTCTTAAGACAAACGCCGCATCCTGTACATTTCTCATCGCTAATGCTGAAACGGATCAGAGCCTTGCATACACCGGCAGGACATTTCTTGTCCCGAACATGAGCGACATACTCATCACGGAAATACTTGAGGGTACTCAAGACCGGGTTCGCAGCCGTGCTGCCTAGGGCGCACAAAGCTCCATCGACGATCCCCTGGGACATGGACTCCAGAAGTTCAACATCACCCTCTTTTCCCTTTCCGTCGCAGATATCATGCAGGATTTCATTCATCCTGTACACACCTTCCCGGCAGGGAGTACATTTTCCGCATGATTCAAATTCAAGGAAATCAATGAAATATCGTGCGATATCAACCATACAGGTTGTTTCATCCATGACAATCATACCGCCGGAACCCATCATGGAACCTGCATTCCACAAAGAATCAAAATCAACTGAAATATCTATCAGCTTGTCGGGTAAGCATCCACCTGATGGACCACCTGTCTGCACTGCTTTATATTTCTTGCCGCCAGGAATTCCGCCGCCGATTTCATAAATAATTTCTTTCAGCGGTATCCCCATTGGTACCTCAACCATTCCGATATTGTTTATCTTCCCGACGAGGCAAAAGACCTTTGTTCCGGAATTATTCTTACAGCCGATACTGGAGAACCACTTGGCTCCCCTGCTGATAATCGCCGGTACATTCGCCCAGGTTTCAACATTATTCAGATTGGAGGGCCTATCCCATAGACCATGTTCTACGGTATGGATATATTTTGCTCTCGGCTCTCCGGCTTTGCCTTCCAGAGAAGTCATCAGACGCCGTTGATTCGCCGCAAACAAAGGCGCCGGCACCCTTGCCGATTCTTAAATCGAAGTCAAATCCTGTATTGAGAATATTTTTCCCGAGGAGCCCATATTCCCTTGCCTGATCCAGTGCTCTCTGCAGATTCGCTCACGGCCAGGGGATATTCATTTCTGACATAAATAAATCCCTGACTGGAACCGATGGCATAGGCGCCAATGATCATTCCTTCGATCACGCTGTGGGGATCGCCTTCCATAACGCTTCTATCCATGTACGCACCGGGGTCGCCTTCGTCTCCGTTGCAGATGACGTACTTAATATCTCCATGGGCGCGCCTGCATGTCTGCCATTTAATACCCGCCGGGAATCCTCCACCTCCACGGCCCCTTAAACCTGAAGCAATGATCTCTTCAATGATCTCATCCGGTTTCATCTTCGTGAGAGCCTTAAAAAGGCTGAAATAACCGCCTTTCGCGATGTATTCATCGATGCTCTCAAAATTGATCATTCCGCAGTTTCTTGTTGCCAGCTTCAACTGTTTCTTATAGAAGCTCACATCACCGATCTTTGGAATACCTTCCAAATCTTTGGATACGGAACCTTTAAAATATGGTTTCTTTTCACCCAGACAGATGAATTCTTCTTCATCCATTCTGTAAGCAGGTTTATTGCCATTCACAGCACCTTTCACGATCTGATCGATAATTTCCGGTACCTTCTTGGCTGTCACTTTGCTGTATGCTAAGCGCGGTTTGTTCGGCTGCAGGACATCCACCAGGGGCTCTATGCAATCCATCCCCATGGCTCCCGTTTTACTCAGGATCATATCCAGCTTCCGTTTCTTTATTTCTTCCGCCAGGGCATTGTAAACCTCCTGCGCCCCCGACGCAATCCCACTTGTCGCCATCCCTACCATAACTTTTGTCTTGGACGGGATGATCGACTCCAGACCTCTCTTCGCTGCCTTGTTTAAATCTTCAAGCGTATTGATCTTACTCACTTTACCACCCCTATTATTAATAATTCTTCAAAATCTTCGGAATCTCGTCCTGAGTTAAGTTAGGATGAATATTACCGCTTATCCGCACGACAGGGGCCAGACTGCAACATCCGAGACATCTGACCTCTTCAAGGGAAAACATTTTGTCCTTCGTTGTTTCGCCGCACTTAATTGCCAAATCTCTCTCCATTCTGTCCATCAGCCTGGCTGCACCCTGAACATGGCATGCCGTACCGGCACATACCTCGATCAGGTTCTTGCCCCGTGGCTTAAGGCTGAAAGCGTTGTAAAACGTCGCAATCTCATAAATCCTGGTGAGGGGCACATCCATCTGTTTACTTATAGAGGATAGAGCTTTCCTTTGGTAAATATCTGTATTCTTCCTGGACATCCTGAAGGATTGCTATCATTGCACGTCTTATCGCCACCATATTTCTTTATGATGTCTTTAACCGATTTCTTTTTGGTCTTCTGCTGTCTTCATACTTCAATCACCTTATCCCGTTTAATTAACACTTTAGCTTTTCAATTCAGACCAGGATTTGTTGCAATGCTTCACTCTTTCCAGCACTTTATTGTACTCAATCATCGCCATTTCTTTAAAAATACTAATCTGATCCGGCGTAAGATGTCTGAACCGTCCCTGTGGCTTCAGGTAATCCTCTATGGGTCTCAGCTTCTTGGGATTATCCGGCGAGAACTTGTATTTCCCGTTTTCTACCTCATAGAGCGGGAATACACCCGTTTCCACAGCGAGACGGGCCATCTTGATGCATGTATCCGAACGATGTTCGCCATCCCGTCGGGCATACGGCAAGACAGTGAATAAAGGCAGGGCCGTTCACCTTCCTTGCTTTTTTGACCTTGTTCATAAAATCTATAGGATAGCTATGGGTTGCTGTTGCAACATAGGGTACTCTGTGAGCGACCATGATTTCGGCCATATTTTTCTTCCATGTCGTGTTCCCGACACTGGCCTTTCCGGCGGGAGCTGTCGTTGTCGAAGCCCCATAAGGTGTACCACCGGACCGCTGAATACCCGTATTCATGTAAGCTTCATTGTCATAGACGATATAGATCATGTTGTGACCACGCTCCATGGCTCCTGAAATGGCCTGGAAACCGATGTCAAAGGACCCTCCGTCGCCTCCGATCGAAACCACCTTGATATCCCTGTCCGCAATCTTGCCCTTTCTCCGGAGAACTTTCAAGGCAGACTCAACGCCCGCTCCCACTGACGCGGAATTCGGAAACGCCACATGCACCCATGGGAGCTTCCATGCCGTCGTCGGATAGGGGGTTGCAGTAACCTCCATACATCCCGTAGCATTGGTCACTACCGTATCCTTACCCAAAGCCTTGGCCATCAGGCGTATAGCCAGAGCCTCACCGCACCCCTGGCAGGCACGATGTCCTGAACTGTAATACTCCTCTTTATCAACCAGCTTTGGGGCAAACAAATCAAAATTTTCTACAATACTCTTCATGATTATCCCCTCACTCCATAAATTTCATATGCTCTTTCGGGTTTACCCTTGGCTGCCTTCTTGAAGATATTTTTAAAGTCTTCAACCTTCACGTCACGACCGCCGAGGCCGATGATTTCATTCGTAATCACGGGACGAACCGGCTCATCATACAGGACGGATTTCACCTCGGCACAGAGAGGAGCAGCAGCACCGCCGGACATAACCGCCCGGTCAATAACAATCAGGTTCTTGGCTCCTTTCACTGCCTTTTTCAATTCATCAGCAGGGAATGGCCTCCAAAGCTTCAGGTCTAACAGCCCTGCCTTGAGACCCTCCTTGCGCAACTCATCAATGGCGACCTGCGCCGTCTCACCCATGGAGCCCATTGTCAGCATGAGCACATCGGCATCATTTGCCTTATAGGACATGATGGGTTCATATTTCCGGCCGAACATCGCCTCCCATTCTTTCCATATTTCAAGGATGACCTTCTTTGAATTGATGAGCGCCTCATCATTGGCTTTTTTCGCCTCGTTATATATATCCGGGAGCCCCAGGGTTCCCATGGAAACGACATTATCCGGATGCAAGGCCGCATAGGGTTTGCGCGGCGGGAGGAACTTGTCCACTTCCTCCTGATCCGGCATCATCATCGCCTCCACCACATGGGTCAAGCTGGAAACCATCCAGATTTACGAGGACCGGCAGCATGACATCCGCATGCTCACCGATCTTGAAGGCCTGGATGCACATATCGATGGTTTCCTGTCCGTTCGATGCGAACAGATTAATCCAACCCAGATCCCTCACTGTCATGACGTCACTGTGATCGTTCCAGATGTTGATAGGACCCGATATGGCCCTGTTGCCAAGACACATAATTACCGGAAGTCTCATGGACGGAACGACCGGAACGATTTCATACATATACAGCAGTCCCTGTGAGCTTGTCGCTGTAAATACGCGGGCCCCCGCCGCCGATGCACCGGTACAGGCGCTCAGCGCCGAGTGCTCGGATTCCACGGTTATAAATTCACAATCAAGATGCCCGTCTGCAACAATTTCAGCAAGGTGTTCAGGGATATGCGTATTAGGCGTGATGGGATAAGCAGCAATGACATCGGGTCTGCACATAGCGACCGCTTCTGCCGCGGCCATAGCAATTTCCATTCCAATTCTTTTCGACATTACCTATCCCTCCTCAGTCCTCTACCATCTTTATGGCACGGGGCCAGCACTCGTGGTAGCAAATGCCGCAACCTTTGCAGTAATTAAGATCCGCCGTAAAGAATCCCTCAGCATCTTCCGTAATGCACGCTTCAGGACAGAACAAATAGCAGACACCGCACTTGATGCATTTCGTATTATCCCAGATGGGTTTTTGGGCCCTCCAGCCCCCGGTCAAATATGACCTTGAACTTCCAGGTTTCAATATCATTAACCCCGGATTACAATCTTGCCAGCTTTCTGGCCACTTCTTCTCTGTCATATGATACCTCAATACTCATTCACTTCTTAGTTAAATTTGACTTCGTCGTATGCCCTTTTCATGGCCGCCAGGTTCTTGTTGGCGATCCTGCCGAACCTGTGATCCACCGGACCCTTCACCGAATCGAGCTTCACCGCGTTCGTACACTTGATCAGCGCCCCAAGCATGGTTGTATTCGTAATCGGAACGCCAAGCTCCTTCCATGCAATAGACGACCCATCGACCGTAGCGATCTTCCCTTTAAATTTAGTTACTTCCGCAATTTCCTTTGCTGTTTTTGCCGTGTTAACAATGAGTATGCCTTCTGGTTTCAGTCCGTCGGCAACATTAACCATACCGATGAGACTCTCATCAAGGACAACCACGACATCCGGATTGTAAATCTGAGATCTGATCTTTATGTGGTGATCATCGATCCGATTAAACGCCGCAACCGGTGCGCCTCTTCTCTCAGGTCCGAAACTCGGGAAACCCTGAGCATACTTACCCTCTCCGATGGCAGTCAATGCGAGCAATTCAACTGATGTTACCGCTCCCTGACCGCCTCTTCCATGCCATCTTACTTCTATCATTGGAAAATCTCCCAGAATGGATTGATGTAGAAAGGTTTAGGATGTTAAAAACCTTAAAAACGATGCTCGGCTACCTATTACAAAATTGCTCCCCTGTCAAGTTTTTTTAAAAATTTTTAAAATAATTAAATACCCCGTCGGTATTCCATGGACTTTGACAAAGTCATCTTGTCCATGTATTTAAGATCACCACCAACAGGCACACCGAGGGCGATCCGGGTTACTTTGATACCCAGACTCTTGACAAATTTGTTAATGAGAAGGGCTGTAGCTTCACCCTGTACGCTTGGATTTGTGGCTACGATTATTTCTTCTACCCTATTGTCCTCGATCCTTTTTAAAAATTCCTGCAATCTCAGGTGATCAGGTCCGATACCGTCGAGGGGTGAAAGGGCTCCGTGGAGCACATGATAGGTTCCCCTGAAACTCCCGCTTTCCTCTATGGCAATGAGAGAATCAGGTTCTTCGACAACACATATGAGGCCTTTGTCTCGTGAGGGGTCCATACATATTTCACAGAGATTGCCCTCAGCCAGATTGAAACATACAGAGCAAAGGCGAATCTTTTGCTTGACTTCTAACACAGCTTCGGCAAGTTTTCGTGCATCTTCCTCGAGACGCACGAAGGATAAATGTGGCTAATCTTGTTGCAGTTTTTTCCCCGATGCCGGGTAATTTCCCGAGCTCTTTAATCAGACGTTGTATAGGAAGGCATAACCTGTCATTTTCGAAACCTGCGCTACATTAAACCGGGAATATTAAAACCACCTGTAATCTTCGCCATCTCTGCCGAGGCCATCTCCTGAGCTTTACGAATACCTTCATTCACTGCCGCTATGATAAGATCCTGCAGCATATCGACATCTTCCGGATTGACAACCTCTTTATCAATTTTCAGAGACAGGATCTCAAATTTTCCATTCACCACGACGGTTACCATGCCCCCTCCGGCTGTCGCTTCAACAGTCCTGGATTCCAGCTCAGCCTGCATACTGGCCATTTTTTCCTGAATTTTTTTTGCCTGCTTCATGATATTTCCAAAATTATGTGTCAACGGACTACCTCCTGTAATAATTATTAATGGTTCTTCATATTTGTCATAGCAAAAAGGGGCCGAGGGCTAGTCAAGTGCTCGAGATTTTTTCTATGCATGCCATTTAATCCCTGACCTTTGAATCCTGTTATTAATGTTATTCGTGATTTGTTTTCGTAATAACCTCTCGTACCACGGCACCATCAAAACATCCAGCACCTTTTGCAGAAGTGGATGGTTGAGGGCATCTCGCTTGATATCATTGGTCCTGTTGTTATTTGTGGTGCCATTTTTTATTTGATTATGCCTGTTGCCGGAATCAGATTCCAGAGGTTCGATCTTTACTGCAACATCCTCCCCGAAGTATTCCCTTGCAATCTCAGTAAGACGATTTTTGTCATTCTCATCTATAAGAAAATTGTAATCTTTGTGGATGCCAATTTTCAGATGTCTGTTTTCAAAACTGACGAATTCTCCTGACTCAATCTTGGACCCCAGGGGGGACCACCGTTTTTTTACCAATTCCTTATAACCCTCCCAGATATCTCCCGATCTTCTTGCCGTCGCTGATATCGTATCCGCTATGGACTTCGTCAACCATTCCCGCACTGTGTGAGGCTGAAGAGCTCCTGAGAAGGAACGGGGCTTGCCTCCTTTATCTCGTATACAGTTGGTTTAGACTGGACCATTCCCCCGGATGTCAGTCTTTTCTCAAGACCTTCCATCCTGGAAAGAATGGTCATCAATAGGTATCATCGGTTCGAGATAGGCCATTCTGACAAGGGTGGTCTCAAGGTTAATGCGTGGATTCTGACTTTTTCTCACATTTTCTTCTTCTGCCATCAATATATCTAAAAGTCGCTGGAGCGTCTCACGTGAAGTACCTTCCGTTTGCTTATTCAAACCGGCCACTTCGTCCTCCCCCAAATCCAGCAGGTCATGATCGTTTCCCACAATTTTGGCAAGGAGTAAGTTCCTGAAATGACCGATGAGCATTTGATAGAAGTATTTCATATCCAGGCCGGCGTAATAACCCTCTTCGATGATCTTTAAGCAAAGGCTTGCGTTTCTTTCGAATACCGCCTCGGAAAGCCGGAAGAGAAAACGTCTGTCCGTCAGCCCTAAAATCGCTTCTATATCCTGATCCTTGATTTCAAAGCCTGCATAGGATATTACCTGGTCAAAGATGCTCTGGGCATCCCTCAAACTCCCGTCTCCCGCTTCGGCAATCCAGGTCAGGCCATTCTCGCTGACATGAACCCCCTCTGTCCCGGCAATTTGCCGCAAATTGTTCTTGATCTGCTTCAGTGATATCCTTCTGAATTCAAAGCACTGACAGCGGGAAAGTATGGTCGCCGGTATTTTTTGGATTTCCGTCGTGGCAAAGATAAAAATTACATGTGACGGCGGTTCCTCCAGGGTCTTCAGGAGGGCATTGAATGCCTCTCTGGTCAGCATGTGCACTTCATCAATGATATAGAGTTTATAGCGGGATGATACAGGAGAAAATTTGACATTTTCCCGCAATTCCCTTATCTCATCAATGCCTCTGTTTGATGCTCCGTCAATCTCGCGGACATCCATGGATATGCCTTCTACAATCTCCCGGCAATTGGTGCATACGTTACACGGTGTTTGTGAAGGCCCTTTTTCACAATTCAGGGCTTTGGCCAATATCCGGGCTACCGTTGTTTTCCCCACTCCACGGGGACCGCTGAAGATAAATGCATGAGCAACGCGCCCTTGATGGATGGCATTCGTCAGGGTCTTCACCACATGCTCTTGCCCCACAACATCTTCAAAGGTTTGCGGTCTGAATTTTCTTGCCAGAACGAGGTATTCCACTCTTGCTCCATTTAAATGAATGCTTTAAAAATATGGGTTATTATGTCATCCCGATGGGCGAAGCGACGAGGAATCTTATTAGTTACTCAGTTAAGATTTCTACCTTTGGTCGAAATCACAAAGTAGGAATTCTCTAAACTCTAAGCGAGAATTAATAATTGAAGCTCTCCGCAGTAACCTGCGGAGAATCTTCGATCCACAAGGAAATAATGTTCCCCATTCGCTCGCTTACCCCACAGCAAGCTACGGGGAATGCGCTCGCTACCGGATTCAATTCGACTATGGCCTTTTCCTGCGGCGTTGCCTTGAGAAAGGCCAAGTACCATTCAATTGGACCCAAGACCCTTCGGGCTCAGGGTCAGTTCGACTATGGCCCTTTCCTGCGGCGTTGCCTTGAGAAAGGCCAAGTACCATTCAATTGGACCCAAGACCCTTCGGGCTCAGGGTCAGTTCGACTATGGCCTTTCTCTGTGGTGTTACCTTGAGAAAGGCCAAGTCTCATTGAGATAGCCAGGTTTACCCGCAGCACACGTCGGTAATTGCTACCGTTGCTTCCTTCCGGACCTGGCGGGGTTTACAACCCTCCGTTGCACGGGACCCGGCTATCAGATCTTTGGGAACAGAGATCGGGAGTCAGAAAAAATTCTTACTTATCCCTATTCCCTTCTCCTATACCTTAATACTGGCGGAGAGAGGGGGATTCGAACCCCCGGTACACCTTTGTGGGCATACACACGATTTCCAGTCGTGCCCCTTCGGCCTCTCGGGCATCTCTCCATTCATTCGGGGGATAGGGAACAGGGATCAATAAATTCCTTATGGCCCACCCTGTCCCCTAATCCTTGATCCCTCTTCCTGGCGGAGAGAGGGGGATTCGAACCCCCGTGAGAGCTTTTGGCCCCCAAATCGATTTCGAGTCGATCCCGTTATGACCACTTCGGTATCTCTCCGCAAAATTACTTATGACTACGAATTAACTTTTGAGGCTATCCTCTTTTCACGGAAAAATCTACTCAAAATTTCGGCGCAGGCATCTTTCTTTACACCACCTGTTACTTCCACAGAATGATTCAATCTTTTATCATGCAGTATCCTGTATAGTGACGACAACCCCGCCACCTTTAGGGTCGTCCGCACCAAATACGACTCTCTGTATACGTGACTGCATGATAGCTCCCGCACACATGATACAGGGTTCCAATGTCACATACAGGGTTGTACCTACAAGGCGGTAATTGCCAACCTTCGCCGCAGCTTTACGAATTGCAAGAATTTCTGCATGAGCGGAAGGGTCCCCCATCGAAATAGGACTGTTGTGTGATTTTACCAAGATCTCATCTCCAAGAGTGATCACAGCACCGACAGGAATTTCCCCTTTCGAGAAGGCCAAGAGAGCTTCTTCAAGGGCAAGGTCTATAAATTTTTCGTCATGATATTTCATAAATCACCAACTCTGACCGATATATATCTAAGGTTAGATACATCTATCATAAAAGTTGATTTTTATCTCCTCACTGACGTATGATTCAGCGTCTAAAGAGAGATATTGCCTGATGTCAAAAAAAATCCTGATCATATCCATACTGATTTCCCTTACCAGTCATGTGCTTGTATTATATCTGACAGGCTTTGCAGACTGGCGCGGGAAAGTCCAGCAAGGAGGAAGTCTTAACCATTTCCTTGAAAGAACCAAAGGCAGACACGGAAAAAAACCAGGAAGAAAAAAAGGAAACCAAGCCCTACCATCAGGACGAAGAAAATGTCAATAATCACAAGATGAAACGGGAAGATACAGTCGACCTTGGCAGTGCTGACGTTAAATACATGCCTTACCTAAAAAAAATAAAGAGAAAAATCGATGTTATATGGATATATCCCCAAGCCGCCTTAGAACAGAGAAGAAGAAGGAACCGCCATAGTTAAATTTTCAATCAGCGAAAGTGGAGCCATCCTGGCAAGTGGAATCGTTGAATCATCAGGATCCAACTACCTTGACCAGGGATCTCTCGACGTTGTCAGATCGGCTGCACCCTATGATCCTTTGCCCCAGGAATTTCAGCTTTCACAATTGAACATTGTGGCAAGATTCCAATATAAATTCACCGAATAGCCTACCAGCACTTGACACGGGGAAGGATGAAGCGTAACGCAGCAGGAGCCTTCCTGTCCCCCGCCTGCGCGATGGGACCGTAACAGCCGTTAGATTTCAGAATTGATTTCCATCAGAACGCGATCCAGTTCAAGGAGCCGGTCTCTGAGCTCTGTCTGCTCCACCCACGGCTTTGATTCCATCTGAGACCTCCGTTCTTTAAGGCGTGCAAACCTGGCGCCTATATCTTCAAAAATATAATTCCAATCAATGACGGGGAACCGCTTTTTCCGGATACTCTACCCGTTTGAGTACCTGTCCCGGTTCGAGGGTTGTTTCCTCCAGATATTCCGGTATCAGCACCTTGAAACCGAATCGTTCCTTAATCAGACCCGCAAGCACCTGCTGGGCTGAATATTCCCCATGTATAAGGAATACCTGCATGTCACGAGTTTGAAAATGACTCAACCACTGCAGAATCTGGCTTTGGCCTGCATGGGCAGAAAATCCGTTTATCGTAAACACCCTGGCTTTTACGGCAATCTCTTCATTAAAAAGACGAATTTTCTTTGCGCCATCAACAATCTTACGACCCGTCGTCCCCTGGGCCTGGAAACCGACAAATACAATACTGGCCCCTTCCCGCCAGATGTTATGCCGCAGATGATGTTTTATCCTTCCCGCATCTGCCATGCCGCTGGCAGAAATAACAATTGCCGGCCCGGAAAAGTTATTGATGGCCATGGACTCATCCGTGGTCGGGGTAAAATGTAATTGCGGCAGGTACAGAGGATCCTCTCCTTTCTTTATCAATTCTCTGGTTTCTTCATCGAGGTACGCCGTGTGGTGGCGGAAATATCTCCGTAGCCTGGATGGCCAAAGGGCTGTCCAGATACACAGGCATATCCGCAGGCAGCCTTCCATCTTTGTTCAGAAGATACAGACAATACATTATCTCCTGTGTCCTCTCCACGGCAAAGGCAGGGATAATCACTTTCTCTTTATTGCCGTAACTGTATGCTATGGCCTCTGCCAGCTCATTAAGGCTGTCATCCTCGTTCTTATGATCACGGTCACCATATGTTGATTCCAAAAAGAGGAAATCAGCGGCATTGACAACACTCGGGTCCTCCATCATCAACTGGGCGGGACGGCCGATATCTCCAGAAAAAACCAGCTTGACCGGAACTCCATTTTCTTCAATCCGGAGTTCGATCAGGGAAGCCCCGAGGATGTGCCCTGCATCTTTAAAAGTTGCTTTAAGCACCGGGGAAAGGCTCAAGAACTTCATTGTACGAAACCACATCGAACATCGGGAATGTGGCTTCCGCATCTTTCTGTGTGTACAGAGGTTTGATTCTATTGTCTCCGGAACGAAGATGCTTCTTGTTTTTCCACTGCGCCTCCATTTCCTGTATATGGGCACTGTCGAGCAGTAATATCTTCACTAAATCCCTGGTCGGCACAGTCGTATATATCTTACCGTTGAATCCCTTCTGAACCATCCGTGGCAGAAGGCCAGAATGGTCAATGTGCGCATGGGTAATGAGGAAAAAATCTATTTTTTCAGGCTGATAAATATCAACATCCCAATTTCTTTTTTCAATTTCCGCGTTACCCTGGTGCATTCCACAGTCCACGGCGAATCGGTGACCATTAGTTTCGATAATGTAGCAGGAACCTGTTACCGTCCTTGCCGCTCCCATGAATTTTATCTTCATTCTTCAAATCCTCAAGTTATGAAATGGTGCCCGATTTTTTATTACATACCACTTTAAATTAATATGAGGCCCGTCCATGTCACCCGATTTCTGATGGGAAAGGACAACGGCAAACCCGTCTTTTCCGCAGTAGCCACTACATCAATACCCATGGCCTCCATGGAAGGCCGGGCCTTGAAGGGAAACCGGCAAGCATTGCCGCCATGCACGGCGACGCACTCGTCGCACAAACGGCAGCAGCCCCCGATAAAGCCGGCGGCAAAACGGAATCCCGCCGTAAATGCCTCTTTCTCGCCTAAATTAACCAGCTCGTGAAGTTTCCTGGCAGGAAGAAAGACTTCTTCAGCAGGAGCGTTTTCATATATTCCATCCAGTTCAGCAGAAACCTGAAGAAGGATCGCTTGATCATATTTTTTTAAAGCTTCGCGAAATTCCGTAACAGACGGCACATAGGGCGGGCACATGAGGTTTCTATTATAGCTGTCGCACACGGGAACCCGGCATTTCAGGCGAACCCGTTCATCGACAATGATATCAGCTATATTTACCAGCGCAACAACTGAAGCCCCTCGCGCCTTCAGCAGTGAGATAATCTTATCCAGTTCTTTTTCATTATTCCTAATCACGGGAATTTATCCTTGGGTAACATCAACAACATAGTCCGCACTGGTCAACTTCTGACTTCCCTTATCCATGACGACAAAGGTATCCTCAACACCAACCACTCCTTCATTCGGAAAATGAAACTTCGGTTCCAGAGCAATGACCATTCCAGAAGATAGAAGCGCTTTATCTCCTTTCCTGATCACCGGAAACTCGTCCAGCTCCAGACCAATTCCGTGGCCGCAGTAGCCAATTCGCTGTTTTCCATAACCCATGAAATGTTCACCCAAACGGTGGGATTCGGCTATATTTTGTGCCTTCGAAAACAGCTCATCAAGTGAAACACCGCATTGAATCCTTTTCTCCACTTTTTGCTGGATTTCTAAAGCAACCTTGTAGGCACTATCAAGTTTGTCGGGAAGTGACCCAATACTGAGCGTACGCGTTTGATCCGCGCAGTAGCCATACATACACGCACAGAGATCAAAAATGACCGGTTCATACCGCCCGATAGATCGCCGCCCGGCCCCCTGTGGGAAGGCGTTGCTCAGTCCATGTCCGCCGGTGGTGCCATCGACAAATGCCGGATCGGCTGCATCAGGACCGGATATCAGATGTCCCCAGTAAACTTCTTGATTGAACGCCCGCGTGCGTACGAAGCCCTGATGACCGCGGGCACGCGCCGCACCTTCAACTATGGACGAGAGTTCTATATCAGTCAGGCCTTCGCGAAGATTCTCCCGGCCTGTATCGACCATAAAGTCTGATAGTGCGGCCACTTCCTTCATAAGATCTATCTCGTAGCCGGACTTTACCGCCCTGACGGCCTGGACAGAAGGCCATATATCTATAATCTCCGTTGGCTTTATGGTATCAAAATACCGGAAGTAAAGGTTTACAGGCAATACATCGAGCTCCATCCCGAGCCTGTTAGTTCGCGGATAGCCATGATCTGCCAAAAGCCCGGGCAATTCCCTGAGGCTACCGACAGGTATGATAAAATCCAGCTCGGATTCATTCCTGACACGGTTTATATTCTTACGAACAAAAAAAAGCGGGGGGCCCGCAGGCGGTATAAACAGATACGCTTGCTGTACAGTTCCGGTGAAATAGAAAAGGTCGGCATTCTGGACGATCAGAGCGCCATCTATATTTGCTGATTCCATGCGGCTTTGTAAGGCTTGGACACGCCTGTACAGCTCTTCTTTCGGGGTCTTCTTCATCCGCTCCCTTTGATTTTAATTCCTGCTTCTCACATTCAACTCACTAAGCTGATACCAATTAATTTCATAATAACAATAACCCGAGTGAGAAGTAGACGGCTTCGTAAAAAGCTGCAGAGGCAAGGCGCGCAAATCACGAGGAATGAGGCGTACATAGAAGTACGTTGAATGACGAGGGATGCAGCGCAACGTAGCATATGAAGCTTTTTACGAAGTCGTCAATATTCTATGCCGGCTCTCTCCTTTAACCCTGTCGAGTAATGATGTTTAACCTCGTTTACCTCACTGACCGTGTCGGCAATTTCGATAATTTCCGGAGGAGCATATCTTCCCGTCATGACCACGTCTACATTTGTTGATCTGCTTTTTATCATTTCCACCACATCACTTACAGAAATCAATCCAAAGTCAAGGGCAACATTGATTTCATCAAGAACAACCATGTTATATTCCCCGGAAGACAGGGCTTTCCTCGCCATGTTCAACCCCTGTTGAGCAAGTTCAATATCAACAGGAGCAGGGTTCCCCCTCATCACAAAACTGTCGAGACCGCATGGACAAATCGTTACACCTGGGAAGAAATTTCTCGGCAGCTATTACCTCGCCGTATTTTTTCCCCTTCATAAATTGAATTACCATCACCTTCAAACCGTGTCCCACCGCCCGTAATACCTGCCCCATTGCAGCAGTTGTTTTGCCTTTGCCGTTCCCGGTGTAAACAAAAACCAGCCCTTTGTTATATTTCGACAGTGTTTCCTCAATTATGTCAGTCATTTTAATTTGCCTCACATGTTATTTAAGGATATACGATTAGATGAATTCCTTACTAAATTATATTTAAAGACGAATCCTTATCTGATATAAGAATAAGTAACATATTCAATAAATTCTTACAATTCATTTAACTGACAAACGGAAAGTTATATGGATTGAATGCAGTTATTGAGAAAAGGTAGCAGCCAATGAATGGCACACAAATAAATGACGTTGAGAAATTACCGGTGAACCCGATTATAGAGGCGAAAAGTCTGAGAAAAACCTTTGGTGATCTGGTAGCTGTCGATAATGTTTCTTTCAGAGTATATCCGGGAGAATGCTTTGGAATCCTCGGGCCCAATGGCGCCGGAAAGACATCAACCATACGGATGATCTACGGCTTTTCACCTATGACTGGCGGTACCCTTGAGGTCTTCGGTCTCGATATCACACAAGAAGCCCGTCAGATAAAATCCAGGATCGGCGTGTGCCAGCAGGAAAATACCCTGGATCCTGACCTTAGAGTTCAGCAGAATCTGGAGGTTTTTGCCCGATACTTTGATATGCCCCCTGGAGAGGCGCGCAGGCAGGCTCAGCAGCTCCTAAAGTTTATAGCCCTCGATCACCGGAAAGACGCAAGGGCGACAGAACTGTCCGGGGGCATGATGCGGCGCCTGGTTCTCGCACGCGCCCTTATCAACCGGCCGGAGATCTTGATTCTGGATGAGCCGACAACGGGGCTGGATCCTCAGTCCCGACATCTTGTATGGGAACGCCTGGGACAACTGCAGGCGAAAGGACTCTCTATTCTCCTTACGACCCATAACATGGACGAAGCTGCCCGGCTCTGTGACAGGCTCATCATCATGGATCACGGACGTATTCTTGTAGAGGGAAAACCACTTGAGTTGGTCCGGCAATATGCGGGTCGCGATGTTATTGAAATAGCTGAGCCGAGTAATGGGTTGAGATCGCTTATTCTATCGCGGAACCTGCTACATGAGGACCTTGGCCACCGGATGATCATATATGTCGACGACGGGAATGCGCTGTTCCGCGAGATCAGCAAGGACTATTGCAGGGAAGGGTGTGTAATGCGCATGGCGTCTCTGGAAGACGTCTTCTTAAAACTGACAGGTAGGGATCTCAGGGAATGAACTTCATCATGCCAATTAATATATCAATAAGGTTTTTGCGGGTCTGGCAGAGAAACTTGATTGTATACCGGGAAAATTGGAAGATCAGTTTTGTCCCTCCCGCCCTCGAACCATTCTTCTATTTGCTTGCCTTCGGAGTGGGCATGAGCGCCCTCGTCGGAACCGTTAATTACGAAGGCTCTGAAATATCTTACCTCGTTTTCATAGCTCCCGCCCTGATTGCCATCAATATCATGAATAACGCCTTCTTTGAAAATACCTACGCCTCATTTGTGCGCATGTATTATCAGAAAACATTCGATGCCATGATGGCAACACCACTGTCTCTTCAAGAAATTATTACAGGAGAAATTGTCTGGGGAGCCACTAAATCGGTTATTGCCACTGTAATCATGCTTGCGGTCATCAGTTTATTCGGCCTGATCCGTTACCCCGAGGGCCTTTTGATCATACCTCTGGCCTTTGTCGGGGGAATTGTCTTCGGTTCAATCGGCATGATCTTCACGGCAATTGTGGGCAATATAGAACTGTTCAACCTGCCGGTATTTCTTTTCATCACTCCAATGTTTCTCTTCAGCGGGACATTTTTCCCCATCGAGACTCTGCCCGGGTGGGCTCAGCACGTTGCCATCCTTCTACCATTGACACATATAGTAAATCTCACAAGGTCTTTGAGCCTCGGCATATTGGATACGTCGCTCCTGCCGGGGCTCTGCTATTTTGTGATTTCTTGCCTTATCTTTTTCCCCCTGGCAATCCACAAAATGCACCGGCGCCTGATCAAGTAATATGCAAGGAATTTAACTAGAAAAATTTATGAAACCGATAGAGGCACTCAGTGGCTTGTCTTTATCGTAGAAAGGGATCAGCGGCTGTCAAGGAATAACTGTTGCTTGTCAGCCCCTCAATGTGCAGACTCGATGTATTCGACGGTTTTCTCGGCAAGTGTTTTCATGACATATTCAAACTTATCCGCGTCCCTATCGAGCAGGGTCATCCTGAAACCTGGCACGGAAGTGAAGAAAGAAGTCAGCGGGACAACGCAGATTCCCGTGGAACCCAAAAGGTAATAAACAAAGCGTTTATCAAATTCTATCCTTTCGGATGTCAGTTTTTCAACATATTGCCTGATCTCGGGCTGTTCAATATGCAGCGTCTGCCTGTCGTTGAGTGAAGCCTCATTAAAAACCACCGACATGTAGAACGCGCCGTTACTCCTGTTCACAATGAGATAGGGAACATCCTTGAGACTATTGTATGCGATGTTGGAAAGTCTTTCGTAATGGCGGATACGATCATCCAGGTATTTCTGATACTCCGGATGGGTCATGATTTTCGGAATCGCCATCTGCGGCAGCGTTGTGGAACAGACCTCCGACATCTTCTGGTTCACTATGGTGTCGATGTAGTCTTTGAACTTCTCGTCTTTATGAATATTATACACTTCCATCCAGCCGCACCGCGAACCGGGCCAGGGGAATTCCTTGGAGATGCCCTTCATGCTGATGCCGGGCACATCTTCGATGATATCCGCCAGATTGACCGTTTTTTTCCCGTTATAGACGATATTGATATACGTCTCATCAAAAATCAGGAAGAGGTTATACTCCCTGGCAATATCCACAATCTGTTTGAGTGTTTCCGGGGAATGAACAAAGCCGGTTGGATTGTCCGGATTGATAACCAGGATACCGACGATTGATCTATAGCTCCTCACTTTCTGTTCGAGTTCACGGATGTCCGGAGACCAGTCCCGATAAGGATTCATCCGGTAAGTATTGGGCGGAAAGGAGGCATGAAGAACTTCCGCCAGGAGATGGGTAGAATACGTCGGCTCAGGCATGATGATTCGTGCATCAACTCGTATAGAACTGTATGCCCGGGCTATCGCATCACCAAGACCGTTAAAAAAAACGATATCGTCAGGGGTTATCTGTGCCTTCCCCATTTTGTTCACACGGTCCGCGAGGAACGCGCGGGTTTCATCCACGCCTTTGGTGGGGCAATAACCATAAGAATGATCATCCCTGAGAATTTCAATAAGGACTTCTTTCATCCAGTCAGGTATTTTTTCACCTTTATGTATAGGGTCACCGATATTTTCCCACGTCACTTCTACGCCATACTCTTTCAGCTTATTGGCCACATTGACGATCTGTCGTATTTCATACACCAGACCACTGCCGCTTTTCGCAATATCAAACCTCATACACACCTCATTGGCATTTAAAAGCTAATATACATTTTTGTATAATACAGTTCATATGAAATATCCAATGTTTTTTGATTCCAAGTTTCTATATGTCTTTATCATTCAAGCTCAGAGATGATTCCCATCTTGATGTAAATGGGACGGACCTTTTTTCTTATTTCCGGGAGCATCATAGCAAAGAGCAGCGAGCCGATGATGCAGGCTGTACCACTTATAATAATCGTATCGGGAGCCCCAATCCAGGATGCAAGTAGACCCGCAAAGAGGCTGCCAAATGGCGCCATGCCGATAAGTGCTATTGCGTAGATGCTCATAATGCGACCGCGCTTATCCTCTTCGACAATACTCTGCAGAATGGTGTTGCTCGACACAATTTGCACCATCAGCCCGAACCCGGCGATAAAAAGCAGACAGAGAGAAATGATGAATGCTTTTGAGAGCGAAAAAAACATGATTCCCATACCGAAAACAGCAGACGCAGAGGCGATGATCCGTCCCAATCCCAGAATTGTCCGCCGCGACGCCAGGTAGATGGAGCCGACTAGGGCGCCGACACCCGATGCCGCCATCAAGAATCCCAGTGTATGAGGTCCACCGTGAAGGATGTCTCTCGCAAAGATGGGCATGAGGACTGCATAGGACATTCCCATGAAACTCATCAATCCGAGTTGGAGAAGAATATAACGTATCGGTGCAAAGCCAAAGGCATAGGAATATCCCTCTTTCAAATCCTGCCACACATGGGACATTCTCAGGACCTTTTCTCTCTTTGGAACATTAATTGCCAGGAGTGCGATGATGATACCGATAAAACTAATGCCGTTTATTAAGAAACAGAAGCCCTCGCCCAGATAGCCGATGAGTATACCTGCAATGGACGGTCCCACGAGTCTCGCTGCGTTGAACGTAAATGAATTAAGGGCAATGGCATTCCCCAGGTCCTCAGACTTCGAGACCAGTTCCACAAAAAAAGACTGCCGCGTAGGCATATCGAAGGCGTTGACTATGCCCAGGCAGGTACTTAAGACAATTATATGCCACACCTCTATGTTTCCGGTCAGGGTAAGAAAAGCAAGGGTCAAGGCCTGGATCATGGACAGTGTCTGAGTCACAACCAGCATACGGTGACGATTCCATCTGTCTGCATACACACCGGCAACAGATGCTAAGAGAAAGATAGGGATCTGACTTGAGAAACCCACAATACCCAAGAGTAATGCGGAATTGGTGATTCTGTAAACCAGCCAACTCATGGCGATTTGTTGCATCCACGTTCCAATTAAGGAGATGCTCTGACCACCAAAAAAGAGACGATAATTTTTATGATGTAACGCCCGCAGCATGAATTTAGAACTTGCCTGATTATTTGACGCAGATGTTCTCGGCATGGTTCTGAATCTTATACCGGTCATAAATGAAAAATCAATTTAAACATATTCCATTATTTTGGATAAAATTATTTTGCATCGATTTATATTAGAGTGAAAAAATTGGCGATAATGTTCGTTTTATCATTAAAAATAATACATATTTGTTCTTAATATATGATTATAGATTGTCAAATAATTGCTATTACTGAATGATTTCAATAAAATGTCTTTAATGGCACATTTCTTGAGTTATTAATTAATCAAAATATACAAATGTATTTAAAAACTTCAGCTAAATTTAGATTTGCACAAGAAAATTTTTGCTAGAAATAATTAAGAAAGGCTGCAGAGAGATGATTCAAATAATGAACAGAAATAATTGGTTGTTGGCATTTACAATGATGATCCTCATTGCGGCTTTCATCATGCAAGCATGGGCGGCACTGCAACAAAAAGTTTATCAAAGACTTAACCTAATGGCAAGAACACCAATCACGACAAGAAATGGTGTGACGAAAATCATGGCAATTGCTTCCCGGATAGCATTCTTCCTCATAACTATTCCATTCGCACGGGAGATCCTCATGTGGAAACACCATTTTTACTAGTCAAGCTCATCCACACTACATCTCAAATGGACGTCGTTAATTCTTAGGAACTAAAAAAAGGCAAAACCAATTTGACGCCGTTGCTAAGAATGTCGGCTTCCTCCCTAAAGCCTTTTCTCGATTCTTAACTTCTTAGGCAAGGGATGAAAGATAGGAGCCAAGATTATGTTTTTTTGTCAGGCCCAGTTTATGTCTTATATGATAGCGGAATACATTGACCGCACTTTCAGAAACATTTAGAAATGACGATATCTCCTTAGTAGTCTTCCCCTCCTTAATAAGATTGGCGATCTGCACTTCTCTTTTAGTAAGATTCATATACTTGACTGACAATTTCTGGGCAAAGGGGGATACGATGTCTATTAGATTCGATTCAAGAACGTGTACATAAGACATACCCTTCAGATCTACATGGTTTTTCAATTTCTCCATATGCGGCAGGACAAGGACCTTGATGTTCGATAGGACCTTTTGTTCAAGCTCGCTTCTATCCTCTTCTCTCTGTTTCAGCAAAACTCTTAAGGCAGCGTTCAGGTCTTCGAGCTCAAGTGTCTTGGTCTCAAGCTCTTTTTCCCTTTTCTCCAGCGCCTCCTCCGCAACCTTGCGTTCGGTAATGTCGCGGATCGACTCGATGGCACCCATGATGTTCCCCCTGCTATCATAGAGGGGACTTGCCTTTGCCCATATAAAGGCCATCCTCCGATGTAAAAAAGGAATCCATTTCTCTACTATAAGGAGATCCTTCTCCTTCTTGAGAATAGAATAATAACTCTGCTCAATTTCTTTATCCGGTTTCAGTACCAGATCCAGAAGGATGGGCCTTCGCATGCCATAAAACGGCAGGGCATACTCATAGTCTTCTTTACCCAGCATATCGGGAGCCTTAACCCCCGTCATCTCCTCCATGGCACGATTCCAGGCAATAACCTTTCCGCGCCGGTCGATGGCAAGGGTTGCATCAGGGAGAAAATCAATAATATCTGCCAGGCGTCGCTCTGATTCTCGAAGGGCTTCTTCCTTCCGTTTATGTTCGGTGATATCCATGGAGTTTCCCAGGATGGCAGGTCTACCCTTGAAAACAATGGGTGTAACTGTCTCCATAATCCAGTGGGTTTCGCCGTTTTTGCCGATGATCCTGAATTCGTGAGGAGAAGAGCGTTTCCCTTTGAGCATATTGATAGCCCCCTCCCTCTGTAACTCCCTGTCTTCCGGGTGAACGATAGAGTTTGATTCTTTGCCTACAAGATCTTCAGGTGTGTAACCGGCATATGAAGCGGCGTTAGGGTTAGCTGATTTGAACAGGCCGTCCTGCACTACGTAGATTCCCAAAAGAGAGCGTTCTGTTAAGGTTTGAAAAAGCTGCTCACTCTCGCGCAGTTTTTCTATATCACTTCTGCCATGCATGGTTTTTTTCTTCATTTTTCCCGCCTAAAAATCAATCGTTCAAGAAGTGCTACTTTTATAAATCCTTAAGCCGGCTGATGCAAAAAATTTCTCCTGCGCGCTCTATGACAACATTGTTATATATCTATTACTGCTTGGGTCAGTTTCAAATCCGGAGCTCTCAAACCACAAGTTGCCTTCGACCTTTTTCCCATATGATTCATGTTATACCATCTAATAAATGAAGCGAGGCCTTAAGTGCAACTATAATTTTCATTATTTCTTATGTCGTGGGAGTCGGCATGTGGGGTTCAAATAGAAATCGTTCGCTTTATTAATGAGTGATTCTGAAGATTAGCAGTTATCAGTCGAGACCAAATTCGACATTGCCTGCCAGGTGAAGTCCTGACCGGGAGCACATCCCGCAAGCCCCGCCCTGCGGGCGGAGAGCTTCACATTTACAGATAAAGACACAGCCTGACAGCAAGAAAAACGATAGCTGCAAGAATTAGCGTGATAAGCGTAAGGGCATTTGCCTTCAGTATATCTCTCTTACTCAGCTCTCTGATGGGATCTCCGAGGGTTGCTCTGAAGGATGGCTGTCCAAAGTAATAATTCAGTCCTCCAAGTTGCACTCCCAGTGCTCCCGCAACGGCAGCTTCCGCCAGTCCTGAATTGGGGCTGGGATGTTTTTTTCGATCCCGGAAGATCATTTTAAAGGAGTTCAACGGGCTGAGTCCCAGAAAAAAAGCAGCGAAAGGGATCAGCAACGCAGTCAATCTGGCCGGTATGAAGTTAACGAGATCATCCAGCCTTGCCGCGGCCCAGCCAAATTCTATATATCGCTCATTCCTGTATCCAAAAGTAGAGTCAAGGGTATTGACAGCCTTATAAAGCATTGCCCCCACGGGCCCCGCAAGGACAGCAAAAAATAATGGCGCTGTTACACCGTCTACGGTATTTTCGGCAACGCTTTCCACGGTCGCACGGATAATGCCGGTTTCATCGAGGCTATCGGTATCCCTGCCCACCAGGAGGGCAACCTTTTGCCTGGCTTTCTCAAGACTTCCCTCTTTCAATCCCTTATACACATTTAAGCTGTGCATGATGAGATCCTTCGCGGCAAAGGTCGTATAGAGAAGAATGATGGAAACCGCATCGGCAACGAGGGGATGCAAAAGGCCGGCAGCCATTATTATTGCAAGTGTTGCCAGTCCCGTAACTGCAAGTACAGAAATAACCGCTGTCAAACCGGCGATGCGGGGATTCTGGAAGAATTTTCTCAGCGGTTTCTCCAGAAAAACAGCGAAACGCCCTATCAGTTTCACCGGATGGGGAAACCAGCGCGGGTCGCCTACGAGCAGATCCAAAGCAAGAGCGACAATAATCTGATATTCCAGTTTCATGTGAAATCTTCAGAGGGTGTTGAAAAACAGACTTTTCACCAGGTTGTTCAGGTCAAAATCCTGCCCATGGCGACAGCCGCTAGGGCCGGAATAATCTCTGTAATCTCACAAACAGCACCCAGAGTATCACCTGTATATCCGCCAATCTTCCGGAAACAGTAAACCAAGAACAGTGCAGCCACGAGAAGTGATGAAACACTTACAACAAGGCCAAGTCCGTGAGCGGCAATCCACCCTGCAGTGAGAAGGAATGCCGATGCCCAGAGGACATTCAACCAGGATTTCCTCTTACCGAACGCTGTCGCGAGACCACCCTCGCTTCTGACATAGGAGAGCGCAGTCATCATCATTACCAGGGAACATCGTCCCGCCAGGGGCATCAGGATAATGATACCGGTACGGAAAAGCGGGGAGAGAGACATCAATAGGGAAACCTTCAGAATAATCAAAAATACAACAGCGACTACCCCCATGACACCGGTCCGGCTGTCCCTCATGATTGCAAGAATTTTATCGCGCGGCCGGGCACTGAAAAAACCGTCTGCCGTATCCGCCAAGCCGTCCATATGCAATCCCCCCGATATACAAGTCATAGCAATCGCAGTAATCACACTTACTGGCAATGGTGGAAGGACGAAGCCAATGATGTGGTCAAAAGCCGCTACGATAATACCGATAAGTAAGCCAACGATAGGGAAATAGGGCACACATTTCTCAAGTTCCTTTTCACCACCCACGAAACTCTTTGGAAATGGGATAACGGTCAGAAACTGGATGGCTGCTAATAATGGTAATATCATAATACATTAAGGATGAATGGGTAATAGACGGCTTTGTAAAAAGTTCCATAGGCAAGGCGCGCGATTTGCTTGCCTTGCGGCGCGCACTGGCAAGGACTCACTTTATGCATCGCGCACCATCGCCTGTCTCCCGGCAGGCTCTGGCAGGCGCTCCCAGAGCACTGAGGAATGAGGCGTACACAGACGGACGCTGCAATGGTTGCGAGGCGCAGCCGAAGCAAACTCGGAGATTCCTCGCTTCACTCGGAACAGGCTCCGGATGAAGCGCAACACAGCATATGGACTTTTTACGAAGTCGTGTGGTTTCATTTATCCGCCTTAGATACAGCCGCCTCTTCAAAGGTGGCTACTTCGGTAATAATCCGAACGGCAGCTTCTACCAGGTTCATGGAGAGAGCCGCGCCCGTTCCCTCACCGAGCCTGAGATCCAGATCCAGGAGAGGTTTTTTCCCCAGACAATCGAGGGCGATTTTATGTCCTTTCTCCATGCTGCGATGAGAGGCGATCATGTATTCGCGGGCAGCCGGAGCTAAATTAGCGGCAATCAGCGCACCGGCCGTGGATATAAATCCATCGATGAGAACGGGCTTTCTCATGGAGGCAGCACCCAAAATTAAACCGGCTATCCCACCGATCTCAAATCCACCTACTTTTGCCAGGACATCAAGGGCGTCATCAGGATTGGGTTTATTTACCTCGATGGCTTTTTCGATCATCGCAACTTTATGCAGCAGCTGCCCATCATCTATCCCTGTGCCACGGCCCGCTATCTCGGAGACCGAAGAACCACTGAATATGTTAATGATCGCAGCGCTGGGAGAGGTGTTGCCGATTCCCATATCGCCTGTCCCGAAGATGTCAGTCGATGCCCCCAGTTCCTGGGCCACTTCAATTCCACCTTCCAGAGAGCGAACCGCCTCATCCCGGGACATTGCCGGCCCGGTTACCATATTTTTTGTCCCTGCTGCCACCTTCTTGGAAATAATCTTTCCCCCTTTAACCAGTGCGCTCAGGTCTCCGGCCACGCCCATATCAACGACCACTACCCGGGCGCCGACAAGCCTTGCCAGGGCATTGATACCGGCGCCGCCGTTCACGAAGTTATATACCATCTGCACGGTCACTTCCTGCGGATATTTGCTAACTCCAGCCGCAGCAATTCCATGATCACCTGCCATGGTGACTACAGTCTTTCGTCCTACAGGCGGTTTTATCGATCCGGTAATTCCCGCCAATTCCTCGGCCAGGTCCATCAACCGGCCGAGCGCCCAGTATGGCATGGTGAGCTGTTCAAGCCTTGTCCTTGCCCGTTTGCGGGCGTCCGCGTCCTGGGGGGCTATCTTTTTAATAGTCGATCCAAGCAAGTTCATATTATTTTATCTCCTTTGATATTCAAGGGGAGGCCGCTTATCATGAAAGTGACAGCGTCGGCGCGGCCCGCTATTATCTGATTGCACCGTCCCGCAAGATCCCGATAAAGGCGGGAGGCGGGATTTTCGGGAATGATTCCCATTCCAACCTCATTGGTTACAAAAATAACCGTGCAGGAAAGATCATCACAAACTCCGAGAACATCTCTGCACAACACGGCTATATCCTCCTCGGTGATATCCTTACCTTGCAACTCGGCTTCATACATGAGATTATTGATCCATAAGGTAAGGCAGTCAACCATGATCACCTGGCTTCCCCTTGCCCTTTGCAATGCGCCTGCAAGGTCTTTCGTCTCTTCGATGGTCTGCCAGGATGCCGCTTGCCGCGCTTCTCTGTGCTTACGAATGCGCTTCTCCATTTCCTCATCGATGCAGGGACAGGTTGCGATATAGGTTCGAATACCGGAAATAGATTCAGCAAAAGTCTGCGCATATGCGCTTTTACCGCTTCTGCTGCCGCCTGTTATGAGGATGATTCTTGCCATATATCTTACCCCTCGGCCTCCTCAACGGCCTTGCCTGTTTCATTCAGCCCACACAGCAGGCCGGCGCCGTCAAACAAAGCGATAGTTGTAACCGAGGCGCGTTCTACCCGGAAAAGGATATACTGCCATGGTTCGAGACCGAGAAAATAACATATCAAAAGCCGTATGATGCCTCCATGAGTACATACCAGAACGGTGTCGGCGGGATCTTCTGCTAGACGATCTGCAATTCCGACGATCCTTTTGACACAATCACCGATTCTCTCACCGTCCGGAAAGGCAAAATCCATGTCGAAATCGGACCACCTTTTTACCTCATCGGGAAACTCCTGCACTATATCAGCAAAGGACAGGCCTTCCCACCTACCAAAGTCAATTTCCCGCAGGTCCGGGTCAACCTTATAGTCCACACTACTCCGGTCCAGTACAATTGCGGCCGTTTCTTTGCATCGCTTCAGGGGGCTGCAATAACAGCAATCTATACTTTGACTGCGGAGCCATGCGCTTATTGTTCTCACCTGTTGATGTCCCCGTTCACTCAGGGAGACGTTTGTGCTTCCGATGTACCGGTCATGGTATTCATCACCAACATCGCCGTGTCTTAGAAGCAACAATTTTCGAGCCATAAACACCTTAAAAAAAATCCACGGACCATTGACTGATCCGTGGATGCCGTTTTTCATCTCCGGTAGATTCAGTTTTGACTGCACCGCGCACATGTCAAAACTTTCTGTGGTCCACAGGCAGGTCTTCTGACTTCCGGCTCTTTCTACTTGCCGCGCCTTCCCATCCTGAGAGGAAAGTGGCTCTTGCGGTTTTCGTCCCCGGTTACAGCGGCGGGCCCGTGGCGGATTTGCACCGCCTTCCCTCACGTCCTTTCGGACTACCCGTGTTAGTGGGATGCGTAACACAGGTATGAGAGGCTTGTCAAGAGAATCAATTGCCTGTTGAGAACAAATGAATGTCACCTTACACGGAAAATAGAATCATGCTTCTCCAAAAAATGAAGAAGATCAGACTGAACGGTTAAAAATGATTTTTCAGATATACTGCTGGCAGGGTTAACACACGCTTGAGGGGTACAGCTATTTTCTGAGACAGGATACGTGCTACATAAGATATGCTTGAAGTGCCTTGTAGCTTTGTAAATCAGCATCAATAAAGGCTGCTCCAACATGGATGCTTTCTTCGGAATTAACAACCCTACATGATTCACATGCGAGACATATCGGTCTTTTCTCATTGGGCAAAGTGAAAACTATTTCAAATTTGGACGTTTGTGGATCTAACGATATTTCGCACTTCACATCTTTGGGTATTGTAATTCGTACACCACCGAGTGAAATATTCGTTATCGCTCCAGTACATAACGTTGTTCCTACTAGATCGTATTTCTTAATTAACGTCGGAGCTAAAATTGCTTTTCTCGAGTGATGACGTCTCTCTTTATCTTTCCCATTAGCCATCTTTCGCTCCTTTAAGAACTTTGACGGTACAATTTCAATTATAGATGATTTGGTCTGTCTTTTTTTTGAGCAATTTACACCAGGCACTGATGTAACTATATGGTGAATAATACATTCTTTTTCATCATAATCAACTAATTTTTTAGAAAATTTCTAAACAGACTAAAACATCGCACAGTATTAAGGAGACAAGTTTTTTGCTGGAATTGAAGCTCTCCGCAGTAAACTGCGGAGAATCTTCGATCCACAAGGAATAATAATGTTCCCCATTCGCTCGCTTACCCCGCAGCAAGCTACGGGGAATGCGCTCGCTACCGGATTCAGACAACGTCTATGCCTTTGCCTTCGAGGGGTAAAATCCAGAGCTTTGCCATACAATAGATACTCGCTGCCTTATAAGGTGCGGCATGAAATAAGATCACAATTGGGGACTTAAAGATAATACCGCCTCAGGATCTTATAAAATGATAGCTACGTGGTAAAAGAGCATCATTTGTGAGGTACGGCTTTGGGGGGATTCAACAATTGATTCTTTCAATTACAACGTTACCATCAGGCATACGCAACAATGCATCTAATATCTGCTGACATATTATTTTTCCATCAGCCTCTGATTCAAGGAACATCTGGTATCCATCCGATACTCGTGCATGGCTTAACAGCATTAATGAAATCCCATTGGATGCCAGTTTGATCGTTTCGTCGATACAGCACTCATTCGTCGTCTTAATTTTAATGATGCGTGCCTTGATGTAACTTTCACGACTGACTATGCAAATTCCATTCATAAAATTTTCCGTGTTGATGCCATGCATAAGGGCATGGTTTTAAAGTTATTTTAAAACACCATGAAAATATATAGTCAGGGCAGATAGGATCAAAGACTCATCCCTCTTCAACGGCGGCGACTCTGATTTACCTTCAAAATATTTTGATATAGATAAATTGAGGGCTTCCACTTCATTCAAAGTCCTCAAACCTAATTTCACATCCGCGTCATTTTCTCTCATAGTGTCTTTTCACTCCTCAATGAATATAAGTTTCACCATGTTCAACTATTAGTTACAAATTGAGAAAATTACGTATAATTACACCTTTAATATCATACGATGTTATACAATAATTATACCAGCTGAAATTCTGATGGGACGCTAAAGAAGATAAGTATTTGAATATAAAGATTATAAATGGCTTTCTGGCGTTTGGGGGAAATCAAATAGAACTCGATCGCTGCATAATATTGTAAAGAAATCCGACTATCGTGCTTATCAGCAAGTGTTATGAGGATTACTATATCGGCAATATAAAATGATATTGATACAGCGTGTTATGAAATAAGTCCATGTTCAGTAACGGTAAATCTCTATTCATATTTGACTAGAACATAAGAAATAAGTTTATATTCTTAATCAATAGGACATTATTGCAAGCGGTGTTCTTTATATTCTAAAACTTATCAATTTCATTGAATTTTTATGGATTTTAATTTGCTATGTCTCAAGATGTCGATATTCTTTACAACATCAGATAATTGTCATAATTAATTGTAATTTATAAACTTTTATACATTTCTTCGTTCATTATCAATTATAAGTGTCGGAATTTTTTACAAGTATAATATCTATTGTATGATCATCACGAACCCTGATATTCATAGTTCCTCTGAGATAACTGTCGGTTCTTTTGTTAATTTGATTTAATGCACCAAATTAGGTAAAATCTAAAAAAGTAATAACCCAATGTTGACCCATGCTTGTTCAAGGTAGAGATCGGATAGATTATTTGCGGACCTTCAAGAAGTCTTCGGAAGAGGAGATCGAGGAAGTTTGCTCGAAAATATCACCGGAGACTGAGACGGAAAACGAGAAAGAGTCAATCCTCTGCAAAAATTGCAAGAGTGAGATCACAACTATGGAACATAGCATAACTGTCAATGGACAGCATGCACACATTTTTAAAAACCCTGCAGGAATAACATTCCACATCGGCTGTTTTTCAAGTGCCTGGGGATGTTTCACTTATGGTATTCCCACTTATGATGTCACCTGGTTTAAAGGATTCAGTTGGTGTGTTGCGTTATGTGCACATTGTTTCTCCCACCTGGGCTGGCATTACCAGTCAGGTGGGGAAAGTTTCTTCGGATTAATCCTGGCCAACCTGGTGAAAGACTTTAAACTCCATTGAGCAATCAGGAAATTACCTTCTTTTTAGATTGTCGATAGGATCTTATATGCTCTTCGCCATGTACCCTCATAATATACTATGAAATCCGCCTGAATATCCTGGCATCCACAACACGGACGCCCTGCTCGTAAACCAGCACCGGGTTAAGATCGATCTGATCTAATTCAGGATTATCGATAGCAAGTTTAGACACACCTTTCATGACTTCTATCAGTGCCTTCAAATCTTTGGGCGCCTGGCCCCGGATACCGGCAAGGACAGGGTAACCAACGATGGATCGTACCGTTTGCCACAGTTCTTCCTCCGAATGCAGGCAGCAGGCAGAACTGCACATCCTTGAATATCTCGGTAAAAATCCCCCCCAAGCCAAACATCATGGTAGGGCCATACTGAGGATCGGTGAAGACTCCTACGATAACTTCCGAACCGCCGGGCGCGGCCATCGGTGACACGGTCACCCCCTCAACCTTCGCCTGGGGGGCATGGGATGCAGCGCCTGCCATGATTTCCCGATAAGCAGCGCGCACTTCTTCATCGGTTGACAGACTAAGACGTACACCGCCGACATCGCTTTTATGGGCTATATCCGGCGATGCTATCTTGAGGACTACCGGTACGTTAAAACCGCGCGCCAGTCTCACGGCGGCGTCGGGCGATGCGGCAACTGGTGCGGGAGTCGTGGGAATACCGGCGCCGTCAAGCAATGCCGCGGCCTCACCTGCAGGCAATAGCTGCAACCCAGAAGTCGACACATGCGGCGAGGATGGCGGTGAGGGACGGCTGTCAAAACGGAAGAATTGATACAATGCCTTAAGGCCGCGTTCGGGGGTAGGAAAGACCGGGATGCCTCGCTCGTGCATCAGAGGACGTTCCTTCCGTTCAACATCGGCACCGCCTAAAAAGATTACCAGCTCAGAGGCGCCCGGGGTGACCATTGTGGAAGCCCCGGGAATCGGATCACCAAAAATGATTACCATCGTGTCGTAGTCAGCCCTGGCGGCATCGATCACTTTGGTATAAAGGGTCGGATCACCGATGACGTCTCCGGTAAGGTCTATAGGGTTATCAACGGCGCAATGGGCGGGCAGGATAGCCCGCAATCGCTTCTTGAGGTCGGCGCTCGGAGGCGGTGATTCGAATCCCAGCTTTTCCGCCTGATCGATGGCGAGAATTGCAGAGCCTCCTGAACTGGTGATATTGAGCAAGCGTTTCCCGGGAGGCTTGGACATGTGGGCCAGTACCTTGGCAAAGTCGTATAGTTCCTCAATAGTCTCGGCGCGGTGGACGTGGTACTTTTTGAAGATGGCGTCATAAACGGCGTCCACCCCGGCCAGTGACTTGGTGTGTGATTCCGCCGCGACGCGGCCTCTGGGCGTGCGCCCGGACTTGAGAATAACGACAGGCTTCGTAGCTGAGGCCAGAGCTTCTTGGAATTCAACAGGCCGCTTGACGCCCTCGACATAAAGAGCGATTACTTTGGTATGAGGATCCCCGTTAAAATACCGGATGCAATCTGCTTCATCTACATCGGCGCGATTGCCGAGACTAACGAAGACACTCACACCGAGGTGCTCCTCGCTGGCCCAGTCCATAAGCGCTGCCCCGACCGTCCCGCTCTGGGAGATAAAGGCCATGCCGCCCTTCATCGTAAGTAATGGCCAGGAGGCACAGAGATTATGATGCGGGTTATTAACACCTTGACAATTGGGACCGATCACCCGGACGCCATTACGGCGAGCAGCATTCGCCAGTTCCTCCTGGAGTTTTGCACCATCTTCTCCTGCCTCAGCAAATCCCCCGGTTATGACAACGGCAGCCTTGACACCCGCTAAACCACATTGTTCGATGGTCCCCGGCACTGCCTTCGCCGGGATGATGACGACTGCGAGGTCCGGCGCGGGTGAAATATCACTGATCTGCTTATATGCAGGCAGGCCCAGGATCTGATCGGCCTTCGGGTTGACCGGGTATATCGGCCCGGTAAAACCGGCATGAATCAGGTTGTATGTGATGTCATAGCCAAGCTTGCCGGCGGTGGGCGAAGCTCCGATTACCGCAATGCTCTTGGGTTTGAAGATGGCATTCAGATCGTTTGTAGATTGCATGGTTCCTCCTTTTTCTTTCGGATTTGTAAGGAGCAGATCAAATCTCTGGCATTGTTATCATGGGATGTTTTGCAAGAAGTCGCTTTTGAACGTCGTGAGTATAAAAAAAATGTCTATATGTGTCAATTGGAAAGAGGTCAGGTTATAAAACCCCGACGATTGCCGGAAAATACTTCCCGATCTCCTCAATAAATTTATCCCGGTTGATGTAACGAATAACCTTCAACCCTTTCTGCGCGGCCCTTTCACAGTTTCCCGGATTATCGTCAATAAAGAGGACTTTATGAGCCTCAGTTCCTAAAATATGGACCACATCCTCAAAATGACTCGGGTCTTTCTTGTCTTTTCCCATGTGATAACTGTTGAAAACATAATCGAACCACCGAAAGAAATTGTAGCGGGCATTAAGTTCATCAAGCCAGTCGGTCTGGTCACTCAGTATGCCTACACGTATGTGGGCATCCCTGAGTTTTCTGGCAATGTTGAGCATCCATTCTCTCAGTATGAATCGGGAAAGTATCTCTTTTCTCAGGGACTGATCATTCCCCCGGATACCGGTGGTCTCCCTCAATATCTCCCAGTATTCACTTTCAGGGGCCTTCCCCAGGACATATCCACATTCATGAATAACATTGTTAGCAATTCTTACAAAGCTTTCCTCATCAAGCTTGTTTAACCTTGCTATTGCGAGGAGTCCATTCCTGAAGCCTTCCTCAGCAAGAACTCCTCCGAAATCAAACAGTACTACGTCAATGCCGTAATTTTTCTGACTGGTGTCTTCCATATTTTCCCTGTCTCCATAGAAAACCAACAAACCGACAACACAATGAACATCGCTATGAACGCAAAAAAGGACCGAGTTCCTTATAATTGATTATTACAATAATTGAAATAAAATGGTAGAAGAAATCATTAAATTTGAACATCCCGTCTCTCTTTGCATGAACAGTCAAATTACATTCATCATCTATATATGTGTTGCCGAGATATTTTCCATGGCGGGGACGATGTACTTTCCCGCTCTTCTTCCGGGCTTCCGGACCGAATGGGGTCTCAGTAACACGGAGGCCGGCTGGATCAACGGTATCTTTTACGGGGGATACGCGGCTTTTGTTCCCATCCTTGTGAGTCTTACCGACCGCATGGATCCTCGTCGCATCTATCTGTATTCAGCAGCTTTCGGTGCAGTCTCCATGGCAGGCTTTGGGTGGCTTGCCCAAGGCACTTTGACTGCGATGATATTTCGCTTCTGTGCCGGCATCAGCCTCGCTGGAACGTACATGCCCGGTCTTAAAGCGCTTAGTGATCACATCACCGGAAAAGGTCAGAGCAGGGCTATCGCCTTTTATACGTCATCGTATGGTGTTGGAACGGCGCTTTCTGTATTCCTGACCGGATGGTTGGCAACCTGGCTTAACTGGCGCTGGGCTGCCGTCATGCTGGCCCTGGGGTGTTTGGGGTCCGTAATGATTTTCGCCTTCGCAGTCAGACCGGGAAAGACCGATCTGCTGTATAAAGAACCTGTACTTTCAACCTTTAACTTTCAAAAGGTTCTACGAAATCGCTCTGCCGTTGGCTATATGTTCGGATACGCCGTTCACTGCTGGGAGCTTTTCGGATTTCGTACATGGCTGGTTGCTTTTCTGGCTTTCAGCCTGAGCTTCCAACCGGGCCAGGGCCATCATCTCAGTCCTCAGAACCTCGCGACAATAATTTTGTTGGCAGGTGTTCCTTCCAGTATCCTGGGCAATGAAACGGCACAACATTGGGAACGCAGACGTGTTATCTCCATTTTTATGATTGCCTCCGGTATCATCGGTTGTGTCATTGGTTTCAGCGCCGCTCTGCCCTTCATGATCGTCGCGGCTCTCTGCCTCCTCTACGGTATTGCGGTAATGCTGGATAGCGGCGCACTGACAGCCGGGATAGTCGCAGCCGCAAATGACAGCGAACGCGGCAGAACCCTGGCGCTCTATGCGTTTGTTGGATTTGGAATGGCCTTTCTCGCGCCCCTTGCCTTCGGTTGTGTGCTGGATCTCTCGGGCAGTAGCATATCTGGATGGGGGTTTGCCTTCGCATTAATGGGATTGCTATCCATGAGCGGACCTATATGGATACGACTGTTTAGAAACAATAACTGACCAAGTGTTTTTCTGCGGACAGCATCCGATTTAAAAGGAGTTCATGTCATGAAATCTTATCGGGAGGAATTGTGGTTTAATATTCCCAGCAGGAGGGCCTTTGTAAACATTACACCACAGGTAGAAAAGTGCCTCGAAAAGAGCGGGGTCAGAGAAGGCCTGGTCTTGGTCAATGCCATGCACATCACGGCTTCCGTTTTCATCAACGATGATGAATCGGGATTGCACCAGGACTATGAAGAATGGCTTGAGAAACTTGCTCCGCATGAACCTGTTTCCCGGTACCGCCATAATAGGACCGGTGAAGATAACGGGGACGCCCACCTGAAGCGGCAGATCATGGGGAGGGAAGTCATCGTTGCCATTACTGGCGGCAAGCTTGATTTTGGACCGTGGGAACGGATCTTCTATGGCGAATTTGACGGCAGAAGAAGAAAAAGGGTGCTGGTAAAGATCATAGGAGAGTAGGGCTTCAATAGTACTTGCATTCATATGTGGTATGTTTTAAATATCCCAACCATATAATTACTTGTTAATTGTCATTTCGACCAAAGCGATAAATCTTGATAAGTTAAGGGTAAATCAACGCTATCTACTTTGCTTGGTACATGATTAATGGTAACTAATCGCAACACATTACCTACATATACCCATTTCAGGGAGAAATCTTAAAAGCGCTTGATAAAAAGGAAAAGATTGCCACGTCACTCTCCGCTCCTCGCAATGACATTAGACGCAGTTTCTACAAGGTATTATAAAATCTTAGGGGGATAGTATGAAAATACGTTTCTCGGGTATCCTGCTTATCACCATTGTAACAATCATTTGCCTGGATTTTTTAATACCGGCGCCAATGCCGGCCGCGGACACGATCAAGCTTGGCGTTGCCGGTTCCCTCAGCGGCGACCTCGCCTCTTACGGAATCCCCTCCGTGAGGGCGGCAGAACTGGTCGTCAGAGACATTAATGAGAAGGGAGGTATCCTGGGCAGGAAGGTGGAGCTCCTTGCGGAAGATGACGTCTGCAAACCGGAAGTTGCCACCAATACTGCAACGAAGCTTGTTTCTAAAGGAGTTAGTGTCGTTGTCGGACATATCTGCAGCGGCGCTACCAAAGCGGCCCTGGGCATTTATAAAGAGGCAGGGGTAATAGTTATGTCTCCCTCCGCAACAAATACGGAACTGACGCAGAGCGGAAAGTATCCAAATTTTTACCGGACCATTGGCTACGATAGGAATCAGTCAAGGTTGGCGGTAGATTTTGCAATTAAGAATCTCAAATTGAAAAAAATCGCAGTCCTGCATGACAAGGGAGACTACGGCAAGGGTTTTGCGGAGAGCACAAAATCGTACATCACTGATTCACGGCAGGCAGCGGTCGTCCTGTTTGAGGGTATCACCCCTGGTGCTGTCGATTATTCCGCGATAGTTCAAAAAATCAAACAATCCGGCGCAGAGGCGGTAATATACGGCGGTTATCACCCGGAAGCAGCTACTATAGTCTCGCAGATGCGCAAGAAAAACATGAAGACCCTGCTCATCTCCGACGACGGGGTCAAGGATAACACCTTTATAAAAGTGGCAGGCAGATATGCCGAGGGAGTGTATGCGACAAGCCACAAAGACACTTCGAAAAACCCCCTGGCTATTGCAGCCATAGAGGCGCACAAAAAGACCTACGGTAACGAACCCGGCGCCTTCTTCCTCAACGGCTATGCGGCAGCGCAGGCTCTACTGAACGCCATTAAAATGGCGGGCTCCACAGACTACGCAAAGGTAAGCAAAGCACTCCGCACCTACTACGTAGATACCCCCCTGGGAAAGATCAAATTCGACAGCAAAGGAGACGCCATTGGCGTGGGGTTTTCCATGTACCAGGTTCGTAATGGGGTTTATGTGGAAGTGAAATAGTTTGCTCTGTTTGAGGAGCCGCATCGCAGTAAATCGCCTTATAAATATCATAGCGATAAACCCCCTCCCTCAAGCCCTACCACCAGGAGAGGGAAGTCCCGCAAGCTCATGTAAATAACATTGCCCACCAAAGGAGAAAGAAAAGTAATTCTGAAACAATCTGTTAGTCAAACGGGAAAGAAGGAAAAGACATGATTGTAACAGCCGATAAGGGTAAGAGAAGAAATTTTCTAGGAGTGGATTTTTTAGTCCTATCCCATGGGCCGGATACTATGATAACTAAAATGCTATACAAGAAAGAAGACCATGTTCCGTTTCATAAGCATCCAAATGAGCAAAGTGGATATGTAATATCGGGAAAATATAAAATTGTATTTGGAGATTACGATCAAGTCATCGGACCGGGAACTACATATTCTATTCCCAAGAATATTGAACATAGGATAGAAATTATTGAACCCGGTGAGGTGTTAGACTTCTTCTCTCCGCCAAGAGCAGATTATTTATAATTTCCGGCAACTCGCCGCACCCAATGCGGCTCCGGCAAGGTTGAGCTTGGCGTTAGAAGGCATTGTAACTTACTGCGTTTCATTAACATGGACTATTTCTTAGAACTATTTATCGGCGGGCTGACGCGCGGCAGCATCTATGCCCTCATCGCCCTGGGCTACACCATGGTCTACGGCATCATAGAACTGATCAATTTTGCCCATGGTGAGATTTATATGATCGGCGCCTTCACGGCCCTGATCATCGCAAGCGTCCTTGCCATGTCGGGGATGAGCGGACCTTTCCGTCCTCGTTCTTGCTTCGGTTGTGGCCGTAACATACTCCGCCGCCTACGGGTTCACAGTAGAGAAAGTCGCCTACAAACCCCTCCGCCAGGCTCCCCGGCTTTCACCTCTCATCAGCGCCATCGGCATGTCCATCTTTCTCCAGAATTATGTCCTTCTGGCCCAGACCTCGGACTTCCTCCCCTTTCCGAACCTCTTGCCGGAGCTGGAATTCCTGAAACCTTATGCCGGTTTCATCGGTTCCACGGAATTTATTATCATCCTGACAACAACGGTGATCATGATCCTTTTAACGCTGCTGATCAAATTCACGCGCATGGGGAAGGCCATGCGGGCCACGGCCCAGGATCGAGACATGGCCATGCTGGTCGGCGTCAATGTTAACAAGGTAATCTCCAACACCTTCATCATCGGCTCCGCCCTGGCGGCGGTCGGGGGGGTGCTGATCGCCTCCCATATCGGACGGATCAATTTCTACATCGGTTTCATCGCGGGGATAAAGGCCTTCACGGCCGCGGTCCTGGGGGGCATCGGCAGCATCCCCGGGGCGGTACTGGGGTCATTGGTGCTGGGCTTCACGGAAAGCTTCTCCACAGGTTACATATCGAGCGATTACGAGGACGCCTTCGCCTTCATTCTTCTTATTCTCATTTTGATATTCAAACCATCCGGACTATTAGGTCATTCATCGGCGCAGAAAGTATGAGTAACCGGTACGCTATAAAATACACCGAAGAGCTGAGACAATCCTCTGTCATTGCACTATGGTTCATATTCCTCACCTTTCCTATTATGGTGATCCGGGTCAATACCATTGAAAACGTCGTTGAATGGCGCTGGATGAACATGGTGTATGTCGGCTGCGGCAGTTTCGTTCTGTCGTTTTTCTGGCGTTATCTGTCGGGCAGAAAAATATCCGGGAGGAAACATATAACAGAGGCACGAGAGGAGGCAATACCTTTCACAAAACGCATTTTCGGCAATCGAAGGATTGTTTTTTCTGTCATAGGGATCGGTTCTGTTTTCGCGCTCATCTTTCCTTTTGTCTTTTCCATCTATCAGACAAATATCATGACCACAGCCCTCATGTATGTCGTGCTGGGTCTGGGCCTTAACATCGTCGTCGGCCAGGCAGGCCTTCTGAACCTCGGCTACGTGGCCTTCTACGCGGCGGGCGCTTATACATACGCCCTTCTGCATTACCATTTCGGCGTCGGTTTCTGGCTGGCACTGCCTCTGGGAGCGCTGGCGGCGACCATCCTCGGAATCCTCCTGGCTTTGCCGGTGCTCCGACTGCGAGGGGATTATCTGGCTATCGTCACCCTCGGTTTCGGAGAAATCACCCGGCTCATCCTGGAAAACTGGAACGAGTTTTCCTTTGGCCCGAGCGGCATCTCGGGAATCCCCAGACCAGGCCTTTTCGGCATGGAGATGAATATCCAGGAAGCGACCACATACCTTTATTTCCTTATGATCATCCTCTGCATCATCACTATTTTTGTCGTGAACCGTCTTCAGGATTCGCGGATAGGCAGGGCGTTGATCGCTCTCCGGGAAGACGAGATCGCCTGCCAGGCCATGGGCATCGACAAGACCAGGGTAAAATTGACCGCCTTTGCCTTAGGTTCCACCTGGGCCGGCCTCGTCGGTGTTATCTTTGCCGCAAAGACTACCTTCGTCAATCCCGGAAGCTTCACCTTCCTTGAATCCGCCATGATTCTTTCCATCGTTGTCCTGGGCGGCATGGGGTCCATCACCGGCATCATCACTGGCGCCCTCATTCTGATCCTCCTGCCTGAATACCTCCGGGCCTTCAGTGATTACCGGATGCTCCTTTTCGGACTCATTATGGTGATCATGATGATTTTCCGCCCCCAGGGGATTGTCAGCGGCGTCCGCCGGACGTACGAGTTTCACCTGGAGAATAAATAGACGTATACTTATGAATTGTTTCCTATTTCACTTACAAAGAATCAATATTTACTGTGCATTCCGGACTTATCGGAATCTATCTCAAAATAAACTATGAACCCTATCCTCGAAATAAAAAACCTCAGCATGAATTTCGGCGGTCTGAAGGCCGTAGACAGGGTCGACCTCGATGTCCTGCCCGGAGAGATAACCGCCCTCATCGGTCCTAACGGCGCCGGGAAGACGACCTTATTCAACTGCATCACCGGCATTTATGCTCCCACAGAGGGCAATATCTTTATTACCCCTTCCGGCGGCAAGCGGCAGAAGATTCACGGTCTCGGTATACACAGGGTGACAGGATGCGGCATAGCCAGGACATTCCAGAATATCCGCGTCTTCCCGGATATGACAGTGCTGGAGAACGTGATGATCGGCCGTCACTGCCGCACACACGCCGGCATCCTCGGCGCCATCCTCAGGGACCAGGCAACAAGAGAAGAAGAAAAGGCGATCGTAAACAGAAGTTATGAGGTACTGGAAAAGATCGGTCTTGCGGAGTATGTCAATCTGCTGGCTCGAAACCTCCCTTACGGTGCCCAGCGCCGTCTTGAGATAGCCCGTGCCATAGCCACCGATCCCTTCCTTCTGCTTCTCGATGAGCCCGCGGCCGGACTGAATCCCCAGGAAACAAAGGAACTGGAAGCGCTGATTACCGGCATACGTGACGAAGGGAAAATATCTATCTTCCTGATCGAACACGATATGAGACTGGTCATGAGCCTGTCGGACCGCGTCTACGTAATGGACTACGGCGAGATGATCGCCCGGGGAACCCCGCAGGAAATCAGGGTAAACCCTGAAGTAATAAAGGCGTACTTAGGAGAAGATGTAAATGTTTGAAGGCTTTTATAAAATTCTAAGCCCTGTATCCTTCCCGGTTGAGAGACTATGCCACGATTATCTATTTTGTCATTTCCAGCAAAGCGAGAAATATTAATGATCAATAAAGGCCTATCCGGGAGAAGACATCAATGCTTAGGCTGAAAAACGTACAGACTTTTTACGGCAACATCCAGGTATTGAAAGACCTCTGCATCGACATATCCCCCGGGGAGATCATCACCCTCATCGGGGCGAATGGCGCCGGCAAAACCACCACCCTCATGTCCATTTCAGGAATCGTGCCCCCCCGGACCGGTGAAATCATGTTTCTCAACAAGCCCATCCATAACTTAAGTGCCGATGAGATCGTTGCTTTAGGAATATCACTTGTACCTGAAGGCCGCAGGATTTTCCCCCGCCTTACGGTGATGGAAAATCTGGACATGGGTGCATTTCTCCGCAGGGATAGGGAGGACATAAAAAAGGATGTAGATCATATTTTTGAGCTGTTCCCCATACTGGCGGAAAGGCGCCACCAGCCCGGGGGCACCCTGAGCGGCGGGGAGCAGCAGATGTTAGCCATATCGAGGGCCCTCATGGCAAGGCCGCGCCTGCTCCTCCTCGATGAACCATCCTTGGGCCTTGGCCCCATTTTTGTGAAGCTGATTTTCAACATCGTTAAAAGAATCAACGCGGAAAGCGGCACCACTATCTTCCTTGTGGAACAGAACGCCCACATGGCCCTCAAGGTCGCCCACCGCGGTTACGTCATGGAAAACGGAAGAATCACCCTGGAAGGAACGGCAGAAAGCCTCCTCCATAACGAGGATGTGAAAAAGGCTTACTTAGGTATATGAATTGTATTGACACATTCCAAATACAATATCGAATTACCAAATCATATTGACATATAAGACCGCTTCACCTATACTATACTCACTTAAAATAAGGTTTAAAAAATATGCATGCTCAAATGATTAATCTACCCATGGAAGACATCACGGCCTTTTGCAAGCGTTACCATGTCCGGGAACTCGCACTATTTGGCTCAGCGGCCAAAGGCAAACTAAGAAAAGGCAGCGACATAGATTTGCTGGTAGAATTTGAACCCGATGCGCAGGTGGGCTTCATAACTCTTTCCCGGATGCAGCGTGAGCTTTCAGACCTTATCCATCGCAAAGTCGACCTGGTTCCCAAGGGAGGCTTAAAACCAATACTGAGGCAGGACATTCTCTCTACCATTAAGGTTCTCTATGCGGCGTGAGGACTTGTATCTTTCCGATATTCTGTGAAGCAGGAGATGCAATTGAAAAATTCTTGTCGGGCATTGATAAGAACACTTTCATAAATAGTGACCTCATCAGGAGCGCCGTCCTGCAAAAGCTGACCATTATCGGTGAGGCAGCTGCACGCCTTCCCAAATCATTCAAAGAAAAGCATAAAGACATAGAATGGGCAGATATAATTGCTTTTCGAAACCTCGCAGTTCACGCGTATTTTTCAATCGATTGGTCGATCGTATGGACAGCAGCAACAAAAGACGTACCTGAATTGAAACATAAAATCACAGCTATCGTTTCAAAAACCCAAAAGTAAATTAAAAACAGAACGCCCACATGGCCCTCAAGGTCGCCCATCGCGGTTACGTCATGGAAAACGGCCGAATCACCCTGGAAGGAACGGCTGAAAACCTCCTCCATAACGAGGATGTGAAAAGGGCTTACTTAGGTATATGAATTGTATAGCACCTGCCCTTCAAAAGCCCGTACAGAGCTTGAGCGAGCTTTATGCCTGTCAGTGATATGAAGAGTCAAAATAGACTATATTGGTATAGCAAATACAAAGCAGTAAGCGATCGCCTAGCGAGATTATTGAATTAGAGTTGAAACTTACAAACCTGAATCTTTCATTATCTCCACTTAAGACAAAAAGAACTTCTTCCTGAAAGTGAGTGTTCCATAATTTTCAAGGGAATGCGCTATTTCAAACAGCATTCATTATGAGCTATTGCCATTTTTCCCATATTTTGTCGACTTGGCTTTTGGTCTTTATTAACACAAAATACCCAATGGTGAAAATTAAATTGTGTTGATTTTATGATGTAATTTTCTCTTTTCATTCTTCATGAAACGGAGTAGGATTTCATGAAAGTTCGCAAAATACCAATCAAGTGTGTTAATTGTTATATGAGAAAAATATGAATAAAAAATTTGATAGAAAAAAAGCTTTTTCAATAAATCTTGCTGAAAACTCAAAAAATACAAGTGATGAAATTCAATATTTAATAAATCTGCAAGGTTCACTTTATGCTTTTGCAAGCAATTATATTTCTAAAGTATTACCTGCAGAGTCAATTGATCCCGAAAATCTACACCCTGAAACAAGGCATAACTATCAAAAAATACATTCCATTGGTTGTGCAAACTCATACGTTGCAAGGTCAATAATTCAAACGAAACAAATTTTAGACTCTATAATTTTAAATAAAAATTTAAACAAACAAAATATTCTAGACCAAGCTTGGTGTTGTACAGAGATGCTTTTAAACTGTGAATCAGCTCATTATAAAATATACAATGAAACTATGCAATTAATGCCTATGTGCGACGCTATTGTCGAGAAGGGCAAGAAAGGTACTGTTATACAAGCATTACCTCAAGTTGAAGATTTAGAAGGTAATGTTGCCATTTTTTTAGGTAATGCAAAAAGATTTCTTGAAAAAACCCATGAATTCTTATGTATGTTTTACACTGCCCCAAACAGTGGGTCTAATTTTAAAAGATACAGAGAATGGTTAACAAAAAATAAGCCCGACAAAAAAGATCTTATAAAAATGATAGAAGACGATAAAGATTGGATACAACAAATAGCATCATTAAGAAATGCTCATGAAATAAATCATGCTGAACCACAGTTTGATGTTGAAATAGTTAATTTTAAACTTTATCCAGGAAATAAATTTGCAAACCCAGGATGGCGTTATGATTTCAGTGCCAGGCAAGGCCCTGTTCAAACTGAGTTTTCTGATATAGTTACAGACATGAATACTTATTTAACAAACCTTTTAACATTCTTTGAAGAATTACTAACATTTTGCATAATTGATAATTCTGATAAAAATTACAATTTTAAAGTTTATAAACAATTACCAGAAAACATAAAAGAAAATTGTCCGACTATATATTTTGTATCATTTAACCAAGACATATAACAAGGCACTTCACTGGACAAAAAACTGCGTTTTTTGCCAGTGAGTGTGAGCGTTCGGTGAAAGGATAAAATATGACGGAGATTCAATCACTACCGAGCAGGTTAAATAAAACGACAAAAATAAAAAGGATCGACGGAAGCCCCCTCGAATACACAGTAGTGGAAGAAGAAGTTTTCCATGCATTGTCGAATACGGGGAAAGCTTTTTGTCTTCATAAGATTAAGCATTCCAGCGGGAAAGAAGAATTTAGGATCGGGTATTATATGATCGCACACAAACCTAGGATGAAGGGAAAATGGGCTTGGGGCCAATATGCGCCGATGATGACTGCGGAAGAAATGAAAATGATTTTTGATCATGTTAAGGAAAAGGGCTGGATTAAATAATGCACCGAACAATCGGGTGGAGGCTACTTCTTTGCCGCCCGGTGGTGTATAGATTCAGGCAAGCAATTCCTCAAATATACTGCCCGTTTTAAAATGACGAAGAATTGTCTGTTTCATACGGTAAGTGGAGGATGTGCCTCCACATTCAAGCCAGAACACATTATTCAGAAGGGATTGGGTGGATCCCTCAAATCCTCTGAACTAATCTGTTCCACATGCAATAAATCTTTCGGTGACAACCTCGACCACGTATTAACAAAATTTTTTAGAGATATCTTAGGAGTGTTATCTCCATTGCTGTCCGGCGATTTGAAGGACAAGAAGCAACATACTAAGTCACTTAACAGCTCGACACCTCTGACAATTGAGCCCGGAGGACATGTCAAGGTTAGGGGAATATCAAAAACAACCAATGAAAATGGTGTATTGACCGAAATAAGGGGACCCCTCGGAGCAAGTAAAAGTAAATTCGAAGAGATCGCCGGGAGGAGGGCGGATTCGTTTGAAGATTCCTTTGAAAAGGACGATTATTTACATGTCTTTTCGATCAATGAACTATTGATCCGCGCGATCTTACTGGACCTAATTGAAATTCTCAGATACGCCACGATCCATCTGGGAATTCCAGATATTGCGAATCATAAGTTCTTAGAAGAGACAAAAAGATGGATTCGAAACGGGACGAACTCATCGGATTTTCCTCCAAGGCGAGTTCCTTTTGCACCCATATCAGACATGCTTGATATCTCCTTCGGGGCTTGCATGTTTTCTCACCGACTAGCCGTGATTTATGATCAGAAACAGGCAAAGATAATTTTTTCGGCGCAGTTCGTGAACACCATGCCTTTTGTTGTTATTCTTCATGATGCAAGAATAGGCAACTCGTCCCTGTCTATTTTATATCAGAAAGTTCTGATAGATGATGCCAAGTTACAAGATACACTTCACACTACTAGAAAACCTGTAATCGATTATAAGGACCTGGAGTGGGCGAGATTTATAGGCACTCCAGATGGTCAGAACTTTGCCTTATGTAAATTTTGGCAAGAGTATGTTCGACAATACCGCAAAGCTCTTTACGAGTTGGATATGAGAAGTGATGATACGCTCTGTAAAGAAGTGGAAAAGTACAAAATTAAGCATACAACTAAAACAAGACCTGAGGCAGTAACGAACATCATCCTTGATCTCATGGAGGACAGATACCTTCATAGTCCACAGCTTGAAGAGATAAAGACAGCTACATATGATATCACGCAATCGAAAATGAACGTGAATAACTGGGATGATGAAAACATCATTAAGGATATAATGTCTGTGTATCGAATTTGTCTGAAAGCAATTGCATCTAATAACAGTTTCGGTTATCCAGATAAGATCAGACTGATAGGGTGAACATTAATAGCCTATCGAGTGCAAATGGCCATACCTGTTATGAATCTTGATTTCGTGTGTGCAAAGATGGTTGCAACCTGGAGATTAAATTGCTCTCGAGATCTTGCCCAACAAATTACTGAACTGGACACGCAAAAAAGCAGCGTGCCGGTTAGTTTCCCGTTATGCCTTTCCTTCGTTAATCTGCGATACCGTCAGTCATGGCCAGTTATTGATAAGTAGGTGTCGCCACTAAGCTGGCGTATTTCATTTTTTCATTGCTCGCTCTTGAGCATAACGGGATGAAAGCTGCTACACAAGCTCGCCAGCCGCAAACCTCGACTTCAATAAAAAAGCATTCAACTCTGGACAAAGTCAGCAGTGAACATAGGTGCGGTTCATATTGCATGCGTGTCAAAGGCGGGAATGACACTGAAAAGTAGAGTTTTGTATAAGGAACAGCTGATAGCCTTTGAGTTCAATCTCCATAAAAACATCCCTGAGATCACGGTGTGCTAAAAACAATAGTGTTCTTTCATACGTGTCGGCATTTTCATATTCTAACAATATTTTTTTCACACTTTTCATGTTCCCCTTCTTGTTCCGAGGGATTCACTTCTGCCTGTCTTCTACCTTGATCTCCATGACAATGCGACCCCAACCGCCGCATTTCACGCCTACATCAAAACAGCCCGTTCTCTTGAATCGCATCTCATTCGGATTGGCACCCGCATAGAGCAGCTCATTTGAAGTGAAAATAAGATTGGCTACGGAACTCAGAGCATAAATACAGATTCTCTTGGGAGACAATTTGGTGATGAGGTTCCCTGCTCCATCAAAATAGAATTTGTCGCCGATTTTATGCTGGCTGTTGCAACCGTGTGACTCCACAACTTCCAGGATAATCGTTTTGTTCATGAGTACGGGAGCTTTTGAGAGGACATCCTCATTTCTTGGATTTTCCATAAAAACCTTCATTTCCTCATCCGTATAATCAAAATGTTTCTGGATAATATTCCGGGTCGATTCATCGATCTTCATCATAATATACCTCCTTTCTGATTATCACTTAAGAAGTTGGAATGTACTCGAATCGATCAGACTTTTCATAGATTTCACGAAGATCTCCGGCGCGGCGTAGTCGGGGTGATTGCGAATAATTACGGCCGCGCGTTCCAGTTGATCCAGTTCCTTCAATAGATAGTCCGTATCGCTGTTTCGCGGGGCATGACAAGGGTGTGTGGCAAAAAGCAGATTTTGGGGATCGATGTGCTTTTTTTTCACATGGTGAGCAGCCAGCTTTGCGCAATGACAGGGGTTGGCCGGATTGACCAGGCTACAGTCCTTAGCCATGTGATGCAATAGCTGTTTTCGCCCACGGGAAAGCCGTTGACGAAAGGCCGCAGGTGTAAGCCCCATAATCTTGCCGCCTTCTATGCTGTCGACCTTGCAGATTTCTCCCAAAATAACGGCCAGACGGTGTTCCCGCTTCAGGCAAAGCAGCATAAAATGGACGCAGGAGAGTCTCGTCTCTTCAATAATAAGGTCCTGTTCGGCTTCAATGAAGGCTCCATTATCATAAGACGCCTCTTCAATCGTATGTTCAGTTTTTTCGAAGGTCAATTCCCAGCGAGGGAAGCAGAAGCTGAGCTGCCGTTTGATTTAAACAGGACTGTATCCTGATGCCCAATACCTCCGGAGCTAGGAATGCCGAGGAAGCAATCCGCATCGCCAGACTGGCCAGGGCGGCCGGCTGCGGCAACTGGGTAAAGATCGAAGTAATCACCGATAACAGGTATCATGAGCTTTTATGAAGAAATTCAGAGGTACGGCACATTCGATTTTGATGGTTTTTTAAAGCGGGTTGCCGGTACCGATATTGAAAAAATAATTGCCGGCGATCGGCTTAACGAGCGGGATTACCTGGCTCTGCTCTCCCCTGCCGCAGAAGACTGCTTAGAGGAGATGGCACAGAGGGCCCACCGCCTTACGGTCCAGCACTTCGGCAGGGTGATCCTTCTTTATACACCACTCTATCTTTCCAACTACTGCGTCAACCATTGCGTGTACTGCGGATTTCAGGTCAATAACAAGCTGGAAAGAAAAAAACTGACTCCTGCTGAGGTGGAGAAAGAGGCTGAGATTATAGCGGCCACCGGTCTAAAACACGTCCTTATTCTCACCGGGGAGTCAAGGCAGGATTCACCCGTTTCATATATCAGGGAGTGTGTCGAGATCTTGAAGAAATATTTTACCTCCATCAGCATTGAAATATACCCGCTCACTGAAAGCGAGTATGTCGAGTTGATATCCGCGGGAGTGGATGGATTAACGGTCTATCAGGAGGTCTATGACGAGGACATATACGCACTGATGCACCCGGCCGGCCCGAAGCGAAACTACCGTTTTCGCCTCGAAGCCCCGGAACGCGCATGCCGGGCGGGCATTCGGACAGTCAACGTGGGAGCCCTGCTGGGGTTGAACCAGTGGCGAACCGAGGCCTTCTTTACCGGACTGCATGCCGACTACCTCCAGAACATGTTCCCGGAAGTTGAGGTTAGCATCTCTCCACCCAGAATACGTCCGCACCTCGGCGGATTCCAGCCCCGGGTCGAAGTGAGTGACAAAAACCTGGTACAGTACGTACTGGCGTTCAGACTTTTCATGCCCAGGGGCGGCATCACCATCTCCACCAGGGAGCGTTCCGAACTGCGGGATCACCTGATCAAACTTGGAGCCACCAAGATGTCTGCCGGCTCCTGCACCGCAGTGGGCGGCCGGTCGGAATATTATTCTACCGGTCAATTTGAGATATCAGACAGGCGGAGCGTACCCGAGATGGCAGAGATGCTCTACTCCCAGGGTTACCAGCCGGTGTACAAGGACTGGCAGATTTTGTCTGATGGTGCCTAGACCAACATGCTAACAAAGGGTGTCATTTCTAAGAAATGGATTGACTGAGAAATCCTTAAAGTAGATACAATTCCCGCCTCCATGGGAATGACAACACGACATACTTTGATATGTTTACTTGTCCTACTAATTCCCACGCCCTGTAGGGTACCACAAAGGTATGAAGCTTGTCTCTGTGGGAACGAGGAACCATGAATACCAATTAAGTCTCCCTTTTATAAAGGGAGATTCAGAGGGATTTTTGATGATATAAAACCACCCCCTTACCCCCGCCAGCGGGGGACAACACCCTGTCCCCTTTAGAAAAAGGGGTGAGTAAAATTATTTTCGTATTAAGTCTTGCAGGATGGAAAAAATATGATTGCAGTTAAACGAAGGCCGGACGGACCGCTGAACACGGACATATACGGGATCACGGCAGAGGAATACTCCCTGGGTAGGAGCAACATCGAAGTGGCGGCGCGGATGATTGAAGCCGGGATAAGGGTTATTCAATACCGCGAGAAAGAAAAGAGCGACCGTCAGAAATATCAAGAATGCCTGAAAATCAGGGAGATGACCAGAGAGGCCGGCGTTACCTTCATCGTCAACGACCATGTCGACCTGGCTTTGCTGGTGAATGCGGACGGGTTGCACCTGGGTCAGGATGACCTGCCCGCGGAGGCGGTAAGAGAACTGGTAGGAGGGAAAAATGTTCATCGGCCTTTCCACTCATTCTCCCGCCCAGGCCGAGGCTGCTGTGAGGCTGGGCGTTGATTATATAGGGGTCGGTCCCATCTTTGCGACGAACACCAAGAAAGACGCATGCGACCCGGTGGGCTTGGAATACCTCCAATATGTTGTAAGAAATATCAGGCTGCCGTTTGTGGCCATAGGCGGGATTAAAGAGCATAATATCGCTGACGTATATCGCCGGGGTGCCGGATGTATCGCCCTGGTTACAGAGATCGTGGGAGCTGCGGATATTGGCGCCAAGGTACGCAGCCTGAGGACAGCCATCGAGAAAATGTGAAGCTCCCCGCCCACAGGCCGGGGCTTCCCGGAAAGGAAACTATGCTTACATTGCACCCCTTATCCCCGCCTACAAGGCGGGGCTTGCGGGATGTGCTCCCGGTCATTTTAACTTTTTTTCTATCTCCTCCCAGTTTTCAACGACTTCCGCATCCTCCACTGAATCAAAACTGAAGGCGCGCGGTTTATAAGACTCTGCCGATGCAATCACCTCCGGCCCCCCGATGATTGCCTTAATCTTCAAATCCTTTTCTTTGAGTTCATCGAATACTTCACCCCGACTCCATGGCAGTACAGGCGCATCGGGAAAGTCATTTTTCTTCAGCCATGATCTGATAGCTTTCACATTTAAAAAGCCTTTCTGGAGAAAAACTATCGGAAATCTTTTACAGATTTTTTCTACGGCCTTCCTGCTCCCGGGTTTTGCTATTACCACAAACTGGTCCCTCCAACAAGGATCCTTCCACATCAATAAAAACAATCTTCGCTTTCCTGTCCAGCGCCAGAAGCACCCCGCTATCTTTGTCATCTCCGGACTTCACGAGTATTTTATTCAGACCTGCTTCTTACCGGGACAAACCGTTTGACTGCAAATCCATCTATGCCGGAAAGGTTCTTCCCTATAGGACTTTCCATTAACAATGAACTCCACGACCTCTCCGCTTTTGCTGAGTAATGTTCCCCGCGTCTCGGCTTTGAGCATAACTTCCTGGCCCTTCAGTGCCACAACATCATAGACAATAACATCCGACAGGGCAGCGGACGGAAATATGCCTGATAAAACACTAAAGCAGATAAATATCCACGCTATCTTCATACAATCACCCACGATGGAAAGACAGAGACAACCGCCCCTGTTTTCAAATCCTTATATTATAATAATCCAGATTCAGGCAAGGTGAAATGTTGAATGCGATTGACTTTGATTTCATTCTGTAATATTTGATAGTGTATATTTTACTGTCTCTTATGGCGTTATGAAACAATTAATAATCCGAAATATAATCGATCCAAACGGCAGGAAAAAAGGCAGATGTCTTGCCTGCGGTACCATTGTAAATAGCGGCAGGCGCAGGTACTGTTCCCTGGAATGCAGAAAACGGCTCCATTATAAGTTAGAGGTGAGAACCGGTTTAATAAAAGCACTGAATGCGAAGTACGCGACATTTTATTTTTCCGATGTCATGATAATAATGGACATGCTCCCCTATGGATCGGAGGAGATATTCAGCTTTTTCTATCCACGATCTCCCGGCAGAAAACCTGCGGAAGATTTCAGCAAGATGGCCGACATGTTAGGCAATATCTGGTGGGCGGAAAGAAAACGAACAAACAAACGATACATGGCCTCATTTCATGTACTTTCGCAAGCCGTCAGGAATAACGCGCCGGTACTTTCCGTCAAACCGACAATGGTAAAAGTTCCTTCCATTAAGGCAACGCACTTATCCCATCTAAAGCTTGACAAATCAGAGTTGAGCGCCGCTGAATTACAAAACAGCATAAAAAACGCCTATCGGCGCCAGGCAAAGATACACCATCCCGATATCGGAGGCGATGCCGCGACATTCAGAAAAATTCATGAGGCCTACAAAGAGTTGATCATCTGGGCCAGGAAACCCACTTATAAAAAGCGCCGTGGCTTCCCCGATAAGTGGTTTTATGATGGAAGTACGAATAAGTGGGTACAACCGCAGTACCATTATCGGAAGGTAAAACTTCACGTTACAGGGAGCGAGCAGCCTGGAAGTCTTTCGCGAGAGGTGAACTTGGACACGTCAAATAGAAAGTGATGCAACCCTGTGTCCTGGTTTTTTCTTTCCTTGCTCGCCGCTTTCACCCTCGCCACATCCGATGCATTAACAAAGAAATTTTTCAGTGATCAATCCCCATATATGATGGGGCTTATCAGGCTGGGCTATACTCTGCCCTGGATGCTGACATCTCTCTTCTTTATCCCCTTAGTAATCCCGGATTCGACATTCTGGCTCTGTATGCTTACCGGTTTGCCCCTGGAGGCATTGGCCTTCTATTGCTACATGAAAGCCCTTAAGGTTTCACCCCTGTCTCTGACCGTGCCCTTTCTGGCCTTTACACCCGGATTCATCATCTTAACAGGCTGGATAATATTAGGTGAAAAAATCAGTACCGGCGGCCTCTGGGGAATAATTCTGATAATGGCCGGAGCATACTCTCTCAATCTTTCCCATACCAGGTACGGACTCGCGGGCCCCTTGATGGCTATTTTCAGAGAACCGGGATCACGCCTGATGCTATTGGTTTCTTTCATATATGCCTTCACCTCAACTATCGGCAAACTTGCCATCATTCATTCCAATCCCTATTTTTTCGGCATTATTTATAACGTTGCCCTCACAGCGTTAATGGTCCTTTTTCTTCCCTCAGCAGTGAATGCCGGTTCTCGAAAAAATCTGATAAAAAAACCGTTGATCGGTCTGATCCTTGGCGCAATTGTAGCCGTGGAGATCTTCAGCCATATGCTGGCTATTTCGCTGACAAATGTCGCCTACATGATATCCCTGAAACGGATGAGCCTCTTATTCGGAGTAGTCTACGGCGCATTATTGTTTAAGGAGGAAAAAATCATGGAGAGATTGGCAGGGGCTATCATCATGATAACGGGTGTTTTTTTGATAGGCTGGTTCGGATAAGCCAAAGGGGCAGAATTATTTAAAAAAGATTAAAGTTTTTCCTCCAGGAAGCCGATTATATAACAAAGTAATACGATAAGGAGGTGAAACTATGTCAGAAGCATTTAATACAGCTCTCTCTGCTTTACGGGCATTATCCCGAAAAATGGATGTTACAGCCAACAATATTGCCAATTCCGAGACGAATAATTTCAAAAAGAGCCGGGCAGAAATGGAAGATGTCTATCCTTCGGGTGTCAAGGTCTCCATCAGCCAGGTCGATACACCCGGTGACATTTTGCCTCCCGATGAAAAAGGCGTAAACCAGGAATCATCAAACGTTAACCTTGCAGAGGAACTCGTCAATCTGATTGTCACCCAGCATGACTTCAGCGCAAATATCAAAACTATTCAGACGAAAGACGAGATGGAGAAACAGCTCATAGACATCAAGGTCTGACCTCTACCAATTAACTCTTGACAAAGAAACCCACCTTTGTTACTGGTCAATATAATAATTCAAATACATGCAGATGGATGTGTGGAAGAGGGGTTAAAATCCCCCGCTGCCCCGCAGCCGTGAAGGGAACGAAAGCCCGGATAGCCACTGTCATGAAAAGTTCATGACGGGAAGGCGGGTAAGTAGGCGGCCCGAAGCCGGAAAACCAATCCATCGAAGTTCCTCGAGGGGGGATTGTTACGTTTACATTACTTTCCATATCTTTTTTAACTCTGTTCCACAAGCCCACCATCTCGGACAGTAAGGATTGTTGCGCTCAGGCTATATCTCTGCGCTGGTTTGGCCATTCCGAAATCTCCATACCTTTACCACGCTGCCATCGTGTCATTTCCAGGAGTGAGCCCGCTGTGGCGGCGTAATATCTTGAGATTGGTCTGCTTCAGGGGGTCGTGTAAATGAAGAAAGGGCCAATCCCAATAAACAGACACGGTGGAAACGTAAGACAACTGGCATTGTCGGCGGGTCTTGCCGCAGAGGATATTTTGGACTTTTCCGCAAGCATCAATCCTCTGGGTCTGCCGGAATGGTTCCGTCCCGTCATAAGCCGGGCTATCGGCTCGCTTACCCATTATCCCGATCCGGACTGTAGAGCTCTTACCGGAGCCATTTCCGCCCGTTACGGAATTGCGGAAGAGGAGGTCATAGCCGGAAACGGTTCTACAGAACTCCTCTATCTCATTCCCCGGGTCCTATCAGCGAGCCGCGCGGTGATTCCTGTCCCTGCTTATTCCGATTACGCGCGGGCTTCGGAGTTATCCGGGCTTACAGTGGAAAAAGTCTTCATGAAAGAAGAGAACGGGTTCAGGCCTGATCTATCCGCCATCGAAGTCGCGACTTACAGGAAATGACCTTGTCTTCATCGGTCAGCCCAATAACCCGACGGGATTCCTCTGCAATGCCGACGAACTGAGGGATATGGCCCTGAAGAATGGCTCAACTACCTTTGTCATCGATGAGGCATTTGCAGATTTTGTGGAAGGCATGGACAGCCTGACCCGGAGGCGGCCCGCTAATGTGATTGTCCTCCTTTCCTTTACCAAGTTCTTCGCCATTCCGGGGCTCCGATTGGGCTGTGCCGTTGCCGACCCTGCTATCATCTCGTGCATCCGGAAGTTTATGCCGCCCTGGTCGGTCAATACTTTTGCCCAGGCGGTCGGGGAAGCGGCACTTGCAGATGCAGAATACGCAAGAAAGTCAAGGGAATATGTCGGCGCGGAGCGGAAATCACTGGCAGAGAAATTGCAGTCCATTCCCGGGCTTTACGTGTACCCGGGCGCGGCAAATTTCGTTATGGTCCGGATCGACAGGAGCGAAATCAATGCCCCGACACTGGCGCAAAAACTTCTCCGCACAGGGATTGCCATCAGGGTCTGCGAGAATTTCGATGGACTGGATTCAAGGTTCTTGCCGTATTGCCGTGAGGACCGCAGAAGAAAATGAGCGTCTCTGCCATGCTCTGCAGGATGCCCTCGGTGTTACCCGAAAGTCAGTCGGAAGGAGGATGAAACCCGCCGTCATGCTCCAGGGAACCAGCTCCAATGCAGGCAAGAGTATAATGGCCGCAGCCTTCTGCCGGATACTTCTCCAGGACGGTTACAGCGTTGCTCCCTTTAAGGCACAGAACATGTCCCTGAACTCTTATGTCACACGGGACGGCGGCGAGATGGGCCGTGCCCAGGTTGTTCAGGCCCAGGCCTGCCGGATAGACCCGGACGTGCGGATGAACCCGATCCTCCTCAAGCCGAGCAGTGACACGGGCGCCCAGGTCATCCTGATGGGAAAGCCCGTGGGAAACATGGACGTGAATACATACATCCGATACAAGCCGGAAGCGTTCACAGCGGTAAAAGAGGCGTATGATTCTCTCGCCTCCGAGCATGATGTTATCATTCTCGAAGGGGCGGGAAGTCCCGCGGAGGTCAATCTGAAGCACCATGACATAGTGAACATGACCATGGCGCGGTACGCCCGATCACCCGTTATCCTGGTAGGTGATATCGACCGGGGAGGAGTCTTTGCGTCCTTCATAGGAACGATGGAGGTCCTTGCGGAATGGGAACGGGCGCTGGTGGCGGGATTCGTGATCAACCGTTTCCGGGGGGACAAATCGCTTCTTGATGACGCCATCAATTATGTGGAGCGTTACACGGGACGTCCGACTTTCGGCGTCGTTCCCTATCTCCAGGACCTGGGACTGCCGGAAGAAGACTCGGTCACGTTCAAGAGCGGCCCGAAAGAAGAAACTCGTCCCGCAGGGGACGTCGTAGAGATAGCGCTGATTGATCTTCCCCATATATCGAATTTTACCGATTTCGATTCGCTCCGCCTGGAGCCTGATGTGCATCTGTCCATCGTCCGGGAGCCCCGTGACATGGGCCATCCCGACGTCGTCATCCTGCCGGGAAGCAAGAATGTCATCGGCGACCTGGATTATCTTGAAGAAAGGCGGGCTCGCAGAAAAGATCGCCGGCCTCGCCCATAACGGAAAGACGGAAATAGTCGGTATCTGCGGCGGTTTTCAAATCCTCGGCAGAGAGATTGCTGATCCTCACGGCATCGAGTCGGCAGGAAGGTCCATCGAAGGGCTGGGACTTTTGCCGGTCACGACAAGCATGGCCATCGAGAAGACCCTGGAATCCGTCACGGCAAGGCATGTCGATTCGGGACTCGCCGTGAAGGGCTACGAAATCCACCATGGACAGACAAACGGCATCAATCTCCCTGCCGTCGTTGTCCGTGAAGACGGCGCAGTAGTCGGCGTGAAATCCGAGGATGGGCTCCTGTGGGGTACATACCTTCACGGAATATTCGACGCCGATGAATTCCGCCGGTGGTTTATCGACAAATTGAGGGTCCGCCGGGCCCTGCCCCCTCTCGGAAAGGTGGTGGCGGCTTATGACCTGGAGCCTGCCTTCGACCGGCTGGCTGATGTTGTCCGCAGGTGCTTGAACATGAAGGAAATCTATCGGTTGATGGGTTTGCGATGAACTTGGAAAGCTTTAATGTACCGCAGGGCGCTACTAGGCGTGAAAATGGCAATTTATCGTTTCTGCAAAAATAGACTCACCCCCTTTTCTAAAGGGGGCAGGGGGCTGTCCCCCGCTGGCGGGGGTTAGGGGTGTTGTCCCCCGCTGGCGGGGGTTGGGGGGTGGTTTTATATCATCAAAATCCCTCTAAATCTCCCTTTACAAAAGGGAGACTTAATGGAATCAAGTCCGCTATGACAGTAAAAGTGAACATCATCTTTTCACCCCCTTTCTAAAGGGGGCCGGGGGGATTTTTTTCCCTTTGTAAAATCCCTCTGAATCTCCCTTTATAAAGGGAGACTTGATGAAATAGGCATCTATGATGAAAGACAGGAAACGGATCATACTCTTTACGGGCGACGGCAAGGGAAAGACGACGGCCGCCCTGGGCATGGTTCTCCGCGCCAGCGGGCACGGCATGAAGAGCCTTGTCATTCAATTCGTAAAATCGGACCCCGACACGGGAGAGCTTGCCGCATGCAGGCATCTCGCCGGCGTCGAGATAGTACAGACCGGGCGGGGATTTGTACCGGAACGGACGGACCCGCTGTTTCAGGAGCACAGGAGGGCCGCCGAGAAAGGCCTTGATCTGGCCGAACGGGCGCTTTTGTCAGGCGGCTACGATCTCGTAATACTCGATGAGATATGCATCGCCGTCTGGAAAGAACTCCTGGATGAGAAAAGGATCATCGAGGTTGTCCTTAAGGGAGGCCCCGGAACATGCGTGGTCATGACAGGCCGCAATGCCACGGCAGGTCTTATATCCCTCGCCGACACGGTCACGGAAATGCGCATGGTCAAGCACGGCTTTTCAGAAGGATTTAAGGCGCAAAAAGGAGTTGAGTATTAATCCCCCCTTTCCAAAAGGGGGCTGGGGGGATTTTGGCGAATTGTAGAAAATCCCCCACCCCCTTTACAAAAGGGGACGTAAGGATGGAATACTAACGATGAATCATCCCCGGATCGTCATAGCCGGCACGCAAAGCGGCGTGGGAAAGACATCCCTCACCCTGGCCATTGTGGCGGCCCTGAGAAAGCGCGGCCTCACCGTGCAGACATTCAAGGTGGGGCCGGATTTTCTGGATCCCACCTACCTGACTGCGGCCTCGGGCAGACCCTGCTACAATCTCGACGGCTGGATGGCAGGCAGAGACTATGTTTGCAGGCTGTTTGCCCGTGCCTCGAAAGGAGCTGATATCTCCATCATCGAAGGTGTCATGGGGCTCTTCGACGGCGCCGACCCGGCCGGTTCTGAAGGGAGTACGGCGGAAATCGCACGCTGGCTTGATGCGCCGGTGCTCCTGATAGCGGAAGTATACGGCATGGCCAGAAGCATTGCCGCCATGGTAAAAGGATATGCGTCTTTCGAAACGAATTTGCGTTTGGCAGGCGTGATCGCCAACCGCTGCGGCTCGGAGCGCCATGCATCGATGCTGGCCATTTCGCTTGCGGCCGAAAAGCTTCCTCCCCTGGTGGGCGGAATACCGCAGGATGCCCTCCCCAACCTTCCCAGCCGGCATCTGGGGCTGGTGACTGCTGATCCTGGAAATCTCTCCCCGTCGGTCCTCGACGGTCTTGCGGATGCTTTTGAACGATATGCATCGGTTGATGACATCCTCAGAATCGCCCGGAGTGCGCCGCTAATTAATATAACCGCAGACCCGAGCGATGTTGCCTCACACCCCTCTTTTCTATATGTTGAGATCGGTTCGCGGGTCGAAATCATCCCAGTTGCCTCAAACCCGACATTCACCAAGGCTACGACTATCGGCAACGAAGGTCCAGCTCGGTTCCGATAATCAATTTCGGCGTCTGGCAGGATCGCCGAACTCCTGTCATTTAGCCGTCTGATCAGCACCAGGCCGGAGATCGCCGACAATTGACGTTCGTCCGCACTTTGAAGAACGTTATCGACATCTGGCAGCGAAAGCGGAGGCCGGACGAACCAAAAAGGCCGAGATTGATAAGCTCGGCCGGGGTATTGAACTTGCGGAACTGAATGTGAGCCTTTTACGGAGGATTTGCCGCCGTTTGTCCCGACATCGCCTTTACCGGTCTTTAGACAAGCACAACCGAGGTCAACATATGTTGTTCAAAGACGCTTTTCAGGTCAGCGCCGTAGCGGGAGCAAGGAACATCGTCAGGCGCTCGATCGCCCAGTAAGCCCCCGCAATCCCGACGGCATAGGCCCCTGCGTATCGCAGCGCGCCGAGCTGGCCGGGCCGCAGGCGCGCAACGATCCAACCCGTCACAAGCAATGCTCCGATCACGGCGACCTGCCCGAGTTCGACGCCCAGGTTGAACAGCAGCAACGCCGCAAACTCCATGCCCTTCGGGAGTCTCAATCTCGGAAAGAGCACCCGCAAATCCGAAACCGTGGATCAATCCGAAACCGAACGCGATTGCCCAGGGAAAGCGCGCACTCAGCCCCTCTTCGCCGCGCATCCGGCGGATCGCTTCCAGACCGATCAGCGCGATCGACAGGGCGATCACGATCTCAACAGGTGCGCCCGGAAGGCTTATGCCCGCGAGCGCGGATAGGGACAAAGTGATCGAATGGGCCACTGTGAATGCCGTCGAGGTTGCGACGAGCTGGCGCCAATGTACCAGCAACACCAGCCCCGCGACAAACAGAAGATGGTCCCAGCCGAACAGGATATGTTCAACCCCGATCATCAGATAGCCCCACACACCCGGATTGCCGGCAATGCCAAACACGACAGAGGGTGATCCAGGGCGCAGCACAGCGGAGAATATTGGCACATCCGGCCGCTCGATGCGCAGGTAGACATCCGTCAGTGTGCGGTCGAGTCCGGCAATGCCGATCTCCCCGCCTTCACGCCGGTGTTCACGCTGCATCTCGCGGGGCAGCCCAGAATCTCGATCACGCGGCACAACCCGGCCTTCCCGGTCATCGCCAACACCGTGGGCAGCGTCGTCTACCGCGTCGCGTTCAATCACGCTGTGAGCGGAGTCACGACCGGCGCGTTCCAGCTCGCTACGACCGAGACGGTGGCTGGCGCGGTCGCGAGCGTGTCCGCGGACAGCGGCTCGACGTTCGATGTCACGGTGGGCGGGATTTCCGGCGCGGGCACCCTGCGGCTCGTGCTCAAACCCGACAGCGGCGTCGTCGATGCGGGCGGCACTCCGGAGGCAGGACACACGGCGGGTCAGGTCTACACGCTGGTGGTCCCGACGGTGGGAAGCGGCGTCTGGGTGCGGCCGGAGACCGGTGGGCTCTGGAGCGACGGACTGAACTGGCTGATGCGGTGATCGCCGATGGCAGCACTGCCAGCGCGGACTTTGCCACCCTCGATCTCGCGGCGGACAACGTCGTTCACCTGGATTCGCCACGCACGATCAACAGCGCCGTGTTTGGCGACGCCGGCCCGGCCACGCCCGCCAGTTGGATCGTCGACAACAACGGCGTCCCCGGCAACGTCCTGACGCTGGACGGCGCCGCACCCACGATCACGGTCGGCGCACTCGGCACGGGGGCCACCTCCACGATCGGGGTGAGCCTGGTGGGAACCGGCGGCCTGACGAAGGCGGGCGCGGGCACGCTGGTCTTGACGGCTGCGAACCCGCTCACGGGGGTGCTCAACGTGAGCGGCGGGATTCTCCGCGTTGCCGGCGGCGGCGCGCTCGACCTCGGCAACAACGCGGTCAACACGGCGCTCAATTCGCAGCTCAACGTCGCCGGCGGTTCGTTCACCACCGCCGGCACCGTCGTTGCGACGGCGAGTTCCGTCGTGGTCGACAGCGGCACCGCCTCGCTCGGCGGATTTCGCACCAATTCGGATTTCGGCACGCTCCGGTTGAACGGCGGCACCCTGACCGTCGGCGACGTCAACATCCGCCGCAACAGCGCGGGCAGCGTCGACTTCGGCGGTGGCTTCATCGTCCGCGATGGCACCGCGAATGTCGGGACGGTCTGGGTGGGCAACTCCAACTCCAACGGAGCGATGTCGGTCGAGGGCGGGTCGGTCACGGCCACCGGAGCGATCACGATCGGCAACAACGCCGGCTCGACACGCGGCGGGCCTCGGGTCATCGGAGGCACGTTCGTCTCGACCGACGCCGTTGACGGGATCGTCCTGACCCGCGCCTCGGGCAACGTCACGACGGCCACGTTCACCGGCGGCGTCAGCACGGTCGAGAAAGTCACCCTCGGCTTCACCAACACCGTGACGGGCGGCACGGCCATCGCCAGGTGCTGGAGAAAAAAGCCGGATCGAGGTTCGGATTGAGCTTCAGGTCCTGGACCTCGAAAAGATTACCCCGCATTCCGACGAACGAAGCGAACCAGGTCGTGGGAAAACGCAGACCGTTGACTTCCCGGTAGGGGGCAAAATCATAATTGGCTTCATACTTCATCCCGCCCTCCCAATAACCCTGGAGAGCAATCCTCTTGATCCAGAATTCCTGAGCCTCGAGGTAGAAGCTGACCTTGAGATCACCCTGCTGGGCCGTGAGCAGGAACAGCTTTTCTGTCTGAAGCTTCTGAATCCTTGCGCCTTCAGCTGATCCGCGAACTTGATCAGGGTAAAGAATCCGGCCTGGAGTTTTGCCTGGAATTGGTAAATCGATTTCTCCAGCCCCGAGACCTCGGTGGTTTCATTGAAGCTGTTGCGCCTGACCCGATCGGGAGAGACGAGAATGACTTCGGTGACCACGGGCTGTTTTCCGGTGGCGATTTTCAGGCGCTCATCGGTGGCTGTGAAATAGACGGTCGTCCCGGTCTTGAAGGAATAGGTTTTAACAGCCGCGATCTTATCCCTGCCTCCGGCCGCCTTGAGATTTCTCTCGATGACATCTTTGAGGGGAGAGATCGGATTGGGCGATTAGGGACGCGCCGGCGGCCAAAAAAACCGCCAATCCCACGAGAGAGGCTGAGATTCGGCTTTTGCTCACAAAATCCTCCTGGAGTTGTTTGGATAATCATTATATCCGAGATTCCAACTCTGCGCCACTGCACACTCGGGTTAAGAGGTCTTTCTCGTCGTCTCGTCTTCTCGTCCATTTCGTCAAAAGCACGAGATTTTTTTTATTTCTCTTGTTTTTTCTCATTTCTTGCCGAGAAAGACAAGATGACAAGATAGACGAGATGACGGTAGAGACGCCTTTCGCTTTCATGTTCGGACGATTGGAGAAGACTGGGGATTGAACGGATTAACCCGGGCGGTGAGAGAGAAAAGGTAGGGATAGCTTTCCTTAAGGTGGGAGTTGTAGGCGATCCATTCGCTGACCAGTTGGGAATAGGCCCGTCTCGAGGTCCCCCGCCAGATGATCGTAATCACTTTTGGGGAGGCTTTCGAAGCTCTTTTCCCGGAATGTCAAGCTCTTCCGACGCATGGAAAACCGCCCAGAGCAGATCGGTGAATCGTTCGTGCTCCAGCAAGTTGGGATTCTCAAGCAATCGGAGGAGGAACGTCCGTTTGCTCGACAGGAAGCCATCGATCTCGGCGAGTTGCGCCGGGGTGACCCGGACCTGATAATTGAAATCTCTTGCCGCCGCCATGGCCGCGGCGAATTCTTTCTTGTTCCAGCGAGGACTGATCTCGACCTGCCTTTCCAGGACCTCGGCTCTCTCAACCAAGACAGAGAATCTCTTCAAAAGATCTCGAGCCCGACCTCACTGAAGAAGGTCCCTATGGCCATGTTCAGTTTCTTCAACAGGGCGCGCTTTTCTCTCTGGGCAAGCAGTCGTTCGATGAACAGAATGACCAGGAGCACGTTGATAAACAGGAAAGCGAGATCCTGAATCATGTAGAAAAAGATATCGCGGGGATTCCTGGAAATCAAATACTGGACTACATAGGTGAGGACAGACGCGCCGATCAGCATTAAGGTCACCGAAAATTGCCAAGTCCAGATCTTCTTCATGGTTGATGAACCTCCGAATTAAATTTGATCAGTCCCGATAAGACAACTCCTTGGGACCATTATTATGATACAAGAAAAAAGGTGCACTGTCTCTTTTCCCGCGCGCTCAGAACTCTGGATGCGCCCAAGATGATGCGCGGAGGCTAGGAGGGATCATCGCGCTAGGCTCCCCTAGTTGCCTCCTTTTTCTCGTTGTTTTTGTAAAAACAGACGTCGTCTGAAAAGGTCTCCGGAATAGAAAAAGTTTCGTGATTAGAGTAAGATAAAAAAGGTCTTTTTTATTTTGCGGAGATTCAGGGTTCACCTGTTTGGCGGCCTTGAGAGAGCCGATTTAGGACAACCGAAATCCAATCTCGAGGCCAGAACAGTCCGGTAATTTGGTGTTCTTAGGTTTCTTTTACAAAAGGTTTTTGATTTAGAAATGCAGAGAACCGGAGCGGATCGTCGTGGAGTCCTCGTTTGAGCCCCTTTTTGCGCACTCTAGAGAATGAAGTTCAGGTTGGCAGGTTTTTATGGGGGTGGTCTATGTTCTGAGACTTGTCTGGCTTTTCCGTTTCCGGTCCATACGAGAGCGGACCTTTCGTGCGGGAAGCGAAAAAGCCGGCGTAGCTTATTCACTGGCTAACGTCGCCATGCCATGGGCGATGGAATCGGCACGCAAGAGAGTGGGTTTTTATGCTCAATTCGTCATTTTCCACCTCGGAGTGGCGGCCGCCATCGGCGCCACGTTTATCATTCCCTATGCGCCTCAAATATTTCAGATGAGACCCGTGCTCTGGATTTTTCGGCTGGCCATCGGCGCGGCGTTTGTGGTCGGCTTGATGCGGCTCTACCGACGGCTTTCCAATCCTGCGGTTCGGCTTATTAGCACTTTGGATGACTATTTTTCTCTCTTATTAATGATCCTCTTTTTTGCCGCCGGCTTCCTGGCCGTTTCCAACAATTACCAAAAAGCCGAATGGCCCTTGATTCTTTTCTTTCGGTCTTACGGCCTTTTTCTTAGTTTATGTTCCTTTTTCTAAGATCTGCCACTATCTCTATTACCCCTTCAGCCGCTTCTTCCTGGGGAAAACGCTTGGGCACCGTCGCGTTTTTCCACCTAAACGAAATCCAGGATTGAAAGAATCCGACTTGGGCTGCCCTCATGCGGGAGACGGCCCTTGAGGAAAGAAAAAAAGCATAGCTCCGGGGTGGTGAATTACCCCCTGGAAACCAAGTCCCAAGAGAGAGCTAAAGAAGCGGGGCTCCGTTCCATCATTAAAAGCCAACTTAAGCTCTATGATCCCGCCGCCCCCAATATTAAAAAGTTCCTCGAGCTTCTTAGTCGGCGCATCACCCGTCCCTTGGTAACCTCGCTCATTGCCTGTGTCCATTGCGGGATGTGTTCGGACGCTTGCCACTATGCTCTAGCCAGACCAGACGACCCCACCATGATACCGGTCTGGAAGGCAGATCAGATCCGCCGGATCTTCAAGCGCCACCTGGATTGGACGGGCAGGATTGTCCCTTGGTGGGTTCATGCCCGCTATCCGGCGAGTGACGAGGAACTCAATCATCTCAAGAACATTGTCTTCGGTACCTGCAGCGCCTGCCGTCGTTGCACTCTGAATTGCCCGATGGGTGTGGACACGGCGGCACTCATTCGCTTTACGAGAGGACTTCGACCGAGCTCGGGATTGTGCCGGAGGGGATCTTCAATGTGAGCCGAGACCAATGGGAGACCGGCAATCAGATGGCCGTAACTGAGGAAGATTATCTGGAAACACTGGCTTGGATGAAAGATGAGGTCCAGGCCGAACTGGGAACTTCCGACGTCGACATCCCGGTGGATAAGCCCGATTGTGATTTCATGTATACGATCAACCCCAGGGAAATCAAGTTCGATCCCCGCTCGATCGCGAACGCGGCAAAGATCTTTTATCTGGCGGGAAAAGTGGACGCTTCCGAGGTGGGGTCGGGACCAAACCAATTTTGGACTCTTTTCAGGCGACGACCTGCTGGGATCCTATGTCAGTCGGAATCTCTATGAGGCGGCGGTGAGATTGCGGGCCAAACGGATCGTGATTTCTGAATGCGGCCACGGCTACCGCTCGACACGGTGGGAGGGCTATACCTGGGCCGGTTATGACCAGAAACTGCCCACAGAGTCCGTGATCCTGACGCTCATCCGGTACTTGAAGGAAGGCAAAATCAAGGTGGACAAGTCGCGTAATCCGGAACCCGTGACCTTCCATGATTCCTGCAACATAGCCCGCTCGGGCGACCTGATCGAGGAGCCGCGCTGGGTGCTCAACCGCGTTTGTACCGATTTCCGGGAGATGCACCCGAACCGCACCGAAAATTATTGCTGCACGGGTGGGGGAGGTCTTCTCTCCGTAGCGGAATACCGGCCGCTCCGGCTTGAGGTGGGGAAAATCAAAGTCGACCAACTCAAGGCCACAGGAGCTACTTTGGTCTGCACGATGTGCCACAATTGTGTCGATGGGCTCAATGATCTGATCCGGCATTACCAGCTGAACATGAAAGTTGTCCAGGTCCTGGACCTCGTGGCCAACGCGCTAGTGAACTAGCAAATCTCATAGGGTGAGGTTCGCAGCCGCTAACTTCCTGATTTGCATTCGTGACCATGATGGCTGCAAGCCTGGGCAGGGGTCAATTCAGGGAGCTCATGGGTTTCGAGACGATGGATGTTCTCTTGAATGGTCCCGGGGATGGATTGAAAGACTTTAATGCCCAGGCCGTTCAAACCGGCTATGGCTCGACTCCCTATCCCTCCAACGATAATTGCATCGACAGTATTTCCGGCCAATGCGTTTAGAGGATTACAGGCACCATGGGTGTGGTGTTCATCTCCGTTGGGGATGGCTTTGATTTCCTTGGTGTCTGTATCATACACAACAAAATAGGGAGCGGAACCGAAATGTGAATAGGGGAGGCTCTCCAGGCCTCGATCGTATTCGCTCGGAATACATATTCTCATGTTTCTCTCCTTCGACATCCGCCAAAACCATGGCCGGATGCTCGCCCACAGCGTCTTTCCAGGTTGGCGTTAAGAATGTCTTTACTCCTGCACTCAGGACAGCGCTCGGACCGTTTCGTCCCAGGTGGGATTTCCCATTCATGGCGGCAATCGGAGCAACTGAATCTACTCATCTCAGTCATGTTATAGAAACCTCCTTCTATTCTTATGGCCTTTGAGTTTATTATTGAATCGGCGATTTTTTTGTGTGCGGAATCGATAATGTTGCCAAATGTCTGCCTTGAGACATTCATCCTGTTCGCTGCCTCTTCCTGATAGAGGCCTTCTAGATCGGCGAGCCTCAGGGCTTCCAATTCATCTATGGTCATATTCACTTCTTCTAGCCGGTTGATGTGAACACCGCAGGGCTTAAAATAATTTATGCCCGGCAGGAATCCGACTCGCCTGCATTTGAATGGCCGCGCCATTAGGCCTTCCTCATTATTGGCATATGCTAATAATATCCCTAGCGGCGAGTATTTGTCAAGACCCTTTTTTCTGGCTGTTACTGGCTGTTAAAGGAGGGTCGGCTCACAATTCTTCTGTAATCAGGAATCATAGAACGGGGCGAGCCGACTCTGCTGAGTTATCCGGATTCTATTTATCGGTCGAGATCCTGAACTCGAGCAAGGACCGCAATAGAGTTATTGCCCCGTCAAGCAGGAAGCGCCAGCGGCTCATTTTTATTGCTCAGCGTTAGGGAATCTCTTCATTTATCCAGCAGAAAAAGAATCAGACGTTTTAAAGGGATAGTTTTCATCCGGGAAAATCCTGCGGCCTTAGCCAGCCTGAATACGTCTTGAGCTCTCAACCTGTGTTCCAATGGGGGTCCCATATTCTGTTTCGCTTGGGGCCATTCCAGGACCGCAGTTCTCAGCGCACAGACCCGGTGGGCTTCCCGCAAAGTCCGACCAGGTTCATGTGATTCATGAAGAACCAGCCCGAGAAAAACCAGCTCGAAAGAATCATCATCGAACGGAAGATCTTCAGATGATGCTATCTGAAAATGACCCTGAGGGACAATTCTTCGTGCGGCCTCGAGCATCGGCTCTTGAACATCGATTCCGGTTACCGCCAGGTCCAACCGGGCGAAGGCCTCGGCAAAGACGCCGCTTCCTGTCCCAACATCGAGAACCCTCTCCATTTTTGGCCCCCGAAGGCACAAAGAAACGACGCGCTCGGTCTCCAACAGGGCCAACCGCTGGGGATTGCGCAGCCCCTCGATATCACGAAATATCTTGTCTTCGTTCACGAGGCTGAGCCTGACATCATCTTTATGACAAGCCCAATAGCCGCTGGACTTCAAGAAGCTCCGGCTCGCCGAATTCGAATCTCCAGTCGTTGGTCAGGACGTCTATCAAGCATTCAAGGTCGTGCACTCAGTTTCTCCTCCACCGAAATCTTGAGCGAAAGAATATTTTAGCATAAACTGGTTATGATCCAATTTGAACATGAACAAGTCGATCGCGCCTGCGGAGAAGATCGAGCTCAGAGAATACGAGCGGATGACGACGGACGACGTCGTCGCACTCTTGGAAACAGATTTAAGCATCGGATTAAAGAAAACCGAAGTTGAAAATCGACTTCAGCGATTCGGCCCCAACGAAGTCCCCGAGAAAAAAGCGCATCCCCTTCTGAGCTTTCTCCATAAGTTTTGGGGCCTGACCGCCTGGATGCTCGAGCTGATCATCGTGTTGTCATGGATACTGCATAAAGCGGCCGACGTCTACATCGTGAGCGGTTGCTCATCATGAACTCGATCATCAGTTTTCTGGAGGAACAGAAGGCTCCCGGCGCGGTCGAAGAGCTGAAAACAAAACTCCAGGTCCGAGCCAGGACGCTGAGAGACGGAAGCTGGACGATCGTCCCCTCCAGGGAACTTGTCCCGGGAGATATCCTCAGGATCCGATCCGGGGATTTCGTCCCCGCGGACATCAAAATTTCGAGCGGCGCGCTGGCCGTCGACCAATCCGCGTTGACCGGTGAATCTCTAACCTTGGAAAAGAAACGCCGGTGACCTATTGTATGCAGGATCTGTGCTCAAGAGGGGTGAGGCGACAGGGGTCATCATCCGAACGGGAACCTCGACGAATTATGGCAAGACGACGGAGCTTGTTCAAATCGCCCGTCCCAAACTTCACCTGGAAGAGGTGGTCACCAAGCTCGTGAAATGGTTGCTCATGATCATCGGAGGACTCCTGGGTTTGACGCTGGGGGTATCGGTCGTCCGGGGCTTCTCCCCTCTCGAAATCCTGCCCTTGATGCTGGTTCTTCTGCTGTCGGCGATTCCCGTCGCGCTGCCTGTCATGTTCACGGTGAGCATGGCTCTCGGCGCCCGGGAACTGGCCGGGAAAAACGTCCTGGTCACCCGATTGAGCGCGACGGAGGACGCCGCGACCATGAACATCTTGTGCGTGGATAAGACCGGGACCTTGACCTTGAATGAACTATCCATAGCCCGCGTCGTCCCCCTGCCCCCTTTCGCCGAGAGGGACGTCATCCTGTTCGGCGCTCTCGCTTCTCAGGAAGCCAATCAGGATCCTCTGGACCTGGCCTTCATTGGACACGCCAAGCGGATGGGCCTGGAGACATCATCATACCTCCAGGAAAGTTTCATCCCTTTCGATCCCATGACGCGCAAAACAGAAGCCCGAATCAGACACGGCCGGAGGGCTTTTCGCGTCATGAAAGGAGCTGTGGAGGCCATCGCCCGCGAATGCGGGCTCGGAACGCAAGACCTCGAGAGCCTGGAAGCCCGTCTTCAGGATTTTTCGAAAAAGGGGTACAGAACACTGGCCGTGGCCGTGATTCAAGACGCGAAACCGATGTTGGCCGGATTAGCCGCATTGGGCGACAGCCTCAGGCCTGATTCAAAAGCCTTGATCCAGGAACTTCGCGCTCTGGGCCTCTCGATTAAAATGCTGACCGGTGACGCCCTGCCCATCGCCCAAGAGGTCGCCGAAGACATCGGAATCGGCGAACAAATCTCCCGCATTTCGGACCTGAAAACCCTGATGGCGACCGATCCCGCCGCAGGCCTTGAGGCTGATGGAACAAAGCGCCGGTTTCGCGGAAGTCTATCCCGAAGACAAGTATCTCATCGTCCAAAGCCTTCAGGCCGGAAACCATGTTGTCGGAATGACGGGGGACGGCATAAACGATGCCCCCGCCCTCAAACAGGCCGAAGTCGGAATCGCCGTCAAAAACGCCACGGACATCGCCAAGGCATCGGCCAGCGTCGTCCTGACAGGCACGGGCTTGTCGGGCATCGTCGAACTGGTCAAAAACGGCCGGAAGATCTATCAACGAATCCACACCTGGGTCCTGAACAAGATCATGAGAACGATCCTGAAATCTTCCTTCGTCATCGGCGTCTTTCTGATCACCGGCGATTTCGTGATCTCCGCGTCGGCCATGGTCCTATTGTTGTTGATGACGGATTTTGTGAAGATCTCGCTATCCACAGATCAGGTCCGCTGGTCAAGGTCTCCCGATACTTGGAAGATCGGGAGTTTCGTCAAAGTCTCGGCCGCTCTGGGCCTAGGCATGGTTCTCGAATCCCTCATTCTTCTGGGGATGGGGATGAAAATCTGGAATTTGGCGCCATCCGATCCGCATGTTCAAACGTTCAGCTTTGAAATCCTCTTTTTCTGCGGTAACCTCCATCTTCGTCGTCCGGGAACGGCGGCATTTCTGGAGCTCATCGCCCAGTCGAACGCTGTTAGGGGTTATCCTCCTCGACGTGCTGGCCGGAACGATCATCTCATCTGTCGGAATCCCCGGCGTTCTTCAGCCACTCCCGCTCGCTATGACCTTTCTGGTTGTAGGTTATAACCTCGTATTTTCCCTATTCCTAAACGATTTCATAAAGACTCAGCTTATCAAAAAACAGGGCCTCGCATAATCGGAGCAAACAAACCGCTGATTACGAGTCCGGTGTATCGATGCTGCAACTCATTAATTTTTGAGAGGCACCTTTGAATCGACTCCCCAAGACCACTCAGCAGTTCCTCGCAGAGATGATCCTGGTAACCCAGGCGCTGTAATCGGTGCGGCATGTTTCGGGGTTCATCTGCCAATTGATTCAATTTCCCAGTCATAACGAACCTCTTTACCCAAAGACGGCGGCTGCCGAGGTCTTGTCCTGTAGCGGAAACCCGAAAACTCCCGATGATTTGCATTTCAACTCCTTGAGGTGGGAGGAATTCTTATTTATGAATGTCTTGATGGCTCGGGCTTTTGTGCTATAATAAAAAACTTTTAAGATGGAATCATCAGAGGAGAAGTCCATGCCCACGATTGAAAAGAATAATCGAAAATTGGAAGTCAGCGAAGAAGGCTTCTTGATCCGTCCCGAAGAATGGGACAAAGAGGTTGCCGAAATCCTGGCCAGGGCCGAGGAAGGAATTGAAGGCTTGACCGAAGAGCACTGGGCGGTCATCAACTATATCCGCGACTACTTTCTAGAGAAGAGCATGGCCCCGATGGTCCGCAAGATCTGTCAGACGACAGGGTTTACCCTCAAGCACATCTACGAAGGACTGTTTCCATCCGGACCGGCCAAGGGGGCCTGCAAGCTGGCGGGGCTCCCCAAGCCGGATGGCTGTGTTTGATTAAGAAACGTGGACGACGATGTTGGTTAGGTCGGAATCCACGTCGAGACTTCGCGGTTTACTCCCTACGATGCTTCAGCCTGGCGATCTCTTCAACGGCATTGATGGCGGCATCGATGTGTTCTTCTGTGTTGAAGGGACCGATTCCAAACCGGACCGCCCCATGGATTTTATCAGTCCCAAGCTGTTCATGGACGAGAGGCGCGCAATGCAGGCCGGTCCTGCAGGCAATGTTATAGTCTACGTCAAGCATATTTTCTAAAATGTCAACTGAACGATTACAGGAAGGAAGTGGATGTCCAGTCATTCTGTTCTTCGGGAATCTCGGTAATTATCGGTCCCGGAATGACCATGTAAAGGCCTACGCCCGGGAATGGAATGAGCGATTAAAAAACAGGCCGTAGTGGTGCCCAAATAAGCCCGGATACAAATGGGTACAAAAATGAGCCAGGTGTTTTGTGCCTAATGTAGTGACTGGAGGGTCAGGCCGGAAAAGGATCCCGGAGGGATCTGGATGTTTTGCTCTTGCGGTTACCGGTGGAAGCCCAGAGCGGATATATGGCCCTTGACGGAGAGGGAAGAAGGGAGATTTATCAATTTTTTGTACCTATTTGTACCGGTGTTTATTTTATTTTCAGGAAAGTATTTGTAACTTATTGATTTTATGGTGCCCCCGGCGAGACTTGAACTCACGGCCTACAGATTAGGAATCTGTCGCTCTATCCTGCTGAGCTACGGGGGCTTTTTGTTTTTATTTTAAGTAGTTAAGTAATAAATTGGAAAAATTTGTTTTTGGATTCTTCAACGTATTGCTAACGGATTTGGATTTTTTTCGTTTTTTTCCATGGCAGGGATATTACCACAAAAATGGTTTTTAAGTAAAATAGAAAATCCATCGAGTAATAAGGCAGGCCCGTTCTAATGCGTTCTAAGGCCGATCCGCCCGATCCCGGGGACTGGACCTTGAACCATGATAAGGAATAAGTCGAAATGATTATCTCAGACGATAGATTAAGCCAAGCGGCATTGCAAGGGCTTATTGAAGAATTTGGGATAGGGGCCAAGTCCGTGTCGAGAGGACCCTGCAATTAGGTAAGTTTTATCCACCGAAAACAAAAACCTCTCGGAGAATAGTCGATGTCGACCCTGAGTCAGCAATCTTACCTCATTTTAATCCGAAAACTCTCTTGAAATAATTGTTTTTATCTCCCCCGGATAGGTATCTCAAAATATTCCGAAGATAGCTTGCTTTCCAGGACCTTTCCTAAGAGTGTTTCAAGCTCCTGCGTAAGGTTCAGGCATCCCTTTCCCTTGACCCCTTTGACCTTGAAAGCGACCTTTCCAGTGGTCTGAATGGTGATCTCGACTTCTTCCGACATAAATAGTCCTCCTATAGGGCTCCAACGGCCAGCTTTTTTAATACCAAACGAATATCCAATGTCTCAGTCCGTTGCTGAAGTACCAGGGAAAAGCCTTTTTTTTGGGCCTCGCTAAGAACCTTCCGACGGGCATACTCTTGGTAGATTTTGTCAATCAGGATTTTCGTGTCCTTCTTTTCAATGGTCCGTCATGACCTGCTTAAGTACCTCTTATCCATTTTTAGTACCAGGTGAACTCGTGGCATGCCCCTTCGGGAGCCCTAAAATCCCTTGTCTAAATTTTTCGCTAGAATGGGATGTTGAGCTTACGTATCTTTGCTCTCAATGTGGAGGATTCATAATGAGCAGCCTGACCGGCCCCACCTCACCTTCGATTCGACATTACTTCTGATTCCCTGAGGGTTGCCAGCTTCTCCTGCCGTACGGAATTCCCAGCCTGTTCATCCGGTTCCGGAGAGTATTGGGATGAAGCCCCAGGATTTGGGCAGCTCCTCCCGGCCCGTTGATCTTCCCGCCAGCCATCTCCAAGGCTTGCCTTATGTGCTGAACGGTCATCTCGTCCAGTGGAGGCAGATCTCGATTCCGGCCTGAGTCCTGAATCGGCGTGCGGTCTCCGGAATGCGATACAGGTAAAAGCGTCTCAAAAGAAAGCGCACCTCCCCGGTGTTGAATCAGAGCCCGTTCAATCATGTTTTCCAGTTCCCGAACGTTGCCCGGCCAGTCATAAGCGATAAGCCTGTCGATAGCACCATGGCCAAGCACAGGTCTCTCCTTGAGCTTCAGCTCCTTGGTCTTGCGTTCGATGAAGTGATGCACCAGGGCCGGAATATCTTCTTTTCTCTGCCTGAGCGGCGGGATTGATGATGGGAAAGACATTGAGCGCGGAACCAGAGATCTTCGCGAAATCGCCCGGAGGCAATCATCTCCTCAAGATTTCTGTGCGTAGCCGAAATAATGCGGATGTCCACCGGTATGGAACTTGTCCCTCCCACGCGCTCGATCTCTTTCTTTTGAAGGACATACAGCAACTTCACCTGAGCCTGCAAGGGCAGTTCTCCGATCTCGTCTAAGAAGATAGTACCCTTTGTCTGCCCGCTCGAACCGTCCCCTCTTTTGAGTGATGGCTCCGGTGAATGCGCCCTTCTCGTGACCGAAGAGCTCGCTGTCGAGAAGAGTCTCGGGGATGGCGCCGCAGTTGACCTTGATAAAAGGCCCATCCTTGCGGGGTGAAGAATAGTGAATCGCATTGGCGATGACCTCTTTTCCTGTACCCGTCTCCCCCAGCAACAGCACGGGGCTGTCAAGGGGGGCCACCTGCCTGACCATTTCCATCACCGGTTTTAGACCAAAATCCGAACCGATGATCTCGTCGCCCGAGGCGGACCGCAATTCGTTATAGAGATAACGGTTGTCGTCAGCCAGCATGTCTTTCAATCGGCTGACTTCCTGATGCCGGAGTTTCAGTTCATCATGGGCCTTACGGAGTTCCTCCGTCCGCTCGCGCACCAGTTCCTCCAAATGCTCACGGTAGAGCCGATTCTCCTTCATAAGCCGGGCTTTCTCAAGTGTCCGTTCGATGACGACCTCAAACCCTTTTGCATCCTCGACCGGCTTTATGACGTAGTCCCATGCGCCGAGGCGAAGCGAATCGACGGCGTTCTGCACGGTACCGGTGCCGGAGACCACGATAACGGGTGTCTCCGTGCTCTTCTCTCGAAGTTCGGCAATCATCGAAAGCCCATCCATCACAGGCATCCTCAGATCGGCCAGGATTAGGTCGGGCCCTTCCCGGTCAAAGGCATCGAGCCCTTCCCTTCCGTCGGCGGCCTCGACGACACAATAGCCGAGATCCTCCAACAGCATCCGCAGGTTCAGGCGGATCAATTCTTCATCGTCCACAATCAATACTTTTGCCGACTGGCTCATGTTTTGCTCTCCCCTATCGGCAGCCTCACCTTGAAAACTGTCCCCCTGCCCGGTGTCGATTGCACCTCCATGAGCCCCTTGTGGTTCTGGGTGACGATCATGTAGGAGACGGAGAGGCCGAGGCCTGTACCCACCCCGGGCTCCTTGGTAGTGAAGAAGGGTTCGAATACCCTTCGGCGGATATCCTCCGTCATGCCGGGTCCGTTGTCCTCCACCTCGAGCACGGCATACCTGTCCTCGCATCGTAGCCTGAAGGTGATGCTGGGCCTCCTGTCCGGGGGGTTTGCGATCATCGCCTGGGCGGCGTTCTTGAGGAGGTTCAATATGACCTGCTCTATCTCCAAAGAGACGATAGGGACTTGGGGCGTGTCCTGATAGTCTTTGATGATTTCGATGCTCCTGAAGTCGTACTTCTTCTTGAGGTCGTAGTCGCTTGCCGCAAGCTCCAATGCCTGATCTACGATTTGAGCAAGCGAGGTGAACTCCATGGTTGTATCGGCGCGGCGGCTGAACTGGAGCATGTTGGCAACGATCTTCGCCGCCCGGGACGATGCCGTGCGAATGCTTGCGATGGCATCAGGTATTTGTCGCTTCTCGAAATAGGCGCGAATCCCTTCGAGATTCAGGCCGAGTTCTTCAGATACCTTCCGGTTTGCGTGCAACTCAAGCGAGATCCTCCGCTCGATGTTCTGTGCTGCCTGGGTGATGATCCCGAGAGGGTTATTGATCTCATGGGCCATCCCTGCGGCAAGGCCGCCTATGGACATCATTTTCTCGGTCTGGACCATCAACTCCTGGATGCGGGCCCTTTCAGTGACATCCTCGACACGCAACACCGCTCCTCCGACAGCGTCTATGAGAAGCGGGTAGAGCATGAGGTCATAGAAACGGCGCTCACCCTCCTTCTCGATGAGGAGCTTCTCCATGGATGAGGGGCGATGCTCGTCCATATCGGTTCCCATCGTCATGATCCAGGGGGCGAAGTCGGGGAGAAGATGGACTGATGGGTTTGCCTATAGCCTCTCCTGCAGGTATGCCGGTAAATGCCTCCGCCTGACGGTTCCACTGGGTGACGGTGCGGGTATTGTCCATCCCTACCAATATGGAGGGCATAGAGTCGATGATGTTGGAGAGGTAGTTCTTGAGACTGTTGATCTCGGCTTCGGCCCTTTTTCGTTCCCTGATATCACGCGCTGCGGCGAAAACGCTCGATACGCGTCTTCCGGCCTCATCCCTGTACAACAGAGCCGCATTGTCAGAGCATATAGTCGGGCGTGATCTCTCCATTCCGGCTGCAGATCTCGAGTTCATAATCGCGCACGAATCCTTGATTGAACACCTTCTGATAGCCTGCGCGTGCCTTTTCAGGTTCGGTGAAGTAATCGGAAAAGTCAGTGCCGATCAATTCCGAACGTGGGTACCCGGTAACCTGCTCCGTTGCGGCATTGACGTCGCTTATCTTACCCTGCTTATCAATCGTGACGAGCGGGTCAAGACTCGCTTCGATCAAGCTCCTGTCATAAACGCCTGCCAGCCGCAGGGCCTCTTCGGCGCGCTTGCGTTCCGTGATATCGATCGTGGTGCCCACCATTCAACGACATCTCCAGCCTCATTCAGGACAGGGTGCCGGATCGTCTGAACATGTTTGACCGTTCCGCTGGGCAGCACGATCCTGAACTCGCTCGAGGTATCTACTTTTTCGCGGAGCAACTTCTCAAAGTCCGCATTCACCCTGTCCCAATCCTCCGGGTGGATTAGTCGGGAAACTGCTTCCCTGGTCGGTAAACCCTCTTGCGCATCTAATCCAAAAATTCGGAAGCATTCCTCCGAAGCGTAGACATACTTGTTGCTGGCCAAATCGAAAGCCCAGCTACCTGTGTGGCTCAGCCTTTGCGCTTCCGCCAGATAAGCTTCACTCTGCCGCAGGGCTTCTTCGGTCCTTTTTCGCTCCGTGATGTCCCGTACAAAAATGACGATTTCACCGCCGGCAACCGACTGGTACTGACCGCTGATTTCGACGTCAAACAAGCTGCCGTCTTTCCGGCGGTGGTGGGATTCAAAACGCTTGGGGCCCAGTTCTGCGAAGCTTCTGATATTCGCGGCGATCATCTCGGCGGTATGCACAGCCTCTATATCCACAACGTTCATGGTCAGGAGTTCCTGCTCGTTATAGCCGCTCATCTGGCAGTAAGTGTTGTTGACCTCAAGGATTCGTCCTTGCATGTCGGCGCGCAAGAAGCCGTCCATGGCCATCTGGAGCGTGACCCGGTGGCGTTCTTCGCTTTCACGCAGCGCCTCTCGAAAAAAAACGTTTTCATCCACCTTCATCGTTTTCTCCTCGTTTCGTTTGCCTTTCTGGGTATGAAGTCCTTTCCGTAAGTCAAATCACCTTACAATATGTGGAACAATTACTGAATATGGTAGCACACTTTACCGTATCCGGTAAACCATAAAATAGAATTTCATGTAAGCTGTTTGATTTTTAATATGCATTTATATCTTGGCACGAAACTGGCTTATAAAGAAAACAAACACAGGATCGATCCCATCCAAAGAGGGCCTGCCATGAAATGGGTTGAGATTATCTCATTACGTTGTCCTACAAACATCGATGCACCGTTCGTGGACGAACTTCTCAAGGGGATCAGCGAGTCTGATTCGGCGACGGATACGCCAGAGCATCTGGTAGAAATAAGGGTATATCGTCATTCCATAGTGGAGAACGATTTGAGCATCCATATCTATTGGGAATCTGAACCGGGGGGCCAGGACAAGAGTCCTCTCGGGCTAAGGTTTTATTCTGCTTTAAGAGATCTGGGACTGGTGAATCATTCCGTATGGGTTGAGACAGCGGCCCTCGAATTCCCGCCCGGTGATCGGGACTCCTGTCCCGGCAATCGAGCGCATCGGTTTTGGTCGAAGGCCGGAAGAATACGCTGTAATGGTCGGGGAATGATCTAACCGCAATGCGTTTTTGATTTCACTACTGCTCTCGGGCCTGGTCGTTCATTCCCGTGCGGTCAGAAGCGGAGCAGGTGACTCGAGCTTGGTTATCCGGTTGAGAAAGGGAATCAACCTCAACCCTTAAAATGAGCGGCAAGGTAAAGCAAGGCGGCCGTTTGTCATTCCGGGACGAGCGGTATGAATGTCTAAACGGCTGAGAGCATAGCTCTGACGGATGTTGCATGAGAGCTGCATCGAAGGATTAACCACCCAAATATCCCAAAACTTGGGATCACAGGTACAAGCCCTGGCTGACTCCCACGAGCGCAGATGTGGCGAATGTCTATCCTCTGCAGGGCAAAAAGAGGAGTTTCTCGGGAGGATGAAATCGAGCTACTCGGCATTTTGGCAATCTTCATTCTCACTCTTCTCATTTGCGTCCTGGTCGCTTCCTGTTCGTCCGGCAAAAAGCCGGAATCAAAGATGGACTCGGTTTCAGTTGCAATCGGCAATGTGCATCGTGCTGAGTGTAACCAGACGATCTTCGTAAGCGGCTCGGTCGTCTCGCCCGATGCGCCTTCCACGCTGACCTTCCTGGTTTCCGGTAAAGTCATCTTTGTGGGGCCCCGAGAAGGCGATTACGTCGAGAAAGGGCAGGTCTTGCGGCAGATCGATCCTGCTGGACTTCCGCCTCGGTAAGGGTGGCAGAAGCCAAAGGATAAAGCACTCAGCATCGAACAGGCCATAAGTCGGCCGACAGCTGGAGCAGGCCCGCATTGCGTATGAGCGAGCCGAAGAATGAATACCGCCGCATGAAAATGATGTATGAATCGAAATAGCCTGGCGCCGAATGATTTCGAAAAATTCAAAGCCGCATACGAAACTGCGAAACAGGGGTACGAGCAGGCGAAAGCAGGCGGGCAGAGAGAAGACAAACAGCTCCCAGGGCAGCGTACGATCAAGCGAACGCACATCAGTTGGCGCAAAAGCACTTTCCGATGCCACGCTCGTTGGCCCCGATCGATGGTTATATCGACATGCGCGGCATAGAGCCCGGCGAAACGGCTTCCCCCGGGAGACCGGTTTTCCGCATCGTTCGGCTCAATCCCGTAGAGGTCAACGTCGGGGTTCCGGAAACCGACCTCCATCGTGTGCGGGTCGGCCAAAAGGCCGTGGTCACCTTACCTGCCCTGCCGGGTCAATCTTTTGAAGGCACCATTCGCATTATCAATGTTGCCGCCGACCCGAGCACCAGGACCTATATGGCGCGCATCAGCCTACCCAATCCCAAGCAGGTACTGAAAATCGGGATGGTGGCGGAGGCGAAGATCGCCGGCGACCGGAAGATACCAGTGATGACCGTGCCCGGTGAAGCCATAGTCCGTGACGCTCAGGGGGCAACGATAGTTTTCGTTTACTTCCCCAAACAGGGGCGTGTCTACAGCAAACGGGTGAAGGCCGGCCCACTCTGCGGCACCGAAGTGGAGATTCAAGAAGGTCTTTCAGGCAACGAGTCGATCGTTATTGCGGGTCAGGATCATCTCCGTGACGGCGTGCCGGTTACCATAGCAACCCCGCCCTCGGAAAACGCGTCTGAAAAGCAAAGGAGGTAGTACCGTGAATCCCATCAAGAGCTCACTCCGCTACCCCTCCGTAACCCTCGTTCTCACCGCGATGGTGGTTGCTCTCGGGATTCACGCCCTCATGAAAATGCCGAGGACTGAAGATCCTACCATCACCATCCGGACAGGCCTGGTTATTGCTCAGTATCCCGGGGCCACCTCAGAGCAGGTGGAGAAGCAGGTCACCAAAACGCTTGAAAAACATATTTTCAAGTTTCCGGAGGTCAGAAAGGAGCTGACCTATTCCACCAGTCGCCCGGGTCTGGTCATTATCAATGTGGAACTGGAGGACTATGTCAAGAATGCGGACCTCTTCTGGGCAAAGCTCCGCAATGAAATGATTGAAACCGCGCTGACGGAACTACCCTCCGGTGTCCGCGGGCCGATGGTGAACTCTGATTTCGGCGACACCGTCGCCCTGCTCCTGGCAGTCCACGGGGAGCGTTACGGGTACAGGGAACTGCGCGATTATGTTGACACGATACAGGACCGGTTCCGGACCGTGCGTGATGTGGGAAAGATGATGCGTTACGGCGATCAGAGCGAGCAGATATGGATCACCGGGAGCCTGGCGCGCCTTTCCCAGTATTTTGCGGATCCAGGCCGCATTATTCAGGCGCTGCAGCAGAGGAACGTTATTGCGGAGACGGGAAAGGCCGAGACCGGCCGTTCAAAGATCCCCATGAGAACAACGGGGCCCTTTACCACCGAAGACCAGATCAGAAATGTTATGGTCGACGTTTCCAGAACGGGCGAGCCGGTCTATATCAAGGACTTCGCCAAGGTTGAGCGGCGCTACCAGGACCCGGTCTTCCTGGTCCGCTACGATGGAAAGCCGAGCGTGTTGCTGTCGGTCGAGATGCAAAAGGGCAAGAATGTCACCGAATTGGGTGATCGCCTGGACGAAATCATGACTCAGCTTCGATCCCTGCTGCCTCCCGACATACATGTCGATCTTATCGCGGATCAGCCGACCATGGTCAGGGAGCGCATCAAGAATCTCGGCCATGAATTTATGCTGGCCATAGCCGCTGTCATTCTGGTGACCATGGTCCTTCTGCCTATCAGCGTTGCCGTTATCGCGGCCCTGGCCATCCCGATTACGATCTTGGCAACTGTGGGGATCATGAACGCCTTCGGCATTCCTTTGCACCAGGTATCGATTGCAGCACTCATAGTAGTCCTCGGTATCGTTGTAGATAATGCCATAATCATCGTGGACAACTATGTCGAGCTCCTTGATCATAAGGTGCCGAGGGAGGAGGCGACGTGGCGCTCTGCCTCGGACGTTGTTATCCCGGTTTTTGCCGCCACGGTGACCATCGTCTGTTCATTTTTGCCTCTGCTCATCCTCACGGGCTCGACCGGTGAGTTCATCGTTGCGCTCCCGCTCACCGTCACCGTTGCCCTTGTTGTTTCCTTTGTTGTAGCCCTCCTGCTCACGCCGTTCCTTTGCAAAGTTTTCATAAAGAAAGGACTTCACGACCACGAGGCCCCTGCCAAGAAGAAATCATTTAATCTTCTTGACGGGCTTCAGAACATCTACGGGAAGGCGATCGTCTTCTTCATGAAAAGAAAAGGACTGGCTCTGGCGGTCGGAGTCGGAGCGATCTGTCTCGGCGCGATTTATTTTCAAGCTGGTACCGGGGCAATTCTTCCCTTCTGCCGAACGCAACCAGTTTGTTATTGATGTCTGGATGCGCCAGGGTACGCGTATCGAGACAACGGATGCCGCCATGGGCCGGATCGAAAAGTACCTGGCCGGTCGCCCCGAAGTGGCCCATTACGCCAGTTTTGTCGGGCAGAGCGCCCCGAGGTTCTACTACAACGTCAACCCCCAACAGCCCGATGGCGCCTACGGCCAGTTCATCGTCAACACCCGGTCGGTAAAAGAGACGCCTGCCTTTGTGGCCGACCTGCAGGTGAAATTGGCGGCTGTCGCTCCCGAAGCCATGATGATCGTCAAGGAACTGCAGCAGGGATCGTCACAGGAGGCCCCCATAGAGATTCGGATTTCGGGTGACGACATAGCCACGCTGAAACAGATCGGGACGGAAGTGGAAAATTTGGTTCGGGCCGTGCCTTTTTCCATGTATGTGCATCGTGACTATTTAAACGACTCCTACATGGTCGACGTAGACGTAAACAATGAACTGGCCAATCGTCTCGGTCTGACCAATGCTGCGGTCTCCCAGATACTATCAGGCGGCTTTGACGGCCAGCCGGTCGGCGTCTTCTGGGAAGGAGACCGACCGGTGACCATGCTCCTTCGTCTCGAGAAGGACGAGCGCTCTTCCTTTGACGATGTGCGTGATGCCTACATGACATCCCAGCTTACCCATGCGAGCGTGCCGTTACGATCTATTGGCTCTGTCAAACCTGAATGGCAGACCAGCCGCATCGTGCGCCGGAACGGCGTCAGGACCCTGACGGTGCGCAGTTTCGTCAAGAAGGGGTTCTACGGTTCCGCCCTGCTTGAGGCCGTTGCCCCGAAGATCGCGGCCCTCAAGCTGCCTCCCGGGTACCGCATCGAATACGGAGGAGAAAAATTCAATCAGGAAGACAATATGCCTCAGATGCTCGGCGCCCTGGGTATCAGCCTTGTAGCTATCTTTCTCGTGCTTCTCGTCCAATTCCGGAATGTATCGGAGCCCCTCGTCGTTATGTCCTCTATACCGTTATCGCTCCTTGGTGCAGCGTTCGGATTGCTGGTCACCCATAACCCCTTCGGTTTCATGGCCTTTATAGGCCTTATCAGCGTGTGCGGTATCGTGGTGCGAAATGCCATCATCCTCATCGACTATATTAACGAGAAGATCGCCGAGGGGCATGCTCTCGAGGAAGCAGCGACTGAAGCCGGACAACGTCGTCTGAGGCCGATATTTCTTACCACCATGGCGGCAGCGGTAGGGATGACTCCAATGATTCTTTCGCGTTCGGCGCTTTGGAGCCCCCTGGCCTCCGTCATTGCCGTGGGACTCATTTTCTCCATGTTCTTCACGCTCCTCGTCGTACCGGTGCTCTTCGTCGTCGTGAGATCGCGTATCAGGAAGGCTCCCGCGGCTGCTCTCATTATTGTCCTGGCGTTCCTCCTTGGATCGGGTTCAAGCCCTCGCCGAAACCCGTAAATTGACCCTCGATGAAGCGATTAGCCTGGCCGTGGCGCAAAACACGTCCCTCAAAATCGCCGGCGCAAAGGTCCGAGAAGCCCGCGAGAAAAGGACGAGTGTCCGGGCGGACTATTTCCCCCATCTGACAAACGACACGAACGCCTTCCATATTACGAACAACCAACTCGTTACCGTTCCTGCGGGCAGTCTGGGCACGGTCCCCGGTCTCGGCCCTTTCCCCACTCAGGATACTTCTATCAATCAGGGCTCCCAATCAGCAGTCATTGTCAATACCACTCTCTCCCAACCTCTGACCCAATTGCCGAAGATATACCAGGCGGACAAAATCGCCCTTGCCGATCAGCAGATTGCCGCGGCCGACCTGGATAAGGCCAGGACTGATGTTATCTTTGCCGCCCATAGGCTCTTCTATGGCCTGGTCATAGCGCGGAAACAGAAGGAGGCCGCTTCTGCCGCCGTTACAGCCGGTGAACAGGCCCTCCGTGAAGCCAAAGACAGTGTAGCCGCGGGAAATCAGCTCGAGGTGGCCGCTATCGGCAGCAAAGCAGTTCTCCTTCAGAACAAACACTCCCTGCTTTCCGCAGAGATTCAGATAGCCGATCTCAACTCGGAACTTAATGACCTTCTGGGCTTGCCCCTCGATACGGATATAGACCCGGTCGATCCCTCCCCGCCGGAACCTGCGGCCAATACCCCTGAAACCTACGTGCAGGAGGCCCTGGAAAGGAACCCGGAAATAAAAGCCGCCCAGGAAGGCCTTAATAAGGCGCAAAGCGGTGTAAAGGCTGCACGCCTTGATTATATCCCTGATATAAGCATTTTCGGCACCTATACTTATCAGGACGGCATCCCCTTTCTGACTCACGATATCGGTGTGGTCGGTGTGAAGATGACCTGGGATATCTTCGATTGGGGTAAAAAGCGTGGTGTTGTAGCCCAACGCCAGGAGCAACTCATACAGGCGAACGAGAACCTTCAACCGCCTCAAGACACGGATCGAGGTAGAAGTGGACAAGGCCTACAGGCGGCTGGAACAGACCAAGCGCCTGATCGATGTCGCCCGCGAATCCCTGACGCTTAATAGGAAAACCTGCGGATTAAAGGTGATGGAATAAAGTCAGGGACGGCTACGGAGGCTCAATACGCGATGGCGGTCGCTGCGGTGAAGAAGGCCGAGTATGAAGAGCTGCAGGCCCTTCTTAGTTATGATCTCGTCCGTAGCGGATCTTAAGCGTATAATCGGTTCATACCCCAATCCGTGACCGAAATCGGGCTCAAATCATTCAAGGGCGAAAGAAGAACCGGGATGCTGAAGGGAATGACGGATGGCTCCTTTATCAAAAGCGATTGCTTTGATGATCTTAAAGTGAGGAGACTATGACGGATACCGACCTTGATTTTACGATTGCAAAGATCGGGGAGTGCCGGATCCCTTCGCCGATGAAGGGGGTACGCTTTATTCGGGGTGATGAACGCGTGCTCTATCACTCCCTTCTCGATGAACTAAAACCATGGATCGATAAGGGGGCTGATCCTCCCTGGATGGAAGAGGCGGGGCCGAGAGAAAACATCTTTTTTGAGCCCTCGCAGCTGGCCTGCGGGATCGTGACCTGCGGAGGTATCTGTCCCGGGCTGAATGATGTGATCCGGTCGATCGTTCTGTGTCTCTACCACCATTATGGGGTTCGCAAAATATATGGGTTTCGCTTCGGATACGAGGGCCTGGTGCCGCGCTATGGCCACAAGCCGCTCGAACTCCTGCCGGAGGTGGTCGACCGCATCCATGAAATGGGCGGAACGATCCTTGGGTCGTCACGGGGACCTCAGGATTCGGCGGAGATGGTGCGATATCTGGAGGAGCTGAAAATAGGCATTCTTTTCGCTATAGGCGGGGACGGGACACTCCGTGGGGCCCAGAAGATCGGTGAAGAGGCCATACGGAGGGGGCTCCCGATCAGCGTCATCGGCATTCCTAAGACGATAGACAACGACATTTCCTTTATTGAAACGACCTTCGGATTCGAGACAGCGATCACCGAGGCGCGGCGGTCTACCTATGCCGCCAACACCGAGGCAGAGGCAGGACGCAACGGTATCGGATTGGTAAAACTCATGGGGCGTGACTCCGGTTTCATCGCCGCCTTTTCGGCCTTGGTCGACAACCACGTGAATTTCTGCCTCGTCCCTGAAGTGCCCTTTACGCTGGATGGATTTCTGGGATCCTTGAGAGAGCGGCTTGCGCGAAGAGGCCACGCGGTGATTGTCGTGGCCGAGGGGGCGGGCCAGGATCTGATGGATAGGACCGGGGAACGTGACGCCTCGGGGAACCTCAAGTATGGTGACATCGGCCTTTTCCTAAGAGACGCCATCAAGGATTATTTCAAGGAAGCGGGAATAGAAATCAACCTTAAATATATTGATCCCAGCTATACGATCAGGAGCATGCCCTCGATAGCCCACGACTCGGCCTTCTGTCTTCTCCTCGGGCAAAACGCCGTACATGCCGGAATGAACGGACGGACGAATATGGTTGTCAGTTTTTTGAATTATCGCTTTACCCATGTGCCCATACGCCTCGCGGTAACGCAGCGCAAGAAAATAGATCCACTCGGGTTGCTGTGGAACAGCGTTATTGCCTCGACGGGACAGCCGAGGGAAATGGGTTGAGCTCAGAGCTCAATGGTTGAGAGTAGATACGATCCGCCGTCTTCGTAGATAGACTGAATTACACGGAGGAGAGCATGACAAAAAGAGCAGTTACTATTGACGGTAATGAAGCGGCTGCTTCTGTCGCATTCCGTCTCAATGAAGTCGTGGCCATATACCCGATTACGCCGTCATCTCCAATGGCCGAACTATGCGACGCATGGTCTGCCGCCGGCAAAAAGAACATATGGGGAGATGCCGTCTCGGTAACCGAGATGCAGTCCGAGGCAGGTGCTGCCGGCGCGGTGCACGGTGCTCTCCAGGCGGGAGCGCTGACCACGACCTTCACGGCATCGCAGGGGCTCCTCTTGATGATACCGGACATGTACAAGATCGCCGGGCGAACTGACCCCTTTCGTGATGCACGTAGCGGCGAGGACGCTGGCCACCCATGCGCTCTCGCATATTCGGTGATCACTCCGACGTGATGGCCTGCCGTCAGACGGGATTTGCCATGCTCTGCTTCCAGCTCGGTACAGGAGGCGCATGACATGGCCTGCATCGCCCAGGCAGCCACGCTGGAGAGCCGAATCCCCTTTCTCCACTTTTTCGACGGTTTTCGCACTTCTCACGAAGAGGCAAAGATCGAGCTCCTGTCAGATGACGACCTGCGCTTCATGATGCGCGATGACCTCATTCAGGCACATCGGCAGCGGAGTCTTTCCCCCGACCGTCCGATGCTGCGGGGCACGACCGAAAACCCGGATACATTTTTTCAGACCCAGGAAGCCTCAAACAGCTTCTATCTGGCCTGCCCGCAAATCGTGCAACGCGTGATGCAGCAATTTGGCGCACGCACCGGTCGCAGCTATAATCTCTTCGATTATTACGGCGACGAGGCCGCTGAGCGGGTGATAGTGCTGATGGGCTCGGGAGCGCAGACCGCGATAGAAACAGTTGATCACCTGGTGGGACAGGGCGAAAAAGTGGGTGTGCTGGTAGTGCGGCTCTACCGGCCGTTTTCAGTGGCCCATTTCATCAATGCCCTTCCAAAAACCACGAAGGCGCTCGCAGTGCTCGATCGCACAAAAGAAGCCGGGCGCCGTAGCCGAACCGCTCTACCTTGACGTCTTTGCTTCGCTCAGAGGAAACCGCAACGGTGACGGCAGGGCAGTTCCAGGATGTCCGTCTTATCGGCGGGCGATACGGCCTGTCGCAGCAAGGAGTTTACGCCGGGCATGGTCAAGGCGGTCTTTGACGAACTCAAAAAGGAGCAGCCGAAAGCGATCGCTTCACCATTGGCATCGACGACGATGTCACCCATCTTTCTCTGCCATATGACGGAACGTACGACATCGAGGGCAAGGACGTGGTGGGTGCCGTCTTCTTCGGCCTCGGGTGCGGACGGGACGGTGGGCGCGAACAAGAACTCGATCAAGATCATCGGGGAAGAGACGGACAATTTCGCCCAGGGCTACTACGTCTATGATTCCAAGAAGTCCGGGGCCGTCACGATCTCTCATCTCCGGTTCGGCCCCAAGCCGATCAGGTCTGCCTATCTTCTGCGGCAGGCCAAGTTCGTGGCCTGTCATCAGTTCTCCTTTCTCGAGAAATATGATGTGCTCCAATACGCCGTTCCGGGCGCGGTCTTTCTTCTCAACAGCCCGTATGGAGCAGATGAGGTGTGGGAGCACCTCCCCAAGGAGGTGCAATCCGCGATCATCGAGAAAACAGCTCCGCTTCTACGTGATCGACGCCGGCCGGGTGGCGAGGGAAGCAGGTATGGGGAGCAGAATCAACACGATCATGCAGACCTGCTTCTTTGCCATATCAGGCGTCCTGCCGCGGGAGGAGGCGATCGAGAAGATCAAGGAATCGATCAGAAAGACCTACGGCAAGAAAGGCGAAGAGGTGGTGAACCGGAACTGCGCTGCTGTTGACACCACGCTCGACAACCTCTACGAAGTGTCGATCGCCGACAGGACGGTTTCAGGCCGATCCCCGTCCTCCGATCGTGCCGGACGATGCGCCTGACTTCGTCAAGAGGGTGACTCGCCGCAATGATGCTCGGCGAGGGCGATAGCCTGCCGGTGAGCGCGTTTCCGCCTGACGGCACCTGGCCTACGGCAACGACGCAGTGGGAAAAGCGCAACATTGCCTACGAGGTGCCTGTCTGGGATCCAACGGTCTGCATCCAGTGCATGAAATGCTCGATGCACTGTCCCCATGCGACCATACGGGGGAAGATCTTCGATCCCTCCCTGCTCTCCGATGCCCCGTCAGACCTTCCAGTCCGTGCCCCTCCGTTCCAAGGACTTTGGAGAGAAACAGTTCACGATCCAGGTGGCGGCTGAGGACTGCACCGGGTGCGGTCTTTGCGTTGTGGTCTGTCCTGCAAAGAACAAAGAGAACCCGCGGCGTAAGGCGATCAACATGGAGCCGCAGGCCCCGCTGCGCGAACAGCAGCGGGAGAATTACGCCTTCTTCCTGGGCCTTCCCGATTTCGACCGCTCAACAGTCGACAAGATCGATGTCAGGACGTCGCAGTATGTGACCCCGCTCTTCGAATATTCCGGCGCCTGCGCCGGCTGCGGCGAGACCCCGTACGTCAGGCTCCTCACACAGCTGTACGGCGACCGTCTCCTGATTGCCAACGCAACAGGATGCTCCTCGATCTACGGAGGAAATCTTCCCACGTGTCCCTACACGACCGACCGAGAAGGAAGGGGACCGGCGTGGGCCAATTCTCTTTTCGAAGACAATGCGGAATTCGGCCTGGGGTTCCGGTTGGCTGTAGATGCGCAACGGAGCCAGGCAGAGCGTCTTCTGAAGGGTCTTGAACCGGCGCTGGAGAGCGGCCTTGTAGAGGAACTCTGCCAGACCGATTCCGGAAAACGATAAAGAGATTGCAGAACAGCGTGCGCGTGTCAGAGAACTGAAACGAGCGTCTCCAGTCCAATAGATACGCAGGAGGCACGACAACTGGAGATGCTGGCAGACTATCTTGTGCCCAAGAGCGTCTGGATCGTCGGCGGTGACGGTTGGGCTTACGACATAGGCTACGGCGGGCTCGACCATGTGCTGAGCACCAAACACAACGTGAACATTCTCGTACTCGACACCGGGGTTTATTCCAACACAGGGGGACAGGCATCAAAGGCCACGCCTCTCGGCGCCGCAGCCAAGTTTGCGGCCCACGGAAAGGACATGAACAAGAAGGATCTTGGCCTGATGGCCATGAGCTACGGACACGTTTACGTGGCGAGCGTAGCGCTCGGCGCCCATGAAGGGCATACCTTGAAGGCCTTTCTGGAGGCAGGCTCGTACCCGGGCCCGTCGCTCATCATCGCTTACAGCCACTGTATTGCCCACGGTTATGACCTCAGGATGGGCCCGCAACAGCAAAAACGCGCCGTGGACTGCGGAGTCTGGCCGCTCTACCGTTATGATCCCCGGCGCGCGGATGCAGGGGAGCCTCCCCTCATCGTTGACGCCGAAGGCGGCAAGCTGCCGGTCTCGGAGTACATGACGAACGAGACCCGCTTCAAGATGGTAGAGAAGCTCGATCCTGAGGGATTCCGAAGATACGCCGCCGAGGTCGCAGCTTGCAGCCGAGCGGCGAATGGCCGTATACCGGCACATTTCGCAGCTTCGGCTTCCCGCGTCCGGATGAAGGCGGCGCGACAGTGACCGAAGAGCCAGCCGAGACCGGCCTTCAGCCGGGAAAGGAGGTGTGATATATGGATCTCTCGACGACATACCTTGGACTATCGCTTCCTAATCCGTTTGTTGCGGCCCCTCCCCGCTCACGGACCGTCTCGACACGATCAAACGTTTGGAGGAAGCCGGGGTTGCTGCTATTGTACTCCCGCCGCTCTTTGAGGAACAACTTCTGAACGAGCAGATGGCCCTCTTCCATTCGATCGACACGCCCGCCCAGTCCTTTGCCGAGGCGCTCTCCTATTTTGCCGAGCCTGAGCATGCCATCGTTGAGGCTGAAGGCCTACATCGCGCATCTCGCCGACGTGAAGAAGCATACGAGGATCCCGGTCATTAGGACAATCAATGCGGTGACCCCGGCAGCGCTGGACGGACTACGCCCTGCGTATGGAGCAGGCGGGTGCCGACGCGCCTCGAACTCGATTTCTACTATGTGGCGAATGATGCATCCGAGTCGGGTCAAGAGATCGAGAACGGATGATCGATGCGCTGAAGGCCGTGAAGAGTAGCGTACGGATTCCCGTGAGCGTGAAGCTCACGCCTTTCCACACCTCGCTCGCGCACTTTACGCGCAACCTGGATGCCGCGGGCGCCGACGGTCTCATCCTGCTGCACCGTTTTTACGAACCCGACCTCGATATCGAAAACCTGGAGCCCGTCTCGCGGTTTCATCTGTCTGATTCTCGTGAGCTTCTGCTCAGACTGAGATGGCTCGCCATCGTTTCCGGAAACGTAACCTGCTCACTTGCGGCCAGCGGCGGTATCCACTCGGTGGAGGACGCGGTCAAGGCCATAATGACAGGCGCCGACTGCGTGCAGCTCTGCTCGGCATTGGAAAGAACGGGATCGAGCACGTGAAGACTTTGCGGGACGGGACTTGCGGCGTGGTTGGAGGCAGAATCAATACGAGTCGGTGCGTCAGATGCGGGGCAGCATGAACTTCAAGAACATCCCCGACCCGCAGGCTTTGTCAAGGCTGCATTACATGCACCTCGTCAGTTCATGGGGCGCACGATGATCAATCCCTTCGAGTGGCGCGTAAAATGAATTCGTTGACCATAATCGGTTTCCTGATCCTCTTTCCGTTGTTGGTCGCGGTCGCGTCCCTGATGATCCGCGTTCTGGCCGTGAGACGGGTTCTGGCTGTGCCCGCCAATCTGCTCATCATCGCGGGAAGCGTTCTTCTCGTCGCCGTGAGCGGAAGCGAACCTCTCTTTTTTAAGGTGGAGAACCCACTTCTGGAGCACCTGATGCTGGCGTTGGAGATAGGGTTCGGCCTGCTGATCACCTATCTGGGTCTGAGGTTGAAACGGTACTTTACGATGCTGCTGGGAGCGGTGGCGACCGCGATGACCCTTCTGTTCGAGCTTGTCTACCCACCCGCCGTGCATGCCGAACACCAGCTCTTCATCGACCGTTTTTCGGGCATCATGGCCCTCGTGATAGGGATCCTCGGTACGCTGATCATCAACTATGCCTTCGGATATATGACCGAGTACCACGAGCACCATAGAGAGGTCAAAGAGCGGCGCCGCTTCTTCGGCTTCCTCATGTATGTCTTCATCTCCGCGATGTTCGGTCTCGTATTCTCCAACAGCCTCAAGTGGATGTTCTTCTTCTGGGAGATCACGACGCTCTGTTCGTTCTTCCTCATCGGCTACCGTAACGACACGGAGTCGCAGAACTCGGCCTTCCGCGCCCTCTGGATGAACGTCCTCGGGGGCCTCGCCTTTTCTGCGGGCGTGGTCTATCTTTCCTTCCGTGCGGGGATCGCCGATCTGAACGGATGATCCAGTCCGGTTCGCCGGCAGGTGATGTTCCCGGCCGTGCTGCTTGCGTTCGCCGGGTTGGTGAAATCTGCACAGATGCCCTTTTCCCCGTGGCTCACCGGCGCGATGGTCGCACCGACCCCCGTATCTGCGCTTCTCCATTCGAGCACGATGGTCAAGGCCGGCGTCTATCTCCTCCTGAAGGTTTCGCCGGTCCTCAATGATACCCCTGCCGGCATCTGCATCACCTTCATCGGTGCGATTACCTTCCTGTTCGCTTCGTTCATTGCAGTGTCCCAGAGCGATGCGAAACGCGTTCTTGCGTACTCCACGATCGCCACGCTGGCGCTGATCGTCATGTGCGCTGGCGTCGGAACCTATGAGGCGGCCTGGTCCGCGCTCCTGCTGATCGTCTTTCACGCCGTGGCAAAGTCGCTGCTTTTCCTCTGCGTGGGCGTAGTGGATTACAAGCTCGACAGCCGGGATATCGAAGACATGGATGCACTGATCATGCGGATGCCGAAGGTTGCGGCGATGATGGACATCGGGCTCGCGGGCATGTTTCTCGCGCCCTTCGGCATGGTCATCAGTAAGGCGGTGACCCTGCAGGCGCTCGTCGATGTACACCCGCTCCTGGGCGTCGCGCTTGCCTTCGGTGGCGGCGCGACCATGTTCTTCTACGCGAAGTGGATGGGGAAGACGCTTATGGTTCGGAAGGAACTCAAAACAGGGAGGGGGAGATCAGCGGATGGGAATGGCTGACCATGGTGGTCCTCTCCCTGCTTACCATCGCCGTCTGTATCTCGTTCCCCTGGGTCTCCAGCGGACTTATCGACCCGTACATACAATCGGTCTACGGGGCCAGTCCGACGCTCGAACCGGCGACCCTCATCATCATTGTCGTTATAATGGCCACACTCCTCGTTATTTTTCCGATCGGGATCCTTTATAGTGCACGACGGAAAGATTACCGGTTTGTAGGCCCCTACCTCGCGGGCGCCAACGCGGACGACACGTCGTTCTTCGGTGCACAGGGGCGCACTCTGCGTGCCGATACCCGCAACTATTACCTATCCGCTTGGTTCGGGGAGGCGCGGTTGCTGCAAGCCGGGCTGCTCTCTGCCAGCTTCTTTATCATTATCATGTTCGGGGTGGTGATGTTATGAGTCCTGATGAAGGCTCCGCAATCGGCGTCGTTCTTCGAGTGATTGCCTACGTGGTGCTCTGCCCTCTCGCGGGCGGCCTGCTCGCGGGGCTCGACCGCAAGGTGTCGGCCTGGATGCAGGGACGGGTCGGACCGCCGGTCCTGCAGCCTTTCTACGATGTTGCAAAGCTCTTTCGTAAGGAAAGGATCGCGGTCAACCGTTTTCAGAACTTCTTCGTCTTCCTTTTCTTCCTCTTCATGATTTTCACCGGCTCGCTCTTCTTCGCGGGCGCAAGCATTCTTCTTGTAATTTTCGCCCTGATGCTTGCCAGTCTCTTCTTTGTGCTTGCCGGCTTCTCGGTCAATTCGCCTTACAGCCACGTGGGCGCCGAGCGTGAGCTCATCCAGATGATGGCCTATGACCCTGCCGTGATGATTTTGGCGATCGGATTCTACGTGGTCGCGGGCACCTTTGAGGTCAGTGGCATCTACCAGGCCTCCCGGGAAGGACAGTTCATTCTGTACCTGCCCGGTATCTTTGCCACCTACCTGTACGTGCTGGTCATCAAGTTCCGGAAATCGCCCTTCGATCTGTCCATCTCGCACCACGCCCACCAGGAGATCGTCCGAGGGCTTACCACCGAATTCTCCGGGCCGCACCTGGCCCTGATAGAAATGGCGCACTGGTACGAAAATATCCTGCTTCTCGCCCTGATCTACCTCTTCTTCTCGTTCAGCCCGTGGATCGGCATTGGTGTCACGCTGCTCGTCTATTTCGCAGTGATCTTTACGGACAACGCGTTCGCCCGCGTCAAGTGGCAGGTGATGTTCGCATCGACGTGGGTCTTCACCGTAATGGCCGGCGTCTCGAACCTGATCATTGCCCACTACGTGCTCGGGAGGTAATAAGAATGTCCTCGCTCAAGAAATCCCCCTGGCTGTTGCACTACAATGCTTCGAGCTGCAACGGGTGCGATCTGGAACTCATAGCGGCCCTCACGCCGATGTACGACCCTGAACGATTCGGGGTGATCAACACGGGCAACCCCAAGCACGCGGACATACTTCTCATAACGGGCTCGATGAACATACGGAGTGCACAGATCGCCAGGACCCTTTACAACCAGATGCCGTCTCCCAAAGTGGTCGTCGCGGTCGGTATCTGCGCGACTTCCGGCTGCGTCTTCAGGGAAGCGTACAACGTCCTCGGCGGCGTCGACACGGTACTGCCCGTCGACGTCTACGTGGTAGGTTGTGCGGTAAGACCCGAAGCGCTCCTGGACGGCATCCTGAAAGCCACGGAAGTGCTGGATGAAAAGTATAGCGGTAAACGATAACGGAGCCACACCTGGCCATAGTCTGCCAAGGTGTGGCACCGTTTCGAAACTTGGTGGGAGGCCATATGATCGAGCATCAGGAGATGTTGAGCATTGAAAAGATGAATCTGGTGGAGGCTGTCGCTGCGCTCCGGTCGTCTGGTTACCGGTTGGTACAAATCTGCGCGACAACGACGGCCGATCACTATGAGATGAACTATTCCTTCGACAAAGACCGGCTATTCAGGAACCTCAGGTTCAGTTTATCGCCCGGGGAAAGTGCCCCAAGTATTGGTCTCATTTACGGCAATGCGTATCTGTACGAAAACGAGATACACGACCTCTTTGGGATCGAGATCGAGCACATGGTGATCGACTTTCACGGTACCCTGTATCAGACGCGGATCCCGGCCCCCTTCAGTGTACAGACCTCAAACCCGGAGGGTGGGGCCGACTCCGGGTCTGTGAGCGCGGGAAACGAGGTGACCAAGGAGGATCAGAATGGCTAAAACGAACGTCATACCCTTCGGGCCGCAACATCCGGTGCTCCCCGAACCCATTCATTTCGATCTCGTCACCGAAGATGAAACCGTCGTGGACGCGATACCGGTGATCGGTTACGTCCACCGCGGTCTGGAGAAGCTCGTTGACAAGAAAGACTTCATGACGTACACGTACGTGGCAGAGCGGATTTGCGGCATCTGCGGGTACATGCACGGGTTCGGCTACTGCCAGACCGTCGAGGAGGTCATGGGAGTGGAGATACCCGAACGGGCTGTCTATCTGAGGACGATCTGGGCGGAACTCTCCCGTATCAACAGTCACTTGCTCTGGCTGGGGCTTGCGGCCGACGCCATGGGCTTCGAGAGTCTCTTTATGCACGTTTTCCGCATCAGGGAGCATATCCTCGATATGATCGAGGCGACAGCAGGGGGCAGGATGGTTTTCGGCTGCGTTAAGATCGGCGGAGTGAAGCGGGACATCGAGACAAGCGTGCTCCGCGGCATAGTCGCGAAGCTCGACGCGCTTGCGCCCGAGATCCGGGAGATTACGAACATCTTTCTTGAAGACGCTTCGCTGCGCCACCGTATGGAAGGCGTCGGCGTGCTGTCGAAGGAGGATGCCTACTATATGGGAATGGTCGGGCCCATGATACGTTCCTGTGGAATCCCTTCCGACGTACGCCAGATCGGGTACGCGGCGTACAAGTGTATCCAGTTCGAGCCGGTGACCGCCGAGGCAGGCGATTGTTATGCCCGCTGCGTCGTCCGGGTGAAGGAGATATTCGTCTCAATAGACCTGCTCCGGCAGCTGGTAGAGAAGACACCGGAAGGGCCGATAGAGGTGAAGGTCAAGGGAAATCCTTCCGGCGAGTTCTTCGGGAGGATCGAACAGCCCCGGGGTGAGGTCATCTACTACGTAAAAGCAAACGGAACCAAGTTCTTGGAGCGATTCCGTGTGCGGGTCCCGACGTTCGCGAACCTTCCCGGCATGATCCGGTTGCTCAAAGGGGCCCAAATAGCCGATGTACCGGTCATCATTCTGACGATCGATCCGTGCATCAGCTGCACCGAACGATAGGAGAGAACGGAGGCATGAGACGATTTCCGGGGATCACACGGACAATCCTGAGGAGCCTGGTGGGAAAACCTGCGACGTTGATGTACCCGCAGCAGCCAAGGCGCTATCCGGAGGCCACGCGCGGCAGGGTTGAAAACGAGATCGCACGGTGCATCTTCTGCGGCATGTGCCAGAGGAACTGCCCGACCGAAGCGATCGCGGTGAGCAAAGAAAAAGGGACTGGCAGATCGACAGTCTGAGGTGCTGCCAGTGCAGGCGGTGCGTGGAAGTCTGCCCGGTGAAGTGTCTTTCTATGCACGATGCCTATTTCCCCTCGGTGACCAGCAGGGCGGCAGGCCTCTACCTTGTTGTCGGCCCGCCGAAGGAGACGGTTCCTCCGCCGAAGAACGCTTCCCCGCAGGAACCCTCAGCGGAGGCGGTATCATCGGGAAAACCGTCTCGAAAGACGGATGCCCCGTCCCCGGCACCCGGTGAAGAGGGCGATGGCGCCAAAGAAGAGAAACCAATGGAGTAGTAAATTAGGAAGACGAGGAACCAAGAGCAGAATTAACGAAATACTTGCACGCATTCTGTACAGAAAACTGTCAGGAGAAACGATGAATCTGTTCTCACAGTGAGTTTGCCGCAGACAAGAAAATGATCGACAACCTCCGTGCGGTATAGCAGACCAATTGAAAGGTCGATCGCGATAGAGACAGGCATTAAAGGAGGATTGTATGAAGATGTTGACTACGCCGCGAATGGAACGATGTATCGGGTGCCACAACTGTTCCTTCGCCTGCGCCCGGCTCGTTAACAAGAATCTCTCCTGGGACACTGCTGGGATTCGGATCGCATCATCCGGAGGGCTGTCCACGGGTTTCGAGGCGAGTAAATGTCTGGCCTGCGACCCGGCTCCCTGCGCCATCGCATGCCCGACGGGTGCCTATTCACAACGGAAAGAAGGTGGCGTGATAGTGCGTAAGAAATTGTGCATCCGTTGTGGGCAATGCGCCCGCGCCTGCCCCGTGGATGCCATCTATCTGGACCCCACCGGCGACCCGTTCGTCTGTATCCACTGCGGCCTATGCGTGCCGTTCTGCCCCCACGACTGCCTTGCGATAGAAGAGATATCGACGCAAAGACCAGTGAGAGGCGAGGTGCCTTATGATAAGAAGTACCTTTAGGATCCTTGTCGTTGACCTGAGGACTGGCCGTGGCCCTGTGGTGTCTCTTGAGGGGCGGGATACCGTGGCCGGCGGTAGCGGACTCGCGGCCCTGTTGTTCAGCAAATATGGTCATCCGGAGAGATCGTGGGATGATCCCGATCAGCCGCTGATCTTCGCCATCGGTCCGCTTACCGGCTACTTCCCGCTCATGAGCAAGACCGTCTGTGCCTTCAAGTCACCTTATCACCACCAGTATGCGGAGAGCCACGCCGGTGGTCGATCAGCGCTGGCATTACGTTTTGCTGACCTTGACGCTCTTGTCATCATCGGTAAAGCCCGGAGCCCGTCGGTCCTCGTCGTCGGTGGCCGTCACCTGGAAATGAGGGAGGTCCATTACATCTGGGGCAGGGACGTGTTTGATACCGGGAAGATATTGCGCGGCATGTTCAAGGCCCACAAAGGCCACCGGAGCATCCTCCGCATCGGTCCAGCAGGGGAGAACGGTTCCGCAATGGCCCAGATCAATGCCGATACCTACCGCCACTTCGGGAGGCTGGGCGGAGGGACGGTCATGGGCAGTAAGAACCTCAAAGGTATCGTGATCGAGGGGGACGTATACTTCCCACTGCCTGAATCGAAGGAGTACCCGAAGGTGTTTCAGGACGTCTACACGAAGCTCACCACGACAAAGATGATGAGCAAGTACCATGACATCGGAACGCCCATCAACATGGCCCTGCTGAACGGGATGGAGATGCTGCCGATCCGTAACCTCCAGCGAACCGCCGATCCCGAGATCAGCGGCATCACCGGAGAGGAGTTTGCTGATAATGTACTGCTTAGGAACGCGGCGTGTGCAGGTTGCCCCGTGGGATGCATCCACATAGGGTTCATGCGTGAACGCTTCACCGAGGAGCACCGCTACTTCTACCGCCAGGTTTCGTACGACCACGAGCCCATCTTCGCCGCGGGAGCGATGCTTTCGATCACCAACCCGTTTCAGGTACTTGCCATTCTCGACGTTGCCGAAAAGATGGGGCTCGACATAATGTCGGCGGGCGTAGCACTCGCCTGGGCGACGGAAGCGACGGAGAAAGGCATGATTTCGGAGAAGGAGACGATAGTGCGACTTGCGTTCGGCGATAGCGAGGTCTATAAGCAGGCCATGGAGCACCTGGGGAGGGGCAGTAATGACTTCTATCGTCTCCTCGCGCAGGGGACGCTCAAGGCGGCTGAGCACTATGGCGGGAAGGAGTTTGCCTGTGTTCTCGGCCAGGAGATGGCGGGTTATGCGACGGGAGAGGTCTACTTCGCCTCTCAGGCCCTCGGCCTGCGCCACTCTCACCTCGACAGCGCCGGCTACTCGTACGACCAAAAGGAGAAGAGCAAGGAGGCGTATCTGGAGACCCCCAACGTCCCGTCCGATCCCGAGGCAAAAAGTAAAGATGTATCGAAGGCGGTCGATTTTCTCGTCAAGGATGAACAGGGGAGAGCATTCCTCACCTCGATGGTTGCGTGCCTCTTCGCACGCAGCGTGTATGAGGACGAACAGCTGGCAACCTGCCTCAAGTCGGTGGGCTACATGTCCCTCGCCGACAATATCGCCGACGTTGCCCGCACCATTCAGCAGTTGCGGTGGAAGAACCGTCTCGCTACGGGTTATAAGCCCGAGGAGGTGACGATACCGAAACGTTTCTATGAAGTAACGACCATCAAAGGGCCTGTCAACGCCGCCTTCCTCAACGATTTGATGGCAGGATACGCGAAGACTATCCGGAACCTTGCGGGCGCCGATATCAAGGTTGACGACCATTAGGCCCACGAGTTCGACATCGAAAGGCCCGACATCGCGGATTGGAACGTGGCCGTTTTAGAAGCGCAACACGGCTATAGAAAGGAGGAAGGATGAAAACACCCACGCAGGAGAAGCCCGTAC
>CAVOID010000003.1:0-462891 GCA_963695875.1 uncultured delta proteobacterium | reverse complement strand
CACTGGTTCGGGCTAAACCGGCTTCACAGGCAAGTTTAAAAGCAGGGATGCCCGTTTCGAGTTCAGACCTGGATTTCTCAATTGAGGGTATAGCTGACACATCACGCGCAGCATCTTCTCTTGGAATGCTGCTTGATGGAAAAAGTCTTTTTTCCACAGACCTAGTATTAAATTTTGTTGCGGAAGCTCTCCATGCAGCCGTTGCGGACTCACGGCCATGTGTAATTACAGTCGCTTCAAAGGCCAGGACGGCTTTAGCCATGTTTAACTGTGAATCGACCAGGTTTAGGACTTCCCTGACCTCTTCCATTGGCAAAAAAGTGAAGAGTGCCAGAAATCTTTCCACATCGGAATCATCAGTATTTATCCAGTATTGATAATACTCATAGGGAGACGTCAGTTGCGGATCAAGCCATACAGTTCCTCTCTCTGTCTTACCCATCTTATGTCCGTGCGAAGTTGTAATGAGAGGGAATGTCATGCTGTAAGCATTTTTACCTTCAATTCTTCTTATGAGATCACTGCCGGCTAGCATATTACCCCACTGATCATTCCCTCCCATCTGAAGAATACATCCATAATTCTTGAATAAATATAAAAAGTCATAGGCCTGGAGGAGCATGTAATTAAACTCGATAAAGTTAAGGCCTGTTTCCAGACGCATTCTGTAGCTTTCCGCTGCCAGCATTTTGTTTACGCTAAAGTGCTTTCCTATGTCCCTCAAAAATTCAACGTATTTTAGTTCCGTCAGCCATTCTGCATTATTCAATAATACAGCCTTCCCATTTCCAAAATACAGGTACTTCGACAGCTGTTTTTTCAAACGCGACGTATTGTAATCAATTTCGTCACGGGTGAGAATCTGACGCATTTCAGATTTCCCGCTCGGATCACCAATCAGACCCGTCCCCCCCCCGATAAGGACAATTGGCCTGTGCCCATATTTCTGCATGTGCATCAAAGCCATTATCGGTACAAGGCTCCCTATGTGCAAACTTGTGGCGGTTGGATCAAAGCCAATATAACAGGTAACTTTCTCATTCCGCAGGAGATCACGGAGTTCTTCCACATCCGTAACCTGTTCTACAAATCCCCTTTCGGCAAAAACATCATAAACGCTCTTCAATTTCATTCTCCACAGGTTCATGAGAAGGGTTTGTATGACTTGACCTGCTATTTAATTTGAGCGTGTCGCATTCTACTATAACGTAACCCACCAGCCGCTTATTGGTTCCAATACTTTTCAGTTTCTTAAATTTATGGTTAACCTCTCAATCCCCCTGGCTCTACCACTTTTTCCATCAATATCGACGATGACACCCTGAAGTCGAACATCATCTTTGGCCACGTCAAACCTGTTCGGCACCTGGGTCAAAAACCTCTCGAGAATATCATCTTTTCTAATTCCGATAATCGAGTTAAAAGGTCCTGTCATCCCTACGTCCGTTATATAAGCAGTTCCACCTGGCAAGATGGTCTCATCGGCAGTCTGCACATGTGTATGAGTGCCCAGGACAGCGCTAACCCGGCCATCAAGAAACCATCCTATAGCCTCTTTCTCTGATGTTGCTTCAGCATGGAAATCTATAATAATAATCTTTGCTCTGTTCTTAATCTTTTCAATTTCTCTTTCAGCTGTTCTGAATGGGCATTCAAGGGGCTTCATAAAGACCCTCCCCATTAAATTTATCACGCCAATGTGTATCCCTGACAAATTAGGCATAACTACGCTTCCCCAGCCAGGTGAACCATTGGGATAATTAGCCGGCCGAAGAAGTGTTTCATAGTCTTCGGCAAATTCTCTAATCTCCTTCTTATCCCAAATATGATTCCCTGAAGTCAGAACATTGATTTGGCTGCTGTAAAGCTCTTCAACAATATCTCTTGTCACACCAAATCCTGCAGCCGCATTCTCACAGTTCGCAATTACAAAATCAATCTGACGCTCTGAAATGATTTCAGGCAAAAGTTCGCGAATCGCCCGTCTTCCCGGTTTACCGACGATATCGCCCACAAATAATATCTTCATATCTTGAGTTTCCTATCTCGCATAATCCGAGACCCGTGTTTCCCTGATTACAGTCACCTTTATCTGACCGGGATACGTTAAATCAGTTTCAATCTTTTTAATAATATCCCGGCAGAGCATGGCTGCATCATCATCCGAGATCTTTTCATTTTCTACAAGTATTCGGATTTCTCTTCCTGCCTGTATGGCATAACATTTATCAACGCCACTAAAAGAATTGGCGATATTTTCAAGTTCCTCCAATCGCTTGACATATGTTTCAAGCATTTCTCTTCGAGCACCAGGCCTTGCTGCCGATAGGCTATCAGCCGCTTGGATAAGCACCCCTAAGAGCGTATTGGTTCGACCATCATCATGGTGGGTGGCAATGGCCTGAACAATTTTGGAAGATTCACCAAATCGCTTTGCATAATCGGCACCGATTGCTGCGTGAGTCCCCTCTATCTTATGATCCACCGCCTTTCCAATATCGTGAAGCAGCCCTGCCCTTTTGGCCTCTTTAATGTTCATTTTCAGTTCAGCGGCCATTATGCCAGTCAGATGAGCAACTTCAACAGAATGCTGAAGAACATTTTGAGAGAAGCTTGTCCTATACTTGAGACTTCCAAGGAGATAAACGATTTCAGGATGAATATCATGAACCCCGACATCAAAGGATGTCCGTTCACCCGTTTCACGAATAATCGTATCAACTTCTGTTTTTACCTTCTTAACAATATCCTCAATTCTTCCGGGGTGGATTCTACCATCTGTAATCAACCTTTCCAGAGACATTCTTGCCACTTCACGCCTGATGGGATCAAAACTCGAAAGGACAACTGCTTCTGGCGTGTCATCAACAATCAAGTCTATACCTGTAGCAGCTTCTATAGCTCTAATATTTCTGCCTTCTCTCCCTATGATTCTCCCCTTCATTTCATCATTGGGAAGATTGACTACTGATACAGTGTTCTCGGTAACAAATTCACTGGCGTACCTTTGAACAGCATACGTAATGATTTCCCTGGCATTTTTATCAGCGGTCCGTTTGGCTTCTTCCTCTATTTTTCTTATAATCATAGCTGCTTCTTGTTTTGCTGCAGCTTCCATAGACTGGACGAGACAATTTTTTGCTTCCTCTGAGGATATGCCTGCAATCTTCTCCAGCTTTTCCTTCTGCTCCGCAAGCAAACGGTTTAACCTGTCGTGTTTTTCGTTTATCTGCAATTCCTTGTTTGTCAGGTTTTTTTCTCTATTTTCATTATTCGCTTCTTTCTGTGACAAAAGGTCTATCCTTCGATCAATATTCTCTTCTTTGGAACGTAACCTCCTTTCCAGATTATCGAGTTCAATTTTCCTTTCTTTCGTATCTTTTTCGAATTCGGTTTTCGCTTTAAGGAGATTTTCCTTAGCCTGAAGTACAGCCTCCTTTTTAATGCTTTCTGCTTCTTTCTTTGCCTCATCGACAATTCTTGCTGCAAGGTTTTCTGATGATTCCAGTTTCTTCTTAGAAAGTTTCTGTTTCAAAGCATATCCCAGCAAGGCACCTATGGCCATAGCTCCAAATACAACAAAAATAATCAAACTTTCATATATCAAAGCCTTTTCACCTCCTTACCTATAATAATAAAATAGAGCACTAAGGCTTGTAATGAATAAGACATCATGCACGTTACAAAACTAAACCTAAGTCCATTCGACTAACTCAGGGTCAGTTCGATTATGGTCTTTTGCCACGGCTTTGCCTCGACAGGAGTACATCCCGCAAGCCCCGTCCTATGGGTGGGGAGTATCAAAAAATCCACGTGTCATTGAATAAATGGGGATTCTACGAAAGGATTTGAATGATTACACGGTTACAGGAATTATTCTGAGCGTAAGCTCCACATACATCAAAAAAACCCCCGCCTATGCCGTGTTAACCACCTTTTTGAACCTTCCGATAAGGTGGGCACCCTATTGTTGCTTCAGGCTTTCCACCCCCGTTTTTACGGGATGCTGGCAGACATGCACACCGCTAACAAGGAAAGGCCCCCGGTTCCAAGGTGTTGGCTCAAAAAACGAATGTTAATCACGCACATCGCAGGGGATAATATCTTTCTATTTTACCTTATCTCATCAATAAGATTTATCAACTTCTCAGATCTACTCTCTAACTGATTATAAGCTCCCTTAACTTTAATATACTCGTCTGCAATGTTTAAAGCGGCCAGTATCGCAATATTTAAGTTATTAATATTACTGGCTTTTTTTCCTGCTTCTTCTATCTTGTTATTGACATAACTGACAACATTTTCTACGTGCTCGTCCCCTGAATCGGTTAAAACTGACAACTCCTGCCCCAGTATATTGATATTAAAACACTTTTCCAAATGCACGACCTTCTAATTATTGTACATTGATATCCTGAAGCAAATCAATTAGTGAGTCCACCTTAGTGCGTATCGTATTCCTTTCCTCGTCTAATCCCCTTATTTTATTACTTGCCTCTTCTAACTCCACTCCTTTGCTTTTTAGAAGCACCTCTAATTCATGATTCTTTTTTTTCAACAATTCATGTTCACTGATAAGATTCTTAATTTTGTTTTCCAATTCCTCAAATTTAACGAGCTCCACAACCCACCACATCTCCTCTACGTTTTTTTGATCACATCTCGCATTAAATTCCCCGTCAAAACACTTTATTTATTGTAAGAGCAATCAAATTTTGCAAAAAGAACTCTTAAGTAAATTTTATACAAGGAATTTGGTCGAATTATGCCAATTCGGCCCATAAATGTCAAGTGCTTATTTTATTGCTTTAAGGCACTTCATCATCTTCCATGACAGAATTAAAAAACCGGTGAATTGCATCCACCATCACAGCCTTGTCATGTATGCTACCCACAGTATTTCTGAACAGACTGCCACCTCTCAATCCCTTAGTATACCAGAGGAGGTGTTTCCGGAAATTTCTGATGCCGAGCCGTTCCCCAAAGTAATCGATTTCCATATCCATGTGATGGCCTATAACCATCTCCCGCTCTCCCAGAAGCGGTAGCGAAGAGCGCTTCCGTTCGTCAATAAGTGATACGATGTCTCTAAAAATCCAGGGATTCCCAAGTGCACCCCTCCCCACCATCACACCGTCGCAACCGGTTGTGGTTATCATTGTGCAGGCGTCCTCGGGACTTCTTATATCACCACTTCCTATAACAGGAATACGCAGTTTCTTTTTAAGAGCTTCAATAACACTCCAATCCGCCGACCCACTGAATCCCTGATCCGCTGAACGGGGATGGAGTATGACTGCATTTACTCCACAATCTTCAGCAATGCCGGCAATTTCAAGGGCATTCATTTCACTATGATGCCAGCCAGAGCGAATTTTTGTGGTCAACGGTAATGGTGTTGCCTTCCGGATGGATTGAAGGATGAGGCGCACCCTTCCAGGATCTTTCATTAGGGCAGCTCCCGCGCCTGTCTTAACGACCTTTCTGACAGGACAGCCCATGTTTATGTCCAGCAGATCGGCACCCTGATCTGTTACAATTTGTGCCGCTTCGAAAAGGACAACTGGATCGGATCCGAATATCTGGACGCCTAAAGGTTTGTCCTTCTGTGCAGAAGCAAGATATCGAAAACTTTTCATAGTCTTTCTGGTAATACCATTGGCACTTATCATCTCGGTAAATGCCAAGGAACACCCGAATTCTCTCACCAAAGACCGGAAAGGCAGATTTGTAATGCCTGCCATAGGTGCTAAAAAAACGCTATTTTTTAAGGTCAAATTCCCTATTTTTATTTGCATATCAATATGTGCTTTGATGCCCTTTCGAGATCTTCTAGCGTATTAACACCCATTACTTCCACAGAATTGGCAGTGACAAATGACCTGGTCTTGAAGCCCTTCATCCAGGCAATGCCGACTATATCCGTCAGGTAATATTCTCTCTGGACATTTTCATTCCCTATTTCCGCAACCGCTCGGAAAAGGAACTTGCTGTCAACGCAGTATATACCCGTGTTGATCTCTTTGATTTTCTTCTCATCAGGTGACGCGTCTTTTTCTTCTATAATCCGCAACACTTCTCCTTCAACTCCTCTTTTAATCACTCGTCCATAACCGGAAGGATCATCCAGAAGGGTTGTCAGAACTGTAAGAGTCGCATTTCCCGAAATATGGTTATCAATGAGAGATATGACTGTTGAAGGCAGCAGCAGAGGGACATCACCGCATAAAATTAAAATAGTACCATTAAAATTACTGAATGTATTCTTCGCCTGAAGAACAGCATGTCCGGTTCCCAGTTGTTCACGCTGCTCTATGAAAATCAATCCCTGATTACTGAACTTATCCCTGATAACATCTGCTTGATGCCCTATGACAACCACAATTTTTCCCACAGCGACTGCTCTGGCTACATCAACGGAATATGTCAGTATAGGCTTCCCGCAAAGGGGGTGCAGCACCTTCGCCAGACCCGATTTCATTCTCTTCCCTTTGCCTGCAGCCAAAATAATGGCACCAACATTCCGTTCTTCATACTGTTTCATTCACTCACCCGATCTCTTTATTTCTTGGGATTATGGGTTGGTTTGATTTTCGACATCCGGATTAACATCAACCGGTAACTCGATTAAGACCTCTTTGATGGATTTGGCGTCGGCATCCTCTATCACAAAAAGGGTGTTCTCGTATCTTAAGATATCCCTTCTTTTGGGTATCCTCCCCATTTTATAAAGTAAGAATCCCCCTAGAGTTTCATAGTTTCCTTCAGGAATCTCCAGAGGGATTACTTGCTTAATCCTTTCTATACTCATCTTTGCATTGAAAAGATATTTACCCGCCCCGATTTTTTTATACATCTTTTCTCCGCTATCATATTCATCTTCAATTTCACCTACAACCTCCTCAAGAATATCTTCTATCGTAACTATACCGACAGTACCTCCGTATTCATCAACAACGACTGCCATCCGCTCCCCCCTGATCAACATTTCTACCAGTAGTTCCTTGGCAAGTTTTGTCTCCGGAACATAAAAGACCACTGGTTTCAGATATAACTCAATAGCCTCATCTTCGGAACGTGGAGGAATACCTGACGCGCGCCCATGCAATGCATCAAGTAGATCAAGGTAATGAAGAATACCAATTATATTGAATATCTGTTCGCTATAGACAGGGATACGCAGATATTTTTTCTCAGCTGTAAGTTGCGCGGCCTCCTTAAGTGTAGCTGTAACCGGTAGGGAAATCATTGTCGATAGAGGTATCATGATTTTACCGACAGTCACATCGAAGAAATCAATAACATTCCTGATCATTTCTTTTTCCATGCCCAATATATCACTGTCTGCTCCCCTGTATCTGAGAACAAATTTCAAACCATCCTTGGTGATATAGGGTGAAGAGACTATATCTTTTTCCCCTGTTGATATGCGGACTGTTCCCCGGGAGATCATGGAGATGACAAAGACGACTGGAAACAGCAACCCCGATGAAATCCAGATAAACCATGAAAGTTTTAAAGCTACAAACTCTGCATGCTGCTGAAACAAAGTCTTAGGAAGAATCTCCCCGATGATTAGAAGTGTCGGGATCATGACGATTACAGTGACCACCGTGCCTTTGGCTGCATCGAATATGGATATAAACAAGGCAGTCGCAATCGTAGTACTTGTAACGACACATAAACTGGTCCCACTTAACGTTGTAGCGAGGAACCATTCCGGTTTTGCCAAAAGCTTGAGAGTCATTGCGGCGGAACGGGAACCGCTGCTTGCCTTCTGTCTGATCTTATTAACGTCTGATGAAACGAGGGCAAGTTCTCCACCGGAAAACAGACCTTCAAGACATATAAACGAGAGTATCAACAGGACAGAAAATAAGTTATCCATTAACTTGTTCCTCTCGCTTCTCAATCCGTATATTTAATATCCTTGCCTTACCCATCTTCTCTACCCTGAAGATATAATCACCAAAGCTAATTTCCTCTCCCTTTGTCGGCAGTTTACCGAAAAGATGGAAGACAAAGCCACCAACTGTATCAAAGTCATCTTCAGGAATCGAAATATCTATAAGATTGTTCAAGTCTTCTGTAGGCATCTTCCCGGACACCATCAACACTCTATCATCAATCCTCTGCCAAAGGGTTTGCCTTATTCCATAATCATCATAGATATCCTCAAGCAGGTTCTCAAGTATGTCCTCAAGGGTAACCATACCTGAAACACCGCCATATTCATCCACAACAATGGCAATTTTAATTTTTCTCGTCTGAAAATCTTGAAGCAAGCCTCCCGCGCTCTTCTCCTCAGGGATGAAGTACGGCTTTCTCAGTAGATTGTATACATTGATACCCCTACTGTCCCCGGACATTCCACTTATGAGATCCCGGGCAAACAATATCCCCAGGATGTCATCCCGATCATTCCCGTAAACAGGTATCCTGGTATGACGTGCCTTGATGATCTCTTTTTCCATCTCTGCCATACTAAGAGATAGGGGAAGACAGAACATCTCGACACGGGGAATCATAACTTCTGAAACCGGCTTATCGGCCAGGCCGAACACTCTGTGAATGAGATCCCGCTGTGCTTCTTCCAGTCCCCCTTCCTTTTGGTAGACATCTATGAGGGTCTTAAATTCATCTTCCGTAATAGCTCCCTTCTCTGTTGAAGTTCTGCCCGAGAACATATACACAAACAATCCGGATATTTTTTCTAAAGTCCATACAACAGGACGTTCAATCTTGGAGATGATGGTCAATAAAGGTGAGACGAATGAAGAAAATGATATGGGACGAATGACGGCAAAGGTTTTTGGAATAGCTTCCCCGAAAATAAGCAACATAGGAGTAGTGATGACAACTGCCAGCCACTTGCCGTCTACACCGAATGAATAGATACAAAGGGAAGCCATTATGACGGATATGGTAATGTTAACTGATTCATTACTTACCAGGATAGTAATGAGGAGTCTCCTCGGATGTTCTAAAAGCCTGTTTACATGTGATAGGAAAGGAGATCTATCCTCCTTCATTTTATGAAGGTGAAGAGGGGTGAGCGAAAAAAGGGCGGCCTCCGAACAGGCAAAAAATCCCGAAAGGATAAGGAGAAAAACAAGTAATACAATTTTGAATGTAATCAGGTAATCCAATTTTAATCCAAAGCCCTTCTCCCATTAAGTTGAAAAAAAGTTCGAAGAGTCAAGGGTTCCGGGGTTCAAATGCTTATTTCCAGTGATTTTGCAAGCGCCTTGAACATCCACTGCATTCACTCAAGTCCTTGAATCCTCGACCCCTAGAATCATGAAGATTGCATATGTCATACTTTATCAAATTTTATGTTGGAAAGACAAACTATTAATAATATGTATTCAGATTTGTTTGACTCGGATGATTTTTTCCGATATTTAAGAGCCCAAAGGGCAGAAGTTTCAAAATTAGTGTTACGCGGTATATGAGCAGGCCATAAGCACTGCCGAAAAATTTCTATGAGGAGAAATGCCATGATTAACGTCCTTTTAATCGGAAACGGTGCCCGTGAACATGCCATCGCTGAGGCAGTAGTACAATCAAAGCACCGTCCCAGGCTCTTTTCTTTTATGAAAGCTAACAATCCGGGTATTGCATCACTCTCAGAAAAAGTCTTTATTGGAAGCTTCAGCGACCTTGCTCAGGTCAATATCTTTGCAAAAGAATGCCGCATAGATTTCGCTGTCATCGGACCGGAAGACCCCTTGAATAACGGAGTAGTTGATTCCCTGAAGAAAGCCGGTATTCCTGCTGTCGGTCCCACAAAAAGCCTGGCCCGTCTTGAGACCTCAAAATCTTTCACGAGAAATTTACTCAGAAAATATAACATACCGGGAAACCCAAAATTTAAAATTTTTACATCCATGGAAGGAATCAAACAATTCCTCGAGGAACTAAACGGCATAGTTGTAAAACCGGACGGCCTGACAGGCGGCAAAGGAGTCATGGTACAGGGAGACCACTTTCACACCAAGGAAGAGGCTCTTATCTACTGTAAACAGGTTTTAGCCGAGCATCCGAGTGTGATTATTGACGAAAGACTTGAAGGCGAGGAATTCTCTCTTCAGTGCCTGAGCGACGGCAAAACTGTGGTCGCAACACCACCAGTTCAGGACCACAAGAGACGATTCGTCGGCGACAAGGGCCCCAATACGGGAGGGATGGGTTCGTATTCATGTGAAGATCATACCTTACCATTCATGACTCAGAAAGATGTAACAGAAGGCCTTGCTATCACCCAACAGGTAGCAGAGGCAATTTATAAGGAGACTGGTGAATATTACAAAGGTATCATGTATGGCGGATTTATTATCACGAAATCCGGCCTCAAGCTGCTGGAATATAACGCCCGCTTCGGAGACCCTGAGGCAATGAACACACTGCCCCTTTTGAAAACCGATTTCGTTGATGTATGCAGGGCCATTATCGATGGCACACTGGACAGAATGAACATCGAATTTGAAAAAAAGGCAACCGTGTGTAAATACGCCGTCCCAAAAGGCTATGGTCTTCCCAAGGATCATCCCGATGCCCAATCGACTTCGGCAAAAATCGAGGTTGGAAATGTGGGCAAGGCACGCCTTTACTTTGCCTCTGTCGACAAGAGAAAAGATGGATTGTATATGAGCACATCCCGGGCTATCGGTGTGGTAGGCATCGCGGAAAGCCTCGGAGAAGCGGAACAGATAGCGGAAAAAGCGGTATCTGCAATCAAGGGTCCAGTTGACCACAGGCCTGATATTGGTACACAACCGCTCATAGAAAAGAGAATAAGCCACATGCGACAAGTGAGAGGTTGACATTGTGAATATGAATAACATCAAAAGGGTCCTGATCAGCGTTACCGATAAGAAAGGGCTTGTCGAGTTTGCACGAGGGCTTAAGGATTTCGGTGTAGAGATTCTGTCCACAGGTGGAACTGCCGCCCAGCTGAGAGCCAGTGGAATAAACGTTAAAGATGTCTCCGATTACACCGGTTTCCCTGAAATGATGGACGGAAGGCTCAAGACACTTCATCCGAGGATCCACGGCGGCCTTCTGGCACTGCGTGACAATGAAGCACACATGAAAGCGGCGGCAGAACACGGTATCAACATGATCGACATGGTTGTTATCAACCTCTACCGGTTCGAAGATACTGTAGCAAAAAAAGATTGTATGTTTGATGAGGCTATTGAAAATATCGATATCGGCGGCCCTGCCATGCTCCGGGCAGCAGCGAAGAATTACCGTTATTTAAGTGTTGTGACCAATCCGGAAGATTATCCCAAGATTCTGCAGGAAATGAAAGCCAAGGGAGGAAAGATTTCAGAAGGTACAAATTTCCTCCTTGCCACGAAAGCCTTCCAGCTTACGGCCAGATACGACGCTGCTATTTCAAATTACCTTGGCAGTATCGGCCCCGACGGGACTAAGAAGATGTTCCCCGATACTTTTACTGTTCAGTTTGTGAAATCACAGGATCTCCGCTATGGGGAGAACCCCCATCAGCAAGCGGCTTTTTACAGGGAGACCGATCAGTACGTTTCTGCCATATCCGGTGCACGTCAGCTTCAGGGAAAGGAACTGTCTTACAACAACATCATGGACAGCGACGCTGCGTGGCAGATGGTATCCGATTTTGCATTACCCGCAACCGTCATCGTCAAGCATGCCAATCCATGCGGTGCGGCAACTTCCGGAAGTGATATCGCTACAGCTTATAGGAAGGCCATGGAAACCGACCCCGTTTCTGCCTTCGGGGGAATCGTCGCCATGAACCGGCAAGTCGACAAAAAAGCAGCAGAAGAACTGGCCAAAATTTTTCTGGAAGTCATCATTGCCCCGGGCTTCGACGAAGAGGCAAAAGCTGTATTGAGTGCCAAGAAGAACCTGAGACTCCTCGAAATTCCATCTACGGGTACCCGCCCGGCCGGTTACGACTTCCGGAGGGTTGTAGGAGGGCTTCTCGTTCAGGACAGGGACATAGATGATTTTGATATCAGGAAAGCAAGGATTGTTACGAAAAGGCCTCCTACGGAGGAAGAATACAAGGCGCTGGACTTCGCATGGCGTGTAGTGAAACATGTCAAATCAAATGCTATAGTGTATGCCTCAAAAGACCAGCTGGTTGGCGTAGGGGCGGGACAGATGAGCCGGATTGATTCGGTAAGAATCGCCACGATGAAAGCCAAACTGCCTATAAAAGGCTGTGTTTTGGCATCCGATGCCTTTTTCCCATTCAGGGATGGTGTTGATATGGCAGCAGAGTCAGGCATTACTGCCATTATCCAACCCGGCGGCTCTGTTAGAGACGAGGAAGTCATCAAGGCAGCAGATGAGCATGGCCTGGCCATGATCTTCACGGAAACAAGGCACTTCAAACACTGAACCATGGATAGACTCCGAAGTATCTTCAGGATTCAAGGGGTCAAGGAGTCGAGTATTCCGGTGAATTGCATAGAAAGAAATCTTCGAACACTTGAACCTTCGAATGCTTTGATCCTTTTTGCAGTTCAATAGGAGGAGAACTATATGAAAGAACCGAAAGGTCCCGTCGTCAGTGTAGTCATGGGGAGCGATTCCGACCTTCCCGTCATGAACGAAACCATAAAGGTTCTGGAAGATTTTGGAGTTCCTCACGAGGTTTTTTTGACCTCAGCCCATCGCTCACCTGAAAGAACGTCCTCCTTTGCGAAGAAGGCAGCTCAAAGGGGCATCAAGGTCATCATTGTCGGCGCCGGGGCCGCTGCCCATCTGGCCGGTGTGGTTGCCTCCCAGACGCTCCTCCCGGTCATCGGAATCCCCATAGATGCAACGGCACTGGGCGGAATAGATGCGCTATTATCTATTGCACAAATGCCCGGCGGCGTTCCAGTTGCCACAATGGCCGTGGGAAAGGCGGGAGCAAAAAACGCCGCCCTGCTGGCTGTCCGGATCCTGGCTGTGGAAGACGACAACCTCCAGAAAAAGTTGCTTTCATTTATTCAGGATATGGCCAGGGAGATTGAAAAGAAACAGGAAAACCTTACATCATGCCGGAAGTCCTGAAAATCGATCCCGATAATCCCGGTAAATACCTGCTTACGAAAGCCATACAGATTATCAAAGAGGGAGGAGTTATTGCTTATCCAACGGAAACATTCTATGGACTCGGTGCTGACAGCCGCAACGAAAATGCCATCGAAAGAATTTTCCTTATCAAAGGAAGAGATATAAAGAATCCCCTCTCTGTTATTATTGGGGACCGTCGTGATGTAAGAGACCTTGTTGAGGGGATCCCTGAAATTGCTCTGCGTCTTATGGAAACATTTTGGCCGGGAGCACTTACACTCGTATTTACGGCATCTCAGAACGTTTCTTCTCGTCTCACGGCAGGAACCGGTAAAATCGGCGTTCGCATCTCCAGCCACCCTATCGCAACTGCACTGGCAAAAGAATTGCGTCATCCTATTACAGCGACCAGTGCCAACCCTTCCGGTGCCGGGGAATGCACTTCAATCCATGAGGTCATCAAGTGCATAGGAGATAAAATCGATGCTGTCATAGATGGGGGACGGACACCCGGAGGGAAAGGATCAACTATCATTGATGTGACTACCCATCCACCGGTGATTCTGCGGGAGGGATCCATATCCGGCGCGATGATTCTCCGTGCCCTCACTAAAAACAAGAAATAATTAGCTACTCATTTGATCCTTCTAAATGAAGGAAAAGATGTCGGGTGTCATAAATAACAAAAGGAGGTAGTTTATGAAACGTTTCACATTTGTTCTGGTCGTTGTTGCATCATTTATCTGCACATCGGCATTCGCTCAGATAAAGCCATGCGACGAGTTGAAAGGTGAGATCGACGCAAAGCTGCAGGCTAACGGTGTGATAAATTATACCCTAGAAATAGTGCCTGCTGACCAGGTCAAAGAGCAAAGGGTCGTCGGCTCATGTGATGGAGGGATAAAGAAGATTACTTATACGAAAGAGAAAGCTAAGAGCGGAAATTAAGACAGTTCGACCTGGTTCGATTTATCCATCTCTAGTGCTGATCAGTCATCTTTATTCGTGACTTTCGAGCCGTCAGGGCACGCCCCCCCCTTCTTGCAGGGCGGAAAAGAAAAAGGCTATCTGTCAAAAGAACGGGCTTCGTGATATGCGCCCTGCCACTCCTTATCAAACCGGATCTCACGGTAATAGCCGCTCGGCGCCTGATGGTACAACAAACGTTTTAACCAAACCAGCCGGTTCCCGGGTAAACACGATCATGAAAGGGATCTGACCCTTGGGTTCAATCCTGTCATTGGACACATCACTCCCTAGGGGATTGGATAGTTCCTTTTGTATTTGATCCTCTGTCATGGTGGCAAGTTCATCATCGGTAAGTAGATTACCGCAATATGATTCCCTCACTCCAAGAACCACTGTGTATGCATCGGTAATCTCTCCCCTCACCTTTATTCTTGTCATGGGAAATGAAGACTGGTTGATCGCTGTTCCCTCAATAACCCTGATGCTATCGATGGATATGTTATTGACCAGACGCTGCCTGACATCTGTCAGGTCGACCTGCGCGGGACCAACTTCCTCGCTTTTCTGACTTGTACCGAGAATTCTTTCAAATAACGCTTGCCCCCCCACGCCGGTAAAAAATACGAAATATACACCCCCGATTAAGAGGACGATAGATAAAATGAGCAGCTGTATCCCCCGTGTCAGTATTCGTTTTCTCTCGCCTTTTTCTTCAGGAACTTCATCCTCGTCGTACATTCCTTCAACTTCCACCTTTACGACTCCAGTTGGCCCATGCGTGTCGCTGTCTTCAAAATCCTCTTCAATATCCTTGACAGGTACGGTGTCCAGTCGCTTGACTTCCTCTATTTGGTGTTCAAATATCTGTCCCTGTACTGCACCGATACTATCAGTTTCAACTCCTTTTATATCCCGGGTCTGCTCTGTTCGGGATGTAATTTCAACTTTGTTCTGATTGTCCAAAAAGAATACATTTTTGCATTGGTTACACCTGACCCATACGCCCTCCCCTTCAATTAAGGTTTCGTCAAACCTGAATCTCGTTTGGCACTTTTTACATTGAACGATCATGTACCCTCCATTTAATGGAAAATAGTACCCTCACTTTTATATTCTCTTTTGTAAAGGTTAAATTGTTCATTAGTTTTCCTCGATGGCACAAACATCCGGCAGGAATCGATACATTTCATTGAAATCAAGACCATATCCCACAACAAAACGGTCCGGTATATCAAAGCCTACATACTCGGCTTCAAACGGAACCTTTCTCCTCTCTTTTTTATCTAGAAGGACGCATACCTTTAATGATTCTGGCTCTCTTTCCTTGAGTTTATCAACTAAAAAAGACAGGGTCAGGCCTGTATCTACAATGTCCTCCACAATAATAACATCTCTGCCGCGTATTGGTGTCTCAATATCCTTGGTGATCATGATATTTCCCGAGCTAACAGTTCCTGCACCATAGCTTGCCAGCCTGACAAAATCAACCTCGCATGGAATACGAAGGCACCGGATCAGGTCAGCCATAAATACAAACGCGCCTTTAAGAATACCGATTAGGACCAACTCTTTCCCCTCATAATCCCGGGAAATTTCATCGGCCAACCGCTGAACCCTATCATCGATTTCCGGTTTGGAAATGAGAATCTCCTTTTTCACTTCGCCCATCAGACACTCCAATAACGGGTACTGAAAAACATGAATACGTATTCGCAAATTCATCAATGTTCGCCTGTATCAGGTCTTCTGCCTCCTTCAGTTCCTGCAGATTTCTAAACTCGGAAGAAAGGCTAAGGAAAATACTGTCGAATCGTGATCCCTCAGAGCCAAGCGCCCTGTAATCTATGCGGCTGATCATATATTCCGAACCATCAAAATAATACTTGCCGAAGCGATTGGATGCATAAGACCGAAAAGGCCAGGAAATCTTGAAGGAAAAAAAACGAAGGACGATGTCTTTGAAAGCACCCTCTTTAAATCTGTCAGGTGACGGCATTTCACACACCCTCTCGCAGACCATGCGAAAATATGATTTTGCGAGATCGATATCTGTCACACACAGGCCATAAAGGTACCAGTCGTCTGTAACATTCATCAGAGCCAGCTTTTCTTCTCTAGTCAGATAATGATAGCTGGGGCAGAGATGTCCTTCGCAGAGCCCTCTCCCGTAGAAGGAGGCGTCCCTCAGGTCTGAACCATTGTTCTGCTGTGGATGTAGGAGACAGCCTACCTTCTTTTCCTCTTCATCGAGAAAACCAAGATATTCGCAGCAGTAGATGACATCATATATTTTTGTCTGGTCTTCTGACATTTTTATCATCTCAGAAAAACCTGATATGTCTCCTGGGCACTTGACAGTTTTGCGGAAACGATCCGTTCTTTCTCTTAGACGTCCGGCAAGACATTGCTTCGTGCTTTTTGCGTAATTATAGAGTCCACAACATGCCCCGCAGGATTTGTATGCATCCGGCTGGCACAGATGGATGAATTGGTCATCATTCATTTGAAGATCATGGTTTTGAAGGTATGCATCAAAAACTTGTATTCCAGATGAAGTCTCACCGCCCGGGCGGGGCTGTAATCTCTGTCTTTACCTTCATATCTGCAACCGTATTTACGCCCCCTTATATGAGGAATACCATTGCAGGTCAAGTATAAAGATGATAGCATATTAGGTATTATGAGACTTGTAGAAGAAATACCACTTGCCAATGGCCTTAAGTTTGAAGTCTGGGATAAATCCATACCTATTGCGGCAGATACGACGAAGGTTGAACTTTTGATCAGGATTGAAGTTGAACTAAGATCATCTTATTTTACTAAAACCGAACATTTTGAACTTGTAAGGCAAGTCCTCGGACCGGAAATCTCTTTCGAATACAATAAAAAACGATCCTTCGTAAACAATAAGAAAAAAGACGCGGTCTTTCAAGAACTGCTTGATGCTTTCAAGAAAGATTCTCTGCCATACCTATCCAAACCTATATTCCCCCGCAATTTCGCTCTGTCCAAGTATTGGGATATACAGAAAAACAGGTATAAGTACCATTCCTATTTTGAGGGGAAACCTTGCTGAAGGGTATTTCAAAAAGGCTGGGGCGCCACTTAATTTCTTTTTAAAAAGAAAACCCAATAAATTATGTTGACAAATGGTGTTTTTTTTCGATAAAGTGCAACCCAAATTTTTTGTTAAGGATTATATTGTATGTATGCGGTCATAAAAACAGGCGGAAAACAGCATAGAGTCTCGGAAGGTGATAAAATTGCAGTCGAGAAAATAGATGGTGGTAAGGGAGACATTGTTTTTTTTGATGAGGTACTGATGGTCTCCCGAGGAGAAGACATCAAAGTTGGCACCCCATATCTTACGGGAGCAAGGGTCAGCGGTGAGATCATTGAACAGATAAAGGCCAATAAAATTAATGTCTTTAAGATGAAGAGAAGAAAAGGATTCAAGAAAAAAACAGGACACCGTCAGAAATTGACAAGGATGAAGATAAAGGAAATTTCCATTTAAGCGGAGGATGGCATGGCACATAAAAAGGGACAGGGAAGTTCCCGGAACGGGAGGGACAGCAATGCTCAGAGGCGGGGCATTAAGGTGTTTGGCGGCCAGAAGATCAACGCTGGTTCCATCATCGTCCGTCAGGTCGGGACTAAGATCCATCCGGGCAATAATGTCGGCCTCGGGAAAGACTACACAATTTTTTCCAAGATTGATGGCATCGTAATGTATGAAAGGCTGGACAAAAAAAGAAAAAAAGTAAGCGTCTACGCTTCATAGCCAGCTTTCAAATAAAGAGGAGGCTTTTAGGAAAATGGACGAGCGTGAAACCGGCGTTGTTAAATGGTTTAACGACAAGAAAGGCTATGGTTTTATCTCCCGGGACTCGGGAGAAGATGTTTTTGTTCACTACACATCAATTGACGGGGAGGGATTTCGCAGTTTAGCAGAGGGGGAACGTGTAGAGTTCACGGTAAAGCAGGATAATAAGGGACAGGCAGCCGTGAATGTTCGTAAAGTATAATAAGCTATACTATTATGGCCATCTAGTGAAAATGGCCGGAAATTTCATGCAATGCATGTGAATTCCTTCGAGGCACTTATTTAAGTGCCTCTTTTTTTTAAATATCTTTTTTATGAAATTCATTGACGAAGCAAAAATCTATGTGAAGGCGGGCGATGGCGGCCGAGGTTGTGTAAGTTTCAGAAGGGAGAAGTTCGTCCCCCGCGGTGGGCCGGATGGCGGAAATGGCGGCCGAGGAGGTGATATAATTATCCGTGCCGAAAGCAGTCACAGAACCCTGCTTGATCTTAAGTACAAACAGCACCACGTGGCAAAACATGGAGGACATGGAAAAGGGAGCGACAGAACCGGCAAGGATTCTCCGGATGTTGAAATCATTGTTCCCGTAGGCACACTTGTTAAGGATGCGGATACCGGCGAGCTTCTGGCTGATCTTGCACTTGAAGGACAGAGTTGTATTGTTGCGAAGGGAGGCGGCGGCGGCAAGGGTAACGCATGGTTTGCAACATCAACCAACCAGGCACCCCGTTACGCACAAGGGGGGATAAAGGGTGAGGAACGCTGGATTAACCTTGAACTGAAGCTCTTAGCAGATGTGGGCATTATCGGTCTTCCCAATGTCGGAAAATCGACTTTCATATCTAAAGTCTCAGCTGCAAGACCCAAAATCGCCGACTATCCTTTCACAACGTTAGTGCCGCATTTAGGTGTCGTAAAGTACGGGACCCACGAAACCTTTGTCATTGCCGATATTCCCGGTTTGATCAAAGGTGCCCACGAAGGCATGGGAATGGGAACACGATTTCTGCGTCATATTGAAAGAACATCTGCTCTGCTCCATATACTCGATATTTCCGATGAATCATGTAGTGATGCCTGGCAGGATTTTGAAACTATCAACCGTGAACTTGCACTTTTCAGCCCTGCCTTGATGGAAAAGCCTCAGGTTGTTGCCATCAATAAAATCGATCTTCCGGCAACCAGGGAAAGAATCAAAAAAGAAATTGACATATTTGAAAAAAAAGGCATAAAGGTATTGGCATTTTCCGCAGTAACCGGGGAAGGAATTGGCACTGTGATAAATGAAATCACAAAAACTCTGCACATGGAAAAGGTAATTTAAAATATGGCGCGGAAAACAATCCTGGCAAAGGTGAAGCGCGTTCTCATTAAAATCGGCAGTGCTGTCTTAACGGGTGAGGATGGTCTTGATCTTCAGATTATAGAACAACTCGTTGATGAGATTGCGCAACTCACGAAAGAGGGGTACCAGATTGTGATTGTTACCTCAGGCGCCATTGCCTCCGGGAAACACAGAATGGGGATAACGGGCAAACTGAAAAGCATGCCCCAGAAACAGGCTGCTGCTGCTATCGGACAGAGCAGGCTCATGAGGGTTTATTCCAATTCCTTCGGAAAATACAGCATCTTCGTTGCCCAGATCCTCCTGACAATGAGTGACCTGACAGACAGAAAACGATTTTTGAATGTACGCAATACCCTATCCACTATCATTGACTGGGGGGTTATCCCCATTATCAACGAGAATGACTCGGTAGCCGTTGATGAAATCAAATTCGGTGATAACGATCATCTTGCCGCAATGATCACAAATATTATTGACGGACAACTTCTGATCAATCTGACCAGCACGGAAGGGCTGTACGACCGGAGTCCCTCAAAATCAAAAAAGGCAAAACTCATCACCCTGGTAAAAGAGTTTACGGAAGAGATAGAGTCAGCGGCAACAGATGAAACGACAGAGGTCGGATTGGGCGGCATGAAAAGCAAGGTCATTGCTGCCAAAGCGGTGACTGCATCGGGCATCCCATGCGTTATAGCCCCCGGCAAAAAGAAGGGTGTTCTGCATGATATTTTCGCAGGCAAAGAAATAGGAACCCTCTTTCTGCCCACGAGCGAACACCTGAGCAGCAAAAAGTACTGGATAGCCTTTACCTTGAAGTCTCACGGCAAACTGTTTCTTGATGAAGGGGCAAAAACGGCTATCATTAAGGAAGGGAAGAGCCTGCTTCCGTCAGGTATAACCAACGTAGAGGGTGATTTCAGTATCGGTGACCCGGTAACCTGTGTCGATACGGAAGGAACTCAACTGGCCAAGGGGCTCGTTAATTATAACTCCTCGGATATCAGAAAGATTATGGGACTGAAGACGTCCAGGATTGAACAGGTCTTAGGGTACAAGGATTATGATGAAATCATCCACCGGGATAACCTGGCGGTTATAAAAGATGTCCAAAAACAACGAAAACAAGCCTGATACCACATACACTCACAAGAAAAATCGCGGCAATACTCTTTCTTTTGAATCAAATGCTACGCCCTCCATATTGAGGAGGTCTTTTTTCATCTTCAAGCCACCTCCGAAACCACACAAGCTTCCGTCAGCCTGTACAATCCGATGGCAGGGGACAATTAGGGGATAAGGATTTCCCGCAAGGATACGCCCCACCGCTCTTGCACCTTTGGGGATTCCGATCCTCGTCGCAAGCCTGCCGTAAGTACTGACCCTTCCCTTCGGAATCCTCGTGGCCTGGCTAAGCACCTTTCTCTGAAATTCACGGCATATGCTCATATCGATGATCTTTCGAGGAAATGTCACATCCTGTCCTGCCAGCGATTCCCGGATGTTCTCGCACACCTGATCCATCAAACCATGTGACTGCCTGATGACACCGGGAAATGACTGTCGGATAAGGCTATCCATCCCTTCACATTCAGTGGGAAGAAAGATTCTCACGATGGTTGGCGTATCGCTTTTCTGCCTCCAGACAACTCCGACATCACCCAAGACAGTAGTCACTAAAGAATAATAAACTGACTTCATGTTTCTCAAAGCCTCCTTCCCTTTATACCATATGTTCGATCAGAATTTTCACACCTATACCGATCAGGATAAGACCAGCCAATATTCCCACCCTCTTGCCGACTATTTTCCCCAGCTTTTCACCGAAGAACATCCCGATAGCCGTCATAAGAAAAGCGACAATACCGATGATAATACTGGGATAGATAATAGGTATCTTCAAGAAGGCAAAGCTGAGACCAACAGCCAGGGCATCAATACTCGTAGCAACCGACAATATAATGAGGGTCAACCCTTTCGTTGGGTCAGTTGAGTAAACCTTTGCTTCGTCATTAAATGACTCCGCAATCATTTTCCCGCCCACAAAGGCAAGCAGTCCGAAAGCCATCCAGTGATCATACCCCGCAATGATATCTGCTACCGACACCCCGGCAAACCACCCTGCCATGGGCATAAGAACCTGGAACAGTCCAAAGAAAAAAGAAAGCCTAAACACCGGCCCAAATGATATTATTCGTGCAGCGGCTCCCACACCGATGGCCACCGAAAAGGCGTCCATACCCAGGCCGATAGCGATGACCAAAATAGACGGAAAACTCATTCTTTTTATTCTCCCGCCTGTTCCATTAGAAAGGCATGGATTTTTTCAGCCATCTTTCTGCCGATGCCGTCAGCCTTTTGCAGTGCATCCACCGAGGCTTCCCTGATCCTTCTGGTATCGCCGAAGGATTTAAGCAATGCCTTTTTCTTCGATTCACCAATGCCGGGTATGGTATCCAGTACAGACTGGAAATCCCGTTCGCTCTTCAATTTACGATGGTATGTAATAGCAAACCTGTGCGCTTCATCCCTCACCCTCTGGAGCATAAAAAGGACGTCAGGCCATCTTGAAATGTAAACGGGATTCTTCTTTCCGATAAGATAAACACGATCCCCGCCCTTGTTGGTCTTCCTTCCCCTGCCCTTCTTCGCCAGACCGATGATATCGACTCCTTCTATATTCAGATCTTTCAGAACAGCGGCCGCTACCCCCAACTGTCCCTTTCCCCCGTCCACGACGATCAGATCCGGGAGGTTATCTTTTCTCATATAACGGCGGTTGAGGACTTCATACATCATGGCATAATCATCAGCCTCCTCAACAGTCCTGATTCTAAAGCGCCTGTATCCTGCCTTCCATGGTCTCCCATCGGCAAAGGTCACCATGGAGCCGACTGCACATTTTCCGCCGATATTCGAAATATCAAAGCACTCTATCTGGCCCGGTATATTTTTTAATTTGAGCGTTACGGCAAGTGTGCTGAGTGTTTCCCCCGTATCAGTTGCATGTTTTTCCACCTCGAACATGCTTTCAGCGTTGCTTCCTGCAATGTGGAGAAGCTCCATTCCCCCGCCTCTTTTGGGCACGATTATCGAAACCCTTTCCCCTTTCTTCTCCGAGAGCCATTCCTCCATAACTGCCTGGTCTTCGACATTTTCAGGAATAACTATCTCGTCAGGAATATAAGCCTCGTCGTCATAGTATTGTTTCATAAGAGACGACAGGATTTCAAAAGATACGCTCCCTATCTTAAAAAGGGGGAAAACCTTTTTCCCGATAATCTTGCCTTTTCTTACATACAGCATACATATCTGAGTCAGGTTTCCCTCCCGATAAATACCGAATACATCCTGATCCTTGAAGGACATGGATACTACCCTCTGTTTCTCCAGCGTCTCTTTAATAGCTGCAATTCTGTCCCTCAAGGCGATTGCTTCTTCAAAGTACAACTGATCTGATGCGGCATTCATCCGTGCGTGAAGATCTGCAATCAGTTTCTTCTCGCGCCCTTCCATGAATGCCACGCTATCATGCACCAGCCGCTGGTACGCCGGCTCATCAATCCGGCCGACACAGGGTGCGAGGCATCTTCCGATTTCATACTCAAGACAATGCCTCTTTCTCCCTTTCAGTTCCTGATCTCTGCATGTACGAAGAGGGAATATTGACTGAAGAAAGCGGAGTGTTTCCTTTGCAGCAGCGCTCGACGGATACGGACCAAAATACTGGGATCCATCTTTTTTCGGACGCCTGACCAGTTGGAACCGCGGGAATGGATCATCTAAATTGATTCGTATGTTGAAGTAGGTTTTATCATCCCTGAAAATAACGTTGTACCGGGGCCGGTGTTCCTTGATCAGGTTGTTCTCCAGTATCAAGGCCTCCTTCTCCGTTTTCGTAACGATGAAGTCCAGATCATGAACTTTGGAAACAAGAAAAGGAATCATGAATCGTGAGTCTGTCCTGCTGAAATAGGCCTTGACGCGGTTTCTCAGATTGTTGGCCTTTCCGACATAGATGACTTTTCCATCCCTGTCTTTCATGAGATAGACGCCAGGTGATGCGGGCGCATTTTTTACCTTGTCTGTTAATTCGTTGCTCATTAGAATGCAGCTATTGCTCTTACAATTGATTTTGAAATGTCTTTCCCGCAGAGAGACTGTGTCACAATATCAATGTGTCATTGCGAGCGACCGGAGAGAACGTGGCAATCTTTGTATTCACAGCCTTCTGAGGTTGCTTCGTCCGTTTCACTCGTAATGACATTATGAAGCAGTCTCCCTTCTGCCCCTCACGAAGCAGTCTTCACTGATCACTTCGAAGAAATCCTCCACATAGGGAATCGGAGCGTAATCATCGCTCCAGGCGGGCCGAAATTCCCGCTCGGCATAAAATTTTGGCAGCAGCTCAGACCTCCATAATACTGCATCCACACATGCAGACTGAGAGGATACTTCCGCCGCATTTATTCTCGCCCGAATATTCCCGCTCACTTGATCTGTCAGATTTTCAGCAAGTACGAGTTTAGCAAAAACCAGTAATAAGACGCTTATAAATATTGCTGCAATTGGAAAACGCTTTCTCAAACCTCGCCTCCCATTTCCAGCAAAATGCCGGTATATTCCTTGATCTGATCCCGGAGCTCCGCCGCCTTCTCAAACTCGAGATTTTTCGCTGCCTCCTTCATTTCCTCTTTCAATCTCTTGATCATGACCGGCAGTTCATTTTCCGGAACATAAATTTTCCTGTCTTCTGAAACAACAGGCACTGTAACATAATCGGCTTCATAGACAGATGCAAGGATATCATGGATGGATTTTTTAATGGACTCGGGGGTGATATGGTGTTCTTCATTATAGCGCCTCTGGATTTCCCTTCGCCTTTTTGTCTCACTAAGACAGCTCTTGATTGAGTCGGTTATCTTATCGGCATACATGATCACCTGCCCCGAAACATTTCTGGCAGCCCTCCCGCTGGTCTGAATCAGTGATCTCTCAGAGCGCAGAAAACCTTCTTTGTCGGCGTCTAAAATAGCAACCAGAGACACCTCAGGAATATCGAGGCCCTCCCGCAAAAGGTTAACTCCGACCAAGACATCAAATTCCCCTAAACGCAGGTCCCGAATAATGCTGACCCGCTCCAGGGTATGGATATCGGAATGAAGATACTTCACCCTGACACCGAGATTCTGGTAGTAGGCACTCAGATTCTCCGCCATCCTCTTGGTCAGGGTAGTTATCAGAACCCGCTCGCCTTTTTTTTCCCTGTCACGGATCTCTGCGAGGAGATCGTCAACCTGATGGCTTACAGGCTTCACAATGATCTCTGGGTCCATCAGGCCAGTGGGTCGTATGATCTGCTCCGCAACTCGTCCCCGGGCTTTCTTCAGCTCATATACCGCCGGCGTAGCCGATACGTATATCCTCTGTTTCCCGAAGCCTTCGTATTCTGCAAACATCAAGGGCCGGTTATCCAAGGCGGATGGTAGGCGGAAGCCATGGTTTACCAGTGTCTCCTTTCGTGATCTATCACCTCGGTACATACCGACCAATTGAGGAATGGTGGCGTGGCTTTCATCAATGATGACCAGTGCACTATCCGGGAGGTATTCCATCAGGGTAGGAGGGGGTTCCCCCGACTTCCTGCCTGTGAGGTGCCGTGAATAATTTTCGATTCCCTGGCAGTAGCCCATCTCTTCCATCATTTCCATATCGAAGTTTGTTCTCTGCTCCAGTCTCTGCGCCTCAAGCAGCTTTTTCTCCCTATGCAGCTCCCGGAGCCTCTCTCCAAGCTCTTCCCTGATCGCCGATATGGCACGCTTCAAATTGTCTCTCGTCGTCACATAGTGACTGCCGGGATAGACGGCCATTTTTTGGACGGCACTCAGTTTTTTTCCCCGGAGGGGATCCACCATGGAGATGGACTCGATAGTATCTCCGAAAAATTCCACCCGGATTGCCTTTTCCTCTTCGTACGGCGGAAAGATTTCCACGACATCACCCCGGACTCGAAATGTACCCCGATGAAAATCAATGTCATTACGCTCATACTGAATCTCCACCAGCCGACCCAGCATCTCATCCCTTGGAATCTCCATACCCTCTTCCAGGCGGAGCAGCATACCGTAATAGGCCTCAGGAGAACCGAGGCCATAAATGCAGGACACACTTGCCACAATGATGACGTCGTTCCGCTCCAACAGGGAATGGGTCGCGGAATGGCGCAGCTTATCGATTTCCTCGTTGATCGAGGAATCCTTCTCAATATATGTATCAGTACTGGGAATATAGGCCTCAGGCTGATAGTAGTCATAGTAACTGACAAAGTACTCGACGGCATTCTCCGGAAACAGCATCTTGAATTCACCATAGAGCTGCGCCGCCAGGGTCTTATTGTGCGCAATAACCAGAGCGGGCCTCTGCACGGCATGAATGACGTTGGCGATGGTAAAGGTCTTTCCCGAACCCGTCACCCCCAGAAGAACCTGGTGGGGCGCCCCTTTTTCAACGCCTTCGACAAGCTCCGCGATGGCCTTTGTCTGGTCACCCTTCGGTTCAAATTCAGTAACGATTTGGAACTTGTTCATATAAAGCCTTCGGCTTGATATTAAAGCTTAAATAAGTTTGTGCTGCAAATAAATAATACGGCTATTACTTATATTCCTGCAATAGACAAATCTTCCACACCTCACCTTTGTTTGAAAATGCTTGACAACGAGAAGGGAAAGTATCAGTCACCTGCACAATCCATTTTACCCCGATGGTTATTCACTTATCAACCGATGATTACCGGGAGGGTTTTGATAATGCATGATTCAGAATTCTCTGGAGCAAATCGTTTCTGTTGCCCCTGGTTATTTCAAACAGTTCAATATCCGATCGCTTTTTAACCTCTGCGATCAGCCCTTCACCTTTGAGGGCTACTGTTGCTATAAGCAATTTCTCTGACTCCAATATAGTTCTTATGAGATTCCTGAATTTTGTCGACATACATTCCATCTTTCCGATCTCATCAATCACTATCGTGCCGGCATTGTCGTCAAAGAAAGGAAGCTCTTCAATAAAGGCTTCAAACCCCGCCACGTCAACACCGTATCTGCCGACGTTGAATCTGTTCTTAATATTTACATGGGCTAATATACTTCGATCGCCGCGTGTGCCGATCAAAGAAAATCCCGTCCTGATGCCTTGTTCCCTGATCTCTTCTGTATAAAAACCAACCGGACCAGTGTGTTTCACCGCATCCAGAATCTTCATTGTAAGGGTTGTCTTGCCTATTCCCGGAACGCCGGTAATCAGGATGTTTTTCTTCATGGCTCAATACATCTTACTTTCGCAGATTCACCATATCAGATCTATCTCCAATTCCATAAGTGAAAGCAATTTTCGATCATACGTAAGTGCTTATCACCATCGCTATCTATCATACCATCGTAAACGCATCGTTGAATTTGTGAAACAGAGAAAAGGATAGGATGGAGAGGGAGATGCTGTGATCTAGCCTTTGGAAATGGCATTAAGCACCAAAGTGAAGCAACCCGCCCGCAAGGCGTGGTCCCGGAAAGAAAGATATGCTTATATTGCACCCATTATCCCCACCTACAAGGCGGGGCTTGCGGGATGTGTTCCAGGCCAGAACTTAATATAACGGACAGTATCAAATTATTACCTTTTGGACTCTCAACTTCACTTACAACTACACAACTATCAATTTTCAGATGATGTCAGGATTACCATTTGAACTGTATGCTCTGATAGTATTCCAGAATCCATGGTTGCACATCATCTGCTCACCCCTGTCCGGTATATGTGAACACATGGCAGCGAGCCATTCGCAAGCAGGGAAGACCTTGCATGAACGTTCCCCTTTACCTCACACAATTAATTCTACGGATTGACCTCCTTAGACTGATTGCTTAATCTAATAAGTTTCCCCCGAACCAAATCAACATGCTCTTGAAGCTTATAGACCTCGTCAAAAAAAGCCAAAGGCACGGGGATTCTATTGATCGATGCCTCGATCCGGTCAATCTTTTCATGATAACCCGATATATTTTCTGGTTCGGGACTTTCCATCACTTCTAATTCCAGATTCTTAAGTTCTCTGTACCAGTGATAGAATTTCCGACGGTGCCGCCAAGAGTACAGCCAGGGTATGCTTCGGATTAAAGGGATCAGGATTATGGCTACCGGGACCATAATTAAAATCGTGCGGTCAACAAACGCAGCTATTCCAAATGGAAGATAGTCAAGCAAAAAAGGCCGTCCCGATTTATAAAATCTCTCCGCATAATTGGAGGAAGGGAAGCTCAGCTCCTTTGGCGAGGGGAATTCCCCCTTCTTATTCACCCAGCCTGCGTTGCTGTGAATCTCAACGGCAGCGTCCAGAAGCAAATATACTAAAGCAGGGTGCAGGTCTTTACGTACAATGAGACTTGTTGTCACTGCCAAAAGATGAACATCTTGGGAGGGCATTTTCTTTGAAACATCCAGTATGCCTTGGGGTAACACAACATGCGATAAAGCAGGGATAAGCCGGGTATAAGCCTCAGCTTGCCTGAAACTCAGCAACTTCACCTTGGGGGCATACAAAAGTTCCTTAACGAGGGCATTATCCTCTGCACCGATTATCATTACCGCATCTACCGTCCCTTCCAATAAAGCTTTATTGGCAGCAGCACTGGAAAGGTCGAGCAGCACGGTTGGTGGAGCTGCACTATTATTTAGTTTAAGCAAATCGATGGCAAATTTGCGCACGCCGCTCCCCTCCGGTCCGATCGCAATTCTCTTCCCTTTGAGTTCGGATAGGTAGTTAAACGTCTCTTGGCTTCGATAAAAAACCCAAAGAGGTGCAGTAGCCTATGGCTCCGAGGGAAACGAGATTATTCGCCTCTGAGGGCGAACTCGTTCCATCTTGGACAAAACCGGCATCGACCTGGTAGGATTTATCGTTAAGACGCTTGAGATTTTCTACAGAACCTGAGGAGGGAAGCAACTTAAGATGAATATTCTCACGCGCCAGGATCTGCCGGTAGCGCTCACCAAAAATTGCATAAGACCCACTTTCAAATCCGGTGGTCATAATTAAATTGTCAGGAGCCTTGAAATGATAGGCGATTATAATCGATATGAGTGCGACGAATAAAACCGAGACGAGGATGGCCAGAAGACCACGATTAGATATTGAAGAAATGATTCTGCGTCTAATCTTTGTTTTTTGGACCATTCTATCCCTCTTGGAGGCACAGGTTATTTTAAATGACGCCTATAGACCTATAGAATTAGATAGACAGAACTTAAGATCAACGGGGCGTTAACCCTTTTTCCGTCTTATTAGGTATACGATAGATACGGAGCTTTTTTTAATTGTTTTCACCTATCACTCTGTATCGCACATCGATGCAAACAGTGATGATTACCACGCAAAATGAACTTCAATTCTTCGCACCTGAACATTATCACGCTCACTTTCCGTGTTCCACTGTCTCCGCTGCAAGGAGCGTCAAATCAAGGACCCTCTTCATCACTTTACTCCGCCCAATGATATCCTGAGTAATATTTTGCCTTGAAATACTCTTTAGTTTCTTGACCTCCCTTTAAGGTTTGCCTTCTCAATGCCATTCCTGATCTGAAAAAGAAGCTCACGATAATTAAAGGGCTTCTTCAAATATATATAAGCGCCCTCTTTCATTGCTTCGACCTCACTTTCAATGGTCCCGTATGCCGTCAGGATAATAACAGGAAGATCAGGATCCGTTTCATGGATACTCTTCATCAGATCTATACCATTTCCACCGGGAAGCTTCAGATCAAAAATAGCGAGCCCATACTCATTTCTTACGGCCAGATCCTTTGCTGCTTCAATTTCCGAAGCAGCTTCAACCTGATAGCCCTCGGATTCTAATCTCATCTTAAGCACTCTTAAAATACTCAAATCGTCATCGACGATTAAAAGCTTTTCCATCACTGACCTCATTATCTCTCAGGAACTGATTTCTTCTTTTCTTTCAAATTCATATCAACTTCTTTCATCTGTTCTATTTTCTTTTCGAGTTCCCCCACCTGCCGTTCGAGCGACTCAATCTGTTTTTGCTGTGTAATAATCCTCCTATCCTTGCTGGTGACCTCATTGGTAAGAGATATCTTCCTGGTGACCTCTTTGATAAGAGATATCATCACTTCGCTGTCCTGCCTGTACTCGCTCCTCGGGTAATCCTTTATCAGTTTCTGGAAACATTCCAGAGATTTCTGATAATCTTTCTGCTGATTCCTGGGATACGCATAAATAACACCCATCTCGAAAAGAACCCTGTCGCCCGCCGTGGGGTATCGTACAATAATCTGCTCATATTTGCTCAGAGAGGCCTTGTAGTTGCCCTGACTCAAAAAATCATTCGCTTCTGTGAAGGCCGGCCTGGCCAGAAATCCCTCATAAAAGTGACCGCACCCACATATTGGAATTGGTGTTATTATGATGCAGGCAAAGAAAAAGTAAAGACGATCCCATCGCCTGCTTTGTTTTTTATCCATATACGCCCTCCGTTTGCGTTTATAATATGTCTGACGATCGCAGGACCCAGTCCGGTTGCGCTTACGGACCTCACCCTGGAACATGTACCACATTCTAAGTTAGAATTCTGCGATTTTTTTATTTCTCAATGCAGGTACACCTGTGATGCTAGATGTATTCCAGGCGCTACCTCTAATTATTACCATTAAGAGTCCTGCATGTTAATCGAAATCGAAAATTTGTGGATAACAGTCAATAAGGATTAGCGTTTTGAATGGAAGTCTGCCCTCCAAAAATTGCTGCATGCTTTGTTACAGTAAGAAGCCTATTTTTAGTTTGACCTGTCAGGGTTTGCAAAAAATAACTGTCAAATTGCATTTACAAAATTTTCTTATTTTCAGAAAATATACTTGTAACGGAAATAATAAATGGTACATCTTTCGCATAGGAGTTTATAACTTTCAAAAAATCCATATCAAGACACTAGTGTCAGTCACGAATTTTACATATTACTGGAATAATTGATTAATTTTCCTGCCTAGAATTTATGCAAAGAGCTTAAAATCACCAATAATTGAAGGTTTTCAATAATCATCAACATAGTTATCAACAGCTTTATTCACATACCCGTTAATTTCTCTTGCATGAACTCTCCCGGGGCTCATCCTTGCTCGTTTCCCACGTCGGACTTTATGCAATGCCCGTTATTAATAGAAATCCTCGCCCCTCTTCTTCTTGTGGAAGGCTGCCCGTAACTTTCAGAACAGTGATGTTGCGGGATTCGATCCTGCAAGGCTCTAAAGCAACATCCTAGGCAAAACCCTCATGAGCCGCGGCTTTTATTTATTTCAGCTTGAAATAAGTCTCTTTATCAGAACCATATCAATACTTACCTTGCCACGTCAACTTTGCCAATTTAATCTTGACAAACAAATTCGGTTATGGTTAATGGAATACCTTATTATTTTCACGGGGTACAGTTAATGAAAAAGAACCTGACAAATTTCAGCAACACGAAGAGGAAACGAACCCACGGATTTCTTGTGAGAATGTCCACCAGGGGGGGTAGACTGGTCCTGAGTCGCAGACGTGCTAAGGGCAGAAAGAGGTTGGCCGTTTAACCTGAAAAAGCGGTCCATGGAAAAACAATCCTTTGGCAAGCATGTAAGAATTCGTAAAAGAAGAGATTATTTGACCGTCTATCAGCAGGGGGTGCGAAGTTATTCTGAACATTTCACCATTATCGCATGCAAGAATCAAACGGGGATCAGCAGACTGGGAATAACGGTCAGTAAAAAGGTGGGGAACGCTGTTCAAAGAAACAGAATCAAACGTCTCATTAGAGAGTATTTTAGATTAAACAGATCAAGGCTTTCAACTCCACAAGACATCGTGATCATTGCAAAAAAAGATGCATCGTTACTGAAATATCAAGATATTTGCAGTGAGTTGGAAAGTCATTTAATCAAAAATCCAGATGCCTGATTTATGTTTATGCAAATTCTGGGGAAAATTCTTGTTATTTTTGTTCGTGTCTACCAGATATGTATATCCCCTCTTTTTACTCCATGTTGCCGCTTTTTCCCATCTTGCTCCGAATATGCGATAAATGCAATCCGGCGATACGGACCGATTAGAGGTTCGTATTACGGCCTGATGCGGCTGTTTCGGTGCCACCCTTTTTATCCCGGCGGTTACGATCCAGTTAAATAAAATTAAAGCGCAAAAGCGCGGAGGTATTGAATGGACAAGAAGACCGTCCTTGCCATAGTCCTGTCACTGATCGTTATTTTCACCTGGCAGGCTATTTTTTGCAAAAAAACCACCCCCCAAACAGCCAGAGTCTGTACAACAAGAGACGGCGACCGAAGTAAAACCGGCCGGAAAAGAAGTAGCCCAGCAACAGGTAAAGCCGGCTCTATCCAGGACCGTCCTGTCTCAAAAGGTTGCGGCGACCTGAGAAGGACATTCCCGTAGAAACACCCCTTTATACTGCAATCTTCAGTACAAAAGGCGGCACCCTGAAATCTTACAAACTGAAATATTACCGTTCTGCTCTCGACATCAAACGCTGAACCTATAGAACTCGTCCATGTTATGGACGGTATGCAAAGACCTCTCACCAGCACCTTCCCCGAATCAAATATTGATATCCGTCCTGACAGCATATTCACGGCAGATAGCAGCCTGCTTGATTTGACACAAGGCCCGGACAGCCGCAGACTTATCTTCACACAGACATATCCTAACGAGATAAAAGTAGAAAAAATCTTTACCTTCTATCCGGGAAAGTATGCCTTTGATTTGGAAGTGAAGGTGCACAACCTATCAAAGGTAACCCTGAATCAGAATGCACTTCTCTCCTGGGATCAGTACGTTGATCCGAAGGCTGAAACAGACAGTTACGGCCATGAAGGACCCGTTTCTTTCATTGCAAATGAAGTCGACCGCTACGAGGTCAAGAAACTTGATTCCGTAAAATTGCTCGGTCCCGATGTAGCCTGGGCCGGGTTCGAAAGCAAATATTTTATCGCCTCCATGATACCGCAGAACCCGACGCTGACAAGCCTTTCCCTGTCCGTTGACGCTCGAAACATGGTTTTCGTTGATCTCAAGGGCCCGCAAAACATTATTCCCCCCGGTCAGGTCGGGTCATTCAGCTATTCATTGTACCTTGGACCGAAAGAATATGACCTTCTCAAGGCCCAGGGAGTCGGTCTTGAGAACGCCATTGATTTCGGTTCATGGATGAAGTGGCTGGCCATGCCCCTTTTGATCTCCATTAAATTCCTCAATAACTACGTCTCCAACTACGGCATTGCCATTATCATCCTCACCATCCTGATAAAGATTATCTTCTGGCCCCTGGGAAATAAGAGCTACAAATCCATGAAGGAGATGCAGAAGCTTCAGCCGAAGATAGCCGAGCTTCGGGAGAAGTACAAAAACGACAAGACCAAGCTGAGCCAGGAAACAATGGCACTGTACAAAACGCATAAGGTAAACCCCCTGGGTGGATGTCTGCCAATGGTTATTCAGATTCCCGTCTTCTTTGGTCTATACAAGGCTCTTATGTATTCTATTGAACTTCGCCATGCCCCATTTTACTGGTGGATACAGGATCTGTCAGCAAAAGACCCTTACTACATTACGCCAATTATCATGGGGGCAACCATGGTCATACAGCAAAAGATGAGTCCCCCTATGGGTGATCCCATGCAGGCAAAGTTAATGATGCTCATGCCTGTTGTTTTTACGTTTCTTTTTATAAATTTTCCGTCAGGTCTTGTTATTTACTGGCTCTTTCAAAATATCCTGAGCATCGGGCAGCAGTACTACATTAACAAGCGATGACAATAAGTTGAGGTAAGAGCTATGGAGTCTTTGGAAATTGAAGGAAAAACAATAGATGAGGCCATAGAGAAGGCCTGCAGCGAATTTGACGTTCCAAGGGAAAAGCTTAATATAGAAATCATTTCGGACGGCGCATCGGGATTCCTCGGCCTTGGGTCAAAAAAAGCAAAAATTAGGGCAAGCATAATGTCCATCGATATGACGATAGATACACCACACGAGCAATCTCGAAAAGATGCTCCAAAAAAGCCACCCGTCAGTTCAGATTTCAATCAATCTGTAGTAACGGAAGAATCAGCTGAGACCCCAGCCACGAGGGCGAAAAGAATACTGGAGGGTATCCTGGGCAGGATGAGCCTCGATTGTCCCGTGACCATTGAAGAAACGCCTGATACGATCATCCTCAATATCAAGGGAGACGGCAGTGGTTTACTTATCGGAAAGAGGGGACAGAACTTAGATGCTATTCAGTACATTGTGAACAAGGCCGTAAGTAAGTATGCAGATAACCGGAAAATGATCGTTGTAGATACGGAAGGGTATAGAAGAAGAAGGGAAGAATCGCTCATCGCGCTGGCAGCAAATCTGGCAGAAAAAGTGAAAAAATCAAAGAAAGCATTAACTGTCGGACACATGAACGCTCATGACCGCCGCATCATCCATCTGGCCCTGCAAAACGACGAATCGCTGACCACAAAAAGCCGGGGCGAAGGTGAATTCAGAAAAATTGTTATCATGCCGGTCAAAAAGGGACGGGTTTGACAGCGTTATCAAAAGTCCCCTAGCCGGAATTTACACCTGCGATGGTATGTCCAGGCAGTCCGTGTAGTGTACATCTCTGAATACCTTATTTGCAAGATGAGTTTACCCTGAGCCTGTCGAAGGACACCCACTGAAACTTACGCGTTTCACTTCGCCGTCTTTTTCCACCCAATTTCTGACTTTGTAACGAGGCCATCAAGTTTGGAAGACACTATAGCGGCCATAGCCACACCTCCCGGCGTGGGAGGAATCGGCATAATACGGATTAGCGGCCCGAAGGCCAGGGATATCGCCCGCCTCCTCTTTAGATCATCAAAAAAGGCTGACGGCTTCAAAAGCCATCAGCTCTATCATGGAGACATCATTTCGCCTGAAACAGGTACAATCATTGATGAAGTTCTCATCTCTCTCATGGAGAAACCTCACACCTATACGGGTGAAGACGTACTTGAGATTAACTGCCATGGCGGTTCTGTCATTCTGCAGTCCGTGCTTGCCGAAGTCATTAAAGCAGGCGCCCGTCTTGCGGAACCCGGAGAATTCACCAGACGTGCCTTTCTTAACAACCGAATCGACCTTTCTCAGGCAGAGGCGGTCGCTGACATGATCATGGCGAAAACAGACCGGGGGCTCGAACTGGCTGTTTCCCACCTCAAAGGTAACTTAACCGAGAAAATTGAGACGATCCGCGCATCGATCATTGATATACTTGCCCTCCTTGAGACATCCATTGATTTTTCCGATGAAGACGTAGAGCCCGGCCAGTCCCTCCGAAATTGCCGACGTTACCGGGACAATTGTCGACGAGCTGTATGAACTTGCCTCGACATACCGGGAAGGGAAAATATACAGGGATGGCATTAGCACCGTAATAGCAGGAAGGCCAAATGTGGGTAAGTCAAGTCTGTTAAACAGGCTTCTTGGTGAAAAACGAGCCATTGTAACCGCCATACCTGGAACGACGAGGGATTTTATCGAGGAAATTATCAGCATCAGGGGAGTGCCCGTAAAACTCACCGATACAGCCGGAATAAGAGAGCCGGAAAATATCATCGAAAAAGAAGGCATTACATTTGGTATGGGAAAAACTTTCACAGGCGGATGTGGTTATAATTGTACTCGACGGCAGTGAAGCACTGACAAAAGAAGATAAGGAAATCATCACGAGGAGTCAAGCAAATAAATTCCTCCTTGTTATCAATAAGGCCGATCTCCCTCACACGCTTGACGAGCGGGAATTGACCTCACTTGCACCTGATGTGAACCCCCCAATATGGATCTCCGCAAAATACGGTGAGGGCATACCTGAATTGAGAGATGCTATCCACGCGCTTGTTTTAAACCAAACGGACGATTGGCACCCGACACATATCGTCTCCAACATCCGCCATAAAATAGCCATCGAAAAAACAGCAGACCTGCTTTCAAAGGCGAGGGAAAGCATGATCAACGGTCTTTCACCCGAATTTTCCGCCTTCGATGTACGGGAGGCTCTTGCGAGTCTCGGTGAAATCGCGGGAAAAACAGTTACTGAAGAAGTACTGGACAGGATATTCTCAACCTTCTGCATCGGCAAGTAGGAAACTGTTCTGCAATGCAGATTTGCTTTTACTTTTAAGATTTCTCCATCCCTTCAATGAAGGCCATCACGTTCTGTCCCAGTACACTGTGATTATAACCACCTTCCAGGATGGCAAAACACCCTCCCCCGTTCTTATTACTGGCTTCCCTGACCATTCTTCCCATCTCTTTGTAATCCGCGGTGGAGAGAAGCCCTCCCCAATCTTCCGCATGGTTATCAAAGCCGGCAGAGACACCTATAATATCAACCTTTTCTGAAAAGAGACGGCTCTCTATACTTTTCAAATATTCTTCAGGGTAAGATGCTGAAGGATTATATATGGACACGTAACCGCTGCCTTCAAGAAGATTAACCGTCCCATCCCCGAAGTGCAGATCGAAATCCAGAACAAAAGCCTTTTTAATCCGGTTTCCCCGTTTTAACTTTTCAAGTGCTATGGCCATATTATTAAAATAGCAGAAACCCCATGCGCTTCCGGCTGATGCATGGTGTCCGGGCGGCCGTATAAGGGCAAAACAAGGCTCCTTCAAACCAATCTCGGCAGCCTGCACAGCACCCCCGGCGGCCAGCGCGGCAATCTGGTAAATACCATCGCTATTGACCCTCTCTATGTGATACGGCGTATGGACGGCAGCTATATCTTCTTTCTTTGCAGGTATCGCATCTATAAAGGTCACCTTGTCACGGATGGCTTTGTAAACGGCTTCTATCCGTCCAGGCGCAGCAGCGGGATCGGAACAGTACGACTGGTTGAAATCCTTGTGATAAATAACTTTCATCGTTATACCTCCTCGATCTAAGTCAGTACCTATCAGGTTAGTCAGAAAAAACCCTCAGGAAATCCAGAATCTTCAGGGTATTCTTGGATACTTGCATGTCTTTGAGCTCCTCTGGAGACACCCATCTGGCCTCCAGGGCGTCGTCAGCGCCCTGTACCTCACCACAAATATAATCGGCCATCAAGTCAATAACCACGTAGTGAAAACGAACCCGCCCCTTTCCATCTACCTCAAAAAAATCGAAAGAGTAAACGGGCTCCTTTGCCTTGATGGTTATGCCTGTTTCTTCCAATATCTCCCGTTCGGCTCCTTCTTGCAGGGTTTCGCCCAATTTTAAAGAGCCGCCGGGAATGGCCCATAGTCCTCTATTAGGATCGACGCCCCGCTTTACCAGAAGTACCTTTCCCTCGTTGATCACCACCGCCCCCACGCCGCAAATCGGACCGTCGGGATATTCACGCCTGGACATGCTGTCTGCACTCTCTATTTCTCATGAATCCTGAATTCAAATTTTGCCTCCATCCATGGATCAGGATGGTTATCAAATACTCTCTCTATAAACATGACGTGGTTTCTCCTGTCAATCATAATAACCGAAGAGGAGCGCGTGCCATAGCTGGGGCTCGTTATAAATATGGAAGAAAGAATCCGCTCCCATTCCAGTCCGACTCCTGTGTCGGGAAGTTCTTCATCGCTCGGCTTTGATCGATCTGATAGAATGCGGAAGATATCTTCCGGAAGGGGATTGTCTGACTTGGAAAGTAATGATCCGAAGGCTTCTTTCCCACGCTTAATCTTAGGCCAGGGCGTATCGAGAAGCCGGTTGCTCAGACCGTATAGACCCGGCGATAATTCCAACGTGTCCCCCCGGTTCGATATGTAGTGCAGATGATGCATATCTCCCAGAATCAGACTGAAACCGTTATATTCAGCCTTTTCAACTTCCATCTTTTCAAGATAAGTTTTTGGCTCCTCCTGACCGCAGAGGAAATTTCTCACCAGCCATCCCCGTGAAGGCGCATTTTGCCCAAAAGGGGTCCGTTCACGGTAGTTGGTAAGCATGGCGAGACGCCCCGTTTTCGTAATTCCCAGCCATGTGCCTCCTCTCTGCAGGTCCTTGCCCGCAATCACACCCGGCGCATCATTCCATAAAGATACCGCTGCCGATGGCCTTGCGTAAAACTCATCCCGATTTGCTGCAAGGATAAAGGGATACCTGTCATGCATCCTGTAGGATAAAAGGATCAGGCACATTTCTCGATCTTCCACCAGAGGCTTTTCGCCGTTTCTTCATACACTGTCATGCCTATCTTTTCCAGAACCCTGTGAGACGGTAGGTTGGACTTCGTTGTTTGCGCGAGCAGGGATAATATGTCGGGACGTTCAAATATCCATGAAATTCCCTGCTTCAGCGCCTCCGTCATGTATCCGTTTCTCTGATACTCGGGTCGGATCATATAACCGATTTGAACTGAGCCATGTTTATCAGGATATCTCTGGAAACAGAATCCTCCTATGATTGCATTCTCTTCCTTCAGTATAATCAGAACGCTCTGCCAGTCAGCATACCATTGGTCCTGCTTTTTATCTCTTATGACATTCTCCAGAGAGGCTCTCATGGCTGCTTTGATCTCCCTGTCGATCTGTTCACCTAAGATCATACTGGCCAGTTGCAGGCCCAGTCTCTGCTCAATTTTCGGATGGTCGTCAGGATTCATGCTCTCAAAGTCAAGAGGGACCAATTTCAACCTTTCCGTCTCTGTTACTTGCACGCTCGGCATACTAATTCCCAGGGCATCTTTTTAGTCTACAGACTCTTCTTGACTTCTTCCAGTAGCTTTTCCATGACCTCACCGGCCGAATGATTGATGATAACATCGGCGATGTCGTCGCAGGGTGTAGGCGTATTATTGATAATCACCAGTTTGGCCCCTGACTCTTTGGCATACAACGGGATCGAGGCCGCCGGGTAGACGACCAGAGACGAGCCGACGACAATGATAAGATCGCACCTGGTTGCGTGAAAAGTCGCACTTTTCAGCGTCGCTTGAGGGAGCATTTCTCCAAAGAAAACCACATCGGGCTTTAAAATCCCATGGCAGAGTTCACAATCAGGAACATCATCCTTCAAACGGTATCTTTCCACTATTTCACCAACCGGATAGCGCGCGTCGCAGTCTATGCATCTTAGGTACCTCATGTTGCCGTGCAGTTCATATACCTTATCCGGAGAGTTGCCGGCCTTTTGATGGAGGTTATCGATATTCTGTGTAACAACACAGGTCAACTTGCCCATTTGCTCCAATTCGGCAACAGCATGATGAGCCCTGTTCGGTTTGGCATCTGTTATAAGGCCCCCTTCAAGTAGGATGTTCCACTGTTTTTTCCTGGTTTCCGGACTCGACAGGAACTTCTGGATGGTAAAATCTTCCGGATCGAATTTGGTCCATATCCCACCGGGGCTGCGAAAATCAGGGATGCCGGACTCGGTACTGATTCCGGCACCTGTAAAAACCACGATGCTCCTGGCACGTACGATCATATCTGCCGCCGCAACGATTTTTCCGTCTAATTGCTCAATACCCATGAATGCTCCTGGATTTTTTTTGTAAAATGTTCCATTGAAGGGGTTATTATTAGGATGCTTCGAGAGTAACCCCCACACCAAATTAAGACAGATGATTCTAATACACCATCTGTTTAAAAAAAACAAAACGAAAAGCAGATGTTGACACCTTAGTATATATCTTTTAGAATCGCCATTCGAAACGATCGCTATCGTCCCGTTATTATCTTCCAGTCCATCGATTCGCGTGAACGGGACAAGTCGCCGCAAGGAGGAAATAAATATGTTTTCAGGAAAATGGTCAAAAATAGGAATAACACTTTTTACATTTATGTTTCTTTTCATATGGATAACAGAACTGGATGTTTTTGCCAGGGTAGGAGGGGGAACATCTTCAGGCAGCCGGGGTTCCCGTTCATACAGCTCACCAAGCAGTCCTTACTCATCTTCATCCCCGTCCCGCCAAACGACACCTCCATCACAACCGACGAGTCCTCAGATACAGCAGCCGAGCATTTGGAGAGGTCTCGCCATGGGCGTAGCGGGCGGCTTTCTGGGCAGTCTGCTTTTCGGTGGTATGGGCATGGGCGGTTTTGGCGGAAGCGGCATCGGGCTTTTAGAGATTATCCTCATTGGTGGTCTTCTTTATTTCCTGTATTCATATTTCAGAAGAAAGAAACAGGCGGAATCTGCAGCCGGGACTTATTATCAGACAGGCACAGCTCCCTCCATGGAACGGCAGACACCATATTCACCTTCTTCTCAATCTCAGGGGTTTACTGAAAGTGACGTTCAAACAGGAATCAGCCATATTCGACAATTGGACTCCTCTTTTGACAAAGCCAGATTCTCCGATCTCTGCATGGATAATTTCTTCAAGATTCAGGGCGCGTGGATCAACCGTGACATGGCCAGTGTGAAAGATATTCTTACAGAGGAGATGTTCGGGATTTTTCAGAGGGATGCTGATAAACTGAAAGCAGAAAAGAAGATCAACAAACTTGATAACATTGCAGTCAGATCCGTGGACATCACCGAAGCATGGCAGGAAGGAGGCATTGACTTTATTACCGTTAGATTCCTGGCCAGCCTTCTGGATTACACAGTAAGCGAAAATGGCGAATTATTGTCGGGAAGCAAAACAGAGCCTGTGAAATTCGAGGAATACTGGACTTTTACCAGGCCCGCAGGAAACAACAGATGGCAGCTATCCGCCATCAATCAGGCCCAGTAGGGTTCAATCCTGCTGCATGGGCATGCTAATAGCCGTGACCAGACTGCGGTGCGGTTCATCGGATGCTGCTGCAAGAGTTACGGTGGTTTTAACTCCCTCGGCCTGGACCGGTTCGGGAGGTTTATAAATACCGCCACGAAGTAGCCATAGAAATTCTCGGTTTGAAACGTTGTCAAATCAACCATTAGATACGGCGTTGGTCGTAGAGGGAGGCGCGCTGCGAGGAGTCTTCTCCACAGGGGTTATGGACGGCTTTCTCGAAGCGCAATTCAATCCCTTTGATTTTTATATAGGGGTTTCTTCGGGTGCATCCAACCTCGCGGCATACCTTGCCGAAATGATCGGCCGCAACAGCAGTATCTACATAGACTATTCGTTACGGCCGGAGTTTATCAGTTTTACCAGGTTTTTTCGCGGCAGTCATCTGATAGACCTTGACTGGCTCTGGAATATCACCATCCGGGAAATCCGTCTTGACTTGCAGAAGATTTATGCCAAAAACAAACCCTTTATAGTTGTCTTGACCGATACGCAAACAGGCGAGGCAATCTACAAGATAACCAGTTCCCGGGATCTTGAGCATGTTCTTAAAGCTTCCAGCGCCATGCCGCTTTTTTACAGGGATTACCCGATGGTCGACGGACGACAGACGACAGATGGCGGGGTAGCGGATGCAATACCGGTGGGTGAGGCAATTTATCGTGGGGCCAGCCGCATTATGGTCCTTCGGTCACGGCGTCTAGACTACGTTAAGCGTCAGGGACTGTTTGATTTCTTCATGCGCTGGCGCGTGGGGCGTTACCCCATGCTGCAACAGGCGATGGCGAAGCGTGTCCGGCACTATAACGAATCGGTGGCGCTCATCCGCAAGCCGCCGGACGGCGTATCCATCGTTGAAGTTTGTCCGCCCGAGAACTTTCGTGTGTCGCGACTAAGCCATAATCGCGTCATCCTTCAGGAAGGTTATGAGCAGGGTCGCTGCATGGCTGTGGAGGCAATTGCGCGCTGGGAAGCGGTTTAATGGACTGAGAAAAGAATAACACCTTTTGCTGAACGGAAAATAATATCGCGGAAAATTCCCTCATCTGAGTCTCGGATCCAGAGAATCCCGTATTCCTTCACCCAGGAGATTGTACCCGAGGACGGTAATCAGGATGGCTAAACCGGGATAGAAGGAAAGCCACCAGGCGATATCGATGTTATCCTTACCAGCCGTGAGAATATTCCCCCAGCTTGGTGTGGGAGGCTGAACGCCGATACCCAGAAAACTGAGGGCGGACTCCGTGAGAATAGCACCGGCAACACCCAGTGTCGCGGCAACAAGTACGGATGCCATGGCGTTAGGAAGAATATGTATAAAGATAATCCGGAAATCGCCGGCGCCGATCGCCCTGGCTGCAAGCACGAAATCCCTCTCTTTCAGGGATGTGAAATCTGCACGGACAAGGCGCGTGATCCCCATCCAACCGGTCAGGCCGATGATGATCATGATGTTCCAGATAGATGGTTCAAGGATTGCAATTACAGCCAAAATGAGGAAGAATGTCGGGAAGCAGAGCATTATATCCACGAACCTCATAATCACAGCATCTATCCACCTTCCGTAATACCCCGCTACAGCGCCCAGAACGGCCCCGATCAGGATGGCGATACCCGTAGCCACAAACCCCACCTTCAGTGATATCCTGGCCCCCCAGATCATCCTTGACAGGACATCCCGGCCCAGCTGATCCGTCCCAAACAGGTGACTGCCGGAAGGCGGCGATAGTACAAGCTTAAGATTAATCTGATTGGGATCGTAAGGAGAAAGCCATGGCGCGAGGATGGAAATTATAAACAACAGAATAACAACGCAGCTCCCGGCCAAGGCGATCTTGTTTTTTGAAAATCTCTTCCAGAACTCGGTTCTCACACTTTACACCATTATGATACCCTGATCCTCGGATCAGCCAGGGCATAGGAGACATCGGCAATCAGATTCCCCAGCAGGGTCAATACCGCCCCTATGAAAAGAATTCCCATTACGACAGGATAATCCCTGGCCATGACAGACATGTAAAAAAGTTGTCCCATACCGGGTATGGCGAAAATGGTCTCGAAGATGACACTTCCTCCGATAAGACCGGGCACGGACAAACCCAGGATGGTGATAACAGGAAGCAGGGCGTTCCTGAGGGCGTGCTTATAGATGACCGTTCGCTCACGTAAACCCTTCGCCCTAGCCGTCATGATATAATCCTGCCTGATCACCTCCAGCATATTGGACCTCATATACCGAGACAGGCCTGCGAGTCCGCCAAATGCCGAAAGCGTTACGGGGAGTATCAGATGCTTTATCAAATCCAGAAAGACCGCCCCCGGTGGAAGGTATTCATAATTCAAGGACCTGATACCCGATATGGGAAGCCAGGCAAGGTCGATCCCGAAGAAAATCATTAAAAGTAGCGCCAGCCAGAAAGTGGGTACGGCAAATCCGATGAATACGAAAACACCGGCCGCCTTATCGAACAGGGAATTCTGATAGACGGCGGAAAGTACGCCGAGGGGTATCGCAATAACCAGAATCAGGATCATGGATAGTACATTTATGAGGATGGTAATGGGAAGCCTTTCGATGATCTTGCCAGTGACCGGCCTGCGGTCCGGGGAAAATGATTTTCCCAGATCCAGCACGGCAACTTTTCCGACCCAGGATAAATACTGCTGGTGGAGAGGTTTATCAAGGTCGTACATCGCCATTAAACGCTCCCGGTAATCTGCGGATGCCCTGGGGTTCATCTGTGTTTCCATGTCGGTGGGAGAGCCGGGGGCAAGGTGCATAACGACAAAACAGACAATGGTAATGCCAATAAGAAGGGGAACCATGAATATCAATCTTTTGACGATGTATCTGATCAAATTATACTCCCTGCCTGTCTCTTCCCTCTGATCCCTATTGCACGAACAGTTTCATAGCCTTAATATTTTCTAACATACGCCACAGATGTTTCTCCGTATGAGACTCAACGGTAATAATGGGATTAATCCCCTTTTTACGGATTATTCCGAAAAAGTCCCGGAAGGGAAAGTTACCATCACCTACAGGGAGATGTTCATCAAGGAGCCCGTTATTGTCATGGATATGAATCTGTCCGATGCGTGATCCTAAACTAATCATCCATTCTTCCAGAGGAGTCTCGGAGAAGACATTAAAATGGCCGGTATCAAAGCAAAAACAGACATGAGGGGAAGGAAATGCATCAAGAAGAAGACTCAATTGCTGACAGTCGCCTTCATAAACATTTTCCAGAGCAATGATGGTCTTCATCTCCATGGCTTGTGTTAACAACTGCTGCCACGTTTCAATACTGTTTTTCAGCCACGTCTGCTCACTCGACACATAGTATCTCTTATCGAACGACGCGTGACAGACTACGGAAAGAGGCCGAAAATAAGGGACGAGATCAAATACCTGCTTCAGGCGCTCTATGGTAACCTGCCTTATCTCAGGATCTATGGCCCCGGGTCTCAAATCCATAAAGGGCGCATGGAAGGTAATCATCAAACCTGCCTCCAAGAGCCGATCGGCAACTCTGGTGTAATCCTCCTTCTTGAAATGATCGAGAGTATAATGATTGAAGCTGATTTCAGGATTTATCCTCTCTTTAATAACCATCGGGAGATATTTATTATAGAGAAAATCAAACGGCATATGAACCTGAATTACTTCTAATATATCATGCATACTGGATTCCATTATGAGGAATTAACGCATAATCCTCAGTGCAAGCCCCGCCTTACAGGCGGGGATAAGGGGGACAATGCAAGCATATCTTCGTTTTCGGGCAGCCCCGCCCTGCGGGCGGATAGCTTCAAAAAAGCCAGGCATCATTAAATTTAAAATGATGCTCCCTTTATCATACGGGGTCACTATTTAACAACCGCAATTTAGGAGGCAGGTAAATATCACGAACAGCAAAATTTTGTTGCTAAACGGAACAATATAATTGTAAAATGAAAGAGTTGTCGAGTATAATTAAATGATTTTCAACGTACACTGGTCAAGGAGGTGTTATTGGTTAAAGAAAGCATAGATGGAAAGGAGCAGGTACTCCTGTGCGTTAATGCTTCTATAAATAAAAAGGCTAAAGATTTAATTATTTTAAATGTCAAAGAGTTGTCTTCCTTCGCAGACTATTTCATCATCTGCAGCGGAACGTCTGACCGGCAGGTCCAGGCCATAGCTGCATCAATTCAAGAAATGCTGAAAGAATATGGTATTTTACCCCTTGGCGTCGAGGGTGAAAGACTCGGAAAATGGGTTCTCATAGACTATGAAGATGTAATCATTCATGTTTTTTATGAACCCATAAGGGAATTCTACGATATTGAGCGTCTATGGTCAGATGCACCACGCATGAAGGTCGATGATGAAGTTACCGAATTGACCGCCCTCGACAAGGGGATTTGAAATTGAAACGTACCCTGACGGCTCTTGCCGATATTGTATTCCCACCCAGATGTTTGACATGTGCAGCAATCGTCGACCATCAAAAACATACTCCTTTCTGCCCTGCATGTTTTTCAAAGATACATTTCATCCGATCACCGCTATGCCCATGCTGCGGTACTCCATTTGCAGGCGCCGACAGATGTAATCATCTATGCGGCGATTGTATCACCACAAAATCAGTCTTCTCTGTAGCCCGAGCAGTTGGATTTTATGAAACCGTACTCTTGGAAGCGATCCACCGATTCAAATACAAGGGGAAAATCTACATCGGAGAAACCCTGGGAAGATTAATGGCAGAATTTGCATACCCCTTATTCAATATCTCAGAAAATTCTTTGATAGTGCCGGTCCCTCTTCATCCTAAAAAGCTGAGGGAACGCGGATTTAACCAGTCGTTAATCCTCGCCAAGGGAATTTCCAAAAAATTCACCGTATCGTTAGACTTCATGACGCTCAGGCGGCATATCAACACAGAACCACAGATCAGTCTTGGGAAAAAGGAACGGGAATCGAATGTGCACGGCGTTTTTTCCGTTACTGATCCGGACAAGATAAAAGGACAAAGAATTATTCTGGTGGATGATGTATACACATCAGGGAGCACTGTAAAAGAATGTGCACGGGTATTGATGAAAAACAAGGCTGCGGCAGTAGCGGTTATCACACTTGCCAGAGCAGTCTGACGGAAGGACAAGAGAAATTATTATGGAAAAAATTTACTCCCGGGAAGAACTGAAGAAAATAATTGACCGTCTTCGGAAAGAAGGAAAAAAAATTATCTTCACAAATGGTTGTTTCGACATCCTCCACGTAGGGCATACACGGTATCTTGAAGAAGCGAAAAAGCAGGGCGATGTCCTGGTTCTCGGTCTCAACAGCGATGACTCAGTCCGGTCCATAAAAGGACAAAAACGGCCAGTTATCCCCGAAAACGAGCGGGCAGATGTTGTTGCGGCCCTCGAATCGGTTGATTATGTAACTATTTTCCCCGAACTCACCCCCCTTGAGTTAATCGAATATCTGAAGCCTGATGTGACTTGTGAAAGGAGGCGACTGGAAAGAGGAACAGGTAGTGGGTCGAAAATCACTAGAAAAATGGGGTGGCAGGGTAATCATCATTCCCGAAATCAAAGGATCCTCAACAACGAATGTTATTGAAAAAATAATAGAAGTCTATGGCAAGAATTGAAAGGCATAAACACTTATAATTTCAAAACAAATATCTTTTATCGTTCAACCGATTTTTTTCCTTTACAAAAAGGTTTTCTTTATGTATGAAGCACTCTTCATATTATAGACATTATGTAGGGTGATCCGAAATGACCACGAAACCAGAAAAAATACAAACCATGAAACCTGAGAAGCTGCAATTTTTCAGACGCCTGCTAGCTCAAAAAGCAAATGAATTACTCGATGAAGCAGAAAAGACCGTTTCCGACATGACAACGGGGAAGGAAAATTTTCCTGATCCCAATGACAGAGCAACCCTCGAATCAGACAGGAACTTCGAGCTCCGCATAAGAGACAGAGAAAGAAAGTTACTCGTAAAAATTCAAGAAGCAATAAAACGCATCGATGATGGCCTCTTTGGCATGTGTGATGTATGCGGCGGTCCCATATCTGAAAAAAGACTGATGGCAAGACCTGTAACAACTCTCTGCATCGATTGTAAAACTAAACAGGAAAAAATAGAAAGGCTAAAAGGGGAATAGCTATCCTGATTGATATCCTTCAAATATAGATACAGTCCACACTCACCTCATCACTTAACAAGAAGATAGAACAACCCTGTAAAACAAACTTTAATACAATATCCCACCTTGCCCAAACAGGTAACAAACATAATGTTTGTAACGGTTGCCGTCAATATCCCCTCGCAAAAGACGTTCTCATATGCCGTGCCTCCCGCTCTTCATAAAGAAATCGCCGTAGGAAAACGAGTTCTCATCCCATTCGGCAAGAGAAGACTCACCGGCTACATAATCGAAGTAGCACACTCAACTACTTGTGACGACATAAAAGAGATCATAGAAATCCTAGATCCGGAACAGCTTTTTAATGAAGAGGACCTGGGATTTTATCGATGGGTATCGCAATACTACATCTATCCTCTCGGTAAGGCCTTGACCGAGATATTGCCGGGAGGAATTGATCCGAAAAGCGATAGATGGATCTCCATCGTGAAAGATAACCAGGGGACAAATGATTTTCAGATGTCTGCGTCACAACGCAGCATAATTGATGCTCTCAAACTAGTTCCCGCCGGTCTGCCTTTGACACACCTTAAACAGATAACAGGGAAAAAGGATATCTACAGAGATATCAATATCCTCCAGGATACAGGCCTTATAGCTGTTTCATACGTAACTAAGAAACCGGCAATCGCTCCGAAGAAGGAAAAGATCATTACACTCAATTACCGGGACGTAGCCGGTACAAAACTGACTAAAAAACAAAACCTGCTGGTTGACTTTCTCAATTCGCACGGTTCCTCACCTGTCGCTGCCCTCCGTGAAAAATTCAAGAACGTTCTCCCCTTGATCAGAAGCCTGGAACAACAGAATCTCGTTTGTATGACCGAAGAAGAGGTTTCCCGCCATCATGGCCAGAGCCCCGATATCGGCGGTAGCGACATTTTAATTACTCCAAATGAGGATCAGGAAGAAGCCCTCCGTGAAATTGCTACAGGCATAGAATCTGCAAGTTTTTCCCCTTATCTACTCCATGGCGTCACAGGCAGCGGAAAGACAGAAGTGTATCTCAATGCCATTAGAGAAACTCTCCGGATGAATGGGGGGATAATTTATCTCGTACCGGAGATCGCCCTGACAGCGCAACTAATTTCTCGTTTCAATAAAAGGTTTGCAAACCAGGAAATAGCTGTGCTTCACAGCGGCATATCAAAATCTGCCAGGTACGATCAGTGGCGCCGCATTCAGCGCGGTGAAATCAGGGTCGTCATCGGCGCCCGGTCGGCCATCTTTGCACCAGTCAGAAATTTGCGGCTCATCATTGTGGATGAGGAACATGACACTTCCTACAAACAGGATGACAGGATGAGATATAACGCCCGTGATCTGGCAATTATGAAAGCAAAACTCCATTCAGCAACGGTTATCGTCGGTTCAGCCACACCGGCTATACAGACCTATTTCAATACGATGAAAGGAAAATACAAGTACCTTGTCCTGCCCAGGAGAGTGGAAGACAGACCATTGCCGGAAGTGGAGATCATCGATATGAAAAGGGAAGTGGAAGATGATAGCCAGGTTTCATCCCGTGATTCTATCCCGGTCTCTCAAAGACGCGATTCAAGATACCATTGAGAGGAAACAGCAGACGCTTCTCTTCTTAAACAGACGCGGTTTTCACACCTTCATGTTCTGTCTTGACTGCGGCAATGCATTTACATGCCCGAATTGCGCCGTATCCATGACATATCACGCAAGTGAAAGACAGCCTTAAATGCCATTACTGTGACTTTGCCAGTGCATCACCTGCGTCATGCCCCGGATGCAGCGGAAAGCGTATACAGAGCTATGGGGTAGGAACGGAAAAACTGGAAGACGAAGTCAGGAAGTTCTTCCCACAAGCCAGAATTGGGAGGATGGACAGTGACACAACAGCCCGGAAGGGGGCCTATGAAAAGATTCTACGGGCCTTCGATAGGCGTGACATTGATATCCTCGTCGGTACGCAGATGATTACCAAAGGACACGACTATCCCAGACGTTACGCTGGTAGGTGTCATTTCAGCCGATACGTCCCTGAACATACCCGATTTTCGATCGGCGGAAAGGACCTTTCAACTTCTGACCCAGGTCTCAGGCAGGGGTGGCAGAGGCGCATCTCCTGGCAGGGTTATTGTCCAGACCTTTAATCCCAGGCACTATGCCATCACCAGGGCCAGAGAGCATGACTATTTGGGATTTTACGAAGATGAGCTTGCGCTGAGAAGTGCCCTAGCCTATCCGCCATTCGCACGCATCGTGAACCTTCATCTATCACGCCTGAAGAGAAATGAAGGTATAGAAGGACTTGAAAAACTGAGACAGATTATCAGAGATCTGTTGACAATCAATAAATTGAAGGGAAAGGTGGAAATTATTGGCCCGGCGGAGTCCCCCATAGCTAAAATCAAAGGGAAGTACCGCTGGCAACTGCTCTTGAAGGGTAAAGACGCACGCGCAATTCATGATCTGGCTAAGGACATCCTCTTAAGAGCTTCCGTAACCGGTTTGGATGTTAAAGTTGATGTGGATCCCCTAAATTTTATGTAGTGGTGGAGAGTTAAAGAATTCCATCAAGCTGTCTGCCTTACCATTTGCGCAATACGCGTAAGCAACCCATCCATGAAACAGTTAATAGTACTGAAAGCCTCTGGGGTAGCTATCAGTTGCGAGGGAGCCTGAATATATCGACCACCGACTAACTCTTCTGAACAGTTCCGAATAAGGGCATCTATACCCCCCGAAGTAGACTCCATGTGGAATTGCAGCCCTACCACCCGCTCGTCATACACAAATGCCTGATGCTGGCATGCCTCACTCCGGGCAATATGCACCGCGTCTACCGGTAAGGCAAACGTATCGCCATGCCAGTGGAACACATTCAGCCGCCTGGGCAGAAAGCTAAACAGCGGAGAGTGTTGCCCAGCTTCTGTCAACTCAATCGGATGCCAGCCGATTTCTTTGAACCGATTGGGATACACCCTGGCCCCAAGAACATCCGCAATCAGTTGTGCTCCCAAGCATATTCCGATCACAACCTTGCCCTGCCGGATAGCTCCTTCAATCATTCGTTTTTCGCTCATCAGCCAGGGAAATTTATCTTCGTCATGGACTCCCATCGGGCCGCCCATAACAATAAGCCAGTCAATGCCGTCCACCTTTGGCATGGGGTCATCCCGATAGAGCCGGGTGGCTGTCAACTGATACTGGCGGGCATGTATCCACTGTTCAATGCTTCCTAATCCCTCAAATGGCACGTGCTGTAGATAGTTGATTCGCATATCTTTGACATCTCCACGTCTGATGTTTGCACTCTATAATAATATTATCCACGACATAATAAGAATCGACATTAGAATCAGATATTTTTTGTTACTTCTTTTAAGATTTTTCTTCAATAAGTAACATTGCCATTCTCGTGGCTTCTTCAGTGTAAATTTTGCAATGCTCAATCATATTGGTTGAAAAAAATTGTTTCCTTCCTTTTTCAGTTCTCAGATCGCATCCTGTCAACTCTTTGCAATTTATTGAACCAAACTTGTTTTCAAACATCTCCATCAGTTTTTGGACAGGGATGTAGTTTTTATCGACTGACTCATCTGGTAAGTTTCTTCCATAAAATATGCTTATTGCCATGACAGCGCCGCTCACGGCACCGCAGATTCCACCTGTCCTCGCAATTCCGCCACAGAAGCCGGTAGCGATTTTTGGGATTAATTCTGATTGAATATTTTTGCTTTCTGCCACGGAAAGCAGAACGCTTTCAGCTCATCGATAACCTGATTTGAAAAGTTCTCCACTTCGCCGAGATGCTTTATCGATCATTCATAACCTCCGTCTATTTTTATGAAATATATATCACGCCATCGGAAATCAGCAACAGACTTTCTCCATTTTCAAGATAGTACACCCAGAAATAGAACAGCACTAAATGACCACCTCAACGGCTAATAAATACATAAGAGTGGCAAAAATCTATCGGCATCGCATTTTGTGTTTACATTTTTTGCTACTTTGTCGCATCCCCACAAAAATTATAAATATCGTCCATAATTTTTATTGTCGTATTTCCGACTATTGCTTATAATATGACCCAATATAGAATCCTTTCAAGTGCAAGGTGGTGGTTCCATGAACAAGTTCTGGTTTTGTTTTTTCCCCATATTTATGGCTGTAAATGTCATCGGCGTCCTTCCTATGTTCATGACTTTTACCGAGGGGCTGGATCGTCCAAAGATCAACCGGATTATCGTGCAGTCCGTGGTAACCGCTACGATTGTAGCTTTGATTTTTTTAGCGGTTGGGAAGATCATCCTTGATCTTTTAGGTATCACCGTCTCTGATTTCATGATAGCCGGGGGGACCCTTCTTTTTATCATTTCCTTGAATGATCTGGTCTATATGGAAAGAAGATGGAGTCAGATTGATCCCGAGAGTCTGGGAGCGGTGCCTTTAGGGGTACCTCTGATCGTCGGTCCCGCTGTGCTTACTACGATATTAATTCTCGTCAGCGAGTATGGACCTTTAGCTACCGTCGCGGCCCTGATTGTAAACATCGTGATCGCCGGCCTGACATTCTGGCTGTATGTGCCGATCATGCGCCTTTTAGGGAAGTCCGGAGCCAGAACAGTATCCAAACTTGCCGCTCTCCTGCTGGCTGCCATAGCCGTCATGATGGTGAGAAAAGGGGTCATGCTCCTATTGGCTGATGGTTTTAAGATAGCTAAGTAAAATTTACAACTGTTCTACAGTGAAGCCTTTTTCTTTCAATAACTGAATAATCCCCCTATCTCCCAGGAGATGGGCCGCTCCGACAACAACAAAGTAAGTCCCGCTTGTTCTCAGGAAACCTTCAACTTTTAATGTCATGTTCCTGCTTCTCTTATAGATCAGCTTTTCATAAATGGGATAGAAGCTTCTATCTTCAGTAAAACTTTTTGTTATTGCCGATTCCATGCTCTCCGCGGCTCCCGATTTCCATGCCTCAACCAGTTTATCGACTTCCTGCACAAGTATTTTTAAATCCTTCAGTGTATATAATAAAAACAGTTCCTGTTCGGTATCGTCCAAGCCTGAAAGAAGATCAATCTGATAATCAAGGCTCTCAAGTTCTAAGATTTTTTTCTTGCCTGTTGCTTTTGAAATAAAATACTTGTCTATCCCATATTCAGGGTCATACCCGGATTTCATAAGCTCTAATGATTCCAGCGTTAATCCAAGAAACCACGGTTTCTGGCTATAGACAAACTCAAGGGGCAGCCCAAGTCTTTCTGTTTGATCCTTAACGGCGTCAAAAGTATCTCTGGATACATGTTTTTCAAGGGTATCATCACCAGAATAGAAGGCACTTGACATCAATTTCTGGATATCCAATCGGCTTATATCATTGATATCTGCCTCGACGGCTAAAGCATCAGATTTCTCAAAAGCACTTTCTATCGCCCTGCTAAGGGGGTAGACATTTTTTTTCAGAAGATGGACGGAGCCCAGCAAATAAACAGTGCTCCTTTTTGATTGAACGCGCCACAAAAAGTTCTTCTGAGCGTAAGAAGAAGTATAAGTGACATGAATAAATGTGACGACCAAAAAAAAGATGGAAACAATCAGGCCAAGACTTACAGTTCTTCTTTTCATAGACATCTCCAGGATTCGCGTTTATAGAATAATTAGGAACAGAGGTACGACGTTGGCTGTCAAGGCAGTTTGTATACCGCGCTGGTCTCACCCGACAGCTGCAATTGGAAATTGCCATCCTTTATTGTAATGGGTGCCAGTTCCTTCTCAATCTGTTCTATGAGTGTTTTATCGCGCAACAAGGTCTTAATTTCCTGAGGCAAGCGTGGATTGGCGTCAATTTGTACAGTCAGTGGCGACGGCATCGGATCCCGGCCGTTGTTGAATGCGATGATCATCGTATTCCCACGAAATTCCTGCATACAAACATAAACGTAGTCATCAACAAACAGCGTTTCCGGCGTACTGAATTGAAGCGCCTCGTTGCCGTGCCGGAGTTGCAGCAACAGACGCAAATGACGGAAGACTCCCTGGGCCTCCGGGTAGGCGGATGTCGGCTCCAATCCACCATCGAACACTTCCCACGTCATATCCTGCCGCATATTCGCATCCGATGGTTCATTTCGTCCTTCCATACCGATCTCTGTACCATAGTAGATTTGCGGAATCCCACGTGTCGTAACCAAAAATGTCAGACCCATCTTGAAACGACGGATAGCCCGCTTGCGGTCGCCGCCACAACCATCCAGGCAGGCTGTCATAAACCGGCGACTCAGATCGTGATTGTCCAGCAGGGTAACCAGACGGGCCGGATTGGTATAATCTATGCTGTAATCCAGCGCACCGTTGGGCTCCGCCCATGTCCATTGTGGTCGTGCCAGTTTCCGGCAGCTTGCGGCTTCTGCGAATACAGCTACTGTTGCACCCTGAAGTGGAAAATCGAACACGGAACTGAAATCATGATAGCGCATGTATTTTGCAACATCGTCCACATCGTAGTCGAGAACTTCACCGATCAAGGACACGTCCGGATATTTGCTGTGGACGGTGACCTTGAATTCATCCCAGAAGTGTCGCTCAACATAAAGTACTGTGTCCATACGTATGGCATCAATTTCCGCCTGCTCTACCCAATCCAGGATGTCCTTGATAAAGTAACGCACAACGTCGGGATCGTTGTGATTAAGATCGGGCAAACCGAAGATCCAGTCCGCTTCACCCCACCCCTCCTGGGGTGGATTAAACCAGCCACGTCGAATCGGTGTCGGATTAGGTATATCATTTTCGTAATAGCCAGGGTGATCATAACCTGTGTGGTTGACTACCATGTCCAGGATAAGCTTAATCTCCTCTTTATGTAGCGCATCAGCAACTTCTTTGAGGTACCGTTTATCGCCGGCCGGATACATTGTGGAGGGATAATAGAGGTGCGGATCAACCTGAGCAAAATCATACGGCCAATATCCGTGATAAGCCCAACTGCTGCTTGTCGGGTTATGTTGTGCCGGGTGCAGGTTGAGATACACGGGTGTGATCCACAAAGCAGTTACACCAAGATTCTTCAGATAAGGAATCTTGCTGATGAGACCGGCAAAGTTTCCACCATGATACCCTTGAGGGTTGTCTTGGTTCACGTCCGGATGAACCGGACCAGCTGCGCAGAACCGATCGGTCATTGCAAAATAGATGATGTCTTTGGCCGTGATGGGGTTAAATTGGCGGGATTTATTACTCACAGGGCTATTCCCTCCTTTTCCATGGGATAGAGATCAGGGAATAGGGATCATATTTTTCAGACCCCACCCTCTTATATGGAGGAGGAGACGAAACCGCGGGGGTCTTGGCCCCTCCTCAGTATAGTTACAAGCGCTGACAGTTATTAGTGTGCCTCTTCCATAGCGCCGGCAATATACATCATGGACAGTAACATAAAGACGAGGGTCTGGATAACTGATATGAAAATCTTCAGAAAGAGAATCGGCAACGGGATAAGGAAAGGAGCCAACAAAAATAACACAGCTACAACGATGTGCCCACCCTCGATGTTTCCGAATAATCGCACGGTAAGTGATAAGGGACGGACTAAGTGACTCACCATTTCAATGAGAAACATAAGGGGCATTAACCACCACACCGGTCCCAAAAATTGCTTAATGTACTTGAATCCATGAACCTTAACTCCCATAACGTGAGTCATGCAAAAAACCACGATCGCCATCGAGGCATTTGTGTTGAGATTAGCCGTGGGGGCTTCAAAACCAGGGACAAGCCCCAGAAGATTGGATACAAGGATAAAGAGTCCTATGGTTGCAATCAGCGGGAAAAATTTTCTTCCTTCGTGACCCATGGTATCGTTAATCAAGGAATCGAAACCACTCATAACAACTTCCATAACATTCTGAAACCTGGTCGGATAGATATCCAGCCGGCGTGTTGCAAGAAAAGAAGAAACGGCCAGTAGCGCCATGACAAACCAGGTATACATTACATGTGCGGGAATATAGTGGTTTTCAAGGAATGACAAAGAATGCATCTCTTATTTAACCTCCTCAATGCAATTTTTTTTTGAATATGCCGTTGCGATTGTGGTAAATACTATGGCAATAACTACTATCGAAAGGCCAATCAATAAGCCTACTATATCAACAAAATCTCCGGAGATGATAAAATACAGGGCAACAGCCGTAACGGCAAACCTGATGTAATATTTAAACATGACAGATGAATTTGACCGTTCGGAAAGCCTGCTGAACGCCTTTCTCAGATCCCTGCCAAGCCAATAAAAATTTACAATACTTATAAAACCGCCCAACAACATTCCGAAAGCAAATCTATAAGGCATGAAGATAAAACTGAGCATGAGAAGTATCCCCAGGATAACCCAGTTTGTAAGCTCAAGCTTTCTTTGGAGGGGATCTTTTTCTGTGTGGTTCACTTTTCAGATACTTAATTACAGGTTTTTCATCCCAGGAAAATTTCTTTATTAAAACGTATATATTCCTGAATCCGGCAACAATACCTACTATTAAAAGAAAAATTGTTAATTTATATCCAGTTCCAAACTTCCTGTCGAGATAGACACCCAGATAAAGACTTCCGAAAATCAACAGTACCATGGCAATGCCAATACTGCTGGCATATGCGAGCTGGATGGCTGATTTCTTAGTGTCCTTATCCATCTGCGTTGCGCTCCTTAGCATGAACGGCTAGGGAAGTCAAATAAAAACTGAGACTTTTACAAGGGTTTCCAGGAAATAACATCGCAAAACCCAGAGTATCCTGTGCGATACCGTCACTACAAGAATTCGAACAATCTGTGTCGGAGAGAATCCATTTCCACCTTGCTGCCGGCAAGCGTACATAGATTAGATTCTTTCTTATCTCCTTTATCACCAGATTCGGAAATATACACAATTTCGGCATCCTGGAGAAATTGCATAGCACTTCGATAATTGGACTGCGACAGGGCTTCTGCCCTACGTATCTCTCCCTTTTTGTACATCTTAACAGCCAGCCTGCTGGATCTTCCTCGTCCATTCCTTTTCCTGCATTGCTCCGTTTTTGAGATACAGACAACCTCTGATCACTACCCAGTACGATTCTATATAGTTGCGTACCAAGCCGGCAAAGGGCATTAGATCCCTCCTGCCCCTGCCCTTAACCTCGACCAGCGCGTGTCCATTTCGTTCCAAACCGGTTATCATACCTCTGTTATCTAAATAAGAGAGGACATCATTCACCTCATCCAAATCATCCCTCCGATCATCAAAGATGAATTCATGCCAGAAGAGCCTCTTAAAAAACTGGTAATCCTTCACGATCCGGTTCAAGGATACCACATCTTCATGACTTGCTAGCAATGACGCGGCTACGAAGCTGATCGGGATGAAGAAGTGAAGGATATTATTTTTATAATACTCTAATTTCAGTCGATTGTCATCTTCCAGGGAGTAAACGACTTCTTCCAGTTCATCATGTTCTTTTTCATCCGCCCCCATTTTGGATATTATGTCCAACTGGTCAAAGTGGTTCAGGGCATCTATAACAGCCTTTTCCCTATTAACCAGGGTAGCAGCAAAGTTTACTTCTCTATGGCTGAGATAATCAGAGAATAAATCTATCACGTCCATCATTTCCTCATGAGATATTCCTTTTCTGTCGTGGCAAAGCAAACCGGACGCAACGAGAGAAAAAGGAGTGACTGACAGACACCTTATTGATTTCAAGGGCAATTTCATAACTGATTTTCCTGTACAGGCTCTGTCTCTCTTCTGTCGTCATATCTTCAAAAGCTTTCTCCTGCGATGCAAGATATGATTTTAAAAAAATCGGTTCACCGATGTTCACATAAACTCGTCCGTAACGTCTCCTTAAAATTTTATGACTTTTTATTACATCTGAAGTCTTCTCTCTTTCTTTCGGTACTCCTCCAAGCTCCTTCAAGTAGGAATCCCCTTCAATGACACGATCATACCCAATGAAGACTGGAATTGCTGCCAGATCATCACAGGCCTTCTTCTTATAAGCCTGGATAAGCATCGAAAGGAGGCCAAATTTTGGCATTACCATCTTACCGCTGCGACTCCGTCCCCCCTCTATGAAAAACTCAAGCGGCAGACCTTCTTTTAAAAGGACTTCCACGATATTTGGCGAATACTTCGCTGTAGAGTATGTTCCCCTTAAAGGTACGACGAATGAAAAAGGCACCCGATTTTCTAAAGATGTATCCCACAGGCCAGAATGACAGATTGGTACCGGCAGCGACAAACGGCATCTGGATATTATGTTTGTAAAAAACATAAGAAAGGAGGAGATAATCGATGTGGCTCCGATGGCAGGGTATGATGACAAAAGGCATTTTTTTTGATATGTTTCTAATTTTTGCCAGTCCAGACTTGTCAACCACCACACCATCATAGATATTATTCCACAGCCACGTGAGAAATTTATCCCAGAGATCGATAAACATGTCATTATAGTCAGAAGCAATTTCCCGCATGTATTTTTCCGCCTCCTTGACAAGGGTGTCATGCTCTTTTGTGCCATGGGCCGCCATCTCTTCTATAAAATGATTGAGATTATCTTCATTAAGAACCATGCTGATAATTTCTTCCCTTGACTTCAAAACAGGCCCCACGATGCTTGTCTTCTCTTCATCAATCCTGTCTATCAGTTCTCTTCTCAGATCATGGTATAGTGCCTCTGTTGTTATATCTTTGTTTTCATTGACGAAGTCCTTAAGCTTAATCGGATCTGCAGCTATCACCGTTGCTTGATTGGAGTATCGGAGAAATGTAATCACCCGGCGAAGTGCACCCGTTTCTTCCGCCTGGCCAAATAGAATATTTATTAAACTCTCCTTCTCCTTATCCCTTCTTCGTCCATAGGTAATCATAACCGGAATAATATAAATCGGCATATTTAAATTTTTTTGAGTATCAATCAATTGTATGAGCGCTTTCTGTGTCATACGGTTTTCAAAAAATTCTGAACCTCCAAGATGTATAACTACACTTTTCCCTTCTATGATGATTCGTTTCAGATAATTGGTCTTGTAGGTTTCCAGAATGGTCTTTTTGAAAAGAAAATGAAATAGAATGGAAAAAACAACCCTAAAAGCAGCAGAGAAAGGCTGCCAGAAAATCATATTTATTCCGTGGCAATAAACCGGCCTCGGTATACCCTTTCTGGCCGAAAGCTCACGTATAATAAGACTATTGAGCTGACTTTTATCTTTAATTGCATAAATGACTATCCCTTTTTCCGAAAGTTTTTTTAATGATTCGACATACTCATCAGCAAGTTCGACCTTGGACAATACATCCTTAATAAGCCAGAATAGAGGAAAATTGTCCTCCTTGTAAAGGCATCCAGAGAAAAATTCTTTACTGTCTGTCATCCACGCTTTAATTTTTGACAGGATGGACATAATGATCTCGTAAATACTTAAAACCGGGCGGTGGCCTCGTAAAAACGTAATTTACTTGACTTTTACGAAACCGTCACAGATGTGTCTTTTACTATTTAATCTCTTAAGTCCCGTTTAGCTGAAACTCTTCAGGAAACCGCTCACTCATATAATTATTTACAAATTCCCGTATCTCAGAAGCCGATGAAAATGTCATGACTTTTTCTAACAAGGCTTTGGATTCCTTTAGAGTAGAACCGCGGATTACCTTTTTTACCCTGGGTATTGCCAGAGGATTCATGCTTAACTCATCAATTTCGAGCCCTAAAAGAATCATGATATAAGCTGGTTCACCAGCCATTTCCCCGCACATTGCAACCCGAATGCCTGCTCTATGACCAACGTCGATCACTTGCTTTATTAGTCTTAACACAGCTGGGTGGAGAGGTTCATATAGGTAGGTTACCCTTTCGTTTATCCTATCAATAGCTAAGGCATATTGGATCAGGTCGTTTGTGCCTATGCTAAAAAAATCCACTTCCTTTGCCAATTCATCGGCAATAATTACAGCAGACGGAACTTCTATCATGACTCCGATCTCAATGTCGTTGCCAACCGGTATACCCTGGACAATAAGATCATCTTTAACCTCAAAAAAGATTTTTTTGGCTTCTCGTATTTCCTCAACTCCTGAAATCATAGGAAACATGATTCTAGTCTTGCCAAAAGCACTGGCTCGGGCAATTGCCCGCAACTGTACCTTAAACAACTCCACTTCCTTCAGACAAAATCGTATGGCTCTCAGGCCCATTTGAGGGTTCATCTCCTTGGCTAACTTAGGATCAGAGTAAAACTTATCACCACCTAAATCAAGGGTCCGGATAGTTGCCCATTTTAAGCCCTTTGACCCAACAACACTTCTGTAATGTGAAAAGTGCTCTTCCTCCGTTGGAAGCTGTTCTTTATTTATGTAGATGAATTCCGTTCTATACAGACCGATGCCTTCGGCGCCATGAGATATGGCAGAAGGGATCTCCTCGATAAACTCTATGTTTCCACCTATTTCCACTTTATAATTATCCTTCGTTATCGCAGGAAGATGGGCATATTTCAGAAAGTTTTCCTGGGCTGTCTCAAAGTGCTTCTGTTTATCTTCATATACCTTAATCATTTCTGGATCAGGATTCACCACAACAAGCCCCGCGGAGCCGTCAACAATAATGTCGTCATTTGTTCGAACCATTTTTGTAATGGATTCCAAACCAACAACTGCGGGAATTTCAACCGCTCTGGCCACAATTGCTGTATGGGATGTTTTCCCTCCCATATCTGTCGCAAATCCCTGGACTTTGTTAATCATCATCTGCGCAGTATCTGCAGGCGAAAGGTCTATGGCTATGACGATACCCTTTCCGCTAACATCCGTAATGGTCTCTTTCTTTTCTCCGGCAAGATTCCTTAGAATCATCTGCCCCACATATCGAATATCACTGATCCGGCCTTTGAGATATTCGTCTTCCACCTTTTCAAAGATTTCTCTATATCTATCGATGGTCATCTTAATGGCCCACTCTGCATTGATTAACACGTCCTTAATATATTGAATTGTATGGTTGATAAACATCTTGTCCTTTAGAATCATGATATGAACATCGATGATATATAGCGGCTCCCGGCCGGCCAATTCCCAGAGTTTATTTTTTACTTCCAGAAGCTGTTTTTCCGATTCCTTTAGGGCTGTTTTGAACCGTCTAATTTCCTCAGATACAAGGCTTTTATCCTTCAACTTATAAAAGGAAACCTGAGCATTGAAGCGATCATACAGGTATGCCTTTCCGATCACGATACCTGGTGAGACTCCTATCCCTTTTAGAACAAAAGATTTTTTTTCCACATCAGTATCCATCAATCTTCTCCAAATTTATCTTCTATCAGCTTCTCAAGATCTTCAATAGCCTCCCGTGCATCTATCCCTTCTGCTCTTATTGTTATTCGGCTTCCCAAAGGACAGGCTAATGTCAAGATACTGAGAAGACTTTTTCCATTCACAACTCTGCCATCTCTTTCAAAAAATATTTTTGATTTAAATCGTGTTGACACATTGACCAGCTTCGCCGCAACCCTCGCATGAAGACCCAGTTTATTTTTTATCTCAAATGTTTTTATTTCTACCATGGCAGACTCAAACATGATGCGATGTTCATTGATGTTTTTCACTCTTCATAGATTCTCCTCTAACAGAGGTGTTTGCCTAACATGATTGTGTTTTGAAGTCAATTCATTCGATAGGCTATTCATGACGTTATTATTGCATAATTTAATCATTAATTTTTATGTATTTATTTACTTGACATCAATTAATTATTTTGCTATAATTAGAAAATTTTTGATAGATGTCATTACCAATAAAAAATTACAAAAAAAACATGAAAGGGGGTGATTCCAATGGTCTGTCAAACCATCAAGACTGGTTCAGAGTGTACCTTCATGACGAAGAAAGGCTGTGGATTTAATGGAGGTAGTTGTCATATAATTATTGAGAAGTGTGAAGGTTGCAATAAAATCATAGATTGCCCGACCGGTCAGTACTGCAAGGTCTATCCTGAACCCATCAGCAAATGGCTTTCTGGAAACTGTCCAACCGCATCGCACATAAAGAAAGAAATCAAAGAAGCCACACAAAAAATCAATCCGCTCAAGGCATCCAAAAGATCAATCAAGCATTAAGGACAGGAGGGGCAGGTTTTTTCCTTTGTGAAGAAATGCCTGTCCCTCTTTCTCTTCAACTGACTATTTTTCTTATCTGCAGTAATCCCTTTTTAATCTCACCAAGCCGCTCACGATTACAGTCCTTATCGGATTGCACCGTCCCTTCCCTCATCTTCAACAATTGTTTTTTAGCACCGCTGATGGTAAACTTATCGGCATAGAGGAGGTTTTTAATAATCAACAGCTCCTCTAAATCTTTTCTCCTGAATAGACGCTGGTCGGATTTCGTACGAATTGGCTTTATCGATTTGAACTCAGATTCCCAATACCTGACGACGTAAGGATCTACACCAAGAATCTTACTAACCTCTCCGATACGGAAATACTCTTTGTCCGGAATCGAAATATTCATTTAAATAAGAGCCTAAATCCTAATATCCCAAAAAGACCAAGTTTAAATCTTGAAGCTCCACATATGTATTTCCCACTTAAGGGTTAGATTTGCATCACTTGGGTTTTGAATTCGCTTAGCATTCAGGATTAGAGGCTTGTAAAATGTTCCCCAGCTGGAGTTTGCCTCCTGCCAAGGCCGAGGCATATGTTATGGATCGAATATTGGTCTACGCCTCTTTCAGTAGGCAAGATCATCCTCTTCCTGTCTAAGGATATACCTTGCTTCCGGTGTTGTTTAAGAAGTCTACCACTTTTAGTACAGTTACTGACACCCGACTATAACTTGCGTGGACATGTTTTTACCGGGTCATCAGGATTTCGTGCTTAGAGCTTCTTTAACCTTCGAAGCTTAACTGTTCAGCGCCTTGCGTAACACTTGACTCGATTTAAAGGTAAGCACTTTTCTCGCCGATATCTCTATCTCGCTGCCGGTCTGGGGATTTCTGCCTCTGCGAGATTTCTTCTCCTTGACTGAAAAGTTACCGAAACCGGAAATCTTTATCTTTTCACCGTTAGCAAGACTATCCTTCATGATCTCAAAAACCGACTCAACAATCTTCGCTGCATCCTTCTTCGAAAATCCCAGCTTCTCATACACATCCTGAATAATATCAATCTTTGTCATTTCTAACCTCCCACAATCTTTCAGATATCTAATTTTCTTCGCCCCTGATTTTTGCCCCAGTTACATCAATGATACTTTTTACGATCCCCCCGTGCACCTGATTCACTTCATCATCTGTCAATGTTCTGTCAGCAACCCGATATGTAAACCTTAATCCCAAACTTTTTTTACCATGAGGTGATACTTTTGCCGGAATATACATCAAAAATACTTACTTTTTCAAGCAATTCTTTACCCATATCCATGGCTAGATTAAGTATTTTATCCGCTTCCATCTCTTGGCCAACTACAAAAGCTACATCTCTCACGACCGATGGAAACCTAGGCAGGTCTTTATATCAGCACCTCGCCGGAAAAAAGGTTTGTTAGAATATCTAAATCAATTTCAAATACATAAGCAAGATTCTTTAAATCCATGCGCCTAAGAACATCAGGATGCACCTCCCCTACGAACCCGATCAATTGGTCGCCAACATATACTTCGCAGGACTTCCCTGAATGGAGCAAGGTCTCCCCGTAATCAGGACCTGAATTTTAAACCTGAAATCCTGAGACCATCAAGGATGTTCTCTATACATCCTTTTATATCATAAAAATCTGCATACAACTTTGAAGACCAGAGATCATCATAACGCAGGCCTGTGATCAAGCAACCGATCATGTTCTTCTCAATTGGAAGCTCACCCTCTTTATGGTGAAAAAAAACCCTGCCAATCTCAAACACCTTGAGATCGAAGCAGCCATTATTGGCATTTTTCTTCATTGTTTCCAAGAGGCCGCGAATGAGCGTCGACCGCATTACCGACTGATCCTCCGTCAGGGGATTTCTTATCTTAACAATCTTTCGCCGCTCATCCTCCGAAGCGAATCCCAGCTGATCTACAAGGCCAGGGGAGATAAAGCTGTATGTGATTACCTCCGAGTATCCGGATCCTCCCAGAATTTTCCGTAATGCTGTCCGAGAGAATTTTTTTACGATCCTTCATTACAGTTACAACCGAAACCGGGGGCAAAGTTACAGGGATACGGTCATAACCATAAAGTCTTGCTACCTCTTCGATAAGATCTATTTCCCTCGTGATATCTACCCTGTATGTTGGTGGGGTCACACGGTAAATTTCGTCACTTTCCCTATGAGACCGACATATCCAGACATTTCAGAATTCTGGTACTTTCATCTGCATTAATATCTGTCCCCAGGATATCATTGACTCTTCTTATTCTGAAGCGGAATGTCACTTGCTGTTTCAACTTTCTTAGGATATTGATCGATGTAACCTTTGCAAACTGCCCCACCGGAAATTTCTGCCATAAACCGTGCCGCCCTGTTAAGCGCCCCGATCACACCTTCAGGATCTACACCACGACCGAATCTGAATGCAGCATCCGTAACCATGCCCAGTAACTTTGCCGACTTACGAATAGAGGATGGTGCAAAATAAGCACTTTCCAACAGAATTGTCTTTGTGTCCTCCTTAACTTCAGAATTAACTCCACCCATGATACCGGCAATAGCCACTGGTTTGACGCCATCACAAATCATCAGCGTATCCGCCTCCAAGATACGCTCCTTCTCATCTAGGGATGTGAATATTTCTCCTTTGCGGGATCTTCTAACTACAATACGGCCCTCTTCAAGAAACCTGAAATCAAATGCATGAAGCGGCTGGCCCAATTCCATCATCACATAATTGGTAATATCAACAATATTGTTGATGGCGCGAAGGCCAATTGCTTCCAGTCTCTGGCGCATCCAAAATGGTGAAGGTTTTATCGTAACATTTTTTATAATTCTGGCGCTGTATCGGGGGCAGAGATCGGGATCGAGAATATCCACTGACGTGATACGGTTTATATCCTCTTCACTTTCCCGTACGGTAATATCAGGATACTTAAGCTTCAATCCTGTAATTGCCGCAACTTCACGTGCAATACCAATGATGCTCAAACAGTCGGAACGGTTCGGTGTAATCGCAATATCAAGAACGGTATCCTCCAGATCAAGTGCTTTTGATAGATCTTCGCCGATAGAAAGATTGCCCGGGAGAATCATGATACCCGCAGCATCACTGCCTATCCCGAGTTCCTGTTCGGAACAGAGCATACCCTCTGATATCTCACCTCTGATTTTTGAGCTCCTGATGGTATAACCACCGGGTATAGTTGCCCCGATTTTCGCAAGGGGAACCACATCACCAGTGCGGATGTTACCGGCACCACATACCACTGGAAAGGTACTTTCACCTGTAGTCACTTCACAAAGGAAACAATTGTCTGCTGCGGGATGAGGTCTGACGGAAAGGATCATTGCAACTACAACATTCGTAAATAAAGGACCTATTTCCTTGACGGCTTCTACCTCAAGACCGGCCATTGTCAATTGATCTACCAGCTCTGCGGGTGAAATTCTGATATCTACATAATCTTTAAGCCATCTGAGACTGACTAACATGCAAGTAAATCCTAAATATTAATATCTAAATTCTAAACAAATATTAAATTCGAATATCGAATTTCTGAATGTTTTGGTAACTTGCGATTTTGACATTGTTTAGGATTTCGGACTTCCTGATTAGAATTTATGAATCCGTATCCTAAATAGATATTTTTACGGAGGTTAAAATTGTTCTAGGAACCTCCAGTCATTTTCAAAAAACAACCGGATATCCGATATTCCGTACTTAAGCATGGCAATCCGCTCAAGACCAAGGCCGAAAGCAAAACCGGAAACCTCTTCCGGATCGTAATCTACGTTCTTAAAAACCTCGGGATCCACCATCCCTGATCCGAGTATTTCCAGCCAGCCGCTCTGAGAGCACACACGGCAACCCTCGCCATTGCACATGACACACCTGATATCAACCTCAGCACTCGGCTCGGTAAAGGGGAAAAAACTGGGGCGAAATCGGAGTGCCGTACCCTCACCGAACATCTGCTTGAGAAATGATGTTAGAACACCTTTCAAGTCACCAAAGGTGATGCCTTTATCAACCAATAGACCCTCAATCTGATGGAACATGGGTGTATGAGAGATATCCGAATCGGGACGATACACCCGGCCCGGTGAAAGAATTCTCACCGGCGGTCTCTGCTTTTCCATGACCCTGATCTGGACCGGTGACGTATGGGTACGCAGGACGATATTATCTTCTACGTAAAACGTATCCTGCATATCACGTGCAGGATGATTTTTAGGAATATTCAGGGCTTCAAAATTGTAATAATCCAGTTCAATTTCCGGACCTTCGACAACTGAAAAGCCAAACCCTGCAAATATATCACATATCTCCTGACAGACCTGGGTTATGGGATGAACTTTACCATATCGGACTTTTCTGCCAGGGAGTGTTACATCGATTCTATCATGGAGAAGACTCTCATCCTTTTTCAGGCTGGTAATAGCTTTCAGAGCTTTTTCAATCTTCTCAGTAAGGGTATTCTTAATTTCATTGCATCGATTTCCGATTAAAGGTCTCTCTTCCGGTTCGATATTTCCGAGGTTGCGGAGAAGCTCTGTCAGAAGCCCCTTCCTTCCTAAATACTTGGTTCTTACAGCAAGGAACTCCTCTTCAGTTTTTGAAATACGCAATTCAGATTCTGCCTGCCTTTGAAGTTCCTCAAGTTCCTTTAGCATGCTGCCAGCTTACCCTTTGCTATACTGACTATTTCAGAAAATCCGCGAGGATCATGAATGGCAAGCTCGGCCAGGATCTTCCTGTCAATTTCGACACCCGCTTTTTTCATGCCGTCGATTAACCGGCTATATGATATCTCATGAACTCGTGCAGCCGCATTAATCCTTGCAATCCACAGTTTCCTGAAATCTCTTTTTCGTGCTCTTCTGTCCCTGTAGGCATACTTCATCGCTCTTTCGACGGCTTCCGTGGCTGTCCTCAATAAACGGCTCCGCGCTCCAAAAAAACCCTTTGCCATTTTCAGAATTTTTCGTCTCTTTTTCTTAGCAGTGATACTTCTTTTTACTCTTGGCATTTCTTCTGATCTCCCCGCTTCTTATAAAAAACGCATTACTGAATTATTCTACCAAACTTAAAAAATTCTTATCTGAACTCTTGTATTTCAATTCCTACATATACGGAATTAACATCTTTATTCCTCTGGTATCACTCTTGTCGAGAATGGTAGATTTTCTCAAATTTCTTTTTCTTTTTGTCGTTTTTTTTGTAAGAATATGGCTCGCATAAGCCTTACTCCTCTTTACCTTGCCGGTTCCCGTAAGGCTAAACCGTTTAGCCGCTCCCTTGTGTGTTTTTATCTTTGGCATTAAATCACCCCTTGTAAAAATCTAAATTCTTTCTAAATTATAAACTTCAGGATTCAGGATTGATATCGTTTTGATCTCGGATTCAGTGAGAATCTCCTATATTCTATTTCTTCGGCGAAACCATCATAACCATATTTCTTCCCTCCAGCCTCGGATGCTGATCAATAACACCTACATCTGCCAACTCCTTTTGGATATCCTCCATGATTTTCCTGCCGAGATCAGTATAAGCCATTTCACGACCTCTGAACATCATGGTAATCTTTACTTTATCATTCTGGCTGAGGAATTTCTTAATATGCTTGATCTTTACCTGCAGGTCATGTTCATCAGTCTTCGGTCTTATCCTGATCTCCTTTACCTGAATGATACTCTGGCTTTTTTTTGCAACCTGTAGTTTCTTGCTCTGCTGGTATCTGAATTTTCCATAATCCATGATCCGGCAAACCGGTGGTGTAGAATTGGGAGCAACCTCAACCAGATCCAGACCTGCCTTGGCAGCCACCTCCAGTGCTTCCGCCAGAGACATAATACCCAATTGTTTACCCTCATCAATAACCCTGACGGTAGTCGCCTTGATCTCCTGATTTATGTTTAAATCCTTAGCTATAGGTCACCTCCTGAACTAATAAAATCTAAAATTCGAATATCTGAAATTCTAAACATTTCATGCATTTGAATTTTAATACTGTTTAGAATTTCGGATTTAGTGATTAAGATTTAACTTTATTTATACTGTGTGCATTTTTCCCGCACGAGTTCAATAAACTCATCCACACCGATGGCACCGAGGTCTTTACCATTCCGCTCACGGGGAGAAACACGGTTCGATTCCATTTCCCGATCACCGATTACCAGCATATAAGGAATTTTCTGAACCTGGGCTTCTCTGATCTTATAACCCAGTTTTTCATTCCTGAAATCCTTTTCCGCACGAATCCCTGCATTAGACAACTGCAGGTAAACCCCTTCTCCATAAGGAATATGCTTATCCGTAACAGTCATCAGAACCGCCTGAACCGGCGACAGCCAGACTGGAAAAGCTCCGGCATAATGCTCTATCAGCACTCCCAGGAACCGTTCTATAGACCCGAGAATCACCCTGTGCAGCATTACCGGCCGGTGTTTTTCTCCATCTGCACCAATATAACTGAGATCGAATCGTTCCGGAAGGGTAAAATCGCACTGGATAGTAGCGCATTGCCACTTTCTGTTCAAGGCGTCTTTCAGCTTGAAGTCGATCTTGGGTCCGTAAAAGGCGCCATCACCCTCGTTAATCTCATAAGCCATCCGGTTGTCCTTCAGGGCATCTTCCAAGGCCGCTGTCGCCATTTCCCAGTCTTCATCGGAACCGATGGAATTTTCCGGCCGTGTACTAAGTTCCACGTCGTAATCAAAGCCGAAAATTTTCATGGCATAACTGACGAAATCCGCAATACCGGTTATTTCGCTGTTCAGTTGTTCCGGCGTACAGAGGATATGGGCATCATCCTGTGTAAACTGGCGTACTCGTGTGAGGCCATGAAGAACACCCGTCTTTTCATGCCGGTGAACCGTACCAAGTTCGAAATACCGCAGCGGCAGGTCCCGGTAACTGCGAATCTTCGATTTGTATATCAGCATGTGGGAAAGGCAGTTCATCGGCTTTATCCCGTATCCCTGATCTTCTATCTCCGTGAAATACATATTTTCCCTGTAATGATCGAAATGTCCCGATTTCTTCCAGAGATCAACTTTCAGGATCTGGGGACCCATGACCATATCATATCCACGTTTCAGATGTTCTTTCCTTTCCCAATCCTCAATAATGGCTCGCAGCATGGTCCCTTTGGGATGAAATATGATCAGCCCCGCTCCTGCTTCATCATTTATCTGGAAGAGATCCAGTTCTCTCCCCAGCTTCCGGTGATCCCTTTTCTTCGCCTCTTCAATGACATGGAGATATTCGGCTAAGGCTCTCTTTCGTTGCAAACCCTGTCCCGTATATACGCTGAAGCATCTTATTCTTTTCATCACCCCGCCAGTATGCCCCGGCCACACTTAATAACTTGAACGCCTTGATCATTCCCGTAGACGGTATATGAGGACCGCGACACAGATCCACATACCCGCCCTGACTGTAGAGACTGACTGTCTTTACATCTTCCGGCAAATCATTTATAAGTTCGACCTTGTATGATTCACCTTTGTCCTTGAAGAGCGCAATGGCTTCTTCTCTCGACACCTCCTGACGCATAAAAGGATAATCGGCGGCTACTATCTCATCGCATCCTGGCTTCGATCTTTTCAAAGTCTTCCGGGGTAAATGTCTCGGCATACTCGAAATCGTAATAGAAACCGTCTTCTATGGAAGGCCCTATACAAACCTGCACGCCCTTGAAAGTATCCTGGACAGCCTGTGCCATCACATGGGATATGCTGTGCCGGAGGATCGCCAAGACCCTCCTTTGATGAAATATCCATCAAAGCAAGTGTTGCCTCTTCTTCAACTGGATGGCTTAAATCCACAAGTGCACTATTAAACTTCGCCGCAACAGTTGAAGAAAGTAGCATCCATCTTCCATGATGCAATAATCTCCTTAACTGTTGCACCGGAACGACACGTACTGACTGAGCCATCCGGTAATGTAATCTTGATTTCATTCATAATCAAACCTGATATCGAAAATCCTCCGTGCCAATTTCAAGTACATCTCAGCTCACAGCCTCCATCTATAAGAAAGGGCATCACCGCATACACCCTGCTGATGCCCTCACCCACGATTAATCGTCATATTTGGTTGTTATTGTTATCTGACAAAAATGGTAGGCACGCAGGGATTTGAACCCTGGACATCCACCGCGTCAGGATGGCGCTCTCCCCCTGAGCTACGTGCCTACATCAGAGTCTCCCCAATAGAAGAGGATGATTTTCTAACAATAAAACGCTGTTATGTCAAGCAAATATTGTGATTTGCCCATTCTTTTACGGTACATTTATATGCCAAGCTATGGTGAGTAAGTATTTAACCTAATCCCCCTTAACATATAATTAAGCCCGGAAATAACGGTGAACAGGACTGTGAGCCATTGTAAAACCAAAAGCCATATATAATCAATCAATCCAGGAAGAATACGAAACATCAGAAAAAAAACTAATGTGAACAATTGCAGAGCAGTTGTGATCTTGCTTATAAATGATGGGCTGATTTTATACGGTATTGACATGATTGACATGATGGCAATACCAATAAGTATGATCAAATCCCTGCTGATGACAATAACCGTGAACCATCCAGGGATTATACCCTTTATAGACAAGCGTCACAAAGCAACTTGCAAGGAGAGCCTTATCCGCTATGGGATCCAGATATGCCCCCAGTACAGTCTGCTGGTTCAATATGCGGGCAAGGAAACCATCAAGGGCATCAGTGATTCCCGAAACAGCCAGAACAATAAGTGCCTTTGTGAAGTTTCCCTGCATGAGGAAGATTACCGTGACAGGAACAAGGAGGATTCTCAACAACGTCAGTAAATTGGGTATATTCATTTATTCGTTCTATCCAGTTTATCTGAAGAATTTATCCCTGGGTTCTACCCCGATCATAATTCTTGATCTCTCGATCTGTTCCAGTCCACCCAGTCGTCCCTATCTTCCTGTTCAGTAAAATCCCGCGGTTTTTCCGCTGTTCCATCCGCAGCGATTCTTATCTGCTGCATAGATTTAATAATAAACACCCACTCCCCCAGAGTAACTTTTTTAGGACCGGGAATCGGCTTGGGTCCCGCAATTTTTTTTGGAGGACCGATCATCGTCGGCAGTTCCACGGCTGGCCCGCCTCCCGATACATACACCCATCCGTCATATACCCTTACCAGGGCTGACTTATCTTCCTCGACATTCATTCGATAAATGGTACCTCTGACACCGGCTACAGCATTTTCACACTGAAGCTCAAATTGACTTCCTTTTCCCATCGCTCTGCTCACATTTGCCCAAGTCTTCCCAACAGCCAAATGAAATTTTATGTTCCACGGTACAGCATCGTCACCGGCTTCCATCTGAAGAACCTTAAAATGAGAATTACCAGCAAAACGAACAGCAGAATAGTCAGGCAAGACAAGCTCAAGTCTCGCCTTAGACTCCGGTGTTAACCTCGTCGCCTCCTTTGAGCGTGTCTCCCATCCTCAAGGAACGCCATGCTTTCTTCCCCGCTGGAAGAACCTTCAGCCGACCCTTCCAAAAGGTTGACTTTAGCTTCGCCCTTACCGATCTTTAGCTCCATAACTCTTTTCGCTTCAACCTGCTGCAAACCAAGCAACACAAATGACAATGTGGACAAAAAAATAATAATTTTTTTCATCTGCGTTTCCTTGTATGAAGCCGAATATACATTTCTCCTTAATAGGAGATACACCAGTCACGAGGTAGGGATTTTGCGGAGGTTTTGAAATATTCTCAGAGTTTTGCGTGTTTAAGTCGCTGAATCAGGACCATCAGGAAGAGTCGTCATGACCTTCTCCACAACTTCCTGGATCGCCGGCTCGAAAACCTGGCATGATGCCATTTCAAGCTGTTCCCGCGAAATCCCATAATTCCTTTTTACAGTTCTATACTTGGAATTCCAGAGTGTTTCACCAGTCTTCGCACTCCGCAGCTCAAGAACCACGGAAACACTGGTAGGCGCGTACACAAAGGTGTAGGAAGTCGAACACTCATCTAAAGTAGCATACAGGACCGCATCAACACCAAGTAGCTCGCCTACTGCCTTTGGAGAAATATCAACTCTCTTAAAATCCATACCATCTTTATAGATTTTTGAGAGCTTTTCATCGATCATGTTTAATGGAATTTTGGGATAACCCTTGAAATACAGTTCGTTAAGAACCGCCTCCCTCAGCATCTGACCCGCCTTTACATTGGCTGTTCGGTTGTTCACAGGTAATATGGCAATAAGCCTTGTACTCTTTTTGCTTTTATCGGAATTGACCATGTCGGGTATTTTCGATGCACACCCAAGAAGCAAAGATAATACAATTACCAATTGAAACAGTCGGCTAAATCTACCCATAACAGTCAAACCCCTGCATTAAAACATTCTTGCAGTTAAAATCTCCCGGAATGAAAACATCAACCCTACCTTATTTCAAGAAAGAAACTTCGATATAATTCTGATCGACTCGAGTATTGTCCAAGGAAAAATGTCCTGTTTTTACAAGCTCACCAGCGAAGGACTGAACAGTTCCCTGAATCTCCAAATCCAATCTTGCCATACTCCATTCAAAACGACGCTGATAAATATTCATAACTTTCATTTTGGTCTTCAACAGTTCTTTTACCTTTGCAAAGTCACTATAACTTTTAAGTCCCCGGACTAAAATGACTACCACAGTTACCGGAACTTTTGTCTTCTCCACAATAAGAAGCCCGAGGGCCTGAAGATCATCTATTATGCTGCTTGCAAATAATGTTGACCTAACATTAACCTGATAGACCGCTTGATATTGTTTCTCGCTGATAATTCTGTAATCATGAATATATTCATTACTTTTGGCATAAAGATTGTCTCTGATTATCTTAGATTGACTTGCTATAGTTTTGGTGGGGATCAATGTAATAACAACATGTTCCACAGCCTTCTGTAAGGCGTCCTGAATGGCGTTATTCCTTGCACTAGCTAAATCATCATTGATTATGATGCTGGTACCCTCAGTATTTACCGACTTGACATCTTCATTGTCCTGCGAAAACCCCTTGCAGGGCAAGAGAAAAATCCAGGTCACAAAAACCAGTATAATTAAAAAAGGTTTTCTCATCTTTTCAATTTGTCAATCTCTTCCCTGATGACCCTTTCGGCAATCTCAGGTACTATCTCTCTTGCTATTCTTTGAGTAATGTCGCTAACCCTTTTCATTATTTCATCATTAAGGTTTGAATCCTGAAGACGCTCACCGGAGCCCTTCTCTAAAATATCCACGAGATCATAAACTTTGTCTTCCGGCCTTAACATTCTCTCATATACTCGACCATCAATGACAATGATTTCTCGATCCTGTTTGGTTTCAACGCCCTTATTGCCATCGACTATTTCAACGAGTTCGTAAATCCTGTCATCCGGCTTTAATAAATGACCGTCAATAAGGACACTTCCCTCCCTAACAGCTTCTACAGTCACCTTACTGTCTTCTCCTAACCCATCAACCGACTGTTTTGATCTTGCATCCATGTGCGACCTACCTCACATACGTACCTTTAAACCATGCGTTTTCCCACAATATGAAAATGAGTTATCATACCTGTGGAAACTGTTCAAGAAAATAGTACGGCTGATATTTCCTATCCATCAAGACTTACAACCAGCTTATAAATTTTCTTCCTTGAAATTCCCAGTTCTTCAGCAAGCTTTTCTATGATGTCACGCTGGGAAGAATCAGAACTTTTGCGCAATTCTTCAAATCTGGCAAAAATGTCATCATCGGAGAAAAAAGGAATTCTCTTCTCATTTCCTGCTACGACCAGTGTTACTTCACCCTTGATAACCCTTCCCTTAAACCTATCGATTACATCTCCGGCTGTTCCTCGGATTATTTCTTCAAAGACTTTTGTCAGTTCCCTTAATACTACAACTTTCCGGTTGCCGAGGACAGCCTCAATATCACACAGTGATGCTATCAGCCTTTTGGGAGACTCATAAAATACCAGCGTCTTCGTTTCATCCATGAGGGATGATAATAATTGCTTCCGTTTACCAGATCGTGGAGGCAAAAATCCGAAGAAGGCAAAACAACCTATTGGCAGTCCGGAAACAGAGAGTGCTGTTATGACAGCTGAGACACCGGGAACCGGTACTATTCTGATACCATTTGCAATTGCCTTATTAATTAGCACATACCCAGGATCGGATACGCCAGGCGTCCCGGCATCAGATACAAAGGCCACATCAGCACCCGCATTCATTTTAGATATCAGAAGGCTGCTTTTTTTACTCTCAATATGCTCGTGAAGACTGGTCATGGGGGTGTGAATTTGATATGTATCCAACAATTTTTTTGTCCTTCTCGTATCCTCTGCGGCTATAAGCTGAACTTCCCTGAGAACCCGAATGGCCCGCAGGGTAATATCTTCAAGATTCCCTATCGGGGTCGCTACGACATACAATGTACCTTTTTTAACATCCATGTCCCAATGAAAACATTGAAAATGAATTTTCGCACCAAGAGTAATTTAAATGGCTCAAAGCACTTTTTTTATTGACATATTAAAGCGGTTTTCGTTTAATACCAAACCTGACGGAAAAAAACCATAAAAACAAAATCTCTTATTACTGAAGCTGGGGAAAAAGATTCTTAAACACTTACGTTGTAGATTTTAAAATCTGCTGATAAAAGTTTATGAAACATATACTTATCACCGGTGGCGCGGGATTCTTAGGCTCTCACCTCTGTGATCGACTTATCGAACGGGGGGAGGATATTCTATGCCTGGATAATTTTTTTACCGGGAGCAAGGAAAATATTATTCATCTCCTGGCCAACACCCACTTTGAATTAATCAGACATGACATAATCAATCCGATTTTCCTCGAAGTGGATCAGATCTATAACCTTGCCTGTCCGGCTTCTCCGGTACATTACCAGTATAACCCGATTAAAACCATCAAAACCAACGTAATGGGAACCATCAATACCCTTGGAATGGCAAAACGTCTTAATGCAAAGATTCTCCAGGCATCCACCTCAGAAGTATACGGTGATCCCGATGTTCATCCACAAAAGGAGGAATACTGGGGCAGGGTCAACCCCGTAGGACCAAGGAGCTGTTATGATGAGGGGAAAAGGGCTGCGGAATGTCTTATGATGGACTATCACCGCCAGAATAATGTAAAAGTGAAGATTGCGAGAATATTCAATACATATGGTCCACGCATGGCCCTGAATGATGGACGTGTCGTCAGCAATTTTATTATCCAGGCCCTGAAGGGTGAAGATATCACGGTGTATGGCGACGGGTCTCAAACCAGATCATTCTGTTATGTTGATGACATGATAGCTGGTCTGATCATGATGATGGATAGTGCCGACAGTTTTCTCGGCCCCGTAAATCTCGGCAATCCGGAAGAGTTCAGTATTCTTGATCTCGCTGAAACGATTATCACTATGACAGGAAACCGATCGAAGATAGTATTTAAGCCTCTGCCCCAGGATGATCCTATGCAGCGCAAACCCGACATTTCCTTAGCCAGGAAAACGCTGGGCTGGCAGCCGCAAATAAACCTTGAGGAGGGTCTTGAGCGGACGATTGCATATTTTCGTGCAGTAATTTAAGAATTAGAGGATCACATGAAATTCGAAAAAAATATTCTGTGTATCGGCGCCGGGTACGTCGGTGGTCCCACGATGGCTTTGATAGCATCTAAATGTCCTCGATACAGGATCACCGTCGTGGACATTAACTCTGCCCGTATTGCCGAATGGAATTCCGAGGAACTTCCCATTTATGAACCAGGTCTTGATGAACTTGTTCGGGCAACATCGGGGAAGAATCTCTTTTTCAGTACCGACATAGAAGGTGGAATCAGGGACAATGACATCATATTTGTCAGTGTAAATACCCCGACCAAAACATTCGGTGCGGGCGCAGGTATGGCGGCAGACCTCCAGTACTGGGAAAAGACAGCCAGGCAGATCCTCCAGTATTCTAAATCATCAAAGATCGTCATCGAAAAAAGCACACTGCCCGTTAAAACCGCCCAGGCTATGGAAAATATATTGCGTAATACACATTCTGTCACCTTTGAAATCCTCTCCAATCCAGAATTTTTAGCCGAAGGATCGGCCATCAGGGATCTGGAGAATCCCGATCGCATCCTCATCGGTTCCCGGGAGACGGAAGGCGGTTTAAAGGCAAGAGAGACTCTTGTAGAAATATACGCCAACTGGGTGCCGCGGGAAAAGATCATTACCTCTAACATCTGGAGCAGTGAACTTTCCAAGATAGTATCGAATGCATTTCTCGCGCAGAGGATATCATCTATTAATGCCATCTCGGCCCTTTGCGAAAAGACAGATGCCGATATCACCGAGGTATCACGAGCGGTGGGAATGGACAGCCGGATCGGCAGCAAATTTCTCAACGCCAGCGTTGGCTTCGGAGGCTCCTGCTTTAAGAAGGATATCCTGAATCTTGTCTATCTCTGCAGATATTACGGTCTTAACGAAGTCGCCGACTACTGGGAAAGCGTTGTAAAGATTAACCAATACCAGCAGGAACGATTTATATTGAATATGCTGACCGCCATGTTCAATACCCTTGCCGACAAGAAGATCTGCCTTTTTGGTTTTGCATTCAAGGCCAACACAGGTGATACGAGAGAAAGCCCTGCCATTTTAATCGCCAGAAGGCTGCTTGAGGAAAAAGCGGAAATCGTCATCACCGATCCGAAAGCCATGAGAAATGCCAGGGCTGACCATGACAGGTGTGAACGGAAAAATAAGCTTCGTAGAAGATCCCTACAAGGCAGCCGAAGAATGCCACGCCATCGCGTTGCTGACCGAATGGGAAATATACAGAAACCTTGATTTTAAAAAAATCTACGACACCATGGCAAAACCGGCCTCTATCTTCGACGGCAGGAATATCCTTGACCACAGAAGATGCTTCGATATCGGTTTTAACGTCTATCCCCTCGGTAAACCCCCCTTAACACATTTCTGATATCCATGAGCCATATCGACACATTCAACATTACCATCATAGGCGCCGGGATAATCGGTCTGGCTATCGCGGAAGAGCTTTCCGCCCGCTACAAGCGTGTGTTGTTAATCGAGAAAAACACAGGCTTTGGCCAGGAAACGAGCAGTCGCAACAGCGAGGTGATTCACGCCGGCATTTACTACCCTCACGGATTCCTGAAGGCTGCCTTCTGCACTGAGGGAAACCGCCTCCTCTATGAGCTCTGTCGGGCAAGAGACATTCCCCACAAACGCCTCGGAAAACTGATCGTCGCCACAGATGATGAAGAGTGTGAAAGACTTGCATCCATCAAGAAACACGCCGAGGGGAATGGCGTTGCCGATCTCGATCTGTTAGGGAAAAAGCAAATCCTGACCCTGGAGCCGGATGTCCGCGCCCAAGCCGCCATCTTCTCCCCGTCCACAGGCATCATCGATAGCCATAGTCTGATGAGATCCTTCTATGTGCGAGCGGAAGCCAACGGGGCCATCATTGCCTTCCGGTCGGAAGTGACAGCAATACATAAGGAAAATGGATCTTACGAACTGGAAACAAACCGCGGGGAATACAGATTCCGTACGAAGGTTCTGATCAACTCTGCCGGTCTTTATTCCGACAGAATTGCCGCCCTGGCAGGGATTGACATTGACCGCATGGGATATCGCTTGAAATATTGCAAGGGGAATTACTTCTCTGCCTCCCCGTCACCGAAACTGCATCACTTAGTCTATCCCGTACCGCCGGAAAATACCGTAAGCCTTGGCATCCATGCCACACTGGACTTGGGCAACCGCGTCAAATTTGGCCCGGATAGCCAGTACGTCGACGAAATAGAATACAGCCTTGATGAGGGCAGGAAAACATCTTTTTACCATATCCATCAAAAACTATCTGCCGGGGATCAAGGAAGAGATGCTCCATCCGGATATGTGCGGCATCAGGCCGAAACTCCAGGGCCCGGGAGAACCGTCCCGTGACTTTGTCGTTAAAGATGAAAGAGATAATGGGTACCCCGGGATGATAAACCTCATCGGCATTGAGTCTCCCGGATTAACGTCTTGCATTGCCATCGCAAGATATATATCATCTCTAGTGCCTTCGTACCTTTAGTATAAGGTTTCTGACGTTAGAGTTTCAAGGCTGTGAAGGTCTGAAAAAGGTTAATACTCCGGGGGGGTTTAAAGCGTAAGTTCGAAGGCATTCTGAATAAGTTCTACCCTGTTTCCACTGGGCAGCATTTTAATCGCCACAACATCAAATCTCGCATTACAGGGATAGAGGTGTTTTTCCCCTAAATACTTGAGGGAAATCTTCGAAATTTTTCTTTTGCTTTTCCAATCCTACAGCAACCTGGGGATCACCGAATTCTTCCGATTTCCTGCTTTTCACCTCTACGAAGACAACTGTATTCCCGTCTTTTGCCACGATATCAATTTCTCCAAAAAGGCATTTGTAATTGCGTTCAACGATCCTGTATCCATTGCTTTTCAAGTAGGCAACGGCAATGTCTTCTCCTTTTTTCCCGGTTCGTATCCTTCCGAAACCATTCATAACCATTAATAGTTCTTCTTCAATTTAATTGCGACGGATTCAGAATTCAAGGTCCAAGTGATCGATAATTTTCATCAAGATTTTCGATCGAATCCTCGACTCCTTTACCTCCCTAATCCTGAAGATGCCAGCATCTTTCCCGGAGATGTACCAATGTAAAAAATAAATAACAAACAAGCGATTGCAATCTGGTATCAGAACTCCAGTTCCGCATTTATCTGGAGGGCACCCTTTTCTTTAATTCTGAAAGACTTTCGATGAATCTTGCAATGGCCGTATTTTTTGATTGCTTCCCGGTGTTCCCCCGTACCATAGCCTTTGTTCTTCAAAAAATTATACTGGGGGAACTGACGATGATAGATCTCCATAATCCTGTCTCTTGATACCTTGGCGATGATGGACGCAGACGCTACGGAAATACTCAGGGAGTCTCCTTTGACGACAGTTTCCTGGGGTATGGGAATAAAGATGCGATGTGACCCGTCAATGAGCAGATAATCAGGTTTTATGGACAGATTCGATACCGCCTCTTTCATGGCCAGCCAGTGTTGCCTGAAATACATTCACGGCATCAATAATAGATGCCTCGACAACACCGAGGCCAATAGAGAGGGCATCCCGCTTTATTATTTCATAAAGGCTTTCCCTCTTTCGAGCTGAAAGCTGTTTTGAATCTTTGATTTCCGAATTTTCATAATCAGTAGGAAGTATCACGGCTGCCGCAACAACGGGACCTGCAAGAGGTCCTCTTCCCGCCTCATCAATACCAGCTATCAATTTATAACCACGTTGATGGGCATGCCGTTCGAAACTATTCATCCCTGATAGTTACTTTCCCATTTCTTTGATTCTTGCCTTCTTCCCTCTCAGACCTCGCAAGTAGTACAGCCGGGAACGCCGCACTTTACCGCGATTGACTACTTCAATCCTATCGATAACCGGCGAATGAAGAGGGAATGTCCTCTCCACTCCCACACCATAGGATACCTTTCTCACCGTGAAACTGGAGCGGCAGTCACCCCGTCTTCTGCGAATAACAACACCCTCAAAGGCCTGAATCCTCTGTTTCTGTCCTTCAACAATCCTGACATACACCTTCACCGTATCACCCGGCTTGAAAGCGGGGATGTCTCCTCTCATCTGCTCTTTTTCAAGCATTTCCATGACATTCATAGTGAAAATTCCTCCAGATCGCGTAACTAATGATTTTTCTTTATTTCTTCGAGTATCCTCTCTATCCTCTTCGGACAGTTGATATTTTTTCGAGCAAATCCGGCCTCCTCACATATGTTCTTCGGAGCGATTCCTTCCTCCGCCACGTCTCAAATTTCCCGGTGATTCCCCGAGAGCAGCACCTCGGGAACCTGCCAGTCCCGGTAACTGGCTGGGACGCGTATAATGAGGGATACTCCAAAAGTCCCAGTGGAAAAAGAATCAGAAGATGCCGATTCATAATTCCCCAGAACACCGGGAACCAAGCGGGAAACGGCGTCAACCATAACCATGGCCGACAATTCTCCCCCTGTTAAGAACATAATCACCGATAGAAATCTCTTTGTCAACCAGATGCATCCCTTACCCTTTCGTCCACACCCTCATAGTGTCCGCAGATAAGCACAATTCTGAACGATAGAGACATCTCCTCGGCTATTTTCTGGCTGAAAGTCTCCCCCTGGGGTGTCAGGAGAACTATCAGAGCGTCTATCTCTCTCCGGGAGATGGATGCCAGAGCCCTATCGATCGGTTCCACCTTCATGACCATACCGCCGCCGCCCCCATAAGGGGCATCGTCAGTCATCTTATGCTTGTCCTCGGCATAGTCTCGGATGTTATGCAGATGGATTTCCACCAACTCCCTTCTCCCTTGCCCTTTTCAGAATACTGCAATTAAGAGGAGATTCAAACATCTCAGGGAAGATGGAAAGGATATCAAACCTGATCATGATCTTCTATAACCCTTCAAGCAGTCTCACAACCATCATTCCCTGCTCAATATCAATCTTACGTATCACATCGGCAATACCGGGAAGCAGAATCTCCCTTTCTCCTCCGCGGCAGACGTAAACATCATTACTCCCCGTGGGCAAATATAGACTCAATTACACCGAGAACTTGACCCTCTTCCGTAACGACCTTAAGACCTATAATGTCCCGCCAGTAATACTCGTCTTCGGGCAATTTCTTTAGCTTATTTACAGGGATCAGCACCTGACAGCCTGCAAAAGCATTCGCACTTTTCGCAATCTTCGACGCCTTCAATGTCCACGAAAAAAATTTTTCTCTCCTACCGGATAGCCTTCAGCTTGAAGGGCCCTTGGTTCATCTCTTTCCTGTCTTACATATACTTCATCAAGGGATTGAAGTAGTGTCCATCCGACTCAAGATACAGACACCGCCTTCATTCGACCCCTGAGACCGCAGGGTTTAACGATCTTCCCAATTTCAAAGAACTCCATCGAGTTCATTCGATAATTTCTAAAACAGCCCTCTTACGAAGTTTCGTTGATGCCGCACTCAAAATAGTTCTCATGGCTTTTGCGGTTCTTCCCTGCTTGCCGATAACTTTACCCAGGTCTTCTTTCGCAACTCTCAGTTCGATCACAGAAGTCTGTTCGCCAAGCACCTCGGACACCTCCACTAAATCAGGGTTATCAACCAAAGACTGAGCTATGTACTTGATCAACTCTTTCATCGTCACAACCTCCACTGATTACTTATTCAGTGACACCCATTAGTAATATCGACTTCAACCGTAAAACCATCAATGTAAAATTTAACATGCGACCCCAATTATGCCAATTATGTCCTCGTTGCGATTCCTTTCTTCACAAGCATCTGAGATACCGTCAAAGTAGGTATGGCTCCCTTGGAAAGCCAATCGACTACGCGTTCCTCTTTCAAGGATAATTTCTGCCGGATTTTTATTGGGGATCATAGCTTCCAACTATTTCCAAAAATCTGCCATCCCTGGGAGATTCGGAATCAGCTACCACAATTCTGTAAAAGGGCCTGCTCTTTCCACCAAGCCGCGCCAACCTTATTTTTACTGCCATTCTTGTTAACAATCACCTCCTGAAAATTATTGTTATATATTATAAAAAGATCTTATCATAATCTGCATGAATTTTTATTATAATTTATTTTTATCTTTAATTAAAAGGGTAAATTACCCCTGCGTAATAATTTCATTCCTTCCTTGGTTGTCATCTTCTTCATTATTTTTCTCATCTCCGCATAATTTTTCAGCAATCTGTTAACATCCTGTACCGTCGTTCCGCTTCCCCTGGCGATCCTTTTTCTCCTCTGACCATCAATTATCAGATAGTTCAGACGTTCTTTTCTTGTCATAGAGTCGATTATAGCAGCGGTCTTTACCAGTTCCTTCTCATCAGGTGTCGCATTTGCCAGTGCCTTGAGCTTTCCTAATCCTGGAATCATCCCGACAATATCTTGAATAGAGCCCATCGACCTGATCTGCTTCAATTGGTCCCGAAAATCATCAAGGGTGAATTCATTTTTCCTGATTTTCTTTTCTAGCTCACGTGCCTGCTTTTCGTCGACTGTAGCCTGTGCTTTTTCCACAAAGGTCAGGATATCACCCATACCTAAAATCCGTGAAGCCAGACGTTCTGGATGACAAACCTCCAAAGCATCCATTTTTTCACCGACACCTATGAACTTGATGGGTTTACCGATAACTGCTTTCAGGGAAAGTGCTGCACCGCCCCTCGCATCCCCATCCATCTTGGTCATAATAACACCATCAATGCCAAGAAGTTCATTGAATTTACCCGCTACATTCACAGCGTCCTGGCCCGTCATGGCATCTGCAACAAAAAGAATCTCCGATGGATTGACTGCACCCTTGATCCGTTTCAGTTCGTCCATCATTTCATTATCTATATGAAGCCTCCCGGCAGTATCAATGATAACCACTTCATAGCCGCTGCTCCTTGCCTCATCAACTGCCTGGACGCACATTCTGACCGGATCATGTACATTAACGGAAGTATAGATTCCCACACCTTTTATCTTTTCTCCAAGCACTCTCAACTGATGAATGGCTGCCGGCCTGTAAACGTCTGAGGAGACGAGGTAGACCCTCTTGCCCTGATTGACGAGAAACTGTGCAAGTTTTACTGCCGTCGTAGTCTTGCCGCATCCCTGAAGACCGACCAGCATTAAGGGGGCAGGAAACCGATTGGCAAGCTTCAGCTGGCTGCTCTTCCCGCCCAGTAAATCTACAAGCCTGTCATGGACGATCTTCACAACCTGTTGACCGGGCGTAATACTTTCCAAAACCTCCCGACCAACTGCCCGGACCCTGATTTCCTCTATGAAGTCCTTAACAACCTTAAAATTGACATCCGCTTCGAGAAGGACCATGCGTATCTCTTTCAAGGCAGAAGAAATATTTTCTTCATCAAGGCGGCCTCTGCGCTTGAGTTTTTTAAATACATCTTCGAGTCTTCCCGTCAAAGTTTCAAACATGATTCACCAATCATAGCATTCATTGATCTTAGTTATTTCTTACTCCCATTTTATGAACTGCACAGTCCAGTCCTTTAATCTTTTTCTTCACAGTATCTACCACTTTTTGGGCCTGTTCCCGGCTATCGAAACCTTCTAGGGTAACACGAAACCACTTCCCCTTTTCATGCAACTCTACTTCGGTTATCCTGGGTGTAAACCCAAGGTCTGTCAGTTTCTTACATAGATGGTCGGCCTTACCTTTTTCTTTAAAAGAAACAACGTTAATCAGATATTTTTCATCCACGTGAGGTGGTTTTATTTTAGCCTGTTCGGCGGCAGACGATAAAGTCGGCTTTTTTTCTTGTGTTGATACCAGGGCCTGAATCGCAGGCTGTTTTTTGTCAGTCACGACAGATCCTGTTATATTTTTTTCTTCCGCAACTTTCTCATCACCCACTGCCTTTGCGTATTCCTTCGACGGCTCACTAACAGTCTCAGCCGTTTCTGTCTTGTTTGACGTCCAGCCGAGTTTTTCTTTAATCATGCCCGGAATACCACGTGCAAACTTTTCAGGGTAGGTATCAATATTTTTACCGATCGTCACACCAAAAAGAAAAACTAAAAAAAGCAAACAGGATATCCCTATGATGAACAGGATCAATGCCCTTTTACCCAGCTTGAGTTCAAATGTGTGAACATTCTTAGATGTCATTTATTTCTTCTTTTATACCTACATTCGCTCTGGTGCTGAGACACCCAGTAATCTTAAGGCATTTTTCAACACGGTAAGAATGGATTTTATCAAAAAAAGCCTGGCCCTGCTCAGCCCCTCATCATCAGATAACACTCTGTATTTGTTGTAGTAACTATGAAAAAGCGCCGCAAGATCATTGAGGTAAAAGGTCAGACGGTGAGGTTCCAAGGCCAGTGCAGCACCTTCAATTACCTCAGGAAACCTGGTGACGGCCTTAATCAAATTAACCTCCTCAGGAAGTTTCAGATGGTGCAAATCCACCTCATCATACCTAGGGATTTTTTGCTTCTGTTCATCGGCGTTTCGCAAGATGCTGCATATCCTTGCATGGGCATACTGCACATAATAGACAGGATTCTCATTTGATTGCCTTTTTGCCAGCTCCAGGTCGAAATCAAGGTGGCTATCTGACCTTCTCATGAGAAAATTGTATCTTGCCGCGTCTTTTCCCACTTCATCCACCACTTCCTTTAGCGTAACAAATTCACCGGTACGTGTAGACATAGGGACAGGTTTCCCATCCCGCAGGAGATTCACGAGCTGAACCAGAACAATTTTTAGAGAATCTTTTTTGTAGCCAAGAGCTTCAACACACGCGACCATCCGGGGTATGTACCCGTGATGATCTGCCCCCCATATATCTATAAGCGTATCAAAACCGCGAACGTACTTATTCTGATGGTAGGCTATGTCAGCAGCAAAATAGGTTGGTTCTCCATTCTTCCTGACAACAACCCTGTCTTTTTCATCTCCAAAATCGCTAGTTTTAAACCAGATGGTTTCCCCATCACGATATATGAATTGCTTTTCCTCAAGTTCAGTAAGCAACTTCCCTACTTGATCGTCCTCATAAAGATTTCTCTCGCTGAAGTAATTATCAAAAACTACACCAAAGGATTTCAAATCCTCCTTGATTTCATTCAGAATTGCATTTGCAGCATAATCGGTAAAAATGCGAAGGACTTCTTCCTTATTCTTCGCACGATAGATGTTTCCCTCTTTATCAATAATCTCTCTGGCCAGATCTTTGATGTAGTCCCCCTGATAACAACCTTCAGGAAACTCAATATCTTCACCCAGGAGATTTAGATAGCGGAACAGGACAGACTTCCCCAGGTTATTCATCTGGTTGCCCGCGTCATTGATATAATACTCACGAAAAACTGCAAACCCTGATGCCGCCAGAATGTTCGTAATTACATCACCAACAACAGCTCCCCGGGCATGGCCTATATGAAGAGGCCCTGTGGGATTGGCACTCACAAATTCAATATGGGTCTTTTCACCTCTTCCATACTCGGAAGCACCGTAACGATCCCCCAGTTTGTCGACATCTTCAAGAAAAGTAGCCCACACATTTTCTTTTATAAAAAAGTTCATAAACCCGGGACCTGCAACCTCAACCCTTTCAAGAAAATCTTCACTATCCCGGATATTTTCAGTAATGAACTCTGCAATCCTGCGGGGAGGCAATTTCGTCCTTGCACGGGACGCCAGGACCATCGCCGCATTGGAGGCATAGTCACCGTGAGTTGCATCTTTAGGTATGTCAATTTCTATTGAGGGAATCACTTCTGCCTCTATTAACCCTTTATCAAGACAGGCTTTTACGGCGTTTCCCAATAAAATTTGCAATCTGTGCTTCATTCATCCTCGCATTGACCATCTTGAGGAAAATACGTCATCATCCAAACTTCCCTTTAACACAAGTGTAACAATGGACAAAAAAGATGGTTCGTACTATTAAAAAAAGTTGGCCATATGGCCAACCTCAGTATTTACGTAACAGGATTTAAAAGCCAATTAGCGAGCAGGTTACGAATTGCCATACATATACAGGCCATTCACTCCCTTCTGCAATTACGATCCACTCAGTGACTTTTTTCTACCTCATCAATGTCTTTGTCCTTGATGGCAAGACCTCTCATACCTTGCGGACAATGAACATGTCCTGGGGAATTAATAGAAACATTGGACCTTTTCTGACAGTTGTCTCTCCATGAGCAGATTGAACAGTATTTGATCCATGCTACCGTGATAGTTAACTATCTACCCCGATTCACCGCTTGGATTGCGTGGTACAGTATATTTATACGAATTTGAAGTCAAGACATTTTGATGAAAAATGAACTGGAACGCAGCATACGGATTTTTACGAAGTCATCAATAGCGGAAATATAGGAAATTCATAACATCAATGCCCACAAAGAGATAGGCAACGGCAGCGATGGATAAAAACGGGCCGAAAGGTACTGCATATTTCATGTCCTTCCCCCTGACTATCATCACTGAAATACCGACAACAGCACCCAACAAAGAGCTGACAAACAGAATAAAAAACAATGATTTCCATCCTAAAAAAGCTCCGAGCATAGCCAACAGTTTGATATCCCCTCCACCCATTCCTTCTCTCTTTGTTATGCGTTCATATATGAAAGCAATGGCAAAGAGGCATCCGCCGCCGATTAGAGTCCCCAGGAGCGCCTCCATGAAGGGAATATCCATAAAGAAAATTGCAATCAGAAAAAAAATGGGTATCCCCGGCAGTGTAATAACATCAGGGATAATCTGGTGATCGAGGTCAATGAATGTGATGACAATCAATGCACATGTAAATATAAACGAAAAGAGGTATGTAGTGCTGAGACCGAATTTCCAGAATAAGAACATTGATAGAAGGGCCGTAATCGCTTCCACAAAGGGATACCTTAGAGAAATCTTTTCCTGGCAGTCCCTGCACCTTCCTCTTAAAACAAGGTAACTGATTATGGGAATGTTATCGTAAAACCTGATGCTGTGCATGCATTTCGGGCAGCGGGAAGATGGAAAGATGATGGATTGACCTTCGGGAATTCGATAGATTAAGACATTGAGAAAACTCCCAATGGCAGCGCCAGCAACAGTCAAAAAAATCCCCCAGAATAAGTCCATGAAAACCTTATCTACACTATTGTCTCATAAGTTGCACTGCCATCAGCCGTCTTTCCGGTCCCATTCATAAGGTATATCGTTATCATGCGGATGGACCCTAAATTCGTCCGGCTCCATATAGTTGTATACTTCCGTAGGGGTATTGACAACCACTGCTTCTTCCCTGGAAATGCACTTGAACCCGTGATAAACGTAGGGTGGAATGTGCACCAGGACAGGGTTATACTCACCTGCAAAGAATTCATTTATTTCACCGTATGTTGACGAATCCGGTCTGCCGTCATAAAGAACTATCTTCATCATACCCTTCACAACAGCCATATTGTCGAACTGCTTTTTATGATAATGCCAGCCCTTCACTACTCCCGGGTAAGCGGTTGTCATATATACCTGGCCGAATCCTTTATACATCTCGTCATCAACACGCAGTATCTCCATCAATCTGCCCCGCTCATCCGGTATGACCTTCAGCTTTTTGACCATGACTCCTTTAATCATAACTTGTTCGCTCCCGTCTTCGCCACCATATTTCCTGCATACTGGAGGGATTCAAACGTACCCGCGTCGCTCCACCAGCCGTCAAGGATATCCCAATCCATTTTCCCTTCATTGATATAAAAATTATTAACGTCGGTAATCTCCAGTTCCCCCCTTTGGGATGGCTTAAGGGTTTTGATAAAATCAAAAACTCTTCTGTCATACATGTAAATACCGATAACGGCATAGTGCGACGCAGGTTTGGCCGGTTTTTCTTCAACACGGATAATATGGTCTCCATCAAAAACGGGAACGCCGAATCTCTGGGGGTCAGGCACTTCTTTCAGAATCATTCTTGCCCCTTCCTTCTGCCTTCTAAAACATTCAACGGCTTTCCCGATGTTCTTCTCAATAATATTATCTCCTAAAACAACAACAATCTTCCCGTTGTCGGCAAAGTGCTCCGCAAGATTCAGTGCTGCTGCGATACCACCCTCACCCTCCTGATAGGTATAATTGAGATGTTTGAGACCGAATTCACTACCGTTTCCAAGCAGCCTGAGAAATTCACCGGCATTATTCCCGCCCGTAACAATCAGGATCTCATCAATGCCGGCATTCACTAATGTCTTTATGGGATAGTAGATCATAGGTTCATTGTAAATAGGAAGGAGGTGCTTATTCGTAACCTTTGTGAGGGGATACATCCGGCTGCCCAAACCTCCCGCTAAAACGACGCCCTTCATTCCTCTTTCTCCTTTTTGGTTGGACGGGTGTGTTGCCCGTTCAACCCATTGAAACAATAATAGTAAGCCTGCAACTGACAGCGACCGCGTTCCCTATATCACATAAAAATCCACTCAACAACAGAAACATTCTTTTGCGATTCACCCTTTGCATCCGTGACAGGCATGGTATAAGGTGCAGTATATTCATCGATTGGAGATTGTGTCACTATGGACGAATTCTTCATGAGGCGTGCCCTCAAGCTGGCAAAAAAGGGAGAAGCATGGGTCAGTCCTAACCCCATGGTGGGAGTCGTCATCGTGAAGAAAAACCGGATAATCGGAGAGGGGTATCATCAAAATTTCGGAGACAACCACGCCGAAATCAATGCCATCAATCATGCTACTGAAACAATAGAGGGTGCGACAATCTATGTAAATCTTGAGCCCTGCACCCATTACGGGAAGACGCACCCCTGCAGTGAATGTCCTATCTCGCACAAACCAGAAAGGGAAAAAGGGGGCAGTTGTCTTGACCCGTTTAGCTAGCCTTCTTTCAGCGCCGCCAGTTTCTTTTCTCTCGGGAGCCGCTTGATCCTGCATTCCAGGCGGAAGGCCTCTGCCTTTTCCATGGGCCTGCCTGTCGCCAGCAGCGTCACGGGCAGCCGCGCCCGGGTATATCTGGACGCAATCCCCCGGTTGTGGGCATCCAGCCTCTTTTCGATATCGTTGGTGGTGCCGCAGTATAACTTCCCGTCGGCGCAAAGAAGGAGATAGGTCATCCATGATTCGCTCATTCAGGATTCCCTCCATCACCCCGGCTCGCCACTGAATCCGGTAGCGAGCGCATTCCCCGTGGCTCGCCGCGGGGTAAGCGAGCGAATGGGGAATATTATTATTCCTTGAGGATCGGAGATTCTTCGCAGCTTGCTGCGGAGAGCTTCAATTTCGCCGCTTGGTTCTCCAGTTCATTCCAGCGCCCGTAGGCCTCATCCAGTTCCTCTTCCAGTACCTCCAAGACGGTCATAGGCCTTGTTTATTTCAACCGCGTCTCTGCCGACATAGAATGCGGGAGAATTCAGGGTCTCCATCAGGCGCCGCTTCTCCTCCTCCAGTGCTTCGATTTTCTGCGGCAACGCCTCCATCTCCCGTGTCTCTTTATAGGACAGCTTCTGCTTCTCTTTCGGGGGTCTGTCCTTCTTCTGTTTCTGTTCCTTCGGCGCCGTCGGGAGCGGCTCATCCCGCACCGTCCGCTGCCGGAGCCAGTCGTCATAACCGCCGACGTATTCCTGAAGTCGCCCGTCACCTTCGAAGACAATCGTCGAGGTCACCACGTTATTGAGGAACGCCCGGTCATGACTGACCAGGAGGATCGTGCCGCTGTATTCCAGGAGCCGGTCTTCGAGGAGTTCGAGCGTTTCGACATCGAGGTCGTTGGTAGGCTCATCCAGGACCAGGACATTGGAGGGGAGGATGAAGAGCTTCGCCAGAAGGAGGCGGTTGCGTTCACCGCCCGAGAGAGAGCTGACCGGTGACAGGATCTGTGCCGGTGGGAAAAGGAAATCCTGGAGATAACCCACGATATGCCGCGAGACGCCGTTTACGATGACCATGTCGTTGCCGTCGGCGATAGTATCCTTCAGTGTCCTGTTTTCATCGAGCTGGGCGCGGAGCTGATCAAAGTAGGCGATCCGGACTCCGGTCCCCAGGCGGACCCTGCCCTGCTGCGGTTCAAGGTTGCCGAGAAGGATATTGAGGAGCGTGGTCTTGCCGGAGCCGTTGGGCCCGATAATGCCCACCTTATCGCCGCGGATGATAACGGTGGAGAACCCTTCCATGATCTTTTTATCGTCGAAGGCGAAGCTGATCTTTTCCGCTTCCGCAACCAATTTACCGCTGCGCTCCGCCTCCTGGATCGTCAGCCGGACATTGCCCGCCTGCTCCTGCCTGTGTGCCCGCTCCTGACGCATCTGCACCAGCGCCCGCACCCGTCCCTCGTTCCGTGTGCGACGGGCCTTGATCCCTTGCCGAACCCAGGTCTCTTCCCTGGCCAGTTTCTTGTCAAATTCCTGCCACTGCTTCTCTTGCGCCTCCAGCACGGCCTGCCGGCGTTCGAGGTACGTAGCCGTAATCGCAGGGATACGACATCAGGCGGCCCCGGTCGATTTCCACGATGCGTGTCGCCAGTCGCTGGAGAAACGCCCGGTCATGGGTCACGAACATGAGGGTCTTTTCGAACTTCAGGAGGAACTCCTCGATCCAGAGGATGGCGTTGATATCCAGATGGTTTGTGGGCTCGTCCAGGAGCAGGAGGTCCGGGTCGTTCACCAGGGCCTTGGCCAGAAAAACCCGGCGTTTTGTCCCCGCCGACAGAAACCGGAACTCGGCATTCTCATCCAGGTCGGTCCTGGCGATCACTGTTTCCACCCGCTGATGATAAAGCCAGGAGCCGGATGTTTCCAGCCGGTGCTGAGCCCGTTCGAGCTTTTTCAGCAGGCCGTCATCGCCGCTCCGGGCCATCTGCAGGGTGAGATCGTGGTATTCCCGGAGCAGCTCCAGGTGTTCCGGGCCGCCGGAGGCCACAACATCATAGACCGTCCCCGGCAGGTCGTCGGGAATATCCTGGGGCAACATGGCGATTCTGACCTCACCGCTTCGGATGATCCCGCCGGTATCCGGGGTGATATCGCCCATGAGCAATTTCATGAGGGTGGACTTGCCCGAGCCGTTCCGGCCCAGGAGTCCGATCCTTTCGCCTGCCTCGATCTGGAGCGTAACGCCGTCCAGCAGTCGCGGCCCGCCGAAGCTGACCGAAACCTCATTGATCCATATGAGTCCCATAGCATCTCGCCTGTAAATGACCTTTTCCGTTTTTCCTTCATGAATAAATGATGACAAACTCGTAAAAAGTCTGTCATTCCCGCGTAGGCGGGAATCTAGGAATAGATAAAACTCTTCAATAATACTGGATTCCCGTTTTCACGGGAATGACAAAATTACGCATATTTTGACCGGGAGCACATCCCGCAAGCCCCGCCCTGTAGGCGGGGATAAGGGGTGCAATGTAAGCATAGTTTCCTTTCCGGGAAGTCCCGCCCTGTGGGCGGGGAGCTTCACTTTTTACGAATCCGTCAATGAGGTTCATCCGGTTCATGCATACTTTTGAGTTGATAATCTGTTGAATCCGGTAGCGAGCGCATTCCCCGTAGCTTGCTGCGGGGTAAGCGAGCGAATGGGGAACATCATTATTCCTTGTGGATCGAGATTCTCCGCAGTTTACTGCGGAGAACTTCAATTGAGCCTTGACTGGCTTCGCCTACGAGTCAAGTATACAGAATTTAATAAAATGTTGTGAATTACTGATTAAAGTGTGTGTGATTAAAACATAGTCGAAAAAACGATTACATCGTTGGCGTCATTCTTCTTTTGTTTGATCTATATCTTTTTGATTCTCCTTCTCCTTGGTTAATTTATCCGTCATCTTTTTCTCTGACGGTAAAGTTGCGTGAGGCCAAATCTGTAGCGTCGAAAGTTGTGTGAGGCCAACATATCTGCTAGCGTCGAAATATCAGACGAGGCCAACATACCTGTTAGCGTCGGAACGTCAGACGAGGCCAATATACCTTTCAGTGCTTGTTCCCTTATTGCAAAGGACTTCGCTATTGCAAGTGCCTTCCCCACCTCTGAGACCATGTCCTCACGCTGTTTTCTCATATTCCTTACTTCTTTGATCGCTTTTTGATCAACCCCACGTTTGAGGAATATTCTTGAATACTCCATAAATCGCTCAACACCATACATATAAAACGTTTCGCCTGTTTTTTTAAGCATCTCTTCAATCAACTCAGGTCGAGGTCCAATTCTTTTTTCTTTTGCCGAAAACCACCAATCTTCTTTGTCATCATCAGTAATAAAAATTATAGGCTTTTTAAATTCTTTAGCTTTTTCAATCATCTGAAACCAAATAACGATGTCTCCATATTTTTCATCTCCTTCTTTTTTCTCATCCATGTATCCAGGTGGAATTCTTTTCTTGTATCTTTTTTCCCCCATCTTGTATAATTCGTCTAATTTCTCCGATGAAAATTTATCACCAACTTTGCCGCCGAATAGTTCCGCAAGTTTATCTCGTAAAGTATCATTCTCAAGCAAGTTAGGATGCTTTGATTTCTGCTTATCCAGTTCTCTCTGAATGGATATAAAAAAGTCTTTTATCTGTTTTAAGATATCAACCTTATTTATCGAAGGATGTGACTGAGAAAGATTTAATCTTTTCTCTACGGAGGATTGAATTTCTTCCAGTATTTTTTTTATGTCATCGTAGGCCTTTTCTTGCTGCAAAATTACTCCAGGTCTAAGTCTTTGGTATTCAAGACCAACTTGGTAAGGAATCCAAAGTTGAGGGGATATCTTTTCAAGAATGCCAATTAACTCTTTCCTGGTAGCCTCAGAATAGCGATATATGTTCAAAAGCATATTGGTATCAGGAACAAACAAACATCTCTTCCAAAGTTCCTTGAATGCTTCTTGGCTCGGTCGATAATATGCTTGAAAGGAATTTTTCATAATATGTCTCTCTGTTTTAAATAATTGATCACCATTTTTCTAAATTATTTGTCATTTATTCCTAATCGAGTTAATGACCTACCCTTTGACAATGTATCACATGTTTGTCTAGAATTCTTCCATTTTGTGTATATTAGTATTGAATTCTTGTCGCTCATTCATTTCCAGTTGAAATGTAGAGTGACCTGACAAATTGAGGAAAACAACACTACAGGAAGTACGCATCAACCGGATGAACCAAAAATGAAATATCACCATATGATAATTGTCACAACTATTTTTAAGTAAGATCATTCTCGGGCTGCCGTGGTCGTCATTGCGGCGAAAGCGCAATCCAGAACTAATCTGGATGCCGGATCAAGTCCGGCATGACAGCGATATCCGGAGGCGAGAGTTTTTTATGGTTTCATTGAGGATCAGGATGTAATAATGTGATTGATAACAGAGGAACAGTAGAGGAATTCCGGCGACCGTTGGAGGAAATTGTACCAGAAAGACATGAAAAAGGAGATGACTGAAAAAAAGCGTGTGATAAGGCGTCCCGCACGTCCGGCCAGTGAACGGAAAATATCAATGAACTGCTTTGCCGCAGTACCGCGAGGAGCCGAAGAGATCGCCGCAGCCGAGTTACAGGCTCTGGATATTCAGGGAGCAAGCGCAGGACGAGGCGGTGTGTCATTTGTCACCGACCATGCCGGTCTGTATCGTGCCAATCTCTGGTTGCGTACCGCCAGTCGGATATTGGTAAATACTGGCCACGTTTCCCTGTGCATCGCCTGAGGAACTCTACGCCGGTGTGCACGGCATTGTCTGGCATGATTTAATAAAGCCTTCCATGACGCTTGCAGTGGACTGTACGTTGCGGGATTCGGCCATCACCCATTCCGGATTTGTCGCTCTCAAGACCAAGGATGCCATTGTCGATCGTATTCGCAAGCATTGTGGTACTCGTCCCAGCGTGAACACATCGTCACCGGATATTCGTATAAATATTCATCTGGCAAAAAATGTCTGTACGGTATCTTTGGACAGTTCCGGCGATGCGCTTGATCGTCGCGGCTATCGTCTTGAGCGCACTGAGGCGCCCCTGCGGGAAACCTTGGCATCTGCCGTTATTGCCCTGACCGGCTGGGACGGCGCAATGCCCCTGGCTGACCCCATGTGTGGATCGGGTACCATTCCCATTGAAGCGGGGCTTTTTGCAGGACGGGTGGCTCCGGGGCGCAACCGGTCATTTGGTTTCCAGCGCTGGCTGGATTTCGACGCCGCATTATGGTATCGGATTTTGGCTGATGCTGAAAATGGTATTCAGAAGCTGCCTGTCGGGCTCATTACGGGATATGACCGGGATAGCCGTGCGCTTACACTGGCACGTCGCAACGCTGATGCAGCAGGTTTTGAAGGGCAGATACACTTCGTTCATTCGGCCCTGGATGAGTTTAAGCCGGAAGGTGATAAAGGAGTGGTGATAATGAACCCCCCTTACGGCAAGCGGTTGGGTGATGTTGAGAAGCTCAAGGATCTTTACCGTCAGATTGGTGATGTAATGAAGCAGCGTTGCCGGGGATGGACAGGTTTTGTATTGACCGGGAATATGGAACTGGCCAAACACATCGGCCTCAAGGCATCACGTCGGTTTGTGTTATTCAATGGGCCGATTGAATGCCGTCTCCTCAGGTATGAGTTGTATTAACAGGGCGAATGGCGCCTCCTGGCTTTTTCCTGCAAGAGGTTTCTTTACATATTCCATAGGAATGATATAAAATGCGGAAAATTCATAGAAGGACGAATGTGCCGTGAATGATGAATTCTATATGAAACGGGCCCTCAGACTCGCACGAAAAGGAGAAGCCTGGGTCAGTCCTAACCCCATGGTGGGCACGGTTATCGTGAAGAAAAACCGGATAATCGGAGAGGGGTATCATCAAAAATTCGGAGACAACCACGCCGAAATCAATGCCATCAATCATGCTACTGAAACAATCGAGGGCGCGACAATCTATGTAAATCTAGAACCCTGCACCCATTACGGGAAGACGCCTCCCTGTATTGAAAGAATAATCGCCTGCAAGCCTGCAAGAGTAGTTATAGGAACCGCTGATCCCAATCCCTTGGTGGCCGGTGGGGGCATCAAAGCCCTTAAACGGAGAGGCATAGAGACAACTGTGGGTATCTTAGAAGAAACATGCAAGAGGATCAATGAAAGGTTTTTTAAGTTCATCCGGACAGAAACTCCATTTATAACACTCAAGTTTGCCCAGACGCTTGATGGGAGAATTGCAACTTTAGCAGGCCATTCCCGGTGGATCAGTTCTGAAAAATCACTCAGATTCGCCCATGTGTTAAGAAGCCACCATGACGCCGTACTTATCGGTGTCGGCACTTCAATTAAGGATGATCCGGAACTTACTATACGTCTAACCAGAGGAAGAAATCCACTCAGAGTCGTTGTTGACTCCCGTTTGCGTATATCTCCGGATGCACGAGTCCTGAAAAATCAAAACATGGCAAAGACCATTATTGCCACCACCGGTCATGCCAGCAGGAGAAAACGTACCCTCTTGGATAAAATGGGTATAGAAACAGTAGTAGTTGAACAAGATAACGATCATCGTGTTGACCTGACAAAACTGTTCGTTGAACTGGGGAAAAGAAACATCTCCTCCGTCCTGGTCGAAGGGGGAGCAGCCATCATCACAACTCTCTTAAAGGGAGAACTGACCGACAGGGTAGTGATCATCATTGCGCCGAAGATCGTGGGAAAAGGAGTTGAGGCGGTAGGTAATCTGGGAATACAAAGCATGGATGAGTCGCTCAGACTCACTTACAGAAAAATCTTCAGAAAGGGTGATGACCTGATCATTGATGGAAGAATTGAGAAATGATCTCAGATCGCAACCTTCTCTGCAATCCTGATCCCATCCAGGGCGGAACTAATGATCCCGCCTGCATAACCAGCCCCTTCGCCGCAGGGATAGAGCCCGCCTACGTTTACACTCTGGCCATCCGGACCTCTCACTATTCTAACCGGTGATGACGTCCTGGTTTCGACGCCGATCAGAGTTGCTTCCTCCGTAATGAATCCGCGCATCTTTCGATCAAACTGGATAATTCCCTGCTTCATGGCATCAACTGCAAATCCCGGCAGGGTTTCGCGCAGGGACACAGATTTTACGCCGGGCAGAAAACTGATCGATCCCGGAAGATCGCCGACTTTGTCCTGCAAGAAATCAATCAGCCGCTGTGCGGGGGCACAATAATTTTCACCACCCAGAACAAAGGCTCTCTCTTCCCAATGCCTACGGAATACGAGGCCGCTAAGGGGATAGGGTGCGATATCCTTAAAATCTTCGATGTGAACAGTAACCACAACAGCACTGTTGGCATACGGGCTTCCTCTCAGGTAGCGACTCATACCATTGGTAACTACTCCGCCTTCTTCCGAACTGCACCCGATGACGGAACCGCCGGGACACATGCAAAATGAATAAACTGATCGGTTCACATCAGCAAGCTTCGCCGTCAAAAAGTAGTCCGCCGGCGGCAGATCAGGGTGACCGCGCCATTTGCCGTACTGAACAGCATTGATCAATGACTGGGGGTGTTCTACGCGGAGACCAATGGCAAAGGGCTTTGGCTCGATACGCGCACCAAGTTCGCAAAGCTTGACGTAGTTATCTTCCGTACTCTGCCCGGTGGCAAGAATCAGATGGTCCGTTTTTATCTCCTCCTTGCCATTTACGATAACTCCTTCTACTTTGCCCCTATGAATCAAAAAATCTGTAACCTTTGATTCAAACCGCACTTCACAGCCCAGGCCCATAAGCTTCTTCCTCAGGTTGACCACCACTTCCCGTAACCTGTCCGTCCCTATGTGGGGCTTCGCATCAGTCAAAATCTCAGAGGGAGCACCCGCATCAAAGAAGCTCTTTTTAACCCATTCCGTATAAGGATTCTTGACCCGGCTTGTCAGCTTGCCGTCAGAAAACGCACCGGCGCCACCCTCCCCGAAATGCACATTACTCTCCGCATTCAAGATCCCCTTCTCCCAGAAGGCATGGACATCAGCTATACGCTCGGAGATCCTCTTACCCCTTTCGAGGAGGAGTGGAGGAATTCCCCTTCCTGCCATGGCGAGGGCCGCAAAGAGACCCGCAGGGCCACATCCGACAACAACAGGCCTTCTGCCTGGCTTCATTTTTGCCGGGTGGCAAGGCGGCTTTATCTCCTCTGCTAATACCTCTATATTTACATCCCGGCCTTCCTTGACCGGCAAGTTGATACCATCCGGCACGGATACATCCACAGAGTAAACAAAACGGGGCTTTCTCCTCCTCCTCGCATCGATCGATTTTCTAATCACCCTGAGAGAAAAAATGGATTCTTCCGGAATACCGAGGACCAATGCCGTTTTTCCCTTTAATGACCCTTCTTTTTCACCAAGAGAAAGCACGATACCGGCGATTCTCAATTTCAACACGATTTCACCATTGAAAAAATATAATGATTATTATAAATTAAAAAGCCTGGAACAACTTACTGCAAAAAACTAATATCTTCCATGAGGAACCTTTCATGCCATGGTACGCGGTACACACACGAAGCAGACACGAAGACATGGTCGATACCGGTCTTATACAAAAATCGATTCATACCTTCCTGCCCAAAATAGAGGTATGGAGTAAACGAAAAGACAGAAGAAAGAAGATTATGATCCCCATGTTTCCGGGGTATCTCTTTGTGGAACTTTTTTCCCTGGACAGTCAGACTAAGCTGAATGTCCTTAAAACGTTCGGGGTCGTCAGAATCCTCGGAAAGCCGACAGGCTCTGAGCCGATAGCTGTTCCCGATGCCAAGATAGAGGCTATCCGGCGAATAATCCAGTCCAAAGTAGAGGTTCAGCAAATTCAGTACCCTAAGGTTGGGGAGCCGGCCATGATCGTTGACGGACCTTTCACCGGTATTGAAGGCGTAGTCGTCAGTACAGATTACAGTAAAGAACTCTTCGTCATATCCATAGAACTCCTTCAGCGTTCCGTTGCCATAAAACTTGAGGGGTTTCAGATCAAAAAGATCTAATCTTAGAACCGCACGAAACTGAAAATTGTCTTCAGAAAGTACTCAATCATTAAATGCCTTCATGGCTTCTGCAAACAGGAGATCTCCAGACCCTTTGTACTTCGGTGAAATATGAAACAGTGAAATCCTCTTTGCTCCCGCCCTTCGTGCCAACGTCCCAGCCTGTAAAGCTGTGAGATGATATTTCTGTGCAGCCTTATCAGAATCTTCATGGAGGAACGTCGCTTCTATAAACATCAAATCTGAACCTTGAGCCAGGGCTATAATCCTTCGGGCATTATCTTCATTATAGACAGCGTCCGTGACATACGTGACCTTCTGGCCCGGTGTCACCTTTACAATTGTCTCCTTCAATTCACCCAAAGGAATAAACTTTTCTCCCGTCTCCTCCTTCCCCTTTTTCCTCCAAACTCGTATGGCTGTGTCATCGGGATCACCGCGAAGAATTCGATCCTTTAAGTCCATCAGCCATGCCCCAACGGGAAGTCCCATTTCCTGTAAAACATTTTTCTTGATGTTGATACGGTTCTTTTCTTCAAAACTGTATGCCAGACAGGGGACCTTATGATCAAGGAACTCCCCTTTGACCGAAAAGAACCCATCTTCTACAAGAGTGCCGTTAAAGCTCTCATTTATAACATCGATTTCAGGTTTAAAAGCTTTCCGGCAATGGTAGCTTCTGAGTAATTTACGGTCCGGATGGACCTCCATAACATGAATGGCAAAATCGTTCGTGTAATTTTCTACAAGATTCCATGTATAGGCGTTGATCTTATTTTCCACCTGTTGATGGAAGCCTGGAGGACCAAAGATGGAGATGTGACAGTCACGGCCTAAACATACCCGGAGCAGATGATCAAACCCTATAAAATGATCCATATGGGTATGAGAAACAAAGATGTGATTGATCTTGAGAAGCTTTCTCGGACTTAGATTATGAACATCACCTAAATCAAAAAGGAGCGCTTGGTGCCGGTACTTGAATTCGACATATACCCCCGGGTCACCGAAAGGATCATTTATCAGATGGGCGCTGAACATATATCATTTTTGCCTCGTCGTAATTATTATGACAATGTTTCTGTATATCAATAGCCACATACGCTATACTGCCTTATCAAATCCGACACGTTTAGAATATCATGATTTTTAATAAATTCAACTTGACTTTCATTATTGAGTTCGAAAATACTTGTTCACGGTTCAACCGGAGATGGAGGAGATAAAAGGCTATGCCAGCCAATCTGCCACCGCAATATTTCGAAGCGGAAGAGAGATTTCGCAAAGCAAAGACACCGGAAGACAAAGTCGACGCCCTGGAAGAGATGCTTGCCATAATGCCGAAACATAAGGGCACGGACAAGCTCAAGGCGATGCTGCGCGAACGCATCTCAAAACTGAAAGACCAGGCCCAGAAGAAAAAAGGGGCTACCAGACAAAAAACTGCTTATGACATTGAAAAAGAAGGGGCTGCTCAAATAGTTATCATAGGTCCCCCCAATACGGGCAAATCATCCCTAGTTAAGTTGATAACAAATGCCTCTCCGGAAGTGGCAAATTTTCCCCATACGACTCACAAACCTACGCCGGGAATGGCTCAATATGAAAACATCCAGTTCCAGCTCATAGACACACCCCCCCTTACAAAGGATTACACAGAACCCGGCTTAAACGATCTGATCCGTCGAGCCGATATTGTCGTCATACTATTGGACCTCTCTGCCGACCCTATACAGCAGTTCGAGGATACCCTTTCAATTCTCCATTCGTTTCGCATTTATTCTGAAACCTGTAATATACCCGAAGATTTGAAAAAACCCCCTAAGATCAAAAAAATGCTTGTCGTCGTTAACAAAATGGATAGACCTGAAGATAAAGAAGATCTGGATATTTTTTTAGAGCTATCCGGCATCAAATTGCCTTGCATGGGCATTTCGACCCGCACTGGCCGGAATATTATGACATTATTGGAAAAGCTTTATGAACTCTCCGGCATCATAAGGGTTTACACTAAACCGCCCGGCAGAGAGGCTGATAAAAAAGCCCCGTTTGTCATCCCCGTGGGAAGCACCCTGGATGATTTGGCCGGCAAGGTCCACAACGATTTCGTAAACAAATTGAAACACGCCAAAGCGTGGGGTAAATCGGTTCGTGATGGTCAGATGATTCAGAGGGATTACGTTCTTAAGGAAGGTGATATAATCGAGTTTGTTATATAGGAATTATGAGCCTGTTTAATATCTCCCCGGAAAAAGAAAAATCCCTAAATGAGCGCATGGAACGTCTTGGAGTTGCGGAAAGTGACTTTCGGGAAACATTCGTGAGATCATCCGGTCCAGGCGGGCAGAAGGTCAATAAAACGGCTTCATGTGTTCATCTCGTCCACGTACCGTCGGGCTTGTCGGTTAAATGCCAGCAATCACGGTCTCAGGCATTGAACCGCTTTCTGGCAAGGCGCTTGCTTCTGGACAGGATTGAAAGGATACAACAGGGAATAGCACGAGCGGACAGGGATCGTGTAGAAAAGATAAAGCGGCAGAAACGTCGCCGCTCCAGACGCGCCAAGGAAAAGATTTTGAAGCTCAAACATATGCAATCGGAAAAGAAGTCCCTGCGTTCGAAGACGTCATTGCCACTGGAATAAGGAAGATAAAACTGATATAAGGTTATCACTGATGCTAACAGAAATGGAAAAAAGAGTTTCTAAATTCATTCAGCAAGACATCCCTCTCGAAAAGAGACCCTTCAAGAGTATTGCAGAACAAGCTTTCTCTTCCGAAGAGGAGGTTCTTGCGACTATCCAGGGATTGATGGCGAAAGGCAGCATCAGAAAATTTGGAGCCATCTTAAGACATCAGAAAGCAGGTTTTACACAAAATGCCATGGTTATCTGGGCTGTGCCACCGGACAGATATGAATCTGTTGGGAATACTCTGGCCTCCTTTGCCGAAATAACCCACTGTTACGAAAGGGTCCCCCCCTTTGAAGGGAAATACAATATTTTTACGATGATTCATTTTCAAAAAGAGAATCAGGAGAGCATCATTCAAAAACTCTCGCGAGCTGCGGGAATCAAAGACTTCAGGGTCCTCGCTAGCGAGGAAGAGTATAAAAAAAACAGCATGGAGTATTTCACAAATGTCGAATAAATCTTCCGAAGCCCTCTTCGAAGAGGCTGGTAAATACATTCCCGGAGGCGTAAACAGCCCGGTCAGGGCCTTCAAAGCTGTTGAGTCGACACCCGTATTTATCAGCAGGGCTTGCGGATCTAAGATCTATGATGTCGAGGAAAAGGAGTATATCGATTACGTATCTTCATGGGGACCCATGATCTTGGGTCACAGCCATCCCCAAGTCGTTCATGCTATTCAGCATGCAGCGGAAAAGGGAACCAGTTACGGCGCCCCGACTGAATTGGAAATTGAAATGGCAAAACTGATCGTTGATGCCTTCCCCTCCATCGACATGGTAAGGATGGTCAGTTCCGGCACGGAAGCGGCGATGAGTGCTATCCGGCTCGCGCGCGGGTATACAGGCAGGGAGAAAATTATCAAATTTGACGGCTGTTATCACGGCCATGCCGATTCCCTATTGGTAAAAGCCGGCTCCGGTGTTGCTACACTGGGCATCCCGGGAAGTCCCGGTGTTCCTCGAGGATTGGCGGAAAAGACTATTACGTTACCCTTTAACAATATCGAGGCCGTTTCATCCGCCATGGATATACATGGAGATGACCTGGCCTGCATTATTGTGGAACCTGTAGCGGGGAATATGGGTGTTGTTTTACCTCGAACAGGATTTTTGGAGATGCTCAGAGATATTACCCGCCAACGCGGAATACTTCTCATCTTTGATGAGGTAATCACAGGCTTCCGGTTAACATACGGCGGTTTCCAAAACCTGGCCGAGATTGAACCGGATATAACCTGCCTGGGAAAGATCATAGGCGGCGGTCTTCCCGTCGGTGCTTTCGGGGGTAAGAAGGATATCATGGAGAAGCTGGCCCCATCAGGTCCGGTCTACCAGGCGGGCACCCTTTCGGGAAATCCTGTCGCTATGTCGGCAGGTATCGCCACTCTCAGCATTCTTAAGAAAAATCCGGGGAATTACACCATGCTGGACCATCTGACATCTTCCCTGTGCGAAGAATTGCAGAAGCTGTTCGATTATAAGGGTATCCCCGTCCGTATCAACCGGTCGGGCTCCATGTTTACAGCATTCTTTACCAAAGATGAGGTCTTCGATTATAGTTCGGCCGCAAAAAGTAACACGAAACGCTTCGGCCGTTATTTTAGAGACATGTTGTCGCGGCGTATCTACCTGGCGCCATCCCAGTTCGAGGCTTCTTTCCTCTCATTTGCCCATACAGATGAAGATATAGAAAAAACACTCGATGCATGTGCTGAGACACTCAATGCCCTGTAGATAAATTTTTTTGAGGAAAAGGATTAAAGCACTAATGCCGGAGCCAAGAAGGTTGGGAAGATGAAAAAAATCCTTGTCACCGGCGCAGCCGGCTTTATCGGGTTTCACTTAGTAAAACGTCTCCTGAAGGCCGGCCATTCTGTGGTAGGTGCAGACAATTTAAATGACTACTATGACGTTAATTTGAAGAAGGCGCGACTTGCTCTCCTTACAGATAACAGCGATTTCCATTTTATGAAATCAGATATTGCACAGAGGGATCAAACCTCCTTGCTTTTCAAAAATAATGAGCCTGAGATCGTTGTCCATCTGGCAGCTCAAGCCGGAGTCAGATACTCCCTGGTAAACCCTTATGCATATCTGGACAGTAACCTGATCGGTTTTTTGAATATACTCGAAGAGTGCAGACACCGGAATTGCCGACATTTGGTTTTTGCCTCATCGAGTTCTGTCTACGGCGCCAATACGCTTATGCCATTTTCCGTACACCATAACGTAGACCATCCCGTCAGCCTTTATGCAGCAACGAAAAAGTCCAATGAACTGATGGCGCATGCATATGCGAGTCTCTACCATCTTCCCTGCACAGGATTGAGATTCTTCACTGTCTATGGCCCCTGGGGTAGACCGGATATGGCACTGTTTCTGTTTACAAAAGCCATCCTGGAAGACAGGCCTATAGACGTTTATAACAATGGGAAAATGCAAAGAGACTTTACCTATATCGATGATATCGTGGAAGGCGTCTTCAGAACTATAGACAAAATCCCGGCGCCTAACCCTGACTGGCATGGCGACCACCCGGACCCTGCTACAAGCTTCGCCCCGTACAAAATCTATAACATAGGCAATAATAGCCCCGTAGGGCTCCTTGAATTCATACGTATACTGGAGAAACAATTAGGCAGGAAGGCAAAATTAAACTTGCTTCCAATTCAGCCCGGTGATGTACCGAGAACTTTTGCCGATATAGATGATCTTATGAGAGATGTAGGTTTCAAACCGGTGACATCAATAGAAGATGGCATTAGACAGTTTGTGGAATGGTATAGAGAGTACTATAAAATCTGAGGATCATTGCAATGAAAAGAGCGTTTATAACAGGTATTACAGGGCAAGACGGCTCTTATCTGGCAGAGTTACTGCTGGATAAAGGCTATGAAGTTCATGGACTTATTCGCAGGTCTAGCACCTTCAACACAGACCGTATAGACCACCTGTATAAGGACCTCCATGACCCTAATGCCCGCGTATACCTATATTACGGTGACCTTTCCGTATCAGGACAACTGACGGACCTGTTACATACGATTAAACCCGACGAAATATATCATCTGGGTGCTCAGAGCCATGTCAGGGTAAGCTTTGATATGCCCGAATACACAAGTGACGTTACCGGTCTGGGTACACTCAGGCTGCTTGAAGCGATTCGCAAAACCGGCATCAGGACAAGATTCTATCAAGCTTCATCGAGTGAGATGTTTGGTTCAGCCTCCCCGCCACAAAATGAATCGACCCCTCTTCAGCCACGTAGTCCATACGCAGCCGCGAAGGTATACTCCTACCACATGGTGCAGAATTACCGGGAGGCATATAAGATCTTTGCCTGTAACGGCATACTGTTCAACCATGAATCTCCCCGCCGCGGTGAAACCTTTGTAACCAGGAAAATTACCCGTGCTGCTACACAGATTAAATTGGGTCTCAAAGATAAACTGTACCTTGGAAATTTAGAAGCAAAAAGAGATTGGGGGTTTGCCGGTGATTATGTGATTGCCATGTGGCTCATGCTACAGCAGGACGAACCTGATGATTATGTGATTGCGACGGGAGAGACCCATTCCGTCCGCGAATTCGCTGAAAGGGTCTTTCAAAGACTTGGACTTGATTATAAAAAACACGTTGTCATCGATCCAAAGTATTTTCGGCCGACTGAGGTCGATGTCCTCCTAGGAGATGCCACCAAGGCAGGGAAGAAACTGGGATGGAAGCCGAGGATAAGCTTCGATCAGTTAATTGATATGATGATCGAATGTGACATGGAATTAGCGAATAAAGAAAAAACGCTGAGAGATGCAGGCTATGCAAGTTGTGACATACGCTAATATGACGAATACAAACCCACACGCGTAACTTTAGTTCAACTGAGATAATGGATAGATGCTATCAAAGAATAAGAGAATAACCGTCACCGGCGGCAAGGGCTTCCTGGGTCATCACTTGGTTAAGAAGCTCAGAGAGCGCGGGTATGATCACATAGATGCTATAAATTCATCTGATTATGACCTGACAGATTTGGCTGACATAAGGCGGATGTACTCTGACAGGAAACCGGATATCATCATACATTTGGCCGCCCGAGTGGGAGGCATCGGTTATAACGGGGAAAATCCCGCAACCCTGTTTTATGCAAACCTGATCATGGGCGCTCAGCTCATCCATGAAGGGTACCTGAGGAACATTGAGAAATTTGTAGCTATAGGTACTGTCTGTGCCTATCCGAAATTCACCCCGGTTCCCTTCAGGGAGGATGATCTATGGAACGGCTATCCTGAAGAAACAAACGCGCCTTATGGTCTTGCAAAAAAAATGATGCTTGTGCAATCTCAGGCCTATCGCCAGCAGTATGGCTTCAACTCTATCTTTCTAATTCCCGTCAATCTGTACGGACCCTGCGATAATTTCGATCCTCGATCCTCCCACGTTATTCCTTCGCTCATAAAGAAGTGCGTTGACGCAAAATTGAAGAACGAGAAGGAGGTCGTGGTCTGGGGAAGCGGGCGGGCTACACGCGAATTCATCTATGTGGAAGATGCTGCTGAGGCCATTGTTTTAGCAACAGAATCCTACAATAAGAATGAACCTGTTAATATTGGAGCTGGATCCGAAATATCAATTAAAGACCTCGTTGAATTGATCACTGAACTGACTGAGTTTCAGGGTCAGATCATTTGGGATAAAGATAAACCTGACGGACAGCCACGCAGGATGCTGGATACGACGAGAGCCTTTCAGGAATTTGGATTCACGGCGAAGACGACCCTTCGAGATGGGTTGAAAAAAACAATAGACTGGTACCGAGAGTTAAAGAGCAGGAATACAAAGTAGGTTAACTTCCCGAGAGAGCATTCACCGCTGCTCCTAACTCTTTGCTCATAAAAAATCTTGACTTCGAACGCTGTCTTGTATAATAAAAGCATAAGCTTGAAAAGCTAAACCACATTTGTGGTATATGAAAGCTATGGTTCTCATCATAGATAGCCAAGCCGCCAAGTGTGACCACAGGGTTTTGCTTGGCGGTTTTTTATTGGAAAGCCCAATAAAGATTAAATCACGTTATTTATTTTTTTAATTTTATAACATTTTTATGAAGCGAAACTAACAGCCTGCAAGGATGGGCTTCTCGGTATGAGAACTATTCGTTGCATTGGACCCCTTCAGCCCGCATGCAAGGCGGGGCTTGCCGGCTGCTCTTGCGATCAAGATAAGTGGAGTAATAGAATGGACGTCAATGAGTTTGATGAAATTGCTGAACTTCAAGAATTCCAGCGCGTACAAGAGCTGTTACAGGATATCACAGAGACAATTAATGCGTCAGATAACCTGAACCAGATTTTAATGGATACTAAAGATCATATTATGGATCTTTTCAAAGTCGAATCGGTTAACATATTCGGTGCAGACCAGACAAAAAAAGATATTTACACCATTATTCCTGAAGGGAATAAGTTAGAAGAAATAAGATTGCCTATCGACAAACAAAGTATACCAGGTTATGTCGCTGCTACAAGAAATTCCGTCACCATTGCCGATGTCTACAATAAAGAAGAACTGAAAAGCATTGACAAAGAGCTGACATTTGATGCCGTAATCGACAAAAAAACGGGATTTCGAACGAAGCAGGTCATGGCTGTGCCTATTATATACAGCGGGGAGTTAATGGGTGTCATCCAGATACTAAATAAGAAAGAACCTTTGGGCGTCTTCGCCGAGGAAGAACCCGTCATGCTTCACGAAATTTCGGAATCTCTAGGTGCCGCTCTTCATAAGCAACAGAAAAAGGAACCGCAAAAAAAGAAAGAGACAAAATTCGGATACCTCATCAGTCATGACTTAATCAATGAAGAGGAATTGGAAGAAGCCAGAAGCGAAGCAATGGCCAAGAAGGAAGCCCTTGAAGTCATTCTGATGAGAAAATATAATATTTCGAGAGATGACATGCGCAAGTCTCTTGAAATATATTATAAATGCAGATTTATTCAGTTCAATCGCAGAATCACAATTCCCGATTATCTATTAGGAAAACTCGAAAAAAGTCACCTTCTCCGTAACCTTTGGATCCCTTTTGAGGAAATTGGAGGATACATCCACGTTATTGTTGAAGATCCTCATGACTTACGGAAACGGGAACTCATTGAAAGCACTTTAAATACGGATAAGGTAAAATACGATGTCGCCCTGCCTGAAGACATTATAAGATTTGTAAATCATTCATACGAGCCCGAAGTTGCTGAACCGGATGATATTGAAATTTCGGCGAAAGATGACACTGATGAAATCATAGTTGATGGCGCAGCAGCCATCATGGATTCAGAAGAAGAGATGATGCAGCTTGTGACTGAGGCGGAGCCGACCGATGAGGCGGATCAGATTGCTCATGAGCTTGAAAGTAAGGTCATCACGGAATCTCTCGGTGTGGCCAGGCAGGCTGCTATTAAGGAAGCATTCCTCAAAGAATCGGACAACGAAGTCATTCAGCTTGTGAATAAGATTATAAATGAGGCGTTTGAAAAAGGTGCTTCAGATATTCATATTGAACCCGACGCAGATGCAGGAAACGTAGGGATCCGTTATAGGATTGACGGCACCTGCATTCCCCACATGACTGTACCTTACAGTTTCAGGGCAGCTCTGGTCTCCAGAATCAAAATCATGTCGGCCCTCGATATAACAGTCCGGAGGATACCACAGGATGGCAAGATTAGAATGAAGCGCCCGGACGGGAAGGCAATTGAACTTCGCGTAGCCACTGTGCCAACCCAGGAGAATCTCGAAGATGTGGTGATGCGTATACTGACGGCGGGGAAGTTAATACCCCTGGAAGCCCAGGGATTGACCAAAAGGAATTATAAAGAACTGCTGAAGCTCTGCGAAAAACCATACGGGATAATCCTTGTGGTCGGACCAACAGGATCCGGCAAAACAACGATGCTTCATGCGGCCTTGCGCTATATCAATACGCCGGACAGGAAAATATGGACGGCAGAGGACCCCATTGAGATTACCCAGCGCGGACTTCGACAGGTTCAGGTGCACTCTAAAATTGGATTTGACTTTGCTGCTGCAATGCGATCCTTCCTTAGGTCGGACCCGGATGTTATCATGGTCGGCGAAATGAGGGATTACGAAACAGCCAAAATCGCGGTTGAAGCGTCACTGACCGGTCATCTTGTCTACAGTACCTTACATACGAATAGCGCACCTGAAACGGTTACCAGGCTTCTTGATATGGGAATTGATCCATTTAACTTTTCAGATTCTCTGCTGGGCATTCTGGCGCAGAGGTTGGTGAAGACTCTCTGCAAGAAATGTAAGGAGGCTTATCACCCCACGGATGAAGAATATAAAGAAATAGTTCGCGTTTATGGGAAAAAATTATTTGATAAACTGAATGTACCAGGCGCAAAGAACCTTAACCTTTACCGCTCCAAGGGCTGTGATAGTTGTGAAAACTCAGGGTATAAAGGCAGGATGGGTATTCATGAGCTTCTCATCAATACAGATGCAAACAAAAGACTAATTCTCAAACGTGCGACTATTGAAACCATAAGGGAGAATGCCATTTCCGAAGGAATGAGAACACTGCTGCAGGATGGTATATCAAAAGCTATAATAGGTCTTACTGATTTAAAGCAGGTTTTCAGGGCATGTATAAAATAATTTCCACCCTGCTCAGGCGAATACGATTATATATTATAAACAGGTTTATGGTGAGATTCTTTCAGCCCCCACGGCTGTAACGGTAGCTTTAGCGACACCTGTTGGTTCGCGTGTAAACACAATCATAAACGGTAACTGACCCTTGGGCAATATTTTGTTGTTAGATAAGTTGCCACCAGACGAAATAGATAGGACCGAGCGAATTTCTTCTTCCTTGAGCCTACCAAGTGTTTCATCCGGGAGAACATTGCCGCAGTAAGATATCCGTGCAGCCAGCAATGCCTCGCTAGAATCAAACAGCTCTCCCATGACCTTTATTTTCGCAATGGGAAAATCTGCTCGATTTACACACTTCCCCTTCTATGACCCTGAGGTTTCCCAACGATTCATTCTTTACAAATCGCTGTCTCACATTGATGAATTCGACCTGATCAGTAATGATATCCCGCTGCTGACTTCTCAATCCCTAAAAGCTGATCCATCATGGGGAAATTAGAATGCATCCATTCAATTGTTTGATACCCCACATCAGGATACATCCACAAATAACCCTCAATCACGACAATAAATACCAGGAAGAGGGCAAACAAACGCATACTGGCGCCCCAAGAAACTTGTTTGCTTTTCTTTCTTGAAGGTTCAGGTGTTAGCTTTTTCAGTTTTTCATCCTTTTTCACACTGGGTGTTTCCGGTACAATTTCAGTCTGCTGTTGGGATTTCAGGACAACGTTATGTTCTGCATTTCCGATCTCATCAGATTGCGGTATAGCTACAGCATCTGACATCTGTACGGCAACTTCCTTCGTCTGAACAAAACCAGGCAGCCCCTTCACAACCATAGCTTCATCCGTTATATTTTGGTCGCCTGTTTGAGGCTGCTCTTCGTTCGTGTCCTCCATATCAGATAAACTATTCTTAGCCGCTTTTTCTTCTTTCAGTAAAGCAACGGATATTTGCATATCTTCTTTTGACCGTGAAGCAATTACAATTTTCCCCCATCCAGCCTTTAGCGGGTCGGGCCTCTTCATCAGACAGAATCTGTATCTCCGGCTCTTTATACGCGGATAAATGATCGGATACCGGCAACTTTTCGTCCGTCTCCGCAGAAACTGTAGCTTTCTCCTGCATAATTTCATCAGGAGGTCGTACGGTTGTTATACTTGACAGAAAAATCTCCGTCTCTTCCTTTTCATAGATCAAATTTAATGATTTATCCTGATCGATTACCGGCGAACGCATTTCCGCCTCCACAGAATCCACGTCTTTCTGCTGCGCAACGTCATCAGGCTGATGGATGGTCTTTAAACTTGACAGATAAATGTCCAGCTCTTGCTTTTCATGAAACAGATCTAATGATTTATCTTTAATGGCCATATCGTCGCCTTATATCTTCGAGATATCGGTATTTTCAATCTACCATTTTGACGAATTTGAATATGAGTATGGGCTATTCAGTCAGTTCCTGGTTCCCTCGCTACCTGCCTGATTCATAACTGCGGCGTCCGGTAATAAAACCTTTATGGGGTCCATGCAAACCCTGCAATTGAACGTGATCACCTTCTCTTTGATTTCATCGCGTTCTATTATATATCTTTCTCCGCATTCTTCACAAAATATAATCATGTCCACCGCTCCATATACAATATACTGAGCCTTATATTAAAAAAGTTAGATACTGTTTATCTCAGTAATGAGAAACCATACCTTGTGGCGACAGCAAAATTCAAATATGGTCTTAGCCATATTTATTGCCCCTGTCTCCACAATTTTAATTCTGCCTTCAGTGCACTGAATTCAGCACTGATTACTTTTTTTATTTCATCCAAAGCATAAGCAAAAGCCTCATGCGGCGTCATTCCGGAGATGGGGTCTAAAGACGATACTTCATCTTTGGATGGACGTATAGTTTCTTCCATGGTTCTCTCCTGTCATCTTTGATACGATGATCGGCTCAGTAATGACATCCTCCTCATGCCTATCAGGAATCGTCTGTTCTCGCAGCCTCTGAGGGTATTTCTTCTCCTGCCCATTTATCTTCCTCGCGTACTGTAAGGTCCACCGTTTCCACCCATTCTCTATATTTTCCAATATTTCCGAGCAGGACTGCATGTTTTTTTGTCTTCCGTCATCTCCTTGGTTAATAACACTCTTTCAAGATCATCATATACGGAAAGAAGTAATTTTATAGAAACATAATGGGCTTCAATACCCTTTGCCTTTATATATCTCCCCAAGAAGCGAAGGATCTGAGAAAGCCAAGAACAATGTTATCTTCCGCAAATAAGTTAATTAATTTATTAACCTCTTTATCGAATTTCTCCATGCTTTCATCAGTCAATTCCCATTCAATCGAAAGAACTGTACTTTTCAGGTCTTTTAGAGGTGAATACCATATTGAAGTGGAAGTAACTAATTCTTCGAATAGTTGTTCGAAGCGCTCCACCTTGTCATCCCTTTCACTTGACAATTCAGTTTCTGCTACAGCCTTTTTCGGAATTTCTGGCCCTGGAATATTATGAATACCGGCTTCTTCTGTATGATCAGGCATATTACTATCCCCTAAGATAAGATGGTTTTCTTTTTCACGACCAGAAGAGGGTTTTTCGGTCATGCCTACATTCTCATCAATTTTGAAATCTTTTTTCATCGTCCTGAAGCATATCAGAAACATCAGTTTCTATGGTTACCTCCTTAAGAGCATCATCTTCTTCAAGATGATGCATCCCTGAAATTTCTGCCCCAAAAATGGCATCAAGACGGCTATCTATTCCTTGTAGCAATTGAGATGGGGTTGAGTCTATTGCTTCATCGACTTTAAAATCTTTTTTGCCATCGGCTTGAGTCAACTCCAGAGACGTCGCGCTCGATGACCACCTCTTTCAGAGGATCATCTTCTTTAAGATTACGTATATCAGCCGCTGCTTGATCAGGTCTGCTTGTCATCTGATTCGAAAATAGCATCGAGGCGGTTTTCTATGCCGCGTAGAAATGAGGACTGGGCTGAGTCTATCGCTTCATCGACTTTGGAATCTTTTTTGCCAGCGACTCTGAGACGTATCAGAGACGTCGCGCTCGATGACCACCTCTTCCAGAGGATCATCTTCTTTAAGATTACGAATATCAGCCGCTGCTTGATCAGGTCGCTTGTCGTCTGATTCGAAAATTGCATCGAGGCGGTTTTCTATGCCGCGTAGAAATGAGGATTGGGTTGAGTCTATCGCTTCATCTACTTTAAAATCTTTTTTGCCAGCGACTTGAGACGTATCAGAGACATCGCGCTCGATTGGTCACTTCTTTCAGAGGATCATCTTCTTTAAGATTACGTATATCAGCCTCTGCTTGGTCAGGTTGATTCTTGTCTGATTCGAAAATTGCATCAAGGCGGTTTTCTATACCGCGAATGAATGGGGATTCTTTATTTATTTCCATTTTCCACGCTCCTATTTCAGTTCCTTTTCCAGAGAAGCCATCGTTGCCGATATTATTTTCTTAAGGGTCAGAATAACATTATCACCTTTCAGAGCACTAGCTTCGAAGGACGGCACTTTTAAATCGTCATTGAGGTCTTTCTCCATTGTTTCTAAATCCAAAATAGGAATCCCCTCCTTTGCAATATCTCTTTTATTGTATTGCATTATCAAGGGTATTTCAAATACGTTCTTTTTATAAAGGGTCAGATTTTCTTGTAAATTTTTTAGAGAGAGGATATTCGCATTTCTTCGTTCCTCTGCAGAATCCGCAACAAACACAATACCGTCAACGCCCTTCAATACCAAACGTCTCGTCGAATTATACTTCACCTGCCCCGGTACCGTATATAACTGTATTTTTACGTCATACCCTTCTATTTTACCTATATCAAAAGGGAAAAAATCAAAAAATAATGTCCGGTCACCTTCTGTCTTTATAGTAACCATTTTAGAATTTATCTGCTCTCGACACTTGTTGTAAATGTACTCCAAATTTGTTGTCTTACCACCTTTGCCGGGACCGTAGTATACTATTTTGGCCTGTATCAGCTTATCTTTCAGATTTATAAACGCCAAATCGTATCCCTCCTCCTAACCAGAACATTTTCATTAAATCCATTTAAAGTCTAAGAGCGCTGTATACATGCTTACGGAGAGGAATCAGTGATTAATACACCGAGCAACTCCCCGATAACCTTTGCAACTTTTAGCCTTAGGAGCCCCAAAGGCATTTCATTATTGAAAATTACGAATAATAAAAAATCATCGCTTACTGCGCTTAAATAGATATTTTCCTTTTGTCCTCTATGAAATAAAAGCGAGAACTCTTCTTCTCCCGCAATTTTTGCCATACTGCGCATTGCACTAAAATTAGCAGCAGCGAGAGCCGCCAACGAATAAACATCATGCCTGTCACTACCATCATCAACTGATGTAATCACATTTCCAGCCGTATCAAGTAATAGCACAGTCTCGACACCAATCTCGATCAGGCTCGACTTCATGGTATCATATATCTTGTCGAGTTGTTCCCCACCCAGTGCTAAATTCATATTCTATTTGCTACCCAATGGTGATACGTGAATAGTAACCCTGTTCTTCGCGCCTGTAGTGACAAATATTGCCAGTGGAAGGCTCCTGATGCTTTGCACCTTCACCCTACCCAATGCCAGTCTGTAGACAAGCTACGCGGCGGATATTCATGCCACAATCTTTAATGTTGGCACACCGTACCTCTTAGCTTTTACAAAACCAGCATTATTACTCAATACGTTACTGGCTCTTCCTACCTGTCTGCAACACATAAAGCGGCAAGAGACAGGATATGGGAAAAACATGAGGAAAAACATGCCTTAATTATGTCACATCCATCTTAGGTATAATTCCCCAAGATCACTGGAGCTTAAGACCTGGGTTGTGTCCCGGGGAACACACCTATACTTAATTTCAGACCTTTCTTAACTATAAGGCTCTATTATAATCCTTTATCGATTATATCGCTTGCCGCAGCCTTCAATTTTTTTACAAGTTCTTCTGTATCCTTCATCTCCGCTGCTTGAGCCATAGTCATACCCGCCTTAGTAGCGAGTTCCAACCTTCCTTTAAAACCTGCCTGCTCTGTAACAATCTCAAATATACGTACCAATTTCTCTCCCATTGCTACCTCCTTAGGTCATTAAGATGTGACCGCCTCTTCAAAGTTAGTAATCATTGTAGGTAAAATAATATTCAGGAGAAGCCCGAGTTTGCACTTCTTAGTGTCAATCGATATCCCCCACTGGTAGTCACCAAGCGGAATAAAGATAAGCCCCTTATTCCCAACAAGATCCAAGTAATAAAATTTCCCAATCTGCGGATAGGGTCCCTTAGCAAGTGAAGTCTGTATAAAATTCGTAATCTCACCAAAGAGAGAAGCAGCAACAGGGCTCGACTTCTCCGTTGCCACTAATGTCTGAAAATCAGCCATTGAAATTATACTAGATGCAATAAGTCCCTCTCCTAAATCTCGTTTTCAAGTTCTCCAGACAATCATTTAATTTCTGTATGTTCACCTTCTTCCTCCTTTTCGTTTTGTTTTATCATCCTTAAAACATATGTCAAACCTTCTCCAATTTATCCTCCCCCCCTTCATTACTCTTTTATCCTTCCCGATTATGACAGAATTATAAAAAGCGTTAAGAAACCTGAGTTGCTTTGCGCATGTCATTAAATAAGTTTAATATTACACACGAAATTCATGGCCATTTAAATCCCCCTGCATGCTAATAAAAGCTCCTTCTATGGATCCCTTGCCTGAACTACTTCCATGACCTAGTATGAACACTGCATCTTCAAAAACTTTGGTAATTTTTGGTATAATGACATTCAAGAAAAGACCAAGCTGAATTTCAGTGCTATCAAATACTATGCCCAACTGGTATTCGTATTTGCCGCAAAGCAGAGAAAAAAGCATTTGGTTATCTTTTAGAAGATCCACAATGTAATACCTTCCCAGTGTTTCGGACGAACTTTTCTCTAATATTTTCTTTATAAAATTCGTAATCTCGTTAAAGAGAATTACTGTTTCTGGACTTGAATTATAGCCCCCTAAAGACTTTCCATTAGTCATTGATATCACGCTCACTGAAATTAGCGCATTCCCCATATCCCTCTTACAGATTTCCACACTTTCATCCAACTTCATTTTGAAGCTGTCCTGAGCACTAATCTTTTCCTTATCATCCAGTATGGCCATGGTATCGGGATCATTTTTATCTCTTTCAGCAATCTTCCCTGACCCTTTAAGATTACGGTCCCATTCTGATTCATCCTTGCGCCTCGAACTCTCCATCAAAAGAGACATAAGCCCCTTGTGTATCTTCCTTGCAACATCATTTGTGTTCAAATTATTATTAATATTAATTCTAACCTTCTCCCAGGAAATCATTTCCATGGCGGCTTCTTCACCTTCAAGCTCACCGCAAATAGCATTATAAAGTGAACCCTCAATAAAATAAAAAGTCCCCTTTTTATTTATACTATGATAAACTTCCAAGATACAGGTTTGCTGATCCATTGAAATTAATTGAATAAAACTACCTACAGACAAACCAACCATTGGCCAAATCTGTGACTCTTCCTTCAGTTCTTCAATATTTTCTGATATTGAATCATTTCTCACAACCAATTTTATGTTCTTCATTTTCAGACTCCCCGGCATCATCTTCAATAAAGATGACCTAATGCCCCCGCTACATCAATAAGCTAAAGAGGCATTAAACATTAACTGCCTGAAACATTCAGTGAAAAAAACATAGAAATACCTTAATTTTTATCGGCTTATTTAATTATTATCTTTAATCCCCAAAAGCGGTCAGTCGCAACTTATTTTATGAGGCATCAAGTATCCTGCATACTTTGACATTAAATTTGCTTGGATTACAACTTTACATAGGTGATCATATTCAATGCTCTGTGTCTAAACTTTCGATCCTCTATGACTTTATGTTTCCAAAACCTGCGCCTCATTACTCTGCCCCTTACAACCGAGATGACCGATCCTGGGATCGGAAGGATTCTGGAGGGAGTCAGCATGATTCCCTTGCAGAGGGACTCACCAATACCTCTGAAGGTTGACAAGTAGCGCGCCCAGCTCCTTGTATGGTGGAATCTGAATCCAGAAGAACTGGCGCCGTTTATCTTTTGAATTTAGTGAAAAAGTGACCTCCGTTTAATCTTTTATGTTATTTTTTATTAATTTAAAAATATGTATCAAGAGTAAAAGATTTTTACGAATAAAGAGATTTTACAGTGTTTTCAAGAACGCCAGATTTATACTGTTATTAATTTATTTATGCATAAGTCGAATTTAACATGGGCAACATTATGTATTTGAATACATGGTCTTTACAAGTATTTTGCGAGTGGATTATAGGTAAAGCATACTTCTATGTCAACAATAAATTATGAAATTAAAGACAATACTTAAACGTACCGATACATATACAAGACCTGAAATTGCTCGAAGGTTGTTAATGCTTATAATTCCTCAAACCAAATAGGGGGAGATTATGGTTCCGAAAATCATTGTGGCGGTGGATGGATTAAGCTTTCAAGATGCTGAAGAAAAGGGAGTATTCAGCAGTCTTTCAAAAGCCATGGGAAATGGCATGATATGGGGAGTTAAGGTCAGTGATATGTTATACAGCGGAGATGTCATAAAGATCATCTCACGTCTCAGGACTGATTACAAACTTAATGTTATGGCTGATGTGAAGCTTCATGACATCCCTTCCACAATGGAAAACGGTATCAGTAAACTGACTGATGCAGGTGCAGATATTGTTACAATCCACTGTTCATCGAACTTTAGGCCTAAGAATGCCGGCCTTTTAAAACATCTTGCAGGTGTAACGATACTTACTTCCTTCACCGACTTAGAAGTGAAATGGATCTATGAAAGAACTGCAGATGACATTGTGAAGGCCTTCTCAAATATCGCCCTAATGAATAATTATGAATATATCTTCTGCTCCGTCAAAGATTTAAATTATCTCCAGGATAACCCGTTAAAAAAGATCTGCTCAGGAATAAGACCTGCATGGTATCAGGACAGACATGATCAAGTTAAAATTTCATCTTTAAAGGAAGCGGTCAGAATGGAAACGGACTTCATAGCTATCGGCAGGCCAATCATGCAATCAGGCAACATTATAGAAGCGATAGAAAAAATATATTCAGAAATCAGCCAGTAGTGTCATCAACTGCATAACTTAATACTTCATAAGATATGAAGGGTAAATCCATTACAACTATGATCAATGAAAATTAAAGTCAACGAGTCACCTTATTTCCACTCCTCGATAGTAATGTTTTAGGATATCATCGTACGAATATCCTTCGCCGGCCATAATGTTAGCACCCCACTGGCTCATACCGACACCATGGCCATATCCCCTTCCCTCCAATCGGATTTCATCCCCTTGTTTGACTATTGTAAATAAAGTGCTCTTGATCAACGTGGGATCAATTTTACTCCTGAAGTCATTGCCGTTTAGTATGGCCTCCTTTCCACCATGGAATATCTTGATCTTCATTACCCTGCCGGAAGGGCTAACTTCAACGGGAACAAGCCTTTCGATTAATCCAATCTCAAGGCCCTTACTACTTAGGGCCTTTCTGATTTTATCGACACTAAGTGACAGTGTCCACGAACAATTCGGGGCCTTTATACTATAAACATCGCGAACCATCTTAAGATAGGGGATATCAGTGCTCCACACACGTTTCGCATCTTCCGTCATTCCACCACTGTTCGCATGAAAATAAGTAAGTGCCAGTTGACCGTCATAGAAGAGTACCATTCCTTTTGTCTCGTCCACAGCTTGGTTGGATCTCCCCGATTCTGCTCCCGCACCTCCATAGACCTGGAATGTCGTATCGGCGATAATGTCATAGTCTCTGTCTTTGTTTTTTTCCTTCTGATCGAGGGCATATGTTCTCGCTGCAATTGCCTGGGCCTTCAATGCCTCCGTATGCCATTGAGGGGACATCTCCTTTGGGACGACACCGTAAAGATACGCTTCCACATCCAGGACATTAATCACATCCATGCCGCCAATGGCACTCCTTTGGAGCCTGATTTTACCCCTGTAAGGATTGCCTTTCAAATTTGGATCGTTGTCATTGGACGGAACAACAACCAGCCTATCATCGACACCCCTACGGAGCTTAAATTTACCTCTGAATGAATCATTCCCTAAACTCAGCATATTACTATCAGACGGAATGATAACCAGCCTTTCGTGCGATATTTCACTATCATTAAGCTTTATAATTCCTCCCGAAATGTCTATGGTAGCTGCTCGAACCTTGATCAGGATTTCTTCTCTCATCGCCGTCTCTTACTTCAAATAACGCAGGCGAGTCCACACGTATCTCCCGGACACCAGCCATAATTAAGACCCTGATAATTCCATCTTTTGCTGTTTTAAGGGCTGGCTTTTTTTCTTTTATTGCGGCAGGAGGCTTAGAACATATTTCCATCATAAATTCCGCAGCCTCTCTTCGATACTCACTGGGATATCTCTTGATGTATGTTTTGAATTGATTCAGGGCCTCTTTGTAACGGCCTTTCTCATACAGGATCATTCCAGAATTAAAGTAGGCATTCGCGGCATGTTTGCTATTCCCGTATTTCTTTATCACGACGGTATACTTTTCCAGTGCCCGGGCACGATTTTTCAGAAACTCTCCGTAAATATCTCCCATCTTGAGTTCAGCGCCTGCTTTCATTTCAGGATCGGGGGAAAGGTCTGAAATATCTTGATAGGCTTTCACAGCTTCAAGATATTGCCCACTTTTCGAGATATGTATCCGCCTCTTCCATGGCCTGATTAGAATTATAGGCAAAACCGTCGCCTGCTGAACCCAGAATAAGAATAAAAAGCAAAATAAACTGTATCATGTGATTTTGTATTCGCATGGTAGCTGGAATTTAATCGGTGTCGGACCAGATCATAAGCCGAGTTCTGTTCCGCCTTCCGGTCACCCGAAAGGCGGTGATGATCATTCATCTGGGACAACAGTTGCCTGCTGCCTCAAGCGACACTACCCGAGAACGTCGAGCGGGCCGCTCTTAATGTTCTCCTATTTGGTCTTGCTCCGGATGGGGTTTACCAAGCTTTCCCGGTCACCCGGGAAACTGGTGAGCTCTTACCTCGCCTTTTCACCCTTACCCGCCAATGGCAGGCGGTATATTTTCTGTGGCACTTTCCTTAGGGTCACCCCCAGTCGCCGTTAGCGACCATCCTGCCCTGTGGAGCTCGGACTTTCCTCCAGCCCGCAAGACCGGGCCAGCGATCATCTGATCTGCTCCAACACCTTTAAATAACCATTGAAGCTTGTTGGAAGAGTATTTTAGTCGATCTTAATATAAATATCAAATAGGAAAACTCTGATCACAAATTCCCAAGACCTAAACAAAGTCCTAAATTAGAATATCAAAATTCATAAATATTTCGGATGTTTGGATTTTGTAATTGGTCAAGGCTTCGAATGAAGGATTTAGTGTTTTTAAATTGTTGCTTCATCAATGGCTTCATTGGCCAATCTGTCCGCTACGTGGTTTTCACTTCTATCTACATGTTCCACGGTATAACTCTCAAAGCGGGACAGTAATGTTCTCACATCAAGCATCAATACCTTCAGGTTTTCATTCTTCACTTTATATGTACCGTTGATCTGATTAACCAGAAGTTCTGAGTCAAGAAAGATATGCAACTTTCGGCATTGCCTCTTTAACGCCTCTTCCAAACCAAGAATCAGTGCTTTATATTCAGCAATATTATTCGTGCATAGCCCCAATGAATTCTTTATGGCAGCGAAAATATTACCCCTGTCATCCATCAGAACGGCTCCTGCGCCGCCCTGACCGGGGTTTCCCCTGCATGCTCCATCAGTATAGAGATTTAAAGCAAGATCAGACATTATAACCTCGCAAAAATATGAAAATTAAACAGAATATGGACAGATTCTTAGAAAATCCAGAGGCAAGGCACGCAAACACCGAGGAATGAGGCGTACATAGAGATATGCTGCACAGCCTGCCCCGTGCTTTATACGGGGATGAATGTATCGTAACGCGAATATCGGTTTTTTCATAAAGCCTTCAGCCATCTGTTTTATCCTGATTAAACCAGTATATGATCCTGTTGCAGTTCGGACAGGACAGTAAATCTGTGGATCTTTGTAATTCAATATACAATTGAGGAGGAATATTCATATGGCAGCCGCCACATACTTCCTTCCATACCAATACCACGGCCAGGCCATTTCTTTTACCTTTGATGGTTTCGTATTTTTTGAGAAGTTCCTTACGAATCTGCCTCCTGAGATCACTACTTATTTGCATACAATCTGATAAATCGATATCAAGCTGACTGATCTCTTCCGCTATCTTCTTCTTTTCCTTTTCATACTGTAATCTATAAGCATCAAAATCCTTTTCTTTTGTTTTTAATTCAATCCTGACATGATCTAACTCCTCCAATGCGGAAATAATTTCATCCTCAGTTCTGGCTGTTTTTGCTTTCTATCGTCTCAATTTCTTTCAAGATTGCCTGATATTCCTTATTTGTCTTAACCTCGAGCAGACGTTCTTTTGTCTTCTTGAGGGTATCAATTCCTCTTCTTAGCTTATCTTCCTTTTCACCATGACGCTTATTCAATTCTTCAAATTTCTTTTTGCTTTCATCCATGTTCGCAATGTATGTCCTGAATTCCTCATCCATCTGCGCAATCTTTTCAGGCAATTCCCTTTTCTTAACGTTAATCTTGTCTATATTCAGATCAAGTTTTTGAAGCTCAATTAAATATGATAATTGTTTGTCCAAAAATCTTTCCTTTCATCCCAATTTATTGACCGGCGGCCATATCCATAAATACATTTTTGAAACCATACTCCATACCGAAAATAAAAAAAATGCACCAACATGTGGTGCATTTTATTTTGAGGATATTTTTCCTTTGATCCCTTAGTGAATTACCTGCGGGTGTCTTTCCATAACACATACAAATCTTACTTTGGCAAGAGGTTCTACAATACATAATACAATATGCCTTTTACTCAGTATAAAATTTTGACCTCCCGGCCTTCGAATTATATGATGGGCCCACCTGGGTTCGAACCAGGGACCTACCGGTTATGAGCCGGTGGCTCTTCCAATTGAGCTATGGGCCCCTCATTATTTTTTACTGAACTATATGCCTTAGGTACAAAGGTAATTTTTATACTTAATACTTAATCCTTGTCAATATTTATTTCACTGCAGGCCTGAATACTTTTCTCCTTGACGGATTTCTCAACTTCCTAACCGCATTTGTCTCCATCTGCCTGTTTCGCTCCCTGTTGATCTCCAAGTGACTTTTTTCCCTCTCTGATGAATAATCGACTCTCTCGCTGATTCCAAAGCGCATCCTAAGCACTTTTTCTTCTCTCGGAGTTAATGTTGATAATATTTTTCTTGTCTGTTCCGCAAGATTCATACTTATCGTAGCTTCTGAAGGAGAGATAATCTTTTTATCAACTATAAAATCACCCAGATGACTATCCTCTTCCTCACCTATCGGCGTTTCCAGAGATATGGGTTCTTTGGCAATCTTTAAAACTTTTCTCACTTTCTCCAAAGGATACTCCATCTTATTTGCAATCTCCTCAGGATTTGGTTCCCTGCCCAATTCCTGTACCAGGTAACGTGATGTTCGAATCAGCTTGTTTATTGTTTCAATCATATGCACGGGAATTCTAATAGTTCTTGCCTGATCGGCAATCGCCCTCGTTATTGCCTGTCTGATCCACCATGTGGCATAAGTAGAAAATTTATATCCCCGTTGATATTCAAATTTATCAACAGCCTTCATCAGACCAATATTTCCTTCCTGAATCAGATCCAGAAACTGCAATCCTCTACTCGTATATTTTTTGGCGATACTTACAACCAACCGAAGGTTTGCCTCAACCAGCTTCCTCTTAGCTCTCTCCGCCCTTCTTTCTCCCTTCTCTATGGAAGTGACAACCTTCTTTAAAGCAGCAAAAGAGAGTTCCGTTTCTTGAGTAATTATAGATGCCTTCTTTCTCGCTTCCCTGACAATAGCTTCACATTCTTTTAACTTCTGAATAGATACTCTTGTGTCTTTATCGATTACGCGACCGGCAGGTAATTTTTTTACTCGCTCCCATGCTTTTTCCATCTCCTTGAGGGGCAATCCCGTTTCTTCCTTACACCTGCTTATTCCATTTTCTGCCTACTTCTCCCTCCGCCACATAATTCTTCAGCTTCGAGACCATTCTTTCTATCTGCCTCTTGCTAAACTTGACTTTTCTGCATAGGCGAATAATGTTTTTTGTATTTTTTGCAAGTTCCTCCTCGATAACACTTTTTTCTTTCTTTTTAATGTTTTTTGATTTAAGTTTTCTCTTAAGGGTGTCATTTTTCCTGTCTAAAGCAGTTATTCTGTCGATCAGCTTCAGGACCCGTTCCTTATGCATATCCTCTTCAACAAAACCATCTTCATCCTCAAGATTGGCCACAATACTCTTTATGCGGACATCACCGCTCTTTAATTTCACTCCAATATCCACCACATCCTTGACTGATGCTGCTATACCAAAGATGGAGTCCATAACATCCTTCTCTCCCTCCTCGATCTTTTTGGCGATCTCAACCTCTCCTTCCCTGGAGAGTAAGGATACAAGTCCCATCTCGCGGAGGTACATTTTGACCGGATCACCGGTCTTTCCTACAGTCGCCATCAGATCAAGAATATCTTCCTCTTTAACTGCCATCCTTTCATCTGTGACTTTTTTAACAACGAGCTTTTCTCCTTTGTCCGTATCAATAATATCTATATTTTTCTCACCAAAGAGCATGATGATATCATCGATCTGATCGGAAGATATGATGTCAGAAGGCAGCAAATCATTAACATCATCATAGGTTAAGAAACCCTTCGATTCGCCCAATGATACCAATTTTTTAAATTCTTCTGATTCTATTTCTTTTCCCATATTGGTTTCTCCCGGTGTTATTTTCAAAATAAAAAAAATCGGAACGCAGATTATTTTTATAATAATGTTTTTTCTTCTCTTAATAACCTTTCCTTTTCCTCTAAAAGTTTTTTACACAATTCATGATTGCCGCTTTCCTCTGCTTTTCTAATCTCCCTTTTCAAAATCCCGCTTTTTTCTTTATACCACTTCCGTTTAATCTGTTTCATCGTATCCGTAATAACACGATCAATGATCCCTTCATCATAGGGATTTTCATCGATCATTTTTTTAAGAAGCTTCTGTCTGATAATTTCATTATCAATGTTCTGTATGAACAATGATGCATCAAAACCCTCTGGACCCTCTTTTTCAAAAGAATCTTTCAGCTTTTCTGCAAGTGATTTTAAATTCGTACTCATAAAACAATCAAGGATATTCTCGTTGGCAATTTCAGGAATCTTATGAGGATATTCCAGCATGATATGGATAAGACTCAACTCGACCATGTCAATTTCCATATTTCGCTCTTTTGAAGCATTGCTGTTTTTCCGATCGAAACTTTCAATGCGCGATTAACTTCTTTTGTCAAAAGTTCCTGATTTAAACCTAATTTCTCCGATACCCTTCTTATGAATAAATCTCTCTCACTTATATTGTCAATATTGACAATAAAAAAGGCCGCTTCTCTCAATGCATCTCTCTTTTCCTCAACCGTAGCAACTCTTCCGATGAAATTTTCAATATAGTAATCGACCATAGACTGGGCGCTGTCGATAATCCCCATGAGAGCTTCACTTCCATATGTCCTTACATATTTATCCGGATCATAGCCTTCAGGAAGCACTACAGCCTTTGCGTGTACATTCCCGGAAAGAAACAGTTCAATACTCCGCGCCAGAGCCTTTTTCCCCGCAATATCAGGATCGAATACAGGCAACCACCTGCCTCGTATATCGCCTGATCAGATCAACATGATCTCTCGTCAAAGCTGTCCCGAGGGTGGCAACTAACGTTCCTGATGCCCGCACTCCACAGGGTAATTAAATCAAAATACCCTTCAACAAGGATGGCATATCCTTTCTGACGAATGTCTTCCTTCGTTCGGTTCAGACCATAGAGATTTTTCCCCTTGACATACACGGGTGATTCGGAAGTATTCAAATATTTTGGTTCGCCATCACCGAGAATCCTGCCGCCAAACGCAATAACATTACCGCCGACATCCTCAATAGGGAAAATCAATCGCCCCCGGAACCGGTCGTAAAAAGACCCGCCTCCGTTTGTTTTTGGAATGATCAGACCCGCCTGTTCAACAAGTTTCAAGGAAACTTTTGCCTTTTCAAAGTATTCCTTGAGATGTCTCCATCCATCGAGGGCAAAGCCGAGGCAAAATTCTTTGACTACCTCATCCTGTATTCCTCTGTCCCTTAGATACTCCCGTGCCCCTTTTCCTGCCTGCGAAAAAAGATTCTCGGAAAAATATTTCGCCGCCATTTGATTAATCCGGTTAATTTCATCCCTCGCACTGGTTCGTTCCTTCTCTTCACGGGTTAAAACTCTTTCCGGTATGACAACGCCTGTCTTTCCCGCCAAATGCCTTACTGCCTCAGGAAATGACATGCTGTTCATTTTCATCAAAAACGTCAAGGACATTGCCCCCTTCCCCGCATCCAAAGCAGTAGAATATCTGCTTGTCACGGTTTACCGTAAAAGAAGGCGTTTTTTCCTTGTGAAAGGGACAGAGCCCGAGAAAATTCCTTCCCCCTTTTTTCAGGGTAACATATTCTGAAACCAGATCAACGATATCTGCTCTTCTCTTTACCTCCTCTATCTTATCTGGAGAAATATGTCCTTTCAAGATAGTCGTCCTCTTTAGTCTGCCGGAACTTACCCTGTACCTTTAGGATGACAACTTTTCTTTTAACTTGTCCCCCGACCATTTTTCCATCAGCCTTGCCGGTTAATTTCGGCATGAGAACCTTCATGACCTTCCCCATGTCTTTTATACTAACAGCGCCGACTTCCTTGATGACCATTTCGAATTTCCGCATCTATGTCTTCCTCCGACATCTGCTCGGGCATGAACTCCTGGATAACCTTCAGTTCCGCCTCTTCCTTTTCAACCAGATCCGTCTCTTCCACCCTTTCTGAAATTGGTCGATGGAATCCTTTCTCTGTTTCACCATAGTGACAACAACTGCAGAAATTCTGCATTCATCATTTTTCTCTTCAGGTCTATTTCCCTGTTATGAATGCCTGTCTTAATCATCCGTATCGCAGACAATCTAACCTTATCCTTTGCCTTGGCCGCTAAAACCATTTCACATTAACCTTTTGCATCAATTTCCATTAGATCACCTATATCACTTCTAACTACACTAATTTAAGTCATTTCAATCATTTGTCAAGATTCCCAGAATCAGGCCAGTTCATCCTTTAGTTTTTTCCCCCCAAAACATGCATATGCAGGTGGAAAATGACCTGTCCCCCTTCTTTATTACAATTTATAACAATGCGAAATCCTCTTTTATCAATACCTTTAATCCGTGCTACTTCCTGTGCAGCAGTAACCATGGAACTCACATAGCTAATATCTGCGGCTGTCACATCCAGGAGAGTCGGGATATGTTTTTTCGGAATAATAATGACATGGACGGGAGCCATAGGATGTATATCATCAAAGGCCATACCTCGTCATTCTCATAAACTTTGCTGCTCGGTATTGTACCATTTACAATTTTGCAAAAAATACAGTCTTTCCATTACTGCTCCTCCCTTTTTTATGTGAAGCCTCTCCACCTGAACGGTGGCGCTTTAAGAATGTGTTTTCACAGAAATTTAATACTTCGAAAGTTCTATCGCTTCCTCTCAAAGATACGGCACCTGAGTAGAAGGCTTTACCGATAATAACCCCACTTACCCCGAACATTCTCCACGTCAAGAAGTCTCCTCAATATCCTGCATGCTTGAGACGCCCCCTGATGCAATCACCGGTATATTTAACAGAGCTGGGCAAGGTTTCTGGTCGCCTCTACATTCGGCCCGTCTCCATGCCATCTCTTTTAATGTCCGTATAGACTATCGCGTCCAGCACCATACCCTTCGTAAGCGTCGTCGCGATATCAATAACAGTTTCCGACGTCTGTTCCGTCCACCCCTGAACTGCTACCTTTCCGTCATTCGCATCAATACCAAGAATAATCCTGCCGCGTAAGCATCACATGCTTCCCTTACGAAGTCTCATTTTCTCAGGGCCATTGTTCCCAGGATTACCCAATGGACGCCTATTGCCTATATAGGTCATCGATGGTTTTTATCTCCCTTATTCCACCGCCCACCTGGATCGGCACCTCGATTTCTTCGACGATCTTCCGGATTACATCCCTGTTCTGCGGTGAACCGGCAAGTGAACCGTCAAGATCAACGACATGTATACGCGTCTGCTCCATTTTCCTGCCACTTTTTGCTATCTCAACAGGATTTCTGAATATACCGTAACACGACGGAAATCTCCCTGCGCAAGCCGTCACACACCGGCCATCTTTTAAATCGATTGCCGGTATAATGATCACTGTTTAACTCCCAACACGAACATTCTTGATCTTCCGGCTCACAGAAAATTCCATTACAGTACTCCATACGAATACCCTTGATCGTATCTGGGTCAATTCTTCCGCGACCTGGGGAATTTCTCTCAATACCTCATCCATACCTTCTGCTGTCAATTCCTTCGCAGTAACCCACCTTCCCCGTTCTTTTAAAAAAGAAGAAATCTGAAGCATATCCTCCATCAACGACGTTTGTGTCTTATCGAAGATACCCTTCCACACAACGGCTCCATCGCTAACCCTGATCAGATGGATTTCAAAGGCAACCGATGCCGGTTTCTCAGCTGAGTATGCGTATCCCTTTCTTTCCCTGTAGCGGTATACATAACCTAACATAATCCCGTCTGCTTCCAGTTCATCGCCGACCTTCTTCAAAATTTCTATGAATCCGCCTTAGAAAGACCGCCGGTAATTCTCTCGTAAATACCCCCGACTCTCTCCGGTGGTATGAGAGTAAATACCTTCATCTCTGTGAGACGTTCAAAAAAGATATCTTCAACAACTTTCTCTGAACCCTGGGGAAATTTTTCGGTCCTAAGGATCAGGCCGCACACAGGACAGCGCACTGTCTTGATGTCTGCTTCTTCCGGACTGATTCGCTGGAAAGGGACTACGGCAATACGCTTAAAGACAACCTTCCCGTCATCTTTAAGAGTAGTAGATACACCACTTGCGTAATGGCAACCGGAAACTATAATAAGAATGAAACATAAAAGAAAGAGATGGCTAAACCGATTTAAAATACCTGGATGATTCTCTCCGGATATTGCCACCTCCTTTTTGGAGAATGCTGATCACAGGCTTCCCTTAGTGGATAAGATGCCTTCTATACGGCCGTGAATGGTCACTGCTTTACTCAAGGCAAGTGCAAAGGCCTTAAAAATCGCCTCTGCTATATGGTGGTTGTTCTTACCATAAATAAGATTAATATGCAAGGTCATTCCGCTATGGTCTGAAAAAGATTTAAAGAATTCCCTTAACAGAGAGTAATCAAATTTGTCGATTTTTTTGCTCTTAAAATCCACATTGTAAATCAGATAAGGTCTTCCTGAAATATCCAGTACCGCACTGCACAAGCTTTCATCCATGGGAACGGTTGCCGATCCGTAACGGGCTATTCCTTTTTTATCACCGATAGCTTTCTTAACGGCGTCGCCAAGGCATATGCCGATATCCTCAACCAAATGATGGTCATCAATATGCGTATCACCCCTGCTGTTTACAGCCAGATCAATGAGACCGTGCCGGGCAAAGAGATTAAGCATATGATCCATAAAGCTGATTGTGGTGGATATTTTTCCATTACCGGCGCCATCGAGATTAATCTCTATCGATACGTCTGTTTCCGTTGTTTTCCTGTGTATCTTTGCTTTACGCGCCATTATTTTCACGCCTTTCAGATAACTTTATTCAGGGGATATTCAATAATACCTTCGGCTCCAGCCTCCTGAAGCAGGGGGATTAAATCCCGCACGATGTTCGCGCTCACTATTGTCTCAACCGCATACCAGTCATTCGAGTATAACCCGGATATCGTGGGCGCCTTCAGAGATGGCAGGAGGATAACAACCCGCCCGAGATTCTCCTTGGACACATTCAGCTTCAAACCTACCTTACCCATGGCCAGCAATGAACCATTCAGCAGTGTCCTGATCTGCTCTATCTTTTTTCGTTTCCAGGGATCATCCCATGCATCGGTATTGGCAATGAGCTTCGTATTGGTCTTCATCAGTTCATGAACTATCCTTAATTTGTTGGCCTTAATCGTGCTTCCTGTTTCAGTAACCTCCACAATGGCATCTACGAGGCCCTCAACAACCTTTGCCTCCGTTGCACCCCAGGAAAATTCGACATGAACATTGATATTCCTTTCCCTGAAATACCTTTCCGTAAATTTGACCAGCTCCGTCGAAATTCTCTTTCCTTCCATGTCTTCGAGAGCCCGGATAGGGGAATCTTCTCTGACTACCAGAACCCACCGTGCCTGTCTTACCGATGCCTTCGAGTAAATCAGATCCTGGACTTCGACGACATTTGAGTCATTCTCGATAATCCAGTCTTTCCCCGTAAGACCCAGATCCAGAGTCCCATCCTCCACATATCTTGACATCTCCTGCGCACGCACAAGCGTGCAAGAGATCTCCTCATCATCAATATCAGGGAAATAACTCCTCTCATCGTATGAAATACGCCAGCCGGCCATTTTGAAAAGGTCCACCGTCTTGGCTTCCAGGCTTCCCTTCGGTATTCCCAGCTTCAATTTCTTCATTTATATACATCCTCCGGCTTAAAAACAGGTTTTCCTATGATCTCCGTCTTTCCATTCGTAACTTTTCTATAAAAGCATGACTTATACCCTGTATGGCAAGCAGCACCGCCTACCTGCTGGACTTTCAGCAAAAGGGTATCAGAATCGCAGTCGACTAAGATTTCTTTGACAATCTGGACATGACCTGAAGTTTCTCCCTTAACCCACAGCTCATTTCTCGACCTACTCCAGTATGTAGCTTTCCCTGTCTCCAGTGTTTCCAGCCATGCCTTGCGATTCATATAGGCAAGCATCAGAACTTCTCCTGTCTCATAATCCTGAACGATAACCGGTAAAAGTCCTTTGCCTTTCTCAAAATCAATTTCTACCACTTGCCATTCTCCATTCCTTTAAAAGTTATACATATATACAGTATGGTATGATTTTTTGCATAATGTTTTTAACTAATTGAAGATTTTATTTTAATCAAGCATTATTTTTCCTATTATCACTTAATAACTAAAGCTGCATAAGGCCTAACTTCTTCCTAATAAGAGATAACCAACGACAAAGAAAGGGTAAACAAATTCAAAATACAAAGCAGTAAGAGGGACCACCAGACGATGTCATTGAATGCGGGTTGAAACGTGCAAATCTTGAAGATTTGTTTTTTCTGCTTAAAGGACGCGCCATCCTTCCTGAAAGAAATAATAGACATATCAAGAATGATTGATGTAGATTTCACGTTGAAATGAACAAGCGTAACTGGCGAGTGTTCATTAGCTGTCCTTGTTCAAAAATGCCTTCTGGAAACTCTGGAAGCAACTCCTGCAGAGCAGTATTAAACAAATTTACATGTTTTACGAAGTTCGTATATTAAGTGTGATCATATGAGCGACCCAAAATATAGCATACAGGTGCCAGGCGAGAGATACGCATATCCACAACCGCGAGTCACCAAGAGAGCAGCCTTAATGTTTGACCGTATCTATGTTCCGCCTTGGTGGGACCGTCGCGACAATATCCCATCATGGGTTAAATTCGATTTCCCCAAAATCGACGAATATTTTGAAGCGCAATTTGAGACAATAAAAAAACAACTCCTTTTTAACAGCCCTAAATTAAAAAGGCCTATTTCGGCGTTTACGGCGGATGATATGTCCAACATTTTCGATGAGGTTTTCGTTCGAGTTAGAGTGGAGTGCTATAGGCTATCTGGGTATTCCGTCACGCCGGTCTACGAAAGGCAGGAACGTTACTTGTTAGATTATCCATCCGGCAACACCTTGGTCTACCAAGCCGCGCTGGAAAATCTGCCCGAAATCATCGAAGACCACGTATCCTGGGAACAAATACTCGAGTTTCGTAGCGACGAGGAAGCTATAAGAAAGTACCGGGAGCTTAGGCTCTGGCTTGAATACAGTTTGTCGGCACAGTCTGTTGAACATGCAAGGGATCTTATCGCGCGCAGGATTGAAGACTATGAGTGGTCGATTCGCAAACATGGGCTCAAGACAACGACGGGAGCATTGAGTTCGATCTTTAGCTGGGAAGGATTAATATCCGTGGGGGCCGGCGTATGCATCGGTGCACTCTCGGCGGGCCTGTCTGGTCTGCTCTCACTGGAACACTATTCACAGTTGGCAGAGCGTCGGTGTGGGTTGCTGAGCGAATGATTGAGATGCAAGATATTAAGCGCGGTCCTGATGCGGCGGTGGCACTGATCTGTGACGCCAAGCGTTTGGTGAGGAAAGATAGCACATAACCAATAAATCCACCTGTCCTCGTTCCTCGGGCCGGTGATCTTTTTGTTGTACTCAAGTGAGGAATTGGGAGTGGCTTAAAGATTACGAGTTTAATCTGAGGGGGATTGAACATGAAGTTATTTAACCCGTCTTCACAACATGCGGCAAGAGCCGTTCAGGCATGGCAAATCCTTGTTGGAATGGCCATAAAAAGACAGACAACTACATATGAAGAACTTTCGGTACTTATGTACAAGAAGAAAGCTCAAGGAGTACTCGACAAAATTCTGGGACATATTGCCTATTACTGTCTTGACAACAAGCTTCCTGCTCTCACCTCTATTGTGGTGGGGAAAAAGCGAGGAACCCCCGGTCATGACATCCCTCTTGATCGTTCGGTGATTGACAAGGAAAGGGAGCGAGTCTATAAGCACGATTGGTACAACATATACCCTCCCTCAGAAACCGAATTGAAAACAGCCTTTGAGAACCACTAAATATTGATGCGTGACCAAGTCCAAAAGAAGGAGATGTAGCAAAAAAGATGATAGCCCAATGGGTCAGTGCAGCCGATGCGCAAACACCCGGCTGACCCCGTTGTTACTCTCCTTCGACCAGTTTGGTATATTAAATGTTAGCAGACAAGGACTGAAGATATATGAGCATTACGCTTAAGACACACAAGATGTTGTGGGGGCGTTCCGGCAACCGCTGTGCAATGCCTGACTGTCGCAAAGAGCTGGTCATGGATGCCACCGAAACAGATGACGAATCGTTGATTGGAGAAGAGTGTCACATTATCGCCGAGAGTTCTGATGGTCCAAGAGGAGACCCGGCGATCCCAGAAGACAAGCTTAACAAATACGACAATCTTATACTGCTGTGCAGAATACACCACAAGATAATTGACGATCAGTACCATATGTACTCAATCGAGTACCTGAAGGAAATAAAGGCTTTGCATGAGGGTTGGGTCCGGGAGTCGTTAACTACCTATGATCAGCAAAGACAACACGACGACGAACGTTACGCCACCTACGTTGACACGTGGCTGAAATCAGCACACGTCGCGAAGTGGAAGGCATGGACCTCCCATATCCTCGGAGGCGATCATCCCACTTTATGGGTTGATGTGGATGAAAGCCTGTCATCCCTCAGAGAATGGATTTTCTCAAGAATCTGGCCGAAACGATACCCGGAGCTTGAAGACTCCTTTGAAAACTTCAGACGTGTTTTGCAGGACTTTCAGAATACCTTCCACAGATACTCGGAAAAGACCAACGACGTATATTGGACAAGAAAGTTCTACCATATTCCTGAGTGGGACGAGGAAAGGTATGAAACTCTGTTCAGAGAATTCATCTTCCACGTCAAGCTTGTAGAAGACCTGGTATTGGAACTGACGCGAGCGGCCAATTTCATATGCGACAGAGTGCGGCAATTCGTAGACCGAAGCTTTCGTCTAGATGAAGGCTTGCTTGTTGTCCAGTCTGGTCCCTACATGGATATGTCGTGGAGAACTCATCGTGTTGAATACAAGGGGGAGGAACGGGTTAGAATCCCATATCCGGGGTTGGAAGAATTCAAGAGGATTCGCAAGAAAAGAAATTTCTGTTTTGGGGTTGGCATCAACACAGAAGATCCGGACTTTTTGGAATGGTACCGGAATCTTGATTGAATGATAGAGGACCTGCTAACCACATGATGGAGCAGACTCCTTACAGTCGCGGCTCATCATGGCGTTACTCTCTTTCAATCCATAATCATCAATTCTGAGATTGCCCACCACTGAGCAGTTGTAGGTGTTGCCAATAAGCGGCGTATTTCATTTTTTCATTGCTCGCTCTTGAGCATAACGGGGTGAAAAGTGCTACATAAACGAATCGGTCACGCTTGATGCTTTCAATGAATTATTAATAAGTTCTTAGTAAAACAATGGGCGTAGATAAGTAGCTGAAAGTGAGGATCAGACAGGGCTTAAGAAGAAGTCCAGGAGTTTTAATGGTTCACGCTTTCGCGGGGAAGGCGTCTGGATTCCGGATCAATCCAGACAGTTTACTGGATTCCGAAGGGATTAAATCTTACGCCTATCCACAACCCTTCCCGTCTTACCTTCATGACGGGAAATCGTATTAGGCCCAACCAGTTTCACTGTGGCAGTTACTCCGATCACCGATCTTATCTTTTTTTCGACCATCTCTAAAAAAGCTTTTTGCCTCTTCATTTCATCGAAGAACGTACCTTCCGCGGCCTCAACATGTACTTCCAATAAATCCTGAGCGCCCTTCCGGTCAACCACGATCTGATAATGCGGTTCTGTTCCCACAATTGCAATCAATACAGTCTCTATCTGTGAAGGGAACACGTTAACGCCCTTGATGATGAGCATATCATCAGAACGTCCCACAGTCTTATTCATCCGGATAATACTTCTCCCGCATTTGCACTGGTCATACTCAAGAGAAGTAAGATCTCCGGTACGATAACGGATCAAGGGAAAGGCCTCTTTCGTGAGGGTGGTCAAAACAAGCTCTCCCACACTGCCGGCTGGCAACTGTTTACCCGTCAGCGGGTCGATAATCTCCGGGATAAAGGCGTCTTCAAAGATATGCATGCCGCATTTATATTCACATTCCCCCGCCACTCCCGGGCCGATAATTTCCGACAGGCCGTAATTATCCGTGGCAGTGATGCCGAGCCTCGCTTCAATCTCCCCGCGCATGGCTTCCGACAGCGGTTCTCCCCCGAAAAGTCCCACTCTCAACGATAGTCCCTTCGGGTTAACACCAAGCTTCTCCATCCTCTCCGCCAGGGTTATGGCGTAAGTCGGCGTGGAGACGAGGGCCGTTGTTTTGTAATCCTGCATGATCATTATCTGTTTTTCCGTATTGCCCGTGCCTGTAGGTATCACGCTTGCGCCGATTGCCTCTGCCCCGTAATGAAACCCGAAGGCTCCCGTATAAAGGCCGTAACTGAACGTAATCTGCACCATATCGTCGCGGGTGACCCCGGCCGCCGTCATAACGCGGGCTACCAGGTTCGTCCAGGCTTTGATGTCATTTTTTGTATAGCCGATGACGACAGGTTTTTCCGTTGTCCCTGATGATGAATGTACCCGGACAACCTCTCTAAGGGGCACGGCAAACATACCGTAGGGATAGTTCATCCTCAGGTCTTCCTTGGTGGTAAAAGGTATCTTTGCCAGACCGGAAAGGGCCTGCATATCCTCGGGTACTATCGTCGATTCGTTAAACATCTTGCGGTAGAAGGTCACATTTTTATAAACCCTGTTGAGAGTTGCCTGCAGCCTTTCCAGTTGAAGCTGTTCCAGCTCTTCCCGCGGCATACATTCATATTTGGCGTCCCAGATTTTCATAACCACCTCCGGTTATATTCATAACCTTTGAAAAATTGCAAAGCTTCTTCTTCTAACGTTCCCAGATTTCCTTCTTATCCTTGCCGAGATATGCCCTTTGCACATCCTTATTCGCCAGAAGCTCGGATGCGGTCTCTTCAAGAATCACCTTACCCGTCTCCAGGACATATCCCCGATCAGCAGACCTTCAGCGCTACCCGCGCATTCTGCTCCACAAGAAGCACGGAAGTCCCCTGCTGCCTGCGGAGTTCCTCGATCACCCGAAATATCTCCTGAACCAAAATGGGAGCAAGTCCCATGGCCGGTTCATCCAGCAGGAGTAACTTCGGTTTTGCCATGAGAGCCCGGCCTATGGCCAGCATCTGCTGCTCGCCTCCCGACAGGGTCCCCGCAAGCTGTTTCCGTCTTTCCTGAAGCTGCGGGAAAAGCGCGTAGACTGTTTCCTTATCCTGCATGATTTCTTTTCTTTTTTCTCCGGCCCGATAGCGGAGATACGCGCCAAGTTCAAGATTATCCTCAACGGAAAGGGGTTTGAAAATCTGCCTGCCTTCGGGAACCTGGGAGATGCCGAGCCTGACTATGCTATCCGGAGACAGGTTGTTGATTACAGCACCGTCAAAATGTATTTCGCCGTTCGCAGGAGGGATAACAGCCGAGATGGTATTCAGAATTGTTGTCTTGCCGGCGCCGTTGGCTCCGATCAGGGCAACGATCTCCCCGGCACTGACATGCAGGGAGATATTTTTCAGGGCATGCAGTTTCCCATAATATGTGTTGATGTTTTTAACTTTCAGCATCAATCCTCTCCCAGATAAGCGGTGATCACTTTCTCATCTTCCTGAATCTCCCGCGGTGTCCCTTCCGCAAGCTTGTGCCCGAGATTGAGAACAACAATCCGGCTGCAGATTTCCATAACCAGTTCCATGTCATGTTCGACAAGCGCCACCGTGACCCCTGAATCCTTTATTTTTTTAATCAGCTCGGCAAGGTCGGAAGTCTCCCTGCTGTTGAGACCTGCCGCCGGTTCATCCATGAGGATAATGTGCGGCTCCATCGCCATGGCACGGGCAATCTCCAGCAGTCTCCCCTTGCCGAAGGGTAAATTAGCCGCTTCCGTATGTGCCAGATCTGTGATACCGGCAAATTCAAGCCAGGAAGCGGCTCTGTTCCCTGATGCGGCGTTCCTCCCGCAAATGTCCGGGCAATTTAAAAGCCGATGCAATGATGCCGCTTCGCGACTTTGTATGGAGACCAACCATGACGTTTTCGAGAACGGTCATCTGGCCGAACAATTCAATACCCTGAAATGTGCGCACCATGCTGAGTCTGGCAAGCTTTTCCGGCGGAAAGCCGGTTATATCTTTCCCTTCATAAAAGACCCTGCCCGATGTGGGGCTATAGATACCCGTTATAATGTTGAACAGGGTTGTTTTGCCGGCTCCGTTGGGACCGATAATACCCGTAATCTCGCCCGCTGAAATAGAAAAAGAGACATCATCTAACGCTTTAAGACCACCGAAGATTTTGGTCATGCGCTCTATTTTTAGCATCCTGAAATCCTCTCTATCCCTACCCTTTTTTCGGAAGGGGCAGATGTCGCCTCCTCCTAAACAGGGATCTGACCAGAAGCGGTACACCCCGCACCAGACCACCCGGCATAAACATGGTTATCACGATCAGAGTGATGCCATAAACGATAATATCGTAGTCCTGAAATGTCCTGAAAAATTCCGGCAACAAGGTCAGATATGGCCGCACCCAGGAAAGACCCGTATATACTGCCCAGGCCTCCGATGATTACCATGGTAAGCAGTTCTATGGAGACATTAAATCCGAAAGACGTCGGCGATATAAAGGTCACTGTATGGGCGTAAAGACTTCCCGCCAGGGCAGAAAACATACCGGAAATGGTAAAAATCTGCACCTTGAGCAGTCTTGCATTAACACCCATGATACGGGCAGCCACCTCAGAGTCATGAATAGCCCGAAGAGCCCTCCCGATCCTTGATGCTGCCAGATTGACGGACAGAAGAATGACCACAATGGTAAAAAACCAAATTAGATAATAATTCTTCAAGTCGCTGTCAAAAATAATCCCGCCGAAAGAAAGGTGGGGAATTCCCGGCAGACCTGAAGGGCCGCCCGTCAAATCGACAGTCTCGTTAAATATTATGTACACGATGATTCCCATGCCGAGGGTCGCCATGGCGAGGTAATGTCCTTTGAGTTTAAGGATGGGAAAACCGACAATAAAGGCAATCATGCCCACGGCAACGATGGCGATGACCATACTGAACCACGGATTAACGGCGTGTGTTGCCGTCAATACACCGGAGATATATGCGCCGAGGCCGAAAAAAGCCGCCTGTCCCAGAGAAATTTGACCGGCAAGTCCCAGCAACAGGTTCAGCGCCACGGCTAAAATAGTATAGATACCGACGAATATGAGCACATTCATCAGATAACCGCCGCTGAGAAACACCGGTGCGATAAGGATGACAGCGGTAAATATAAAAAATTTAAGCAGTTCGTGTTTCATACATCCGTCGTAAGTTTCATACTCTTTCCGTCTCCCCCTTTACGAACAATCCCTGAGGCCTGATAAATAGAATAAGGAGGAGAATGATAAAGGCGATGGCATCTTTATAACCTGAGGATATTAAGCCTGCTCCCAGAGATTCCAGAATGCCCACAATCAACCCGCCGGCGACAGTTCCGATACCGGTGCTCATACCCCCGATGATGGCAGCGCAAAATCCCTTCAGTCCGAGCATGATGCCGACATCGTATGAAGTCATAGTAAGCGGTGCAATAATGATCCCAGCCACAGCTCCCATGGCCGAGCTGACTGCAAAAGAAAAAAACACCATGTGCTTAACATCAATCCCAACAAGGCTTGATGCCACACGATTGAAAGAACAGGCACGCATCGCTTTACCGATTATACTGTGGTAGAAAAAAAGCCGGTTGGCCATGATAATTATTAGCGTGATACCGAAAATCCAGAGATTTTGCGGCATAATCGTGGCTCCCCACAAAACGATCGGCTCGTTTCCGGAAAACATGGGCAGGGCATATGTATCTTTTCCCCAAAGGAGCATGGCAATCCCACGTATGAGGATGCTTCCGCCTATGGTAATAATAACAAGAATAATTGGTTCAGCATCCTTGAGGGGACTGATGGCAAGTCGTTCGAATAGGGCACCTACAGCTGTAGAAACCAGAATAGCAAGAATAACGGCAAAAGGCAGAGTAAATCTGCAAAGTGACATGGAAGAATAAGGTGAGCATTCCTCCTAGCATTACAAATTCCCCCTGGGCAAAGTTGATTATGCTGGTGGAATTGTAAATGATGGCAAAGCCCAGCCCTATAAGGGCATAGATAGCGCCGGTGGAGAGGCCGGAGAGAGTGTATTGCAGGATCTGCTCAAAAACTTCCATGGGAATATAGAGTGACAAGTAGAAAAAGACATTAATATGAACTATTGGTAGATCATTTTCTGTATTGCATGTCCTCTGAGGCAAAAGATATCATCTCTTCGGAAGGAAAAATCTTGATAGCAAATCTCAATTAATAAGATTCCCTCTTTGTTTGTTATCAAGATAATGAAACATGTTCGGCAAAGCATGCAGAACTAAGCTCCTGGTCCTTTGTAAATCGCCATACACTTTATGAGTTGATGGAAGAGCTTGCACAATCTGGCCGTAATGCTTTTCCCATTCCTCAAAATTCCGTGATGAATATGTCTCTCCTTCTTCTGTCTTTAACTTCGGTTATAGTTAACAGTATCCTTCTTAAATCTTTTGACGCTTGAATCTTTGGATATCTCCTCAGCCACGCCAACCCTTGTCTCTGTATATGCGTTATGCACCTCTGAATAATTATATCCGGCCAGACAGCTTTCAATGCCCGAATTACACTGGTGTTGCCGTCGATTGTAATTGCTTCCGGATTAAGGTCACCATCGTTCATCTCTTTAAACATTTGGTATGCAGATTCATAGTTCTCTCGATGATGGTATTTATGTGCGATGACCTTGCTTGTCGCATTATCCATTAAGAGCATTAGACAGTTTTCATGCTTGAAATACGTGCCATCAAACTGCAAATACCTGATCGCGCTTAAATCAAAAGCACGTCTAGCCGGAGATCTTGCCAACCAATACTTCTTTATTTGGTTTATTTTCCAGATCCCGTGACTGCTTATCGAGACTAATTGCCTGACCGAATATCCTTCTGTGACCCATAATAAAAAATTCTTCTTCTCTCTGTGCAGCTTGTTCTTGTGATTATGAAATGTGTAAGTGTAATTACATCTCTTGCATCTAAATCTCTGATAGCCGCTGCGCGTACGCCCATATAATTTGACATCAAAAGAACCGCACCTTAAACAACTTTTTTTTCATAATATTGAACCACTTTAATATTATTCTTTAGTCTCAATAATAACCTATCAAATATATTAAGCTTTCAATAATTATTTCTCCTTTCCAGCAACACCTTACCTATATTTATACCCAAAATGACAGTTTCACTAATTTATTCAGGAAACAATCTACCAAATTTTAAACACTACTTTACCAACATCCAATTCTTATTCTTAATCGTCACAAGAACAAAGGCATCCTTTGTCAACCCAGCATGGTCTTGAGGAGAATAGCTGAATATACCACCGATGCCTTTAAAATTGCGGGTGTTTTCCAGTTCCTTACGAATGGCGTCCGGAGAATCTCCCGGCACGTTCAATGACATCTTTTAAGTAGCATAACAGCATCCCACGCGTGACCGCCAAAATGATCCCCCTCCACCTTAAAATGCTCCTTGTAATCATTTACATAAGCAAGAAGCGACTTTTTTTGCTGGTCAGATTTCGGAATCAGATTTGCAACAATCACCCGCCCGAAGGAAGGAGTAATCCCTTCGGATGCATCCCCGGCCAGCTCTATAAATTTCTTGGAAGAGACGCCATGGCTCATGTATAGCGGCATATTAAGTCCCAACTGCTTGGCATTTCTCGCAACGATGGCAGGGCCCGGATTTGTTCCCCAGCAGATTAACACCTGTGCCTTGCCGCCGCGTATCTTAACCAGTTGGGCAGTCATGTCTGTATCTTTTGGACCGTAAGTTTCATCAGATACGATGGTAATACCAAAATCTTTAGCACGGAGCTTCAACTGTTCCCTTCCTGACGAGCCAAAACCGTCGGAAACCGTCAGGATGGCAACATTATTCATCTTCCGTTTTTTAAGATGCTCATAAATACGCTCCACAGCAAGAGAGTCGTTCTGGGCGGTTTTGAAGACCCATTTCTTTAACGGATCTGTAATCTTGATTCCAGCAGCGCAGGAAATCAACGGGATACCCGCCGCCTCCGACAACGGGAATAACGGCCATTGTCTCACCGGTCGTGCTGGGACCGATAATGGCGATTACCTTGTCCTCTTTGATGAGTCGATTGGCCGCTTGTACCGCCTTGGTAGCATCGCCCTGTGTATCGTAGACCACCAGTCGCAGCATGCGCCCTTTGATGCCGCCGGCCTGCTGTTAATTTGATCGACCATCATGTTGGCCGTGTTACGCTCCGGCTCACCCAAAAATGAGGGAGGACCGGTTACCGCAAACAGGGCCCCTATCCTGATCGGCTCCGCCGCCCAGGAATTTCCTGCAACAATAAAAACAAAGCATAGCACACAAATTGTCTTAAAAATTGTTTTCACCATTTAGTCCCTCCTAATAAATTTCATCATAAATACTCAGACCCGTTTTTTAGCACTACAAAGCATGAAACTTATCCCCGCAGAGGCGGGGACGGGAATGACATTTCAAAATTTATGTTTATATTCTTGATTTTTACAAAGCTGCCTATCTACCATATTTGCGACTTCTTACGAGATCATCAATAATAATGTCAAGGGATATTTTCCCGATTTCCGATATTCTTTTTTCTTTATTTATCTATATATTCCCTTGTTTTTTTTGGACTTTCATCTTGCTTGAACATACTTTTTATGCTATGCAGCAACCAAATATTCCTGTATATTAGTACCTTATGACAATTTATTGCAAACGCACTAAATTATGAATTAATTATGAAAAAGGAGGTTAAGCCATGACGTTGCTTATTGGCGGCGGTGTTTCAGTAATTATCGGACTCTTAGGTCTAATTTTCTGGTTTGCTGATTTTATTACCATGCTGAAGGGTGGACTCCCTATTGTTTTTATACTTGGTGGAATCCTTGCCGTCTATATCGGCCTCGATGAGATCCAGGATAAACTCAGGGAAGAAAGGCAAAGGCAAGAGGAAAGTCTGGCAAAGGCTAAGGAAGAAATTGAAATGGTCAAGGCCCAGGCTGAACAATACAGGGAAGAACTCGAAAAGCTGAAGGAAGAATCAAGGAAGAGAGTATAAAAGATGCGGAGAAGTAATTCGGTTTAAATTCCATTTTTTTCAGTTATTGATAATTGATTGCTCAATTATAAGGAGCCTCGCACTTTTATCAAAAACTTTCTTCTTTTCCTCGGCAAAAGCAAACACTTTAATACCCAACAAAGCGAATCAGTTTGTTTTCACATTCCCGCTGTAAGTTACGGGGAATTAAACCTGAGACTCTTAGACCCACCTCGCTTGCTCGGGTTTATTCGACCACGATTTTTTCTTCAGCTCAGCATGGACCGGGAACCCATCCCGCAAGCCCCACTTTGCAGGCGGGATGAGGAGTAAATGTTAGCATATCTTCCTTTCCGGGAAGCCTCGCCCCGTGGGTGAGGAGCTTTCAAAAAGAGCAAGTCTCAGAATTAAAAAAGGGGCCCGGTGTTACGAGCCCCCTCTGGTTAAAGTTAAAATTAAATATTTTAATGCAGCCTTTTTCTTTTAAGCAGTCACAATTCCTATTTATTGATCGAGTGGAATTCGCATCGCATAGAAGGATCTCCAGACAAAGATCAGTGCAATAAGGAAGAATACGATGCCCACGATTCCGGCGCTCTCTCTCATCCCCGGAGCGATGGCCATTTCCATTGCCAGAAGTCCGAACAGTGTTGTGAATTTGATGATAGGGTTCAAAGCGACCGAAGATGTATCCTTGAAGGGATCGCCGACGGTGTCGCCAATAACGGCAGCAGCGTGCAAGGGTGTTCCCTTTTGTTTCAGATCAACTTCAACGACCTTCTTGGCATTGTCCCAGCATCCGCCGGCATTGGCCATGAAAATCGCCTGGAAGAGACCGAATACGGCAATCGAGATCAGGTAGCTGATAAAGAAGGAAGCGGCCTCGGGTCCGGAAACAGGTGCGGAGAAGAATGCGAAGGCCAGGGCGAAGGAGAATATCGCGATGAAGATATTGAACATACCCTTCTGCGCATACTGGGTGCAGATCTTGACGACTTCCTTGGAGCTCTCCGTGGAAGCACTGAGGCTGGCTGCATCGTCAAGCTTGATGTTCTTCTTGATATACTGGACGGCTCTGTAAGCACCGGTTGTGACAGCCTGGGTGGATGCACCGGTAAACCAGTAAATAACGGCTCCGCCGCAGAGGAATCCGAGCAGTGTGTAGGGATTCAGCAGGTTCAAGATCATTTCCGGCTGGATTCCGAGGGCCTTTCGGAGCAGAAGAATCAGGGAGAAAATCATGGTCGTGGCCCCCACGACGGCCGTACCGATGAGAACCGGCTTGGCTGTCGCCTTGAAGGTGTTTCCGCAACTGTCATTCTCTTCCAGATAGTGCTTGGCTACATCCATACGGGGTTTGAATCCGAACTCTTTTTCAATTTCCTTTTCAACATTCGGGATAGTCTCAATCAGAGACAGCTCATAAATGGACTGGGCATTGTCCGTAACCGGACCATAGCTGTCGACTGCAATCGTGACAGGGCCCATTCCGAGGAAACCGAAGGCCACAAGACCGAACGCGAAGACGGACGAATATTCCATAAAGTTGGAGAGCCCGAATGTGCTGGTATAGTAAGCAACGAACATCAGTGCGGCTATGGAAATGCCGAGCCAGAAGGCGCTGAAGTTACCGGCGACGAAGCCGGAAAGGATATCGAGAGAAGGGCCGCCTTCACGTGCCGCCGTGACCACTTCGGCGCAGTGCTTGGATTTCGAACTCGTGAATACCTTGACGAGTTCCGGGATCAGCGCCGCCGCGAGTGTACCGCAGCTGATGATAATCGAAAGCTTGAACCACAGGTTATCCGGGTAATGACCGAGCTGCCATTTGCTGATGGCGAAGGTCACAATGATCGAAATAATCGATGTAATCCAGACGAGCGATGTCAGAGAGGCCTCGAAGTTAACCTTCTCTTTGTCCCCCATGACCGCGGTTGAGACGACCTTGTTGATGAAGTAGGAGCCGATCGAGGTAATAATCATCAGGATACGCATAACGAAGATCCACACAAGCAGTTCCGCCTGATATTGCGGAAATGCGGCGAGGACTATGAAGCTGATCAGGGCGACTCCGGTAACGCCGTAGGTTTCAAAACCGTCGGCAGTCGGTCCGACACTGTCACCTGCATTGTCTCCGGTACAGTCGGCGATGACGCCCGGGTTTCTCGGGTCATCCTCTTTGATGGTGAAGACGATTTTCATGAGGTCAGAACCGATGTCGGCGATCTTCGTAAAGATACCGCCGCAGATACGCAGCGCGCTCGCGCCAAGCGACTCTCCGATCGCGAATCCGATAAAGGATGCGCCGGCCACGTCACGGGGCATAAAGACCAGAATGACGAGCATCATGATGAGTTCCACACAAACCAGGAGGACCCCGATGCTCATGCCGGCGGTAAGAGGAATATTGAGCAGCTTTATCGGTTTGCCTTCCAGGGAAGCAAAGGCCATCCGGCTATTGGCCAGAGTATTCATCCGGATACCGAACCAGGCGACTCCGTATGAACCTAATATACCCACGACGGACCAGGCCAGAATAATAAGGACGCCGTTCATGCCCATGTGCTGAAGGACGCCGAAATAGTAAACGATACAGGCACCGATGAATACTTCAAGAACGATCAGCAGCTTGCCCTGCTGAATCAGATAGGTCTTGCAGGTCTGGAAAATGATCTCAGATATATCCAGCATGGATTTGTGGGCCGGGAGTTTCTTGACCTTGGAATATTGATAAAGGCCAAACACCATTCCGGCGAAGCAAATCAGAAATCCGATCATCAACCAGATGATTCTGCTGTGCGCTTAATACAGGAATGTTCAGCTCCGCTTCGCTTGCAAAAATAGGGGTTGCAAACAAAATGGAAAGGAACGCTAAAATGCCTGCTTTGAGAAACACATTTTTTTTACACATCATCTCTTCTCCTTTAATATATGACATTATATAATTGCGAAGAACCTCGTAATGGTCATGACTAGAACCACACATTAAGAAATCTCTGACATTACGGTCTTTCGCTAGTCGTCAAGCGTTTCAAAGTATTGATTTCAGGTTCAGAAACAATAAAAATGTTCCAAATATGTTCAATGCGATTCAGTATTGAACCACAGGCTGGCATAAAATCAAACGTAAAAACTTACTATGCTTTTCCAGCTAAACTGGCCAAGCTTCAGTATTACAAAATCCGGCTCTATAGGGTATTACTGGCATTCAGGATTCCCTTTTCATTTAAAATCATCTTTACACAATCCATCATTTTATCTTGCACAAATAATAACCGCCAACAATCCAAAAAGAATCCAAGCCAATAATATTCGATGCGAGTTAACATGGCCTATTATGCTTTGTCAATATTTTTATCATTTCTTTCTGAGTTCATAAAAACGGAATCTGTCAATGTAAATATAAACTTGACAACACTCTGCAATCTCATATAATCATTTTAACCATTTTAAGAAGTTAGAGATTCCAATAATACCTAATCTGATATTGAAGATCTCCGTAGTAAAGTGCGGAGAAAATACGATCCTTAAAGGATATTAACATTAAACGTTAGCCCATTTACCACACAGTAAGCCACGAGGAGTGCGTTCGTTACAGGATTCATGGTCATTAAATATCAATGAGGAGGCGTTATGGAAAAAAGAATTCTTGTTGTTGATGACGATCCTGACGTAGTTGAAATAGTGGAATCTTGGCTCAAGACTAAGTGGTTATGAAGTTTATACTGCTCACACTGGCAAGGAAGGATTGCAAAAATGTAAACTGCTGAAACCCGACGCCGTCATACTGGACATAATAATGCCGGACATGGACGGGTCCAGCGTTGCGGAGGAAATAAAAGATGACCCTGTTACATGTAAGATTCCCATCATTTTTCTTACAGGTGCCGTTAAGTCAAGCGAGGTGCCTGCAAGCCACATTGTCGGTGGTCAATATTTCCTTGCCAAACCTTTCAAAGGTGAAGATCTGCTAAAGATGGTACGGCAGGTGCTTCTGGGATATTGAATCTGATATCCAGGATCATTCTGATAACTGACAAAGTGCAAACATACCGATTGGATGGCATACTCACCCCATTTTCATTTGACACCATCTGCGGCCCATTTTATAATACTCACCAATGGCTTCCAAATTAACGATAACAAATATCAGCCGGCATTTTAACTACACTATTCTTTTCAATGGAAATGAAAGTGGAGGGGTATTTTCACTGCAAACCGCCACACTAACAATTGAACCCGGAAAACATCGAACTGTCCTTTAAGGACAGTGATACTGATAATCTTCCCACGCATTGCAAGCCGATACAGATAACAATCGCAGATGGCAAAACACTTAATCTCAAGGTACTCACCGAAGATTTTTCAATCAGAATATATGATGAACAGGGTACACACCTCAATGGAAAGCACGGTTTCCTTTGCGGCCAGGTCGGTGAGGGTATTCATATAGAAAACCCTATAGCGTAAAGAGTTTTACCCTATACCAGGATTATAAACCTGAGGAAATAAACCTACGGCACGTATCTAACTTTATGAACTCTGATGATTCGGAGCACAGATTAAACATCTTTGCGAAGTTCCGCCGTAGATTAATCGGCCCGCCTCGAGATATCCACGAACCTTCAATATTTCACAAGATATCTCTCATCCCCGTCCTCGCATGGATCGGCCTCGGAGCCGACGGCCTGTCTTCTTCCTCATACGGTCCGGAAGAGGCATTTAAGGCCCTGGGTCCCCACAGCTATCTTGCTGTCTTCCTGGCCTTGGCAACCGCTTTCACAGTCTTTATCATCTCCTACGCCTATACCCGCATCATTGAGCATTTTCCCCACGGAGGCGGTGGATATATTGTCTCCACCCATATGATCGGTAAAAATGCAGGCGTTATATCCGGATGCGCCCTTCTCGTCGATTATGTATTGACTATCACAGTATCTCTTGCTTCCTGTGGCGATGCCCTCTTTAGTTTTCTACCCCCTGTCTATCTCAAATACAAACTGATCTTCGTGGTCTCTTTAATCCTCCTCCTTGTTGTCATGAACTTGAGGGGAATGAAAGAGTCTGTAACAGTCCTCACGCCTATTTTTATCACCTTCGTGGTAACCCACATTCTGCTCATCGGTTACGGATTATTAAGCCACGCGAACCAGATCGGACCAGTTGCGGATACATTCAAGTGGAATTTCAGGCAGGACATTTCATCAATCGGATACATAGGCATGCTGGCGATCTCACTCAGGGCTTTTTCTCTGGGCGGAGGAACCTATACGGGCATTGAAGCGGTTTCCAATGCAATGCAGATCATGCGTGAGCCGAAAGTTCAGACGGGTAAGCGAACAATGTTATACCTGGCTACATCGCTCGCAATCACCGCAGCAGGTCTACTTTTCTGCTATTCTCTCTTCCAGATAATGCCTGTCGAGGGCAGAACTTTGAATGCCGTCCTTGCTGATCTTACCTTCGGTAACTGGCCCCTCGGCGGCTGGATTGCTCTGATTACAATTCTCTCCGAGGGAGCCCTCCTCATTGTTGGCGCGCAGTCCGGGTTTGCAGGAGGGCCGAGCGTAATGGCGAACATGGCCATTGACTCCTGGCTTCCTCGCCGTTTTGCATCATTATCTGAACGCCTCTCCATGCAGGATGGTGTCCTGCTTATGGGTGGTGCCGCCCTGTTACTGCTGTTATATACAAATGGTTCTGTTTCTGCCCTTGTTGTTATGTATTCCATCAACGTGTTTCTAACCTTCACGCTGTCCCAGTATGGAATGGCAAGTTTTTTCTTCCGAAACAGGGAGAAGGATAAAGCCTGGAAAAGACACATCGCAGTGCATATCGTTGGCCTGGTCCTCTGCCTTACGATACTTTTCATTACCGTTTATGAGAAGTTCGATGAAGGTGGCTGGGTGACTATCCTTATAACCTCAGGAGTAATCGGGATATGTTATTTAATCCAGAGGCACTACAGGAAAGTCCGTCGAGGGGCCCGTCAACTGGAAGAGATTCTATCTGAACTCCCCAAAGGTAGTCGTCCCAATAATGAACCATTAGACCCGAAGGAGGCAACAGCAATCCTGCTTGTAAGGGGTTTCAGCGGATTTGGTCTCCACGTGTGGCTTTCAGTTGTCCGGGAATTTCCCAAGCTCTACAAAAATTTCATTTTTGTGAGTGTGGGAGAAATAGATTCAGGATCGTTTAAAGGTATAGCGGAAATAGATGCCTTAAAAGAATCTGTACAGAATGATCTGACAAAATACGTTCAGCTTGTACGTTCCTATGGATTCCCCGCTGATTACAGAATGGGAATAGGAACTGACGTGGCTGATACTGCTACGCAGTTGTGCGAGTCTCTTGCAAAGGAATATCCGAGATCCACTGTATTCACCGGAAAACTGATCTTTCGTCAGGAGAACCCTTTCCAGAAGATACTCCACAATGAAACTGCTTTTGCCATACAACGGCGGCTGCAGTGGATTGGTATCACAACAGTCATATTGCCAGTTCGTGTTGATATATGAATGCCTTGAAATAAATATGGCCAATATGATAGATTATTTTTTAAATACCGTAAAGCTATCATAACGCCTTAATGGTCAGTATAAGCAAAGACAATCTTGTCCTCCCGACTTTTTTCGTTATCAGCGCTCCGCTGATTCATGGATGCGCCACTATTCCCCTTGACAAATATCAAAAGGTGGAAACACGGAATATGTTAGTTACAGCTTATAGTGCGGGTTAGAAATCAACTTGCTGGAGACACAAGTAAGGATGCTGCTTGATGCCGGCGGTTTATGCTTACGGACCACACGAGGGAAAGAGGAAAAAGGATTGTAAATATAGAACGAGGTTTTTATGGACTTCTTTTTTAACCCGGAAGGAATTGCCGTTGTAGGCGCAACGCCGAACCAGCGTAAGGGTGGGTATGCCATCCTAAAGAATCTGTTGACCGGCTATACGGGGAATATATATCCCGTAAATCCCCGTTATCAGGAGATTGAGGGACTTCCCTGCTATCCGTCCATCAACTCCATCACGGGTCATGTTGACCTTGCTATTGTCTTTGTCCCGGCAAGGCTCGTACCGGCAACTATAGAGGAATGCGCCGCCAAAGGGGTACGGGGTGTTATGATTGAATCAGGGGGTTTTGCAGAAACCGGTCAGGACGGCAGTTCCCTGCAGCAATCACTGAAAGATATATCCAAGAAAACCGGGATTCGCCTCTGGGGGCCCAATTGCATGGGGCTTGTCGACGCCGTTAGCGGCTACGCCTTTTCCTTCATGGACCCGCTGGCTTTGCAGCATGGATTACTTCCGGGCGGCGTATCACTTGTGGTCCAGAGTGGATTGCTTTCTGCAGGTTTCCTTACCGATATAATGACTCATCATATTACGGGTATCAGTAAGGTGTGCTCAATAGGCAATAAAATGGATGTGAATGAATGCGATTTGTTGGCTTACCTGTTAAAGGACACGAATACTGAGGTCATTGGGCTTTACCTGGAGTCTTTTTCTGATGGAAGACTCTTTATTGACCTGTGCCGGCAAAGCGAAAAGCCCATCGTCGTCCTTCACGGGGGAAAGAGCAAAAAAGGAGCCGAAGCGGCAATGAGCCACACGGCATCACTGGCGGGAAATCATAAAATCATCTCAGGTGCCCTGGCCCAGGTCGGTATCACCGAGGCTAGAGACTTTCACCAGATGATAGATCTCTGCCGGTCTTTGGCTGCTGTATCCAGACCCCTTGGTCGACGGGGCCGTATTGCCATTCTTACATTCAGCGGCGGATCAGGTATCATCTCAGCAGATTTCATCGAAGAACACGGACTGTCCGTAGCTGAACTTTCTCCCGCAACAAAGGATGCTTTAGGACGGCTTTTCCCCGACTGGATGCCTGTTTCAAACCCTGTGGATCTCTGGCCATCTATTGAAAAGCATGGCGGAGGCGACATTGATGTATACAGTATGGCACTTTCAGCTGTGCTCGATGACCCCAATGTTGATGCTGTATTTTTGCACACCTATGCCGGAAATTTCCGGATTGGACTCAATGTCGCAGACCTGGCGGAGCAAACCCGGGCCGCCGGCAAGCCGGCATTCATATGGCTGCTGGGTGGACGCGAAGAGATTTTTAATTTTATGACAGAGGCCCTGTCCTTTGGTATTCCCGTCTTCCGTGAAGTATCACGCGCCGTGGAATGTTTGGCTGCCATCTTCCATCGCCCAATACGCTCTGAAATCACTACCCCCCTGCCGAAGAGGGCGAAAACTGCGGCACTTTCTGGTGAGCTCCGTGACGTACTTAAAAAAGCTGTTGGACCTCTGGATGAGCACGTCTCCAAACGCATTCTCAAGGCGTGTGGCATTCCGATCGTCGAAGAGGAGCTGGTAGCCGACGCAGCTCAGTGTGAACGAATCGTCATGAGACTAGGCTTCCCCGTGGTTATGAAGGGTCTGCAAAAAGGCACCCTGCATAAAACAGAAGTTGGCCTGGTTCACCTGAACATCACCGGCATAGATGCTGCTCGACGCTCATTTGAAACCTTAATGGAGAAGATGAACGGCCATGGCAAGATCATTGTCTACAGGCAGGTGAAAGGAAAAATCGAGCTGATAGTGGGGCTTTTGCGAGACATCCAGTTTGGTCCCTGTGTCATGTTAGGGCTTGGAGGTATCATGGCGGAGATATTAAGTGATGCGGTTTTTGCTCCGGCCCCATTGAGCATTGAGGATGCTCTGGGGCTTATCAAGCGCCTGCGGGGACAGAAGATATTCGATGGTTTCCGGGGAGAGCCGCCGGTCAACAGGGAAGAACTAGCTCGAATACTTATTCTCCTCGGCGATATCGGCATTCAGTATCCCCGGATTCAAGAAATTGATATAAACCCACTGATTGTCACTGAAAACGGCGCCATGGTTGCCGTTGACGCCACAATTGTCTTGAGATAACGCCTGTTCCACAAATTCATGTGGCACAATATCTGAGGAAAGATCACAGGGAAGACACTCTGCGAATGCATAGACAGACTCATAAAAACCACCGAACTTACTCCGTTACAGTTTGCTTCATAAAACTGATTTTAAGACTATCTCCTCGATGTTATCCATAATCTCCTGATCAGTATATTTCTTCCTCAGATTCCACCCCCGCAAAGCCTCAAAAGCAATCTGATAGGCAATCATATTTGCTGCAAAAGACGGGTCTTTTACATTGAATACCTTCTTTTCGACACCTCTTTTCAAAATCGTCTCAAAGCATTCAACAAACCCTGTTTCCTTGTGTAAAATTTCCTTAAGAATCTTTTTTGGCAAATGTTTACTCTCGCGATACATCAGGAGGGCCATATCTCGATAGTCGTGCACGAGTTCCAACATCTTGCGGAGAGCGGTGCGCAGTTGTTCAAGCGGATCATCAATGGTAAAAACGCCGTGCTTATCCAGATTCTTAGTCCATGTGCTGTAGAATGCATCGAAAACCAGATAAAGAACGTCTTCCTTTTTGGTTATGTAATCGTATAGGTTTCCTATGGTAATCCCGGTGGCTTTAGATATCTCCCGCATGCTTGTATTTGCATACCCTTTTTTAATGAAAAGCTTGCTTGCTATTTTTGCTATTTGAAGGTGCTTCTGCCGGATGAGTGCCGGGTCTTTAATTTGAGTCTTGATTGATTTGCTCATTTTTCACCGCCCATTGATATCTCTTTATCATCGCAGCTTCGGGGGGACCCGACCATTCAATGTTCTATAGCTTTAATTCGGGTAGAAATATATCAAGGTAAATGAAGAAGTCAAGCTCCGAAAATGTTTTCCTTAAAGAGATGACATGAAAACTCTCAATTAAAAAAAGGGGTTGACATTAATCATGTCTTGATTTAAGAGTTCGTGAATAACGAACGCTCGTTATCACACAGTTGCTTGATGCTCAGCAACATTTAATCACCTTACTCAGTAAACTTTTGTCTCAACGCGTTGTCAGGGAACAAAGCTTCATATTACAACATTAACAAGTTCAAAGGAGGACTATTATGGAGGCAAAGATTTACAAACCTGGAGAAAGCTATGAGTATCCTCTGATCATCAAGAAAATTCTGGCCACGGGTGTCATCTACGGACAGAACCAGGAAATCGTCTATCGGGATAAGGTCCGGTATCGTTATGAAGACATGCATAAGCGAGTTCATCGATTGGCTAACGGACTTGCTGCCCTGGGGGTTGGCAAGGGTGATGTCATCGGCGTACTGGATTTTGACAGCCACCGGTACCTGGAATGTTTTTTTGCGATTCCCATGATGGGTGCGGTCATACATACCCTCAATTGGCGGCTCTCTCCGGCGCAACTGATCTATACGATCAACCATGCCGAAGATTCGGTCATCCTCGTCAGTCAGGACTTTCTCCCGCTCCTGGAGGCAATCCAGGGTCACCTCAAGACGGTGAAAAAAGTCATTCTTTTGACGGATGACGGGAAAAAGCCGGAAACAAAAGCAAGGATCGATGCCGAATACGAGGAAATGCTGCAAGCAGCGTCGGCGTCCTATGATTTTGCCGATCTCGATGAAAACACTCGGGCAACGATTTTTTACACCACAGGAACCACGGGTGATCCCAAAGGGGTCCACTTCACCCATCGCCAGCTTGTTCTGCATACACTGGCAATGGGCGTAAATGTTGGTGCTTACGAGACGACGGGACGGTTCAGATCAGATGACGTCTATATGCCTCTCACACCGATGTTTCATGTCCACGCCTGGGGCGTACCTTATCTGGCTACCATGCTGGGGGTAAAACAGGTTTATCCGGGACGCTACGAACCGGAGGTCCTGCTGAAACTCATTATTGGTGAGAAAGTCACCTTCTCTCACTGCATTCCTACGATTATACATATGCTTGTTACAAATCCTATTGCGAAAAAACTGGATCTTTCAAAGTGGAAAGTGGTCATCGGCGGGGCGGCCCTGCCCAAGGCATTGGCTAAGGCGGCCATGGAACTCGGGATACAGATTTATTCCGCTTACGGGATGTCGGAGACCTGTCCGCTCATCTCAGGAGCCAGTCTCAAAAGCACTATGTTGAATTTGGATGAAGACAAGAAGCTCGACATCTTTGTCAAGACTGGTCTTCCTGCGCCCCTGGTGGAAGTGCAGATTGTCGATACTGCGGGAAAGCCCCTCCCCAACGATGGAAAGACTACGGGAGAACTGGTGATGAGGGCGCCGTGGCTGACACAATCTTATTATAAGGACCCTGAGAAATCGAAAGACCTCTGGAGGGACGGCTGGCTCCACAGCGGTGATGTGGCATACATTGACGACCAGGGATATGTTCAGATCACAGACCGCCTGAAAGACGTCATCAAAACAGGAGGAGAATGGGTTTCTTCCATCGACTTGGAGAACCTCGTCAGCATGCATCCCGCAGTTTCCGAGGCCGCCGTGATCGGCGTGCCGGACCCGAAGTGGGGGGAAAGACCGCTGGTGGTTCTCACCCTGAAAGCGGAATTCAAAGGCAAGGTGACTGGCGAGGAGATGAAAGAATACTTGAAGAAGATGTTCCGATGAAGGAAAGCTCCCGAAATACGGCATTCCCGATCGCTACGAGTTCGTCGATGCCATTCCCCGAACCAGTGTGGGAAAGATCAATAAAGTGGAGATAAGGAAGATGTATGCAAAATAAAGGGGCTTGCGTTTTGTCCGGCACTTCATTCAAAGTGATGCCAGGAACGGAGGGATGATGAAAATGGTTATAAAGAAGGTCATGGTCGTAGGTTCAGGTTTCATGGGGTCCGGAATCACCCAGGTTGCGGCAGTCGCAGGTTTCACGGTGACCATGCATGATACTACGGATGAATTTGTCCGGAAGGGCCTGGCAACAATAGAGAAAAATCTCCGGAACAGCGTTGCTAAAGGAAAACTCAGCGAGGAAGAAAAAAAATCCACGCTGATCAGAATCACACCGACTGTCGATCTAGCATCGGCCAGGGACTGCGACGTCGTAATCGAAGCCATATTCGAAAACAAGCAGGCCAAAACAGAGCTCTTCAGAAAACTGGACGAACTCTGCCCGCCGGAGGTCATATTCGCCAGCAACACTTCCTCTATCCCGATCACCGAGCTGGCCGCTTCTACCAAGCGGTCGGCAAGATTTGCCGGTATGCATTTCTTCAGCCCCGTTCCGGTCATGAAGCTGGTCGAGGTGATCAGGGGTTTGAAAACCTCGGAAGAAACCGCCGCGACAATCAAGGAATTGGCCGAAAAGTTCGGCAAAGTTCCGGTTTACGTAAAAGACGGACCTGGCTTTCTGGTCAACAGGGTTAATGCCGCCCTTCGTAATGAGGTCTACAGATGCCTTGCGGAAGGCGTCGCAACCATTGAAGACATCGACAAGGCCATGAAATTCGGTCTTAACCACCCGATGGGTCCGTTCGAACTGGGTGACTTTGTCGGCCTGGAGATCGGCCTGGCCGTGGCGGAGACCCTGTGGGAAAACTTTAAAGACCCGAAATGGGCGCCCTCTCTGATTCTGAAAAAAATGGTGGCTTCCGGTGACCTGGGCCGCAAAACCGGCAAGGGCTGGTACGACTATACATCCGGCGAGAAGAAGCCGCGGACGGATCTTAATTTCTAGAGAGGCTTCCAAAAACATACGGGGTAATGAAAAATGGAAAATGTAGTCATTTTGAGCTGTGTCCGCACACCTATAGGCGCTTACGGTGGAGCCATGAAAGATATTCCAGTCTACCGACTCGGCAGCCTCGTTTTGAATGAGGCTGTCAAGAGGGCCGGTATCGAAGCTGCTGCGGTTGATGATGTCATCATGGGGACGTCCTACCAGAACGGGGAATGCGCCAACGGCTCCCGGATGGCAATCCTTGATGCGGGCTGGCCGGATACGGTTCCGGGCGTCGTAATCGACCGGCGCTGCTGTTCAGGAGTTGAATCCGTATTCTACGGCGCTCTGCAGATACAGACCGGAAACGCCGAGATCATAGTTGCGGGAGGCATGGACAGCATGAGCCAGGCTGAAGTCTACATCCCGGGTGACATCAAGTGGGGCCTCGGCGGAAAGAGCCACGAAAAATACGGCTACATGCCCCGTGGCCATGGGGCCCTCGCGATGTGGGGCATTCCCCTGTACGACAGGATTCAGCGCGGCAGGGTGATGTCTCAGCCCATTCACCGTTACGGTGAGTTGAACTCGATGATGTCCTGGGCGGAGATTGCGGCCAAGAAGGAAAATATCACCCGTGAAGAGGCAGACAGGTGGGCATATCACAGCCACCAAAAAGCTATTGCTGCATGGGATGCCGGGAAATTCGCGAATGAGATAGTTGCCGTTCCTGTCGGAAAGGGGAAAAGCGGGGATATCATATTTTTCCATACAGACGAGGGACCCCGGCGCGAAACGACCATGGAAAAGCTTGCCAGGCTAAGGCCAGTTTATCCGGATGGGGTATGCACCGCCGGCAATTCCTCTTCCGAGAACGACGGCGCTTCCGTCGTTGTCCTCGCATCTGAAAGAAAGACGAACAGAACTCGGTATCAAACCAATGGCATACTTCCGGTCGTGCGGCATTGCCGCCACGGATCCGACATTGACGTACCCGGCGGTACCTGTCTCCGTTGCCAAGGCTCTCAGGAAGGCGGGTTTGAATATCGATCAGATGGATCTCATAGAGGTGCAGGAGGCCTTTGCAGTCCAGGCATTGGCCGACGCAAGGCTCTCCGGGCTCAGCGAGAAAGACATAGAAGAAAAGGTGAATGTGAATGGATCGGGTATCTCACTCGGCCATCCGGTCGGCGCAACCGGCACGATGAGACTTACAACGCTGCTCCATGAAATGCAAAGGTCCAATGCCCGTTACGGACTCGAGACTATCTGCGGCGGCGGCGGACAGGGTATCTGCATGATCGTGGAAAGGCCATGACATCTTTAGAATGAATATAGAAAGGATGCAACTATGGATTTTGCACTGACACAAGAACAGCGAATGATTCAGGACACAGCCAGGAATTTCGCCGACAATGAAATCAAGCCATACGTGGAGGAGGATGAAAAGAACCAGTACTGGCGCAGGGAGATATTCGAGAAAATGGCCGCCTTGGGTTTCTTCGGCTTCTGTATAGAAGAAGAATACGGCGGCAACGGCATGGGCTTCATTGAGGGCTGTCTGGCAATTGAGCAGGTCGCAAGGGTCCATACCTCCTGGCGGATGGCCTTCAACATGCAGTGCTGGGGCCCGGCGTTGACTATCCAGAAATTCGGAACGGAGGAGCAAAAACAATATTATATCCCGAAGTTTGTCAAAGGAGAATATATAGGCAGCTTTGCCATGACAGAGCCGGACATCGGTTCTGACGTCGCAAGTATGAGATGCCGAGCGGAAGATAAGGGGGATTACTATCTCGTCAATGGGACTAAAATCTTTATAACGAACGGGACTATAACCAATCATGGACTCCTTTATTTGAAAACAGACAAGGACGCCGGTGCCCGAGGGATCACCTGCCTCATAATGGACTATAGCCTCCCCGGAATCGCCCGCAGGAAGCTTCACGAGAAAGTCGGATTGTGGGCCTCCGATACGGCGGAAATCACCTTTGAGGATGTCAAGGTTCCGAAGAATCTCGTTCTCGGACAGGTAAACAAAGGATTCCAGATCTGCATGGCGCAGTTGAATACAACCCGCCTGGGCTGCTCGGCCGGTGCCCTGGGCCTGTCCGGCGCCATCCTTGAAGCCTCCATCAAGTATGCTAATGAACGGATGCAGTTCGGCAAACAAATTGGCAGATACCAGTTGATCCAGCAGCAGATCGCGGAAATGAAGATGGAGCACGAATCGCTGGCGGCCCTGGTTTACAAGGCGGCCTGGCTGAAGGACAAGAACCTTCCGAACGTGATGGAGACCTCGATGTCCAAGCTGTACGGTGCAAAGATCGTCGTCCATGCGGCCAATGAATGCATGAAGCTTCATGGCTCGTACGGCTACTCCGAGGAATACCCCTGCGGACGCTTCCTCCGGGATGCAAAGCAGTTTGAAACGCTCGAGGGTACATCCAACATGCATACCATGATCGTGGCCAATGCCGCCCTCGGTTATGTCCCGAACAGAGTATAGGAACACAGGATAAATACATCGCTCCAACTTTATGCATCTCAAGTCTCTGGACGGGCGGGTTCGCGCCAGAACAGGAGAAGAGAATAATGGAATTCAGGTATGACTTGAGAGATTTGAAATTTATTCTGAAGGAATGGCTGCCCGTCTGAGGAGGTATTCGCATGCGACCGATTCAAGGAAAATTTTGGCATCGACGATATCGATATTGTTTTGAATGAAGTTTACAAGGTCGCGCGGGAGATCGTAAACCCCATAAACGCCGTCGGAGATAAAACGGGAGCCAAGCTGGAGAACGGTATAGTGACACCTTCACCGGGCTTCAAGGAGGCATACAAGTTTCTTCAGCAAAACGGATGGGGATCAAGCAGCGAATGTATAAAGATTGAAACCGGTATGCCCCTCATCCTTTACAAGGCCGTCTCTGAGATCAACCAGGCCGCATGTCCGGCTTTGACATCCTACATTAAACTGACAAGCGGTGCAGCTAATCTGATTCTGCGCTTCGGCACAGAAAAAGATGAATCCATGTTCTTGCAAAAGATGCTCAACGGTGAATGGCAGGGAACCATGTGCCTGACGGAACCCAACTTCGGATCAGATGTGGGTGATATTACGACGAGAGCTTATCTCACCGATGATCCGCGCATATACAAGATCAAAGGTACCAAAATGTTCATCACCGGAGGGGATGGCGGTCATTGTACAAATACTATTCACATGGTGCTGGCACGTCCGGAGGGCGGTGCTCCTGGATCTGCCGGGCATCGGACTTTATATCGTTCCCAAAATCTGGGTCAACGACGGACGCGACTCTTGGCAAACCCAATGATGTCAAGACAGCACGCCTGGAGCACAAGATGGGACTCCATGCCCAGGCTACGGCGCTCCTCAATTTCGGCGATGACGACGAATGCTGCGGAATCCGCCTCGGCCCCCCGCCGGACGAAAAAGGCCATTCCCAGGGCCTGGCCATGATGTTTCACATGATGAATGAATCCCGGATCGCCACCGGTCACAATGCCAACACCCAGGCGGCCGCGGCATACTATTTCGCATCCCAGTTCGCCACGGAGCGCATCCAGGGAAGACCGTTCGGGATGAAGAACGCCGACCGCGTTCCGATCATAAAGCATGAAGATGTCAGGCAGGATGCTCCTTGATATGAAGGCGCACGTCGAAGGCATCAGGGCCATGGTATTCAAGGCATTCTATTATCTCGATATTCAGGCCAACTCCAGCGACAGGGCGAGGGCCGGAGAAATTCGGCGAGTTGGCTGAAATACTCACCCCGCTGGTAAAATGCTACGGCAGTGAGGCCTGCCTCGGAATTATTTCCCAGGCAATCCAGGTCCTCGGAGGGGTCGGCTATACCCAGGAATATCCGGTCGAACAATATCTCAGGGATTCAAAAATCCTGTCGATCTGGGAAGGGACCTCTTTCATTCACGGAAACGACCTGGTTGGGAGGAAGATGCGTATGAAGGAAGGCTCTTCTTTTGCGAACTGGATGGCGACCATAAAGGAATTCATCGACGCTAACCGGAATGCCCCCGGGTTCGAGAAGGAGATGCGTGACTTGGCCAGGGGCTACCAGTGCCTGGAGGTAGTAAAAGCAACTTATGATTCCTGGTATGACAATATGGGGGGAAAAAGGTCACTCATACCCCTGTATGCGATAAAAGCGCTGTTCGTCTGCTCCCAGGTCCAGGTTGCCGAGTGTCTGATTGAGCAAGCACTGATTGCGAAGAAGAAGCTCGATGACATATCCGCCGATGCAGTCGATACAACATTCTATAAAGGGAAGATCGCGTGCGCCAGGTATTACATCAACAACATATTGCCCAACGCTTTCCTTGCGACAGAGGTGATTAAGAATGAGGATGACACGGTCATGACTTGCCCCGAGGAAGCATTAATCGTCAGTTAAGACAATTAGAAATGGAGCCTGTGAACTGTACGACATCACATAATGCGAAAAATATTTGAGCCACGATGAAGACCTTTTGTGAAGCTCTAATAATCTTACTCTACCTTCTTTACCTTTTTTCCCATGCGCCCGAGACTCGCCTTGCCGGCAGTCTACCTTCATAGTCATATACAGTCTGTTACAGTCCTTCTTTAGAGCTCTTCCATGCAGCTCTTCACAACAGCCATTACCTCATCCCACTCTCCCTCGATGGACGTTCCCATGGGCCTGATATGATGAGGCAGGCCGCTGTCTTTGATAATTTTTACTGCCCTTGATGCGTATTTACTTACGCTCTCCTCTTTACCGATCGGGAAAATAGAAAAATCAACGATGACACTCATAAAAACCTCACTTTATCTTCTGAATATCCTTTTCTTTCGCAATGACAACAAGTATTTCACCGTCCTTGAGTATAAAATTCGCCGGCGGCACCATATGAATCTGGTCAGTCAGAACGTCTTTAACGGCGATAACTTCGATATGATATTTGCTCCTTAACTCAAGTTCACCGATGCTTTTCCCTAAAAAACTATTAGGAGGCGCTATTTCAAATATCATATAACCTTCGGAAAGGGGAAGGCAATCGAGGACATTCGGAGAGATCAAACTTTTAGCAACTTTGCTGGCAACTTCCTTCTCGGGGATAATGACATCCGTTGCACCTACCCTTTCCAGAATGAGCTTATGCTCTTCATTGGGGGCCTTAACAACAATGTTCTTAACCTTCATCTGTTTCAGGTGAAGGGTGATAAGAGTACTGGCCGCAAGATCCTCACCGAAGGAAATGACGGCTACATCATCCTCATGAATGCCAATCTGATCCATGACTTCATTATCTCTACCATCGGCAACAATTGCCTTGGTAGCAAAATCTCTTACACGATGAACAGCCTCTTTATCCTTATCAATGGCAATGACTTCAAATCCGTTTTCATATAATTCTTTGACGATATTAGATCCAAAAATGCCCAATCCGATCACAACCACTCGTTTCATTATAAAACCCCCTCAACCTACCATAACAGACTCTTCTGCATATGTTAACCCCCCTTTAGGGGAATACCAGGAAAAAGCAAGGGTCAGCGGTCCAACCCTTCCCGCAAACATAATGAGGATAATCGCCAGTTTCTGACCGGTACTTAAGTTCGGTGTTATGCCCATAGACAGGCCCACCGTGCCAAAGGCGGATACCGTTTCGAACAGATATTCCACAAAAAAGTGACGACTCTCTACAGGAGGCAAATTGCCCACGCCCCCGATCAGCAAGAGAATTGATGTGATGAGAGTAACCGAAAAGGCAGACGCGAAGATAATGGCAATAGTGCGTGTTAAAATCTCCCCCGGTATGGTCCTGTTAAAGACATTCACCTGCTCTTGTCCTCTCAGTCGATTCCAGATCATCAAAAGAAGAAGGGCAAAACTCGTCGTCTTGATCCCTCCCCCTGTTGAACCCGGAGAGGCACCGATAAACATCAGCATCATTAAGACAAGTATCGTCGGATTTGTCAGGTGGCCGATATCCACTGTACTAAAACCCGCAGTCCGGGGGGTGACAGATTGAAAAAAGGATGTAAGTATCTGTGTCTTTATGGAAGCATCTTTGAGAATATGATTCACTTCAAACATATAAAAAAATGCGGCGCCACTCAGGATCAGGCACGCCGTCGTTATAAGAACGATATTTGAATGAACAGATAGTTTTTTCTGAAAACCCCTCCACCATGAGATGACTTCATACTGTACGATAAAGCCTATACCTCCCAGGATGATCAGGCCCATGATGGTGAGATTAACAACTAAATCACTTTGATAATGTATTAAGTTACTCCGAGAAGAGTGAATACCCGCAATTATTGAAGGCCGAAATAGCATGATACACAGCATAATATAAAGCCTGACCCGGAGAAAAATCCTGGTAAAACCGGATAAACAGGAAAAAGCTCCCCGTGGCTTCAATAATAAAGGTGAGCCCAAAAACCCATTTCATGATTACAATAAAATCCCTGCGCGGGGTATGGAGAAATGTTGACTGGACGATATCCCTTCCTTTAAAGGAAATGCCTCTGCCCATCAGTCCGAAAAGAACAACAGAGAATGTGATGATTCCCAGACCGCCGATCTGAAACAGGCACAGCGTAATAATCTGTCCGGATAATGAAAGATCCTTGCCGATATCCAGAACGGTAAGACCGGTGACGCAAACCGCCGAGGTAGATGTGAAAAGGGCGTCAATAAAGGTTATATGACCACTGCCGGACGAAAAAGACAGCCACAGGAGAATAGCCCCAATGAGGATCACTGAAGCGAAACTGAAGATGAAAAGCCTCTGCGGTGAGAGCAGTCTCGATAAGAACCTTTTTATATGGAAGATAAACTTCATTAAAACAATCTTATCCAATCTGCATTACACGGATGTGGGACCGCCTTGCTTCTTTTTTCCTCTGGTCAATTGCAGGATCATGACGACGGCTCCAACAGTAATAGCTGAATCGGCGACATTAAATGCAGGCCAGTGGTAAGAACTTATATATACGTCAATAAAATCAACAACCTCTCCAAAGCGTACCCTGTCAATAAGATTACCCACAGCACCGGACAGGATCAGGGATAGGGAAAATATCATAAACTGCTCTTCAATCTTACTTTTAGCAATATAATAAAGAACGAGTACGATAGCTAAAACTGTTACTGACATAAAAAAAATTGACCGGAACATTGCCGGTGCATCTGCAAGAAAACTGAAGGCGGCTCCTGGATTTCTGACATATGTTATATTTAAAAACCCCTCAATGACAACAAATGATTCATGAAGGGACATGGTAGAACTGATGTAGGCCTTGGTGATAAAGTCGAACAGGGTAACCACTGCCACCGTCGCAAAAAGAATGATATACTTGTTCTTCAAATAACCCTCCGCAAAAACTTTCCCCACCAAGGTGGGGGGATTTGAGGGAGGGAGTGATGAATAGTATTTTCACTCTCTCCCAAACCTCTCCTAATCAAGTGAGAGGGCTTATCGTGATCAAAGGTTCGAAAGGCATCTATCACAAATGACCGGATGTTCCCGGTTCGCGCCTACCGTCTCACTGTACACCCAGCACCGGTCACATTTTTTACCCCGTGCCTTCGTCACCCCGATAGTCAATCCTGCGAATTCTGTACTTATGTAAGGGTCTTTGATATCCCCCTCCTCCACAATATTGATCTGGGAAAGGATTAACAATGTTTTTAAATCTCCGAGATGCGTCTCCAAAAATGACCGGAGATCTCCGGGCGGGGAAATATCCACTCGGGCATCAAGAGAGTGCCCGACTACTTTGTTCTTCCTGGCTATTTCAATTGCCCTGGAGATCTCTCCTCTGAGTGCGATCATAGTGCTCCAGCCCTCAGCCAAATTCATATCCATATACCCGGGATTCGACTCAGGAAATTGAGTCAGGTGAACACAGGTTTCTTTCCCATCATAAGAGGGTAAGGATATCCATATCTCTTCCGCAGTAAACGATAGTATGGGAGCGAGCAGGCGCGTCATGGCATCAAGAATGATATACATGGCACTTTGTGCCGACCGCCGCTGCCTTGATTCCGCCCTGGATGTATACAGCCTGTCCTTAAGGACATCAAGGTAAAGGGCACTCAGGTCGACGGTACAAAAATTATGCAACGTAAATAATGCTAAATGAAAATGATACTGGTTATAGGCTTCTCTGACCCGTTGTATAATCTCCTGAAGTTTATGAAGGGCCCAGCGGTCAATTTCTTCCATATCACGATAGGAAACCATACTGCTGAGTTCAAAGTCATAGAGATTCCCCAGAATGAAACGGCTCGTGTTGCGAATACGCCTGTAGGCTTCCACAAGGCGGGCAAGTATCTCGTCAGAAATTCTGATGTCCTGTGTGTAATCTTCGGCAGCAACCCAGAGTCTCAATATTTCAGCACCATGCTTATCGATGATCTCGTTCCGGGTCAATGACATTGCCCATGGATTTGGACATCTTCTTCCCCTCGCCATCAACAACGAACCCGTGAGTTAGAACAGTCCTATAGGGAGCACGTCCCCTCGTCCCCACAGATTCCAGGAGGGAGGAATGAAACCATCCCCTGTGCTGATCGCTGCCTTCAAGATACATATCCGCCGGGGAACTTAGATAAGGCCGTCTCTCCAAAACTGCGGCATGACTTACGCCGGAATCGAACCACACATCGAGTATATCCGTTTCTTTTGTAAATTTATCTCCCTGACATGAAGGACATAGGGTTCCTGCCGGCAAGAGGTCCTTTGCATCCCTCTCGAACCATACGTCGGCTCCAAACTCTTTAACAAGTTTTAAAACATGCATCATAATCTTTTCTGTCATGAGGTCGCTTTTACAATGGTCGCAGGAAAACATGGTAATCGGCACTCCCCACAACCTCTGCCTGGAGATGCACCAGTCGGGGCGAGCTTTAATCATTCCGGATATTCTGTCTCGGCCCCATGCCGGCAACCAATATACTTTGTCAATTGCATCAAGAGTTTTTTGTCTCAGGTTATTTTTCTCCATCGAGATAAACCACTGCTCGGTAGACCGGAATATGATGGGATTCTTGCATCGCCAACAGTGAGGATAGGAGTGCTCAATGTCGATATGGCCAAGCAGAGCGCCGACCTCATCCAATTTCTTGATGACCGCATCATTAGCATCAAAGACGAACTGCCCGGCAAAGTATTTAACATCGGAGGTGTATCTCCCATCGTCATCTACAGGCGCGTAATTGTCCAGACAGTATTTCATTCCTATCTCATAATCTTCCTGTCCATGACCCGGTGCGATATGCACGCAGCCCGTTCCCGCGTCAAGCGTGACAAAAGGAGCAAGGATGATGAGACTCTCACGTTCGTACAATGGATGCTTGCACTTAAGACCCTCCAGAACGGAACCGGGAAATTCGTCCAGGACTTTATAGCTTTTATAGCCAAAGGCGTCCATGCAGTAATCCAGGAGTTCCTTCGCGAGGATCAATGTCTCGCCATTCACCTTTACTGCGACATAGATAAAATCCTTGTGCACGGCAATCGCCTGGTTAGGCGGTATCGTCCAGGGAGTCGTTGTCCATATAACCATGCTTACGATCTGCCCCGCCAGTTTCGAACGAACTGCCGATATATCAGAGATCATTAGAAATTTTACATAAATGGAAGGCGTTCTATGGTCGCTGTATTCAACCTCGGCCTCCGCCAGGGCTGTTTTACAGGACGCGCACCAGTATACCGGCTTTTTCCCTTTATAGACATCGCCGTTAAAGTAGAGCTTCCCAAACTCCTCTACAGTCGCTGCCTCATAATCATAAGACATGGTAAGATAGGGATTGTCCCATTCCCCAAAGACCCCGAGACGCTTGAACTGCTCCTTCTGGATACCTACATATTTATTTGCAAATGCCCGACAGAACCGCCTGATATCTGCATGGGACATCTCTTGCTTTCTGTTGCCCAGTTCCTTCTCGACCTGATGCTCAATGGGAAGTCCATGACAGTCCCAGCCGGGTACATAAATACTGTCGAACCCGGACATATTTTTCGATTTGATTACCATATCCTTGATCACCTTATTCAGTGCCGTACCAAGGTGAATGTTTCCGTTTGCATAAGGAGGCCCGTCATGAAGGATATAGGTCTTCCTTCCTTTTAATGTCTGTCTGATCTTTTCGTAAATATTCATATCCTCCCACATTTTGAGCAATTGCGGTTCCTTCCTGGAAAGGTTCGCTTTCATGGGGAAATCCGTTTTCGGCAGATTTAACGTGTCTTTATAGTCCACTTGGCACTCCTCAATATTGGTCGTTGCTGATAAGACGATACTATCTCTAAGGTAACCACTGAATAATCAACGGTTGATGAAGCTATCATAGAAATGACCCTCTTTCAAGCAGAAGTAAAAAAGCCCCCTGCCGAAAAAGCAGGAGGCTTTTTACTTGCCGATAGGATTAATAAACTTTTACATTCCCATACCGGGATATCCGCCGCCGGGAGGCATAGCCGGCATAGCAGATTTTTCTTCGGGTTTTTCCGCTATCATGCACTGGGTAGTAAGCATTAACGATGCCACACTTGCCGCATTCTGGAGGGCAAACCTGGTCACCTTGGTAGGATCGATTACACCCGCTTCAATCAGGTCTTCATACTGGTCCGTCCTGGCATTGAAACCAAAGGCGCCTTTTTTCCCTTTGACCTTTTCCACAGCGATGCTGCCTTCATGTCCCGCATTAAATACTATCATCTTCAGCGGTTCTTCAAGGGCCTTCTTGACGATATTGACACCGACCTGCTGGTCTCCTTCTAACTTCAGTTTCTCGAGTGCCGGAAGTGTCCTGATATAGGCCACACCGCCGCCGGGAACGATACCTTCCTCAACAGCCGCACGTGTCGCATTGAGCGCATCCTCTACGCGTGCCTTCTTCTCTTTCATTTCCGTCTCTGTTGCTGCGCCAACCTTGATCACCGCAACACCGCCGACCAGCTTTGCCAGTCTTTCCTGGAGTTTCTCTCTGTCATAATCAGATGTCGTTTCGTCTATCTGTGTCCTGATTTGTTTCACTCTTCCTTCGAGGGCTGCTCTCGACCCTGCGCCGTCTATAATAGTCGTGTTATCTTTATCAATCGTAATTTTCTTGGCCCGGCCCAGGTCTTCCATCCTTGTGTTTTCCAGTTTCGCACCCATGTCCTCGGAAATCATCTTACCGCCCGTCAGGATGGCGATATCTTCGAGCATGGCTTTCCTTCTGTCACCGAACCCGGGGGCTTTTACAGCAGCGACCTGCAGGGTGCCTCGAATCTTGTTGACCACTAAGGTTGCCAGCGCTTCTCCTTCAATATCTTCAGCAATGATAAGTAGGGGCCTTCCCATTTTCGCAATCTGCTCCAGAATGGGGAGGAGATCCTTCATACTGCTAATTTTCTTTTCGTTAATAAGAATCAAGCAATCCTCAAGATTTACCTCCATCTTTTCCGCATTGGTCACAAAATAGGGAGATACATATCCTCTATCAAACTGCATACCCTCAACGATTTCCAATTCGGTTTCCAGTCCCTTTGCTTCCTCTACGGTAATAACGCCTTCTTTACCAACCTTACCCATTGCCTCGGCAATAATTGCGCCGATTGCTTCATCGTTATTGGCGGAAATTGTACCCACCTGGGCGATTTCCTTCTGGTCTTTAGTCGGTTTGCTTAACTTTGCCAGTTCCTTGACAACAACTATCGACGGCCTTCTCAATACCCCTTTTAATATCCATGGGGTTGCTTCCCGCAGCGACACTTTTCGCCCCTTCTCTATAGATAGCCTGGGCAAGAAGGGTTGCCGTGGTGGTGCCGTCACCGGCCACATCGCTCGTCTTGCTGGCGACTTCCTTCACCATCTGGGCGCCCATGTTCTCAAACTTATCCTCAAGCTCGATCTCTTTGGCCACGGTCACGCCGTCTTTTGTTACAGTAGGGGCACCAAAGGATTTATCAAGAATGACATTCCTGCCCTTGGGGCCGAGGGTTACTTTAACCGCATCCGCAAGGGTATTTACACCCTTGAGAATAGACTTTCTTGCTTCTTCATCATACTGAAGTATTTTTGCTCCCATCTATCTAATATCCTCCTTATTATCAGGTTATTTCTTTTCAATGATTCCGAGAATATCGTCTTCTCTCATAATAAGATGCTCGACGCCGTCTATCTTGACTTCCGTGCCCGCATACTTGCTGAAGAGAACCCTGTCTCCGGCTTTGACATCCGGTTTTATCAATTTGCCATCTTCTGTTGTTTTTCCCTTGCCTACGGCAACAACTTCACCCTCTATAGGCTTTTCCTTGGCTGTATCGGGAATAATAATACCACCTTTTGTCTTCTGCTCTTCTTCTAATCTTTTAATAATCACTCGATCCTGTAATGGTCTGATCTTCATGCTCCAACTTCTCCTTTCTATATTTATATTTTTAGAATTTTAAAAAATAATCGTAAGCCTTTGTTTGGACATAACATAAACACAAATTTCTTCATGTCAAGGCATTCGTAGCAAATTTTTTAAAAAAATAAAGGAAACGAAGCTTTTTTTATAAAAATAACCTCGTTTCCTGCGTTTTTTTACAATTTTAGGCCTTAATTCCTCGAAAAATTGGGAAATAAAGAGAAACTGTGGCACCTTTACCCATTTGACTTTCGATCTCAATATTCCCATGATGTGCCTTCATCAGATGCTTCACAATTGACAGTCCCAAACCGGTACCACCCCATTCCCTTGAGCGAGTCTTGTCCACACGGTAGAAACGTTCTCCCAGCCTGGGAATTTCACTTTTCGGGATACCGATGCCGGTATCAATGACTTTCACAACCACAGAACCTTTGCCGTCATCGGACGCAGTGATGGAAACCTGTCCGCCATCCGGTGTGAACTTTACGGCATTATCGAGAATATTTAAGAGAATCTGTGACACCCTGTCTCTATCGGCCAGGATCAACGGAAGCCCCTCGGGGATGTGTTTATCGATAGTCAGGGACTTCTCTGCGGCCTTTGCTTCGAACACAGGCAGGACATTTTCAACAACTACGCCAAGCGATACCCCTTCTGAGGCGTAACTTCATCTCTCCTAGTTCTATGCTTGAAAGAGTCAGAAGGTCATCCACAAGACGGTCGAGGCGATGGGCATTCTCCGAAATTATTTTAAGAAATTTCCCGGCATTTTCTTTCTCATCAATAGCTCCCCCTTGAAGGGTCTCAATAAATCCGATAATTGCCGTAAGAGGAGTCTTGATTTCATGCGTTACATTGGCCACGAAGTCCTCACGTATCTTTTCCAGTTTTTTGAGCCTTGTAACATCATGAAAGACCATCATTGTTTTTTCTTCTGCCCCGGAAGGCCCGTGAATAGCTGAGATAGTGACATCCATAATGATCGGGTTTTCATCACCAAAGGTAATTTCCCGGGAGACCGGAGTTTTCGTTTCCCTGAATTGATCGAGGGCATCCTCCAGCTCAGCATTCAGAAATGCCTCAAGTGGCGTCTTATTAATAATGTCAGTAACGTATTGCTTGCCTAGTATATCCTTTAAACCTTTATTCAGAAATTCAATACGATTCCGGCTGTTGAGCACAAGGACACCTTCCGTCATGCTCGCAAAGGCGGATTCCAGTTTACCTTTCTCTTCATGTGCAAATCGTATCTGTTCCTGATGTTCGAGAACCATGCAATTGATATTTTTTGCAAGCTGACCGATCTCGTCATTCGATTCGATCAAAAGGGTCCCGGGTAGTTCTTTATTGCATACTTTCCGGGTAAATGATTCCACCTTCAGGATGGGAGACACGAATTTCTTTGAAACTAATAAAGCGATAAGCAAAGAAGGTATAATGACGATAAGAATGATCTTATAAATCTGGCCATATAGCTGATCAAGAGATTTTTTCACCTCAAAAAGCGGACGGGCCAAGCGAATATAACCCTTTAGTTCTGTGCCCTCTTTGATAGGAAAAGCAATATAGAGCATATCCACACCAAGAGTGTGGCTGTAACGAATAGCTTCTCCCTGTCCTTTGATCCTCGCTTCCTGTATTTCCGAGCGGTTCAGGTGATTATCCATCTCCGCCACATTTCTTTCTGAATCCGCAAGAACCCAGCCCGTAGCGCCAACCAGGGTGACGCGTGAGCGGGATATATCCGCCAGAGAAGATAACTTCTTTTCAATTTCACTTTTTGACAAGAAAGCTATTATCCGTGCATGGCTCATCAGGTCATTTTTAATCTCCTCTATCAACTCACCCTTGATCTGCCGGGCAAACATCAATCCCATGACAGCGACAGCAAGGAGCACAATCACAACGTAGCTCACAAATATTCGGAAGAATAGGCGGCTCTTCAATCCATCACTCCTGAATCTTACAGGTTGGCTCGTGCCGGACGATCTTCCCTGTGACCATATACACGACCATGTCCGCAATGCCCACCGCATGATCCGAAATCCGCTCGAGACTCTTGGAAATCTGCATAATAATGAGAGCTCTGTGTATTTTCTTTGGATCTTCCAGCATGAATGTGAGGAGTTCCCTGAACACCTGCTCATTGAGGCTATCGATGGTTTCATCCTCCATTCTGACTTTCTGCGCTAAGTCTGTATTTTCATTCACCAGAGCATCGAGGCTTTCCTTGATCATCCGCCGGGCAATTTCTGACATCCTGGGGATATCGATATAAGGTTTCATAGGCGGTTCTTCACTTAAAATAATCGCCTTCTCGGCAATATTAGCCGCCATATCGCCGATCCTCTCCAGATGGCCGTTGATTTTAATGGCCGTCGTGATGAACCTCAGGTCACGTGCAGTCGGCTGCCTCAAAGCCAGAATGCGAATACACTTTTCTTCAATCTCAACATCAAGCTGATCGATGGCATTATCATCACAAATTACTCTGTGGGCGAGCTCTGTATCTCTATCCATAAGGGCCTTTATCGCCAGCTCAATCGCCTTTTCTACGAGTGCTCCCAGATAAAGAAGACCTTCCTTGACGTCCCGCAGTTCCTGTTCATAGTGGGTACTGGTATGCCTTTTTTCCGCCATTGTGTTATCTCCCTAATATACAAAGCGATAAATTAAAATATTTGTTTAATGTGAAGCTCTCCGCCTTCGGTCAAGACAAGGATTTCTCCCGGAGCCTGCCCTTCGCGTGATGACAAGATTCGCTCTGACATCCGCCGGGCTGTATTTAACAGGATACCAAATGTGATCATCCGAACCTTCCGGTTATATAATCTTCTGTCTGTTTCACATCCGGATTGGTAAAAATCTTTTCCGTGGCCTTATATTCTATTAGTTTACCTAAATAGAAAAACCCTGTTTTCGATGAGATCCGCGCTGCCTGCTGCATGTTATGCGTAACAATAATAATGGTATAATTTCTTTTCAACTCATCGATCAAATCTTCAATTTTTGCCGTCGATATGGGATCAAGCGCCGATGTCGGCTCATCCATGAGGATGACATCCGGTTTCATAGCGAGCGCCCTGGCAATGCACAGGCGCTGCTGCTGCCCCCCGGAGAGGGTCATCGCCGATTTATCCAGGATATCCTTCACCTCATCCCACAGGGCTGCCTGTTTCAGGCTTTCTTCAACAAGGAATTCCAAATCACTCTTCTTAGTCATCCCTGCAAGCTTTGGCGCATAGGTGACGTTGTTGAATATTGACTTCGGGAAAGGATTCGGCTTCTGAAAAACCATGCCGATCCGTCTCCTGACATCGACCGGGTCAACATCATGATCATAAATATTTTTGCCTTCAAAAAGGACTTCCCCCTCGACCCTGGTTCCATCAATCAGGTCATTCATGCGATTGAGTACCCTGAGCAGCGTGGATTTGCCGCAACCGGAAGGTCCAATCAGGGCGGTAACCCGGTTCTTTTCAAAATCCATGATTATATCGGTTAGCGCCTTGAGATGATTATAGAAGAAATTTACATTCTTTAATTCGATTATACTGTTACCGTCCACAATTACCACCTTTTTTTCTTCCTCATATAACCCCTGATGACAATGGCAATAAGATCAACTCCCAGCACAAGTCCGACAAGCACCAGCACCGTCCCATATTGAATCGGCCTCGTCTGTTCTATGTGGGTGCCTGCTGTAGCAAGAACATAGATATGGTAGGGAAGAGCCATGACTTCATCAAAAATGGAGCCGGGGAGCTTCGCCGTGAAAAATGCCGCCGCCGTAAACATGATCGGCGCCGTTTCACCCGCTGCCCTGCCGATGCCGAGGATTGATCCCGTAAGTATTCCAGGCAATGCAGTCGGCAGGATAATCTTATAAATGGTCTGCCATTTGGATACGCCGAGGGCGAGCGACGCCTCCCTAAACATTTGCGGAACCGCTTTCAAGGCCTCTTCAGACGCACCGATAATCGTGGGCAAAATAAGGGCCGCGAGTGTCAGAGCGCCGGAGAGAATGCATGATCCGAAATGAAGATAAACAACGAAGAACCCAAGTCCGAACAATCCAAAGACCACGGAAGGTACTCCGGCCAGGCAATTAATGCCGGTGCGGATCAGTCTGATGAATTTCCCCTGTTTTGCATATTCCGTAAGATAGATTGCGGACACCACGCCAAGAGGTAGCGCCACGGCAATTGCGCCTATTGTCAGATAAAGGGTACCCAGAATGGCAGGCATGATCCCGCCTTTGGTCATGGAATCCGTCGGCGGGAGAGTGATGAAAGTCCCAGCTAATGACAGATATGCCATTCACAAAGACATAAATGAGAATACCGCCAAGGGCCATAGCAATCAGCAGTGCCGACATTCGGACGACGGCAAAAAACATATGCTGCCGGAAATACCGCCACTTCATGGACGTCCTTTGAAAATGTGATTCCGTAATTGCCTTTGTATTCATATTATACCTTACAAAGTCGCTGATCCCGTTTCCTTGAATTTTTGGGAGATATAATCGGCAATGATATTAAAAATCAGGGTCATAAAGAACAGAACAATACCGGTGGCAAAAAGGGCGTGGTAATGCCCGCTTCCAAACGGGGTTTCCCCCATCTCCGCGGCAATGCTCGCCGGCATCGGCCTGACTGAATCGAAGATACTTTCCGGTATGGCCGCCGCACCCCCGGCCACCATCAGTCCAACCATGGTTTCACCGATGGCCCTTGCCATACCGAGGATCACCGCCGTGGAAATTCCTGACAAGGCAGCCGGCACAATAACCTTGGCAATGGTTTCATACTTCGTCGCACCGAGGGCATATGATGCCTCTTTGAACTCCCGGGGTACGGCATAAAGGGCATCCTCAGAAATACTTGAAATCGTGGGTATGGCCATGATCGCCAGGATGACGGAAGCATTGACAATGTTAAGACCGGTCGGCAGATCAAAGGTCTCCTGAAGAAAGGGGGCCACAACAACCATGCCGAAGAAGCCGAGTACTACTGAAGGAAGCCCCGCCAGTAGCTCAATAATCGACTTTACAACATCTTTGATGGAAGCGGGGGCAATCTCAGAAATATACACGGCAGAAAGAACCCCCAGAGGAACGGCAAGCAGACAGGAAAATATAGTGACGATCACGGAACCTATGATCAAGGGCCATATCCCATAAGAGGGAGGATCATATGTAGGGTACCACTCCTTTCCGAAAATGAAATCCATAGCGGATACTTCCTTGAATATGGGGATCCCTTCACGGAAAAGGAAAACAACGATAAGCGCCAGAATAAGCACTGATGCAAAGGCAAAAACAGCGAAGATACCCTTGATGATGGTTTCCTTCAGATGTCTGGACATAGGATTTTTTATTTTTTACCCTTTTTTGATGGTTTTTCTTTGGCCTCAGCCGTTAGAGGTATAAATCCCTCTTTGGCTACAAGCTTCTGACCTGCGGGACTCAACACAAATTTGATGAAATCGGCAACAACACCTTCGGGCTGTCCGTTGGTATACATGTATAAAGACCTCGCTATGGGGTACTCCTTGGAAAGTGCTGTTTTTGCCGAAGCCGGAACACCATTGACGGTCAATGCCTTGACTGATTTGTTAAGGTATCCGATACCGACGTAGCTGATGGCATACCTGTTTTTTGAGACGGCCTGAACGACAGCACCGCTCGAAGCCTGCAATTGGGCTCTTGGAGTTACCTTTGCGTTGTTAAGAACCAGATGCCCCCAGGTTTCAAAGGTACCGGAGCTGCTGTCCCTCGAAACAACAACGATCTGCAGATCATCCCCACCGACTTCCTTCCAGTTTTTAATCTTGCCCTGATAGATCTGACTCAACTGGTCAATAGTCAATCCATTTACCTTATTCTTCGGATGGACAATGGGCGTAAGTGCATCAATGGCAACTGTATATGCCACAGGATTAATACCTCTACTTTTTGCCAGTTCTACTTCTTTATCTTTTATTTCCCGCGAAGACGTTGCGATATCCGCAGATTTATCAATCAGGGCCTTGATCCCCTCCCCTGAGCCGCCGCCGGAAAGAGAGATATTTACTCCGGGATGCGCTTTCATATAGGCCTCTAATGCCGCCTGCGCGATAGGCAAAACCGTTGTCGATCCCTTAATGACAACATTTTCCGCGGCAACCGCAATGTTAATACTAAGAACTAAACATATCATACTTGCCAACAATAATTTTTTCACCATTTTTCCCTCCACTATGATTTTATTTTCTTATGAATATAAAGATCCATTATTTCTTCTTTTAAGTTACATATTAAATGTTACAAATATGTTAAAGAACGATGAAGATTTTGTTAAAAATGCACCCGGTCATTCCATTTTTTCCTTGTTATTTCCACCTCCCCTGTCATTCCTCCGCAGTGGCTGCGTCATAACCTCTATTTGTCATTGCGGGTATAAATATAGGGAGCGTGGCAATCCGAAGAAGTCGTTGCGAGAGCGCAGCCCGTAGCAATCTCAAGAGTTCCCTCGCTCTGATCAGGACAGGGCTTCGGCCGTTTCACTCCATCATTAATGACATTGCGACACAGTCTCGGACACGAGAATCCAACCGTCGGCCTGGCCCCCACAGTCGCGGATGTAAACTCCATCGAGATCATATGCATTCTTTAATTTTCATGAAAACCTAATTTTGAAAACTTTATAAGAAAGTCATCTATCATAGACTGAAGTCCTCACTTCCAAACATTTTAGAAAAGATGTATATTACAATATATACTTCACACTTGATGGCCTTGATTTTGAAGGCCGTTTACTTTTGTCAATTATTATAATGGAGTTTACCTATGGCAAAATGGACTATTGATGAAGATCATACAGTGGCTCACTTCATTGTACGCCACATGATGATCAACGATGTTCACGGTCAGTTCAACAATATCTCCGGTTTTATCAACTTTGACGCGTCGGATATAGCCAGTACATCCATGGAAATCAAGATAGAGGCAGCCAGCATTTTCACCGGCGTAGAACCCAGAGACAATCATCTCCGGAGTCCCGATTTTTTCGATGTGGAAAGATATCCGCATATTCTTTTTAAGAGTACTAAAAGCGAAGTGGCCGGAAGCAACCGCTTCAAGGTTCATGGTGACCTCACACTTCACGGTGTCACAAGGCCGGTTCTCCTTCATGCTGAATACTTCGGCCCAACCTATTTCACAGATGAAACCGGTTCTTATACTACTATGGGATTTGCCGCTACAACTTACCTTCAACGGGAAGCTTTCGGGATGACGTGGAACTATGAATTCCCCGGGGGATTCACTGTGGGGAAGCATATCAACCTTATCCTGAATGCCGAAGCCGACCTGGAAAAATTAGATTGAGAATATGAAATTCCAGGGGCAGTATACTTAACTATAAGGAATTTCAGTGCCGAATGTAGCACAACAGGAATAGTAATGTCCGAGCAGCAGGAATTAGATACGAGCAAGATGTCCGTTGAACATAAACCATCGGAAACAGCGATGGGAGCAGCCACGTTGCGCGCCCTTGCGGCGCTTGATGAGAGAATAGAGATTAGAGGACCTGACTACCTCGCAGAAATATTCCTTACCGAAGATCGCAAAAACGCGTTGAGAGATCCCGCCATCAGGGAATCGGTAATTAAAAAAAGGATCATCCCTGGGATGTATGAATTCCTAATTGCGCGAACGGCTTTTTTTGACGATATTGTAGAACAAGCTTTGCGGGAAAACATTCCTCAGATCGTATTCATGGGCGCAGGCTATGACAGCCGTCCTTATCGTTTCAAAGACCTTATCAGGGACACGCGGATCTTCGAGTTAGATAGTCAACCGACGCAGCAGCGCAAAAAGGAATTACTCTATCAAGCAAAGGTTCCCATGCCGAAGCAACTCGTTTTTGTTTCCATCAACTTCAATACGGACAACATTGGAGACGTCCTGGCTAAGGCAGGGTTCATAAAAAACCGACAGGTACTTTTTGTTTGGGAAGGAGTTACATATTACCTATCGGCCAAGGTTATCGATGATACCCTGAGCACCATAAAAATGAATTCACCTGTCGGCAGCTCCATTTGCTTTGATTACGCTTCTTTGTCGCCTGAGCTGCAGAACGATCATCGCGTGAAGAAGGTAAGGGAGATGATGAAATCAAATTATCCTGGCGAGCCAACCCACTTTGGAATACAGAAAGGAAATATAGGATCATTTTTATTAGAACGCGGCTATAAGATCATAGAGCATCTTGCGCAAAATGAAATAGAAAGAAAGTATCTTTCCCTCAATGACGGTTCTTCTGCTGGGAAACTGTTGGCCCTTTTCTGTTTTGTACATGCATTAGTCTCAGACTAGTACATTGTATTTTATATTAAGTTTGTTGCAAAAAATAAAAGGGGCAGAGCTATTATTGACTCTGCCTTTTGTTTTTACAATTAGATTTAATATATTTTTCTGCCTTTTCTATATCTCAGCGCTGCTCACTCTGCCGTTTATTTAAGCCTTCAATTCAGATGTACAATGGGGACAGCGAGATGCTTTTATAGGAATGACCGATAAACAATAGGCACATTCCTTTGTGGTAGGTATAGCCGGTTCAGCTACCTCTTTTCTTTTCAATGCATTGATCTGCTTGATGATAAGAAACACAGCAAATGCGATAATGAGAAAGCTTATGACCGTATTGAAGAACAGACCAACATTCATGGTAACTGCGCCGGCAACCTTTGCATCGGCAAGAGTAGTATAGGGGCCTGCTAATTTCCCCGATTTTATGACCATGAAGAGATTAGAGAAATCAACATTACCCAGGAGAAGTCCTATAGGCGGCATGATAATATCATCAACCAGAGATTTTACTATGGTTCCGAAAGCAGCACCGATGATAATGCCGACAGCCATATCGACTACACTGCCACGCATCGCAAATTCTTTGAATTCCTTAAACATATGATTCTCCTTCCCAGGCCGTTAGGTAAAATCATCACCCCTGGCCTTTGTGAAGAAAAAATTTCTTTAGAAGAGAAGGCCTCTCGGTCGGGTTCTGCAGCTATTGAGAGGCCTTCTATATTATGAGGATCAGAGAAGAAGCATTATTTCTCCACGGTATATTCTACAGCCGCTTCAACCCTCCGGTTTTTCTGTCTTCCTTCCTTGGTCGAATTGCTCGCAATAGGTTTGGAATAACCAAAACCCTTTGTCGTTAGCCGGGAGGCTTCGATATTGAATTTGGTTACCATGACATCTTTTATCGCTTCCGCACGCTTCTGGGAAAGATTAAGATTGTATTTCTCTCCCCCAACATTGTCTGTATGCCCTTCAATAACAATCTTCAGATCCGGATATTTCTTCATCACTTCGGCAACGTTCCGTATGTCGTTATAGTACCTGGGCTTTACAACACTTTTCCCCGTGTCGAACTCGACATCCAGTGTGGCTCGACCTTTCTCAAGTATCTTCTGCTCAACCTCAGGCGCTTTTTTCATCTCCTGTACTGGCGGCGGCGGTGGCGGCAGTGCCTTGGCTGTCTTGGTGGACAGGAATATTCTTTCCACAAAATCGCTCATTGCTGAGTCGTTTGCAAGGTCGTCACCCTTTACAGAGACTCCGCATTCTCCGGCCTTTACGATCTGGTCGAGGATTTTGCCTCCCTGTACGTCATTTCCTATCTGGACGGTGTAGATGCATAGATTATCGCCATACTGGTTCTTTACACTCGTTGCTGCCTTCACCGGCGCGTCGCCCATATCTACTGCATCTGTGAATATTACAAGCGCACTTTTGCCCTGCAGACCTTTCAGGTCATTGCCTGCCGCCAGGATTGCCGCTTCGAGCGGGCTCTCCCCGAACGGAGTTCTCAATTTCTGTATAACCCCGTCAAGGCTCTCCGGGTCGTACTTTACAATCCCATACTCTAATTTTGTGACATCAAAATCTGTATAGTTCTGGCCAAAAGTCCGCAGGCCCCCGTTGAGGCTCAAATCGGGAATGTAACTGTTGAATTTACTGACGAGGGACTTTTCAATGACAAGCTTCTGCACCCCGCCATAGTCACTCCCCATCGATCCGGTCTTGTCGAAAATAATATCGAAATTATTCGCATTCTGAACATACTTCCCCGATTTCAGCTTCATGCTGAGGTCTCCAGCCTTGACGAAAGGGCTGGCCTTCTGAGTGGCGCACCCCATCAAAATCATAGAAGCCAAAAGCGAGAACACCAGCAAATACCCTAAGCCTCTAATCTTTCTTACCATTTTACCACCTCCTGTATTATTTTGTTTGATTAAAAAAATATAAAACTTTTTCATTATCTGTAGCCACTTTGCTTTTGTAACATAACATTACGTAAATCTTCAGTAAAGGACTAGTTTTCATTTTACGTACATATTTGTATCAAAGCGCATATCCGCAGAACATCGGAGAGAGACCTAATTGTTCGCTCCAAATACCTTAGTAATCCATCAGGGAATGGATGAACTGATCTAAGAAGGGGAATTTCTACTGGCAATAAACAATATGCAATTCAACCTCAAAATGTAGTATATGTACTAAGAATATGTCCCTTTCTTATCAAAGAGGCAGCGTGAGATTTTCATTTTTCAGATCAATCAGAAGTCAACTGCTACTACTGGTAATCATATCAGTTTTCCCCGCACTGGCAATTGTCATCTATTCAGGATTAGAGCGTCAGTATCACGATATAGAGGATGCTAAGGACAGCGCCATAAGGGTGGTGCAAAGTCTGGCAATCGACCATGAACATACAGTTGAAAGCACCCGGAAACTACTCATCACCCTTGCTAAAGCACCCGCCGTACAGAATCAGAATGCCTCAGCTTGTGATAAGCTCTTCGGTTCATTCATTAAGGAAAATCCGGTTTATGGAAACATATTCGCAGCAAATGCTGAAGGAACCATATTCTCCAGTTCTATGCCTTTTACCCCATATAACGTGAAAAACAGAAAGTTTTTTCAGGACATACTGAGGACGATGGATTTTTCCGTGGGAGAACAAGTCATAGGAACTATAATTAAGCAGCCGGTACTTCATTTTGCTTACCCTATTACAGGCTCCGGAGGACAGTTCAGGGGTGTTGTTGTAATTGCCTTTAATCTAGCGCACTACGGTAAGATGTTTACAAAGACAAATTTGCCTGAAGGATCCGTAATTGGAATATTTGATCACAAAAATATACGTTTGTACCGCTCTGAAGAGCCGGAAAAGTACATAGGAGAGCTTGATCGGCCTGAAATGATCGAGCATATGTCGGCTCAACCTGAAGAAGGGGTTTTCACTGATGTGGGGGTCGATGGAACTAAGCGCCTCTATGCATATAAGAGATTTTACCTGAAAGATAGTGCATTACCATACCTTTTCATGCGCGTCGGCATCCCCGAGGAGCAGGCGCTTTCTCATGCCAGAAATACAATTTTGATAAGCATGGCACTTCTATGTTTTGCTTTCATCATTGCTATAGTTTTAGCCTGGTTCCTAGGCAACGTTATAATATTGCAAAGACTAAACAAACTGGCGGATGCCACAAAACGCCTGGCACGCGGCGATCTCAAAGTCCGTACCGGATTAAGTTACAGCGAAGATGAACTCGGCCTGGTGACAAAGGCATTTGATGACATGGCCGGGGAATTAGAGCGAAAGGAGGCGGAACGCGAGCGAGCAGAGAAGGCGCTTCGCGCTCATGCCGACCAGTACTCGACTATATTAAACACCACCCCGGATGGATTCTGGCTTGTGGATGACAGAGGCCGACTATTAGACGTTAACGAGGCCTATTGCCGAATGAGCGGATATACCAGCGAGGAATTGCTGAGGCTATCTATCCCCGACCTTGAAGCCGCCGAAAAAACGGATGAAACGGAACGCCATATGCAGAGGATCATCGGGAGCGGGTCTGATCGCTTCGAAAGCAGGCATCTCACGAAGGACGGTCAGATCTTTGATGTCGAGATCAGCGTTACCTTTCTTGCCACTAAAAGGTGGTCTATTGTGTTTGTGCGTGATATTTCCAAGCGAAAGCAGGCAGAACAGACCCTTGCAGAACGTACAGCCCAGCTTGAAGCCGCCAACAAGGAACTGGAGAGTTTCAGCTATTCAGTCTCCCACGACCTGCGTGCCCCCCTGCGTGCCATTGACGGCTATGCGCGCATGATTATCAAAAAACAGACTGATAAATTTGATGAAGATACCCTGAGTAAATTTAACGTGATCAGAAGCAGCACCCAGATGATGGGCCAGCTCATCGACGATCTATTGGCTTTTTCCCGCCTTGGCAGGAAGGATATGTCCATGTCGCCAATAGACATGGATCAACTGGTCAGAGAAGTATGGACGGTAATGCAAGACGTAAACCCGGGCAGGAACATGATCATGACCGTCAACGGTATACCTCCCGGATGTGGAGACAGGGCACTCATGAAACAGGTATATTTCAACCTCATTTCCAACGCCGTAAAATTCACAAAATACCGGGATGCCGCGCGCATTGAAGCCGGAGGTCACACTGAGGGAAATGAAAATATATATTATGTAAGGGATAACGGCACAGGCTTCGACATGGCGTATTATGACAAACTGTTCGGTGTCTTTCAGCGTCTCCACAGTGGTGATGATTTCGAAGGTACAGGCGTTGGTCTGGCAACTGTGCAACGAATCGTGCACAGGCACGGCGGTCGGGTGTGGGCGGAAGGTAAGGTAGATGAAGGGGCTACGTTCTATTTTTCACTGCCCTCATCAGAGAGACCCGCATCGGGCTGAAATGGCTATCTGACGGTACTTGGAGGTTAACAGTGCCCCATGACGTGGAATAAAGTGAGGACATCTGCGCCCATTCCCTTTCTATGCACCCCCTGCTCCGGTGACTTTGACGGGTAATACCGCGGAACTAGTAATCTTTCATTATCGCGAATCCCCACGTGGATGGGAGATTTCACTCGAAAATACTCTTCTTTTTTTTTGACATTAATGAACCCTTTTACTATACTTAAGTTTTAATTCTCTGCATAATTATTAAGGATGGGAGAAAGAAATGCTGCGGCGCTTGATAAGAGGAACATCCCGCAAAGAACAACTGGAAGTTACATGGATAGATGATCCGTATACGGGACAGGGCGCTTTTGCCGGGCCTGGCGGGAGTCAGTATGTGGGTGAATGGAGGGCATGACAATCCCCATGGAAAAGGGACTTACACGTGGTCTGACGGCAGCAGATACGAAGGTGATTGGCAAAACGGCCTTCCTCATGGGAGGGGGAAATATACCTCTTCTGACGGAACAATATTCGAAGGTGAATGGAAAGCCGGCAGAAATATAGTAAAGCCGGACAGCCGGGCCGCTGGGTTAAGGGTGTCCGCGGTCGCGGAGGCTGAAGTCAAGGCTGAAATGGAAGAGGATCACCTGACAACAGAAACGAGACAGGAAGCTGAAAGGAACGTAAGAGAAGAGGAAGAGGCCAGAAAGAAGGAAGAAGAAGCGAAGACCAGAGCAGAAGCCGAAGCAAAAGCAATGGCGGAAATGGCAGCACGGTTAGTAGAAGAAGCCAAGGCGAGACAGGAAGCTGAAAGGAACATAAGAGAAGAGGAAGAGACCAGAAAGAAGGAAGAAGAAGCGAAGACCAGAGCAGAAGCCGAAGCAAAAGCAATGGCGGAAATGGCAGCACGGTTAGTAGAAGAAGCCAAGGCGAGACAGGAAGCTGAAAGAAAGACAAGAGAAGATGAAGAAGATCAGAAAGAAGGAAGAAGAAACAAAGGCCAGGGCAGAGGCCGAAGCAAAAGCAATGGCGGAAATGGAAGCACGTTTAGTAGAAGAAGTGAAGGCAAGGCAGGAAGCGGAGACAAAGGCAAAGGTTGAAGAGGAAGCTAGACTCAAAGCAGAAACGGAAGCCAGGGCCAAAGCGGAAGAGGTATACTGGCTGGTAGCAGAGTTAAAGGCAAGAGAAGAAGCAGAAGCGAAGACCAGTGCGCAGGCGGAAACAAGATTAAGGGCGGAAGCGGAAGCCAGACTTAAGGCAGAGATGGAAGCCAGGACCAAAGCGGAAGAGATAGTCCAGCTCGTTGCCGAATTGAAGGTGAAAGAACAAGCAGTAGCTAAGGCAAAGGCGGAAGTGGAGATACTGTTGGCAGAAGAGGCGAAAGCCCGTGCGAAAGCTGAAAGGAGAGTAAAGGAGGAAGAGGAAGCCAGACTCAAGATAGAAATGGAGGCAAAGGCGAAGACGGAAGAAGCAGCCCAATTGGTGGCCGAGTTGATGACAAGAGAAGCCGTAGCAAAAGCCAGAGAGGAAGCGGAGGCGAAATTCAGGGCAGAAGAGGCCAAAATCAGAGCAGAAATTGGAGCAAAGGCAAAACAAAAATTCATTGTGGAACAGGAGTCTAAACCTGTAGAAACAGAGACTTCCGTTTCTCCGGGACGATGGACTAAAACCTACTCTGATGGTCGAAAATATGTTGGGAAAATGAAGGATGATCTTCCTGATGGGCAGGGGACCATGACATTTCCTGATAGTGGAAAGTATGTTGGCGAGTGGAAAAACGGCGACAGGTACGGGCAGGGTGCTTTGACCTTCCCGGACGGTTCCGTATATGCAGGTCAATGGAAGAAAGATGTGAGGGATGGTGAAGGAATCCTAACGATGCCCGGCGGGCGAAAATATACGGGTGCCTGGAGTAACGACCTGTACCATGGACATGGAGTGGAGGTCTATCCTGACGGGAAAAAATATGATGGCCAATTCAAGAAAGGGAAGTATGAAGGACAGGGGACTTTGATACTTGCCGATGGCACGAAGTACATCGGTGAATTTAAAAATGGTTTATCAAATGGGCAAGGCGTTCTGACATATCCCAATGGTGACCGATATGAGGGTGAGTTTAAAAATAACAAGTATCATGGCCGAGGAACACTGACCCTCACTGACGGAAGAATATATAGCGGCAACCTGGAAAATGGTCTTCCTCACGGCCAGGGGACAATGACATTTCCCAGCGGCATGAAATTTGTCGGTCAGTTCGAGAACGGCAAGTTTATTGAAAAGAGAGATTAAGATTTGCAAAGTGGGAGATAGATATTGAAGGAACTGGTAAAGAAATTCTCAGAGAAGGGAAAATTTGAGTTTGAGTGGCAGGACGACTCACACTACGGTCAGGGAGTTTATATCCATCCCGACGAGAGCAGATACGATGGTCAGTTTAAGGCGGGAAGTTTTAACGGGGAAGGAATCTTCAAATGGCCTGATGGGGGTGAATACAACGGCGAGTGGAAAAACGGACTCCCGGACGGAGAAGGCCTCATGACCCTTCCCGACGGCAGTCGATATGAGGGCGAGTGGAAGAAAGGGCATGTCGAAGGAAAGGTGACATTTGTTCTATCGTCGACGCGAAAAGGGCCCTCAAAGAGGGGGGCGCGGTAGTCCCGCTGAATACGGCGCGTTTTCTTGACCGGGAGTACATCCCGCAAGCCCCGCCTTGTAGGCGGGGATAAGGGGTGCAATGTAAGTATATCTTCCTTTCCGGGGGACGCCCCGCCCTGTGGGCGGGGAGCTTCACTTTGAAAGTGCTGTCATTTAAAACGCATTTTTAAACAGTATCTTTATTTCACAGTATACCCCCGGGCATCGAGACAGGCGCCCATCGCACGGTGATATTCCCCGCGCTTCTGGCTCGACTGAGCTTCGGGTACACTGCCGGGCGGCTGGGTCGGGTCGTAATGTGTCTGGCCCACAGCCCAGCGGTGGCACTCATATCGATCATTCGACTGCTGCTTTTCGCTCTGCCCTTTGCGGGGATAGATGAACAACCGTTCTTCCGATGCCGGCGCCTGCAACGACTTCGCCCTTCGGCGGCTCAACAACCATATAGCCGCCCGGGGTTTGAGTGTAATATACTTCATTGGCATAGTAATAAGGTGCACCGCCTACCCAGAGCGTCGTGTAGTACAGAGGCAGAAAGGGCACTACAAGACCGAACGGAGGCGCAACGACAACGAAGCGCGGCCCATACGGACGGTACCAGGCACCTCCGTAAAAGTAGTATCGTGAGTGGCCATAAACCACCACATGGTGACCCCTCGGCACCGCATTCACAAAATGACCGCGAACCGGATAGGAATGGTCATGGTCATGACGTGAATCCCTGAATTCGTTATGGCCGGATCCGCGCCCTTCCGCGCTTGCCACCTGCGTAAACCCGAACAGCATGATTCCCGACAACACTGCCAGCATAAGCCCGATCACAAGGTACTGACTCTTATTGCGAGTATATGACATGGTTATTACCTCCATAAAATCAAATATAGATCTTAGTCTTCCTTACTGCACGCTATAGCCGCGGCCTTCGAGGCAGGCTGACATCGCACGCCTGAAGCTACGTGCCTTTCCTTCATAGCGGGCGTCGAGCTGCCTGATCGCGATTGACATACGCTTCCTGCATTTGCTGGGCATACTGCTGCCGGGACGCATCCGATGCTGCACCGACCAGAGCCCCGCTCCCTGCGCCGATCAATGCACCTCCCCCTGCATGCCTTGGCCCGGCTATTAACGCGCCCAGAACCGCACCGGCAATGGCCATAACAGCCGTATCATGACCTGGTGGGGGCATCGGCACCACTTTTACGCGACGCTCGGGCGGAATCGACGACTGACTCGGATCGAAGCCGGTCTGTTGCATCGCCCAGTTGTAACATTCATAGTGGTCTCGCGACTGCTGCTCCGTCGTCTGGCCCTCTTTCGGGTAAAAATAAACCTGGGTAATGGGAGCCTCTTGGGCCTGGGCCTGCACTCGGAACCTCGCGATATGCCGCGGGATAACATGCAGCCAGGGCAAGGACTAATAAGAGAAGCAAAAGCCGAAGGCCTGCTCTTGATAACCACCGTTTCGGTATATGTTTTCCTGTTCGTCATCTTCCAGATTGACATCATCATTTTTGTCCTCCTTCGTAGTTAAACACCAGAGACACGATCATAGAATGGCAACGATTCTGGTGTTACGCTAAAATTGAAATTCCAGGGCCGATAAGTGCTGCATTTAATTTATACGCAGACAGCCCCTTATTTCCTTTTATATTAAATTGGTTAGTGTATTTGTCTACGGAAGTCAATGAAGATAAAATAGTAGAATAATGGCAGGTATAAGCTACCTAATAAGAAAGGGAAAGAATATGAAAGGAATTAGTGAAGCTCCCCGCCCACAGGGTGGGGCTTCCCGGAAAGGAAACTATGCTAACATTGCACCCCTTATCCCCGCCCACAAGGCGGGGCTTGCGGGATGTGCCCCCGGTCATTTCAACAGGATATCTGCAATTGGAACTATCAATCAGCATTTACGAAGATATAAATCAGGATATTCCCGATAGTCAATCATATCATTCTTCTGCAATATAAAGTTATATTCGTTGACTTTGTTTCAGAATGGTCTATAATCCTGCATACTTTTTTCTATATGAAAAGCAATATCAACCATCAGTCTCAAAGCTAAAAGAGGAAGGAGTCAGGCTTATGAATAGGAACTGCATAAAAGGCTTTCTGCTTATTATTGTTATTTGCCTTTCATGCTCTCCTATCGATTCAGGCCCGCGCGGCTGACCCGTACCTGACATACTCATCATCATTTACGGATCAGGAACTTGATAACCTCCTTGCACCCATTGCCCTCTACCCGGACCCCCTGCTGGCCCAGATGCTGCCGGCCTCGACGTATCCGGAAGAAATTGCCGATGCGGAAGATTGGCTGAATAGAGGCGGGGCAATATCAGGGATTGATGGGCAGAACTGGGATGAGTCCGTCAAGGCAATTGCCCACTATCCGAACATTCTGAAGATGATGGCTGATAATGTAGACTGGACTGCCGACCTGGGAGATGCTTTTCTCAACCAGCCGGAAGACGTAGCAAGATCGATCCAACATCTCAGGTGGCAGGCGAGAGACGCCGGCAATCTGGAGAGTACCAGCCAACAGAATGTAATTACGGATGGAGATTATATCGAGATCATTCCGGCTCAACCTCAGTATATATACGTCCCGCAGTATGATCCTTCAGTTATCTATGTCCAGAGATGGTACCCTGGCAGAGCGCCTTTCATTACCTTTGGCCTCGGTCTGGTAATCGGGGGCTGGTTGACCATGGACTTTGACTGGGGTCACCACCATGTGATCTATCATGGCTGGAACCGCCCCGGCTGGGTTAATCACGCAAGGCCTTATGTTCACGTAAGGAATGTTTACATCAACAGGAGCAGACCTTACATAAATCAGACATGGAGGCATGATGCATCACATGGCAGCCCCGATAGCTACCGGGCATCACACCCAGGTCGTGGTCTCAGTGTCGGCGGGCATGCACGCATGCCTGAAATCAGGGGGAAGGCTGCAGTACCGCCCAAGCCTCCGGCAGGGATGTTCGGCCCCAGAGGTGATACCCATTCTTTCAGCAATCGCGGCAAGGAAAGCCGTGGTATCGTTTCGGCCCCACCGAAGGCAACCCCTCAAGACCTTGGCAAACGGCTGGCAAGACCGGCTCCCAGTGTCAGCCAAAGGCCTGCACCGTCAACCCCGGGTATCAGCCAACGGCCGGTGCAGCCGGCACCGAGTATCGGCAAACAGCCACTACTGCCGGGTCCGGGTATCGGCAAGGGTCTCCCCCAGGCCCGTCCTGCCCGCGAAAGCGTGCAGCCTCCCAAGACACCATCAGTTACCTTTGGTGGTTACAGGGGAGCCAACGAGGCCAGAGGACAGAGTCTTCGCGGCCAGGCCAGCCGCCAGAGCAGTGACGGTCGTACATACTCCCACTGCCCCCGTAACAAAGGGCAGTACCCCTGAACGGAAAGATGGCGCTAGAGGCAGTACTCCCGCTGGCAAGGATGACACCAGGGGTAAACCGCGTCGGTAGTATGGACAGGTGATATTTTCTGATAAACAGGGAATAAATGAATAAGGAAAGGAAAGAAACTATGGAGACAATTCAGCAGAAATCCGTATTTCGTCCATCGCCGGGTATGGCTTTTATCGCTGCGCTTTTGGTAATTGCGGTGTTCATCTTTGCCTGGAGCATGCCGGCAGTCGGGGCACCGTCGCAGAGACTCTTCTCCTCTCCCGAAGATGCATTGAAAACCCTCATTGAGGCTGTCAAGGCAAAAGACAAGACTGTGCTTGATCAAATATTCGGGCCTTCCGGAAAGGATCTTCGCTCGGGTGATGAGGTGCAGGAAGCCGCCGAATTTGAAGAATTTGCCAAACATCTGGCAGAGAAAGCCGACCTCGTTAAGGAGAATGATTCAAAAGTTATTCTTCATGTCGGCAATGAGAACTGGCCCTTTCCGATTCCCATTGTAAAATATAATGACCAATGGTTCTTTGATACTGAAGCAGGCAAAGAAGAAGATCCTGAACCGCCGGATCGGGGAAGATGAACTTACTGCCATACTGGTCTGCCGCGCTTATGTCAAGGCGCAGCGTGAGTATGTACTTAAAGACTGGGACGGCGACGGTATATTTGCGTATGCACAGAAACTTCGGAGCGATCCCGGTAAGAGGAACGGTCTCTTCTGGAGGGCCGCACCGGGAGAAGAAGTAAGCCCCCTTGGTGAGCTCGTGGCACGTGCCTGGCACGAGGGCTACAAGAAGAAAAAGGCTGCCTTCAAAGAAGCGGAGCCTTCACCGTTTCATGGTTACTATTTCAAAATACTGACAAGACAGGGAAAAAATGTGCCGGGGGGTAGCTATAGCTACATCGTCAATGGCAACATGGTTGGGGGCTTCGCCCTGGTCGCATTTCCCTCAAACTGGGGCAAGTCAGGGGTGATGACCTTTATCGTCAATCAGCAGGGAAAGGTCTACCAGAAGAACCTCGGACCGGACACAATGAAGATCGCCCAGAAGATGAAATCGTACAATCCCGACAAGACCTGGACACCTGTTAAAGAGTGATCGGTTTAATATGATTTTAATATAATGAAGCGAAAGACCTGTCCATCCGCCTTGGGGGCTCCTGAAAAAAGAAATGGCGGTTGAAGAAAAAGTTTCAACCGCCAGGATAAATCATCGATGAGGCTTAATTCGTATTAGGTCCCCACATTTCGCCACCGATTTCCGCGCTCTCCGTGTAATCTATAAAAACTTGTCTTTTACAAAGCTGACCCTTAAAACCTGTGGGATCAGAATAATTCAACGGGTTGTTGAAGACATACACATACAGATTCACATCTCCACCCTCAAACCCAATCGGATCCCTGCTTATGAACCTCCCCACTCTCGGATCATAGTACCTCGCGCGGTAGAGGTAAAGCCCCGTATCAAAGTCAAACTCCCGTGCCGCGTAGGTATAAGGTTGTCTTATATCATCATATTGATGTTTAATGTTGCCGAAGGAATCGTACTTGTAGTCCTGAGCCATGTGTCCTCTGGCATTCGTCAATCCGACTATGGAACCGAGACCGTCCGCATGGTAGTAGTAGATATTCTTATGTTGAAAGTTGCAGTGGTGGTGAGGGTACACTACATCCATGGCTAAAGGTTCGTCTCCCCTCGGGCCGTGTATGTAGTTGGTGATGATTGCGTTCTCTTTCCCATGTTTCACATACTCGAGGATTATGTTCTGGCCATCATACACGTACTGGATCGTTGTAAGGAAGTTTAAAATGTACTTCTTCTTTTTCTTATCAAAATCTTTCTTCTGTACCGTCTTCATTATCCTCCTGCCGAAGGGATCATAGGCAAAGATTACCTCTTTTACATCATCGCCTCTCTGTATCTCCACTTTGACAAGACGGTTCTCATCGTCGTAGCTGTATGTTGTGCCTCCATGCCTTCCCCTCTCCTGTATCCTGTTGCCTTGGGGATCATAACTATAGGTCATACTGTTTAAGTTTAGCAACTCATTAGCGTCATCGTAGCTCATGGTGTCGTTGAGTTCCGGTCCCTGCAGACGATTGCCGACACTGTCGTAGACATAGGATTCTCCACCCGGTAAACTCTTTTTCGGATGGTGTTTGGAACTAAGAGTGCTGTGTTTCAGGCGGGAGAGCGGATCATAACTGTACGTCGCTGTGTTCTTTGCATCGCTCCTTGTCAGCCGATTGTTTATACTGTCGTAAGTGTAGTCCACTTCCGTCAGTACCGCCCCGGTTGGCCCGTTGTGCCGGATTATCGTAAGATTGCCATTATTGTCATAGGTGTAAACCGCAGTTGCCTTATTGGGATACGTAAGCTTCTTCCGTCTGCCATCGGCATCATAGCTGATGCTAAACTTGCCCGCATCGGCGATAATCGCCGTGAGTCTCCTGTTTGAATCATAAGCATAGGAAACGGTTTTCCCTTCCGGGGTGATCATCTTTACCTTGTTGCCCAGTAGATCGTACTGGTACTGGATGGTCCGGTTATTGGAATCAGTGATGCCAATTATCCTGTTATTAGCGTCATAGGCAAAGATATATGCAATGGACGCATTGCCGGCGTAGGTCATTTTACCGTTGCCATCGAACAGATACTGAGTTACGCTCCCGTCAGAGTATTGCTTCTGCGTCAAACGGCTGTTGGCATTGTATGTATAGGTGATGGCCTTCCCGTCCGCTTTGGTCATCGTGATGAGGTTGCCCTTCGCATCGTAGCCGTAAGTTATCACGTTGCCCTGCGGGTCGGTTTCACTGATGCGGCGGCCTGCCAGGTCGTAGGTGTAACGGGTGCTGTGGTTGAGGGCATCGGTCAGGTCGGTGCGCTTGTCCTCATCACTGCAACTGCTGCCGCAGCCCGCAGGCCCGTAAGTCATCTTGGTAAGGATGTTCAAGGCATCGATAATTTGGGTAAGCTGGCCATCGTAGTTGTAAGCGTAATCCGTTGGGTTACCGTTCGCGTCCGTCTTTTTTATGACGCTTCCTTCATAGTCATACGCATACCGGGTTATGTTGCCTTTGGGGTCGGTTGCCTGTGTCGTCTGGTTGATGCCGTTATAGGCGAACTGAGTGACGTTGCCGAGGGGATCGGTTATACTGAGACGGTTGCCCATGGCGTCGTAGGTGAATGTGGAAAGATTACCCAGGCGGTCGGTAATACTGACGAGATTGTTATGGGAGTCATAGGCAAGGACAGTCCTTTTGCCGTTGGCGTCGGTAATCGTCGTAACCTTGCCTTTGGTGTCGTATGAATAAGTTGTTACGGCTCCCAACGGATCAGTGACTTTCGTAAGGTTGCCTTTAGCATCGTATGCGTATGTCGTGACGGCGCCTTTAGGATCGGTACGACTGGTGACCAGATTAAGGTTGTTGTACGTGTATTTTGTCACGCTGCCCAGAGGATCCGTTACGGAGGTGGTGTTGCTGAAATTGTCGTAGGTGTAGCCGGTGGCGCTTCCGTCGGGAGCGGTGATGGAAAGCAGATTGCGATTCGCATCGAAGGCATATCTGGTGATGTTGCCCAACGGGTCGGTCTTCGCTGTTTTGACGGCGAGGGTCAGGTCATAGGTGTATGTCCAGAGACCGCCGTCTTTTGCGGTATACATGCTTGTTCCCGTTTGGGGATAGCTCATGGTCCTTGTCTTTCCTTCCGGGTCGGTTGATGTCAGAACCCTGCCGTTCGTATCATACGTGTAGGCCACTGTGTAGCCAGCAGGGTCCGTCTTGGTGAGCATCTTCCCGTCTGCGTCGTACGTATATCGCCATGCATTGCCCAATGGGTCGGTGATCGATAAAAGAAGACCGCTGGCATATGACAGGCTGTATGTCCTTCCGCCAGGGTTCGTGATCGAGGTTATCAGGCCACCTGTTGCGGTGAGGGTGGTTATCCTTCCCGATGGATCGGTGATGCTTGCCAGGTCGCTCCCGCTGTAGGCCAGGGTAACGGCGTTATTGTTTCTGTCGGTTATAGATGTGAGGACGCCCGCTGCGCTGAACATATAGCTACTGCCGTTCTTGGTAGTCCGGGTATAAGTGCCATCCGCGTTCTTTGCGATCCGGGAGGTGTCGCCGCTTCTGGCCTCCGGATAGTAGACGCCGCCTGACAATGTGAAGTTAATGATGTTGCCATCGCCACTTTTCAGGGTCAGGGCGCTATTATCATTTGCGGGTGTCAGATTTACGTTGTAATTGTGTGTCCATTTTTTGCCCACGGGGCCATTGTATGTGTCAATGCTGTTATAGGAAAGGCGGAGCCTGCTCACGTCTTGCGACTGGTAGAGATTGCCGCTCTTGAGGTTAGCCGCGGAATCGAAGCAAACATTAAACGAGAAGGGTAAATCAGGTAAAAGTGAATAAGGTGAAAAAGGTTGATAAAGTGAATTATTTAGGGAAGCATCCGTGTATGTACCGTTGCCAATATCATTAGTCTGCAAGGATGTGCCAATGGGGGTAGCGAGGAATCCATGCAGTCCCTCATTACTGTCCCAGTAAAAGCCGGCAATCTGGCCCGCTTCATTAATACCTCTAGCATAGGTTTCTCTAGTGTTTGGAACATCAAGGGTCGTGTAGACCCCGCCACTCCACAAAAAGCCATGCGATAATCCGCTACTGTCCCAGTTCCCAACAATCTGACCCGCTTCATTAATACCTATCGGATAGTTATTTCTGGCGCCCGTAACATCAAGGGTCGTGTAGACTCCAGCCACTCCACAAAAAGCCATGCGATCCCACACCGTTGCTCTGGTTTCCAAACCAATTCCCTACAATCTGGCCCGCTTCATTAATACCTGTAGCATAGTTGCCTTTAGCGCCGGAACATCAACTGTCGTGTACGACTCCATTATTCAATAGAAAGCCATGCGATATCCACTCCTGTTCCAGTAATTCCCGACGATCTGGCCCGCATCATTAATGCCAACGGCACTAGTATTGGTAGCGCCCGGAACATTAAGGGTAGTGTAGACTCCATCACTCCATAGAAAGCCATGCTGGACCCCACTGCTGTCCCAGTAATTTCCAACAATCTGGCCTAATTTATTAATACCTGAGGCCTCAGTCCACACAGAACCTGGGACGTCAAGCGTAGTGTAGACGCCAGCACTCCATAAAAAGCCATGCCCTGTCCCACTGCTGTCAAAATAAGTCCCGACAATCACACCCGCTTTATTAATACCTAAAGCAGTAGTCGCCTGAGCGCCTGGAACATCAAGGTTGGAAAAAGTATAAGTGCCTGAATGGGCTATATTGGCCCCGGTTCCCAGAGCCATTCCCAACAGAATAAAAATTAAAGAAAACGATAATCTCTTCATCGACTCTCCTCCTTTTCGTCTTTTGACGGCCCAGCTATAGGGTCAGTGTATGCATCCAAGGTCAAATATAAAAAAATTGTAAGAATTCCGAATATAGGGTATCAGTCAAAAGCCCTTTCAATGCGCTTGACCTTAAACTTATATCCCTGTGGTCTTACAGGGATGTAATTCTGACATTAATCGCAAACGGAGTATCGGCATACCAACAAAGAAATAAAACTCTAACGCAGTATCACTCCTAAAAAAATTGGGTTTTTTCGTGTATGATGATTTTTTATTGAGAAATAGGACGGTGAACTTTAATGAAGAACAAAAAAGATATAGGACAGTTTGCAGTAATTACAAATTGTTATAGCTAATGGACAGATGAATATTATCAATTTTTATGACACAAAAGAAGATTATGCTTCCTGTTTCTATTATAGGACTATAAAAAAACCCCCAAAGGAATTAATATCCCCTGGGGGAAGTAACGAAATCCACCTATGCCGTTTTGTCATGGGTTGGAATCATTCTTCCATGATTTTTGTATCCCATGCACGATGAACGAACAATCGTAGACCTCTCCGTTAATTTTTGTATCGACATTCCTGTCCATTATCTTTAATAGACATGCAGATAGTCAATTATTTCATTAACATAACGCCATTTATAATGAGCAAAAGCCTGGGAAATCTCGGTTTTCTTTCAGATGAAAGTATTCAATAAAGGGTGGTTTTTTATTTCTCAGTGATATTTTTTTGGGGATGATTGCAAAATCTCCACGGGGAAAACCACCGTCGATCGATCAAGTTATTTTCGTAAGCGCTATCTAATTCAAAAAATTTTAATATGTATATGTAACGGCACACCCCGCGGATAACCTTTCGGAGTATTGTCCTTCAACATTCAAGCGGAGACCCTTGGCGAGAGGTACGTCGACCCCGGTGTATCCTCCAATATTTGTCTTGTTCTTGATTGTAACATCCCCGCCTGCAAATTTAAGACCGGAAATGTTTGCGGGCTGAGATGCCTTTCGCCTCCGAATAATAAAGATAGGGTCCTATGTACAGCTTTACACCGTATGGAACCTGTGGCTTGAAAACCAATACCGAAATTCACATCCCATAAATTTTCCACCTTGAGTTCCACCGTAAAAGGGATGCCATTTTGAGTCCCTGAAACATCATCAGTGAAGTCACTGTAGATATAGGTCCCCTGAATGAAGGCTCCAATTCCGAAGATCTTGTTGATAGGATAAAACCCCTTTGCCCCCAAGGTACCGGAAAACTTCCAGTTTTCCTCAAAATCATTTTTGGCAGTTGTGGTCAAAGCATTAGTGGAACTGAAGGCATCGGGGACTTTCAAATCTGATACCCCGATTCGTGCGTATATTTCCCAATAATTCTTGGCTCCATAGCCTACCTGCGAATAAATCTGATTTTGTCTGATTACGTATTCTGTTTCATTCTTGAATTTATCCTCATGAAGCCAATAACCGATTCCGGTATGTAATCCTCCTTCCTCTTTCGAAATGGGTTGCGGCGGACCAAATAGTCCGACCGCGGCAGCGACCCCCGGGAGTGTAAGTATCATTAATGCCGATATCACAATTACTTTAAGGTTTTTCGTATGACTTCCTATCTTCATTTGATTTTTTATAATCACTGCCAGTAAGGCCCGTTAATGACCGGTCACTTCTCCAACATCACTCCTGCGGGCGTGGTTTGATCCTGTTTAGATCCCTGCCCCTTAACCTTCTTCTGCCGATATTGAATGTAAGCATTGCGGAGCGCCACATAAGGATCGATTGCCGCCTCTTTGAGGGACTCATAATCACCGATCCTCAGAGAGGCATCGTTCACCACCTCGTATGACCTTACTCCCAGCCAGGCATACCAGGGATTAATATAAGAGATAGGATACAGGAAATACTCACCGGCTATCTCCACAGAATCCCGCGCGCTGGAAGGGCCGACCACCGGCCAGACGACGTAGAATCCCTGTCCAACCCCATAGACTCCAAGGGTTATGCCTAAGTCCGTGTCCTGCTTCTCGAGATTCAGTTCCTTGCCTGATGAAGGATCCAAAAGGCCCCCGATACCCCAGATTGTATTTACGGCGAAGCGGCCGAGTTCCGTGGCTGCACTGCTGAATTCTGCCTGGAGCAGAAAACTAACGAACCGCATCGGGAATCCGAGATTGGAAAAGAAATTTTTCACGCTTACCCGGGCTCCTTCGGGAACAACCTTGTTATATCCCTGCGCCACCGGTTTCAGGACCCAGAAGTATAGCTTATCATTGAACTGGAACATGGCCCGGTTGAAGGGCTCAATGGGGTCTGCGATTGTTACCGTTTCTTCCTCCTTGCCCTCTTCCTCTTCCACATCGCCGAGGTATTCCTTATCACCAACGTCCCCACTCTCAGATTTCACCGACGTTTCAGAAGATTTTGAGGATCCGACAGAATCGTCTTCAGGATTTTCCTTGTCATCGGACAGTTCATTTTTTAGATTCCGAGGTCATCTCCTTGGATTTCAAAAAGATCTGCTCCGCGTTGGATGCAACCATGATCAACTGGGGCTCACGCGATAAGGCTGGCTGTGCAAAGGAAGGATCATGGTAAGTGCTGTGGGCACAGCCCACAGTGAGAAAAGCGAACAGTAGAACCGGAAGGGAGAAGCGTTTCATGAAGCGGATTCCTTCTTTTAATTTACCTGACCGGGGGCACATCCCGCAAGCCCCGCTCTGTGGCCGGGGAGCTTCACAAATAATATTATACCGGGATAATGTTTATCGTCATCGCCAAGAGGGGTTAAGCGCCGGGCAGTTTCTAACGATCTCCGGTTCAGGCTTCCCGTCTCCTGGGTTCCTATTGGTCCTTGACCTTTTTTCTGCAGGATCACAAGCAATTGTTCGGGTGTATTTTGTGCCAGGATATCATTGAACTGGCTGCGATAGTTCTGAACCAAGCTCACATTCTCTACAACAACGTCGTACACTTTCCAGACGCCATCCTTCATAATCATTCTGTAGAAGATAGGAATTTCCTTTGAAGACATGACGACTTTTGATTGAACTTCGACCTGGTTTTCCGAGAGCTTAATTTCTTTATGGAAAACAATTTTCTCGTTGGTGTAAGAAAGTATCCTGTCGATATAAGCCTTTTCCAGTACCTGTTCATAGAGATGGACGAACTCCTGGCGCTGACCGGGATTCAACTTGTTCCAATTCCGCCCCAAAGTGCGCTTGGAAAGTTCGATTTCATCGAACATGTCTCTGTAAATAGCACGGAGTTTCTCCTTTTTGATCTCTTTGGCCGACACTGCTTTGAGCTTGGGATCTCGCAGCACTTCAATCACTCTATTGGCATTTGACTGAGCCGAGTTAAGCGGTGTAGCCGCATAAGCTGTAAGAGATGATACTACGAGCATTAAGATACTTAATCCAACGATCATTTTCTTCATGGCTTCGCTTTCCCACTTTCATTGTTGTCCGGTTTTTTCTTTACCTCGCCAAAGGCATACTTGCCGATAAGCTCTGCGATGTCCACAGCCGGTTGTGTCTCGGTGATAGTCCCGCCTGCTTGAAGGAGTGTGCCCGCTCCCCCAGGGTCGATACTGAGATATTTGTCACCGATCAGTCCTTCTGTTTTGATAGAGGCGATGGCATCATCATAAACCTTTATATCCTTTTGGACCTTCATTACCACCATGGCTTTCTGGTTTTCCTGGTCCATGGTCAGTCGATCCACCCGACCGACCTCAATACCTAATATTTCCACAGGGCTGCCGACTCTAAGACCCGTTACTGAGGTGAATGAGGCGGAGAGGGTATATGAGTTGTCGCCGATAAAGGCAATATGCCCAAGCTTCACTGTCATATATCCAACACAGAGCAAACCGAAAACGACAAAGATGCCGACTATAGTTTCCATGGAATATTTTTTCATTAGTTACTCCTCGGCGCAACGAAACCGGCCTATTTCTATTTGTTGATTCTTAGCAGACTCTATGACGGAGTCAATTTCTACGGTGGGCTGGCCCTCGGCAAGTCCGGCAAGGATAGTGAATTCAACACACTCCAGCGAAACTGCCTGCTTTCTGGCTTCAACCCAAATTTCTCGAATTCCCTGCTCCCGGAAATCCTTGATAAAATCCATCAAAATATCCGCAGCCTCAGGTTGATCCGAATAGGGGAGCACCGTAACAAATTCATTGGTGTTATTTCGGGTAGAAAAGCCCCCTATGGCACCAAAATGTTTATCAATATACACCCCCATGCACCGTATTGCCTCCTGTGCCGCATCATGACCTAAGCTTGTGATAATTTTATCCAACCCCGCCAGGGTAAAAACCGCGACAACGTAACTTTCCTTGAGTGTTCTCCGGTGCATTTGAGAATGGTACATAACCTTGAACTGTCTCTTTGAGTGCAGACCTGTTAATTCTTCCTGCAGCCTTTCGAGACTGCGGATGACCTCATCTTTGAACGGGTGGTCGAAATCTTCAAGTTCTTCCGGAGTACCTTGAAACACAATAGCTTGACCATAGAGGGCGAGAATGCGGCTTGAGATAAAGTACACATCCGGAATTTCATGGCTGACCAGTATCGCAGTAAAGCCGAATTTTCTCTGGTGCTGGGCAATCATACTCAGGATCGCATTCTTCCTGACAGGATCCTGGCCGGAAGTCGGTTCATCAAAAAGGACAATTTGAGGATCGGTTACCAGGGCGCGCGCCAGGGCCGCCCGTTTTTGCATGCCCCCGGAGAGTTCCGAGGGATACTTGTAGATCGCGTCGCCGAGTTCCGTCTGTTTAATTCTCTCCATAACCCTGTGGTCGATTTCATCTTTGCTCAGTTTCGTTGTCTCCCGAAGCGGCAGCGCAACATTTTCGTAAATGTTCATGGAATCAAAGAGAGCATTTTCCTGAAACATGTAACTCATCTGAGCGAAGGAAGCAGCCATCTCGTTTTTTGTCATCCCGCTGAGAGGTTTGCCCCGGAAAAGAATGGTCCCTTCATCAGGTTTGATCAGCCCGATGATATGCTTCAGGAGCACACTCTTACCCGCACCGGAAAGCCCGATAATGGTCGTGACCTGCCCTTCATAGATCTGAAGGTTAACATGGTCAAGTATTGTTCGGGATCCGAAATGCTTGGTAATATCCTTAAATTCAATCAGCGGAGTATCCATAAGTCTCTCTATATCAGAAGGGAGGTAACCACATAGTCTGCCACCAGGATGAGCACACAGGACACAACAACAGCCGAGGTGGTGGAAAGACCGACGGCCTTGGCCCCATGGCTATCCGTGCGCAGGTGCGCGAAATATCCCTGGTAGCAGCAGACGGTGGAAACGATCACCGCAAAAACAACCGCCTTGATAAAGCCGTCAGTGACATCTTTCAATTCCACGCTGTCCTGCACTCGATAGAAGTAAGTGCCGGCATTAGCTCCAAGGAGCAGCACACCAGAGATATAACCGCCAATAATACCGATGAGGTCAAACAAAGCAGTCAGCAGAGGAATGCTGATGATGCAAGCGGTGATTCTCGGAGCAATAAGGTACCTGAGAGAATCAATGCGCATGGTATCCAGGGCATCAATCTGCTCGGAGATGCGTTGGCTGCCGATCTCCGCAGTAATAGCTGAGCCTGCCCTTGCTGTGATCATTATAGCCGTGAGAACTGGTCCCATTTCCCTGACCAGGGACAGGGCTACCAAGGTGCCGAGTGCCCCTTGCGCACCAAATTTAACCAGGGCATGGTAAGATTGCAGACCCAGTACCATGCCGGTGAACAACCCTATCAGCATGATAATCGGCACGGATCTCGCTCCGATGTAATAGAGCTGCTGAACTGCCTTGGATAGCTGTTTGTGCCGAAAGATCTTCAACATAGCCAAGATGAGAAAAATTACCGAGGCGCCTAGATGGTTGACCCACGTTATCACGGCGGCGCCGATAACGGCAAAAGGCCTCGCCAAATTAGGGCCAAGCTGCCACCTTTCTTCGCTTTTAGAGCTGCTTTGACTATCTGGAGTGATTGCCATTTATAGGGTCTCAGATATCTGTGTAATACCGGGACCAGTTCCGGTTTCGGTATCTATAGGTTGAATCCGGTTACCACTTTATTTTTGAAATCTTCCTCAGGTTTGATTTTTGCATCCTGAAGCATCAAGGGTCATATACATGAAAAATATAAAAAAGCAATAAGTTTATAATACTGTTGAGATTACCGCTGCCAGACCATCGGAGCATCCTTTCTATTCACTTCTCCCAGGTGAACCTTTCCTGTTGTACTGCTGATTGATCCACGCCAAGGCTGCCTAGTTCCTTCAGCGCAGAATCCATCATGGGAGGCGGGCCGCAGAGATAAACGGCCGCATCCTCAGTAACCCCGCGCCTTTTAAAGATATCGCTGCTCAAACGGCCCTTCTCATAGAATACACCGGGGTACTCTTGACGAAAGTATTTTTGCACATCGTCTTCGCGGCTAAAGCAGTAAACAACAGTAAGTGTGAGTTCATTGGTCATTGCCCCGATCTCATCTGAAGAAAAGACATCGTCGATGCCCTTGTTTACCCAGAAGAGAGTTACTTTATTGCCTGCCTTGATATTTCTGAAGTGTCTAAGCACGCTCAAAAACGGCGCTATGCCCACGCCTCCGGCCAGCATGATGATTAACGGTTTAACATCAATGTCCTTACAGAAGATGCCGAGGGGGCCTATACATTTTACCGGAGTCCCCGGTTTCAAATCCGGGATGGCAGAGGTGAACTTGCCCACCTTCTTAATGGTCAGACGCAAAATGGAATCTTCGGGAGCGTTTGCTATGGAGAACGAATGTGGTTCGCTCCATCCGTCAGGACTCATAATCATAAGAGAAGCGAATTGGCCCGCCTTTCTGCGGGCAAACTTCTCATCGGACCCATCGAGATATAATGAGTTTGTGTCGTGGTTTTCAGGCACTACCTTGGCTACCTTCCAGATATTCCTCTGGTTCTGATCAGCACTTTTTGCATTCATCCTAATAATAACCTCACACACTGCTATTGACCGATATTGCATGGATATGGCAAATTTACTCGCCACATATGTTCACAAATTATCAAGAAGGACTGTTCACTTTACCAGTTCTTCGGCCTTCCGAAACGCTCGTTCCATGTCGGGAAGGTGGGTTATTTCAGGAACTACCTGTATATAGCTTACCTTTCCTTCCCTGTCTATGATGATGATCGATCGAGCCAAAAGCATCAGATTGTCCATCAGGAGACCTGTAGCGCGGCCAAAGGCACCCTCTTTGTAGTCGGAAAGAAACTGGATGTGCTCAAGTTTCGCCTCTTTGGCGAATCGTTTCTGGGCAAAGGGGGTATCACGACTGATGGCAATGCGCCTGATCTCGGGAGCGAGTTTGTTGCCCTCCTCACCAAGGTAATGGGTCTGTGCCTCACAAACCGGAGTATCGATAGAGGGAACTATACTCAAGAAGAGGATCGACCCCTTCATTTCGGAAAGGTCCTGGGGTTTCATGGTCATAGCATCCACCAGCTTAACCGATGGGAGTGAATCGCCGACAGCTATTGGTTTACCCATCAGCTTAAGGCTCTGCCCACCCATTGTCACAGATGTTCCAGGTTGCGTCGAATTATTGTCTATCGGAATGTTGGCTCGGTTTATTGCGCAACCATACAGTAAAAAAAACAAGCATACGGAAAACATCAGTAAACGATTCATTTTTGATATCATAGTAAACCTCCTTTTATTTCTTGCAACGACCATTGTTTGTCCTGCGTAATACTAACCTTCATTCAGATTATCGTACTGTTACAGACTCCAAAGCGGCATTCAGGACCGCCTCCTCCCCCTGAGTCCGCGGTAGCGCCGGATAAGTGTGTTAGTCGAACTGTCATGCCCGAGTGCAGGCTCTTGGGTACCTTCCAGTTCAGGAATGATCCGTGTCGCCAGTACCTTGCCCAGTTCGACGCCCCACTGATCGAAGGGATCAATCTGCCAGATCACCCCCTGGGTGAAAACGCTGTGTTCATAGAGCGCAACAAGCTTCCCGAGTGTCTCCGGGGTCAGCCGCTCTGCGAGAATCGTATTCGTGGGACGATTGCCCTCAAAGATGCGGTGCGGTATCAGCCGCTCCGGTACGCCTTCTGCCCTGACTTCATCCTCTGTCTTCCCGAAGGCCAGTGCCTCCGTCTGAGCGAACAGGTTCGCCATGAGCACGTTGTGATGATTGCCGAGGGGGTTCAACGTTTGGCAAAAACCGATGAAGTCGCATGGGATCAGCTTAGTTCCCTGGTGGATGAGCTGGTAGAAAGAGTGCTGCCCGTTAGTGCCCGGCTCACCCCAGTAAATAGGCCCCGTCTGGTAGTTGACAGCCGCACCCTGTACCGTTATGTGCTTGCCGTTGCTCTCCATAGTCAACTGCTGGAGATAGGCGGGAAAGCGTTTTAGGTACTGGTCGTAGGGCAGGACCGCAACCGTCTGGGCACCAAAGAAGTTATTGTACCAGAGGGAGAGCAGCCCCATGAGTACAGGCAGATTCTTATGAAATGGGGAGGATCGGAAGTGCTCGTCTACCGAACGGAAGCCAGCAAGCATGGCCCGGAAGTTCTCCGGGCCGATGGCGATCATGGTCGAAAGACCTATAGCCGAGTCCATCGAATAGCGGCCGCCAACCCAGTCCCAGAATCCGAACATGTTCGCTGTGTCGATGCCGAACTTCGCCACCTCTTCAGTGTTTGTCGAGACAGCTACGAAGTGCCGGGCCACAGCTCCTTGATGCTGAAGCGCTTTCAGAGCCCATATGCGCGCCGTGTGGGCATTGGTCATAGTTTCCAGAGTAGTAAATGTCTTCGAAGAGATAATGAACAGTGTCTCTTCAGGATTGAGATCGCGAACGGCCTCTTCGAAGTCTGTGCCGTCCACGTTGGAGACGAAACGAAAGGACATATCTCTCTTGCTGTAATGCTTCAGCGCCTCATAGGCCATGACGGGGCCGAGATCGGAGCCGCCAATGCCGATGTTAACAACATTACGAATGGGTTTCCCGGTGTATCCCAGCCACTGCCCGCTGCGCACCCTCTCCGAGAAGACGGTCATCTTTTCGAGAACAGCATGCACCGCGGGCACGACATCTACCCCTTCAACCATAATCCGCTCGCTCTTCTGCGCGCGGAGGGCGACGTGGAGGACAGAGCGATTCTCCGTGACGTTGATTTTCTCACCCCGAAACATGGCTTCGATACGCTCCGGCAGGCCGCACTCCTCGGCAAGATTCAGGAGTAGCCTTACCGTCTCGTCGGTGATGCGATTCTTCGAGTAGTCGAGGTAAAGGCCGGCGCCTTCGGCCGTCAGACGCTCACCACGCCCTGGATCATCCGCAAAGAGTGCCCTCAGATGAACATTGCCGATCTTCCGGTAATGCTCCGCGAGTGCCTTCCATACCGGACGATTTGTCAGGGTTTTCGTATCCGGTGCTCTCTTTTTCGTCATCGTAGCCCTCCTCTTTTTTACGTCTCAGATACGCTATTTATATACCAGATTTTTTTATTAAAAATAGAGAAATCATTCAATCAGGGAATAGCTGATTTATCTCTTCAAAATGCCTTATTCCTTATTGGCATAAGCATCATGATATTATCCTTTTATAAAAATATGCATTGAAAAAGTGTGAAATTAATTTAACAATAATTTGGAAATTGAGATATACTGAAATTGACTATCTGATCCAAGGGAAAGGCTGGCCTTGTTTTTCGTAGACAATATCCAAAGAGTTTCAAATATGCGAGAAGGACCAGCAATGCCTCTGAAGATGAAATATATCCCTGAAGACGGGCGGAAACCAGGGGTCGTAGGCACGTGGATCCAGGCATTCCGTCTCCACTATGTGCCCACCAGCATCTTCCCCGCCTTGCTGGGAAGTGTCATTGCGTGGGCGGCATTCCGGGAATTCAACTTCTGGTATTTTATCCTGGTCATCATCGGCGTGACGGTGCACCACATCGGTCTGAACATGATCGATGATGTCTTTGATTATCTCCATGCCGTGGATCGCTCCCACGGTGAAGAGAAAAATCCCTATACAGGGGGCAGCGGGGTTCTGACGGGGGACTCCTTCCCGCCAGTTACGTGCTTGCGGCATCGATTTTATGTTATCTCATAGGGATCGTTATAGCTATTTACCTGACTATCGTTGCCGGCTGGCCTGTCCTGATCTTCGCTGTCATCGGAGTATTTTCTTCCGTCTTTTACACCATGCCGCCCATACGATACGGTTACCGGGGGTTCGGCGAATTGAGCCTGCTGATTAATTTCGGACCCGTCGTCTGTCTCGGTGCATTCTATGTGCAGACACGATCGATTGCCTGGGAACCTTTTATCGTTTCGCTGGTCCCGGGATTCCTCATGTGGTCCATGATCGTCATCAACGAGATCCCCGATTATGAGGAGGATCGCCAGGCAGGTAAGCTGAATCTCGTCGCCCGTTTCGGAAGAAAGCCGGGCGTTGTATTGTATGTTGCGGGGCTGATTTGCGCCTATGGCACCATGTTCCTGTCCGTATCCTTCAAGGTAACCCCATTCAGCATTCTCCTGGGGCTCCTTACATTGCCCATTGCGTACAACTCGTTCCGGATACTTAATGCGAATTACATGGACAAGATGAAGATGGCCCCCGCAAACCTTGCCACGATAAAAGTCCACGCGCTGACACTGACCTGCCTCATTATAGGATATCTCGCAGCGGGGGTTATGTCATAACAGGTTTTATCTTCAGCCGTCATTCTTTATACTAGGTCAGAGTTCCAATGTTTTCAGTACAGCAAGGTCTCTGGTGCCGATTGTTGTCTTCACTCATTAATTCAGCAACTGTTAGCCAAACATTTACGGAAAATAGAAGAGGTTGACTCATCTCCAAGCCAACCTCTTGATTGTAACTATGGTGCCGAGGCCGGGACTTGAACCCGGACGGATTTTGTCCACTACCCCCTCAAGATAGCGTGTCTACCATATTCCACCACCTCGGCAATTGTTTCGTTCCGCTGAAAATAAAGTCATATCCGATTCCCGATCGAGTCGGGAATGACATAAACTATTTCTGTTGCGCTGACGGTGCCTGCTGTTCTGCTGCACCCGGAGCTTTTTCTGCCGGAGCGGGCACTGTCTGCTGTTGTGCCTGTGGTGCCGCTTTTTCCATCAACGACGACCCCTTGTGATATGCCGAGTATGAAAGGAAAAGGGATGTTAGCATAAAAACAGCGGCGACAATTGTTGTCATTTTCCCCAAAAATGTCCCGGGGCCACTGCTCCCGAAGATTGTCTGACTTGATCCCCCAAAGGCCGCCCCCATGCTTGCCCCTTTGCCTGCCTGCAGGAGTACGACGAGGATCAAGATAATGCATACAGCAATATGCAAGACCGTAAATAATATTTGCACGTTATTGTATCTCCTAAAAATTTTCTGAGTGCCTTAAAATTCCCGCTTTCATTTCTGTCGTCGGAATGACTGAAGGTACACTAGTTAATATTTAATGATCCTGACAAACGAGTCAATATCCAGGCTTGCCCCTCCCACCAGAACACCGTCGATATCCGATTGGGCCATAAGACCGCCAATATTATCCGGATTGACGCTTCCTCCGTAAAGGATGGCGATATTCCCTGAAATATTTTCGCCATATTTCCTTCCCGTCACGTCACGAATGTATGCGTGCACCTCCTGGGCCTGCTCGGGTGTTGCTGTCCTGCCGGTACCGATCGCCCACACAGGTTCATAGGCAACGACGACAGGTTTTATATCATCAGTGGTGAAATTATTCAATCCCTCTTTTATCTGCCTATCGATAACGGAAAAAGTCTGGTCTGCTTCCCGCTCCCTCAGGGTTTCGCCGATACAGAATATGGGCCTCAATCCGAACGAAATTGCGGTCTTGAGCTTTTTGTTGATGACAGCATCCGTTTCACCAAAGAAGGTCCGGCGTTCTGAATGGCCGACGATAACATACTCACAACAGGCATCTGCCAGCATTTTGGCAGATACTTCTCCTGTATATGCACCTGCCGGCTTATCGTGGAGGTTTTGGGCGGATAGATGAATTCCCGATCCCTTCAGCACTTGCGCGACTGAATGCAGTGCCGTAAAGGGAGGGGCAATGACCACCCTCCTGCCGGCTAATCCGGCACATTCATTCACCAATCTACGTGCGAAATCAACGGCTTCCTGGATCGTCTTGTGCATTTTCCAGTTGCCGGCAATAAAGGGCCTTCTCATATCATGCCCCTGACATTTTCTTCGCCATGTAGATAGCAAGATCCCTCATCCTGCATGCATAGCCGATCTCATTGTCGTACCAGGAGAAAACCTTGACCAGGTTTCCGGCAAGCACATTTGTCAGAGGAGCATCAACGATGGATGAGAAACAGCTGCTCGTAAAATCAACGAAACGAGTTGCTCTTCGCAAAACGCCAAAATGTCCTTCAGCTTGCCTTCAGATGCCGCCTTAAATGCCCCGTTCACTTCATTTATCGTAACGGGTCGAGACACTTCTACCACAAGGTCCACTACCGATACATTGTGCACAGGAACCCTGAGTGCTACGCCATCGAGCTTCCCTTTCAGTTCCGGAATCACCTGGCCCACGGCTTGGGCCGCTCCTGTAGATGTGGGAATGATCGAAATTGCGGCGGCCCGGGCCCTTCGCAGGTCGCTATGGGAACCGTCCAGAAGCCTCTGATCCATCGTGTAGGCATGCGCGGTTGTCATAAATCCCCTGATAATTTTAAACTCATCATTCAGTACCTTGGCGACCGGCGCAAGACAGTTGGTGGTACAGGAGGCATTTGATACGATATGATGTTTGCCGGGATCGTATGTCTCTTCATTAACCCCCATGACAAAGGTACCGTCAACTCCCTTGCCGGGTGCAGCCAGGATTACCTTCTTGGCCCCGGCTGTGAGATGGCCTGACATTTCATCCTTTTTGCGGAATCGCCCCGTCGATTCCAGAACTATCTGGACGCCAAGCTTCGCCCAGGGGAGGTCCGCTAAATTTGAAGTAACAGTCGTAATCACTACTCTCTTGCCGTCTATCAGCATAGCGTCGCCGTCTACGGATACATCCGCTTTGATCTTTCCATGAACGGAATCATATTTGAGAAGATGGGTAAGTATCTCCGGCTTGGCCCTCGAATTGATGGCAACGATATCAATGTCATCACAACCCAGGCATGCCCTGATGAGACTCCTTCCTACCCTGCCGAAACCATTAATAGCCACTTTCACACCCATGATGTACCTCCTTTGCAAGTCTCAGATAATTCATGTTTAAGATGCATATGTACCCCGGCAACCTGCCAACACCCTTCTGCCCTATCTGCTTCTGGTAACGTTAACTCTATCACAGTAACCTGCGACAGGGCACCTGCTGCAAAACGGAGAGACGGGAACACAGATATGCCGACCGAATGCAACCATCAATGTATTATACCGCGACCAGTATTTTGATGGAAGCTTGTTTCTCAGCGCGTATTCCGTTTTCTCAGGGTTTTTTGTCCTTATGTAGCCCAGCCGATTTGATATTCTGTGGACATGCGTATCGACACACAACCCCTCTTTATTATACCCTAGCGTCACAACAAGATTGGCTGTCTTTCTGCCTACACCCTTCAGGGTGAGCAACTGCTCGATAGTATCGGGAACCCGTGAACTAAAATGATCTACCAACTCTCTACAGATATGCAGGATAGTTTTTGCCTTGTTTCGGTAAAAGCCGACGGGATATATTGCTTTAATGATCTTATCCTCAGAGAGCTTTAACATATCCTCCGGGGTATTAGCCAAAGCAAAGAGTCGTTCCGCGGCTTTTGCAGTTACTTCGTCTTTCGTCCTCAGACTCAGGATTGTAGAAATCAGGATCGGGAAGGGACCGCTATGCTCATCGGCCAAAGAGGAGACTATGGGAAGATCCCACTTGCTTACCTCTTTTTCAATGAGACGAATTACTGACCTGATGTCTTTGTCATTCATATGCACAGCTTCGTAAAACGTCCATATGCTGTGTTGCACTTCATCCTTCGTCATTGCAGCGTACGTCTCTGTACGCCTCATTTCCTCAGTATTCGCGCGCCTTGCCTCTGGCGCTTTTTACGAAGCCTCGATTATCCACTAAATTTTCTGCTTTATGCGAGCCTTATCATAAATGCGCTTCGGCTCTAATCATATCCCTCTTCGTTGGCAAGCATATCGAGATGTAATGTGGCAATATCCTCAACGTCGAGGTTAGCCTCTTCCTCCGATTCTCTGAAATCAACTATTTTAATATATCGCTTGCACTCATGACAAACATCTACCCGGTATTTTTCCTCCCCTTCAATAGTAAAGTAGGCCAGCGTCTGCTGTTCCTCATTGCCGCAAAACGGGCATTTTATGCGCCTGAAACGCCATTCAAACCCGCACTGTGTGCAAAAAAGAAATCGTCTTCCCTCTTCCTCTCTTATTTCTCCGATCTTCGGTTCCTTGCCGCATATCGGGCAATATCCCTCAGCCCAACCGGTCTCGATTATTATTTTCCCATACTTTTCCGCAACCTTTTCCAGGGCTGGTCTCAGGCTCTCTTCAAGAAAAAGATCGACGAGATCTATAACATCTTCGTCCACTTCGTCCGGTATATCGTCATGGAGTGAACTGAATGAGTCACAAATCAGCTTCTCAAAATTGAAGCTTCCGTCTTGAACCATTTGAACAATCTCCTTCGTTTCACCGGGAACCCGCTTTTCTGCGATTTCCAGAAGTGCTAAGAAGTATTGTTTAGGTTCTGACAGGTCAAAATTTCCGGAAGAGAAATCTATGAGTGGCAATCCGCCGGCTATCTTCTTCTCCATCAGTTCCTCATCTATCGGAAAGATAATCTTTTCAATCTTGCGCCGATATTCTTCCCTCATTATTAAAATTTCCTCGAGTATATCCAGCAACTCGCCGTAGTGAGGGGTGATACTCTTATATTTCTCAATTGTTTTTAACGCATCCTTCAACATTTTAGCCATTCAGAAATAATCTCCTTGTATCTGGGTTGATAGCTGTATATATCCTTTCTGTGACCAGTGCAAGTCATAAGTGTTATGGATAATATCCTAAAGCCTCCAATCCCATGGTTGATATGTGGAAGACACTATGCTATAATTTAATTAAAAAAGTGTAATTGATACGAGTGTATATTTCAAGGCTTTTTGCCAATTGGAGCGCAAATGGAAAATTTCATTGACAGCCTGTCTGTTTATCTGCACGGGTCTTCTATATTAGCGTATGTAGCCGTCTACCTGGGAGGTGTCTTCATCAGTTTTACACCTTGTGTGTACCCGGTGGCACCCATCACGATCGCTTTCATCGGCGCCCACGGCAGCGGTTCTAAGGTGAAGGGGCTGGTGCTCTCCGTCATCTATGTTTTAGGCATGTCTGTCACATACGCTTCTCTGGCCGCCATTGCTGCCTTTACCGGCAAATTATTCGGACAGATACAGACAAATCCCTGGACATTTTTCATCGTCGCCAATATATGCATCCTTATGGGATTGTCCATGCTTGAAGTCTTTATGCTGCCTGTGCGGGTTCCAGGCTTTATGACGAAGGCTAAACCCGAAAAAAAGGGCATTGTGGGCAGCTTTTTTGTAGGTGCCTTTTCAGGCCTGGTCATGGGTCCCTGCACGGCCCCTGTGCTTGCCGTATTGCTGAGTTTTGTAGCGAAAAGTCAGAATATCATTTTTGGAATAAGTCTTTTATTTGTTTTTGCCCTTGGCATGGGGACATTGCTTATTATACTTGGTACATTTGCCGGCCTTTTAACCAGTCTGCCAAAATCCGGCATGTGGATGACAAGGATCAGCCACATATCCGGATGGATATTACTGGCAATGGGGGAATACTTTCTTATACAGGCTGGTAGTTTCTGGGGCTGACGGATTTCATTATGGGTGCAAAAGTAAGATTTTTCCTGTTTGCGGTTTTAGGTTTGATTGTATTTGCACTTCCTTCTGTGCTTTCATGCTCTGAAAGTAAACAGCCGGACATGGGAAAAAATCTCTCTCCCTTTATGGCACCGGATTTTAGTCTGAAAGATATAGATGGTCGGGACTTCAAACTCAGCACCAAGAAGGGTAACCCGGTTCTATTGATTTTCACCACTACGTGGTGTCCGACTTGCCGCTCCGAAATATCACACTATAAAAGCATTCACGCAACATACAGTCAACGCGGGCTTGAAATAGTGAACATCGACGCTGAGGAACCTAAGGCAAGAGTGTCACGGTTTGCGGCAAAATACCGGATCCCCTACCGAGTGCTTTTAGATGAGAAAGGAGATGTAGCGGGAGCTTATGACATAGTCGGTATACCTACCATGGTCTTGATCAGCAGAGACGGCAAAATCTTGAGCACACAATATTTTACCATAGACACCATTCTGGAAACACTATTCGAAAAAAAGTGATCATTCCGTCTGTACTAACTTATTACCTAAAAAGACATACATTATAGAAATGCATCCAAATGCATGAGCATATATTTGCTATTTCATCCCGATAGGTGTTCAATCATCTGCAGGCAACGTAAAAATGCCACCCGATAAATATATCAGGATCGGCAATATCAATACCCGATACTGGGCCGAGGGAGAAAAAGGTTCCCCCGTAATTCTCATTCACGGCCTGGGTGCTTCCGCAGAGATCTGGATGCACAATGTCTCCGCCATCGCGGGAGAGCACCGTGTCTATGTTCCCGATCTCGTCGGTTTCGGCCTCACTGATAAGCCGGAAGCAACATATTCCCCTACATTTATGGCCGCCTTTATCGATGATTTCATGACGGCGCTTTGTATAAACCGCGCCTGTCTTGTCGGAAATTCTTTAGGCGGCGGCGTGGCTCTCCAATACGCGCTCCAGTTCCCCGGAAAGGTACAGAAACTGGTGCTGGTAGACAGTGCAGGCCTAGGCAGGGAAATGGCATTCATCATGAGGCTGGCTACGATCCCCCTTGTCGGTGAATTAATGATGCAGCCAAACCGCATGGGAATGGCATTCGTACTGAAGCGCTGCGTGTATGACCCGGCTGTAATCACAGATGTTCTGGTAGACATCTATTATAGATTAGACTCTTCACCCGAAGCCAGAAAATCTATCCTCTCGGCACTTAGGTCCAGCGCAACAATCTTTGGCGGCCGTGCGGATGTCCTCGACCCGATCATAAAAAATCTCGGTGACATAAATGTTCCTGCTCTGATCATCTGGGGCAGGCAGGACCGCATTCTTCCTGTTAGACATGCATGTTTTGCAGCGGAAAAATTGCCGAATGCCCGGCTCCATATATTCGACCAGTGCGGACACATGCCGAATTTTGAAAGACCTCAGGACTTCAATGGCCTGGTCCTGAATTTCATAAGCGATCATCCCTTGAATTCGTGAAAAAGATGGTATATGAATTTAGAAACAGCACAGGACTGACAATTACACAGAATTAAGGAGAAGCGCTATGGCAATACATAAACCTCTGGAAAATCTCTACATTGTAGATCTTGATCAGCCCCTGGAAGGATTCTATAATTTCCTCAACAGCTGGGTATACAGGCAGGACGGCCTTACCATAGCAGTCGATCCCGGTCCGTGCTCCACTATTCCTGTTCTCGTGGAAGCACTTAAACAGCTCAAAGTGGAGAAGTTAGATTATATACTGCTCACGCATATTCACATTGACCATGCAGGAGGCGCCGGGCTGCTGGTGGAGCACTTTCCGGAGGCGAAGGTCATCTGCCATCCTAAGGGTGTAAAGCACATGGTCGATCCTACCAAACTATGGGAGGGATCCCGCCAGTTTCTGGGAAAGGTTGCCGACGTTTATGGCAAAATCGCCGCCGTTCCAGAAAAGAACATCGGTTATCAAAATCCCATTGAAGCCGGAGGCGTGGTGATCAACGTCTTCGAAACTCCAGGTCATGCACCGAGCCACCTCTGTTATCAAATTGGAAATCTATTATTTCTCGGAGAAGTCGCGGGGATAAACTATCCCCTGGATCAAGCACTATATCTGCGTATCGCAACACCGCCTCCGTTTATCTACGAGATTTACCGAGCTTCATTGGAAAAGGCTGCTTCCCTCAATGTTTCACACGTATGCTTTGGACATTACGGCTACCGGAAGGATGTACGCAATGTATTCGATACGGCTCTTAACCAGCTGGACAACTGGCTGGCCACAGTAGAAAAGCATATTAAGGCGGAAAGTGATCCCTTTGATGAACGTGTTTACGAGGACCTGCTGAAAAATGACCGGGGGTTATCTCCGTACTATTCACTTCCGAAGGATGTGCAGTCGCGGGAAAAGATTTTTTCGGTTAACAGCATCAAGGGTATGAAAGATTACCTGCAAAACAAATGAGTCTATTTTCTCGATCAACGCCGGGAATCCAGCCTGTGAAGGCCCGCATCCCTGGCAAGGCGGACTGCTTCAGAATATTCACTCCTGTTAATCCGTCTATTAATCATCGGGTCCCACATTGCCTTCCCGCAGGGATGGTACTGATCCATTACATTTACATAGGTATTTTTCGATATTTTTTCGGCCAGAAATTCCATGATTTTCCTGGTATTTGCCACACCGTTAGGCATGACTAAATGACGTACCAGTAACCCCTTTACGGCTATCCCGGATTCATCGACAACAAGATCACCCACCTGGCGGTGCATCTCTTTTATGGCTGCCACTGCTACTTTCCTGTAATCAGCAGACTTACAAAATTTCTCAGCCCATTTTTCATCCCAGAACTTGAAGTCGGGCATATAGATGTCGAAGATACCATCCAGAATCTTCACTGTTTCAACTCTATCGTATCCGCCGGTGTTATAGACCAGTGGCACTTTCAGCCCATACTCGACGGCGATGATAAGGGCTTGCAGTATCTGAGGCACCACGTGGGACGGAGTTACAAAATTGATATTATGACATCCCCGCTTCTGCAAGGAAAGCATCATGACGGCAAGATCTTTAGGTTCCACTTCGCCATCTTCAATATCGTGGCTGATATCATAGTTCTGACAGAAGCAGCATAGGAGATTACAGGACCTGAAAAAGATGGTGCCTGAACCGTGCATTCCCACAAGAGGGGCCTCTTCACCAAAGTGGGCATGAAGGCTTGCGACCTTGGCCTTTTCGCCAGTGCGGCAGAAGCCAAGTTCCCCTGACAACCTATCGACATGGCATTCCCGGGGGCACACAGTGCAGTTCTTCATCAACTCCACCGCATGATCTATACGCTTCTGGAGCTTTCCCTCCCTGTACAATTTCAGATAGGATGCCTCCGGCATTTTCCCCTTGCTGCCTTCAATGATATTGCAAAATAATATCAATCAGGGTCAAAACATGGACGGCTTCGTAAAAAGTTCGAGAGGCAAGGCGCGCAAATCCCGAGGAATGAGGCGCAACACAGCACATAGACTTTTTACGAAGCTGTCACCTTTTGTACTTTCCCATTAACTCAACTTCGCCAAGAATATGGCCTTTCATGGCTTCTAGCAGCTGCGCTTTGGTAGCACCCGGTTTCAGCCCAGTCGGTCCATCAAGGGCGTAAAGCTTAAAAAAATAACGATGTTCGCCGGAGGGGGGGCAGGGACCGCCATATCCTATCGCACGAAAATCATTCATACCCTGCTTTGCACCATTGGTCAGTTCTTTCAGTGGCGGAACTTTTTCCGGCAAGTTCGCAGTGCTTGCAGGCATATCATAGATAACCCAGTGAACCCATGTGCCCATCGGAGCATCAGGATCATCGCAGATTAGGGCAAAATTTTTTGTACCAGCAGGTGCATTGGCCCATCCCAGAGGCGGCGATACATCCATGCCGTCACAGGTGTGCTTTGACGGTATCCTTGTGCCATGTTTGAAAGCTGTGCTTTTAATTTCCATTTTCTTCACTCCTTTCATTTGTGCCCCTGATTCATCCAAACTGGGATAGACAAAAAGAAGAGTTAATAAAAGTAGAAGATATGGTGTCTTCTTCATTATTATGCCCCTCCTTATAATATCCCCAATATTAATTCTTCCATAATTCTGTTTTCCACTATTGAATAATTATAAAGTCCAATTTCAGATACGTCAATGAGTAAACAATTTACCTGATGACCACCTGTACTAACAGGCATATATAAAGACGCATCATTTCCCTTGACAATGACGATATCAGCTATAAATTCCTTGTGCAGGTCCCGCAATATCGGTTATTATGGTTCAGTCGACAGGGGAAAGGGGAAATGATGTATAAAAAAATACTCTATCTTACGGCATTTGAAGAGTTCTACCTCGATATACTGGCATGCATTCTGAACTTTAAAAAAGTCGGGACTGAGGAGATTGTGCTCATACATGTCATTCATTCTGCAAAATTGCCGGCGTTGCAAGAAAGATACACCTTCAAACTTGAAGATGATCTGAGAGCCTTTTTGGACGCTAAAATGGAAGATGCCGTCAGTATCATTGAAGATGCGGGAATGAAGGCAACAAAGCGGATAGAGACCGGGGAACCACATCTGGAGATACTGAGGGTTGCCAAGGAAGAAAATGTCTCACTGATTGTATCCGGCAGGGAAAGAAAAGGATATCTCGGCGAAATTTTCGTGGGTTCAATAACAGACAAAGTCATCCGTTATGGTGCCATTCCGGTATATATTCCGAAGTACCCTGGGGTAATGGGAGCGGATAGGAAGACATGTGAGCGATTTTCACAGAGGTTGTTTACAAAGATCCTTTACCCGACTGACTGGTCCGAGTGTGCAAAAGCGGCACTGAGATATCTGAAAGGCCTGAAGGAAGCAGGGGTTGAAGAGGTCGTTATCGCCCATATTATGGATGAGAAGGCTATGAAGCTTCAATCGCCGGAGCAATTCAGGGAGTTTCAGAGGATTGACTTTGAGAAACTGGCACAGCTCAAAGACGAGCTTGATAGTGAGGGATTCAGTGCCAAAATACACCTCTCCCTCGGCAATCCACGGGCAGATTTAATCAAGGTTGCGAAAGAAGAAGATGTTTCTCTTATTGTTTTATGCACCCACGGGAAAGCTCATGTGGAAGGGATCCTCTGGGGATCCGTTTCCCGGAATGTGGCGGAATATAGCGATAGGCCCGTCTTGCTCGTAAAAGGGTAAAACATTTAAATTGAAAAAATGATGGCACATAATCATGAAATATCATGGGGCAGGCGACTGATTGCCACCATGGTCATGAACCTGATCATACCTGTCGTCCAGATCTACGGAGGAATCGTATCGGGTAGTATGGCCCTGATCAGCGATGCCCTCCATAATCTGAGTGATTTCACTTCCGTCTTGATCACCTATTCGGCCCTGCGCATCGGAAGACGTGGACCCACGCTGAGGCATACCTTTGGATATAAGCGCCTGGAAGTCTTTGCGGCTGTATTTAATGTTGCCTTGCTTTTCGGAGCAGGCATCTATATTACCGTTGAAGGATGGAATCGCCTCCGGAACCCCCAGCCAATTCACGGCAGCTATGTTGTTTTGATTGCCTCCATAGCTTTTCTGGCAAACATGATATCTACGCTTATGCTCCGACCAGGGGCCAAGGGAAATCTCAACATTCGGAGCGCCTTTTTGCATATGTTAACCGATACCTTAAGCTCTCTCGGAGTGGCTATTTTAGGCGCCATATGGATATTCAAACCGTGGTACTGGCTTGACCCCATAGTATCATGGTTCATCGTGGCTTTGATCCTGTATAGCGGGTGGGGTATTCTTAAAGACGCCTTCGGAATCTTCATGAATGCCACACCCCCGGGACTCGACCTTGAAGTCATACAACGGGAAATAGAAGCCATAAAAGGTGTGGAGCGAATCCATCATCTCCATGCCTGGAACATTTCATCCGAAGGTGTCGCACTCATCGTTCACGTCGTTGTGCCGGACCAGATGCTAAGCAGGGTTGATGAGATTGCCGCCCAGATCCGGGAACTGCTCTTATGTCGCTTTTCTATCGATCACCCCGTCCTGCAGTTCGAGGCAAAGGCATGCGAAGCAACAGGAATTCTATCTTGCCCTGTAAACAATCATTACGCAGCACCGGAAGATGCCTCGGAAAGTGCCCTGGAAGATGCCAATAAAAAATAGTAAATATGGAATCAACAAATAGACAGGCAAATGTCCTTAAAGTATCACGGCGCATAAAACCTTTTATCGTCGTGTTCGGCGTATTCCTTTTCTCCCTCCACACATGCCTGCTTACAGATATTTATGCAGAGACTGCCCAACTGACGATTATTCACAGCAATAATATCAACGGACACATATTTCCCTGCCCTACCTGAGGGAACAAGGTGCTGGGCGGTCTGGCCAGGCGAGTATCTCTTGTGGAAAAGTTGAAAGATGAAGGAAAGCCGGTTCTGGTCGTCGATTCCGGAAATCTATTTACAGATATGAGGGCAGGTGTCGATCATCAACTATCCCTCACCAAGGCCCAGTTGATCAGTCGCGCATGCAAGCGCATGGGAGTCGCGGTCATCAATGTAGGTGCCTTTGATCTAGTACAGGGCTTGACATTCTTACGTATCGAGGCGTCCCGGGGCCTTCCTCTTATTTCTTCCAATCTGGTAGAACCTACGGACAGAAAGCCGATTTTTCAGCCTTACATCATCAAAAAATTCGGCAAAACCAGATTTGCCTTCTTTGGCCTTCTTTCACCAGACATTAATCCAGCTATCCAGAAGTCAGAGATGGAGAAATTCCTGGTAAACGACCCAATCGAAACGGCACGGGCAGTGCTCGACAAGCTCCGCGGCAGGGCGGATGTCATTATCCTTCTTTCAGCACTCGATTCATATAGAGAACGGGAGGTCGTCAAGGCAGTCTCAGGGATTAACTTCGTCTTGGGAGGACACGAAGGCAGGTATATCCAGACGCCAGTTTGGGAAAAACAAACAGCCATCTTTGAATCCTACAGAAACGGTATGTATGCGGGGAAGCTGCAACTTAGTTTTGTAAATGCCGCCTCGCCTTTCCGGGACGAGGGACGTGAGGACCAGATAAAGAGACAGGTTCAAGAACTGGACCTCCGTCTCAGCTTTATCAAAGAGACCCGCGGAAACTATCATAGACGGTCCATGGAAAATGCCATTGAAAATATCAATAAACAGAAGACCGCCCTCCAGAATGAGCTGAAGAGTTCCAGGACACTTCTCGCCAGCGACAACCGTTTTGTCTGGACATTGGTTCCTCTGGACAGCTCTCTTTCGGAGGACAAACTGGTATCAGAATGGATAAGAAAGGCAGGACTGGAGAGGGATTAAAAGTGCATCTTTACAAAATCATCAAGCTCCATATGCTGATAACATAAGGTGACATCGATACAGCCTATTAAAAAGTGTGTTCTTCAACAACCTCGACAGACTTGATGTAAATAACGTTAACGTGCTATAAAATGTAACTTGAGGTCTGCAAATGAATATAGCTGGAAAAATAAAAGCACGCAGAAATGTCATTACAATAATCCTTGCGACTGCAGGTATTGGGATTATGCTGCTTTACGCGACGTGCGAAACTACCTGTTCTTACCTTCAGGGAGATATCCTCGGGATTGACCTGATGTACATCGGTATCGGGTATATGCTCGTGATCATCATCCTTGCCGCCTTCAAGCAAATGGCTTATGTCCGCACATTGTTAGCAGCAGGGATTGGTGTTGAGGCTTACCTCATCGCATTTCAGTTCAAAGAAGATGTGTTTTGTCCCTATTGCCTGACGTTTGCATCCATAATCATCATGGCATTTATTCTTAACTACGAACGGCCACTTATTGGGGAGTATGGTATGTTGAAAAAGTTGATCTACGGACTTGGAGAAGCGGAATTTATCCCGGCTAACAATCTGAGGGTACCACTTCTGTTTTTCATCCTCCTGGGATATATTTTTATCGTCCTGACATTTTCCGGTTCTGCAACACCCGCGTATGGGGCAGAAAGATCATTGGTGCCTTCCTACGGTCACGGGAAATATGAATTGATCGTCTTTACAGATTATTTCTGCCCGCCATGCCAGCTTCTTGAGTCCGAGATTGATCCTGCTCTAACTGAATTCCTTTCCATGGGTGGGGTGCGAGTGATCTTCGTCGATCTTCCTATCCATAAGGAAACTCCTCTGTATGCCCGGTACTTCCTATATGCAGCCAGGGCAGGAACAAGTTACGAAAGTATCCTCTATGCAAGGAGAGTCCTGTTTTCCCTCGCGAAAAAGCATGCTGCTTTGAGTGAAGAAGAGCTCAAAATGGCACTGAGCTCACAGGGTGTTTCTTTTACGCCATATGACCTTAAACCGGTGTATCCGGCACTTAACAAGATCATAAGTACATACAAAGTCAAATCAACCCCGAGCTGTGTCATCAAGTACTCGGACGATGACATCCGTAAATACACAGGCACGTTTGAAATTCGGAACGGTCTGGGGATGCTGCGGGCAACTCTGGAAACCACCAAGCGTTAAGAGAGTGTTGAAAAACACACTTTTCACCAGGCTGTTAAAAAGCTTGTCCCGTACCTTATACGGGATGCTCAGCAGCAAGGCGCGCATGGTTCGACAAGCTCACCATGCAGGCCCAGAAAGCCTGTCCTGAGCTTGTCGAAGGAAAGGACGCAGCGCAACGCTGCAAAGCCTGTCCCCGCGAAGGGGGGGAGGCGTTTTTCAATGGCCAGTCATGCCCGAGGAACAATATGAAAAATGGCATATGACGTTATTGTTATCGGTGCGGGACCTGCAGGAGCCGTCGCCGCTTCCCGGACGGCCCGCAAGGGTCTTCTCACCCTTCTGATAGAAAAGGAACGCCTTCCACGATACATGGCCTGCGGTGGAGCTCTGACACAGGCTATCACAAAACACATCGATTTTGACTATTCTGCCACAGTTGAAAGCGTCGTAACAGGTCTCACACTGTCCTACAAACAAGGACCGGAGTGCACATTATGCCCACCTGGTCTGAGGATTGAAATGGTTTCGCGTAATCGCTTTGACCACCGGCTGGTAGAAGAGGCAGTCCGCTCCGGCGCAAAACTCATGGAAGGAGTCAAGGTTGTCGCTGTGGAAGAAGGAAGAAGGGAGGCCGCTATCCGCACTGAAGGAGGTGAAACATTTCAAGGCCGTATTGTTGTGGGAGCCGACGGATCAAACAGTGTCTCCGCGCACGCTGCAGGATTACAGGGCGATCAATTTGGCATTGCCCTGGCAGGAGAAATGTATCCGGTCGATGGGACAATACCGGACTCCTTCAGTAATCGCATCTTTTTTAGGTTCGGTGACATACAAAACGGCTATGGATGGATATTCCCGAAAGGTGATCATTACTCCATAGGCGTTCTCACGCGCAATTCCCGCTGCTCCGCATTTTCCTCCATATACGAACATTTTAAAGAACATTTCTCCTTTTTAAAAAACGCTGAGGAAAGAATCAAGTGCGGACGCCTGCTGCCTTTAAACAGGGGATATCGCACCCTTAATACTAAACGGATCTGCCTGGTGGGAGATGCTGCCTCTCTCATAGATCCCTTGACCGGCGAAGGAATCCGCCATGCAATACACAGCGGTGTGCTCGCGGCAGATGCAATACATTCATCGTTTAATAGGTCGGGGGCTTTAACGGAACAGTATACGCGGGATGTCAACGAACAGATTGTTAAGGATTTCATCCCAGCGATGTGGCTTGCCCTGCTGTTTTATAGCTTTCCTTCTCTTTTATATATGAGCAAAAAATACGAACGTGAGATTATACAATTTATAAACGGAGAGGCACGGTATCGTGATTTCATTCCAAGGTTATACAAAAGGCTTGGGTTTCTCATTCACCCTTAATGCGGGAAAGTACAGATTGATATTCCAAAGACATCAAATTATGTCTGGCAGGTAGGACAGAAATAGGTGCCCCTGCCGCTCAGGCGCAAACGCTGAATACTGCAGTGACAGCGGAGGCATGGAAGTCCTTCGCGGTCATAGACTTTCAATTCGTGCTGATACTCACCTTTTTTGCCAAACAGGTCTCGCCAATCGGATACCGTTGTACCCCGGCAGGCTATAGCCCTGTTAAGGATATCTTTTGTGACTGTTCCTATCTTCTCCCATTCGCTACGCGACACATTACATGTCTGCCGCCAGGGATTCACGGAGGCTTCATGGAGAATCTCGCAAGCATAGATATTTCCTATACCGGCGATTATTCGTTGATCCATCAGGAATGATTTCACCGGAAGTTTTTTAGTCTTGGCGATTTCCCTGAGTTGCAAGAAAGAACGGTCCCGCAAAGGATCGTTGACTGAAGTTTTACTGATTCTACTATCCTGGAGAGTTAGCGTGGCAAATCGCCGTGGATCTATACAAAGAAGCCTGCCGGTGGAAAAGATCATAACAAAACGGGTGTGGGGAGGCAAGTCCCGCTGATCGCTCTCCCACTGAAGTCTGCCCGTCATGCGAAGATGAAGAAAAAGCGAGGTACCGCTATCAAGCCTTATCTCCAGCCCTTTGCCGTAACGAGCCACGGAGGTAATTCTCTTCCCCACCAGCCCGTCTATGGCACCCAGTCTGGAATCGAGTATCTCCATGCCAAGGATTTCTTCACTGAGAATTACCGGCTTCAATTGACGGCATAAAGTTTCTACTTCGGGAAGCTCGGGCATAGATCAACTCCGATAAAAAATTTGCTGCATTCTAATGTCTTGGTTTTTCTTGTCAAGAAAAATAAAATTTTTTTTAAAAAATTATTGACAAGCATAAAGAAAAGGAATAGACAGACCGATATAATACCTGAACAAAGAAAGGGAAAAAATTAATATCAATACCTGCATGAAAAGGAGGATAACAATATGGAAAGCGAGACGCTATTCACCGAGGAGGCTGAACCTCCAGGTAAGTTAGCAGGTCTTGATGGTATTGAGAACTATACAAACGACATCTTAACTTCATACAACACCCTTCTTAACCCTTCTGTCGCTCAGACAAAAGGGGCCCCATATGTTTTTCGTTTTAAAGAAAGTCCCCAATCCCGGACTTTTCGGAAGCGTTTCTATCCCGAAATAACATCTCTTGAATGGAGTAACTGGCACTGGCAATACAGCAACCGTATAAGGGACGTCAATGCGCTGTCGAAATTCATCTGGCTCTCAGAAGACGAGCGCAATGCTATGGACAATCAGGCAGGCTCACTACCGGTTGCAATCACGCCCTATTACGCAAGCCTTCTTAACGAATTTGACCCGCATCAACCGGTGCGGCGTATGGTGGTGCCCGTGACCGATGAATGCCGCCGCACTGCGGGGGAAGCCGATGATCCTTTGGGAGAAGAGCACGACAGCCCTGTCCCGGGAATTGTACATCGCTATCCGGATCGCGTCCTTTTTCTCGTGACAGATACCTGTTCAACCTACTGCCGGTACTGCACGCGGTCACGCATGGTCGGCAGTCACAGAAAGTCTCTGTCAAACACTGATGCCTGGGAAGGTGCGATTGCTTATATTGCGGCAAATCCTCAAATTCGTGATGTGCTGTTATCCGGCGGGGATCCGCTGACACTTTCCGATGAAAGACTGGAATGGCTTTTAGCCCGGTTAAAAAAAATACCACACATAGAAATTTTGCGCATCGGCACCAAGGTGCCCGTTGTGATGCCACAGAGGATAACACCAAAACTCACATTAATCTTAAAGCGCTTTCACCCACTCTGGATGAGCATACATGCAAATCATCCGGATGAATTAACGCCTGAAATGAATCAGGCATGTATTCGCCTTGCCAATGCAGGCATACCTCTCGGCAGCCAGACGGTTCTGCTCCACAAGATAAATGACGATGTGGAAACCATGAAGCGACTGGTTCTAGGCTTGCTTAAAATAAGGGTCAAGCCTTATTATCTTTATCAGTGTGACCCGATTCCCGGATCATCTCATTTCCGCACACCTGTAAAGACGGGACTCGATATTATTGAGGGCTCTGCGAGGCCATACGACCGGTTATGCGGTACCGACATATGTCATAGATGCCCCGGGGGGTGGCGGTAAAATCCCTCTGCTTGCCCGAATACCTTATCGGCCGGGATGGCAACGATCTAATGCTGAGAAACTATGAGGGGAATATCTATCGTTATCCGGACTGCCGGTTATCGCAAACAGACAACCAGTAAGGTATTGCTGTGAAGACCGGAATTACATACGACCTTCGCGATGATTATCTTGCCGAAGGGTATTCTGCGGAAGAAACGCTGGAGTTTGACCGGGCGGACACTATAGATGCCATTGAGCAGACATTACAGGATTTAGGCTACCTGACCGATCGCATAGGCAACATTAAGTCTCTTGTAAGACGTCTGGCATCAGGTGACAGGTGGGATATAGTATTTAACATTGCTGAAGGTATGGCGGGACTTGGCCGTGAAGCCCAGGTACCCGCCATCCTCGATGCCTACAACATCCCCTACACTTTTTCCGACCCCCTTATTCTTTCTCTGACCCTCCACAAAGGCTTGACCAAGCACGTTGTTCGTGACCTCGGCATCCCAACTCCGGATTTTGCTGTAATTGAAACGGAAGACGATATAGGAAAAGTTAAGATTCCACTACCCCTCTTCGCCAAGCCAGTGGCCGAAGGCACCAGCAAGGGCATCACTGCCGCTTCTAAGATTAACTCACGGAGGCAGCTCTTCCATGTATGCCGGACTCTTCTATCCACATTCCGTCAACCTGTCCTTGTTGAGCATTTCCTTCCCGGCCGGGAATTCACAATAGGTATTGTAGGTACGGGAAGGGATGCCATTGCACTCGGGGTTATGGAAGTCCATCTTAAAGAAAACGCCGAGAAGGACGTCTATTCCTATGTGAACAAAGAAAACTGTGAGGAACTCGTGGAATACCGTCTGGTCAATGACCCTGTGGCCCAACTGGCAAAGGATACTGCTCTTGCAGCATGGCGGGGCCTTGGCTGCAAGGATGCAGGCAGGGTAGACCTTCGTGCCGATGTCCAGGGAATACCGAATTTCATGGAAGTTAACCCGTTAGCCGGTCTACATCCTGAACATTCAGATCTTCCCATAATCTGTAACCTCGCGGGAATTGCCTATCACGAGCTTGTCGATATGATTATGCGTTCAGCATTGAAACGTCTCCATCTCCATACACCAGTTTCCCGTGCTGTAAAATCTTCCATCCTGCACCATACTCTTACTGCTGCATTTCCTGAATCGTCTTTCTAACGGGTATTTCATGAAGGCTGTTGTTTTACATGGCGATGTATCGGAAGACGCCGGCATGGATGAAAAGGATGCCCTCGTTCAGGCCGCCTTTGTTTCATCGGCTCTCTCGGATCTGGGATATGAACCCATCATCATTCCCTTCTCGCTTAATTTTTCAAAGACAATCGAGATGTTGAAGGAAATCCGGCCAGGCTTTCGTTTTCAACCTTGTCGAGACGATAGCAGGGCCAGGGCAGCCTGATTCACATAGCCCCTTCCCTTATGGACTATTCTGAGAATCCCTTACACCGGAGCCAGGAACAGAAGCTACGTTTCTCACTTCAAATAAGGTTCTCGCTAAGCAGTTCTTACAAGCGCGAGGTATCTGCAACCCCTCCATTTTTATCAGCCCGATAACCATAGCGACAATCTCCTTTGTCGAAGGCACATATATCATCAAGGCCGTCTGGGAACATGCATCCTCATGGCTGAATGAAAATTCCATTATCTTCACACAGGATGAACACCATCTCAGTAAAGGCCATATCATCCCAGCAGGAAAAGCTTGGTGTGGCATGCTTTGCAGAGATATTCATTGAGGGAAGGGAATTCAATCTTTCTATGCTGGCGGGAGACAAAGGGACCGGAATGTACTCCCTCCTGCTGAGATTCGCTTCGACGATTTTCCGCCTGGCAAGGCCAGGGTGGTTGACTACCGCTCCAAATGGGTGGAAGATTCTTTTGAATACCATCATACACCGCGGTGTTTTGACTTTCCGAAGGAGGATCGAACCTTCACTTCATCAACTGACGGATTTGGCCCTGCGGTGCTGGCGTGTATTCGGTCTGCGGGGATACGCAAGGGTCGATTTCCGGGTTGATAAAACCGGCAAGCCCTGGGTGCTGGAGGTAAATACAAATCCGTGCCTTTCTCCGGACGGAGGATTTTTTGCCGCTGTAGAGCGATCCGGTTTGAGCTTTACCAGCGCAATTGAACGGATTATCAAAGATATCCGAAAGTAGACAGGCGATTATTTACTTAGAACCTTTTAAAATCTAACATTAATGTCATTATGAGGATGTAGAACCTTCAGGCAGAGATCATGTTCAACAAGTTGATGTTTTAAAGAAGGTTTTGCGAAGAATTTTTATCAGCCAGAAGATGGCAACATATGATATTCTAAAGTCATTCACCCTAAACTTTGTCGTAACACCTGTCAAAAATTTATCACCAAAACATATTGCTTTTTTGGCAATAATCCGGTAGATAGCATTCGCCATTATATGAGATTTGAAAATATACACATCAATAAGATCCCTTTTGTTAACGGATCGCATATAATGAATCGTTATGGAGGGTAGATCCAATGCGACTCATTCCCAAAGAAGAAAAATTTTACGATCTTTTTGAAGAACTCATCAATAAAATCGAAGAGGGGGGAAAGATGTTTCTGGAAATGGTTGAAACGTATGAATATCCCCTGCCGAAGATAACCAAACTCAAAGAACTGGAACATGAGGCGGATGTCATAACCCACAGAACCTATGAAAAGATGCACAAGACATTCCTCACCCCCTTGGACCGCGAAGACATTTATGACCTGGTCAATAAGATGGACAGCATCCTGGATATGACCGAAGCCGCTGCGGCCAGAATGCACCTCTATAAAGTGAAAAAGCCCACCAAGGTAATCATCGATCAGGCGAAGATTTTAAACGAGGCCATCAAGAAGGTGAAACTCATTGTTTGTGGCATGAGAGACATGAAAAACTCCAAGATGATCATAGATGCCTGTGTGGAGATCAACACGCTTGAAAACGAAGGTGATATTGTCCTGAGATCGGCGATGGTCGATCTTTTCGAAAATGAAAAGGATGCCATCGAATTGATCAAATGGAAGGAAATCTTTGAACGTATTGAAGAGGCCATCGATGTATGTGAGGATGTTTCTAACATTGTGGAAGGCATCGTCCTGAAACATGCCTGACGGCTTCGCAAAAAATCCATTTCATCCTCGATTGCTGTTTTTCCGAAATCACTATGCCTGATTCATTCGCTTTTGTCATTTTTCTTATTCTGGTAGCCCTGGTTTTCGATTTTCTCAACGGCTTTCATGATTCTGCCAACGCAATTTCAACTATTGTTTCAACAAGGGTCCTTTCTCCTAAATATGCCGTTCTCTGGGCGGCATTCTTTGAGTTTGCCGCTGTCTTTTTTGTCGGTGTACAGGTAGCTAAGACTATTGGTACCGGCATCATTAATCCATCTATCGTAGACAATTCTCTCATTCTTTCGGCCCTGAGCGGCGCCATCATCTGGAACATTGTTACCTGGTATTTCGGGCTGCCCAGCAGCTCCTCTCATGCCCTCATCGGCGGCCTCATCGGTGCGGGCATCATTGAAGGAGGGACCAGTGTCCTAGTATGGAGCGGTATCATAAAAACAGCCATTTTTATCGTGCTGTCCCCGGTCATAGGTTTAATTCTCGGATTAGCCATGATGATTTTGGTGCTTAACATCAGCCGGCATTCTACGGTGACAGGATCGGACAGGATATTCCGAAAACTACAGCTCGTCTCATGCGCAGTTTACAGCATGGGCCATGGTACAAACGACGCCCAGAAAACTATGGGAATAATTGCACTAATTCTTTACAGCCATGGTTACCTCGGACCAACCTTTTACATTCCCATCTGGGTAATTATCTCATGTTACACTGTCATCGCCCTGGGGATTATGTCGGGGGGCTGGCGTATTGTCAAGACGATGGGCACCAAGATCACAAAGCTCCAGCCCATTGGAGGATTCTGCGCAGAGACCGCGGCTGCCATCTCCATCATTGGGGCATCTCTCGCGGGCATCCCCGTGAGTACAACCCATACCATTACAGGCGCCATCGTCGGGGTGGGTTCTACAAAGAGGCTTACGGCCGTTCGCTGGGGTGTGGCCGGAAATATTGTATGGGCGTGGGTATTAACGATCCCCATGGCGGCTCTGATCTCCGCGCTCACTCACTTCATTACTCACAGCATTTGGTCATGAAGGATGAAGCGCAACGCAGTGTATGGACTTTTTACGGAGCCGTCAGTCGCTGGATAATGAATCCCGATAAAACTGATCATACATCGCCCATATCGCAAGCAGCAGTGAGGCGATGATGGGACCGATAACAAAACCGGAGAATCCGAAGAGTGAGAGTCCTCCCAGAGTCGACAAAAAAATCAATAAAGGGTGCATCTGCACATCTCTGCCAAGGAGTACGGGACGCAAGAGATTGTCCACCACACTAATAACAATAACGCCAAAAGCAAGGATCAGTATCCCCTTCCATATATGTCCCGTTAACAGCATTATCACACTGGCAGGAACCCAGATAACCGAGCAACCGACAACCGGTACGATGGACATAAGTACCATTACGACACCCCAGAGCAGTGCTCCTTCAATACCAGTCACCCAAAAAATCAGACCTCCCATTGATCCCTGAAGGCCTCCAATAATCAGCGTCACCTTCAACGTGGCTCTCGTCGTCGCGACAAACTGTTCATAAAGGACTTTTTCCCTTTCCTGACCCAGGGAGAAGACCCGCATAACCATCCCTAAAAACTTATCCCCATCGCGAATAAAGAAAAACAATGTATAGAGCATGACCGCAAACTGTACAATAAAAACGAGGGTATTTTGTGTGAGTGCCTTCAGGTTGATAAAGATATAGTTGGAAATACTTCTGGCGATTTCAGAAAACTTTTCTGTCCAAAATTGTTCGTCAATGTGCAACCGGGTAATGTACGGATTATCTTTTACTGCATCCGGTGACACTTGTAACAATGTTTCCCACACTACCACCATCCGTGCTGAGGGATTCATACATACGCACAGACTCGGAAAACAACAAGCTTCCGATGATGCTTCCCGGCAGCATTATGATAAGCGCAATTATTAGAAGAATTGCTGTGGCACAGAAACTGGGTCGATTCCATTTCTTATTGAACCGTTCATAGAGAGGCCTGAAAATACTCGCAATGACAGCTGCCCAGAAAATAGGTGAAAAAAACGGCGTGAGGAGATATAGAAACAGGAGAGAAACGAGGATCAACGCCGTGAAAAAAAGTATATTCTGGATCTTCGGAGTATGCATTGATATTCCTTTCATTAGTGAGAACCTAAACAGTGGAGATTTAATGCCTCTGTGATTATATCTTATGGGAAAATATCTCATTTATCGTATCATTTCAACATAAAGCTGAGATAAACACATACTTCTTGTCTTTGCTTTTTTACGAGGTTGTGCTAAATAAGATTCCCTTTTAATGTTAAGGAGAGACTATGCAACCCGTTCCCAGCTGTCCCATAGGTGTATTTGATTCCGGTATCGGCGGACTCACCGTTGTACGTGCGCTCATGGAACGATTGCCCTTCGAAAGCATTGTCTATTTCGGCGACACGGCACGGGTGCCATACGGCGTGAAATCACCGGAGACGATTACCCAATACGCCACGCAGATCACACAATTTTTACTGAAGAAGGATGTTAAACTGCTCATCATTGCCTGCAATACCATGGCCGCTGTCGCCTACCAGGCCGTCAAGAACCTTTCGCCGGTTCCTGTATTAGATGTAATCGATGCAGGCGCCCGTGAAGCCATCTCCGAAACACGAACCAAAATTATCGGCGTCATCGGCACACCGGCGACCATCAACAGTAATGCCTACGCCCGCGCCATTCATCAACAAGATCCAACTATCCGCATCTTTTCTCAAGCCTGCCCGCTTTTTGTACCCCTGGTTGAGGAAGGGTGGCTGAACCATCCCGTTACCCTCCTTACCGCTCAGGAATACCTCAGGCCGGTTCTTGCGGAGCACATAGATACCCTTGTCCTGGGATGCACCCATTATCCCCTCATCAAACCCCTCATACGGGATGTTGTAGGGCCGGAAATTCGCCTTGTAGATTCTGCGGAAGCCATGGCTGCCATCACAGCCCAATTATTAAATGAAACCAATTTGGGGAATCCTGCACGGACTCCCCCGGAATACAGATTCTACGTTACGGATGTTCCCTATCACTTCCAGACAATCGGAGAAAGTTTCCTTGGACGCACACTCTCCCACGTGGAAGTCGTCAAGTGGTAGCAGAAGAAAGGGGCATGCATGAAGATAATCCTTGCCGGCTACAATCTGGATTATGAAACGATCCGGGAATTCCAGGAGTCTCATCCCGATCAGAAAAACCTGACGCCGGAAACGATCTCCGCCGCTTATGCCCGGATAAGCCGCAGTCCCAGATCCGTCGATGAATTGCGAGCGCATTGCCCGGCAGGAGCTGGAAAAGGCGCGGCAGTCCAACAGGAACATCGTCTTTGAGATGGGACACAGCTCCATCGCCGAACATGCCGTCTTCAACATAGATGTTATCGGTGTTTCCAGACTTCTGGTGGAAGAGATCGAAAAATTCCGCCTCTGTTCTTTCACGGAAAAATCACAACGGTATGTCCTGCTCAAAGACGATTTTGTCATTCCTGCAGAAATTTGTGAGGCCGGTCTGGAAGAGTCATTTGTTTATATCATCCGGTAACAAAATAGATTCTATCATGAACTGTATGAGAAACTGAAACCCTATGTCTTCGAAAAGCACAGAGACCTCGCCAGCCGATCCGAAGAACCGTACTTTGCTGGAAGGCTGGGCGAAAGAAGACGCCCGCTATGTCATTTCCCTTGCCACGGAGACCCAGTTGGGGATGACCATCAATGCGAGGAATCTGGAATTGATGCTTCGCCGCCTTGCTGCTCATCCCCTGGCCGAAGCACAAGAATACAGCCGGAAACTTTATGAGGTAACGAAGGAGGTCGCTCCCTCACTTATCCGTTACACCGAGGTCACAGACTATGACCGCCTGACAAGACAGGCTTTGAAGGAAAGGGTAAAGACACTGAGTGGGAAGAAGAAGGTGGGGACAAACATCCGCTGCCGGGGAGACAGTATGTCTTGTCCATGCAACACCCGATGCGGACAATAGGGTCATAACCGCACTTATCCATTCCTCATCAAGTTTGCCGATGTCACAATGCCTGCAAATCGTTTCTTCGATGGACAGACGTGAAAAAGAAGGTCTCATAAAAACAGTTTTGCGGCACATAAAGGCCTACGACCCTGTTCTGCGGGAATTTGAAAATGTCGATCTTCATTTTGAATTGGTGATCAGCGCCAGCTGTTTCGCCCAAATGAAACGCCACCGTATGGCCGCCATCACCGGCCAGGAGTATGATACATCCCTCGGCGTAACCATACCACCCTCAATTAAAGAGATCGGCATGGATAAACCGTTCCGTCAGATGATCAGCAAAACTGAAAAAGCATATGAACTGATTAAGCAGAAAGCCCTTGTGGCAGCAAGCTATATCCTCACCAATGCCCATCGCAAGCGTATTTCCATGAAGATCAATGCAAGGGAACTATACCATATTGCCCGTCTACGGGCGGACAGGCATGCCCAGTGGGACATCAGAGAAACGGCAGAACGGATGGTCAATCTGGGAAAGAAAGTGATGCCGCTGACACTGATGCTTGCAACAGGCAAGGATGGCTTTAACTCACTGTACGATCAGGCCTTTGCCGGTGAATCCGGCTATAACAGCCAACCCGAATAATGCGCTTTGAGACGAATCCTTCACATTGATATGGACGCCTTTTTCGCCGCTGTGGAGGAGAAAAGGCACCCCGAGTTAACCGGCAAACCTCTGGTCATCGGGGGCAGCGGCGACCCCACCAAACGAGGTGTCGTATCCACCGCTTCGTATGAGGCGAGAAAGTTCGGCATCCATTCCGCCATGCCTTTGAAGACCGCCTATGAGCTGTGCCCTCATGCGGTCTTTCTTCCTGTCGATTATGAAGCATATTCAAGAGAATCCCAAAAGATCAAGGCTATCCTTCGGAGATTCACTCCCATCGTTGAAGATGTGGGAATTGATGAGGCATTCCTCGATATATCCGAGATCGGCAAACATTCAGAGGAAATTGCAGAAGAAATTAAGAAGGAGATCAAAGAAGAGACAGGGCTGACCGGCTCGATCGGCATCGCCCCTAACAAGCTGCTTGCCAAGATCGCCTCAGACATGGATAAGCCGGACGGCCTCACAATAATCTTGGAAAATGATATAGCGAGCATACTACATCCTTTACCGGTCAGGAAACTCTGGGGAATCGGCCCGAAGACGGAAAAATATCTCAAGGACATGGGGATCGAAACGATAGGTGCCCTTGCCTCTTTGCCTCTGGTGACGTTGACGGACAGATTTGGCCCTTCTTATGGAACATTATCTCTATCATGCCTCCAGGGGGATTGATGACAGCCCCCTGATTACTCATTGGGAACCAAAATCCATAAGCAGGGAGACTACCTTCCAGCAGGATATTTCCAACTGGCAATCCATAGCAAAAACCCTCGCTGAACTTACGCGGGAAGTTGTCGCGGAGATGAAAGACAGCGGTTTTAAAGCAAGGACTGTTACCGTCAAGATCAGGTTCAGTGATTTCGAAACCCTGACCAGGGCACACACCCTCCCCCAATCGACGGATTCAGAAGAGGAAATAAGAAAAACAGCTTTCGCCTGCCTGAAGCGGGTTGAGCTCAAAAAGAAGGTGCGCCTCATCGGTGTTCGTGCCAGCCATCTGGAGAAAACGGAAAAATAAATCGAAGACCATTGCCCCGTTCCACTTTCTCATGGTCAATCAGCCGGGTATTTTTTCTGTCGGAGCGTTTCTAATAATTAACCTTGTCGATTCCTTTTAGTCCGAGGATCTTTCGGGCCTCGTCAGGCGTGGCCGGATCTATCCCGAGCTCGCGGGCGATGCGGGCGATCTTGGCCACCTGTTCTGCATTGCTCTTCGCCATCCTGCCCTTATCAAGATAGAGGTTATCTTCGAGACCCACCCGGACGTTCCCTCCGATGAGAAGCGACTGGGTGCAGATAGGGAACTGTGCACGGCCTGCGACACAAACGGAGAATTCGAAGTCACCGATCATCCTTTTCGCGTAGTCCACAAGAAACATTAAATTTTCAGAACTCGGGGTGATACCGCCCAAGACGCCCATTACGAACTGGATGTAGACGGGTGCCTTGACGTAACCGGCCTGGATCATGAAGGCAACGTTGTTCACCATGCCGGCATCGTAAATCTCAAACTCGGGCTTTGTCCCCGTATCATTAAACTTGGCACAGTACTCCTTCATGGACTTGAAGGTATTGGCAAAGATGAAGTCCTCCGTCATGCCTAGGTACTGTTTCTCCCATTCAAATTTCCACTCTTTGTATCTTGGGATCACGGGGAAGAGAGCAAAGTTGATGGAGCCGGCATTGAAGGAGGCGAGTTCCGGCTTGTAGAGAGTCACCGGAGCGACCCGCTGCTCCACCGTCATGCCCAGTCCACCACCCGTCGTAATGCAGACCACTATGTCGCATCGGCTCTTGATCTCCGTAATGATCTCCTTCATGAGGTTGACATCGGGAACGGGCACACCCGTCTCGGGATTCCTCGCGTGGACATGGCAGACCGCCGCCCCTGCTTCATAGGCTTGCACTGCCTCATTGGCTATCTGCTTCGGCGTGATGGGGAGATAGTCCGACATGGTCGGTGTGTGGATGCTGCCCGTAATGGCCGCGGTTATGATGGCTTTCTCTTTCATATGTTTTCTCCTTGTGAATATTTTATTTTTTCGGATTCAAGAAGTCCGGCTGGAGAAACTCGGGATTCGGATACGTGTAAAATCCCTTCCCGCTCTTCACGCCCAGTTCTCCTTTCCTTATTTTCTCCATAAGAGCATCGGGTGGTTTGTCTTTGGGATCTTTCGAATCATCGTAATAGACCATTTCGATGTTGTAGACTGTATCCAGGCCGACTGTATCCATCAGTGCCAAAAACCCCCACCTTCATGCCTGTAAAGATTCGCCAGGCTCGATCAATATCCCGGAAATCGACAAAATCATTCCCCCACATATAGAGGGCCTGTTTCTTTATCGCCCGCCAGACGTTGTTGAAGCAGAAGCCCAATATCTCCTTTTTCACTTTCAGTGGAACAAAACCGAGTGTTCGAATCCACCCTTCACCTTTCTCAAGAACCTCCGGAAGGGTCTTTGTTCCCCCCATGATATCAGCCATGTTCATTCCCTGCAACGGAAGATAAAAGTGGGTGTTGATGCAGCGTTCCGGTCTGCCGCTGCTGTCTTCCATCCTGGATATGGGGAGAGATGAGCTGTTTGTGGCAAAGATAGCCATGGGAGGCGCAATTTCTCCCATCTGTTTGAAGATTTTGCGCTTCAGTTCCACGTCCTCCGTTGCCGCTTCCACGACAAAATCAACATCTCTTAGCGCCTCATTCATATTGGTTGTAAAAGAAACTCCGCGCTTACATTTTTCCCAATCATTCCAGGGAATGAAAGGGGTCACGCCTTTCGCTTTCAAGTCTGCAAACAGTTTATCATATGTCTCGTCAAAGGCGCTTTTTCTGGTATCGAAGGCGGTAACTTTGTAGCCCGCGTAGACTGACAACATGGCTATCTGCGTGCCTAAGAGACCGGCACCAACGACTGCAATACGTTCAAATGGTTTGTTCATAATTCCTCCTTAGTAATCAACACTATCATTTACGAATGTTAGCGGTCTTTGAATTTTCATCAACCTCATGACCTCACGTACCCTTCAGATCTTTTTTAAATATTTCAGAATTTCAATGAGACCGTCGTCCCGCCACCTGACGATCTCCTCGTTCGTCCTGCCCTGTTCAGGCACACGGTGGGCGATTTCCCGGAGCACACCTTCCTGCGCAATTTCGGCCCAGCCTGGCGGCCAGTTCTTCCAGACAGCCATATCATCCCACCATAACTCCACCGAGGGTCCGATGTGCTTTATCAGTCCCTGAATCCCTTGTGGTCCGCCGCCCAGATGATAAGTGAGATTGGGGCCCATGAGGGCGTAGCGCAGCCCCGGCCCGAAGCACACGGCCTTGTCCACGTCCTCTACGGAACAGACGCCCCTCATGACGAGATCAACTGCTTCTCGCCAGAGGGCGACGGCGAGTCTGTTAGCGATGAACCCGAGGGCTTCCTTCTGAAGAACGACCGGTTCCTTTCCTATGGATTTGTAGAAGTCGCAGGCCGTCTGCACGGTTTCCGAGCTCGTCTTTTTTCCCTTGCTGATTTCTACAAGAGGAATCAGGTGGGGAGGATTATACGGGTGCGCGCCGAGACATCTTTTCGGATACGGGGAATCTTTCACGATCTCCGTGATCAGAAGACCCGACGTACTGCTCGCAACGACAACGTCCGCCTGTGCGTACCTATCCACTTCGGCAAGCAGGGCTTGTTTCACCTCATATTTCTCCAGAGCAGCCTCCTGGATGAATTGCACATCCTTCAGGGCTTCTTCAATGCTGGTCGTATATTTTACCAGGCTCAAGGCCACGTTCATTTTGTCCGCCGAAAGGACGCCTTTGCTTACGAGATATTCCATGTTCCCCCGGATTTGTCCCCGGGCTGTCTTTAGAGCCTCTTCGCTGACGTCATAGATATGGACTGGAAAGCCCTTCCACAGAAAATTTGTCGCCCAGCTTGACCCGATGAGGCCGCCCCCCAGGACGGCCGTCTTTCTGATCTCTGCTGTCTTCATGGTATTTCTCCTATAGAAGATCAGTAAATCAATATGCCCAGAGGAATGACGATGACAAGCGCAATCAATGTGGCGACAACATGGCCCCACCAGATATGCCTGTAGGCGTCCACATGGGTCAGTCCGCAAACTGCGAGAATCGTGATTACGACACCGTTATGAGGCATGGCATCGAAACAACCGGAGGACATGGCAACAATGCGATGTACGAGTTCCGGACTTAAACCCAGAGCGAGATATTTGGGAGCCAGTGTTTCCAGAATAATTCCCATTCCGCCGGAAGCCGACCCCGTTATACCGGCCATGATGTTCGTGGCGATGGACAACGAGATGATGGGATGCATGGGCAAAGTCAAAAGCCATGCGGAAACGACCTTGAAGCCGGCCGTTGCCGCAACAGCCATCCCGTAACCGACGTCGGCACAAGTGTTGACGATGGGGATAACGGTGTTGATGGCCCCTTTGTTCAGGGTATCGAGTATATTGGCATAACGTTTCCAGAACAGGATGGCTGCGATGAGGGCACCGCCGCCGAGAGAGTAAATAATATCAATCTTTATTCCGGGGACATTCAATAATACGATCACCGCAATCATCGGAATCAAGCTCAGCCAGACATTGGGCAGTTTTTCCACTTCGGGACCCGAACCAATAACCCCCGTACCGGTTGGGGGAACGTAAACCTCTCCCTTTTCCTTCACCTTCTTTAGACAATATTTCATGTAAAGGATGTTAAGCGTCAAGACGACTGCAGCGCCCATTAGACCGATAATCGGGGCGGCCATTGCAGTGGATTGCATGTACTTGGTAGGCATGATATTTTGAATTTGCGGGGAGCCGGGCAGCATGGTCATGGTCAGCGAAGCGGCCCCAAAGACGAAGGCAAGAACAAACAAATGCCAGGGCAGATCCGCTTCCTTGAATAGGGGTCTGGCAATGGGAATAACCGTAAAGATAACTACAAAGAGGCTGACGCCGCCATATGTCAGCACCATACAGATGACGGAGACTGCCAGCAAGACCCTCAGCGGGTTTGCACGGCCGATGATGTTGAGGATCGAATGGGAGATGGAGCGCGCAGCGCCGCTGTCCTCCATGAATTTGCCGAAGACGGACCCCATTAGGAAAATGAGATAAAACTTTCCCGCGTAGTTGATGAACCCTTTCATGTATGGCCCGGTAAGCGTATCAAGTACAGTCATGTTGGAGAACAAGGCAACAAGTATCGCGGCCAATGGAGCAATGATGATGATATGCCACCCTCTGAGGGCAAGAACAATAATGAAAGCCAGTGAAACAATGATTCCAATTGTACTGATGGTATTTAGATCCATAATAAACCCTCCTCTCTTTTGTATGATCAAGCTGAATATTCTTATCTGCCGGATACAACCTTAAGATATTCGGGGGAATGAAGACAATGGGGGGAGCACCCCATTTAGGCGGGGAAAGACCCTACTTTTGCATGTAGATAGTTCCAAGTCTGGATTGAGGACTGAAAGCTTGCATCGATGTACTAAAATAAAAAACTAAGATCACATGACGATGTTATTCATTTGAAATGGCTAGAAATATCAAACAATTTATTGAAATAATTAAATATTAAAGATTAGTCCTTGACTTCTGATAAAAGACTCTATATATAATACTAACTAAGTAAGTTTGGATTAATACATTTTGAATTGCAAAGGATGGCCGCCATACTTTTTAGAGTATCGGTGGCTTTTTTCTTTCTGTCATAGTGAAAATCCGACTTAAGAGAATTTTTAGAAAGGAGGATTAAAGTTATGTCAGAAGGTAAAGTAAAGTGGTTTAATGAGAGTAAAGGCTTTGGTTTCATCGAAAAAGATGACGGTGGCGATGTGTTTGTTCATCACAGTGCCATACAAACCAGCGGCTTCAAGACGCTAAATGAAGGCCAGCGTGTCAGTTTTGATGTTACGCAGGGCAAAAAGGGCCCGGCAGCAGAAAATGTGAAGCCATTATAAGCTCACAAGAAGTAAGCAAGAGGCACTCAGACATAAAATAGTGGGAGTGCCTTTTTGTTTTTACCAATAATCCTGCGTGCCGGTGATCGTTAACGTGGGGTTCATAAGATTCATTAACAATTTAAACAAGAGGAAAATACATGAATAAAAATTTATATGTCGGCAATCTCACGGTAAATGTTACCGAAGATACCATAAAGGACAATTTTGCTAACGCGGGGAAAATAGCTACAGTGACTCTTATCAAAGATAATTATACAAAACAGTCCAAGGGATTTGGATTCGTGGAAATGGAAACTGAGGAAGGCGCGCGTCAAGCCATCGACATGTTCAACGGTGGAAAGCTTGACGGCAATATAATTGTCGTCAACGAGGCCAGACCCAAAAGAGAGCAGGGAGGCCCGAGACGAGATTCCGGTCGAAGCGGAGGATATAGAGGCGGAAACAGTGGAGGGGGTCGCAGATACTAAGGAGGGTAAACATTATCCTGATCTGTGGCAGGAAAGAGACAACCGGATACTGATGAGTCTTGGCTTATACTCTTGTTATTGTTTTTCAGGTCAAGTTCAGTTCAGAACAAATAATGCAAGTACTCTCTAATGCAAGAAAGGGCGGGGAACTGCTCCACCCTTTCTTGTTTAATAGTTTATTACTTTCCCACAAAAAAATCGGAAATTCAATCGTACAACCCGACTGACCCCTTTGGCCTTGATAATCTCTTTTCTTAACTTAAAACTATAGAAACCAGAAACTTGAAGCTGCGGTAAACATTAATCTTCCCACAGCTCCGGGTCGACGACGCCGATTTTGATGGCGTATTTCAGAAGCTCCAGGCGGTCGTGCACACCCAGTTTGTTCATAAGGCTGGTGCGGTGCTTTTCCACGGTCTTGGGGCTAACGCATAGGATTTCTGCAATCCGGCCTGTGGAGTGGCCTTGCGCCACCAGACGGAATACCTGCTGTTCCCGTTCGGTAAGAAGATCGTACCCGCGAACTGAAGGTGCACTTTGCCTGCTCTTGAGATACCTGCCGATCACCTCCGCCTTCAGGCGGGAACTGAGATAGTATTCGCCGCGGTTCGCCGCCCGGATAGCCTCCAGGATATCTGAGCTGGGAGATGCCTTCAGGACATACCCCATGGCACCCGCCGCCAGAACCTGCTGGACGAAGGTTTCCTTCGCATGCATCGACAAAACCACAACCTGAGTTTCCGGCGCCGTTTCGCGAATGATGCCGATGATCTCGAGACCGCTCAGGCGAGGCATGGCAATGTCCAGTAGAATAACGTCCGGGTGAAGGGATTTCACCTTCTTCAAGGCAGCATGACCGTCCTCCGCTTCGCCGGCCACCTCCATGTCAGGCTGACTGCTGAGCAATTGCCTGAGCCCATCGCGCACAATGGCGTGATCATCTACAATCAGGATCTGAATATTTTTCATTCACACTACCGGGATATCCGCTCTGATTGTTGTTCCTTTTCCGGGGGCAGAGGTTACATCAATCGAACCTCCAAGGGATGCAACGCGTTCTCTCATGCTGAGAAGTCCGATGCCCCTGGAATCAACGTTTCGGTCCGACTCCAGCCGCTTTTGTTCATACCCGACACCATTGTCCCGGATGATAAGAATCACACGCGGATGGCTGTACGTGAGCATAATCTCCACCCGGGTTGCCTTTGCATGTTTCGCAATGTTGGTCAGACATTCCTGAAAGATCCTGTAGAGGACGATTTCAATTTCAGGACTCAGCCTTTTCTTCAACCCGAGGGTTTGAAAATCCACTTCAACTTCAGGACGTCGTTCGGAGAACTCTTGGATGTACCACTCCAGGGTGGGGATAAGTCCCAGGTGATCCAGCAGTTCCGGGCGAAGATAGGATGTGGTTTTTCGCACACTGTCCGCCAGGCAGCGGAGTTCTTTTTCTAAGGCTTTGCCCTGAAAAAGGCCAGGTATCACTGAACTAAAACAATTCAATCTTTTTAATTCCCGGTTTGTCTTTAAGTGCTTCATAAACGGTATACGCACAGGATACATCCTGAATAGCCAGTCCAGTGGAATCGAAGATGGTGATTTCTTCGTCTGATGTTCTTCCTTTTTTCTTTCCGGCGGCGACTTCTCCGAGTCCCGCGTAGACATCTTTCTCGGTAATTTGTCTCCTGCGGAAAGGTACATTGATTTCGCCACTGTGTGACGCCTGGGCCCAGTCATCGATGACCAGCTTCGCCTGTCTCAATATCTTCGGATTGATCTCCTGCTTCCCTTCAGCGTCGGCGCCGACGGCATTGATGTGGGTGCCGGGAGAAACACCGTATACCAGGGGCTTTCGGGATGGCGTAGAAGTGATAAGGATATCAACACCGGTTGTTATTTCATCGATATCCGGCGAGATGGCTGTTTCCAATCCATATGTTTCTTCCGCCCAGTCCTTGAACCGGGGTGCATACTCGTCCTCAGGTTTAAACTGCCATATTTTAATGGTCCTTAGCTTCCGCACCTCAAGAATGCACATCAGCTGCGTGCGCGCCTGGACTCCGCAACCGACGAATCCGGCAACCTTCGCGTTCTTCCTGCTTAAGAATTTCACCGCCAGCGCCCCCGCAGCGCCGGTGCGGATGCTCGTCAGGTATGTACCATCTAATATTGCGAGAGGATATCCGTTTTGGGGGTCAACAAGGATGATCACCGCCATGACTGTCGGAAGGCCATATTTGGCGTTCTCGGGGTGCACATTTACGCTTTTTATCCCGGCAATATCAAAACCCTGGCCGTGAATGTAAGCCGGCATAGCACGCAGATCTCCCTTTTCAAAGTAAAGATAGCTCTTGGCCGGCATATCGGCCTGGCCCAGGCCATACGCCTTGAACGCCTTTTCTACAGTCTTATTAGCCAATGCCGGCGTCAGCACTTTTTGTACATCCTTCTTCGTGAAGATCAACGTTTTCATTCTCCCCTCCTGGTAAATTTAGGTAGTTTTGATTTACGCAAAAACTCTGGAAGATTTCCCCCCTGTCATCGCGAACGAAGCAAAGCAATCTCATAATTTACTGATACTGAGAGAGACTGCCATATCACTATGCTCCTTGCACTGAACATTAAAGCAATTTTTCAAAGGTCTGTCTCCGAGATTTTTTTAGCGTGATATATTCCTGCGGATTATCCATGTTTTATTTGCGGAGGTTATATTTTATCATTTTCAATTGCAGCCCCTTCCTGCTGAGACCGAGACGCTGGGCCGCCTTTGTAACATTGCCGCCGCACTCCTCCAGACACTGTATTATGGTCTGCTTTTCCACCTCTTCCATATGACTCTTCACGAAATCTTTAAAGGGTTTTTTCTGTCCCGTTCTTGCGGAAACAGAGAAAGCTTCGGCGGCCGATCTCCATTCCGGGGGGATATCTTCGAAAGTGATCGTATCAGTACCTGCCATGAGAACAATTCGTTCTATGAAATTTTCCAGTTCCCTGATGTTGCCAGGCCAATCATAATTAACAAGGACTTCTTTCACTCGTGGATCGATATGTTTAACCGTCCTGTCTAACTTTTTATTGAATTTGTCGATAAAGTAGTCGGTTAGCGGAAGAATGTCTTCTTTCCTTTCCCGAAGGGGAGACAGGTGTGTGGGGAAAACGTTAAGCCGGTAATAAAGATCTTCTCTGAATCTCCCGTCTTTTACGTCTTGAAGAAGATTCCTGTTTGTCGCCGAAATTAACCTGACATCTACCTTGATTATGCGCAACCCTCCGACCCGCTCGAATTCGCGATCCTGGATTACCCTGAGGAGTTTCACCTGCATGTCCCTGGGGATCTCTCCTACTTCATCCAAAAACAAGGTCCCCTTGTCTGCCAGTTCGAATTTACCCGGTTTCATGGACACCGCCCCGGTGAAGGCCCCTTTCTCATGGCCGAAAAGCTCACTTTCAATCAGGTTCTCCGCGATGGCGGCACAATTAATCTTAACAAACGGGTTATCCCTGCGGGGGCTGTTGCTGTGAATGGCATAGGCTATGAGATCCTTACCGGTACCTGTTTCACCCGTAATCATCACGCTTGTCGACGTCGGGGCTACCTTCTTGATGGTATCATATATTTTCACCATGGGTTCACTTGATCCCACTATCCCCTGCCGGTCTATCTCATCGGGACTGACGAACAGTTCTTCTTCATTCAAGCGCCGGGTCTTTATGGCCTTATGGATTATATTTTTTAATTCATCCCGATCAAACGGCTTCGTAATATAATCGAAGGCACCCTTCTTCAATGCGTCCACCGCCGTGGCAATTGTACCATGAGCGGTTATAATGATTACCGGCGTGGAAGGATAATCGCGAATTACTCTTTCCAGTAGGCCCACTCCATCCAGTTTAGGCATCTTCAGATCAGTCACAACGACTTCCACATCCCCGTTCTTGAGGATCTTCAAAGCCTCAAGGCCATCCGATGCCGTGGCTACATCATACCCTTCTTTATTCAACAGGGCCTTCAAGACCAGCCGCATATTGAGTTCATCATCAACAATAAGAATTTTATCCATTATGTCACACCCAGCCTGATATAAAATATACTCCCCTGCATGGGGATCGACTTGACCTTTATGTGGCCGCCATGATTCTTAATGATCCTCTGGCAGATGGCAAGTCCAAGCCCGACCCCCCTTTCCTTTGTTGTGAAAAACGGTTTGAAAATATTTTTCATTTCTTCTTTTCTTATCCCTTTTCCCGTATCCCTGATAGAAATACCCACTGCTTCGCCGTCACCGCTTTCAATCTTTGATGTCCTGAAAATCAAGGTCCCTTCAGCCTGCATAGCCTCTATAGCGTTAAATGCAATATTCAGAATAACCTGAACCAGTTGTTCCGAATCCACAGCTATGAGAGGCAAATCGGGACGCAACTCTTTCTCTAAAACAATATTATCTAACCGGGGACTCGCTTCGATGACTGATATGGCCTTCTCAATAATTTGATTAACGTCCTGCATTTTCAAATTCAGGGTGTATGGTTTGGCATAATTGAGAAATTGAGAAACAACGCTGTTCAACCGGTCTGCTTCTTCTATTATGACGTCTATCAGCTTTTGATTCTCACTGGTATTCGATTCGGATCTGAGATACTGTGCAGCGCCTTTGATGGAACCCAGGGGATTGCGTATTTCATGAGCTAATACAGGCGCCATTTCCTCCAGGAGGAGAGATTTTTCTCTCTCCAGCTTTTCATCAAGGGCATAAAGAGAAGTAAAAATATCCTTGCCTTCCGGGTATGTATAGCTGAATATGGCTTTTAAGACGAGCTTGAAAGGTTCCGTGGCAATAACAATAATAAAGGACGCCAACAATACAAGGGTAAAGGGCGGACTTTCCCCTTTTCCGAACAGCCCTATAATGAGAGCAATGGTAACTGTTGCAAAGAGAGTGATGATGGAGAGAACAAGCGCCCTTGCCATGAATTCATGCAATTCGGGAAGACGAGGATGTGTAATAAGAATCAGAACAAAATAGAGGAGTATAGCTATAAAGAGATTTGAGATAGGAGGAAACGCGTATCCATAATAATACAGTATGTCAAAGGCGCTAAGGACTGCTGTTGCCGCGCAGGCAACTGACAGATATACCATTCGCGTCCTTTCTACACCCATGGGCCTTTTTCTAATAAAGCTGATAAGAGCTATGTAACAGATAAGAAGCGTAGAACTGGTATATATCAAAAGGAATGTTTCCAGATAAGCCCACTTATACAGGGGGGAGAAAAAAATCATGAAAAGGAATATGCTGAACACCGTTGTGGATATAATATCTCTTTTTGACAAAAATGTTTGTTCGTGAAGAAGTGAGCGGATAAACTTTACAGAACAAGGAGGAATGGCGATCAACCCAAGGTACTTGAAAATCTTCCATAAATCATTACCAAGCATTTCATAGAAAAAGGCACCCCCTTTATGGAAAAAAAGCGCCAGACACAAAAAAGCAAAGTACAGATGGGTGGGAACTTTTTTTTTATTGATAATCAGAGCTATGGAAATTATCAGGCTAACTGTTGCTAATGTGAAAGCTTCCATAAATCATTATTTTTCTTAGATAAGTATTTGAAGGGATAATATCGACAAAAGATAAGGAAGTCAAGAAAGACACAAAATATATTCATCAGAAAAAGCAAAAAACAAGCCGAGCATGCTTATGACATACTCGGCTGTTTTTTTCTTTCAGAAAATTAATGATATTACTTATGCGCAGGTGCTGCCGGAGCTGGCGCTGCTGGCGCTGGTGCTGGTGCTCCGGTGCTCCGGGCGCTCCGGTGCTCCGGGTGCCCCAGGTGCTCCGGGTGCTCCGGGTGCCCCAGGTGCTGGTGCCGGTGCCGCTGCTTCCTTCTTGGCAGGCTCAGCCGGTTTCTTTTCCGGTGCCGACGGGCAGCCAGCCAACGTTAAAGTCAGCCCTACCAAGAAAAGAATGGAAATAATGATTGCAATAAGTCTTCTCATCGATTCTTACCTCCCTTTCAAAAAATTTTTCTGACGTTGGTCAATCAATCCATCTCTTGCTGCGTGGAAGATACTCCATATATTTTTACCTTGTCAAGATAAATCTTTTATAAAATGCATACCTTTTTTTGTTTATTCAGATAGACAAATGTGTTATTGACCCACAATCCGTCCTTCTGCGTAGTATTATTCGCACCGCAAAAAAAATTACACGGAGAAAGCCCGGAAAATACTGCTCTGAGAACCTTCTAACGCTGTCACCTGAATGGTCATTACATCAATTATTATAAAGTGTTATGTTTTAAAGTCGTATAAACTGTACTGCTGGCACAGATAATGCTCTATTTATGGCGTTTATGCCTAAAACTTTTAAAGGATTTTTATAATGGATTTTACTCTCTCCGATAATCAACAGATGTATGTGGATACTGTCAGCAGGTTTGTAAAGAATGAAATAATTCCCCATGTACTGGAATTAGATAGAAGTCACGATTTTCCCCTGGGATGTTATCACAAAGGCCTGGGATCTCGGCATTTTGAATCTGAGTATACCGGAATCAGTTAAAGGATATGAAATTGACCCTTTATCGACGGCCCTGATCATTAAGGAACTGTCGTACGGTGATACGGGCATTTCCACATCGGCAATGTGCAACGATTTGGCAAATACGGTCATTGCCCAGCACGGCACAGATGAGCAGAAGACATACTTTTTTAGGGCCCTTTGTGGAAAAACCCATGCTGGCCTCCTTCTGTCTGACAGAACCGGGCGCCGGTTCTGATAACTCTGCCATGACGACATTTATCAAAAAGGGAGCCGATGGAACGTATCTTCTCAACGGCAGTAAGTGCTTTATAACCAATGCCTCCTATGCCTCACAGTTTACAGTATTTTGCAAGGTCGGGAAACCGTCGAGTAATTTCATGGCCTGCGTGATAGTTCCCGCACTACCGCGTCCTGCCTTCAGACAAGAAAAATATCTCCGCAGGCAAGGAAATAACCCTACCGGGAGGGGGAAAGATCATCATAGGCAAGCCGGAAGACAAACTGGGACAACGCTTATCAAACACAGCCGCTGTTACCTTCGAAGATGTTGTTATTAAGGAAAACCAGATCATCGGTGACCGGAGACAGGGATTTAAGTATGTAATAGACGTTCTGGATTATGCACGGCCCATGGTAGCGGCCATTGGTGTCGGCCTCGCCAGGAGGGCGCTGGATGTCACACTCGCTTATACAAGAGAACGCAAGCAGTTCGGCCAGAGGATCTGTGACCTTCCCGTTGCCAGAGAAACACTGGTACAGATGTGGAAGAAGGTGGAGCTTTCAGAAATGGCTCTGCTCAAGGCCGCATTCAAGGTTCAGGAGAGATCGGAAGACAGAGGTATTTTTGCCTCCCTCGCAAAGAATGTTGCCGCGGAGGCCGCACTTTTCTGCGCGAACGAAGGCCTTCACCTGCACGGCGGCTATGGTTTCATGCAGGAATATGAAATATCAAAACTGGCAAGGGACGCACACATCATTGATATCTACGAGGGTGTGCGGGAAGTCCAGAACATGATTATCGGCAGGGAGATTGTATGAGCAAACTCTATCTTCACGGCATGGGCCATTTTCACCCTGAAAACGTCATCACCAATCAATTCCTGGTGGATTTGGATATCGGGACAACTGAGGAATGGATTTTAGAGAGAGTGGGCATTATAACACGCCGTACGGTCCTTCCTTTAGATTACATTAAGAATACAAAAAACAAAGAACCGAAAGCGGCCTTTGAGGCGGGTTTATACAGTAACGCCCAATTAGCCGCAGCGGCCTCCCGTATAGCCCTTGACCGGGCGGGAATCAAGGCCGAAGATATCGGGCTCGTAATTTCGGGAAGTAGTTCTACGGAATGTCGCGGCTCCCGCAGAGGCTTCGGCCGTCGCGGCGGAACTGGGAATCGAGGTCCCCTGCTTTGACCTGAACTCGGCCTGCACCACCTTTGGCACGCAGATCAATTTTCTCAGCGGCATGAGGCCGGATGCCTTACCTCCCTATGTCTTAGTGGTCAATCCGGAAAACCTCACACGCCGGGTAGATTATTCCGATCGGAAAGCTGCCGTACTTTTCGGTGATGGGAGTTCTGCCGCCGTCGTATCAGCCACCGTCCCGTCACGTGCCGCGTTCATATCGTGCTCATTATGACACAAAGCCGTCCGAATGGGAAAAGGTGGGCATTTCCTGGACGGGCTATTTCTATCAGGACGGCAATGCCGTACAGGGTTTTGCCATTCGCAAAACGACCGATTCCGTACGCCTGCTGCAAGGATCCTATTCCATGAATGGCAATCGTTTTATCTTTATAGGCCACCAGGCTAATATGGGCATGTTGCAAACAGTCTGTGAACGTTCTCGAATTCCTGAACATAATCACTGGCACAATGTGGAGTATTTTGGAAACACAGGTTGTGCAGGGGCACCGACTGTTCTAAGCCAGCACTGGAATGACCTTCGGCCCGGCGATCATGTGGCATTAGCAATTGTCGGAGCGGGATTGTCCTGGGTTCATATGATTCTTAAAGTGGAAGAAAAATGGTGACGTATGAAGAATTCAAGGATCGCCATTATTTTCGCATGGAAGATCTTATCGCATTTGCTTATGGAACGCCTGGTGGATGACCCGCCTGCGGGATTTGAAGCCCGTTTGCCGGCGCCTCCCTTCCTCATGGTGGATCGTATCCTGTCATGCAAGAGTATACGGCAGACAGGGTTCAATAGTGGCCGAGCAGGACATCAGACTGGACGCCTGGTATTTTCAATGCCATATGCCGGGGGATCCGGTTCAGCCGGGCTGCCTCTGTGTAGATGCAGTATGGCAATTGCTGGGTTTCTACTGCGTCTGGCGGGGTGCCTTGGGTGCCGGCAGGGCGCTGGGCTGCGGTGAGGTTACTTTCAGCGGTCAGATCCGCCCTTACAATAAATGTGTCCGGTATGAGATAGAAGTGAGACGCTTCTCCCAATTGAAAGACTCAGGGGCAAGCATCGCCATTGCCGACGGCAAGTATATTTGTGGACAACGAATTGATAGCCAAGTCAAAGACGCCCGCACCGGCGTATTCCAGGGTATTGTGTATCCCGATTACCCGAAGCGATCCGCCAACTCTGTCGGTGGAATTATGAGAGGAAGCTCATGAGCGGAAAACCCGTGGCAATTGTAACCGGCGGCGGAAAGGGGATTGGCGCGGCATGCTGCCGAGCGCTGTCGGAAGGATTTCAGGTGGGCATTCATTACCGGATCAAGTGAGGAACAGGCAAAGGCCCTCCTTTCCGAGATACAGAGATGGGTTTCTCCTCCAGGCGGACCTGGCCGATATCAACCAGATAGAAGCCATGGTCAACAAGGTGAAGGAAAAGGCGGGACGCGTGGATGTTCTTGTGAACAATGCCGGATGTATCCGTGAACGCCGACATCAACAGCATGAAAATTGAGCAATATGATGCACAGCGAGCCGTGACGCGCGGAACCTGGTACCTGACCAAACGGATCATCCGCCTCTTCATGTTGCGTCAGGGAGGAGGTCGCATCATTAATATATCGAGTGTCGTGGGACATACGGGCAACAGCGGCCAGATTCCTTACACCATGGAAAAGGCGGCCCTTGATGCCTTTACAAAATCCCTGTCGAAAGAATTAGCCGGGCGTAATATCCTTGTCAATTCCGTTGCTCCGGGATTTATTGAAACAGAGATGACACAGGCTCTTCCCGAAGAGGTGCAAAAAAGAATCCTTGACAATATTACTTTGAACCGTATAGGACGCCCCGAGGAGGTAGCCGAAGTGGTCGCATTTCTCGCCACGCGCGGCTCATACATATCCGGAAGCGTCATCCATGTGAACGGAGGACTCTATGGCGGCTGATCGGGACACGATGGTCCGGATTCTGAATAGCGTTCCCCAGCAATACCCCTTTCGTTTTATCGACGAGATACTGGAACTGGATGATGAACATATCGTGGGTGCGTACCGTTTTCGTGAGGATGAGTATTTTTATCAGGGACATTTCCCCGGCCAACCGATCACGCCGGGTGTCATTCTTATCGAAACAATGGCGCAAACGGGAGTTGTTGCCTTTGGTCTATATCTTAATATGAAGCAAAGAAGAATACCCCTTGAGTCAATGAAGGAGATGATGACGCTTTTTACCCTCGCCGAAGGGGTGGAGTTTACCGGCATTGTACATCCCGGTGAGCGGGTAATCATCAGAGGTCAAAAAGTCTATTTCCGCATGGGAAATTTGAAATCAAAGGTCAGCATGGAAAGGGAAAATGGTGAAACAGTAAGTTCCGGCACGCTGGCCGGCAGGGGAGTCCCTTCCCGCATTTAGCATTAAATGGTTTTATGGAGGATTACGTGTAAGGTGAAAAGAAGAGTAGTTATAACGGGAATGGGGGTAGCAGCCCCCAACGCCCATGGTTTGAATAACTTTGAAGAGGCCCTGCGGGAAGGCCGCTCGGGCATCCGTTTTATCCCTGAGCTGAAGGAATTGAACTTTGCCTGCCAGATTGGCGGTGTTCCTCAGGATTTTGATACAATTCGCAAGAGTTACTTCGATCATGAAAAATTGATGTCCCTCAATGACAATATCGGATACGCGTCCGTCTGCGCAGTGGATGCCTGGACAGACGCCGGTTTTACCGTACCCGACTTCCGAGGACGACAACGTGGACTGGGACACAGGTGTGATTGTCGGCTCCGGCATCGGCGGCATGGATACCATCGCCAAGACTGTGGTTCCCATGGTCAACGAAGGAAAGGTGCGCCGCATGGGAAGCCGTATCGTTGAACAGGTTATGAATAGCGGCACCAGCGCCCGTATCGCCGGTTTGCTGGCACTGGGAAACCAGGTGACTTCAAATTCGTCCGCCTGCAGCACGGGGAACGAAGCGGTCATCGAAGCATTGTGGAGAATACGTACGGGTCTGGCCAAACGTATGCTGGCCGGCGGATCTGAGGGGGCATCTCCCTATATCTGGGCCGGATTCGATGCCATGCGCGTCATCTGCCGGAAATTCAATGATCAACCGGAAGCGGCGTCACGGCCCATGAGTGCTACGGCAAGCGGTTTTGTGCCCGGTTCGGGGGCGGCGGTCCTGGTTCTGGAAGATCTGGAATCCGCCCTGGAGCGCGGGGCAAAGATTTACGCGGAAGTGCTTGGAGGCGCCGTGAATTGCGGCGGACACCGCATGGGTGGTTCCATAACCGCGCCGAATCCTGAAGGCGTCAAGCGCTGTATTAGAGCCGCCGTATCAGATGCCGGTATTACACCTGGCGAGATCGATGCGATTAACGGTCACTTGACGGCTACTTTTGCCGATCCCCTATGAAGTGAAAAACTGGTCGGTAGCCCTGGAACGCGGTCCCAAGAATTTTCCCTATATCAATTCCACAAAATCATTGGTCGGCCATTGTTTAGGGGCGGCAGGGGCCATCGAGAGTGTTGCCGTCGTACTGCAATTATACAAGAGATTCCTCCATCCGTCCGCCAACTGCGAGGATATCCACCCCGATATTGCCGAATTTGAAGATAAAGTACCGCAAAAGTGCATGGACTATCCCGAGTTACGCATCATTGCCAAGGCCGGTTTCGGTTTCGGCGATGTGAACAGCTGTTTGATATTTAAAAAATGGAATAATAATCAAAGGAGTTATTAAAAGATGGATGAACAGACTATTTTTAACAAAATGCTCGACATTCTCAGACTTTACACAAAGGACCCGAGCCTTTTGGACAAGGCGACAAAGGATACGCACATCCTGAATGACCTGAAGGTTAATTCCGCACGGCTGGTAGACGTCATCATAAAGTGTGAAGACACCTTCGGTATTACCGTCGAAGATGATGAGGCCGATAAGATCGGAACCATCGGAGACGCCGTCATCATTATCAAAACTAAATTGGGATAAGACCAAGTATATGAAGACAGATGACGCCAGGGCTCTCTGCTCATTCAATACATCCTGGGCAGGGTTGCAATATTTGTCCTCGGCCCGCTCTACTTTGCCATTATCCGGTTAATGGGATACCGGGTGAGGAATTTACGGAAGATCAGACAGGAATGCGCTCGGCACTTCAGAGAACTCATGAAGGGCCATGGATCATCTGCGCCAATCACCTCACCATGATTGATTCCATGTATTATCTCATATGCGCTGTATTCATTGCCGCGTCATCTTCTGCAATATCGACAGCTTCCGTGGAATTTGCCGGAAAGGAATAATTTTCAACGAAATATCTTCCTGGCAATTCTTTGTTATCTGTGCGAAATGCATTCCCATCAATCGTGGCGGCGACCGCGAGGAAATGAAAAAAACGCTTGACAAATGCAACGCTCTTCTGGAATGGAATCAGCCTATTCTGATTTTCCCGGAGGGAGGGCGTTCCCGGACCGGCACGGGTGAATACCGAAGGTTATTCCTACGGTGTGGGCCGCTTTGTCAAAGATTTCGAAGACTGCAAGATTATGTGCATCTATCTCCGCGGGGATGGTCAACACACCTATGGATTCATCCCCAGGTTCGGTGAACGTTTCAACGTCAATGTGGAAGTATTACAGCCGGAGCTACACAGAAGAAAACGGCCTCCGGGCGCAACGGTTCTATGCGGAGCAGATTATCAAAAAACTGGCACACATGGAGGAAGTCTATTTTACTTCACATCGGCAACGACATAGTGGATCTGACCGATCCGCACAACATGGGGAAGAGCCGGAATCTGCGATTCGTCAACCGCGTCTTTACCCTCAGTGAGCAAAAACAGATATTCAATTCCACCAACCCGGACACCATAATCTGGGCTCTGTGGGCGGGCAAGGAAACGGCATACAAGATTATCAGCAAGTGCCATCCATCAGCCTCATCCACGCCCCGGTTGTATGAAGTACGTCTGGATTGGAAAGATATTTCTCATGAATCGGTTGAATGTTTCAGGTGAAGACTGTGCTATCTCCGGTACCGTGGATACCCCGTACGGCCAATATCCATATAAGGATTTTTATCACGCGCGATTACGTGCATTGTGTCGGCGCCACGGTTCCTTTAGAAACGACAGATGCCGTTGTCTGGCACGTGGACCGGATACAGTCCCGTTCCGAAGCTTCGCCCGACGTATGAATCATTGTGTGTGCGTGAGGCACTGAAGAAACATCTCTCGGCATATGTTGACGAGAGTCCGGAAGGCATTGAAATCCGCAGGGAGAAAGGATCTCACGGCCTGCAACCTCCCTTTCGTATATTTAAATGGCAGACGGAATGATACCGATATCAGCCTGAGCCATGATGGCATGTTTACGGCGTATGCCTTTACCATATTAGATAGACAGCCACGTTGCCGTGAGAACAGTCGCAGTACTCACGGCAATCCTTATAACCCCCGTCAGAATTGCGGTTAGTTAAAAATTTCTCTCAATAAGACTCGCAAGACCAGCCACGTCATTGATATCCAGACAGGGAACGCCTCTGTCCACCGGCCGGTCGCTCATAATGGCGATGAGATTGTCCTCTCTGGTGCAGAGGGGGTCATGTTTCAGTCCCGACCGGACAGACCTCGATTTTGGGATGGGGATTTTTTTTAAAGCCTTCCGACAGGATAATATCGACATCCCGGATATAGTGATCCCTCAGTTCCGATAATTCATAGTCTCTGTTTACATCTTCAACAACGGCGACCTGATGGGGGGATGCGATGACCGTCATCTGCGCACCCGCTTTCTTGTGCCGCCAACTGTCCTTCCCTTCATGATCGATGTCAAAACCGTGGATATTGTGCTTGATCGTCGCCACCCGATAGCCCCTCCGCCTTAATTCCGGTATCATTTTTTCAATCAGGGTTGTCTTTCCCGTATTTGATCGACCTACTATGGACACTATCGGTATCACGATTCTACTCCCCCTCATATCGAACCAGCGCCGGTCCGCAAGAACCACGGATGTTTCTACCTGACGTTCCGGAATCGACCAGTATTTTTTCAACAAGCGATCCTTCTCTTCCGGAGTAACCAGACGGAAGCCATGCTTTTCATAGAAACGAACCGCCCAGACCGCCGCCGCCCAGGTGCCGATTAAGACGGGACGCGTGGTTTTCTCCCGAAGCACCGACAGTAATTTTCCCGCCGATACCCTGGTTTCGTCTCTCCGTGCGCACGTAGGCGTGCCTCATCAATGTGACATCCTGGACATCCTGTATGCCCATCACGCCAAGAAGCTCTCCATTTTCTTCATATCCCCAGAATACGACCCCCTCATCGATTTCATGCCGCAGTTCTTCCCGTGGCATGTACGGTTCTTTCCAGCGGTCCGCCGGGATGATCCCCCGGTACGCCTGCGCGGCATCATTGATAATAGCATACATGGTTTCGAACGCGCTATCTTCACAAGGGCGGATTATATATTCGGCCATTATTTACTATTCTTCTTATCCGGGAATGCCAGGAAAGTGGCCGAACAGCGCAACACTTCCCTGTCATCTCCATTCATAACCAGGCAATCGCCTATGATCAATGTCCGTCCTCTCTTGAACACGGTAGCTTCCGCAGTAATCTCTCCATCCCGAACAGGGGCAAGAAAATTACTTTTTAACTCTATAGTGGTAAGTTCAGTACCAGGTTTAAGAACGGTCATGATGGCATGGGCAGATCGCTTCGTCCGCCATCGCCACGATAACCCCACCCTGCATGATACCGGCTACCTGAATATACTCCGGGCGGACCGGCATACGGAACCGCGCATATCCCTCCTTCAGCTCTTCCATGATTATTCCGAAAAAATCCAGAAATGGGTTCAGGCCTTTTTCCCCGGATTGCAGCCTCCGGAGGTACGCCGGATAATCAGACATGGTTTCCCCCCTATCAGTACAATGGTTCCCCATAATGTGAGATTCTATTTACTCCCACTATATCTTTATTTCAAATAAAAAAATCCATACATTCTTTCGAACCGTTAGTCCTAGTAAAAGACATAGATTGTGAATCATGCATGAAAGTTATTACAAAAAAACTGAAAAGCATGAAGAGACTTGTGGTTGATGCGTTTGTGTAGCAGCTTTCATCCCGTTATGCTCACGAGCGCGATGAAAAAATGAAATACGCCGGTTATTGGTGCCACCTACAGGTCATGCATGCAGCACTTAATATAAGGTTGATTTTTACCAGTTGAAAGTGTGTATCAAACAGATAGGAACATGGCTTAACAAGGCTCCTTACAGTATGATGATTTCTTGACGGGGTTTACTCTCAACTCAGGAACCATTATCCGTTCCAGGTCAAGCCTTTGACGTTCGAAGGTGATCGCGTCTGCGGCGGGCGCCAGTTTGATCATATTCCCGAAGGAGATGACGACCCTGGCAAAGGGCTTGGGCAGAAAAAAGTTGTCCCAGCTGTTGAAATACCAGGCCCTGTCGGCAGAGGTATAAAAGGGAATAATGACCGCATCGGCAGCGTGAGCCAGCTTAATCACCCCCGCCTTCACGATTCCTGCCGGCCCCTTGGGACCGTCAACGATATGAACGGCCAGTCCTGATTGACTTAATCGGTGAATCATTTTCTTCAAGGCCTCTCTTCCGTCTCGCGAAGAAGAACCCCGGACTGCATGCCAACCGCTTCTCTCGGCCACACCAGCGACGATCTCGCCGTCGGAACTCTTGCTGATCATCAGGGAGGGTTTGAAGTTTCTATAGGTCTGGAAATGTCGGATTATCGCGAAAAATTGCTGATGCCAGGTGCATAACACGACCCTGCCGCCGTTCCTGAGATGGTCCATCCATTCTTTTTCGTTTTCGACCTGAATCCTGAACGTCGCGCTGTAGAGGCGAATAAAGCGGTAAAGAAAAGAATGGAACAACCTTGTCCTTACGATCTTTCTAAATATAGAAGGCATGGGCAGAATCCCCTATTCTCATGAAAAACTACGGAAATAAAAAACAGCCTCTCTTCTGAGAGACGGGTTTCAATCATCAATCGAAGAAGTCTTTCAATAGGTGCTGGACGGTTTGACTCGGCTGCCAGTCATCTTATTCAAGATGTTGTTGATATTGAACGCCTGCCATGGTCTTTTTGTCAAGAACTATCTTAAACAGGCATTTTGATGATTCCTATTTGAAAGGTTGTATGGAAGAGCAAGATTAGAAAAAAAACATTATAGGAAGATATTCACTTTCTTCTTGCGCGGATAAATAAACGGTTCAGGCTTTTACCCCTTTGATCCTGTAATCAATAAACTGGACCGATAGTTGGATACGAACGATAGTATTTGAAAGGTTCGATATCCAATGTCCGGCGTTGCTTACTATATAACAGGAAGAACTTCACGGAATTGACCACGGACAAGGTAAATAGATTGCCTTTTTGTTTTATTTCATGCCTGCAACAAATTATTGACTAGCTAAAATATTCTTCTTATCCCTAAATCATCATTGCAGACATTGTCCCGGTAATCACAGAGATTTCATGGCGATGAGATCTTTTACATCAATGTGCCTTGATTCGTCTATAGAAAGACCTTCACGAATCAGTTCCAGAACAAGCGGTTTTTCTTCAGGGAACTTATAGCCTTCATAATCCTGATGGAAGAGCAGACCGCCACGTCTGTTTGTCCAGGAATTCATGTTGTGGTCAAAGCAGACACGCGAGGTCACATTCAGCCCTTCGATCATCACCCGTAACTCTTCAAGACGCTCATGCGGTGAAGTGAGGTTCAGCCTTCCCTGCTCATAATCCTCAAAAATCGGCGTTCCGCATCTGGGAACAAAGGGACGGGACCTAATGTAGTCTGGATTGATGGCTGTGAGGACACGGGCAGTATTTTCCGCATGCTGCCGCCAGCGTTCACTGCCGCCCAGACCGGGCATCCAGTATTCGGAAAGTTGAAAGCCCGCAGCCATGGCCTTTTTACCACCATCAATCTGTTCGGCGCTAGTCACACCTTTGCGGACAATACCCAACAATTCGTCATCTCCTGTTTCCAGACCAACATGAAGACGATCAAGGCCCGCTTCCCTGATAGCCTTTAACTCTTCCGGCTTTCTCTGAGCCAGTGTCTTGGAACGGGTGTAGGAGGTCACCCTGGTAAGTGTTTTTAACGTTCCCCGCAGATGCTTGAGCACTTCTATGATCTCATGCGGCCGCATGATCATGCTGTCGGCATCCTGCAGAAAGGCCGTCTTGCCTCCTGAATGGAGCCAGTTGAAAACGGTGATGAAGCAATAGTTGTCATTAAGAGAAGGATCGGCCCGCAAAATAGCCATTCCCACCTCTCTGGTGATTCGGCCACCCTGCCCCATTTTCCCGGAGACGGCTGTAAGTTCATCGCTGATGGCCTTCACGGTATCGATATCGGCTTTGATGTCTTCTACGCTACGATACACAAAGGGATGCCCCTTGTACATTTCGCAAAAGGTACATTTATTCCACGGGCAATTCTCCGTAATCCTGAGGAGTAGTGACGCGCTCCCGCCCTCGCTGGGTGGACGGTAAACACCCACAGCAAAAGATAACTTTGCAATTTTTTCTGCGCTCTCCCGATATGTATTGTTTCCTGTTGAAAATGCCATAAATACCCCTTATCAACTCGATCTTTTTCAATAATGATGAACTCGCAAAAATCGCTGAACGATAAATTTTAGGATGACAACATAAAAAGCTCTATTGCATTAAAGATTTATCATGCGTATGCAGGGATTAAACTCTAATATGCTTGCCCCGAGCATGCCGGGGAACTTTTCGCGATGTCATTGATAATATAATAATCATTTCGTTTTTGACAATATCAGCCACTGTAAATAGATTTCTGACCAAAAGGATATCTTCGTCCTCATCCATGCCAACAGGACGACGGCCATCGGCAAGCGCCTTGATCACCTCAGGATTGATGCCCGCCTTGAGTGAGATGGGCTCGTGGATCGACCAAATAACCTGCTGGGTCCATTGGCGCGCCACAATCATTATGTCGCATTTTACGTAAAGACAAAATACACTGTCAAATTTTAACATCTTTCAATCCAAAGTCAATGAATTCAATCATCGGACAAATACTTTTAGAACTGCGATGCGTGACAGGATAATACCGTGATTACTAAACCTGACATCGTTACCCACTGCGGTCTGCAGCCAAATTGTCTTGACATATAAGAACACGTTCAAATATACTCCCCACATTTAAAAAGGCGGCTCTTAACAATCATTCTGATCAATTGAAGCTCTCCGCAGTAAACTGCGAAGAATCTTCGATCCACAAGGAATAATAATGTTCCCCATTCGCTCGCTTACCCCGCAGCAAGCCAAGGGGCATGCGCTCGCTGCCGGATTCGATAATATGCCTATGGGAACTTGCACAAAGTTCAATCCTGAAATTACATCTTTCCAGTCCGAGAGAGAGGCATTGAGGAATTTTTTATGTCAATGAAAGATAAAAAAACAAAATTACGCCATGCTTGTGTTCTTGTAATAGTAGCCGTTAGCTCGGTCTCTTTCCTTATATCGGGCTGCAATAGAGAACAAAAAGGCAACAATCCCCCACCCACCGTGCAAGTCGCGGACGTCGCCCAGAAAAATGTCCCCATGTATTCTGAATGGATCGGCACTACTGACGGCATGGTAAATGCCGTGATCCGTGCCCAGGTTCAGGGCTACCTCATCAAGCAGAACTACCATGAAGGCGATTTCGTCAGGAAGGGACAGATCCTCTTCGAGATTGATCCGCGCACTTTTCAGGCTGCCCTCGATCAGGCTAAAGGGCAACTGGGCGAGCAGAAGGCGCGCTGGTCGACGGCCAAGGCAAATCTGACCAGGATCATACCGCTCGCGGAACAAAATGCCGTCAGCAAAAAAGACCTGGATGATGCCGACAGGGCAGGAACAGGCAGCCCATGCTGCGGTGATTTCTGCAGAGGCAGTGGTTGAGAAAGCCAGGCTGGACCTTGACTTCACAAAGATCGTTTCTCCCATTGACGGCATCGCCGGCATCGCCAAGACGCAGATCGGGAACCTGGTCGGTCCCGGAGTCGATAGAGGAACTGACAACGGTCTCGACAGTCGACCCTATCAAGGTCTACATCTCCGTATGGTGAGCAGGAATATCTCATAGCGACGGGCAGAAGGCCGAACGGTTTCAAGGACAACCCGCTGGAGATGATTCTCTCCGATGGAAGTGTCTATCCTTACAAGGGGAAGTTTGCCTTTGCCGACCGCCAGGTGGACGTGAAGACAGGAACCATCAGAGTGGCCGCCCTCTTCAAGAATCCCGGAAATATTCTTCGGCCCGGACAATTTGCCAAGATTCGCGCCAGGATCAAGATCAAAAAAGCGCTGCTGGTACCCCAGCGGGCGGTCACGGAGCTTCAGGGCAGCTATCCAGGTTGCAGTGGTGGGTCGCGAATAACAAAGTGGATATACGGCCGGTAAAAGTGGCTGAACGTGTTGATGACCTCTGGGTGATTGATGAAGGGCTGAAGACCGGGAGAGCGGGTCGTGGCAGAAGGTGTCCAGAAGGTCAGGCAGGGCATGATCGTAAATCCGATCCCCTATGGATCCGAACCTCAGCCAGCGACCGGTCAAGCGCAGAAGACCGAGGCAACACCGCCGGCTCAACCCGAGGCGGAGAAGAGGTAGACCGGCGTGGCAAAGTTCTTTATCAACCGTCCCATCGTTGCCATGGTCATATCCATCATGTTTGTCATTATCGGGACCGTCGCGCTCGTGCAATTGCCCGTCTCACAATTTCCTGAAATCGTCCCGCCGGAGATCCAGATCAACACCATGTATATGGGCGCCGATGCGTTGACGGTGGAGCAGTCGGTTGCCACCCCCATCGAGCAGCAGATGAGCGGCGTGGACAACATGAATTACATGTTTTCCCTGAACTCCAACATCGGCATCATGAGGATCATCGTATCTTTCGACGTCGCGACCAATCCGAATACAGACCAGGTTCTTACTCAGATACGGCAGAATCAGGCCGAGCCGATGCTTCCGCTAGACGTGCGCAATTACGGAGTCACGGTCCAGAAATCCAGGTTTGCGCCGTTGATGATCTTCTCCCTGTATTCACCGAATGCAACACATGATGCAACTTTTCTTTCAAATTATGCCTATATCAATCTCAGCGACCAGTTGCTGCGCGTCCCCGGCGTCGCCATGGTTTCGATCTTCGGGGCAGGCCAGTACTGCCATACGCATCTGGGTCAAGCCCGATACCCTGGCAAAACTCGGCATCACCGTCCCTCAGATCATCGATGCCGTCCAGAAGCAGAATGCGGTCAATCCTGCCGGGCAGATCGGCGCTGAGCCTGTCCCTCCGGGGCAGGAATTTACTTATGCGGTTCGCGCCCAGGGCCGCCTCATCTCCGAGCAGGAATTCGGCGAGATCGTTATCCGGGCCAACCCTGACGGATCGATTGTCCGCCTGAAAGACGTGGCCCGCATTGATCTGGGGACGCAGGTTTATAACATCAGGGGCAGGCTGAACGGCAAACCGGCCGCCAATATCGCCGTCTACCAGTTGCCCGGGACGAATGCGATAGCGGCTGCCCAAGGCGCCAGAAAGATAATGGAAGAGGCCAAGGAGCGCTTTCCCGCCGATCTCGACTATGCGCTCGGTCTCGACACGACAAGGGCAATCACCGAAGGAATACATGAGATTGTCAAGACGCTCTTCATCGCCATAATCCTCGTCATCATCGTCGTCTTCATCTTTCTTCAGGGCTGGAGGCCGACCCTCATTCCAACACTTGCAGTTCCGGTCTCCCTCATCGGCACGTTTGCCTTCTTCCCCTTATCTCGGCTTCTCAATCAATACCCTGTCCATCTTCGGCCTGGTTCTCGCCATAGGACTGGTTGTGGATAACGCCATCATCGTGGTGGAGGCGGTGGAACGGCACATGGAGGAAGGGCATGGCTCCGAAAGAGGCGGCACTCAAGACAATGGAAGAAGTATCAGGGCCGATGATAGCCATTGCGCTGGTCCTGTCTGCGGTTTTCATCCCCACAATCTTTATACCGGGGATTACGGGCCGGCTCTACCAGCAGTTTGCCGCGACAATCGCCATCTCGGTTCTCATCTCGACATTTAATGCGCTGTCCTTAAGCCCGGCGCTGTGCGCACTCTTGCTCAAGCCGAAGTCGGATTCGCAGGGACCGCTCGGAAAATTCTTCAGCCTTTTCAACCGCGCCTTTGGCCGTGCCACCAACGGCTATGTCTCCTTCTCGGGCACGCTCATCCGCAAGAGCGTCCTCAGCCTTCTCTTCCTTGCCGGGATCACGGTCGTTTCCGCCGGCATTCGGCAAGGGGATTCCCGCAGGCTTCCTGCCGGAAGAAGATCAGGGGTATATGTTCATTAATCTGGCCCTGCCCGATGCAGCCTCGCTACAGCGTACCGACGCGGCTTGCAGAAAGATCGAGGAGATCCTTGCAAACACGCCCGGAGTGAAATACTACACGACTGTCGTCGGCGTGAGCCTGCTGAGCATTGTGCAGAACACCTACAGCGGTTTCTTCTTTGTAAACCTGAAAGAGTGGAAAGATCGGGAAAAGCCTGAGGAGCAGTACGAGGCCATCATGGCCCATCTGAATCGGGAACTTGGCAAATTGCCGGAAGGGATTGCCTTTGCCTTTTCACCCCCGGCCATCCCGGGGATCGGCACCGCAGGCGGTGTAACTCTTGTTCTTGAAGACAGGGCCGGCAAGGATATTCCCTATCTCGCGGAGAACGTCAACAAATTTCTCGAGGCTGCGCGCCAGAGGCCGGAACTGGAGCGTGTGACGACGACCTTCCTGCCCGGTGTTCCTCAGATCTTCATCAATGTGGACAGGGACAAAGTGCTCAAGCAGGGCATCGATTTGAGACAGGTGTACCAGACGCTTCAGACCTTCATGGGGGGATACTTCGTAAATTACTTCAACCGATTCGGCCGTCAATGGCAGGTCTATGTCCAGGCGGAGGGAGAATACCGCAACAAGGCCGAAAAGGTAGGGCAGTTCTTCGTTCAAAACGAAAGAGGGGATCCTGTGCCGCTCTCGGCGGTAACGACGATTGAATCGCGCTCCGGTCCCGAATTTACGATGCGGTACAACCTTTATCGCTCGGCACAGATCAACGCCACGGCCAAACCCGGTTATAGCTCCGGCCAGGCGATGAAGGCCCTCGAAGAAGTCTTTGCCCAGACAATGCCGAGCGAAATGGGTCTCGATTACATGGGCATGAGCTTCCAGGAAAAGAAGGCCCAGGAAGGAATACCGACGTACGTCATCTTCGGGTTTTCGCTCTTGTGCGTCTTTCTAATCCTTGCGGCGCTGTATGAAAGCTGGTCGCTGCCTGTCAGCGTTCTTCTGAGCACGCCCATAGCCGTTTTCGGCGCCTTCATAGCGATATGGCTTCGCAGCCAGGTGAACAATATCTATGCCCAGATCGCCCTCATCGTGCTTATCGGTCTAACTGCCAAGAATGCCATCCTCATAGTTGAGTTCGCGAAAGCGAAATATGAAGAGGGGATGTCCATTACCGACGCCGCCCTCGAGGGAGCGCGGCTGAGACTCAGGCCGATCCTTATGACATCCTTTGCTTTCCTGTTCGGTGTCTTGCCCCTCGCCGTATCCACGGGCGCAGGCGCGACTGCACGGCAGATCATGGGAACCGCCGTCATGGGCGGGACATTGACTGCATCGCTGATCGCCGTCTTTCTCATTCCCGTGACATTCTATGTCGTCATGACTCTCTCCCGCAGGAGCAAAAAAGATGATCGCCGGGAGAGCAAGGAAAATAACAATGCGTAACATTGTCGTCTGCCCGCTACTGGCAATTATCCTTTTCGGCTGCATGATGGGCCCGGACTACCGGAGACCGACTGTCGAGACGCCTGCATCCTGGCGCTTTGAAGAAAAAGAAGCAAGAGAGATCGGCAATACCGCATGGTGGGAGCAATTCAATGATCCCGTCCTGAATGAACTGATTCAAACGGCATTGAAAGAGAATAAGGATGTCATGATCGCCACGGCACGCGTTGAAGAGTTTGTAGGCCGATATGGTATAACCCGCGCCTCCCTTTTTCCCCAGGCCGGCGCAGGAGCAATTGGGGGCAGAAGCAGGGCCACAGAAAACGGCGCAACTGCCCTCACATCCGCCACTCAGAACCCCGCGGACAACTATTCCGCCTTCCTGAATGCGAGCTGGGAAATCGACCTGTGGGGCAAGCTGAGGAGGGCAACGGAGGCGTCCCGTGCCGATCTACTGAGTCAGGAAGAGGGACGAAAGGGTGTTATCCTTACTCTTGTAGCGTCTGTGGCAAGCGCCTATGTGAATCTTCGCGACCTTGACAAACAACTTGAGATTGCCAGACGCACCGCACAGAGCCGCAAGGAGTCTTATGACCTTTTCCAGTTGCGTTTCCGGGGTGGTGTCATCTCCGAACTCGAACTGAGCCAGGTCAAATCACTGTATGAGCAGGCCCTCGCAATCATCCCGTTTCTCGAAAAGGCCATTAGCCAACAAGAAAATGCACTGAGTGTGCTTATCGGACGAAATCCGGGTTCTATTCCACGAGGGAAGAAGATTGATGAGCTTGTACTTCCCGCCGTGCCGGCAGGCCTGCCGTCAGACTTGCTTGCCAAGCGTCCGGATATACGACAGGCCGAGCAGGTCCTCATAGCGGCCAATGCGAGAATCGGTGTGGCACGGTCACTCTATTTTCCGACGATTTCTCTGACCGGCATGTTTGGATTCGCGAGCACGGACCTCTCAACACTCTTCCAGGGACCATCCAGAGTCTGGAGCTGGAACGTTCCTCTGAATGTGCCGATCTTCACAGCAGGCGCCATTGGCGGACAGGTCGAAGCGGCTGAGGCGATACAGCGGCAGGCCCTCCTTCAGTATCAGCAATCCATCCAGACGGCCTTTCGTGAAGTCGAAGACGCCCTTATTGACCAGAGGAGGTCACGGGAAGGGCTTGAGATCCAGACGCGGCAGGTCGAATCTCTGCTCACCTACGCTCGCTTCGCGCGTCTGAGATTTGAAAACGGCTACACAAGCTACATCGAGGTGCTTGATGCGGAGCGCAGCCTTTTCGATGCGGAACTTGCCCGGGCTCAAACGACAGGAGTTCTCTTCCAGTCTCTCGTGAACCTTTACAAGGCGATAGGCGGCGGCTGGGTCATAGAGGCGGACAATAAGGTCGTCCATCATTGAGGGGGGCAGGCCAGCTTGAATATTGGCACGCCAGGTATCGACTATTTGTTTCAGGAAAGATGGGATAAGAAAAGCGCGTGTAACGTTCACTTGCCAAGAAACAACTTTGCTTAGATGAGACAATTATGCAGAGCGAGCGACAGGATGTAACCCTTTGCATTGGCAACGCTTGAGCCTTCTGTTATCTGCGTTGGAATTGAAACAAGGGCAGTTAGGTTCATTCCTCATCTCCTCGCCGGACATGGCAAAAGGAATTCAATGAATTTTCCGATGAGCGGCTTTGAAGCTTGGTATTTGTTATTTAGTTGTCTCTTTATATTTATCTTTCTTGACCATTTCCTTTAAACCCAACAAGGTTTTGTAGGGAATATCCCTGCTCCTCTGTTTGGCAATGAATTTGGGTATAGAGCCACCTGGGTTGGACTTTACGGTATAAGTGACTTCTGTGTGCCCTTCGTCGACAGCGGTTAAAACCCATCGACCGTCAATCGCCGGAATCCTGACATTCTTCTTTCCTACAGGGACAGCGGGATCATTTACGGAATGAAATTCAAATATCACCGTCTCTGCCTTCGCATCCTTTTGCTTCGTCGATATCAAAAGAGTTTCTCTGTCATACACCGGCCAGGGCGTCTTCGTTACGTTTAACACCACGCTTACGTTTTCGTCTATTTTGCGGATAGTCCTCGCTTCTCTGCAATCCGCCATCCATTGAGGTGCTGCCGGCACATCATCAATTACCGCCTCGATGACATTGACCGATGCCTCGATTACCGTCGTACCCATGAACTCATCTAAATCCGAACCGGGAACACCTCTTGTGGAGACTTCAATACCGTCCTTCTGCAATGCGAGCTTCCATCCGGATTCCGGCGAAGCGGTGACAGGCGCCAATAACGTACCAAGGATGATGGTCAGTATAGTTGTATGGAATATGATTTTTCTGTATTTGTTTATGACCCTCATCCGTTTGCCCGCGATTTATTTCCTATTTGATGTCAAGAAGTTTTGGGAAGGAGGATGTTCACGAATTGCAAGTAGGGCCGCATGGCCGGGGTGCCGCCGCCTTCGGAGATGATCCGCATGACTTTATAAGCATCCCGGACTACAGACCCCCCCAGATGGTTGACCTGCGTTCCCTGAAAGATATCAGGGCAGAGAGGGGTGGATGGGCCGAGGATGGCGACATGCCGGGGATTCCCCAGGCCATTGAGAATCTCTTCCAGGGTATCATTCAGGAGTGTGGTTGCTGTAATGATGGCTACGGTGCACTCATTTAATATCCTGCCAGTCTCTTTCTTATCAAGAACTGCCATCCGCGCGGGGTTTCGCTCAATGACAGAAAGTTTTACCCCTGTCGCCTCGATCTTCGGAACCATCGGCGTGAAGAGTCCGACCATTGCCACATGGTCGTCAGGCGTCAGCCTCATGATAGAGAGGGAGTCTCTTTCGTCTTGAATAGATGTGGGATGAAGGGCGGCATTAGCAGTAGCAAGGCCGAGGGCTTTATCCAGGGGATTCTGTCCTTCTATAAGTTTATTGAGAAGAGAGGTTGCCTTTTCTCCGGCTAACTTTCCGGCTTCGGGAATAACAGAACAGCCCGGCGATATCTCGTGAAGTAACAGGGCTGCAAGGCCCATGCCGTCGTTGTCAAGTCTTACCCCAACGTAACCGAGGCCGACATGTACTTCTTCGACCGTAAGGTCTTCTCCCTTCTGGAACACGATGTCATGGAGGCGCCGTGCTATTTCACCTGCTGGGAGCATTGTTCTCATACTATTGCCACAAAATCCCCCAGCCCCCTTTTCCAAAGGGGGTTATAAAATTAATTCTTGTCCAAAGTAAGAGGTGACACCACGTCGGCGTGAAAACGCATGGTCACCCTGAGCCTATCGAAGAGTGACAGCCATTTTCATGCTAGTGCTGTTAAAGAAAGATTTTTAAAGTGCTCTTCCCATCACGTTGAAAAGTGGGTATATCGCTTGAAGGATGCAAACTCCTTTTGTTCGGCTTTTTTTACTGTCTTTTCATCCTCAGGAGTTTTTTCCTCACGACCCTTGCGTTTTTTGCCTTTCTTCCGCTCATGGGTTCCAGATACTACACCGTGAGAGTTACCCCAGGTATCAATTAAACCGGCGAGTTCTCCCAAATTAGTCAACTCTTCAACCCAGACCTCGGTGAACCGTGACCTCAAGGCGGGGGAAAGCAGATTTCTTGATTGATGCACAGAGGGCGGATTTATGGCCAGGAATACCCTGAAGTTAGGATGGGAATAGCAGATATTTTCTTCTCCATCAATTACATAGCCAAAGTCGAGGAGGCTGTTCAAGTATTCCGATAAGGGAGACAGATTCGCTTCATCGATCAAGAGCCAACTCCCCTCCTCCATTGCCGAAAACAGAAGCCCTTTTCTGTAGTGCCATCTTCCGCTCTTGTCTTGTGTATAACCGCCAAGGAGTTCTTCCAGTCCTGTATCGGAGGAGAGGTTGACATAATAGAGGTTGGTCTTCTTTTGCCTTGCCAAATATCTAATAAGTGTAGTTTTTCCGGAGGCAGGATTTCCCACCACAAGAACCGGCTCATTGTGTATGAGGGCTTTCAGGATCAAATAGAGGGTTCTCCTTTGTGTCGGTGTAGGTATAATGTCCGCGTCATCCCTTGGAACAAATTCTCCCCCCTGTGAGGACGGTAATGTTTCAAGTAAGACTTTCAGGTCTTCGGACGAAGACATGAGCACTGCTTCCAGATCCAGTCCCTTAGCTCTGAAACCAAAATGAGTATCCAATAAGCTGATCACCGCTTCTCTTTCATATTCATCCCTCAGCCTGCCGATATAGACGCTGAAGAACTCGAGGAAAAATCTCATAAGGTATGCCCCATCCACTGGTCCCTTTGCGAGAATCGGCTCCAGTCTCTTACCCAGCCTGATGATATCCCTGAGGGTAAAAGTATACGGGTCTTTTTCCGCTTTGCCGATGATGCGGCTATCCGCCTGATTCTGCAAGGTCGTATGGAATCTCGCAATCGGAAGGGCTAAAGAAGAAGAGATTTCGAATAAGGAACTCAGTATCTGGGACAACTCCTCCTCGGAAAGCTCTTTTTGATAGAGGATTTTAAACCTTGATAAAAAAACCTCCGAGAGTTTCTGCCGCTGGCTGTAACTTTCAGGATTCCCGGTGGCAAAGAGCCTGAAGTCCTGATGGGGATACAATTCCTTCTGCTCCCCATTCGCTGAATAGGATATCTTTCCCGTAATCAAATAATCATTCAATATCTCAACAACTTCAGAAGATGCCAGGTTTATCTCTTCCAGGGCCAGCCATAGACCCTCTCTTGCCGCATTCAAAAGAATCCCATCCTGCCAGACGAATCTTCCTTCGCTATCCGGTTTAATGCCGCCGATTATTTCAAACTTGGAGGTATAGGGGTTGATGGAATACGAGAGGTGCTCGTAGCCCAATACCTTCGCCAGCCATTTAATCAGGAAACTCTTTCCCGTTGATGTGGGACCCAGGAGCAAGATAGAGTGTTTCAACAGGTAGCCGATACATAACGTTTCTATAATGTGATAGCCGGATGCCGTCATCACGCAGGCAGGTATATCATCGATGCTTTTTGTTCTGTCAAAAAGTAGATTGCCCACCGTTAACGACTTCTCGCCGACTTGAACCTGGTTGGCATGAGTGCCTGTGAGGATGCTTTCCATTGGCTCGCCCAGCATCTCATTGAATGAGGCCAAGACCTTGCTGAATTCTTTTTCATTGTTCGATATGAGATCGGAAAAGGTTTTTATGGAAGCCCGTGCTGCGGCCTGACGGACAGACCAGATCTTATCCTTCAATCTTCTTTCCAGTTTGCTTAAGTCCGCATCATTCCCCTGTTGGACAAGGGTATGGTGTATCTTTACTAACGCTAAGGCTGCGGCCTGGTGGACAAACCAGTTGTCATCCTTTAATCGTTCTTCCAATGCCTTAAAGGTTATCTTCTTCCGGTTATAGCTGTGCGGCCAAATCCGGCCCAGGGCCTGAGCCGCGGCCTGGCATACGGACCTGTCCACATCCGCATCCCATAGCCTTTCTTCCAATTTTTTTAAGTTTACATTTTTCCCCTGCTTGATAAGCGCAGGGTATATCTGACCCAATGTCTGGCATGCGGCCTGGCGGACAGACCAGCTTATGTCATCCAGTTTTTCTTCTATATCTTTTAAGTCCATCTTCCCCTGGTAATAGCTGTGAAACCAGATCCGTCCCAGGGACTGTGATGTAGCCTGACGGACAGACCAGTCATCATCATCCAATCTTTCTTTCAGTACGTTTAAGCTTACATCTTTTCCCCGTTTGATAAGGGGGGGATAGGCCTGACCCAGAGCTAGTGCCGCAGTTTGACGGACAAGTATGTTTTTGTCCTTTAATTTATCTTCCAGCCTGCTCAAATCCACCCCTATTCCCTGTTTGATGAGTGCAGGATAGATTTGGCCCAGGGCTTCAGACTCGGCCTGGCGGACAAACCAGTTTTTATTCCACAACCCTTCTTCCAGTTTGCTTATGTCTATATCATTCCCCTGTTTAACAAGCGCCGGATAGATCTTACCCAAGGTTCTTACCGCAGTTTGACGGATTGCCCAGTTTGTATCTTCCAGTCTATGCTCCAGTTCCGCTACGGTTATTTTTCCCTTGCGATAGTCATGATACCATATCCGGCTTAAGGCCTGGGCCGCGGCCCGGCAGACAGTCGGATCTTCATCATTCAATCCTTTTTCCAAAGTACTCAATTCCGCGTCTTTCCCCTGTTTGATCAGTGCCAGGTAAACCCGACCCAGGGCTAAGGCCGCGGGCTGGCGGACAGCCCAGCTTTTATCCTCTAATTTTTTCTCCAATTCCTCTATGGTTATCTCTTTTATCAATTCATCCTGAATGACCCGGAAACAGGCCTCCAATCCGGGGATACACACAAATGCAAGATCAGAGGAGCTGATTAGTTCCTTCAATAACGAGAGGGCTTGCTCGATGTGAGGATGTGAGTTGTTCTTCATTATAATATCCAGCAATGGTGCCAGGTCATGAGGGATTGAGGCCACGGGAACCTCTGCGTGAGAAGATGCGCGTAGCAAGTCTTGAGGCACATCCTGAGGAGTAAAGTCAGATAATATCCTCTGTATATCCGTAAGTTCTCCCAGAAGAAGATTTCTTACCCTTTGCGGTTGCTCCTGGGTGTCTATAAAGGCATATTTCAGACTCCTTCCGAATCCCTCTTTCGTCGGATAACCCCTGCTCAATAAGAAACCCAACAGCTCTGAAGCTCTCTTCAAGTGTCTCACATTGAAGGTTGGGATATGCTGTTTTTGATGGAGGTAGATGCTTGCCAGGAGTTCGGACAAATCCTGGGGGAGAGATGGTGATGTCATCGCTTCAGCACTCTTTCCCCCATGCTGTGGAGTTAAGAAATTTTCCCATAATACATCTTGAGTAACCAGTTTTTCCTCCAATATATCGGAAACGACAGAGGGCAGTTTTTCCACGTCGTCTATCTGTATGCCGCTTTTGTAACGTTTAATAACCTCGGTTACTTCTTCGCCTAAACCCACTCCCAGTACCTCTATCTTTTGATCCAATGCTTCTTTCTGAAGCTCAAAAAATGTCTTTCCTGTTGTATTCACGTTTCCCTCTCCATCAGTCACCATAATGATCCATCGTGATGAATCCTCCGGTTGATCTTTCAATATATTCGTCGCTAACTGAAGGGTATCCGCATCAGCGGTTGAACCTCCAGGTATGTACATCGACACTTCTTCAAATAACAATCTTCTGTCAGGAGGAGTCAGCTTTCTGCCAAAGTCTTTATGCATGACAGGGCTATCGGAAAATCCGATTACCGCATAATCGATGCCGATATGATCCAGCGCCTCCATAAAGACTAAAAGCCCTGCTAAAGCTGATGTTCTCTTGGGTTCTTCCATAGAGGCGGATTCATCCAGAGCCAGGACTATCTTGTGATCCCTCTGTGTGGGAAGCCTCCTCTTCAAAAATACCTTTAAATCCTTTTCCTGAACGGGAATACCCTCGCTCAATTTTCTGGAAAGCTCCATGGCCCTTTTTAGATCCGGTTTCTGACCCGAGGGGAAATAGCCTTTAAATGCAGGCCTTTTATTTTTCGAGAAGTGATTCTCAAGGACCCCGCTTAATGCCTGGACTAAATTAGAGATGAGCTTATAGACCCTCTCATATTCGCTTATCTTCGCGTCTTGCTCCCGGTTAATGATCCGCTGCTTTTTGATGAGGTCCCGAAGTGTTTCTGCAGGCAAGGACTCTAATTTTCTTTCCTCCTGAGATTCTCCCCCTTCTACAAGTGTCTCTTTTTCTTCAGAAGCGCCCTTCCTGTAATTATCAAGCTTCCTTGTAATCTGTTTTTCTGTCTTCGGGGAGAACCTATTCGCCAGTTCCTTTGCGTTCAGTTCCAAGAGCTTTCTGGCCTCTTCCTCCAACTCACTGGGGCTTAAATCTTCCTGGGCGCACTTCTTTTGTTTAATCTGGATCTGATTATTTTTTATTTCATCAACTAATTTTTCGATTGTCATCCTGACTAAATTTTCATACTCGGGAAGAATTTTGTCCCTGACAAGGATCGCGGCTTCTTCAGCAAACTGCATTCTTTCCAGTTCCGATACGCGCCCGGCAGGATAATGATTGAAAATCTCATCAAAATCCCCATGCGTCCGCTTCAATGCGACGTTCACTTCAGGATTCATTACCTGGGATGGCAGACGACCATACCTCCAGTAATACCGCATGCCCAGCAGGTATTCTAAATTGGGATACAAGAGAAAGGGATGACAGGTCGTGTTCGCTCTTTCGGCTATTTCGCCCCGCAGGTGATTTACATACGTTGATGTGTTTAAATTCCGGGGAAGCAAATCATCATAGGTTATGTCGAGGTAGTGTTTTATCCCCTTGTAGAAACTAATCAGCCAGTTATCTACACGGCTGTCTTCAAAGGCATTCAAGAGAAGACGCAAATATTCTTTGGAGAAGAAGCGTTTAAACGCCGCTTTTCTCAAATTATGGCGGGATATCTGCCTGTGGCCAGCTTCATGAGCGGAAAATCCGATAATTTCTTCCGGGGAAGAGGTCAAGAGCAATTCGACGGGAAATATTATTTCGTTAGTCTCTGCATTGTATTTCCACCTGTCACCGGGCACGATATTCAGGTTTACATCTTCTCCTAATCCTGTGGAGATGATCTTTATGAGTGTAAGCAGGCGATCGTCGATTGCAAGCGCCTCTATCTCATCTAATCCTCTTTTGCGTGCCAGTTCTTCTATGCACTTCGCCCGCAAATCTTCGTCTTTTGTTTCTATCGTGTACCGCATATCAAAGAATAAACTCTCTTCACATTTCTCCCATATCAGTCTAAGTCTCTGTCTTAAGAAAATTATGCATCATTGGCAGAGATGTCAATCCTGCATGGGAATTCGGTCGCGGGGAAGCATAAAGAAAAAGGGGTGGGGTGTCAATGGGAAAACGGTTGTACGACTCCAGGGGTAATGGGCGACGGCTGCTTTATGCATTTATCTGGAATATTTATATTTTAGTTTTTTGATAAACAGAATGGCAGGTTTATTTATATGGCGAATTGATTTCTCATAAGAAAAAATCAGAAAGAAAAGGGACTGAAGGGCTCTTCCTACACTCCATCAGCGGAAGAGCAAGTTCTTGCCAAAACCTCATCAAATGAAATTTCAGTTTCTTCGCTTTTTAACACACTTTCACTTGTTTCGAGGGAACTTCTATTTTTAATGGCACATAGAGACCAGAAGAATAAAACCAGGATTAAATAAATGATTATACTAGTGATTATGTAAACCATCTTACTGCTCCTTTAATCTGAGCAAATCCATTTCAAATAAAAGGTTACTTTTTAATTTGGGTTTCAGAATCAGCGTATTCTTTATGTAGCAAAAGGCATACCAGAAAGGGCTTATGGCCTCTAACTTATTGTTATTAAATGGATTATTATTATTTTTGCCCTGAAAATGGGCCGGTGTGGAACAGAAAATTGTATGGATTATCCTACAATCAAAAAAATTCAAAACAAGCGAATATATTTAAATTGTTGCAGTCGTTACATGGAGGATTTTTCCTTCAGTCCTGTCGAAACTCCAATGGACTAAGGTTGTATTTCTCCAGTAAAGCATATAAGATCAGCACGGTACTTACCTGCTATTTTGGCAGCCTGGCTGACATTGCCTCTGCTGATCTTCATCAATTCTATGAGGTAGCTTCGCTCAAAATCCTGTTTGGATTCTTTGAATGACCGGAAGGCGCTTTCATCCATCTTCTGGGTGGTAAGGACTATCATATCTTCCGTGATCACATCATCCCTTACCATTACAGCGGCGCATTCAATGATGTTCTCCAATTCCCGAACATTGCCGGGCCAGGAATAAAGCATGATCCTCTGAAGGGCTTGCGGTGCGATACTCTTGATACTTTTATTCATCTTAACGGCATACTTTTCTAAAAAGTGTTCTACCAGAAGAGGGATATCTTCTTTTCGATCCCTTAGAGGCGGCATCCTGATAGGAATTACATGTATACGGTAAAAGAGGTCACTGCGGAAATTTCCTTGTTCAACTTCTATCTCAATATCCTTGTTGGAGGCTGATATAATCCGTATATCAACTTTGACGGTCTTCTGTGCCCCCAGTGGATAAAATTCTCTATCTTCAAGGGCCTTGAGGAGTTTTCCCTGCATGGCAAGAGGGATCTCGGATATTTCATCGAGGAAGATTATCCCGCCATCGGCCTGTACAAAAAGACCCTTTTTATTCGCCGTAGCCCCTGTGAAGGCACCTTTTTCAAAACCAAAAAGTTCGCTTTCAAGCAGGGTCGCAGGAATTGCTGCACAGTTGAGTGAAACGAAAGGCTTGTCCTTCCTGTCACTCAGTTGATGTAAAGCCCTTGCGATGATCCCTTTTCCTGTTCCGCTCTCGCCACTGATGAACACATTCGAGTTGGACTCCGCTGCAAGAAACGTCAAATCAAGGACCTTCTTCATCGCTTCACTCTGACCAATGATATTCTGAGTATTAATATTTTGCCTTACAATACTCCTTAGTTTCTTTACCTCCCTTGAAAGTTTTGATTTTTCAATGCCATTCCTGATCTGCAAAAGAAGTTCGCGATTGTTAAAGGGCTTCGTCAGATAAATATATGCGCCCTCTTTCATTGCTTCGACTGCACTTTCAATGGTCCCGTATGCCGTCAGGATAATGACCGGAAGATCAGGATCGACTTCACGGATACTCTTCATCAGATCTATACCGCTGCCACCGGAAAACTTCAGATCAAGCACGGCAAGTTCATATTCATTCTTAGCCACCAAGTCTTTTGCTGTTTCTATTTCTGATGCGGTTTCAATCTGATATCCCTCTGACTCGAGCCTCATCTTGAGCACTTTTAAAACATTCAAATCGTCATCAACGATCAATAGTCTGTCCATCACTGACCCCATTATCTCTCAGGAACTGATTTTTTCTTTTCTTTTAAATTCATATCGACTTCTTTCATCTGTTCTATTTTCTTTTCAAACTCCTCCACCTGCCGTTCGAGCTTATCAATCTGTTTTCTTTGCCTTGTTACCTCATTAATAAGAAAAATCATTACATTGCTGCCTTGTCTGTACTTGCTCTCCGGGTAATCCTTTATGATTTTCTGAAAGCATTCCAAAGATTTCTGATAATCTTTCTGCTGATTCCTTGGAAACGCATAAATTACGCCCATCTCGAAAAGGACCCTGTCGCCTTCCTCAGGGTATCTGTACAATTATTTGCTCGTACTTGCCCAGAGATGCTTTGTAGTTTCCCCGTTTCATCAAATCATTCGCCTCTTTGAAATCAGGCTTGGTCAAAGCTGCCTGATAAAAGTGAGTGCAACCGCAAATTAGAATCGATATTACTATAATGCAGGCAAAGAAAAAGTAAAGGTGCTTCCTTCGCCCACTTTGCTTCTTACCCATATATGCCCTCCATGTGCATTTATGATATGTCTTACGATCGCGAGTCCCATGCCGGTTCCCCTTATGGCTCCTCTTTTGTCATCGACACGCTTGAATTTATCAAAAACCTGCATCAATCCGTCTTCGGGAATGCCGCGACCATTGTCCGATACAGATATTTCTACGTTGTTATTCTCACTGTTATTCTTGACAGAAACAGTGATCTTTCCCCCTTCCAGAGTAAACTTCAAAGCATTGCTTAACAAATTTTCAAAGACTTCTTCAATCCTTTCCCTGTCCATTCGCAGAGAAGGAATGTCCTCTGGAATTTCAAGGGTAATATCCATTTTCTTTTTCTGAGTAAGAGGCGACAACTTCAAAATATTTTTTTCTATAATAGGACGAAGGCTCGCTTTTTGAAAGGAAAAAAACATTTTCCCCGCTTCCATTCGCGAAAAGTCAAGTATCCGGTTAACAGATAATATTAACCGTTCACACTCTGCTTTGATCAATACGAACAAATCTTCCTGTTTTTCAGGGGCCTTTGAGAAAACACCTTCCTGAAGCATACTTGACGCTTCTTTGATCACCGTTAAAGGAGTTCGTAATTCATGAGACAGATGACTGATATAATCAATTTTCATCTGGTCCAAGTTCCTTGAGCCGTTCACACATCATGTTGAAAGTATCCGCCAATTCCTTGATCTCCGGCGGAGAAGAAATCTTTAGTGGATCACCAAATTTGCCGCCGGCCACCTCATTTGCCCGTTCGCTCAATAGCTTTATGGGTAGATTGATCTTCCGCGTATTTATAAAAGTTATAATAATGACAAGAATGACTGCAAGAAATTCCGATATGGTGATAATATTTGCAATTTGTGTCGACATGTCCTTTGATCGCTGTAATTTTGTATTCCTATCCTCAGTTGAAACTCTAACAAGATTTCGCAGTTTCTGGTCAATTTCACGGGTGATCAGCTCCCTGTCTATCACATAGGTCTGGCTATTTTTTTCCTGTAACTTTTTGTCAGCTGTCAACGACTCCCGTTCATCAATCAACACATCGTAGAGACCCTGGAATTTTTTGATGTCCGCCAATAAACCAATCTTGACCCCGGTATCCGCTATCTTTTCCAACTCATCAACTCTTTTAATGAAGTCGCTTCTTGTATTCTTGAACTGCTGGTAATAGTCAGTATCCCTGGATATAAGATACTTGTCTTCCGCTGCTGTCAGGCTATATAGATCATCCATAGCCTCTTCGGTCAGCTTTATTATACGTGAATCATTCTTGATTATGGACTCGATAAGCTGATTAAGATCATTCAGGTTCATGATGGTATATACACCACTGATACCAACCAGAAGAATTATCAAAAGAGAACTGATGATCAGCCTGTTAAAGATTGTAAGTTTCAGCGCCGGTCTCCTTATAGTATTGAGCTCCTAATACTACAATTAATTGTAATTTGCCATTCAAAGAAAGCCTATCGTCATAACTATGAAACTGATAGCAAATTACAACAGGTCTAACAACATTTTGTGTGGATCTGTTCCAAATGAAATTTAAAGCTATCCATTTATTTCCGTTCTCTCTAATTAAGAAAACAACACAAATTACTAACTACATAATATGTTTTCTCGGCTTGATTAATACAAGAGAGGGGCTGCTGATATACATCCGCTTGTATATATTGTGTGTGACCTACGAAAGGGCCTGATCATCCATTTCCCGATCCCAAATTCAGGTTTTTAGAAAGTGAAAATCATGAATCCCATGATGGATCAACCCGAACACCTGACATAAGCTAAACTAGTAATTCAAAAAAAACCAAGGAGAAATAAAATGGCCTATGAAGAAAAAGTAAAACCGCTGGATAAACTCCTTGATGAAAAGATTAAGGAATTTGAAAGCGGGAGGGATAAAGCGTACGATAGGGACCTCGATGAAATGATCTGGGAACTCGGCGATTATGAAAACGAGGAACCGCTGGATGAAGCCGAGGAATTTCAGAAAGCAGTGCCCATCGAGGAAGAGCTTGTGGAAAAGAAAAGGCGCACTGCCAGGGGGAGGGTCTGACCCTAATCCTTCTTTTCCAGACGCAACATCGATTGGGGAACAAGATAGTCCCTCATTTTTGATGCAACATATATAAGCATCCAGAGATCATCCGGTTTCCTGTATCCCCGCTTTCCCACAACTTTGCCCACGCAGCCATTAAATGGATGTTTGGGATGATCGATTACGACTAAATCTCCTAAATCCATTTTCTTTTCCCCTCATTTTTTTCTTGTTTCGCATTGTGATGAGCGGGCCACTTCTATGCATCATCAGAAGACGCTCAAGTTTATTCTGTCAAACCTCTATCTTAAGTATTCTAACACCGCAGGGCTCGATGTCAATCTTAATATCATTAACCTGCGATTCGTACCGGCCTTCGGTTATTCTATCTTCCATCTTTATCTTTTTTGTATTCTTTATCAGCGATGAAAGATCGACCTGTAAAGTATAGCCATTATGAATATCAAGATTGGCAAAGACCAGATAGCCCTTGTCATTTTCTTTATCCGGTTCTTTATCCGGACGTCGTAAGACGCCCAGCACCGCGCCGTGGTTGCTGTCAATAAACTCCAAATTACCATCCTGATGAAATACTGATGATTCTGAAAGCACTCTATTGATATTTCTTATGCCCTGAGAGATGTATAAATTTTCCTGGAATTCATACTTATGTTTCCTGCCGATAAAATCTATCTTTTCCGGATACCCGTATTCAACTCCCTGGACGATACCGGTTTGTCCTGTACCCATGAGGGCTGTTACTGCATAGCGTGGTAAGGCAGCCTCTGCCTTACCGAACAGCTGGGCCGGTACGCCTGTGTCATGCGTGGTGACAGGCATGTAAAATCGTATCTTCCGGCCTATATAATGTATATATCGCAGGTAGTTCCGCAGATCATTCGCATAAGGGTGTTCCCACTGATTGGCAAGAAAAAGATCGATCTGCCACTCTGCCGCTTTTTTCAGAACAGTATTGGAATCTGAAAAGAACTCCGCCATAACAATGAGGTCCGGGTAGGCGCCGCGCAGCTCTTCAAGCAGGTGCGTGATAAACCCTTCATGACTTGAATGCAGGTTGTCAAGACGGACCATACCCCCGGTAAGCCAGGCGAAATGGGACCAGAACGTGGAATATTTTGTCATATAATCCCAGATGTCACTGCGGATACCGGGATGGGGATGATCATAATAGATTTTTACAAGATCACCCCATTTCAGCCAGGAATTCATATGCCAGCAGCCTGCACGCTTCAGTCCGTCTTTCTCGCCCTTGTCCGGCACTATCCACTCCGGACACATTTGCGCCATCTTGCTTCTGAGCCCAATATGATTAATTGCCAGGTCAAAACAAAGTCTGATCCCCAGTTCCCTGGCTTTTTCAACAAATTTTTCAAAAGCCCCAAACCCGGAGAAATCTTCTTTCTCGATGTAGGCCTTATCGATCGAAAAAAGATCGTACGCCGAATAAGGGCTTTCAGAAAAATCAAGACTGGTTATGGGAAGAAGATGAACTGCATTAAAACCAAGACCCGCAATGTGGGAAAGCAGCTCCATCCAGTCGTTGATAGTTCCTGAGACCGACGGTATCAGCGTATACATCCTCACATCCTTAAAGGACTCCGGGTCCACTATCAAATGGCTGAAAGGAACCCTGTCCCAGTACCAGGTTTTGCCGTCATCAAGAGAATATTTTAATTTGAATTTATAGCTGCCGCAGAGCCTGACCTTATATGTAAGGCTGTAGATTTTATCCTTTTCCTGTTTGAATTCCATCTCCTTCCATTCGTCTTTTGGACAGTCAATATTTGTGTAGAGAAAGACTCTGGCGCGGGCTTCCTCCTGCTGGAATTCGACTTCCAGATGGAGGTTTTCGTTCTGATAGATTCTGAAAAAATCATCGGGAACCACAGAGAAAGAACGCCGCAGATGGCCTACTTTGCCTATTCTCATATTCCGGGATTTGAGCTCGGGAATTTTGAAAGGAAGGAAATACGATTCTGCATCCATATTTTGAACCCTGACAGAAAAATTCGACTAAGTAAAACAGCTTATCACGACACCACGGTTTCAGGGATTAGTTGCTTGAACATATCTTATTTATAGAAATCCCAGGAATACCCGTCCTGTTTATCGTATTTTTCGCCCTGCTCTCTAAGATAACCCCAGTACGTAAGTTCGTTGATATGAAGCTCTGCCTCCTTCAATGCTGCAATTACCTCTCCGGGTTCCGGCGGGCATCCCTTCACTTTTATTGCTTTCCGGATATTAACATTCTCCTTATTCGCCTTGATGATACAATTGCCGATGAGAACGGTTTTATCATAGCCGGGTCGCGCCTGCATTTTCTTGCCGTTAAGGATCTCAACCATGGGAAGGGGTTGGTCTTGAAATGCCGATAAAACAAGGATATTTACCATGTTGGCAAAAGGCGAACATCCGGAGCAGAGGGTTTCATCGTATTTGGGTACGGCTGTACCCGTGATGCCGAATTTTTCGAAGACGGAAGGGCCTGTGTTGTCTTTGGTCCATCCCCAGTCCCACTTGAGTGGTTTGACATGATTTTCCAGCACGGCTCCCTTGATTTCGTAATCATTCAGGCTTAAGGATTTATTATGACGTTTGCCATATTCAACGAAATGTATAATGTCCTGCGGGTCGAAGCCTATGGTTTTTGCCGCGACCATATCGGCGGCAAGGATATCGCGGGAAGCAATGATAATGTCTTTTCTGAAGGCGTTTCCGAAATGAAGGGCGCCCCGCTCCAGGGCATAGATGCCATCCACGATTGTCAGGGAAGGCTTCACATAATCGGCAACAAATGTGAAGCAATGCTCCAGGCCGGGGCTTGCCTGATGGCAAAGTTTTCTTGAAGAGGTTTTCAGGCAGCCCTTGAGATTCTTAAGTCCCAGGGATACTTTGGATTGAGCATGGGTTTTAAGCACGGGAACGTCAATGAGGAAGTCTGATTCCACAGCCTCCCTTGCAAGATGAAATGTTAGTCCATCCCCCACCTTGATGATCTTAAATTCGCCGGCATTAAAATCGATGAGCTTGATTCCGTACTTTTTTGCTATCCTGTTGTATCCGAGGCCTGCATAGGCCTCCATGGTGCCCACGCCTTTTTTAAAGTCAACCGATCCCTCGCCGATGGATATATCATTACATCCGTAATCCTTGAGCAAGATGACCAGATCCTCCACGAGACGCGTCGTTGTAAACACGCCAAATGGTGCTATCTTAAACTCGTCATCCCACGTGACAAGATTTGGTTTAATGAGGACTCCGGCTTTCTTATCCAGCTTCTCGAATCCACCGCAAAGCTCGATTGTTTCTCTGAGAGCATCAGGGCTGCCGGTATATTGAACCAGGGATACCAATGGTTTCATAGAGGGCTTCCTTTAACAGAGAAAAAACACTGAAGGATACCAAAAAATAGAGGTCTTCTCTCTTTGAAATATATTACTCAGGCTCTTTCAAGAATCGTTGCCGGAGACATTCCCCCGCCTGTGCAGAGTGAAATAAGCGCGTACTTGGCATTTCGGCGCATGAGCTCATTGACTGCCGTAACGGTCAGGCGACAGCCGGAATTGCCTACAGGATGGCCGAGAGCAAGGGCGCCCCCGTTCACATTCAGTTTACTCTGATCCGCCTTCAGTTCCTTGGCCCAGGCAAGCGGTATCGGTGCGAAGGCTTCGTTGATTTCAAAGATATCGATATCATTCATGGAAAGGCCGGCTTTCTTCAGTACTTTGGGCGTTACATAAATGGGCCCTGTGAGCATGATCTCCGGATCGGAACCGACGACGGCATTCGCGACAACCCGGGCCATCGGATTCAGCCTGAGTTCCTTAACTTTTTCTTCGCTCATGAGAACCACAACAGATGCGCCGTCTGTGATGGTGCTCGATATGCCGGCCGTTATCCATTTGGTATTCGGCAAAACCTTGAGGGCGGAAAGCGTTTCATGGGATGTCTCGGGCCTGATAGGCTCATCGGTATCCCTGACGATTTCTTTGCCGTCTTTATCGACGCCCCTAATTGGCAGGATTTCATTCTTGAAAGTATCCGTTGACGGTTGCCGCGTGGGCCTTTCTGTGGCTTGCTATGGCAAACTCATGACATTCGTCGCGTGTAATTTTCCACTTGTCTGCAATCATCTGTGCCGCTTTGATCTGATCCGGTATGCCGTACTTGCTCGTGTAAAATTTACCGAAAGGATTCCCCATGGGCTTACCTGTATGCAGGGTGCCGTTCAAATCTGAAAACATCCCGTACTTCGTCAGCAGTTCGCATCCGCTCGCGATCACCACATCCATCGTGCCCGAAGCGACCATGCCGTGGGCGAGTTGAATGGCGGTGAGACTGCTCCCGCACTGACGGTTCACTGATACCCCCGGTACCGTTAGCGGGAATTTTGAGGCTAATACCCCCATGCGTGCCAGGGTAAAACCCTGCTCACCGATCTGGTACACGGTACCCGTAATGACATCATCCACAATTGCAGGATCGAGATCAATTCTGCGGACGGCTTCATCCAGCACGGTACCCAGGAGTTCGGGAGCAGTCCAGTTTCGGAGATATCCATTCTGTCTGCCGATCGGTGTCCTTACAGCGCTTACAATAAAAACTTCCTTCATAATTCTCCTCTCAAACTAAATTCTGATTATTGTATTTTTGGTACTTATTTTTTTGTGTAATCATAAACTCCTTTGCCGGTTTTTCTTCCGAAGCGACCCGCCCGGACCAGCTTCTTCAACAAGGGAGCAGGGCGGTATTTATCACCCAATTCCCTGTGCAGACCCTCCATCACGTGGAGGAGAGTATCATTCCCCACAAGATCGGACAGGGCTAGCGGACCGATGGGATGATTGCAGCCCAACACCATGCCCTTGTCTATATCCTCTGCACTGGCGACGGCTTCGTCCAGGGCGTAGAAGGCCTCGTTAAGCATGATACAGAGTATCCTGTTGACCGCAAAGGCCGGTGCTTCTTTGACTACGATGACTTCCTTGCCAATTTTTTCCCCCCATTCTTTGGCGATCTCAAGGGTCTTATCAGATGTCTCATAGCCCCTGATGATCTCCAGCAGGCGCATCACCGGCACAGGATTGAAGAAATGGGTGCCAATGAACCGGTCCGGCCGCTTAGTGATAGCTGCCATCTCCGTAATACTGAGACCGGATGTGTTGGTAAAGAACAGGCAGTGGGCAGGTACAATCTCTTCCAGTTCTCTGTAAACCTTCTTCTTGACGTCCATTACCTCAATGACGACCTCTACGACGATGTCAGCATTGCCGGCAGCCTCTTTAAGATCGAGGGTCGGCTTGATCCTGCTTAAAATGGAGTCCATATTCTCCTTAGTTCTTTTCCCCTTCTCCACGTCGCGGCTCAAACTCTTTCTGATCGTATTCATACCGCCGTCGATGAATTTCTGCTCAATGTCCCTCATAGCTACCTGAAAACCTGCCTGAGCGCATACCTGGGCTATACCGCTTCCCATCAAACCGGCTCCTAAGACGCAAACATTCTTAATTTCCATGATAAGTCTCCTATTTTATCTTTAAGCTGTGTTGATTGTATTCAAGGCCTCAACCTGCCCTCATCACAGTAATCCGTTTTCCCCTGTTCCATGCATCATTTACCTGCAAACATTTCTTTGTAGGATGCTCGCATTTCCCTCTTAAGAATTTTCCCCGTTGGTGTCTTGGGGAGGGCATCAAGAAAGATGACTGCTTTGGGACACTTGAATGCAGCAAGTTCCTTCCGACAGTGTTCCATGATCTCCTCCTGCGTAATCTTCTCACCTTTCTTGGGGACGATCACCGCCGTCACAGCCTCGACCCACTTAGGATGCGGTAATCCTATGACAGCGACCTCCTGGACCCTTTTGTCAAGGTATATGGCCTCTTCCACTTCACGGGTCGGGACATTTTCACCGCCGGTCTTAATCATATCTTTCTTCCGATCTGCGACGGTAATATATCTATCCTCGTCCATGACCCCAACGTCTCCGGAATGGAACCAGCCCCCCTTCATAGCCTCATCTGTCTTTTCGGGATCCTTGAAATACATCGTCAAGGCATGGGGTCCCTTTCCGCAGATCTCCCCGGGAATACCCCGCTTATCGATGGGTTTATAATTATCATCTTCAAGTCTTGTTTCCATGTTCAAGCCTCCCATACCGGCTGAACCAAGCTTCTTCAAAGCGTCCTTTGCCTTCAGGATCGTATGGTATGGGGCAAGTTCAGTTTGGCCGTAGTAGTTGTAAATTCTTGTTCCCGGTAGTCTTTCTATGAGCTCTTTCAACACCTCAACGGGCATGATCGAGGCGCCGTAGTAGCATTTTTTAAGACTGGATAGGTCGTATTTGTTGAAATCAGGATGTCTGAGCATTCCGATCCAGACGGTTGGTGGTGCGAAGAAAAGTGTAGCCTTGTAGTCGGCAATATTTTTGAGGATCAGACTGATATCCGGAGCAATCAGAATATTGGTCCCCCCAACCCAGAAAATAGGATTCATGAATACGTCGCGCTGCGCACAGTGGTATATGGGAAGGGCATTGACAGAAATGTCATCCTCATCGTACTGCCCATCAATGATAGCTCCCATATACTGGGCCATCAACGCCTGATTGCTGATGATAACGCCCTTGGGCAGCGTTTCCGTACCACTCGTATAGGTCATTTGCACGGGGTCCTCGATATGAAGGACCGCATCAGGTTCCTCAGCGGGATATTTTTTATACCATTCGTCAAAATCCTTGAACTGATTACTCACAGACGGTTTCCCGGCGCCCTGATTGGACCAGATCCATGTTTTTACGGTAGGCACGTCATTCATGACATCCTTAACCAGATCATAGAGGCTATCCTCTACGATAAAGACTTTACTTTCCGAGTGTTTTATACAGTAGGAGATATCTTTGCCCCTTAAGAGATAATTGATCGCCAGGTAGATAGCTCCTATTTTCGCACATCCCAGCCACGTCAAAACATGGTGGATAGTGTTGTGAGCCAGGATGGCAACGCGATCGTACTTCCGCACCCCGAGGTCCGACAGCGCATTTGCTACCCTGTTGCACTCTGCTTCCAGTTCGGCATAGGTGAGTGTCTTATTTTGGAAGATCACGGCCTTCTTATCAGGATAATGATAGCTGCTTCGCCGGATCATATCTGCAATTACCCAGCGGTTCACTTTGTTGTACCTATTCATAAGGAATTCGACATTTTCTTTATTCAAGGTATTGTATCTTTGCTTTTCCGATTCCATTAAAGGCTTCCAAATCTCTGACATACTTTCTTCCCTCCCTTTTTTCTTGGCTCCTTTTTCTTAAATTAGTCTCTCCCTAATAATGCCGCTGTCCGATTTCAGAACTATAAGACCTCTACTCTTTATCTATGCCGCCTCAAACATGAGGCTGTCCCGGCAACAACTAATATTGTGAACTGACTTGTTGTGACCTATCTACCACATTTTCACTTATAGTTCGATGAATGATTTCCTGTCAGCCATATCCAAGTTCAGCAAGCCTTTCCTCACTGATTCCGAGAAAATGCGCGATTTCGTGCACCACTGTAATCTCAATCTGTTCTTCAAGTTCTTCTATCGTCCAGCATATCTTTTCCAAAGGTTCCTGGAATAAAAGGATGGTATCCGGGTAAATAGGTGGGTAGGTAACAGAACGATCCACGAGTGATGTGCCCCTGTACATGCCGAGCAGGGGTGTATTCCGGTGAAGGCCCATTTCCTCACGAACTTCCTTTGACGGGCGCTTCCGGACGGAAATGAGAATATTTTTCAGATGACAGTGTATTTCCCGACGGTATGCGCTTTATCGCCCTTCTTACGGCCCGATCAAACTCCATCTCGTTAAGTATCAGCCTCTTCTTCATAGGGGAGAATTTATCCTGAGGATTGTTCTGAACAGTATACTAAATTATCTGATTTCAGGAAAGCCTGTGTTAGAGCATGGATAGAAATTTTACTTGAATCTATTGTCCCCGGGACTCCGTACCCATGGAAATCCGGTCATTTTTTATTTATGGGGCGTAAGAGATAATTCGGGTTTCGCTTTGAAAAAGAGGACTATGATTTTTAAAGGTGAGGAAGAGATTCTTGGAAGCAAAGCGAGAAATGTTTGCCCACCTCATTGAGCAAATTGTAAACCCTTTGATACGATCGATGTTCAGGACTTTTGGTTAAAATAGAGCTGATAAGATCCGGGATCAGGCGAGCAGATCCAATATTGAACCGGGAGAATCGGGTGCAAACTCTTCCGCATGATTAGATTCCAACGTCTGGATGAGGGCTTGTACCTGATCGGGATTGTTTGGAGAAAGATTCATCCCTTCCATAGTCTTCATAAGTTCCAGAGCAGGGCTCAAAGAGTCCAGTGCCTGCCCCAGGGAATCAGAACTGAGTATAGACTGGGACATACCGGGATTAGCTTGGAACACACTGGCCTCAGTAGTCGCCTGTGAATCATACAGCGATGTGGTAAGAGATTCGAGAGGGGAGAATGAAAAATCCTCATCAAAGAGAGATTGCACCATCGAGAGCCGGATTTCAGAAAGCATCATAGTAAGCGAATCTTTTTGGCGCTGTTGAGCTGCAGTCGGTTGTGCAGAAACTATCGAAGAAGCATTATTTGACGTTGTGGAATTTTTCTTAGAAAGGCCGCTTGAGAGATTGCCCGGAATATTCGCGTTCAGTCCTGAGACACCTGTCATTGTACCGTACCCTCTAAGATCATATATCGGCTGTCTGCCTTAAAACTTTAATTTTACCGGATAATTGCTTCGCCGGAGCAGCGGATGAAATGACCTCTGAAAACGTTATTTTGAATTTTCCTCCATTTTATTTCGACATCGAGACTGTGCAATAATTTTCCCCATCAGAGCGAAGCGAGAAATACTATAAGCGATTGATAAATCATACGATTACCACTTCCACCTCAACTTTACCTCATGGTCTCAGCTCACCCCCCTTCGCTGCAGTTGTATCATTTCCCCACATTACCGACCTTTTTAAACCTCATGTATCTTTACATGCAGCATCTTATCGCCCTGCTGAATTGCATTGACGACTTCCTGGCCGCTTACTACTTTGCCGAATACAGTGTGTCTTCCGTTCAGGTGCGGCTGCGGGGAATGCGTGATGAAGAACTGGCTTCCGTTCGTGTTCGGTCCGGAGTTTGCCATCGAGATCACTCCTGTTTCATGCTTCAAGGGATTCCCCTTCACCTCATCCTCAAACCTGTAGCCTGGACCGCCCCTCCCCGTGCCTGTGGGATCTCCCCCCTGGATCATGAAATCGCTGATCACCCGATGAAAAGATATGCCATCGTAGAAACCCTCTCTCGCCAGGAAAATAAAGTTGTTTACTGTTTTGGGTGCATGTTGCGGATAAAGTTCCAATTCAATTACCCCTTTGTCAGTCTCAATAACTGCCCTATATGTCTTGCCTGGGTCAATCTTCATTTCAGGTGGAGCTCTTCCATTCCAGCTTTTTCATATTTTATTCCTCCTTTACCTGAATATTTTGAAAACACACCTTCAGATAGTTCTACACAGAGTTCGGTGTCTATAACAGTTTTTTAACTTTTGTGCCATGTCGCAATTGCTTCAGTCATGATTTTCCTTTTCATTGTAGATTTATTCTGTAAATCGTGATAGATCAAAAACACTGATGTAATGTCAGAGATTAAATTTCATAAGTTCTTTAACCCTACGTGAAGGTACTATGGACTGATTGTTGAAACCCCGTTTCTGAAAAAGAAGGCGGGGTTTTGTTTTTTTACTGAAATATACAGCATCAATTCATCTACGAATTCTTATTAAGGAGGTCATTATGAGTAACTTATTGGTAAACACCAGAGATCAGCAATTTGTCCTTTATGAGCAGCTTGGTGTGGAAAATCTTTTCAAGAGTGGCAAGTATGCGGATTATTCCAAAGAAACCGTGGATATGATGCTGACGGAAGCGGAAAAGATGGCCCTGGAAGTAATCCTCCCGACATATGTGGATGGGGACAGGGAAGGATGCACATTTGCAGACGGAAAAGTCTCCGTACCGAAAAGTTTCCACGATGCATACAGGAAATTTATTGAAGCCGGCTGGCAATGCTGCCATGAAAGATCCCGATGTAGGGGGGCAGGGAATGCCGGTAAGTGTTTCCACTGCGTGCTTTGAACTTTTTCAGGCCGCCAACTATCCCCTCATCATGTATCCCATGCTGACCTGCGGCGCCGCCTCACTCATAGAACATTTCGGAACGGAAGAACAGAAGAACAAATACATGTATAAAATGTTTTCCGGCGAATGGGCTGGAACCATGTGTCTGACGGAGCCGGGCGCGGGGACCGATGTAGGCGCCCTGAAAACGACGGCAAAAAAATTGCCCGACGGTACATACAGCATCACGGGGACTAAGATTTTTATCTCCGGCGGAGACCACGACCTTTGCCCGAACATCATTCACCCTGTTCTCGCCAGAATCGAAGGAGATCACCGCGGGGACACGAGGCATCTCCATCTTTCTCGTTCCCAAGTACCGGGTAAACGATGACGGCAGCCTGGGGGAATTCAATGACGTGCGTACGGGAAATATCGAACACAAAATGGGGATCAAGGGTTCCGCCACCTGCACCCTCAATTTCGGTGACGACGGGAAAATGCATCGGAGAACTCCTCGGAAAAGAGAGGGCCGGGATGGCGATCATGTTCCAGATGATGAATGACGCCAGGCTTGAGGTCGGCATACAGGCCCTGGGCGTTGCGACGGCGGCATATGAACATGCGGTCGCCTATGCCAAGGAAAGGATTCAGGGCGTCGCCATATGGGACATGAAAAACCCCGACGCCAAGCCCGTACCTATTATCCAGCATCCCGATGTCAAAAGGACGCTTCTCTGGATGAAGGCCCACGTGGAAGGAATAAGGGCATTGCTTTACTATACAGCCTACTGCTTTGACATGGCGGCTGTTTCAGAAAGCAAGACAGATAAGGCAAAATGGCAGGGATTGGCGGAACTCTTAATCCCGATTTGTAAGGCTTATTCCTCGGATAAGGCAATGCATGGTCTGTTCAAAAGCCATCGATGTATACGGCGGATACGGCTACTGTTCCGAATATCCCGTTGAACAGTATTTAAGGGACTGCAAAATAACAACCATCTATGAGGGAACAAACGGGATTCAGGCCCTTGATCTCGTCGGCAGGAAACTGGCGCAGAGAAGAGGCGAATTCATGATGAGCCTGTATAGTGAAGTATATAGTATCATAACGAGGAGCAAGGGATTTGAAGATCTTACCGTACCGTGCAACTACCTGGAAGAGGCCCTGAAGGCAGTGTCCGATCTGACAACACATTTTTACCGGCTGAGCCGGGGTGCAAGCTTCTTGATCCCCGTCGTTAATGCAACTCCATACCTTGAGCTTTTTGGTGACATTGCCGTCGGATCGCTCTTGATGCAGGCGGCTACAATGGCGAATGAAAAGTTGAATGCCCTCTACACGGAAAATGACGCAAAAGGATCAAAGGCGAAGCAGAGGGCCCTGATCCGTGAAAACAAGGACGTTGCCTTCTATAACGGGAAGATTGCCTCTGCTAAATTCTTTGCGCTCAATATTCTTGGCCACCGTCAAGGCCAGGTGCGAAGCGATCAAAGTCGGAGACAGGACACCCATTGAAATGCCGGAAGAGTCATTCACGATATAAGTCATTTGAAAAATTTACATTTTGTCATTTCGACCGAAGGGAAAAATCTTCTAGGCTTTTGATAAATAATAAGATTGTCACGTCGCTTCGCTCCTCACAATGACACGAGGAGTCTATTTTCAAAGTCTATGTATAAAGAAAACCGTGCTAACCCGGCCGGCCGCCTTGGGCAGTTTTCCGGTCTTTTACGGATAATGTTGCACGGTTTATAATGTGCCCTACATCTTTCTCATCTGAAAGACGCCGTGTGCAATACAGCAGATGTCCCCCTTTTCGTCCTTCAATTCTAGATCTAAAACCCAATCTGCCTTCCCCGTTTCGTCGGTAATATTTTTAATCTGTTCAGCCTGTGTGGGGGGCATTGATGCCTCCACCGTAATATCCGTGGTCGCAGGCTTCTTGAAGGCGATCGTTAACCTCCTTCAGGAGGGGATAGTATTTTTTGCCATCGAAAGAGGCATAGAATAGAACACCTCCCGCATAATCCGCGAGGGAAAAGAGAGACCCGGCATATACCGTACCGAGGTGATTCATATTCGGTTCTTTCGGAAGCTTAATTTTCACGGAGTGCTTTTGAAAATCCAGGATACGCATTCCCATCTTTTCAATGATCTTAATCGTCTTTTCGAGATAATTAACAAGGTCCTTATGCTCATCACTGATTGGCATTTGCTTATTCTCCTGATTTGATTTTTTAAAATGTCACTCCGAATAATACAGGGAGCGGCAAGAATAAGTTATATCTTAGGGTTTGAACCATCGCACAATAGCGAAGGCACCTGTATCCCATCCCTTGATCCGGCCTTCGTGCTCTTTCTCCATTGCTTTTTCAGGCACATCGTCTTTCTGAAAATGGATGGCGGTCCTTACCACACCTTTCACAGGTGCAAGGGAGAGCAAGTCATCAGGGGATCTGAAAATTGCGTTACGGAATATGGATTTTCCTTTTTTTGCTCTCTCTATTCTGCGCACTGCCCAAGGGCTTAAGCTATTCAGATTCGCCACAGCGACGACCCCGCCTCTTTTTGTCACACGAAATAACTCGGCCACACATTTTTTAGCGTCCTTGATGAATTCAATTGCCGTTATCGAAACGACCTTGTCAAAAGTACCTTCTCGAAAGGGTGGAGTCGATATATCACCTAAGACCGGATAGAAAGGATATCCTCCAAACTTTTCCCTTGACCGTCGCAGCATCGGTAAAGAGATATCGAGCCCTATAACCTGTGATCCTGAGGATATTATATCGAGAGAAAACACTCCCGTGCCGCAACCTGCATCCAGAATCACTTCACCGGGACATGGCATTAAAAGGTCCGAAATCAACTCGGATTCGTATTTTTTTACGAGGGACCCAATTGGGGTTGTGAACCACTGATCATATTTTTCCGGCCATTCGTCGAAAAGAGCATCTTTTTTCGTCATGTATTAACAATGCCTCCGACCATTATTTCCCCATCGGCGTGGGGAATGACGTCTCCGGATTTCCTTCTCTCCGAATTGACACCATGTCGGCATGAAACTGTATTTGTCATTCTTAGCCTGTCCTGAGTTTGTCGAAGGATCGAAGCATGACTTTTCGCAGTTCGACAAGTTCACTGTGACATAGCTCAGAGTGACATCTATTTTCGTAGGAATAACTTGAGCTGAAGATTATCACCATTTTCAGAAAGGGTCAATTTAGTTTAGGTTTAAGACAATTCTTATCAAAGCAGCTATCATGTTATTGAACTATGTAAGCGTTGAAACCGAAGTTCCCAAATATCCCTTGACATTCAGCTGGCAGGAAGTTTAAAAAAGTCTTTATCCGGTAATCTGTATGGTAAACGCAAAAACTGGACAGCTTTATTATAATATTATCAGTAGGGGAAACATGAAAGGCGGAAACACACCTTTGCAAAAACATGCAGAAAAAAATCCGACAGACGTCTTGCAGAAATTTGTCGGCGTTTTTATGAGCAAAGGATGGCTCAACCAGACGCTCCGGATCAAGCACCACGACAGAAGATACCGGATTTCCTGCAGCGAAAAAAAATTCTTTGCCTATCGTATAAACGATAACTGTGCTGTTTCGCCGGGCTATCCGGGCTGGCCGGTGTGTATCATAACCCATGATCAGATTATTGATGATGCAAGGATGTCCGCGTTTGCCTCGACTGAACCCAGCGCGCACGACTGGCTGCGTTGTTTCCATGACGATGATTTCGAACTGATTTGAGAGGTCTCATTAATATGAATATCATTGTTTCCGGGTCACTGGCATACGACAGGATCATGGATTTCCCGGGACACTTCTCGGACCATATTCTCCCAGGGAAGATACATGTTTTGAATGTCTGCTTCCAGGTGAATGGCATGAAGGAGAAATTCGGCGGTACCGCGGGCAATATCGCCTATGCACTCACCCTGATGGGTGAAAAGCCGACAATCTCCGCTACAATCGGCCATGATTATCACAGGTACCTCGATTGGCTTACGAAGAATGGGATTCCTACAGAAAACATCAAAATCATAGAAGACGACTTTACGGCCTGCGCTTACATAACTACAGACCTGGCCGATAACCAGATTACCGGCTTCAACCCGGGTGCAATGAAATATTCTTCGTCGATGGATTTCGACAAACTCAATCCTGCGGATACCATTGTCATCGTCTCTCCCGGCAATCTCGAGGACATGGTAAATTACCCCCGCGCCTGTAAGGCCAGGGGGATTGACTATATCTTTGACCCCGGACAATCTTTGCCCGTGCTGGATGCCGAAGACCTGGTAGATGCCATTGACGGTTGCCACATTCTGATCTCCAATGATTATGAGTTGGATCTTATAATGAGCAAGACCGGGTTAAAAAAAGAAGCCTTGCTTAAACGGGCCAGGGTTATCATTGTAACTCTGGGTGAGCAGGGGTCACAGGTATCAACGACAACTGGAGAAATAAGCATTCCTGTTGTAAAACCAAAGAAGGTAGAGGATCCGACAGGCGCCGGCGATTCATACAGGGGCGGGCTGATCAGCGGGCTCGTCCGGGGCATGGACATCGAGCAGTGCGCAAGGATGGGCAGCGTATGCGCTTCCTTCGCTGTGGAGTGTTACGGAACGCAGGACTACAAGATCAGCCCCGAGGAATTCAAGGAAAGACTCAACTGGCTCTACTGAAGGGCTTCCAGTTTTTTAGTTACATCCTCCCATGAGACATAAAGCTCTTCAAGCTCTCTCGCGATATCAACAAGTTCCTGATTTAGCTGTTTGATTTGTTGCGGTTCTCTGTAAATGTCCGGCCCGCAGAGGGTCCTCTCATGCTCTGCTTTCTTTTCTTCAAGATGGATAATACGGTTTTCCAGTGACTTAAGTTCACTTTTTACAGTCCTTGTTATCCGGGAGAGCCGGTTTCGTTCCTCCGCTTCCAGCCGCTTTTCCTCTTTTGTCTTAAAAGCCCTCCGGCCTGATGTTATCCCCTGATCATCGGGCGGATCTTCAGCCGCGGATGGCCGTAAAGTTTCAGATGATCCTCTCAGATTCTGAACCTGTTTTGCGTCAATCCTCCCCGGACTGGTTGCGCCCATTTCACTGCGCTTCTGTATAAAATAAGAATAGTTGCCATGATATTCGTTGCATTGACCGTCACGAATCTCGATCACCCGGTTAACAAGACAGTCCAAAAAGAAACGATCATGAGAGACAATGACGACCGTACCTGTATACCCAAGCAGGGCGTTCTGAAAAATTTCTTTCGTTTTAAGGTCAAGATGATTGGTGGGTTCGTCGAGGATCAGCAGGTTGGAATCCTGAAGTAGGATTTTCAGCAGGGCCAATCGGGACTTCTCCCCGCCGGAGAGGACAGAAATCTCCTTATAGATGTCATCCCCGGAAAAGAGAAATGCGCCCAGGAGGTTCCGCTTTTCCTGGTCATTGCTGCGGGTCCCTGTCATGTTGACCTCATCCCAGATGGTTCGCTGATAGTCGAGATTTTGGGCGCTTTCCTGAGAAAAAAAAGCCATACTCACATTGAGTCCGTATGTTACGGTCCCGGAAGACGGTTCTTCCGTACCGCTCAGAATCCTGGCCAGTGTGGATTTACCGGCCCCATTTACACCGACCAGGGCTATTTTCTCACCACGGTAAATTGTCAGATCAACAGAGTTGAACACATTCACATTGTCGTAACTTTTGGAAACGTGCCGGACAGAGACGACCTCCCTGCGGCTTTTCGGCGCTTCGGGAAACTGGAAATGGACCTGTTTTCCCCTCTGTTCAAGTTCGATGAGTTCAAAGCGTTCCAGCATCTTGATGCGGCTTTGAACCTGTTTAGCCTTGGTGGCCTTATACCGGAACCGTTCGATAAATTCCTGTGTCTTTTTGATCTCTGTCCGCTGGAGGGCCATCTGTTTTTTCAGGACTTCCAGACGTCTTTCTTTTTCCGCCAGATAGTAGGAGTAATTTCCTTTGTAGACGGTGAGGCGGTGGTTGGATAATTCAACAATCTGATTGACCATTTTGTCAAGGAACACACGGTCGTGGGCAATTGTAAGCAGGGTGCCGTGGTAATTTTTCAGATAGCTTTCCAGCCACTCCATGCTCTCCGTATCCAGGTGGTTGGTGGGTTCATCGAGAAGCATAATATCCGGGGCGGAAAGGAGGATCAGGGCAATCAGAATCCGCATCTTCCAGCCACCCGAAAATTCACTGCAGTTCTCAGAGAAATCCTCTTCCCGGAACCCGAAGCCATTCAGGATCTGCTTGGCCTTAGCGTCAAAGCGGTATCCCTCAATGGACTGAAACCGAGCGGCGGTTGCCTCATATGCATCGAGTATCTCGCCATACTCGGCCGATTCAGGATCGCACCGGGACATCCGGCTTTCATAATTCTTCAGCGTCTGCTCGAGATCAGCTATGCCGCTTTTTTTTCTGAGATAGTCTATCAGGGGAAGAGGTTCCAGGTCCACCAGATCCTGGGGCAGATAACCGATCGTCCGGTTTTTCCGGTTAGGGATTTCGATGGAGCCTCGGTCGAGGTCAACCATTCCCAAAATCGCTTTTAACAGGGTTGTTTTCCCGGTGCCGTTATCTCCTACCAGGCCGATCCTGCTCTTTTCTGGAATCATCCAAGTGATGTTCTCGAAGATCCTGTGGTCGGAGAAGGCGAGCGTTATGTTATTCAGATAAATCACGGATTAAACACCGAAATTGTCTCTCTTCAGGTGAGAGGAGTATAGAGAAAAAGGACGAGTGTGTCAACGTGAAAACGGGCACAACAGACCGTGTATGTTGCTAAAGACAATAATGGTTTGACTTTAGCAATCTCCACAGTTCAATTCCTGTGGCACCATATTAAATTGAGCGATTCTATCCATGGTCGGCGGCTTTTCAATCACTTTTTTTGAATAGTTGTCATGAATCTTAGTGAGTGTAAGGGCAGGCATACCACTGTATGGCTTTACATACCAAATTCATTTAGATGGCTCGCTTTCCTCACACAAGATTCAGGGCTTCCGCATACGGAAAGGATCTCTCACCTCAATGTGGTCGAAATGACAAAATAGCTACGTCTTAATCGGAGATTTTGAATCAGATTTGCATAACAAATCGACTGACTCGTCTGATTTTCCATATATAATCAATCGTTTCAGGATTAAATCCCTTGTTTAATCTGTTTTCCACTTCACCCGGGCCAAGGTTATAGGCTGCCAATGCTAATTCTCGATCTTTGAATCTTTCAAGTAAGACCGTATAGTATTTTGTTCCGGCTTCAAGGTTATTTAAGGGGCGTTCAATATCATCAAACCCCATCTCCTTCCCGGTCATTCGTTTAACTCCCATAAGGCCTATTGCGCCGACACTGGATTCGGCATTTTCATCCATTAAAGATTCAACGATAGCAATAGCCTTGATGTCTTTCGGGCAAGCATAATACTTTTTTGATATCTCGTCGATCTGACTGCCATATTTTTTTTCTACAATATTTACCAATCTGCGGAGCTGTTCGTCGTTAGCCCATAAAATAGATTTCACCATAGCGCGTTCCACTGCTTCGTTATAGCCTTGCGGGTATAAAGAGCCTTCCGCTCCTAATATGTTTTCGCAGTTAGGAACTATCAATAAACCTATAGCGATAACCACTAAAAAAGAATTCAAAAGTTTTTGCATGATTTCCCTTCCTGCAATTGATGTCTTAATCAACACACATGAAGCTCCCAGCGGCATACCTCGGGAAAGCTTCGATCCTTATAGATTTTATTATTAGTATTCGCTCGCTGACACTAAAGCGAGCTTCGGGGAATGCGCTCGCTACGGATTCAGGTTAGCATGTATCAATTGCATACTCGGTTTTTTACAAAAGGAAAGGCACTCCGGTATATGGTAACCCATAGAGGAGTGCCTTTTTTTAACGATCAATGATACTATAAGATCTTCACGTTTTCTGCTGCCGGGCCTTTCTTGCCCTGCGTAACATCAAAGCTGACACGCTGGCCTTCATACAAGGTCTTGAAACCGACTGCTTGTATGGCACTGTGATGAACAAACACATCGCCACCTTCATCTTTTTCGATGAAACCAAAGCCTTTATGTTCATTAAACCACTTCACTTTACCTTCTGACATCGCTTTAATCCTCCTTTCTCAAATTTTCTCAAAGTCGGATTACAGCTATAACAGAAAGAAAAAGCCACCAAGACCTAAAGAGCATGGTGGCCAACCTTTGCACTTCAATATGTCTGATCCAACTTTTACTATACCCTATTTGCCAACTGTAACCTAGTTGAAGGGTACATATACTTTGAGTTTTCTAGTATGACCCTAACTGAATGTCAAGACTTATTTTGTTTTTTCCTGATATTCCTCAGTTTCCTAATAACACAAGAATATTACTAACCTTTTAATGATACAGATGAGGATCAATAATTCCTTCAGCATCAAACAATCTTTAGAAATCATTTTTTACTTATCTGAGAACATCCCGCATTTCATAGCCAATTTTATCCTCCAAGTATATACTCAAATATATAAGGCTAAAGACAAAAATCCCCGTTTCATTGTAATAGCAGGGATGCGTTAATCGTTGTGGTTTCAACATATGGGAAGAAAAGTCCAGCGTTTTCAACGATGACTATCTGAGATTATTTTGTTGCTCTGCTCATTTGAAAAAGTTAAGATAATTATATGATATATTAACTAATTTGACACTGTCCGCCAGGACAAGTTTTAACTTTTACATATAAGATTGATATTATTTTTACGCGTGCCGGATTGTCACTCCTACCAAAAAAATATCACCTGATACGCGAGCGGATCCTCTCGCGTTGTTCAGAAATCCGCTGTGACCACTCACGATCCCCCGCCAGATACATCTCCGCCAGTCGACTCCACTCCCTTGCCTGCATTATATTTCCTTTCTTAAGCCAGGCTTCCGCAAGGTAATAATAGTTTTTACCGTTGGTGCCATAGATACTGACGGCCCGCTCCAGAACACTGATTGCATCATCGATTTTACCGCTTTCGAGGAGCATTTTCCCCTGTTCCGTTAGGTGAAGGGCTGCCATTTCCCTTGAGCGAGGTCTTTCCTCTGGCAATTCCTTTGTTCCCTATTCTCTCCTCTTGAGATGTCATCGGCGGATGTTTCGATGGAAAAAGCATGGAACATCCTGACAGGATGAAACAAAATAAATACAATAAGAATTTTTTGATCGGTTTACTGTTCATCTCCTACTTCCTCCACAATTTTTTCCACATTTTCTTCAATACTCCACCATACTGACGATGCTCCGGAATTTGACAATATCCAACAGGTGCATTTTCAGCGAGAAAGACCTCTTCGATAGGCCCGGGACACCCGGTTTCGACGGCTAATTGTCCGCTTTGTGGACAAATTTTTCTCTTAACAACACCGGGAGGCATTACAAACCAACCACCTGAGATATATTGCGGTATGGCACTTACAAGGTCAGCCCAAATGGGCAGTGCGGCAACAGCACCTTCTACAAATAATGTATCTCCATTATCAAAACCCACCCACACCAGTACCAGGAGGTCCGGGGTATATCCGACAAACCAGGCATCCCTGTAATCGTTTGTTGTTCCTGTCTTTCCCGCGACAGGAAATGAAATTCCCATGTTCTTAAGTGATTTCCCCGTCCCTTCTGTAATCACGCTTCTCAGCATATCGCTTATGACATAAGCCTTTGCCGGTGAAATGATATTCTGGATGGTCATGTGTCTTCGTTCCAGGATATTCCCGTTTTCAGCTACGACAGTCTTCAGGGACAGAGGATAAGGTTCCACGCCGTCGGAAGCAAATGTGCAGTAAGCCCTTGCCAGTTCAAGGGGAATGACTTCATAGGCCCCCAATGCAAGGGAGGGCTGCGGCTTTATGGGTGTTGAAAACTGAAAGGTATTGACTGTGTTCACAATCCGGTCGAGACCGACTTTCATAGCCAGATCGACAGTTGCCAGATTATCCGACTTTGCCAGGGCATCTCTCATCCTTATCCCCTCTTCAGAAACAGGCCCCAAATTATGCGGTGTCCATAATTTCCCCTCAACTTCATACTGCTTCGGATTATTGGAGAGCAGTGTCGCCGGGGTGAATTGATCCAAGCCGGTCAAATAAACAAATGGTTTGAATGCACTGCCCGGTTGACGATGCGCCTGGGTGGCCCGATTAAACTGGCTTTTACCGTAATCTCTGCCGCCGACCATCGCAAGAATATATCCGGTTTTCGGCTGCATTACGATGATGGCGCCCTGGATTTTCCGCTCCGGGTTGGAACGCATAAGGGCCGGATAGGACTTTTCCAAACGGGCCAATCCCCTTTCCAGGGTCTTCTCCGCTGCCTCCTGAACCTGCGTATCAAGGGTCGTATAGATGGAGAGTCCCTGCGAAGAAAGGACTTCGGCAGAGTACAGTGTGGGGAGCTGCTTTGAGAGGTAATCGACAAAATACGGCGCCTTTTTGCCGTACACTGTGAAGCCGACAGTTTTAATCGTCTCCAAGAGGGCTCTATCCATTTGTTCCCGGGAAATGTAACCTAGCTTCTCCATATCGTGAAGAACTTTATTCCTTTGATCCCTGCACTTTGTTTTATTTAGATAAGGGGAATATAGACCGGGGCTTTTGATAAGACCTGCAATCGTTGCCGCCTCTGCCAGGGAAAGACTATCAACCGACTTCCCAAAATAGAAGAAAGAGGCCTCGCCGACACCGTTAATTGATACGGAACCCTTCTGGCCGAGATAAATTTCATTCAGGTATATCTCGATTATTTCCTTTTTCTTATACATGACCTCCATTATCAGGGCCATGAGCAGTTCCTTGCCTTTTCTGGTAAACGTTCTCTCCGGTGTCAGGAAGTAACTCTTGGCCAGCTGTTGGGTCAGCGTCGACCCCCCTTGCCGTATCGTCCCATGTCGGATATTGACATATAAGGCCCGAAGAATGGCCTGGAGATTGACCCCATGATGTTCATAGAATCGGTTGTCTTCTGCAGTAAGAATGGCGTGAATGAGATATTCTGGAACCCGATCGATGGACACAAGCTGCCTCTGTTGCCTTTCAGGGCCGAAAAACAGCATTATTTTTTCCGGCTCCAGTTCAAGGAGCGGCAAATTTTCGTTATGATCCTGACGGATAATATCCTCAATTTCTCGATTCCGGAACACAATTTTTACTGGGAAGCCTTTTTGATTTTTATCCGGCATTTCCAGGTCGTGGAGATACAATTCAACGGCTGACCCCATAATCCGCATTTCACCATTTTTCCCCGGCACATGCCGAACATCACGATATTCGAGACGACGCAGTTTATTTAAGAAGAGCGTCCGGTCGATCCGCTGGCCAGGAAAGAGCAGTGTAGTGTCGGAAAATACTTTTGACGGTATACTCCACCTTCTTGTCGAGAATCGCTTACCGATCAAAAAGGAACTGTACAGGCAGTAAAGCAATATCCCTATGGAGATAAAAGCAAAAAAAAGGCCTAAGAACTTGATGATTCTTTTTTTTGTTATTATCAAATGAACACCCTTGTTTAAAGCTCTCTTCTTTATTTTTTGTGAAGCGCTCAACCCTGAAGGCTGGCTAATGCCTGGGGATCTTCAAGTCCTTCAGGACCTTTGCAAACGGGTTAGATGGTTGTTCTTCCTTCTTCTCCCGACGTGGAGGCTTTATGTATTTGCCACCTTGCTTCGTCTCCCTTGAAGATGTGTCTTCGGAAGACTTCCGGCCCGGTTCAAACGGATTTGTTCTCATAGACAGAGAAATGCGTTTTCGCTTCTCATCCACATTGATGACGGTAACCCTTACCTTCTGATTAACCTTTAGCACATCGTGCGGATTTCTAATGAAGCGATCCGCCATTTCGCTCAAATGCACCAGACCGTCCTGATGCACTCCGATGTCAACAAACGCCCCGAATGCCGTTACGTTCGTCACGATGCCGGGAAGATGCATACCGATTTCCAGATCGGTCATATCGTTGACACCTTCCGTAAATGAAAATAACTCGAACTGGTCCCGCGGGTCCCGGCCCGGTTTTGCCAGTTCTTCCAGGATGTCTGTAAGCGTCGGCATGCCGACCTTATCGGTTACATAGTCTTGTAATTTAATTTTACTTCTCAGATCGGCATTGCTCATGAGATCCGCTACCGTACATTTCAGATCGTGAGACATTGCTTCGACAACTCCGTAGCTTTCCGGATGAACAGCCGAGGCATCGAGGGGATTTTTTGCGCCTCGAATTCTCAGAAAGCCTGCTGCTTGTTCGAACGTCTTAGGCCCCATGCCGGAAACATTCATCAAGGCTTCCCTGGACAGAAAGGCACCATTTTCATTGCGATATCGTATCACATTTCCGGCTAGCCTCTCGGAATGACCCGATACATATTTCAGCAGTTCTTTGCTTGCCGTATTGATTTCGACACCCACGGCATTGACGGAACTCGAAACCACATCGTCAAGCGAAGTCTTCAGGGCCTTCTGATCCACATCATGCTGATATTGACCGACGCCGATGGACTTCGGGTCAATCTTAACCAGCTCTGCCAGGGGATCCATGAGACGCCTGCCGATAGACACAGCGCCCCGGACGGTAACATCAAAATCCGGGAATTCCTCTCGCGCTACCTCGGAAGCAGAATACACCGATGCCCCGCTCTCATTAACCATCACCACAGAAACAGGCCTCCCGAAATCGATTTTCTTGCAGAACGCTTCCGTCTCACGACCTCCCGTCCCGTTCCCTACGGCGATAGCCTCGATATGGTACGCTTCCACCAGCTTCTTCAAAATCTTTACCGATTCTTCCGTACGATTGAACGGTTCAATGGGAAATATCGTCTCATTATGCAGGAGCTTGCCCTGGGCATCGAGGCATGCCACCTTACACCCTGTGCGGTAGCCGGGATCGATTCCCAGAACTGCTCTTTGCCCCAGAGGGGATGCGAGGAGGAGTTCCCGCAGGTTTTCAGCAAATACCTTGATGGCCTCCTCATCTGCCCGTTTCTTGCATTGCAAACGTATCTCCGTCTCCATCGAAAGTGAGAGCAGTCTTTTGTAACTATCCCGTGCCGCGAGGCGAACCTGCCCGGCTGCGGGACTGTCATTCTTCACAAAGCAGCGCTCCACAAGGGCTATCGCTTCTTCTTCATCCGGAAAGACGTGGAACGTGAGGTATCCCTCATCCTCGCCGCGGCGAATAGCCAGAATGCGGTGTGACGGCGCTTTTGCGGCAGGCTCCTCCCAGTCGTAATAATCCTTGAACTTCATGCCATCTTCTTCCTTGCCTTTGACAACCCTCGATCTGATTGTAGCTTTGCCGGTAAAAAGTTCCCTGAGTTTCGCTCTGAGATCAGCGTTCTCATTGATCCATTCGGCAATAATATCCCGCGCACCCGCAAGAGCTTCTTCCACAGTCTCCACGCCCTTTTCAGGATTTACGAAGGACGCGGCCTCCACCTTAAGATCCATATCGGGTTGTGCAAATATTTTTTCGGCCAGCGGCTCGAGACCTTTTTCTTTGGCAATCGTGCCGCGGGTACGACGTTTGGGTCGATAGGGGAGATAAATATCCTCTAAAACGGCTAATGTTTCCGCACTTAAGACCTTTTCCTGCAAGTCATCGTTAAGCTTTCCATGGTCAGCAAGCGATTTCAGGATTGCTTCCTTTCTCTTGTCTAATGCGCGAAGATATTCTAACTGATCACGTATGGCGATAATGGCGACCTCGTCCAACCCACCGGTTGCTTCTTTGCGATAGCGGGCAATAAAAGGTACAGTGGCATCATCATCCAGAAGCAGGACTGTTGCCTGCACCTGCTCACTTCCCACATTCAATTGCGAAGCAATTTTTGTTATGTGCTTTTCAATCACCGGCCATCAATCTCCTTCCTGGTCCAGTTTCAATAACAGACAGGCGGGACGCCTGCCCTGCCGTCGAGAATATGTCAACTGAACTTCGCGACATATTCATACATCACCCAGAAATGCGAAACACTTCCCAACATGACAAAGATGTGAAAAATTTCATGAAATCCGAAGAAATTCGGCCAGGGGTTTGGCAGTTTGGTCGCATAGATAATGGCGCCGATTGTATAGAATAATCCCCCCATAAGGACCCAGATAAATCCTCCCACGTGCAGAGTCATTATGAGAGGCCAAACACCGGCAATTGCGAGCCACCCCATTATGATATAGACTGTGGTAGAGAACCAGCGAGGGGCCTGAAGCCAGAATAACTTGAGAAAAATTCCCAGTATGGCCAATGCCCAGACACTGCCGAACAAACTCCATCCCCACGGGCCCCGGAGCGGAATCAGACAGACAGGGGTATACGTGGCTGCGATCAGAATAAATATCATTATATGGTCTAATCTTCGCAAGTTCCGGACGCCATTTTCTGAAAGCGGCAACCAGTGATACAGGGTGCTGGCAGTATACAGCAGGATCAGGCCGGTGCCAAAAACCGAGAATGAGATAATATGCCAGGGCTTAACCGGGTTCACAGATTCACAAATCAAAAGGACGAGACCGGCAACAGCAAGGACAGCACCGATACAATGTGTCAAGCCGCTCATCGGATCTCTTAATTTTTTTATCACCCTTTTATACCGTCCTGTAGGAGTTGCCGTTCATGTTTATAAACTATTTATGTGAATAATAAAACGGTGGCAGGAATAAAGCAAGTAGGGGGCAGCATACAGAGGTCAGGACTTTAATTTAGCTATGCTTTCTTGATAAGGGGAAAAGGCAACTCCCGCCTCGGTGATAATGGCAGTAATATAGCGATTCGGCGTCACATCAAAGGCAGGGTTATAGACATTAATTCCTTCGGGCGCCACTTTTACTCCCCGGATGGTTGTGATTTCCTCACTATCTCTTTCCTCAATGGGAATGTCATCACCACTCTGAATGGATATGTCTATAGTTGACAGCGGTGCAGCCACGTAAAAGGGGATGCCGTGCTCTTTAGCCAGTACAGCGATTGAATACGTACCGATCTTGTTCGCCGTATCACCATTAGCAGCGATCCGGTCAGCCCCGACAATGATCTTGTCGATTTTTCCCTGTTTCATCAAGAAGCCGGCCATGTTATCGGCTATCAATGTGGCAAGGATATTCTCCTTCATGAGCTCCCATGCCGTCAGCCGGGCTCCCTGGAGAACGGGCCTTGTTTCATCTACAAAAACATGTATTTTCTTACCTTCTTCGAAGGCAGCCCTGATCACGCCCAAGGCCGTCCCGCAACCTGCTGTCGCCAGGGCACCGGCATTACAGTGCGTGAGGAGACTGTCGCCATCCCGGATCAGCGATCTTCCGTTGATGCCGATCCTATGGTTAATGGCAATATCTTCCTCACAGATGCGGATAGCTTCCTCCACAAGGGCCTTCTTTATCTCATCCAGATGCAATGGCAGCGCTTCTTCGAAGCGCCTTTTCATCCTCTCTATAGCCCAGAAGAGATTCCTTGCCGTGGGGCGAGTCCGGGAAAATTGCTCGCAGATTTCATAGAAAGCCGCTTTCAGCTCTTCTTTCGATGATGGGGAATGCCGGAGTGTGCCGAGGGCAATCCCCAGGGCAGCGGCTACGCCGATGGCCGGGGCGCCGCGAATAGTCAAATCCTTGATAGCCGCGACGACATCTTTATAATCCGTAAATCTCAGGTACCGCTCTTCGTGGGGCAGGGCGTTCTGGTCGATCATGACGACCGTATTGTCTTCCCAGAATATCGTTCTGATGTCGCTTTGCATTGATTGATGTGTTTGTTTAAAAGGTTTGATTATGACACAGCCAACATCTTTTTCAGAAGCTCGTTGATGAGCTGGGGATTGGCCTTTCCCTGGGTAGCCTTCATGACCTGACCGACGAAGTACCCGAAGAGTTTTTCCTTGCCTCCCCGGTACTGCTCGAGCTGGGCCGGATTTGCCGCTATGACCTCCAGCAATGGTTTTTGCCAGTGCATCTTCATCGGTAATCTGTACCATGCCCTTTTCTTCGATAATCGTTTTGGGCGGCTTGCCGGTTCTGTACATTTCCACGATAATATCCTTGGCCATCTTGCCGCTGATGGTTCCGTCCTCAATGAGTCAGAATCATCTCCGCCAAGAGCCGCGGGACGAACGGGACATTCCTTGAATGTCCCGCTTTTCTTCATTGAGAAACCGCAGAACATCGCCCATAACCCAGTTGCTGGCTATCTTGCGGTTTTCCGGAGATCGCAACTACTTCCTCAAAGTAATCGGCATGAGCCCGGCTTGGACGTCAGCACCCCGGCATCGTAGGGAGGAATCTGATAATCTCTGACAAACCGCTCCCGTTTTTCCAGGGGCAGTTCGGGGAGGCTTTTTCTTATCCGCTTCTATCCACTCCTGATCAATGACGATGGGCACAAGATCGGGATCGGGGAAATAGCGGTAATCGTGGGCCTCTTCCTTGCCCCGCATGGATTGGGTCACCCCTTGCGAATCATCCCAGAGCCTGGTTTCCTGGATCACCTCCTGGCCGTTCTCCAGAATGTACTGCTGTCGCTTGATTTCATACTCCAGGGCACGCTGGACATTTCGGAAGGAGTTCATATTTTTCAGTTCCGTCCGCGTACCGAAGGCCGTTTCTCCTTTAGGTCGGAGGGATACATTGGCATCGCAGCGGAAACTCCCCTCTTCCATGTTCCCGTCGCAGATCTCCAGATAGACCAGTATTTCATGGAGTCTCCTCAGATAGGCAGCGGCCTCCTCGGCGCTTCTCATATCCGGCTCGCTGACGATCTCGATAAGGGGAACTCCTGTCCGGTTCAGATCCACATAACTCGACGGCAGATGCTCATCATGCAAAAGCTTCCCCGCGTCTTCCTCCATGTGAATCCGGGTAATGCCGATCCTTTTCTTCCCGCCGTCCAGCTCAATATCCACATACCCGTGTTCCGAAAGGGGCTGGGCATACTGGGATATCTGATACCCCTTGGGGAGGTCAGGATAGAAATAGTTTTTCCTCGCGAAATTGCATGACTCGTTGATCCTACAGTGCGTCGCCAGGGCCATTTTCATCGTGAACTCGACCACCTGTCTTGTTCAAGACGGGCAGGACCCCGGGCATACCCATGCATACGGGACAGGTATGGCTGTTGGGCTCAGCCCCGAACTGAGTCGAGCAGCTGCAGAAAATTTTTGATTTTGTGAGGAGCTGGGCATGAACCTCCAGCCCGATAACCGGTTCATATGCCATTAGAGAGCTGGTCTCCTTTTCTCAAGGTTTGCGTGCTTTTCAAAAGCAGAGGCTATCTGGATCAACTTGCCTTCTTCAAAGTGTCCTGCCAGAAACTGCGCGCCGATAGGCAGTCCATCCTTTGTAAATCCGCACGGTACGGATATCCCCGGTATCCCCGCCAGGTTTGTTGATATGGTGAATATATCAGAGAGGTACATCTGGAGGGGATCGTCCATTTTCTCGCCGATTTTAAAGGCAGGGGTGGGAGATGTGGGGGTAAGGATCACATCACACTGTTTGAAGGCCTCCTCAAAATCCCGCTTGATAAGCGCCCGTACCTGGGAAGCCTTCTTGTAATACGCATCATAATATCCTGAAGACAATGCATACGTTCCGATCATGATCCGCCTTTTTACCTCAGCTCCGAAACCGGCCGAGCGTGTCTTTTTGTACATATCCAGAAGATCCCTGCTGTCCTGAGACCGGAAGCCGTATTTCACTCCGTCATAGCGGGCCAGATTGGAGCTCGCCTCCGCCGGGGCAATGATGTAATACACGGCCAGGCAGTACTCCGTATGGGGAAGGGATATCTCGATACACTGTAGCGCCGAGTCCCTCGATGGTTGTAATGGCTTCTTTGCATCGCCTCCATGACTTCCGGGTCAATCCCTTCGATGAAGTATTCCTTCGGAATCCCAACCTTCCAGCCGTCGATGCCCCGTGAGACAAATTCCCGGTAATCAGGCACATCCATGGGAACGGACGTCGATTCCCTCGGATCATAACCGGCAATGACATTCATCATGATGGCGCAGTCCTCTACATCCTTGGTAAAAGGACCGATCTGATCCAGGGAGGAGGCAAAGGCGATCAGACCATACCGGGACACCCTGCCATAGGTGGGTTTCATCCCGACGACGCCGCACAGGGCAGCGGGCTGCCTGATGGAGCCGCCTGTATCGGACCCGATAGAGGCGATACACTCATCAGCGGCCACGGCCGCCGCGGACCCGCCGCTGGACCCCCCGGGTATCCTGTCGAGGTCCCAGGGATTTCTCGTAATCCCGAAATACGAGGTCTCCGTAGATGAGCCCATGGCGAATTCATCCATATTTGTCTTCCCCGTAAAAACCGCGCCGGCTTCTCTTAATTTTTCCACTACTGTGGCATCATACGGCGGGATATAGTTATGCAGGATATGGGATCCGCATGTCGTCAAAAAACCCTTTGTACATACAATATCCTTAAGGGCGATGGGTATACCGGTCAGGGGCTTGATCTTCCCTGCCTTGATATCCCGGTCGGCTCTTGGCAGCTTCTTCAAAGGCATAATCCTTCATGAGGGTAATATATGCATGAACACTCCCCTCTACAGCATCAATCCTCTTGAACACTGATTTGACGATATCAGAAGAAGTTACCTCTCCCGACCTGATCAATTTCTGCAACTCGTGAATAGTCAACTGATTGAGATCCATGGGCCCCTATTACTCTATAACCTTCGGTACACGGAAAAAGGGGCCCCGTGCTTCGGGGGCATTGGACAGGGAAAGGTCATGGCTGAGGGAATCTTTGACAACGTCATCCCTGAAGGCATTCTGTAGAGCAATGGCATGGCTCATCGGCTCGACACCCGCCGTATCTACCTGGTTCAACTTCTCCATATACATCAGGATATCATTGAGCTGTGAGGTGAATTTCGACCTTTTCCTCTTCGCTGAAATCAAGCCTTGCCAGATGGGCTACATACTCCACTTCATCTTTTGTAATCTTCAATCCTCGTCTCCTGCGTTTATTGAACAATACAGTATCCCTCGCGTGAATAAAAAAAGTCATTGCATGGAATGGAGTGATGCGTAATCTCCAGCGGCATCATGAGTATGAGAAGATTGCTTCACTTTGTGTGCAGTGACCAAAAAATTGACTACTAAAACACTCGCCAGATCGGATTTGATCTGATCAATAACCCTCTTTATCACCGGATCTATATGGCTATCCGCCTCCTGCTCAATGCGAGCAAGCACATCATCTGACACATGCGTGCCGTCGCTCATCTCAATGAGTACCGATTTTATCGACTCTGCCAGACCGGTAAGATGGTACCCGCCTTCGAGGGTTACAACCACTTTTCCCCCGCAGCAGTTATCGGCAACATCCATAGCATCCGTGCCATGTAGGCAAAACCGTCAGGCGTCACCTTCATACCGCCCAACGGGTCTTTGTAATAAGGATCGAATCCGGCTGAAATCAACACAAGATCAGGTTTAAACTTCATGGACAGGGGATATATTATTTTTCTAAAAATCTTGACATACTGGGCATTATCTGTACCGGGTCTCAGGGGAACATTGACATTATAACCGAGACCTTTCCCGCGACCGATCTCTTCTATAGCACCTGTACCCGGATAGTAAGGATACTGGTGTGTTGAAAAATACAAAACCCTCGGGTCTTCATAAAATTGTGCCTGTGTACCGTTTCCATGGTGCAGATCCCAGTCGACGATCAGAATTCTATCCATTTTGTGCTTCACAATTGCATGCATGGCACCTATGGCAACATTGTTGAATATGCAGAATCCCGCTGCATTCGACACCCCCGCATGATGTCCGGGAGGTCTGACAAGGGCAAAGGCATTTTCAACTTCCCCGGAAACAACACTGTCAATGGCATTGCAAAGCCCTCCCACTGCTAATTTTGCAACATCATATGATTCCGGTGTTGTTGCAGTATCGGGATCGAGGGAAACGAATGGCTGGCCCGGCTGTACTGGCCACCAGATTGATGTATGAAGGAGAATGAATCAATGCCAATCTCTTCATGGGTAGCATAACGCGGTTCTATTTCAACAAATTGCCCCGCCATATCAGGGGCTTCAAGAATAGCATGGGTCGCTTCAAGCCGCTGCGGCGACTCCGGATGTCCAAATCCGGCGTCATGCCTTAAATACCTTTCATCCTTAACAATACCCGTTTTTCGAGACATAGGCCACCAGCCCTGGAAGGATTTTGTTCACAGGTTCAGGTTTTTAGCACAAAAGTACGGAGAACGCAAAAATTTTCCATAAACAGGAACAGCTCTTCCTATTTTTGGAAAAACGTTGACAAATGTATAAATATATATATATTTAAACAAGATTTAGCGAAGAAGAGGTTAAAGTTATGTTCGGAATCGGTTTGCCCGAGCTCATCGTGATCGCCATTATCGCACTCCTAGTTGTAGGTCCCAAAAAGTTGCCTGATCTTGCCAAGTCCCTAGGTAAGGGGCTCACTGAATTTAAAAAGGCGGCAGATGATGTTACAGAAAACTTAAAAGAAAATCTGAAGCCGGATGACGTCAAAAAGGAAGTTGATGATTTTAAGAATTCCCTCCTGTTCGGTAAAAAAGACGACCAGGGGGATGATAAACAATCTTCACCTGCCGAAGATGAAAAGAGAGAAAAACCTCAAATACATTCCACTTTTAAAGCTCAATCTTGACTTCACATATCGATATAGAATCAATTCGAAAAGGAGATGCGTGATATTTAATCTATGGAAGAACCTGTAGAAGAAAAAATGCCCTTCACCGCTCATCTGGGGGAATTGAGAACCAGGCTCATCCGCGTACTTATCGCGGTCGGTATTGGTTTTGGAGTTTGCTGGTATTTTAAAGACTGGTTATTCCATGTCATTACAAGGCCCCTCTACCAGGTCTTGCCTCAAAATAGTTTCATGATATATACCAGCCTGCCGGAGGCTTTTTTTAACTACATGAAAATCTCCTTCTTTGCATCTCTCTTTCTTACAAGCCCCTTCACCCTGTATCAACTATGGAAGTTCATATCACCCGGCCTCTATAAGGCGGAAAAGAAATATGTAATCCCCTTTGTAATCTCTTCTTCCCTGTTGTTCATCGGAGGGGTCCTCTTCGGATATTTTCTTGCCCTCCCCCCGGCATTCGGCTTCTTTGTGGAATTTTCATCGGACTTTCTCAAGCCCATGTTTACGCTGCGAGAGTACCTCTCTCTTGCCCTGAAACTCCTGCTCGCATTTGGTCTGTCTTTTGAACTCCCTGTCTTGATCTTTTTCCTGGCCAAGATCGGAGTGGTAAACTCAAAAATGTTATCGAAAAACAGGCGATATGCCATCCTTATAATATTTGTTGCTGCTGCCATCCTGACACCTTCTCCTGACGCACTAACCCAGATTATCATGGCTGTACCTTTGATGGGACTTTACGAAATTGGTATAATTGTTGCGAAATTTGCCGTAAAGAAACACCCCAAAACCGACGATATAAAAAACGATCAAGAAAAGAATGACTCATAAGAATAAAAAAATGTATTTAAAATACTCCGGACTCGGGACAATATTGTTGGTGACCATACTGTGTTGCCTCATTCTGAGCGTTATCGGAAGCAGTATTGTTTACTACATCCTTCTCAGTGAAATGCCGAGCATTGCCGCCTTAAAGGACTACCGTCCCAGCATTGCCACTAGGGTGTATGCGGACAATAATGACCTCATCGACGAGTTTTTCCTGGAAGACAGAAAAATAATTCGGCTTTCCGAAGTTCCCAAGGTGGTTATTCAGGCCTTTGTGGCTGCAGAAGATGCGAGATTTTATCAGCACACGGGCCTCGACCTGCTGAGCATTGCGAGGGCATTTTATAGGAATATCGAAGCAGGGCGCATTGTCCAGGGAGGCAGCACCATAACACAACAGGTGGCCAAATCTCTCTATCTCTCTTCAGAAAAAAAGTACATGAGAAAGATTAAAGAGGCCATCTTAGCCTATAAAATTGACAAATATCTTACCAAAGATGAAATTATGAGCCTCTACCTGAACCACATATATCTGGGGCACGGCACCTACGGCATCGAGGCGGCATCTGAGGGATATTTTGGTAAAAGTGCCAAATACCTGACCCTGCCTGAGGCCGCACTTCTGGCCGGCCTTCCCAAGGCACCCAGCAGTTACTCACCTTTTCTCCATTTCGACAAAGCCCGCCAGAGACAGGCCTATGTACTGGACAGGATGGTTGATGACGAATATATTACCCGGGCAGAAAGAGAACGGGCATTCGCAACGCCAATCAGACTCAAATCTATCAGACCTAAGGAAAAAATAGCCCCTTATTTTATCGAAAATGTACGAAAGTACATTATGGAAAAATACGGCAGCGAAGTTCTGTACAGAGAGGGTCTTGAGGTATATACCACCCTTAATATAGACATGCAAAAAGCGGCACGGGATGCGGTGGAAAAGGGCCTTCAAGAATTGGAAGCCCGTGAGGGATATGAGAAGGGAGTTGTTCAGGGATCCCTTTTATGTATGGAGGCGAAGACTGGTGCTATCAAGGCCATGATCGGAGGAAGGGATTTCAAAAAAAGTGAATTCAACCGTGCGACCCAGTCAAGGAGACAGGCGGGCTCGGCTTTTAAGCCATTCATATATACAGCCGCTTTCGACAAAGGAATGACGCCATCAACACGGATCCTTGATGCTCCCATTATCTATGAAGACAAGTCATCACCGGATGGTTTCTGGAAACCTAAAAACTTTGATGGAAAATTTAATGGGCCGACTACTCTTAGAAACGCACTTGTCCAGTCACGGAATATCATTACAATAAAAGTCCTTCACGAGATCGGTATTGATTACGCGACTGATTATGCCACCAATATGGGAATTACTTCTCCCCTAACAAAGAACCTAACCCTGGCATTGGGAACGTCCGGTGTCACCCTTCAGGAAATGGTCAGGGGTTATGGCGTTCTGGCAAATCAGGGTAAAAGGGTCGCCCCATTTTTTATTAAAAAAATCGTTGATCGAACAGGTCAGGTCTTTGAAGAGGCTCAGGTAATAGACGAACAGGTCATCGACCCCCGCATAGCCTTCATTTCATCATATGTCATGCAGGATGTTGTGGAAAGCGGAACAGGCAGAAGGGTAAAAAGCATCGGCAGGCCTGTAGCCGGGAAGACGGGAACAACGGATGACATGCGAGATGCGTGGTTCATAGGCTTTACACCTTCACTGGTGGCTGGAGTGTGGGTAGGCTTCGACCAGGAAAGATCCCTTGGTAAGAACGAAGTGGGAGGCAGGGCTGCAGCGCCTATATGGCTCTATTTCATGGAAAAAGCCGTGCAAGGCAAGCCAGTAGAAGTGTTTCCCGTTCCAGACGGAATTGTTTTCATCAAGGTAGATCCGCACACAGGCATTCCGGCAACACGGTCCACTGAAGGAGCCTTATTTGAAAGTTTCCTTGAGGGTACAACTGCAATCGGCGCAGTACCCGTAGGGAGTGACGATACGCAGGAGGATCTTAAGAAAGAGAGTAAGGATGCCTCCCGTTAAAATACGTTGAGTAAATAGAGTTTACTTTGCCATTTCAAGTCTCTGCCTTGAACCAAAGATCAGCCAAGGCATAAACGACTGCCGGTAGAGTTGCTAAAGAAACGTCTTGAATCAGCCAATCAATCTCTCAAGGGAAAAACAAGTCAAAAAATGAATACTTCAGAAAATACTTGACAAATTCAAATTTTAATATAATATTTTTCAATAATTCGTGAATAATGGTAAATAAATGACCCATCACAAACTGAGCAACATTCTAATCGTAGCCGTAGTGGTAGTACTTGTACTCAGGGGGACCGCTGCTCGGTTTCTGTGATGGATTGACATAGAAACGAAGAGCCGCGGGCCCCGCAAACCCGCGGCTTTTTTTATATTTGAAAAGCCGCCGTTCAGAAGAATTTGCGGCTTTTTTATTGTCCAAAGAATTAAGAAAATTGAAGGAAAAGAAATATGGAAACCATCGGTGCAGATATCATTATACAAATCCTCAGAGAGGAAGGGGTGGATGTTATCTTCGGATACCCCGGGGCAAACACACTGCCCTTACACGACCGCCTGACGGATAGCCAGATCCGACATTATCTCATGCGGCACGAACAGGCAGCGGCACATGCCGCCGACGGCTACGCCCGCGCCACCGGAAAGGTAGGTGTATGCCTCGCAACATCGGGACCGGGAGCTACCAACCTGGTAACCGGTATTGCCACAGCCTATATGGACTCAACACCAATGGTCGCCCTGACCGCGCAGGTGAGCACAGGCCTCCTTGGTCAGGACGCTTTTCAGGAAACGGACATTATCGGGATCACAATGCCGATCACCAAACACAGCTACCAGGTGCACGACGTGAACAATATTGCACCCTCGCTTAGACAGGCCTTTGAACTGGCCAAGACCGGGCGACCAGGCCCTGTCCTCGTTGATCTGCCTCGTGACATTCTGGCATCGAAATGCGAGCCGGCGGAAAAACAATCGGCCTCTGCATTGAAAACGAACGGCAGGGTGGTGGAAGACCCGGAACAACTGGAGAAAATTGCCAGGGCTTTAAATCAGAGCGAAAGACCGGTTCTCATTATCGGTGGAGGAGTCAAACTGAGCAATTCATTTCACCTGATCCGTGAGCTTATAGAAAAGGCAAAAATCCCCTTCGTCACAACAATGATGGGCGTTGGTTCCGTCGATTCCACCAATGGATATAACCTGGGTTTGATCGGAACTCACGGAAACGAGCTGGCAAACAAAATGGTGCATCAGAGCGATTTTATCCTTGCTGTGGGTACCCGTTTTTCGGACCGCAGTACTGCGCAAATCGATGAATTCGCGCCTCTGGCAAAAATCGCCCAGATCGATATTGATCCCACATCAATCGGCAAGAGCATCAAGATCAATCTACCCTACATCGGTGATATTAATGAAACACTCGCGGCTTTGCTGCCCCTCATTGATGAGAGGGGAAAGTCGGAGTGGCTGCAGAGAATCGATACGGAGAGGGATGCGATAGTACAAAAATTTTCCGACAGCGGGTGCGGACAGGCGGGAGATTTCATCCGCATGATTCAGGATGCCATGCCCAGGGAAACAACGGTGACCGCAGACGTGGGACTCAATCAGATATGGACAATCCGTACATGGAGGCCGAGAGGCCCTCGCAGCCTAATCACCAGCGGCGGGATGGGAACTATGGGATTCAGCCTACCCGCTTCAATCGGCGTCAAGGTCGGCACACCGGAAAGGGCCGTCGTAGCTATCACGGGTGACGGTGGGTTCTACATGAATATCCAGGAACTGGCGACAATCGGCTACTACAATCTGCCGATAAAGATTATTGTCATCAATAACGGCCACCTGGGGATGATCCGCCAGATCCAGCATCATTTCTACAATGGCCGCTTTAACACCATCGATCTGGGAAGAAACGTTGATTTCGTCGCCGTCGCCCGGGGCTTCGGTATACAGGGTTGCAGGATTGCCGTGGAAGAAGATCCCCAAACGCGGCATTGAAGCAATGGCCAACTCTGATGGTCCGTTTCTGCTGGAAGCTGTGATCGATCCGGAAAATTATGTGTATCCCATCATACCGCCCGGATGCTCAAACATCGAGATGATGTATGAAAGACTTGCTTAACATGGGCTTTTTACAGTGCCGTCAGACTTGCTTGATTGATCGATATACTCCGGAGGACATACTATGTTTAGAAAAATACGTGAACAGGAACAGACCATTTCCATTTTAGTCAATAACCAACCGGGCGTGCTGTCCCGCGTAGGGGGTGTATTTGGCCGTCATGGATACAACATCAAAAGCCTCTGTGTGGCAGAAACCACGAACCCCGATGTCTCGAGAATCACGCTGACGAGCGAATCGGATCCCGATTTTACCGAAAAAATAAAAAAACAACTGGACAAACTTGTCGACGTTATAGAAGTCTCCGATCTCTCTGGACAGGCCTTCATTCAAAGAGAACTGATGCTAATAGGTGTTACTATAAAAGAAGGAGCACATTCCGAAGTCCTGCGGGCGATTGAAATGTTCGGATGCAGAATAGTCACTATGACCCCCGATTATTTTATCCTGGAAATAACAGGCCATCAGGACGAAACGGCAGCAGTCTTAAAATTCTTTCAACCCTTTGGTGTGGAAGAAACGAACAGAACCGGATCAATTGCCATGCAACGGAATAGACCAAAAGGAAAACCCTGAAAAAAATATTCTTGACAATGTTAGAAGAGCCTGTTAATGATTAATTACTAATTGAGGATTAATTACATGTTTGAACCAAATGTCGTAACCATCGCCATAATTATCGGGATAATTATTCCCTTCCGGAAAGGGGCTGGCTGATGGTTTGCGCTTAGCATATATTTTGCAACTAAGAACCGTTACCAGCCAAAGGTAACGGTTTTTTTTTGGAGAAATTCTGAACAAAGACTTACAAAGATACCAAGAATCAAAAAAGGGGGGGTTACAAGTGAAATTAACAGGAGCACAAGTTCTTTTTAATGCCTTGGAGCAAGAGAAAGTTGATACCATCTTCGGTTTTCCGGGTGGTGCCGTACTCGACATTTTTGATGAACTGTACAGGAGCAAATATCAAGAATATATTAGTCCGCCATGAACAGGGTGCCATACACGCGGCTGATGGGTACGCAAGGGCTTCCGGCAAGGTTGGTGTCTGCCTGGTGACATCGGGACCTGGAGCAACCAATACGGTCACCGGTATTGCCAATGCCTTTATGGATTCCATTCCGGTTGTCGTACTGACCGGACAGGTAGCGACATCACTGATCGGCGGCGATGCCTTTCAGGAAGTGGACATCACCGGTATTACAAGACCATGCACCAAGCACAATTTTCTGGTCAGGCGGATTGAAGACCTTGGACGAACCGTCAGAGAGGCTTTCTATATAGCCCGCTCAGGAGCGTCCGGGACCTGTCCTGATCGATATTCCCAAGGATGTCACACGGGCTCTCATAGATGAGAAAGATATATCCTGGGCATTGAGCCTTCCTAATAACGGTAAAAAGACTTCTGTCGAAAAGGAGTGCGAAAAAGCCCTTAACATGATCAGGAAGTCTGAAAAACCGCTCATTATCTCGGGTGGTGGTGTAATGCTAGGCCGGGCCTGGGATGAATTGAGAACATTTGTGAAAGCGCTAAACATCCCCATTACCTCAACATTGATGGGGCTCGGGGCATTTCCTGCCACAGACCCCCACTGGCTTGGCATGCCGGGGATGCACGGCACCTATTATGCTAACATGGCCATCAGTAATTGCGACCTGATGATTGCCCTCGGCATGCGGTTTGACGACCGTGTCACTTCAAAGCTGGATGCCTTTGCGCCGCATGCCAAGGTTATCCACATTGACATTGATCCGGCGTCAATCGACAAATTTGTAAAGACACATCTGTCGATTGCCAGTGACTGTAAGCCTGTATTACAGCTTCTCAACAAGTGGATTGCCGATGATAAATTTGTAATCCCCGAAGCACAGACAAAGGCATGGCTCGATCAAATAGCGGCATGGAAAAAGCACGCACCCATGACATACTGCCAGGGTGACAAAATAAAACCCCAGCACGTGGTTGATACACTGTACCGCCTCACAAAGGGCAAGGCAATCATAACGACAGAGGTGGGACAGAACCAGATGTGGGCTGCACAATTCTATCATTTTGATTATCCGAACTCCTTCATTTCGTCGGGCGGTCTGGGTACAATGGGCTTCGGATTTCCCGGCAGCAATAGGTGCACAGGTTGCTTGTCCTGACAGGGTTGTTGTGGATATTGCCGGTGACGGAAGTATTCAGATGAACATTCAGGAGCTGGCAACGGCTGTCAATTACGACCTTCCGGTTAAAATAGTCATATTGAACAATGGCTTCCTGGGCATGGTTCGCCAGTGGCAGGAGTTATTTTATGGGAAACGGTATTCTCATAGTAATATACGCAATGTCCCTGATTTTGTGAAACTGGCTGAAGCCTACGATGCTGTCGGCCTGCGGGCAACCCGTCCCGAAGAGGTAGAGGCCACATTACAACAAGGTCTTGATACGCTCAAAGACAGTGATAATGGATTTCCATGTCGAACCAGAGGAAGGTGTATATCCTATGGTTTCACCAGGTGCGGCGCTGACAGAGATGGTCTTGAGCAAGTAAGACATATTAAAAGATATTTAGTGCCCTTTGAAAAACGCGCACTGTGTCATTTCGATCTAAAGTACAAATCCTTGTACCGACGGAAGGAAGGGATCTTAAAGATTCCTCGTTGCTTCTCCCCGCGGAATGGCACACACCACATATTTTCAAGGGTTTCACATCAAAAAATATTGAGAGAGGATTCAACTTATTATGGAAATTAAAGAAAACACGATTTCAATCCTAGTGAACAACAAACCTGACGTCCTGGCAAGGATTGCCGGAACCTTCAGCGGACGGGGGTTCAACATTGAAAGCATCTCGGCAAACATCACCAGGAATCCTGATATTACCAGAATCATTATTACAACCCTCGGTAATCGGGAAACCGTCATCAAACTTGAAAAGCAGCTGACCAAAATCATCGATGTCCTCGAAGTCAAGGATTTGACGCGCAGTGATTCAGCCTGTAGGGAAATGATACTGGTCAGGATGAAATTTACGGAGGCGAATCAAGGAAAAATCATGCAAACTATTGACACACTCAAGTGGAAAATTGTAAGCATGGATGCTGATATCTGTATTCTGGAAGTCACGGGCGATAAAGAAGACATCGATAATGCCCTGGCTCTCTTAGAAAAAATGGGTATGGATGATTTTACGAGAACGGGAGTTATCGCCTTGGAGCGTCATAAATAATCGCAGATCAAGAGTGTTTTAAAGTACAAGCTATATCGCACTTTTAATAATTTAATCATCAAAGTGAGGAGGTACTTTATATGCCAAAAATCAACATTGGCGGAGTCATGGAAGAGGTTGTCACCTCTGAGGAATTTACACTGGAAAAGGCACGGGAGGTGCTTAAAGATGAAATAGTTGCCGTCATCGGTTACGGTGTTCAGGGACGGGGACAGGCCTTGAATATGAAAGATAACGGAATCCGCTGTATCGTCGGCGAGGGAGAATACAACTGGCAAAAGGCCATCGATGAAGGCTTTATCCCCGGTGAGACCCTGTTTCCGCCAATAGAAGCGGCCAAACGCGGCACCATTATCCAGTACCTGCTGTCCGATGCGGGCCAGAAGGCCATGTGGCCGGAACTCAAACCACACCTGACGAAAGGGAAGGCCCTCTATTTTTCTCACGGATTCTCCATCGTTTACAAAGAGCAGACCGGTGTGATTCCTCCCGCCGACATCGATGTTATTCTGGTAGCGCCAAAAGGTGCAGGACGCACCGTGCGCGACAACTTTCTTGCCGGTAGCGGCATCAATTCCAGCTACGCCGTTTTCCAGGATTACACGGGAAAGGCTCTGGAAAGAACCCTTGCCGTTGGTATTGCCATCGGTTCGGGATATCTGTTCCCGACCACCTTTGAAAAAGAAGTTTACAGCGATCTCACAGGTGAGCGTGGCGTCCTCATGGGATGTCTGGCCGGTGTCCTGGAAGCCCAGTATAATGTCCTTCGCAAACACGGCCACAGTCCGAGCGAAGCCTTCAATGAAACCGTCGAAGAGCTGACCCAGAGCCTCATGCCGCTCGTCGCTCAAAACGGCATGGACTGGATGTATGCCAATTGCAGTACAACGGCCCAGCGAGGCGCCCTTGGACTGGAAAAATAGGTTCCGTGATGCTGTAGCACCTGTTTTCGATGCATTATATGACAGAGTGGCCTCCGGCAAAGAAACCGCGATTGTCCTGGAAGTCAACTCTGCTCCCGACTACAGGGAGAAACTGCAGAAGGAACTCGACACCATGAAAAACAGCGAGATGTGGCTGGCAGGTGCAGTAGTTCGATCTTTAAGGCCGGAACGGAGAAAAAAATAGCGGCATTGTAAAAAAACAGGAGGAAAGCAGGAGGAAAGCATGAGAAGCGACCTGATGAAAAAAGGATTGGAGCGGGCACCCCACAGATCTCTGTTCAAGGCCATGGGGTATACCGATGAAGAAATCGCACAGCCGTTGATCGGCGTGGTGAACTCCGCCAATGAAATCGTCCCCGGCCATATTCATTTAGATATCATAACCGAAGATGTGAAAGTCAGGGCATCCGCATGGCGGGGGGCACACCTGTCGAATTTCCCGTCATCGGCGTATGTGACGGCATTGCCATGGGGCATACCGGCATGAAATACTCCCTTGCCAGCCGGGAGCTCATTGCCGATTCCATCGAGGTTATGGTCATGGCCCATCCCTTTGATGCCCTGGTCATGATCCCCAACTGCGATAAGATCATCCCCGGAATGCTGATGGCGGCACTGCGCCTGAACATCCCTACTATCTTCATCAGCGGTGGTCCTATGATGGCAGGAACCCTGGAAGGGAAAACTGTGGACCTCATCAGCGTCTTCGAGGGCGTGGGAAAGGTAAAATCCCGCCAGATGAAGGAGCAATATCTCAAGGCTCTGGAAGACTGTGCCTGCCCGGGCTGTGGATCCTGTTCCGGTATGTACACGGCAAATTCCATGAACTGCGTCACCGAGGCCCTTGGTCTCGGCCTTCCCGGAAATGGCACGGTACCCGCTGTTCAAGCGGCCCGGCAGCGCCTGGCAAAGCAGGCCGGCATGAAAATCATGGAACTCCTCAAGAAAGACATCCGTCCGAGGAATATAGCCACTTTGAAAGCCTTTAAAAATGCCATCGCCGTGGACATGGCCCTGGGGTGTTCGACCAATACGGTCCTGCATATTCCTGCCATTGCCCATGAAGCGGGAATCAAGCTGGATTTGGACATGTTCAATGAGATCAGCAAAAAAACGCCCAATATCTGCAAACTAAGTCCCGCAGGACAGCACCACTTAGAAGACCTGGACATGGCAGGCGGTGTCCAGGCTGTAATGAAGGAAATAAGTCAACTCGGTGTCATTAATCTGAATGCCATGACGGTGACAGGGAAAACCGTGGGCAAGAATCTGAAAGACGCCAGGGTACTAAACAATTCGGTCATCAGGCCTCTGGACAAACCATATACGAAAGAAGGGGGCATTGCCATCCTCAGAGGAAATCTGGCGCCTGACGGTGCCGTGGTGAAGCAGTCCGCTGTCGCAGAAAATATGCTCGTCAATGAAGGCAAGGCCCGCATCTTCGATGCCGAAGACGATGCGATTGCTTCCATCCTCGGCGGGAAGATCAAACCGGGAGATATTGTCGTAATCCGCTATGAGGGTCCGAAAGGAGGACCCGGTATGCGGGAGATGCTGGGACCGACATCAGCAATAGCCGGGATGGGACTCGATACGACGGTGGCCCTACTGACGGATGGAAGGTTCAGCGGTGGTACACGCGGCGCCGCTATCGGACACATCTCTCCGGAGGCTGCTGAAGGAGGCCCCATCGGCCTAGTAAAGGAGGGTGATGTTATCGCCATCGATATTCCGAAAAAGACAATTACCCTCAAGGTCAACCCGGAGGAATTAAAGCGAAGACAGGCGAAATTCAGACCCCAGCCACCGGCGATTAACAGCGGTTACCTCGTCCGGTATGCCAGAATGGTTACCTCAGCCAGCACCGGCGCCATCTTGAAAGACTGATACTGTTATAATACAACTCACCTGTGCTTTATCGGGAGAGCGTCCATTTTAAGCGAATGGGCGCTCTTCCTGTTTATTGTCCCGCCAATGGCATAGCTGACGGGTTGTCATAAAATTGTCAATTAATTGACATTCATTTCAGTTACTTGCATTATTCCAATAAAGCGATGCAGCGCCAGTCTCTTTTGTCTAAGTAGCTATAATTGGCGGGTTTTTTCTGTTTATACAGTACTGCCTACCTTTATCCTTCCAATATGGCATAGTTAGTGCAATTTCCTGTAAATTCAAAATAACGGCTAATCAGCATGCCTTTTAACAAGAACCTTGCTTAAAAACCGATTGTTTGCGGAAAGAAAATCGCTCGAATGAAAAGGAGGATCATGAAATGAATATTCAAGAGATTCGTAAAATTGCAAAGACCTGGGGTGTTGACTCGAATGGTGGCCGCAAAAAGGGGGACATCATCCGGGATATTCAGCTAAGAGAAGGCTATTCGCCATGTTTTCATACGAGGAACACATGTGCGGAGGATTGTCTGTGGAAAAAAGACTGTATAAGACTCAAATGATTTTATGTGCAGGTTACAAGACCGGATTTGGTCTATGAAATTCTGCAGGAAGCGAAAAAATAATACTAAAAGATTGAAGTAACATTTTCGATTCCTGCTTTTTGCAAAACGGCAAGAAATTTATGACGATAGAAGGACGCACTGGATTGAAAAAGATGGAACACTTGAAACGTTCACTCGAAGAAGCCGAGATAATTAGAACCGGCATGAAGTTGGTGTTGATGAATCCGTCTTTAAATTCTGAGTGCAAGGGCGAGTACGAGAAGGCGTTCTCGAAGTTAAATGATGACATTAGAGAGCTAAAAATAATGATGGATCACGAACGAAAAATAACGCATCCCTCTACAACCGTCAAATATAAGACTTAGTTTGAAATGATGGGAGTAATTCTAACATCAAGTACCGGTAAACGCTCGGCGGTACTTCTCGTCTAAAAGCTGGTTGATGCTTTCCATGACGATCGCTGTAACCTGTTCGAAATGTTTCTTGTATTTCAGCTGTGATTCTTTAGACAGAAGTGTGAATTTCTCTTCTATGCGAAATTCTTTGAGCCGGTTATCCAGAGAGAGGGGTTCACCTATCCGGTAAGTGATAACGCCGCTCTTTGCAAAGGGAAGGCTCCCGGTGTAGAGAGCATCCGAATTATTGCAGCCGACAGGAACGATCTTTTTCCCGTGGCGAGTGCCACCTGGGCTAGGCCGGTTCGTCCTTCACCAAGCGTGGTACCCCGTGTGCCTTCCGGAAAAATGATGAGATTGAGTCCTTTCTCGCACAAGGCCTTCCAGCTCAGGGCTGCCACACCCTCCATGATGAGATCATAGTAGCCGCTGATAAATTCGACAAACTGCTCCCCCATCGCACTTACCGCCTCGGCGGCCATCCCGGGATATTGTTCGATCTTCTCATATCTGCCGTCAATCACGTCTTTAATTGCCCTGTAGAGGTTGCCGTCAGGCCTTGTCTTAAATTTTTTCCTGTAGAACTCTTCAATCAGATACTTCATGGATGGCACGGGGATCGCAGTTGCAGAGATCAAGCCCCTTCGCGAGAAGGGCATTTCTGTAATACTTCCCCTTCACCCAGGCCGTGGTATACGGGAAACATTTCATAGCTCCAGAGCTTATACTGAAAGGGCCAGTAGTTGAAGCGATCCGTGTGATTCATGGCAAAAATCACATTCTCATCACGCGGAATACGATCGATATTTTCAATCTGAATATCCACTTTGGCAAAAATACGATAATTGGGAATACAATAATAGTGCAGCTACAATCCTTTGGCCAATGGGTTTGGATACCAGGTTGATCCTCTTCAAGTAAGCAATATCAATCATTGTTCGTCCTTTTTCTCACTGAATCACGACTCTTGATGAGTCTTCTCACCCTCTTGAGTTCCTGGGGGGTATCGACCTCCACAGAGTCGTGTAATGTCTCCACAACCTTAATTCTGTAACCATGCTCCATCGCCCTCAGTTGTTCGAGTGCCTCCAGTCTTTCAAGTACTCCCTCGGGGAGTCGAGTAAAGGTTTCGAGAAATGCCTCCTGTAGGCATAGATGCCGTGGTGCTTGTAGTATGACGCCTTGTCCCTTTATCCCGAACATACGGAATCGTCGCCCGGGAAAAATAGATGGCAAAATGGTCGTTGTCAAAGACGACCTTTACCGCGTTGGGATGAGTAATCTCTTCTTCCCTCACAATTTTATAGATCAGGGTGGACATGGGGATCGTCGGATCATCTAGGAGCGGTTTCGCCACTTCATCAATCTGTGAACGGTTCAAAGAGGGGCTGATCTCCCTGGATATTCACAACGATATCGGAAGCATTGCAAGATCAAGTTGGATGACTGCTTCGGCGATCCGGTCCGTGCCCGATCTGTGAGTTGCTGAGGTCATGATGGCATGGCCGCCGAAGCTTTGCACAGCGGTCAAAATTCTTTCATCATCCGTGGCCACGGCGGCATAGGAAACCGTCTTTGCTCTGCACTACCCGTTCATAGACATGCTGGATCATCGGTTTGCCGCACAGATCGGCAAGGGGCTTCCCGGGAAAGCGGGAGGAGTCATAGCGGGCAGGTATGATGCAGACGACTTTCATAGATGAGGATCCGGTTTCTGCAAGTAATTTACGACATAGTCCTGTACTGCCTCTTCCATTGGCAGGAAATTAATCGGGCATCCCGTTGCACGGAGTTTGTCCATCTTCGCCTCTGTAAAATACTGGTACTGATCACGGATCTCCGGCGGCATTTCGAAATACTCAATTTTGGGCTTGATATTCATGGCTGAAAAAACGGCATGGATCAGGTCATTCCATGTCCGGGCCTTACCGGTCCCCAGATTGAATATGCCGTTGACCTCCGGATGGTCATACAACCACCACATGATATCGACGCAATCCTTGACATAGACAAAATCACGCATCTGTCCGCCATCGGCGTATTCAGGCTTATAAGACTTGAAGAGTCGGACTTTTCCTGTGTCCCTGATCTGTTCAAAGGCCTTATGAACAACACTCCGCATGTCACCCTTGTGATACTCGTTGGGACCGAAGACATTGAAAAATTTTATCCCGACCATCTTATTCTCCACCTTATTCCTCAAAACCCAGAGGTCGAAGAGCTGCTTGGAATACCCGTACATATTGATCGGGTGAAGTGTTTCCGTACGTGCATTCTCATCGGAAAACCCCTTGGATCCATCCCCGTACGTGGCGGCAGAACTCGCATAGATGAAGCGAATGCCGCGAGCGAGTGCCCATTCGGCGAGGCGGCATGTATAGTGATAATTATTGTCCATTAAATAGTCGGCATTGCGTTCCGTCGTTGATGAGCAGGCCCCCATGTGTATGATTGCCCTGGGCTGGAAAGGCGCCTGTTCGCTGCGGAGCATCCGGAGGAACACGTCTTTGTGGATGTACTCAGCATAACGCAGGTTTACGAGATTCTTCCATTTGTCCGTCTGTCCGAGGTCATCGACGATCACGATGTCGTTGATGCCTTCTGTATTCAGTTTCCAGACAAAGGCGCTCCCGATAAATCCGGCTCCGCCGGTGACGATGATCATGAATCCTTCTCCCTATAGGCCTATAGGCCTTTAGCCGCTTTCTCAATACCGCCTTTGATTCTCAAAAATTTCTCTTCAGGCATCTTGACTGTTATTGCTATCACAAGGGTCCGGGAAAGGATATCCTCCGCCCGGGGAATGGTTGATCTGTCATAGTTGACTTTTCCTTTATACGACGGGTCTGTAAAGGGATATTTTTTTGAATTCGCCGTCGCCCTTGCCAGAAAATGCTCCCAGTTGGGAAGATAGTGCCACAAATTGTTCTTGAAACAGACCGTATCGACTCCCTCGCTGCCGAGCGCCTTCTGAAACTTCGATGCAGTACCCTCATCGGGCAGATTGAAGGCAAGAAAGGTTGCCGTATCACCATCAGGATCAGGTATATCCCGGAATTTAATGCCCTTGACTTTGCGAAGGACTTCCTTGATTGCCTGTTTATTTTTTTTCTGTTCAGCAATAATAGTATCAAGTTTCCTCAACTGGGCGAGGCCAAGGGCTCCCTGGATCTCGTTCATCCGGTAGTTAAACCCCAGAATGGTTCGCCCCTCAAGTGCTCTGCTGACATTGGGGTTGTGGTCATGACCATGATCGTGATACCACTCGGCACGGAGATAATAATCTTTGCTATCTGTCAAGACCATTCCTCCTTCGCCGGTGGTAACCGTTTTGTAATAGTCAAAGCTGAAGATACCCATATCACCAAATGTTCCCAGTTTTTTCCCGCGATAGCTCCCGCCACTGGCCTGGGCATTATCCTCAAGGACAAGAAGCTTATGCTTTCTGGCTACAGCCATGATTTTGTCGATACGTGCCGGAGCACCGCACATGTGTACGGGAATAACGGCCTTTGTATAGGGGGTGATCCTCTTTTCAATATCGTCGGGATCCAGGTTCAGGGTTTCATCAATGTCAGCCACTATCGGTATCGCTCCGACTTCCAAAACCGCCTCATAAGAAGCGATAAAGGTGAATGCCGGTACGATGACCTCATCCCCCGGCCCTACATCCATTGCCGTAAGGGCCACTTTAAGTGCTGTGGAACCGGATGTTACACCCAAGGCATATTTTGCGTCGCAATATCGCGAAAACTCCTCCTCGAATTGCCGTACCTTGAAGACGCCTTTCCTTTCCTTGTCAAATCCGTATCTCATAAGGATACCTGTTTCCAGTACATCCATAATTTCTTTTATTTCTTCTTTTCCGATAAGTTCCGCACCGGCCATATTTTCCTCCATTAAATTCTTAACTCTAATCCCTAAATTCTAAACAGACTCGCTCTAAGAATGACGGATTATAATTTTGTATTTCGTGCTTGTTTTTTTGCTTCAGTACGCCTCACCGTATATCTCTATGGCATCCTCTATAGTCACTTTACGGGGGTTGTTCTCCAAGGGCCTCGTAACAGTCATAGCCACCTCAGCAAGCTCAGGCAATGCTTCCTCGGGTATGTTCAAATCCTCGAGGGTAGTGTAGATACCGCAATCCTCAATCAGGGACTGTACCGCTTCCACTGCGAGATATGCCGCTTCGCGGAGAGGCATATCATCAACAACCTCTCCCATCACTTCCGCGATGACAACGAATTTCTCCAAAGCACCCGGCAGATTGAAAGCCATCACATGGGGCAGCATGATAGTATTGGCCAGACCGTGCGAAACGCCGTATTTCCCACCCAAAGGATAGGAGAGGGAATGGACCGCACCAACCCCGGCGTTAGCAAGTCCTAAACCCGCATACAGACTTCCGAGAAGCATCTTCTCCCTCGCCTCCAGGTTGCTGCCGTCATGGACGCATGTTCGCAGGTTCGAAGCAATCAAGCCAATGGCCTCCAGGGAAAGCACCTCGCTCATCGGCGAAGCATTAATTGATGTGTAGGATTCTATGGCATGACACAGGGCATCAATACCCGTGGATGCGGTTGAAACGGAGGGGAGAGAGAGGGTAAGAGTCGGATCGAGAAGAGCCAATTCGGGATACAGGAACGGACTGTTCATGCCTTCTTTTTTCTTCAGGTTCTGCCGGATAAAAACAGCCGTAAAGGTAACCTCGCTCCCTGTCCCCGCAGTTGTAGGAATCATGATCTTGGGGAGTCCGGGGCCGGGAACCTTATTAAGCCCTAAATAGTCCTTCGCCCTTCCATTATTGGCTGCCAGAACGGCAATGGCTTTTGCGACATCCATGGCACTTCCCCCACCAATGCCCACGACAATATCACACTTCCCCCTCTGGGCGGCTTTAACCCCTTCGTCGGCTACCTCCAGCTTTGGTTCGGCTTCAACCTTCTGGTCGAATAGGGCCGCCTTAAGACCGCCTTTACCAAGAATATCTAAGACCTTTTCCTTAATGCCTGTCTTGGCCAGATTTCTATCAAGGACAATCAGGGGACGGGCAGCCTTCAGTTCACTAATATGGTCTGACAGCGTCTCCAAGGAACCGTTGCCGAAGACAATTTTTCTTGCCCCGGTGAAGGAAAAGTGCTTTTTCATGATAATACCCCCATGGAATTTCGATGAGTAATAGTTTTCTGTCGATGGAAAGTCAAGTTTTTTTGTTTCTCATGTACCAGTCCAACTGCCGGCAGATGCCCCGGATGATCTTGACATCTTTGGACAAGAGACTGGTCCTCCCAAGGAAACGGCGTATGTGCATCATCCAGTAGTCGGGGTTTTGGGGATTAAGGAATCCAATCTTCGTTAACAGCGCCTTCATTTGTTCATACATTCCCTCAAGCTCCGTCGATTCAGCAAGACGTGGTGTAAATGCCTCCAGTGGTTCCATATGGGCCGCGAAAATCTCATAGCATAGTATCATAACAGCATGAGACAGATTAATGGATTTAGAGCGTTTTGACGTGGGGATGGTTACTAGAAGATGGCAGAACCGCAAGTCATCATTGGAAAGTCCCGTATCTTCCGGCCCGAAGAGCAGTGCTACCTCATTGTCCTGGGATATGTCCATCATACGTTCCGCCATCTCCCGTGGCGACACAACGGGTCCTCTTCCTGATCCTCTCCTTGATGTTGCACCGACAATATAGTTGAATTTTGCCAAGGCTTCGTCCAGCCGCTCGAAGTGCTGAATTCGAGCCACAATCCCCGCGGCAAAATGTGTTGCCATCTGTTTCATATCCTCTACAGCAAGGTCTCTATTTCCCACAACAGAGATTTTTTCAATCCCCATATTCCTCACACACCTCGCCACAGATCCGACATTGCCCGGATATTTTGGCTTGTTCAGAACAATGGTGATGTTTTCAGTTTTTACTCTATTGTGCATTTGTCTGCTCACTTCACCGTATTTATTAGATAACGGAAATTAATTCTACCACAAAATAAGAAAAGATTGACATGTATGGCAACCTCTGCGACAAGTGGGCGATGGAACGGGATATATCCAAAATACTTGCCACTGGAGCAAACGCCCTTGGAATAGCCCTGGGGGCAAGAGAGATTTCTCAATTTACAACATATTACAACGAGCTTCTTGGCTGGAATGAAAAGATCAATCTGGTCTCTGTAAAATCAGCCCTCGACATACCGATAAAGCATTTCATTGATTCCCTGACTCCGCTGCCGTTCATAAAGAATAAAACAGGCCGGCTTCTGGATATAGGATCGGGGGCCGGATTTCCGGGCATCCCTTTGAAGATTGTCCTGAATTCAATGAAGGTTTCTCTCCTCGAGTCATCACGCAAGAAGACCTCTTTTCTGAAGCACATAATCCGCAGTTTAAGCCTTACAGATATCTCAGTAATCCACAATAGGGCCGAAAACCTAATGAAGGATGACTCCTATAGAGCGTGTTTTGATGTAGTCTCAACAAGGGCCACTTTTAAACTACCTCAAGTCCTTCAGATGAGTGCCTTCTTTCTGTCCGGGAACGGGACCTTAATTGCGATGAAAGGCAAAAAAGCGGCTGAAGAACTAACAGAAGCTGCCGAGATGTCTCAAAATTTGGGATTAGAATATATCTCGAGCCATGAAATAACATTACCTATAACGGGTGATTTTCGAAGAATTATCATTTACGAAAAACGTCCTTTATAAATGTGATAAGATTGCCTCACAAAAAAGGCAAATATTCCTTCTCAAACATGCCTTTTTATGCTAATGTTTCACACAAAATTTATGACTGCAAAAGACGTTTGTATGTTCTATTAAATCATGCGTAAAATCATATGCATAGCTAATCAAAAAGGAGGAGTTGGCAAGACAACCACAGCCATCAATCTTGCAGCGTCTCTGGCGGCGGTGGAAACGAAGACACTGCTCATCGATTGCGACTCCCAAGGAAACGCCAGCAGCGGCATGGGGATAGACAAGAATCTGATCACTAAAAAAAATCTTTATCATTCCCTCATCGGCAAGATTCCCCTGAAAGAAGTAATTGTTGGCACAATGTTACCCTACCTTGATGTTGTCCCCGCCAATCAGGATCTGATAGGGATTGAGGTAGAATTTGTAAATCTTAAAGATCGGGAAAAAAAGCTCCGCACTCTGTTAAAGAATCTGGATTTGGCATATAACTTCATAATCCTTGATTGTCCTCCATCTCTGGGATTTTTAACGGTAAATGCCCTCGTCGCAGCTGATAGTTTGATAATTCCCCTCCAGTGCGAATATTTTGCTATGGAAGGTCTCGGTTATTTGCTCAATACGGTTAAGCTAGTTAAGACAAGACTAAATCCTTCCTTGGCTCTAGGTGGTATCCTGCTTACAATGTTTGATACGAGAAATTTGCTGTCCCATCAGGTCAGTGAGGATGTGAGAAAACATTTAGGGAATAAAGTGTTTAACACAATTATCCCCAGGAATGTCAGATTGTCTGAAAGTTCTAGCCATGGTCTTCCTATCATTCTCTACGATCTAAAATCACGTGGAGCTATTTCGTACATGGAGCTCGCACGAGAAATCATGACCAACGGGAGGATTTAGATGCCGCCAAAAAGTTCCCTCGGTAAGGGGCTCGGGGCCATGTTCCCCGACCTTCTTGATGATGTCAGCACAAGGCCCTCATTCATCATGTGCGGGATTGAAGAGCTTTCTCCCAACCGGTTTCAGTCCCGCAAGGACTTTAATGACCGGGAGCAGAAACGACTTGTAGCATCCATTAAGAAAAACGGTATTATTCAGCCCATTGTTGTGCGAAGAACCGACGCCGGCTATGAGATCATAGCAGGGGAACGGCGGTGGAGGGCCTCTCAGGAAGCCGGATTCAAAGAAGTGCCCATAATCGTCAGAGATGCTCCCGATTCGGAGGCAGCAGAATTATCGCTCATAGAAAATGTTCAGAGAGAAGGATTGAACGCCCTCGAAGAAGCCGACGCTTACCAGACGCTTATTAACAAATTCGGCCTCTCACAGGATGAACTCTCTGCCCGGGTTGGAAAGGACCGCTCCACTATTGCCAACACCATAAGGCTCTTAAGACTGCCTGCGGAAATCAAGTCGGCCTTGATCAATAGAACCATAACCCCCGGTCACGCGCGAGCCCTGCTTATGATTGATACACCGGCAGAACAAAATAGAATTTTTCACGTCATCCGGAAAAAGACTCTCAGCGTAAGAGAAACGGAAAGTCTGATTCAAAAACTGAAAAAAGCGCCAACGGAGACGAAAGCCAAAAAAAAGGACCCCTTTCTTCGCGATCTGGAAAACAATCTCTCATCCAAGTTAATGTCGGAGATCCATATTCGCCGGCATAAAAACAAAGGATCTATAGAAATCAAGTTTAAGTCAGCAGAGGAACTAAATCGATTGGTGACATTGCTGATGAACAGCATAGACAAATAAATTTCTTTGTAATATAAAGTATCAACAGGTGTTGATAACCCTGTTTATAAGGCACACTGTTTTGGATATACTCTGGGAAAAAAGTCTTCAATTCATTAAGGAAAAGGTTAGTCCACAGAACTTTGAGACATGGATTAGACCGATCAAAATATCCTCTATGGAGGGGAGCAACATTACTTTGAATGTTCCCAATAAGTTTTTTAAAGACTGGCTTATCGAAAATTACCACCCTGTCATCAGGGAGGCCCTTGCATCAATAGCAGGTATCGATCTTAAAGTTGATATTCAGATTGCCCAGGAAGCTAAAAAAAGCCAAAGCTCAGGTCGTCGTCAAGGAGACCACCAGGAAAAAACACGCGCTCCCAAAAAGCCGGTTCGATCAGGGATCAATCAGTCGTTGAATCCGCATTACAGTTTTGGAAGATTTGTAGTCGGACCATGCAACCAATTTGCTCATGCAGCATCCGTATCTGTAGCAGAACAACCGGCTAAGAATTATAATCCTCTCTTTATTTATGGCGGAGTCGGTCTCGGAAAAACACACCTTCTTAATGCCATCGGGCTTCATGCGCTTTCAGTCCATCCGGATATGAACGTTGTGTACGTCTCAGCAGAAGAGTTCATGAACGAATTGATCAATTCGATAAGGTATGACAGAATGCCGAAGTTCCGGGAAAAATATAGAAACATCGACTGTCTCCTGATGGATGACATTCAGTTCGTTGCCGGAAAGGAAAAGACTCAGGAGGAATTTTTTCACACCTTTAACACCCTGCATGATTCAGGTAAACAAATCGTCGTCACGAGCGACAAATTTCCCAAAGACATACCAAACATGGAAAATAGATTACGTTCCCGGTTCGAGTGGGGCCTCATTGCCGACATCCATCCGCCGGAAATAGAAACAAAGATCGCAATATTGGAAAAGAAGGCCCAGGAAAACAAAATGGTTCTCCCACAAAATGTGGCCTACTATGTGGCATCCCAGGTGGAATCCAACATCAGAGAACTTGAAGGCTATCTAATAAGGATTTCTGCCTTTTCTTCACTGACAGGTAAAGAAATCGATATGAACCTTACCAAAGAGGTTTTAAAAAAGATTCTCAAGCGGATCGAGAAAGAAGAAGTGACGATTGATGAAATTCTAAAAACCGTAGCTTCTAAACTCAACATTAAATTATCGGATATCAAATCACAGAAGAAAAATAAAAATCTTGTATTAGCAAGACAAATTGCTATGTATCTGTCAAGAAAAATGACGAGCTGCATCATTCCCTGACATCGGAGACAAAATCGGTCAACGGGATCACTCAACTGTTATTTATGCCAATAACAAAATAAAAAAGGCCCTGGAAGAAGACATGAATTTGAAAAAGATTGTTCAGGACATTGAGGAGATTTTACAAAACAAAGCTTAACAGTTTGTTAGCCCTTTTCATTAACAGTCTTATCTTAGATATGTATGCAGGAAGAGTTAGGTAAATATATTGATCAACAATCGTAACAGGCCCTATTACTATTACTATTAATTTATATATATAAATAAAAATATCTTAGAAAGGACGTGACAATGAAATTTACAGTGCAAAGAAGTACCTTTCTGGAAGGCATCCAAAAGACGCTTAGTATCGTCGAGAAAAAAACTACCATGCCGATCCTTAACAACATTCTCATCAGGACCGGTAATAATAAGATCAAAATTGTGGCGACAGACAGGGAGATCGGATTGGTTGCCGATTACGATGCGGAAATATTAACTGAAGGTGATATTACCGTCTCCGCAAGAAAACTGTATGAAATGATCAGAGAGATTCAGGGGGATATCGTTCAGTTTGAGTCAAGTGAAAATCACAGAGTGACCGTAACGTCTCAGAAAATAATTTATAAGATTTCCGGTTTGCCTGCGGATGATTTTCCAAGTGTTCTTGATGACCGTAGTGAAGTAAGTTTTCATAATATAAAGGGACAATTAATTGAGGGATTAATTAAGAAAACGTCTTTTGCCATGTCCGGCGATGAGATGAGGAAAAATTTGAGTGGCGTCTTTTTTGAAACTGTCAATGACGCCGGTAAAAATAGAATAAGAATGGTTGCAACAGATGGACATCGCCTGGCCATGGCCAATGCGGATATGGGGAGGCAGATTTTCTGAAGCTTGAAAAGGGGATTATCATTCCCAGAAAAGGATTGAGTGAAATCAGAAGGCTTATTGAAGATGCGCCGGAGGAAATTTTTGTTGGGGTACGTCAGGGGATGTGCATCGTCAAAACGGATAGTACCATGCTCCGGGTCAGCCTGGTGGATGCGGAATATCCGGACTACAAACGGGTCATGCCAACGGAAAAGGGTGTTGTGGTAAAATTTGAAAAGGATGCACTACTACATGCACTTCGAAGAATGAGTGTTGTATCGAGCGAAAGATACAGCGGAGTGATCATCGCGTTAGCGGATGGTAAAATGGTGCTGGAGTCGACAAACCCGGACGTGGGAGAAGCAAAAGAAGAGATTGAAGTTGCTTATCATGACAAGGACATTTCAGTTGGTTATAATGTCAAGTATTTGATTGATGCCATAGAGGTTATTGATGAAGGGGAGGTTGCATTTGAAATAGGCGCGGGTATGAAGCCGGGGGTCATAAGATCTGTCAATAATGATGATTATATGTGCATTATAATGCCGTTAAAAGTACAATAAACGACACCTTGTCATCGCGAAGCCATAGGTGAGGTAGTGAATTTTCTAGAGAGGGGCCAGAGGAATATATAAACTATGACAGAACAGTATGGGGCAGACAGTATAAAGGTCCTGGAGGGTCTTGAGGCAGTTAGGAAGAGACCTGCCATGTATATAGGCAGTACCGGAAAAGATGGACTGCACCATTTAGTATATGAGGTGGTAGATAACAGTGTAGATGAAGCGGCTGGGGGTTACTGCGATACCATCGATGTTCGCATCCGGGCGGATAACAGCGTCATGGTGGATGACAACGGCAGGGGGATTCCCGTTGACATGCATAAGGATGAGGGAATTCCGGCAGCCCAGGTTGTGCTTACCAAACTTCACTCCGGTGCTAAATTTTCCAATGAAAGCTATAAGATTTCCGGCGGGCTTCATGGCGTCGGTGTTTCCGTAGTCAATGCCCTTTCTCAATACCTGGAGCTGGAAGTAAAAAGGGAGGGAAAGATTTACAGGCAGTCCTACACCAGAGGAGAACCCACGAGCAAGCTGGATGTCGTAGGGAAAACCAGGGGCCGGGGCACAAAGATCACCTTCAAGCCAGATCACGAAATATTCGAGGATATTGATTTCAGTTTCGATGTCCTTTCCAACCGCCTCCGCGAGCTGGCCTTTCTGAACAAAGGGCTCAAAATTAACCTGACGGATGAAAGGGACGGCAAGAAGAGCGAATTCTTTTACAAAGGCGGAATCGTATCTTTTGTGGAATATATCAACAGGAACAAAGGGGTCCTTCACAGGAAGCAGATCTATTTTGACGGTGAGAAGGAAGATTGTTATGTTGAGGTTGCCCTCCAGTACAACGACACCTATACCGAGAGCATATTTTCCTTCGTGAACAGCATCAATACCACAGAAGGTGGAACGCACCTGAGCGGCTTTAAGTCCGCCCTTACAAGGGTCATCAACAACTACGCGGCAAACAATAACTTCATCAAAAATGGAAAAGACGTCATCAAGGGTGAAGACGTCCGGGAGGGGCTTTCCTGCGTCATCAGCGTAAAGCTGAAGGAGCCTCAGTTTGAGGGGCAGACGAAAACCAAGCTGGGAAACAGCGAGGTGAAAGGACTTGTAGAAGGGATCGTCTACGATAAACTGGGGAGCTATCTGGAAGAGAATCCCCCCGTGGCGAAACAGATCCTCGGCAAAGCCTTGGATGCCGCAAGAGCCAGGGACGCGGCGCGGCGCGCCAAGGAACTCACACGCAGGAAGAGTGCCCTGGAAGTTGGCGCGCTGCCCGGGAAGCTTGCAGACTGCCAGGAGCGCGATCCGGGGCGCAGCGAGGTCTACCTAGTGGAAGGCGACAGCGCCGGCGGCTCGGCCAAACAAGGCCGGGACCGGAGGAACCAGGCCATCCTGCCACTGCGCGGCAAGGTCCTCAACGTGGAGAAGGCCCGCTACGACAAGATGCTTCAGAATGAGGAAATCAAGGTCATCGTTACCGCCCTCGGAGCCGGTATCGGACGGGAAGAAGGCGATTTCGATGTCAGCAAGCTCCGTTATCATAAAGTCATCATCATGACTGATGCCGATGTGGACGGTCTCCATATCCGGACACTGCTCCTCACCTTCTTTTTCCGGCAGATGCGGGAATTGATTGAGCGGGGGTACCTCTACATCGCCCAACCGCCGCTCTTTAAAGTAACGGATCGGAAAAAAGAACTCTATATCAATAACGAAGAGGAAATGAAAAATTACATCCTCGACAACGGGGTGAGCAAGCTCTCCCTCATCACAGGCAACGGAAACAACATCACGGGAAACCGTCTCCTTAATCTTGTCAAGAAGGTGATGAAGATCGAAACGGTACTCGACCGTTTTGAAAAAGAGGAAAAGAACAGGACGGTCATGCGGATATCTAGCCGGTGATCCTGTCTTTTCACCGGATGATTTCAAAACAGAAGGGGCCCTCCTGAAAGTTGCGAAACGAACAAGTAAGGCCATCGGAGAAAGGCTTGAAGGCTATAGAATGGAGCCTGATCCGGAATACGACGGCTATAAGCTCATTCTCGATTACCGGATGAAGGGGCAGATATTCACCACGGTCTTAGACCGGGAGATATTCAAGTCACCAAGGTTTATCGAGATAAAAGACCTCCTCAATCAGGTGAGCGCCCTGGGCGAGCCACCCTACACCGTGGTCACGGACGATGAGGAAAAAGGCACGGAAAGAGCTCGCAAGCATGACGGCCCTCGTAGAACACGTGACGGCGATGGGGCAGAAAGGCATCTCGATCCAGCGTTACAAAGGTCTCGGCGAGATGAATCCCGATCAGTTATGGGAGACCACCATGAATCCTGAAAAGAGAACGCTCCTCCAGGTCAGGGTGGATGACTTTGTAACCGCCGACGAAATCTTCACCACCCTCATGGGCGACCATGTAGAACCCCGCAAAGAATTCATCTACAAAAACGCCCTCTACGCATCGAACCTGGATGTGTAACCGGAATTCGGTACTCCTTACGAATATCTTTTTAGAATTTCTTCCTTGCGCAACACCCTGAGGCCGCCTTCGGCGAGCGCTGAAATCTCATCCTCACCGGGATAGACGAATACAGGTGCAATGAACCGGACACGCTCCCTGATCAAGCCTGTCATAATCTCGGAGTTTGCCAGACCCCCTGTCAGGATGATCCCATCGATTTCACCCTTCAGGACAACGCTCATCGCACCGATCTCCTTGGCCACCTGATAGGCCATGGCCTCATACACCAGCTTTGCCTTTTCGTCTCCCGCCCTGATCATCTCCTGTACCTTCTCAACATCGTTTGTACCAAGATAGGCGAAAAGGCCGCCCTGACCAACAAGGCGGCGCAGAAGTTGTCTTTTATCAAACTTGCCTGAAAAGGCCATGTCAAGCAGGTCTGCTGTGGGAAGACTACCGGCCCTCTCCGGTGTGAAAGGACCCTCCGCAAGCCCATGGGTGCAATCGATTACCCTGCCCTTCTGATGGGCGCCGACAGTGATACCCCCGCCCAGATGGGCCACGATGAGATTCATTTCCTCGTATTTTTTCCGCAATTCTCCGGCAAGACGACGGGCTGCCGCCTTCTGATTCAGCGCGTGAAGGGCGCTTTTCCTCTCAATTTCCGGAAGACCGGAAAACCTGGCCAGAGGCTGAAATTCGTCCGTGCTCGGCGGATCGATCACGATGGCCGGTATCCCGTATTTTCTGGAGAAATTCAGGGCCATGGCCGGCCCCAGGGCTGAAGGGTGTTTCCCGAATTTTCCCTCCAGAAGATCACTGCACATGGCTTCATCAATTTCGTAAGCACCCGCCGGCGCCGGCCTGCCAAGACCTCCGCGGCTGACAATCATGTCCACTTCTTCCAGGCCGATTCCGTTCTTCTTCAGGAATTCAAGGAGGTCCTTTTCACGAAGAGAAAGCTGTTCTTCAAGAGAAGAATAACGGGTCAAGTCTTCACTGCTGTACCGGATTGTTTCGAGGATCTATGGGGGCGTTTCCCTTGAACCATGCGACTTTTGTTGAAGTAGAGCCGACGTTGATAACGAGCAGGCGATGTTCTTTATGCATCGTTTCTCCCCTTTTTGCACATCAAGGCTGCAATCGCAATCTCCACCATCCTGTCTTCTTCCGAGACGAAAGGCAGATTCAGGATCACCGGATTTGTCGTTCCCATGATCGCCCCTGCGGTCTCCATCTTTCCGAAGAAGACGAGGGCTTCAGCCAGGAGATGGCCCGTATCGATTTCCGGGACAAGGTATATATCCACATTTCCGGTCACAACGCTCCGGAGCCCTTTTCTTCCCGCCGCGGCCTCGCTCAGGGCACAGTCTATGTCGAGAGGTCCCTCAACTATAGCCTTTCCGAACTGTTTCCTTTCCGACATCTTGGAGAGTATCGCTGCATCCAGTGTCGAGGGTATATTGAGGTTTATCTGCTCGATGGCGGCAAGAGCCGCGACCTTCGGCGCTTCGATTCCCAGTATACCCGCGAGCCGGAGGGCATGTTCAAGGATGAGTTGTTTTTCGGCAAGAGTCGGCCTGTTGTTGATGAATGTATCGGTCACGAGGATCAGCTTCTCCGGCCTCGGCAACTGAAAGACTGAAATGTAGCTCACAAGCTTTCCCTTTCTAAGACCGTTCTTTGCATCCATGACGGCGTCCATCAGCGTCTGGTGATTAACAGCGCCCTGCATGAGCATATCGGCACGGCCTTCCCTGACGAGATTTATCGCTGCACTCAGCGCCTTGTCCGGCTCTTTCTCATCCATGATCTCATGTTCCAGCGATGCCAGCGGAGTGTCCTTGATCATTCCTTCTATCGTTTTACCGTCACCGACCAGACAGGGAATGATGAGGCCGGCGCCCGCAGCCTTGCAGAGGAGGTCAATGTCCTGCTTGATCCACAAAAGAAGTCACCAGTCTCTTTGCGCCCCCTTCTCTCGCAGCTTCAAGAACCTCTCTGAACGATTTCAGCATCTCACTTCACCTCCCCTTTCATCCTGTCCGCCACCACGACGCACATGGCGAGCTGCTCCACGATATTATCACTGGAGTCGGATCGGGCCGGGATGCACACGGGCCCCCTGGACGTTGCAACGAGGGAACATGCGGGTCACATCGAGGAAGAAGTCAAGCTTGCAGATGATGTTGCCTGTATCGAGGCAGGGAACGAGAAGGATGTGCGGCATCCTCTCCATATTCATGCCGCCGTCATTAACCGGACGGCCTCTGCCACCAAGAAATATTTCCGTAAACGAAGTCGCATCAACAATCTCACAATCCCCGAAGTCCCCCGCGAGAGCGGCTTTCCTGAGCAGCTCGAAATCCCGGTAAGAGTCAAGCGTACCTCCGATCTCCCTCTGGCCGGAAAGGACGGCGATCCGCGGTTTCGGGTATCCCAGAAGACGATAGACAAAAAGGGCGTTCTTGAGAATCTCGGCCTTCGTCTTGCAAATCCGGCTTGATGCTGACGCCCGTATCCGTGAAGGCAACCAGATGATCGAGTCCCGGAACCTCCCAGAACGTGACGACGCTCACGGTCATGCCTGAACCTGCTCTACTTTCTTCCCTGATGATCGAGCGGTAGATGTAAGAGGTGGGGATCTGCCCTTTGCTTACGATTGCCAGTCTTCCTGTAAAGAGCATGTTTATGCCGAGATCGGCAATGGCCTGCCTGTCGTCACCGACGATCTTTTCGAATCTGCCTATGTCGAATTCGACTTTTTCAGCTACCTGTTCCATCTTTTCCGTATTTCCGATGAGAACAGGTTCGATGTACCCCATCTGCCAGCTCGTTTTCACCGCAAGCATGAAGTCCTCATCTTCAGGGGCAAGAACAGCCAGCCTTCTTAGGTCCCTTTTCCCGTGCAATCCTTGAAAAATCATCCAGTGATCTTGATCATAGAAAGTACCTCAAACAATGTTTCTTGCTCATACTTGTTTTAGATTTATATTGTGTAGCACCGTTCACCTTTCCGCCATGGGATCGTGGTACCTTGTCTGGCAGATGTAAAGGCCCTGAAGACTTTCTATTAGGATATTGTTGATGGAAAAGGAGACGAGCCATTATATTTTTAGTCGGTCCCGTTCCGATTGTTTTCACTGCGGACATCGGATTTTAAGCGGGGTGGCATGTAATTGGCAGCAAAGAAAAAGCCAAAGGATATAAAAATACTAATGAAGGCTACTGTGAATGCGAGGGATTTTCCATGCCATAACCCAACAAACCAACGCCTGAACTCATCCGCAAGCACAGCCGCCTTTCCGCCATAGAGTTCCAAATCATGTTTATACATCTTGGAATTTTCGGGCATAATTGGATAGACAGATTGACCTGCAATGTCATAACCTAATGCACTGCTCAAATCAGTCTCAGCTGTTTGATAAATCAAGACAGCACTACCCAAACCAACCAGCAGGATAATTGCACTGATGAGTTTAAGCCATGTTTGCGGATTTGCGCTTTTCCATTTCATAGTGTGCGTGTTTTTAATGATGCCTTTTACTTGCTCCCTGTTACCACGATTTGCAAAAGAAATCTATTATGTAAAGTTAATTAGCAGGGTATGGTTGAGGAATAACACTAAAGGGTCTGGAAGGGAGGATTTTAAATAAAGTAGTTGATGTAAAGAATAAAGACCTTTACAATAGCTCCAATTCATAAATGAAGGGAAAGGAAGGAGGAGCCTATGTCACACCTTGATATATATAAGGAACTGTCGAAGAAGGTTGGTACGGAACAATCCCGCATTGTTCCGGAGATCTGGAAGATCGTTTGTACCCCTGAGGAGGCTGAGTTACTTAATGTCTTGCCGGCGACTACAGAAGAACTATCTCAGCATTTGGGAAGAACTTCGGAAGCAATCAGCAGCATGGTCCGGCTTCTATTCCATAAGGGTCTGGTCTTTGAAGCCATCAAGGAAGGAAAGACCACCTACCGCCTGCCAAGACATATAATACAGTTCCATGACTCTTCTACCCTCTGGGCCGAAGCGCCACGAGTGTTGATTGATCTCTGGCGGCAATTTATGGAAGAGGAATACCCGCAAATCCCGGCCGCGTTGACCGCCATGAAGGCACCCCCTTTCTTCCGGGTTGTCCCGATCAACGAAAAGATCGAAACGAGAAGTCAGGTTCTCGCATATGAAGACGCCGCCAGAATCGTCGAGAAGGCATCTGTCCTTGCTGTTACAAACTGCCCATGCCGCACGATTATGCGCAAATGTGATAAACCGCTTGACGTCTGCCTCCAGATTAACAGGGGCGCGGATTACGCAATCAAGCGCGGTACGGGACGCAAGATAGATTCTGAGGAGGCCAAAGCGATCCTCCGGAGGGCGGAGGAAGCCGGTCTCGTTCATCTCACAGAGAATAAAGCCGGCATAGGGACGGTTATCTGTAATTGTTGTGATTGTTGCTGCATCGGCTTGCCATATGCGAAGAAAGCCGAAAGCAGGGGCATGATCGTTCCCAGCCGTTATCAGGCGGTTGTTGAAGGAAGCGCCTGCACTGGCTGTGGCATTTGCGTGGATGACTGTCCCATGGACGCCATAAGTGTGAACACGTCAAACATAGCAGAAGTAGAAGTGGAGTTATGCATCGGGTGCGGGGTCTGTTCACGTATCTGCCCTGCCGATGCCATTCGTCTGAGGGTTGTCAGGCAGGAAGATTTTATTCCGTCTTGAGATACTTTCTTAGAAGAAATCTTTTTTCATCTCGACGGTCAGCCGGTTGCTTGCCAGAAGGCTTTTGGCAAGGCCCTCGATTTTGGGAAGTTCATATTGGAAGAAATACCGGAACGTATAAAGCTTCCCTTGGTAGAAATTCATATCCGCTCCGGCAGGATTTTCACGCAGGGCCTTCTGTGTGGCTAATGCCTGGAGGAGCCACTGCCAGCCAATCGTTATGATGCCGAAGAACTCCAGATAAATAGTTGCGTCTGCCAGGAATAGATCCATCTTTCCTTGCATGGCAAGACCGATCAGATGTGCCGTTACCTTCTGCAGTTTTCCTGCCGCCTTTTCGAGTTCCAGGGCATAAGGCTTCAGCTCCGGATCCTCTTTGGCCGAGGCGATAGTTTCTCCCATCTCCTTGATGAGGAGTATGGCTGCCTTTCCATTCTTCATCGTCACCTTGCGACCAAGGAGGTCGAGCCCCTGGATCCCTGTAGTTCCCTCATGGATGGGATGGATGCGTGCATCGCGATAGAGCTGTTCCAGGGGGAACTCATCACAGTAGCCGTAGCCTCCGAGACACTGGAGGGCCTGGCTTACGGCAAGGATTCCCATCTCTGCAGGATAGGTCTTGGCCACAGGTGTGAGGATTTCCAGGAGGAGGTTGTATTTCTCTTTCTCATCCCCTTCGAGAACTTTCTCCAGATCGACATATTTACCGCACTGCATGAGGAGCGAAAGGGAGCCCTCAACGACGGCACGCTGGAAGAGAAGCATCCGTTTTACATCAGCATGCTCGATGATGGGCACCTGAGGAGACAAAGGATCTTTGGTTGATAGCGGCCTTCCCTGTGGCCTTTCCCGGGTATATTCCAGTGCCGTATAATAGGCGGCGGAGGCGATACCCGTAGCCGCAATTCCCACTGCGATGCGGGCCTCATTCATCAACTGAAACATGTAGGGCAGTCCCCGGTTAGGCTGTCCGACGAGAGAGCCTCTGCAATCACCGTTATCGCCGAAACTCAAGTGCGTGATGGGCGCCCCGCGGTATCCCATTTTATGGTAGATACCCGTCACATGGACATCGTTGGAGACAAGGCCGCCATTTCCATCAGGCCGCATTTTTGGGACGACGAAAAGCGAAATGCCTTTCACGCCGGCCGGCGCGCCTGCAATCCGCGCGAGGAGGAGATGCACGACGTTTTCTACGCCATCATGATCGCCTGTTGAGATAAAAATCTTCTGCCCCCGCATTAAGTGATACCCGTGGTCGGTGGGTGCGGCGACAGTGGTGATGTCAGATAATGAACTTCCTGCCTGAGGCTCTGTGAGGGCCATCGTACCCTGCCACTGGCCGGCATACATGCTGGGAATATAGGTATTGATCAGTTCTTCCGTACCAAAAGAATAAATGAGATGTGCGGCGCCGGCGGTGAGGTAGGGATAGACGCTGGCCGCGTAATTCGCCGCGGAGTAGATGAACATGGGGATATAGCCTACCATGGAGGGGAGTTGCTGTCCGCCCAGTTCCGCGGGAGCTGTGGCAGATATCCAGCCGCCGTCGCCACAAATCCTCATGATCTCTCTTACCTTTGGATGAACCTTTACACGGCCGTCAACAAATTCCGGCTGATTTTTGTCCATCTCCCGCAAGGTAGGTTTGAAAAGATCCCTCCCCAGCTTCAGGGCTGTTTCGATAATCATATCGAAGACCTCCCGGCTGTGCTCAGCATAGCGGGGATATTTAATTAGAGAGGATGCATCAAAGACCTCATATAGCAAAAACCTGAGATTTCTTTCACCGACGAATTTTTCCGCCATGGCTTCCTCCTTCAAAAAAGATGTGTTCCGGAGATATATTATAAAGAAATGGACGGGATTTTCAAAGACAATATTGGAAAATTCCGTGGATACTATCTACAGGGCTGCCCTATCTGTCACTGCCGGAGATAGCTCCCGACTTCAAGATCAAATCAAATATCCTGCCCCAGGTTTCCCAGTCATGTCTGCCCTGTACTATGTATACCTGATCCTTTGGCAAGACTTCCGCGAGCAGAGCAGATCCTGCGGCGAATTTATCTTCTGTGCCGTATCCGATCACAAGGCGGGGATGGTTTTCTTCAGGTCTTGTATAACCCTTCAGCCATTTCCAGAGATCATGCTCGTAATCGTCTTTGTCTATCGGCTCCTGTGGAGACCATCTGGAAAGCCCGCCGGCATCGGCAATCTCATTGACCACTCCCGGATATCCTAGAAATGGCGCGAGCAGGACTAATCCGTTTATGTGATCGGGATAATGTTTTGCATAGATCATCGCGCCTAATCCACCCATGGATATGCCTAATAACCAGATATTTTTATATCCTTTCTGCCTGGCGGGAATAATGACGTCTTCATGGAGACGAGGAAGGAGATTTCTTTTAAAATAGTATCCAAGATTCGCATCCACTGCGATTGCATCAGCGTGGATTCCGGAGTCTTGTATCGCCTTGATGAATCCGTTTCTCATAAAATCAGCAGGTTCATCCCCACCTCCGGGAAGCATAACTATGAGGCTATCGGACGGTGCTTTTCCTGTGACATAATAGATTGTATCTATGGGTTTCTTTGTGGTGTAGAAAAGCGCGCAGCCAAAGAATGAAATGCAGAGAATGGACTGTTAACAGATATCTAACGCTCACGTCAGAGGCTCCTCAGACATATTTAAATAATCATACCCGGAGAGACAGCTTAAATACGAATGACTCCGCGGCTTCATCTACCGGCCTCTAATTGCCCTCCTTCACCCGCCCGCTTCTTGGCGTGATCAGTAGCAAGAAACATATACATCGCCGGCACCACGAACAGGGTGAAAAGCGTACCGATTGCAATACCAGTCATGATGACCAGCCCCATGTTGAAACGGCCCACCGCGCCCGCGCCGGAGGCCGTTACCAGCGGCAGTACGCCCAGGACCATCGCCGCCGTAGTCATCAGTATCGGACGCAGGCGGATACCCGCGGCCATCTCCACGGCCTCACGCTTGCCTTTCCCTTCACGCTGCAGATCGTTGGCGAACTGGACGATCAGTATGCCGTGCTTGCTGATAAGACCGATCAGCGTCACCAGACCCACCTCTGTGTAAATGTTCAGACTCGCCTGGCCAACACCAAGGCTGATGAAGATCATCGCTCCGCAGATAGACATAGGCACGCTCACAAGCACGATGAAGGGATCGCGGAAGCTTTCGAACAAGGCCGCCAGGGAGAGAAAAATTATGATCAGTGCAAAAAAGAATGTGACGATCAGGGCGCTTGACTCCTGCATAAACTGCCGCGACTGGCCGCTGTAATCGATACTGTAGCCCTGGGGAAGAACATCCTTCGCCAGGTTTCTAAGAGTATCTAATGCTTCACCCAGGGTGATTCCAGGGGCTGGCACTGCCGAGATTGTCGCCGCGTTCAGCTGCTGGAAATGGTTTATCGCTTCCGGTACAACCTCCGTCTTGAGACGTGTGACGGTCGACACCGGAACAGGCACGCCGCTTGCGGTATTGATGTAATAGTCGGGCAATTGTCCGGCATTAAGCCGGTCACGCTGCATCACCTGGGGAATGACCTTGTATGATCGCCCGGCAAGGCTGAAGTAATTGACATAGCCGCCTCCCAGCATCCATCCCAGCGATCCACCGACGTCGCGCATCGTAAGGCCCAAGAGGGCTGTCTTGTCGCGATTGATTTCGACTGTTGTCTGCGGCTTGTCGATTTTCAGATCGGTATCCACGAAGGCGTACACGCCGCTTGCCCTGGCCTTGGCTATCAATGCCTGCGACACTTCGTCCAGCCGTTCATATGATTCCGTAGTGCCGATCACAAACTGCACAGGCAGGCCTCTTCCTGCCCCGGGCAGCGGCGGACGAAGGAAAGCAACTGCCTGCACGCCCGAGAGCTCACCAAGCCGTCTCTGTACGTCGGGCTGCAACTCCATGGATGTGCGCTTGCGCTCGTCCCATGGCTTCATGACCATGCCTGCGACGCCGCTGTTGAGCCCGCTGATGCCGTCAAGCTGAAACACATGATCAGTCTCCGGGTAGCTGCTGATGATCTTGTATAGCTCCTTCGAATAGAGTTGCGTATGCTGCAGTGAAGCATTAGGAGCCGCGGTGATAAGTGAGATGATGATCCCCTGATCTTCCTGCGGTGCGAGTTCGCTTTTTGAGGTGGTGAACAGAAAATAATTGCTGGCCAGGATGATCAATGCGAATACTCCCGTCACCGGCAGGTAGTTGAGGGCGCCTCGCAACAGGCGTTCATAGCCGCTGCGCATTCGTCTGAATTGCCGGTCGACGAAACCCATGAAGCGGTGCCGCTCACAATCTCCTGATGTTTCGAGAAGGCGCGAGCACATCATCGGTGAAAGCGTGAGAGCGATGATCGCCGACACGGCCACGGTACCTGCCAGTGTGTAAGCAAACTCGGTAAACAGAGCCCCGGTGAGACCGCCCATGAACCCGATCGGTACATACACCGCGATCAGCACCACGGAAATCGCGATTATAGGTCCGGCAAGTTCGCGCGTGCCTTGAATCGCCGCCTGCATGGGCTCCGCGCCGTCCTCTATGTGGCGGTGCGCGTTTTCCACGACGATTATCGCGTCGTCCACGACAAGGCCGATCGCCAGCACCAGAGCGAGCAGTGTCAGCAGGTTGATGGTGTAGCCGAGCACCAGCATGATGAAGAATGCCCCGATCAGCGAAAGTGGCATCGCGATCGTGGGAATAATAACCGACCGCACCGAGCACAGGAAAAGGAAAATAACCACGGTCACGATTACGAAAGACTTTACCAATGTGCTGATAACTTCATTAATCGAACTGTTCACATACTTGGTGGCGTCATAGACAATGCGTCCGTTGAGCCCTTCGGGCAACTGCTGCTCTATCGGAGGAAATGCCTTGCGCACGCCGTCGATCACCGTGAGCAGATTCGCGGTTGGCGCCACCTGAATACCGATGTAGACGGCGCTGTCGCCATCAAAGGACACCGCCGTATCGTAGTCCTCCGAGCCGAGGGTGACGTTGGCAATATCGCCCAGACGGACGATCGCACCGTTTAGTGACTTGATTACAAGATTGCGAAACTCATCCACCGAGTGCAGGCTTGTATCGGCGGTTAGATCCACAGTAACCATCTGCCCCTGTGTGCGCCCCACGGCGGAAATAAAGTCGTTGTTAGCGAGGGCGTTGCTTATGTCCGTGCCTGTCACACCGTAGGCAGCCATTTTCCTGGGATCGAGCCACGCCCTGAGTGCAAATGTGCGTTTGCCGAGAACCTCGGCAGTCTGCACACCGTCGACGGCCTGGAGCTTTGGCTGCACTACGCGGATCAGATAGTCGGTGATCTTGTTTGTCGGGAGTATCTTGCTATAAAAGCCTGATATACATCGAATCGATGGTCTCGCCGATAGCCACGGACAGCACCGGCTGCTGCGAATCTTTCGGCAATTGATTAAGCACGGCATTGACCTTGGTATTAATCTCGGTTAGCGCCTTGTTTGGATCATAGTTCAGACGCAGGCTTGCCTGGATTATGCTCTGGCTCTGCGTGCTGGAAGAAGTCAGATAGTCGATACCGTTGGCCTGGGCAATGGAATTTTCCAGAGGGGTGGTAATAAAGCCTGCGACCAGAGATGGGTCGGCGCCAGTATAGAAAGTCGCAACGGTGACCACCGCGTTCTGCGTCATCGGATATTCCCGCACCTGGAGCAATCCTATGGAGCGCAGTCCCAGTACGAGAATCAGCAGGCTGACGACGGTGGCAAGCACCGGACGTCGTATGAACAGATCAGTGAAGCGCATCTGGCACCTTCCACGCTACTCGTCTACCGGCTGGGGGGCTGCGTCATTGCTCGGCCGCACCTGGTTGTTGATAATTACCGTGCTGCCGGACTTAAGCTTGAGTTGGCCGCTTGTAACCACGATATCTCCTTCCTTGATTCCCTTAAGAACTGCCACCTGATCACCGCGAGTGGGGCCCAAGGCTACAAAGGTCTGCTTGGCTGTCAAAATCGGGCTGCCGTCCGGGCCCTTCCCGCTCTCCTCGATAATGTATACGGTTTCCCCATAAGGGTTGTAAGTCACGGCAGTCTGTGGCAGGGTCAGATAACGTTCCTCCTTCCCGGCCTTAACCTCGACCGATACATACATTCCCGGGAAAAGCTCGTGCCGGAGATTGTTGATGGTTGCCTCGACCTGGACGTTGCGTGAATCCGTTTCCACCTTTGGATTGATAGTCGTTATCTTGCCGGTGAAAGTACGGCCGGGATAAGTGTCGGAGGAAACGACAACTTTCTGCCCGAGTGAAACGCGCGAAAGCTCCTGCTGCGGCAGAAAAAAGTCGACATAGACGGATGATAGTGATTGAAGGGTGACGATCTTGTCTCCCGGATTCATATACTGGCCGGGGTTCACAGTGCTGATGCCAAGCCGGCCCGCAAAGGGTGCGCGAATGGTCTTTTTGTCGACCACTGCCCTCTGTTGCGCCACCTGGGCACGTTTGCTCTTGAGATCGGCGGCGTCAGCGTCCAGCGTCGCCTGGCTTATGGCCTGCACGGCGAATTGCTTTTTATCGCGCTCATAGACCGTGTTGGCCAATTCGGCCGCAGCTTCAAGAGAACGCAGCTGTGCTAGATCCGCATCGGCGTTGAGCCGGACAAGAAGATGACCCTCCCGGACCTCATCACCCGCTTTGAAATGCAGGGTCCGTACGAGACCGGAAATCTCGCTGGTTACATCTACCCCGCGCACAGCGCGCAGGCTGCCCACAGCCTTGAGCTGCGGCTGCCAGGGATGGACTTCCGCCTTTATCGCGGAGACGGTTACCGGCGGCATCTGATGGGACGCCATGAATCTTTTGTTCATCTGCGCCTGGAAGGCCTTGTAACCAAAAACGGCGCCGAACAAGAAGGCCGACGGCCACCAGCATGATTAACATCCGCTTCTTCATTTAGCATTACTCTCCTTTTGTCCTTGAGCCGTACTGTTATCCATAGCACGATTCCACCACCCGCCGCCGAGGGCCTGGAACAGCGCCGCCGTGTCGGCATAGCGCGCAGCCTGAGCTTGAATCAGGCCGATCTGTGACTGCTGGTACTGGCGCTCGGCATTCAACAGAGAGAGATAACTCACGGCGCCGAATTGGAACTCCTTCTGTGTAAGGTCGAGGGTGTCGCGCGCGGCCGCATCCGCGTCCGCCTGCGCCTTCAGGGAGCGCGCGTCCGCCTCCAGGGCGCGCAGTACATCGGCCACGTTCTGAAATGCCTGTAATACTGTGACGCGATATTGCGCCGCGGCTTGATCGTAAGCGGCAATAGCGGCGCGGCGCTTGGCAGTTAGAGTCCCCCCATGGAAGATGGGCTGCAACAACCCCGCGCCGAGATTCCAAACGACTGAGTTACTGTTGAATAGATCGCCGGCATTGGCCGCTGCAAAGCCGTAACTACCGGTCAGTGTTATTTGCGGATAGAGGTATGCCGTTGCTACACCTACCTCCGCGCATGCCGCGTGAAAGAGCGCTTCTGAGGCGGCGATATCCGGACGCTGACGCACGAGGGATGATGGCAGGCTCACAGGCAGCTCTTCCGGCAGTTCAATCTCCTCGAGGCTGAACTCAGGAAGTCCTGCCGCTTCATTTGGCAATCTGCCGGTGAGTACCGCCAGCAGGTGACGCGTCTGCGCTAAATCTCTTTCCAGTGGCGGCAGTGTCGCCTGCGTCTGTGCAAGTTGCGTCTTCTGCGCGAGTACATCGGAGCGTGATACGCCGCCGAGCCGGAACTGACTTTCCACCACACCAAGCTGCTTCTCCTGGAAGGCCAGAATCTTCTGCGTTGCTATAATCTGGGCGCGCAGAGAAGCCTCCCGCACCGCTGTTGTAACGATATTGGACGTAAGTGTGAGATATGCGCCCTCTAGTTGAAACTTTTGGTAGTCGATCTGCGATTGCAATGATTCCAGAGCCCGCCGTGTGCCGCCAAAGAGATCGAGGGCATACGAGACATTGACGGACGCATTGAAAAGATTGAAGGTACCGATATCGGCATCCGGCTGACCGATTGATGCTCCCGATATTTTCTGACGGCTGGCGGAGGCGTTAGCGTCTATGCTGGGGAAAAGCGCCCCCAATCCGGCCCGCCGGTTCTCTTCGGCCTCGCGCAGCTTTGCCTTCGCCGCTGCAAGCGTCGGACTGTCTGCCAGCGCCTGCCGGATCAACCGGTCAAGTGTGTCGGATTGAAATAGCGTCCACCACTCCCCAGGTATGTCCTGACCGGAGGCGAATCGTTGCGCTGTACCAGCCAGACCCGTTGCGGCGGCGGTTTTGGCAGGCAGCTCCTCTGCCGTATAGACATTTGTTGTCGGGGCCGGGGGCGTCCGGAAATCGGGACCGACCGCGCAACCGGCCAATGCCCAAACTGTCATCGCTATTGAAGCTGCCAATCTTAGAACTAAATCGCATCTCACATCCTCACCTCGGGACTCTACCGGTGTCCGTTGCGTCCACACGAACCAGCGGTGATAGTTGGGTTTTCCTGTAATAAAATAATTATTATTTTGGTTAACGCTAATTCACGTATCGATCAATCAGGGAAACCCTGATTGATGGGGGCTCCTTATCCTTAAAGAGGATTAATCTATGGTTTTGTGCAGGGTTCACCTCTCTGACTCACGTTGCCTTTCCCTCTCAACTTTTAGGGATATCGTGTGAGATTTTGCTGCATTTTGACCCGTCAAAAAATTAAAAAATAACGCGACTTATTCGACAAAAAATGGTATAAATTCTCTCAAAATGTCTACTATATTAATGGTTGATATTACAAGTGTTTTTTTAAGCAAAAATACGCAATGAGGGCTTGAAAATTATGGAGGAGCTTTTCCAGAAGAACATACCCATCAATATCGAAGATGAAATGAAAAAATCCTACATGGATTACGCCATGAGCGTGATCATCGGCCGTGCTATACCGGACGTCCGGGACGGTATGAAGCCGGTCCATCGCCGGGTTCTCTACGCCATGTCGGAAATGGGGAATGTCTGGAACAAGGCTTATAAGAAATCTGCCAGGATCGTCGGGGATATCATCGGTAAGTATCACCCCCACGGCGATACCGCTGCCTATGACACCCTCGTCCGGATGGCACAGGACTTCTCCATGCGTTACCCCCTGATTGATGGGCAGGGAAATTTCGGCAGCGTCGACGGAGACCCGCCTGCGGCGATGAGATACACGGAGATAAGGATGGCGAGGCTCGCAGAGGAAATGCTCGCCGACCTGGAAAAGGAAACGGTTGATTTTGTACCCAATTACGATGCCTCCATGCAGGAACCGACGGTCCTGCCCGCGCGACTTCCCGCGCTTCTGCTGAACGGCACTTCCGGGATTGCCGTGGGTGTGGCCACTAACATCCCGCCGCATAACTTAAGCGAGCTCATCGACGGGACGATTGCCTTGATCCGCAATCCGGAGATCACGATCGAAGGACTGATGTTCCATATCAAAGGCCCCGATTTCCCGACAGCCGGGTTCATTAACGGCAGGGATGGAATTATCTCCGCGTACAGGACGGGAAGGGGCTCCATCCGCATGAGGGCGAGGGCGATCATCGAGAGGAACGCGAGGAATGACAGGGAGAGTATCATCATTACGGAACTCCCTTACCTCGTGAACAAAGCAAATCTGATCGAAAAGATTTCCGAGCTGGTGAAAGAGAAGAGGATGGAAGGAATCTCCGATCTTCGGGACGAGTCGGACAGGGATGGCATCCGGATCGTTGTAGACCTGAAGAAGGATGAACCTTCCGGCGTGATCCTCAACCAGCTCTATAAGCATACGCAGATGGAGACGAACTTCGGGGTAATCATGCTGGCGATTGACCGCAACCAACCGAGGGTTCTCAATCTGAAGGAGGTTCTTCAGAAATTTGTGGACTTCCGCAGGGAGGTCATCACCAGGAGAACAATCTTTGAGCTTCGCAAAGCGAAAGAGAGGGCCCATATCCTGGAAGGGCTGATCATTGCCCTCAACAATATCGATGCTGTGGTTCAGCTCATCAAGAAATCAAAAAACCCCCAGGAAGCCGCGCAGGCGCTTTGCGAGAAGTTTGGTCTTACGGAGATCCAGGCGCGGGCCATCCTGGACATGCGTCTGCAGAGATTGACAGGTCTCGAACGGGACAAGATCGATGATGAATACGCGGAACTTTCCCGGCTGATCAAGACATTGCAGGGCATCCTGGACGATCCGCAGAAAGTCCTTGATATCATCGTGGCGGAGTTGGAGGAGATCAGGAAAAAGTATGGTGATGAGAGACGCACAGAGATCGTTGAGCGCGTGGAAGATATTGATATCGAAGATATGATTGTGGAAGAGGATATGGTGGTGACAGTGTCTCACTATGGTTACATAAAAAGGAACCCCGTCAGCCTCTACAGGAGCCAGCGGCGGGGCGGCAAGGGAAAAGTCGGTATGGGGACCAAAGAGGAGGATTTTGTCGAGAAGATATTTATCGCCTCTACTCATCAATATATCCTGATCTTTACGAACGTGGGGCGCGTTTACTGGCTGAAGGTTTACCAGATACCCCAGGCCGGGCGGGCGTCGAAAGGAAAGGCCATCGTCAATCTCGTCAATCTGTCGCCGGAGGAACGGGTTGCGTCCGTCCTCCCGGTCAAAGAGTTCACTGAGGGCAAGTCCGTGGTCATGGTTACGAAACGGGGCATAATCAAGAAGACGGAGCTGGAGGCTTATTCCAATCCGCGATCCGGAGGGATTATTGCCGTCACAATAGATGAGGGGGATGATCTCATCGACGTTCAATTGACGATGGGTGATCAGGACATCTTTTTGGGGACGCGAAAAGGGCAATCAATCCGTTTCCATGAAGAAGATGTGCGGGATATGGGAAGAACAGCGCGAGGCGTTATTGGAATCCGCATGGATGATGACGATGCCGTGGTCGGGATGGAGATTCCGACGGAGGGCAATTCAATTATAACCGTTTCCGAAAACGGCTACGGCAAGCGAACGGCTGTGGAGGAATATCGGCAGCAGAACAGGGGAGGTCAGGGAGTCATCAATCTTAAAACAGTTACCAAGGTAGGAAATGTCTCGGGGGTTCTCCAGGTTACGGGCGATGAAGACATAGTGCTGATAAGCAATGCCGGAAAGATCATACGATTGAAGGTTGAAGAAGTGCCTCTCCTTCACAGGAGTACCCAAGGTGTGAGGCTGATCGAGATTGATCCCGAGGAAAAACTGGTCGGTGTGGCCCGGGCCGAGAGGGAAATAGAAGCAAGAGAAAATGGACTCGCTGTGGAAGATGAAATGGAAGAAGCCGTGAACGAGCTGGAATTAGACACGGGCGACCAGGAAGATGTGACGTGATTCTGGAAATGAAAGCAGTGTTTGTGGTAGACTAATTCTGACAATGCATAGATACAAGCTGTTTGATCATACGGCGGATTTGGGGGTGGAAATATACGGCAAAACGGTGGCAGACTTGTTTGCCAATGCGGCCTTTGCCATTTTTGATATTATCACAGACCTGAAACGCGTATCTTCGATAGTGGAAAGGAAGATTGTTGTCGAGGGTGAAGGCTGGGAAGACCTGCTCGTGAACTATCTGCGCGAAATTCTCTATATGTTTAATGGCGAGGGACTCTTGCTGAAAGAGTACCCCGTACTGAAGATCGATGCGCGGCATCTAGAGGGGAAAGTACTGGGGGAGCGATTTGATCCTTCGAAACACAGGATAAATACGGAAATCAAGGCCGTGACTTATCACCAGGTGACGGTCAAAGAAACGCCGGATATGTGGGTGGGAAGGGTGATATTTGATGTTTGACGGCTTCGTAAAAAAGTCAATATGCTGCGTTGCGCTTCATCCCGTCACGGTGAGCTTATCGAACCGTGCGCACCCTGTCTCTGAATCTTTTTACGGAGCTCTCTGGAGTAAATCCAAGTTTAGGCTATGACGAGAACATTATGACTGGACTCAAGAAAATCGATGATTGCCGATGGATGATTCCCCAAAGCGGCGGCATGAGGGTTCCCGGAATTATTTATTCGAGCGAGCGCCTCATAAGGGAAATGGGTTCTGATGAGAGCCCGAAGCAGGTGGCTAATGTTGCGCATCTGCCCGGGATTGTGAAATATTCCCTGGCAATGCCTGATATTCACTGGGGATATGGTTTCCCGATAGGAGGCGTCGCGGCTTTCGGTCTTCAAGACGGCATCATTTCCCCGGGCGGCGTCGGCTATGACATCAACTGCGGATGCAGGCTGGTAACGACCCGCCTTGCATTTGAAGATATCAGGGATCGCTTAAAGGACCTGATAGGTGCGTTGTTTCATAATATCCCTACCGGTGTAGGTTCGAAAGGTGACCTTAAACTCTCACCCAAAGAAGAAAGGAAGGTTCTGATCGAAGGTGCCAAATGGGCCGTCGAGCAAGGTTATGGCACGCATGAGGATCTGGAAGCGACTGAAGACAGGGGGAAAATAGCAGGCGCCGATCCCGACATGGTCAGCGCCAGAGCAATCGAGCGGGGAAGAGAGCAATTGGGCACGCTCGGATCGGGTAACCATTTTCTGGAGATTGAGGTTGTCGAGGAGATCTTCGATAAGACGGCTGCTGCCGCCTTTGGCCTTGAAATGGGCCAGATCGCCGTCCTTATACACAGCGGTTCCCGGGGGCTTGGCTATCAGGTCTGTGATGACTACCTGGCCAGGATGGTTAAACATCTCGGTGAGATGGAGATTCCCCTCCCGGACAGGCAGTTGGCCTGCGCGTATCTGGATTCGCCCCGTGGAAAGGAATACCTTGCCGCCATGGCCTGTGCCGCCAATTATGCCTGGGCCAACCGTCAGATGATGATGCATTGGACGCGGGAGACCTTCGAGCATACCTTAAAAAAGGGCCCCCGTGAATTAGGCATGAGATTGCTATACGATGTCTGCCACAATATTGCCAAGATCGAAACGTTCATCCTCGACGGCAAAGAGGTGAAACTTTGCGTACACAGGAAAGGTGCGACGCGGGCCTTCCCTCCCGGCCATCCGGCGCTTCCGGCGCAATACAGCAAGATAGGTCAGCCGGTACTAATCCCCGGCGATATGGGAACAGGCTCGTACGTGCTCGCCGGGACAGAGAAGGCCTTTGCAGAAACCTTCGGGAGCACCTGTCATGGCGCCGGACGTGTCATGAGCCGCACCCAGGCAAAAAAAGCCAGCAGGGGAAGGGCAATAGCGAAGGAGCTTGCCGACAAGGGTATCATCATCATGGCAACCGGGAAAGGAACACTCAGCGAGGAGATACCGGAGGCCTACAAGGATTTGGATCAGGTAGTCGAAGTCGTACACAAAGCAGGCATCTCCAAGAAGGTAGCAAAACTCCGGGCCTTAGGCTGCATCAAGGGATAGGGCTTTCGCGAAAAAACATAAACCTCCGTTTCGTCAAGGAACAGTGTCGAACTTCTTCTTCCATATGCCAAATGCTGCTTTGGCTGCTTCGACGGTACCGTCTATACCGAGTTTCCCTGTATTGATGACCATGTCGTAATGTGAGGGGTCCGTCACGTCTGCGTTGAAGTATTTTCGCAGGTATGCGCGTCGGTCTGAATCTGTTTTTATGACATATTTTTCCGCATCTTCCTTGGTGGAGCCATAATCGCGCATTACATTCTGGATTTTAATTTCCATAGGGGCAATAAAACGCAACCTGAATGTGTCCTCAGGGGGCAGTATATACTGCGCTCCCCTGCCCACGATGATGACATTGCCCTGTCTTCCGAATGTCCCGATAACCTTGGTAAGATGACGGAGATAACTATCTACCCACAGGTGACGGGTCTCGAACAAAGAGCTTAACCAGTCATCCCGTCGAGAGATTTCCTTCTCATCGAGGGATTCAATAACTTTTGTGCTCATATCAGCACTTTCCGCTATTTTCTGGATGATTTGGGCACCCACCAGATCCATTTTAAGCTGTTCCGCGAGCCTCCTGGCGATCTCACTGCCACCGGTGCCCGGCTCTCTGGAAATGGTAATCACCGGACCGGGCTTGGCCTTTACGGCTTTCCGCTCTGTGGTCTCGCTTTTCCATTTAACCAACTGTTCTTCCACCATCGAATTAAGTGAACGGGTTTGTATCTTCATGACAGCACCTCCTTCTGAACAGAGTATTATGTTTTGCGAATTCGTCGACTTTTAGCCCCGTTTATAGCTTTTCTTACGAGATCATTACATTTAAAAAGAATACAGCTTCTCACCGGGCAGAACAGTAAATCCATTTTTGAGAAGGACATCAATGGCATTATCAGGAGAATCGAAACGGAAGATGATCACAGCATTTTCACCGCTTTTTTCGACAAATGCGTACAGATATTCAACATTGATGGAGTTTTTCGCCAGCACTTCAAGGATGCTGTGAAGACCACCTGGACGGTCAGGAACCTCCACTGCCACCACGGTCGTCCTGCTCACTCTCAAGCCGTTTTCATTGAGTACCTTCAGTGTTGTATTGACATCGTTGACGATTAGTCGGAGAATTCCGAAATCAGAAGTATCCGCCAGTGACAGGGTTCTGATGTTAATATTATTATCTTTCAATAGCCGTGTGACACTTTCAAGAGCCCCCGGTTTATTCTCCAGGAATATGGATATCTGTTCTACCTTCATATGTACTCCTCCTTATGAATTCCTCGACAATAGAATGTCTGGGATTTCCGCCTATATTTTTCGTTTATCGATTACCCGGCTGGCCTTTCCTTCGAAACGTTGCAAGGACTTGGGTTCGACTAATTTTACCTTGGCGGAAACACCGAGATAGTCCTTCAAGTCTTTGGTGAGATTCCTTTCTAAATTTTGCAGGGAGCGAACCTCATCTGCATTTGCAAAAATCTTTTCGCTCACTTCAACCTGAACCTCCAGGGTGTCCAAGGTACCGGCCCTTTCCACAATGAGCTGATAGTGCGGCTCGAGTCCTGTAATGCCGACTAGAATAGCCTCAATCTGGGATGGGAATACGTTGATACCCCTGATAATCAGCATATCATCACTTCTGCCTGTCACCCGGTCCATTCTGATATGACTTCTGCCGCAGCGGCAGGGTTCGGCAATCAGTCGTGATATGTCCCTGGTGCGATACCGGACGAGGGGGAATGCTTCCTTTGTGATAGTCGTGAAGACCAGCTCCCCTTCTTCTCCGTAAGGCAATAACTCGCCGGTTTCCGGATGGATCACCTCCACAATAAAGTGATCCTCAAATACGTGCATGCCATGGCGACCTTCTAAACACTCCATAGCGACTCCGGGACCCATTATCTCCGACAGGCCGTAGATATTCAGCGCGGTAAGATTCAGCTTATTTTCTATTTCGTCCCGCATCTTTTCGCTCCACGGCTCGGCACCAAAGATACCGACACGAAGCTTGAGCGATTTCATGTCAATACCCATGGCCGTACTTTGTTCCGCCAGATTCAACGCGTAGGAAGGCGTACAGCAGATGGCAGTAGGGCCGAAGTCCTGTAAGATCATAAGCTGTCTTTTTGTATTGCCGCCTGACATGGGGATGACACTGGCCCCCAGTTTTTCAGCACCGTAATGGGCGCCGAGACCACCGGTGAACAGGCCGTATCCGTAAGCGTTGTGGATAATGTCATTTTTGGTCAAACCTGCGGCTACGAAACATCTGGCCATCAGTTCGGACCACGTATCGATATCCCGTTTTGTGTATCCAACGACTATCGCTCTGCCGGTTGTACCGGAGGAAGCGTGTAGCCTTACAATGCTGCTCATCGGTACCGCAAATAAACCAAAAGGGTAATTATCTCTCAAATCCTGCTTCGTTGTGAATGGAAGCCGCTTTAAGTCAGATAGGGTCTTGATATCATCCGGATTGACGCTGGCTTTATCAAAAGCTTTCCTGTAAAAGCCAACCGTATGATAGACACGTTGAATAACTTGTTGTAATCTCTTGAACTGCAGGGTTTCCAAAACTTCGCGGGGTAATGTTTCGAATTCCTCATTATAGATCATCGGTGTAGCCTCCACTTCGTAACGATATTTTACTATAATATATCAAAACTTAATAAAGGGGGCAATAAACATTCGGTCGGGAAAGTGTAAACTAAAAATTTATATTTCTACTTTGCGGAAATTGCAAGGATGTGGTACACAAAAAAATTAGAATCGATTCTATTGGGCATGAATAATGAAACTTACGATAAGCCGAAAGTTGCTTGCAGGTTACCTGGCTATGGCTCTACTTACCATCATGGTAAGCGCCTACGCGATTTTCAGCCTCCAGAATTTGAATGAATTGGCTTATGTTATCATCGATCAGGATTTTTTCATCGTAGATAACAGCAAGATTATGATGGATGCACTGCTTGCACAGGAAAGCGCAGAAAAAAAATATCTTATTCTTAAAGACCCGTCAATAGCGGAACTTTTCTGGTCGCGAAGCCAGGAATTTAATGTTGGCCTCGAGAATTTTAAAAAGAATAATATCCCCGATATCGCTAAGACCCTGTCGCAGCTGTCATTACTGCATAACCGATATGACGACTTTTTTAATCAAGAGGTATCCCTGGTTAATGACAATCTGGTAGAGGATGCCATCAAATTTTCTGAAACAGAGTGTAAAAAAACCATTGAAGAGATAGCTACATCTTTACGTGCAATCCGCATGAAAGCCGAAAATAATATAGATGCAAGAATGAACCTAATTAAAATACGGGGCACAGAAGCTTCCAGAATGACGATTACACTTAGCGTGATAGGCTTGTTTGTGGGATTGGCTTTAGCCTTACTTATCACGTATAATATTTCGAGACCTCTCAAGAAGCTCGAAGAGGCTACAGAACAGATTGCCGAGGGGCAGTTCGAGTACAATTTAAATATAAACCGCAATGATGAAATCGGCAGCCTCGCAGACGCTTTCAGTTTCATGACGGAACGCCTCAAGGTACTGGAGACGCTCCTCCTTGATGCAAGTCCTCTAACCGGTTTGCCGGGAAATCTGGCGATTGAGAAGGAGATTGAAAGGCGGGTTTCGGAAAAAAAACTGTTTTCGCTTTGTCATGTAGACCTCGATAATTTCAAACCCTTTGCTGATAAATATGGCTATGCATGGGGCAGCGAGGTAATTAAGGAAGTGGCCCATATCCTGATTAACCAGGTGCAGACGACGGATAATGGGGGCGACTTTGTAGGACATGTTGGCGGTGACGATTTTATTATCGTTTCTGACCCAGGAGCGACAGAGCAGAAATGTCAGAACATAATTGATGAGTTTGATCGCCGTAGTATGAGGTTTTACAGTGAGAAAGACAGGCAGAAGGGATTTATCATTGGAAAAGACAGACAAGGGAACCAGCAGATGTTTCCCCTCATAACCATGACTATCGCTATAGTTACCGACAATGGGACACATTTTCAGGGGCCTTTAGATATGGCTAAGAAAGCTGCGGAGTTGAAGGAATATGCGAAGACACTACCGGGAAGCAACTATGTCAAACAGGAAGACGTGGGGAATATATTGTAAATATCTAGTTTGTGTGCTTTTTGTCCTATTGGGGGCATGTGCTTCACTACCCACCCCTCCGACGAATCCGTCGCCGGATTTTGAAAAAGGATGGTTCAAAAGATCTCCTTCCGATACAGATATCTTTTCTAGAGGCATGTCATATTTAGGGAACCGTGATAAGGCGGCAGATTATGTGAAGGCCAGAGAGGCATTTGATGAATTGCTGAAAAAATATCCGCGCAGCAGGTGGCGGGGACTCTCTGAGATATTGATCCGTCTTATTGATGGTATGGAAAAGTACAACGCTGAAAAGCAATTGATCGAGATTACCAAGGAGGAAAAGGCCAAGATCCTTAAGGAAAATGAACAGATAAAGAAGGACAACAAGCAATTGCTGGAAGAAACGACGAAATTAGTTCAGGAAAATGATCAGCTTAAGAAAGATATAGAGCAGCTTAAGAACGATATTCAGCTTTTAAAAAGTTTGGAGGTTGAACTGGAGAAACGGGAAAAGATGCTCAGGTAAATGCATAAGAATGCCGATAATGATAAGTAGGAACGATGGTCTTCCACGTTTGAAGATCATTATCATCGGTAATGTTATGCAAAGAACTGTCAAGACGGAAAACATAAAAATCGGCATGTATGTTATTTTGCCTGTATCATGGCTATCCCACCCCTTTGTTAAGAATGAATTTTTAATTAAATCCAGAGACCAGATAAAAAAGATTTATGATTACGGCCTCGCGGAAATCATCGTCGATACAAAAAGGAGCACTTTTTCCGAGGCAAAAGAGAAACTTGATACTGAATCTGAGCAGACCTTAAGACCATTATCCAGAACAATAGTGCCTGATGAACTCATGGAGGCAATCCATGATGCAAAATTGCCGCCTCTGGAAAAAGCAAAAGCAGTGCAGGCCCATTCCTTCACATTGATAAGCAACCTGCTCGAAAATCCCACCGCTGAAAACATTCGCGATGCAAAAAAAGGTATTGCTGAAGTTGTCGATCTGATTCTTACTGATGATAAAACATCCTTATATCTGTTGAGCATTACATCCCATGATTTTTATACCTATACGCACTCCGTAAATGTGGGTTTCCTGGCTGTTTCGCTCTCAAAATCGCTTTTTAACAAATCGACGGCTCATGACATGCATGAATTGGGAGCCGGGTTTTTCCTTCATGATCTGGGAAAAGTACAGGTGGATACGGCTATTATCAATAAGCCGGGTAAACTAACGATAGAGGAAATGAACGCGATGAAACAGCACCCCAACATGGGGTACAAAGTTCTCCATGAGACCAAGCAATTGACTCCCGAATGTAAGAAGATTGTGTTGCAGCACCATGAAAGATACGATGGTAAGGGTTATCCGTACGGCCTCAAAGGAGACGATATTCATCTATATGGAAAGATATGTTCCATAGCCGACGTGTTTGACGCACTGACTTCCGACCGTCCTTATAGACAAAAACTTGAACCCTTTAACGCCCTGAGAATAATGAAAGAGGAGATGATTGATCACTTCCATAGAGACGTCTTTGAGCAGTTTGTTTTGCTTTTTAAGTAACGCTCACAGGGAGAACCTCGTGTCTACATGATCGAAAGCAGATGCCGCTCGATTTCTTCTTTAGGAAGGGCGCCGACCAATCTATTGACAAGCGATCCGCCCTTAAATAAAAGCATCGTGGGTATGCTTTGAATGTTGTATTTCGATGCTGTAACGGGATTTTCATCCACATTCAGTTTAACAATCTTGACACCACCTGCATATTTGGACGCAAGCTCATCCAGAATCGGTCCTACCATGCGGCATGGTGCACACCATGGTGCCCAGGAATCCATCAGGACGGGGCCCGAATACAAGAGGACTTCCTTGGAAAATGTTTCATCAGTGATGTCCATGGTATGCCCCTTATCGTCACTGATGATAATGGGGACTCCGCACTTTCCGCATACAGGTTGCTGATCGAGGCGATCCTCAGGCATCCGATTTTTTGTACCGCAAGCAAGACACCTGATAATCATGTCGTCAAGATAGGCATGGCATCTGCCACATGTCGGACGGTCATGAAGACGGTCCTTCGGTATACGGTTCTTTGTGCCACAATTGAGGCACCGTATAATCATTTCATCAAAGGTCATTGTTATTCTCGACATTCTTTTTTATAGTATCATCATTAATGCATAAAATGTCAATACTCCTCCCTCGTCTGCCTTCTGTAGGTGTGAGGAGTAATATTGTATTATGCAGTACAGGGGGGATTGTCTTAATATGGATTGGAAGCTACCAGCAGGCGATCAGGGATTGTGCCATATCTATGGGCATTTTATTAAAGGAATGTCACCGGACCGAATACTAAGATTTCTCTTTTACATCAGCACCGGCCGGTGTTGTCGTGGCTGAGAAGAACAGCGCCAGACAGGTCGGGCATAACACGAACAGTGAACGTTTTCCTTCTTGAACATTAACAACACGTTGCGCAATCCAGTTCTTGCTGTGCGCTACAGCTATTATAAGACCTAGCGAATCTATACCTTCCACATCTTCAGGGCTTATTTTATTTTCCGGCCATTCGAAAAGATCCGAAGTTCCGCATACACGGCACGCTAAACTACAGGAACAGAGCACAACTCCCTCAGACGTTTTAATACCATCTCCGGAGATAATTTCATCAGTTGCTTCTTTTTTAGCCACTGCTTAATCCTTTCACTATCGTCGTTTGAGGTGCGGAGTATAGAGGAAGTCTTTATGCCTGTCAAACGAAAAGCTGCCAGCGATGTAATTGAAAGCTTCTCGATTGGTCTTTTATTGATTTGCCATCAAAGCCTTTATCTCCGCCCCTTCTATCTTTTCTTTTTCAAGCAGCAATTCGGCACCTTTTTGCAGGATATCCTTCTTGCTTCTGAGAATCTCGAGTGCCTTTGCATATTCCGTGCTGATAATCGTTTTTATTTCTTCGTCGATGGCTTCTGCCGTGGCGTTGCTGTAGTCACCAGTCTCCCGCATGCCTATATCGAGGAACTGCTGTCGCTTCTCGTGAGCGAAGTACACCTGACCCAATCTGTCACTCATGCCGTATTCTTTGATCATGCTCTTTGTGATGTCCGTAGCCCTCGCGAGATCGTTATGGGCGCCAGTGGATATATCTCCGAATATGATTTCTTCCGCCGCCCTGCCTCCAAGGAGGGAGGCGACCTTGTTGAGGAGTTCGGTCTTCTTCATGAGGAAGCGATCCCCTGTAGGAACCTGCATGGTATAACCGAGGGCGGCAATGCCGCGAGGTATTATGGAGATCTTTTGGACCGGATCGGTACCGGGGAGAGATAAGGCCACAATGGCATGACCCATCTCGTGATAGGCCACGGTTTTCCTCTCATCGGGATTTATCAAACGGTTCTTTTTTTCGAGTCCCGCCACAACCCTTTCGACAGCCTCCTCGAATTCGGGCATCCCCACCTCTTTCTTCTCTCTTCTGACGGCGAGGAGCGCCGCTTCATTGACCAGGTTGGCGAGGTCCGCACCTACCATGCCCGGGGTCATGTTCGCCAGTTTCTCCAAGTCAAGGTCTTCCACTGCTTTTATATTTCTCAGGTGAACCTTCAGGATCTCCATCCGTCCGGTCTTATCGGGGCGGTCCACAAGGACATGGCGATCGAACCGGCCGGGCCTGAGGAGGGCGGGGTCCAGAATTTCCGGCCTGTTCGTTGCGGCCATGAGAATGACTCCTACCTTCGGATCGAAACCGTCCATTTCCGCCAGAAGCTGATTTAGCGTTTGTTCCCGTTCATCGTGTCCCCCAAATGTCCCGATGCCACGGGCCTTTCCCAGGGCGTCGAGTTCATCGATAAAGATGATACAGGGGGCCTTCTCTTTGGCCTGGACAAAAAGATCACGCACCCGTGCCGCTCCCAGTCCCACGAACATCTCTACAAATTCCGATCCGGAGAGGCTGAAGAAAGGCACGCCGCTTTCACCGGCGACGGCCTTGGCCAGGAGGGTTTTCCCCGTTCCCGGGGGACCCACGAGAAGGATGCCCTTGGGTATCCTGCCTCCCAGTTCGGTAAATTTCCCCGGGTTTTTCAAGAATTCGACAACTTCGATCAGCTCCTGCTTAGCTTCGTCAACACCGGCAACGTCTTTGAAGGTAACGTTCAATTCATTTTCCATATATATCTTTGCCTTGTTTTTGCCGATGGTCATGAAACCCGCCTGCTGAGCCCCCATTTTCTTCATTAAGAAGTACCAGATGCCGACAAAAAGTATTAAGGGGAAGACCCACGAAAAGAGGTCACGGAGAAAAGTAGATTCTATTTCCCCTTTGAAAACGACTTTGTACTGATCTAGGATGGTGGACAACTCCGGGTCAACACGTATGGTTTTGAAGGTCTTTGTGTCATCGGGAGCGCCACCTTCAACTTTCATCTTGCCCTGAATCTGATTGGCCGTTATGGCGACTTCAACAATCTTTCCCGCCTTGAGGAAGTTTAAAAACTGGCTGTACGGAATAGTCTGAACGGCAAACATGGAGGCGATATAACTCTGGATCAGCAAAACCGCCCAAATACCTATAAGGACATACCAGACAGAAAATTTATGTTGTTTTTTCATATTATTGTCCCCGAATTTATTTCAGAAGGATGCTTTATTTACCTGATGACGTCATTCTTAATGCCATTGAAATACAAGTATAAATATGAAATGGGTTTTTTGCCACTACTTTTTATGTCCGGATTGCTGATGAATGGTAAGGGAATGAAACATCTTACGGGTGATCCGACCTTCAACCAGGTGGGGGTTGATGCGACACATATCAAGCTGGTGGAAGGCCGTGACTGGGCATCCTTCCTTCAACTTGGGAAAATTGTTGGACAGATCAAGGTAAAAGTAATAGATTACTCCTGTCGTCAGTAATACAATCATAATTAATGACAACTTGTTTACATTTTTTGATTGAGTACCTATGGATCGAAGAGATTTTCTCAAAGCCGCCATTGTAACCGGCGTAGCGTTCGCCGTCCCGGGTGCTGCGGACACATTCCTCGGTGCCCTGGAGGCTGCCGAGAAGACAGACCTTGTCGTCGCCCACGGCATTTCACCCACAAAGATAACGAAGGCTGCCATTGATGGCCTGGGTGGAATGAAAAGATTTATATCGAAAGGAGATATTGTTGTTGTCAAGCCAAACATCGGATGGGATAGAATACCTGAATATGCGGCAACCACAAACCCGGAGGTTGTATCTGCAGTTGTCAGGCTGTGCTATGAGGTGGGAGCAAAACAGGTTAAGGTCTTTGACCGCAGCGTTGTAGATCCAAGGCGGTGTTATAAACAGAGCGGTATTGCCGATGCTGCTTCAGCAGTGGGTGGCATTATCAGCTATGTAGATGAAAGAAAATTTCGAGAACTGAAGTTACCGGGCATTGCCCTTAAATCATGGCCTCTCTATACGGAGATAATTGAGGCAGACAAGATCATCAATATCCCGATCGCAAAGGCACACAGCCTCTCCACCCTTACCCTCGGAATGAAGAACTGGATGGGAATCATGGGTGGATCGCGAGGCAGGATACACCAGAAGATCGAGGGGAGTCTCGTCGATGTTGCCATGACCATCAAGCCCGCCCTTATCGTACTTGATGCGGTGCGTATCCTGACCGCAAATGGACCGCAGGGCGGGGACCTTGCAGATGTGAAACAACTTAATACGGTCATTGCGGGAACGGATCAGGTGGCAGTTGACGCTTTTGGGGCCACGCTCTTCGGCTTGAAGGGAGCGAACATCGGTTATGTAGTAGCGGGATACAAGGCAGGACTCGGTACGATGGACCTGTCAAAATTGAAAATCAAGAAGATTAATGTTTGATGATCAAAAGAATTCGCATAGCTACGCAGGCTCTTTTTTTACTGCTTTTTTTGTGGCTCTTTCTTCAGACCGAAGCGAAAGGGGCCAATGATCTCGGCTACCCCGTAAAGATATTTTTAGATGCGGACCCGCTGATTTTCATCACAACGATCCTAGCCGGCCGCAATTGGTATCAAACATTTTTCCTCGCCACTTTCGTGATCATCGCAACGGTGCTCCTGGGGAGGGTCTTCTGTGGTTGGGTATGTCCCCTGGGAACCCTGAACAACATGGTGGGTACCCTGAAAAGACAACGAGGCAAAACAGCAGCCATAAACTGGTACCGGTTCAAGTATTATATCCTGATTTTTCTCCTCACCTCGTCCCTTTTCTCACTTCAGCTCATCGGGATTGTTGATCCCATTTCTCTTCTGATCCGCTCTCTTTCGCTGGCAGTTTATCCATTAACCAGCTATGCGACGACTTCCATATTTGATGCGGTCTATAATACAAACATTCCTTTCCTCGTTAATATCTCCGAATTCATCTACTCGCTCTTTAAGAAACTTTTTCTCCCATTCCAGCAGCCCTTTTACCTCCAGAGCGCCTTTATAGGACTGCTGTTTCTTCTTGTTCTGGGATTGAATCTTCTGGAGAGACGTTTCTGGTGCAAGCATCTCTGCCCCTTGGGTGCTTTTCTGGGCATACTATCCCGATATGCCCTCCTTAGAAGGTCAGTGAGCGAAGGTTGTAATGAGTGTGGAGCTTGTTCATCTGTCTGTCAGGGGAATGCCGCTCCTGATCTTGAAGGAAAACTGGAGAAATTCTGAATGCCTTGTCTGTATGAACTGTGACGATCTCTGTCCTCAAAATGCAGTCTATTTCGGTTTCATGAAACATCAACCCGTTGCAGGAATGGACCTCGGCAAAAGGCGGATGATCGGTTCGATTATATCCGGGCTTATCGCGGTCCCGCTATTGAGGATCACACCTATCGTCAAGGCGGGGGTTCCCGATCCTAAATTAATCAGACCACCGGGCGCCCTCGAAGAAAAGCAATTTCTGAGGAGATGCATAAAATGCGGAGAATGCATGAAGGTCTGCATTACCAACGGCCTCCAACCGACATTCCTTGAAGCGGGCATCGAGGGGATATGGTCACCTGTCCTTGTTCCTCGCATCGGATACTGTGAATACCGATGCACCCTCTGCGGGCAAGTCTGTCCTACAGGTGCGATAAAGAGATTAGAGCTTTCAGAGAAAACGAAAGTCAAATTAGGTCTTGCCATGATTGATAAGGGAAGATGCCTCCCCCATGCCCATGCCACACCTTGCATCGTCTGTGAAGAGGTCTGCCCCACCCCGAAGAAGTCTATCTGGTTTGAACAGGTAAAGGTCAGAAACAGAGAGGGAAAGGAGATTATATTAAAACAACCCAGAGTCGACCTTGAGCTCTGTATCGGCTGCGGGATTTGTGAGGCAAAGTGCCCTGTTCTCGGACAGCCGGCAATTTATGTTACCAGTATAGGGGAATCAAGATCGCGGGACAATCAGCTTCTGTTGCCGTGACCGGAAGCATTATTCAAGGCATGCTGATTCTTACAAGCTACTGGGTAATGAATCAATTTAATCCCTCTATACTCACGTCTTCCGGTAAGCTTCCTGAATTAAGCTGTTCAAGAATTGCCCAGGGTTCTCCACTCCTTCCGCAGGAATGAGGAATTGCCGCTTTCCGGTCTTTTCTTTAATAAGTTTCAGCCCATGGTCATAATTTTGCAGCGCTGACTTCAGGTATGCTGAAAGGTCCTGAGGTTCCTTCCAGATCTTTTCTGCTAAATAGTCTATGGCTCCGTCGGTGAACGATATTTCCAGTTCGTTCCGGGCGGAGAATTTTTTGGCAAAATCCTGAACTAACTGCTGGATAGCTTGCATTTCTTCAATCGTAATTTCCACATCTGTCTGTTGTTCCAAAGTATGCCTGGTGATGAGCTTAATTCTAGCATCAGAGAAATTGGTTCCGTAAGACTGCTGCCAGCCAGGCGCCTTCTCCCTGATATATCTTTCCAAGCCCACCTCTTCCTGTGTCAGCAGGCACTGAAAGGCTGCTTCCCTTTCCGGGTCATCGGGATAAGTGAGGATTTTATGGAGCTCTCCATGCGGATCGTCCACCATATCACTCGTGACAATGAGATGACGGATATGCGTGGAGGGCAGCGTGTGTTCGAACTTCATGAGGACGCGTTCCACGGCGCTCACCAGACCACGGGCCCCAGTCCGTTCCATGCAGGCGTTTTCCGCGATGTTATGGAGAGCTTCATCTTCAAAATGGAGATCAATGCCATAGGCCTTGAAGTCACGTTTCTTCCCGATGATGATAGGACTTTTGGGATTGCGCAGAATCTTATAAAGATCCTCCACCTCCAGGGGTTCAAAGACAGTTACCACCGGTAATCTGCCGATGAATTCCGACTCGAAACCGTACTGAATCAGATCCTCTGCTTTCAAATGCTTCAGATACTCGGTATGTTCATCTTTTTGTTGGATCTCTGCTCCAAAGCCGATCCCCTGGCGGTTGAGCCGCTTTTTGACGATTGCATCCAGCCCGTTGAACGCCCCGCTCATGATGAACAGTATATGTTTGGTGCTGATTTTCTTCTTTTCGCGCTTCCCGGTTCTTTGATATTCCTGTATGGCCTCCATCTGAGAAATCGGGTCATGGGGCACCTTAAGCTCCACCTCAGTTTCTTCCATGGGCTTCAGCAGGGCACGCTGGACGCCGGAGCGGGATACGTCCGGCCCAATCAGGGTGTGCGATGAGGCAATTTTGTCTACCTCATCCAGGTATATGATCCCGTACTGGGCGAGTTCGATATCTCCTTTGGCTTCATAAACCAGGTCTCGCACCAGATCTTCTACATCACCGCCGACATATCCTGTTTCGCTGAATTTTGTGGCATCGCCCTTGACAAAGGGAACTCCAATCTTGTTAGCGATTAGTCTAACCAGGAAGGTCTTGCCTACACCTGTCGGACCGACCATAATAATGTTATTCTTGATCTCCCCGATTGTATCCGGCCGCTTTTTCTTACGGTTCAGCTCAAATCTCTTGATCCGATTAAAATGAGTACAAATTTTCGTAGCCAGGACTTGCTTTGCTTCATCCTGCTTGACCATATACTCATCAAGGTAGGCCTTTAATTCCCCCGGCTTCATGTCGAAATGTATAGATTCAACCCCCGTCCTGGTCTGCTTCTCCGCGTCTTCACCTTTATCCTTAGACGTCTCCGGAACCGGTCCGAATCCGGCAATATGTAATTTTTTCCCATACTTCTTTGAGATATATTCGCTTAAGTCTTTTTGTATCTCATTGACATCTATGTCTTTTTCCATATAATACCTATATCCTCATGTTCATATTGATACTTGTTATTAGTATAACCATGTTTTTTCTGTTTTCAAGTTCTCTGAAGGATTTTTCTTTTCCTTCTCCATTCCTTTTGAACCAGAGGGCTTCTCGCACTCGTTCTTGCCAGGATCCCGATAACTTAGCCTGCATTCCAGATAGAGGGTAAGATTTTTCGATTGTGCAGGCAGCCTTTTTATTCCCTCTCTCTATTCAACAATACTTAACCTTCGATTCATGGTAACGGTAAAGACCCGTGGATGAAATCAATTGAAATAAAAAAACCGGAGGGCATCCGGCTTATGATTAGGTATTATAACGTTGTTATTTAGCTATTATTTTGTCGCGACTATAGTGTTCCCTTCCCGGTCTGTGATCACCGACCAACTAATAGAAACAGGATGGATGTTACGGCGGCTATACCCACCAGAAACCATAAAAATTTCCACGCGATTTTTTTCTTATTTTCCATTGAGACCTCCTTAAAACTCCTTCATTTCTAAAGTAATTGAGGTGATTTTTAAAATTGTTCAGTACTTTCTGTCGTGGACCAGATCAATCACCGCGATTTCCGGAGGTGAGAGAAAGCGGATAGGCGGCCCCCATGTGCCTGCGCCCCGGCTTACGTATAAACGCGAGTGATTCGGGAGGGTGAAATATCCTCTATTAAGGGGGAAAAAGCGCTTTGTGACGAAGTTGAAGGGGAAAATCTGTCCCCCATGTGTATGCCCTGAGAGCTGCAAATCAAAATACGCGACCGCGTCGTTATCCACAACCGGCTGGTGCTTGAGGAGGACGGTGAAGTACTGCCCGGCAAGTCCTGATAGCAGAGCCTTCTCCGAAACCGGTCGGGCCAGACCAAACCTGACTCCGGTCGGATCGTCGACGCCGGCGATATTAACCACTCCCGCCACATTCAGACCCTCTCCCCGGAGGACCACAAAGCCTGCATTCCGTAAAAAAGCAAGAGCCTGGTCTATACCGGCAAAGAATTCATGATTACCTGTGATGGCAAATTTACCGTAGCGGGGATTTATATCCCGTAGAAGGGCTAGCGGTTCCTCAAGACGATTGATCTGTCCATCCAGGAGGTCACCTGTTGCTACCAGTATGTCTGGGTCCGCTTTTTTTATCTCTTCCACGATCCGTTGCAGACGTTCATCCCGCACAATGAGTCCAATATGCACGTCGGACATCTGCACGATCCTGATCCGTCCCGCTGCTTCGGGGATTTTGGAAGATTGAATAGTCATTTTTTCTATTCTGATTGTTTTTGCCTCGAAATAGCCATACGTGTTGATGCCTAAAGAAATGAGCATGGGTACCATAATGGCATACAGAGGTGAAAGAGTCAGATGAGAAAGATCCCTGTGGAGAATAAGAGCAGCTGTGTACGTCAGGAGGCGGTAGAGATCAAACAACAGGGAGGAAATAAAGAATAGGAACAACACCCCCATCCATATATAACCTGTGTAAGACATGAAACGTGCAACTGTTTCATAGCCGTATCGTTCGGATATCCGTACAGCGATAGGGGCGAGGATCATGATCACCATAAAGGTTATCAGGCATATGTTGACCCCGGTGCTGAGATGTAGAACAGCCTTTATCTTAGCAAAGAGGTATAGATGCGCCCCTCCATATACTAAGAAAAAGGTGAGGAGAAAAAGTGTCATCGCTAACTCAATGGACAATATTTATATTGGGCTCCGCGTTCGAATTAGTATATTTTGCCCTATCTACGCTTGCGCTGTCAATGACGGATCACTACCCGGAATTGAACGTTCTTTTCAGGGGGAACATCTTTTTCCCACGGCCGGATGTACTTCATGGAAATCATTGTTTTCCCCTGGTTTACAGCACTGAATTTCCACACTTCTTTACCTCCGGCCCCAACGAGACCGGTTTCAGATACCCGGTATTCAGTACTTAACAGTTCTATGATGCGCTTGTTCAGCGGTTTGGCCAATTGCCATTGATAACCCGTCGTTGCGTTTGCATCCAGCTCAATGGCAAACTCCTGCCCGGTAATTATTTCAATCGATTTTGCGGAGTCCCTGAAGACAAGGCTTTTCTGAACCTTATCTGGCGACGATGTGTTCCCACCGATAGCTTCCCTTTGCGTCATAACCGGACCAATACAGCCGTAAATTAGAAGAATAGCCAGGAGTATCTTTTTCATACGATCCCCTTCTTCCCTGATTTACTGCATCCTCTCTTTTAAAGGATTTTTCATCCTTCCCGTGAAGGCGCAGATCGAAACGACAAATTCTCTGCTCTTTGAGTAAGTCGCTGACAGTAAACGAAGTATTTTTAAGCTTTGTGTTGAAAATATTTAATAATTAAAATATATTTGTCAAGCAGAATATCCCTTTAATATATAATACCAAAACAGTTTTAGGAGGAATTGAATATGGATTGGGGAATGAAGAACCGCATGTCACAACTAATTCAGGCTGATGGCCGTTGTTTTTTCCTTCCTATAGACCACGGGTATTTCCAGGGACCGACATCCTGTTTAGAGAAACCGGGGGAAACCATAAAGCCGCTCCTTCCCTATTGTGATGCCCTATTTGTAACCAGGGGTGTATTACGCTCGGCAGTGGATCCCGCAGGGAGCAAACCGGTCATTCTCAGGGTATCCGGAGGCACCAGTGTGGTCGGCAAGGACCTGGCAAATGAAAGCATTACCACCTCCATAGAGGAGATTATCCGCCTCAATGCAGCAGCTGTAGGAATCTCTATCTTTGTAGGCAGCGACTATGAACGTGAATCATTGGCTAACCTATCAGGGCTGGTCAACGAGTGTGAGGATTTCGGCATACCCGTAATGGCGGTTACGGCGGTAGGTAAGGAGTTGGAAAAGCGGGATGCCAGATATCTTGCACTGAGCTGTCGGATCGCTGCCGAACTTGGAGCGAGGGTGGTTAAAACCTACTGGTGTAAAGACTTCGACAAAGTAGTATGTGGCTGCCCTGTTCCCGTAGTCATGGCAGGTGGTCCAAAGTGTGAAACTGAGCTTGAAGTCATGGAGTTTGTCTATGACGGCATGCAAAAAGGCGCGATAGGTATAAATCTTGGGAGAAATGTATGGCAGAATCCCTATCCGGTAGCCATGATAAGGGCTTTGCGAGCCATCATTCATGAAAATAGTACGGCGAAAGAAGCATGGAAGTTGTTTAACGATCTCAAGAAGGTGAAGAAATAATTTGATAAAGCGGTCAAGCAAGATGCGTGTGGCAATGTACTATAACAACAGGGACGTGAGGCTGGAAGAGATGCCAACGCCCAAGATCGGCCCCGGTGAGATTCTGGTTAAGGTTGTAGCGAGCGGTATATGTGGCTCTGATGTTATGGAGTGGTATCGTATTCGGAAGGCGCCGTTGGTTTTAGGCCATGAAATCGCTGGTGAGATAACAGAGACAGGGAAAGGAGTGTCGCGTTATAAAATTGGTGACAGAGTTTTCGTTTCCCACCATATCCCCTGCAATACCTGTCACTACTGCCTCAGCGGATATCACACAGCCTGTGAGACATTGCACACGACAAATTATGACCCCGGCGGCTTTGCCGAATACATCAGAGTGCCTGCGCTCAATGTGGATCGCGGAGTGTTTCTGCTACCGGCTGGGGTTTCCTTTGAAGAGGGTGTTTTCATCGAGCCGCTGGCCTGTGTCGTCCGCGGTCAGAGAGTGGCAAATCTGCAGCCGGGTCAATCCATACTCATTCTGGGCAGTGGCATATCAGGACTTCTCCACCTGCTCGTGGCTCGCAGCCTTGGGGCGGGACGTATTATTGCTACGGATATCAGCGACTATCGGCTGCAAATGGCGAGGGAATTCGGAGCGGATGCTGTCATGCACGCCTCAGAAGACATCCCTGAGCGTGTCCGGCAGATCAATAATGGGAGACTTGCCGATCTTGTCGTTGTCTGTGCCGGGGTTCTTTCCGCTTTCACGCAGGCCCTGAAGTCCGTGGATCGCGGTGGAACGATCCTATGCTTTGCCACAACGGAACCCGGGGTAGAGTTGCCCGTGCCCATAAATGATTTCTGGCGCAATGAAATAAAGATGATGCCGTCATATGGAAACAGCCCCCTAGATGCTGCAGTTGCCATAGAGCTTATCAGATCCGGCCGTGTGCCCGTAAATAAGATGATCACCCATCGATTGCCTCTGGAAAAAACCGGGATCGGGTTCCAGCTCGTTGCGGAAGGTGGAGATTCTCTCAAGGTGGTCATTGAGCCGCAAAGAGTAGTCTTAAGACTGACTTTAATAAATTCCCGCCTGACATCCGGCCGCGAGAACACTTCCCAGTTCACGACACTTTGCAAGGTCATCCTCGGTTAACTTTCCCTCTGGAGATGACAGGTTCATACACCATTTTAAATTTGTAGCCCTGCGCGATACGCTCGATGGCTCTGAGAGCACCGGTGCCGTCGTTACCCGCACTGATAAAAACGACATACGGTTTTCTGAAAACTTGATCCTGGGCGGGATAAAATGTCCTGTCAAAAAAATCCTTGACCATGCCTGACATATAACCAAAGTTTTCCGGTGTACCGATAGCTAATCCGTCCGATCCTAAAAGATCATCGAGGGTAGCATCCTGCGCTCTTTTCAGGACAACCTCCGTATTTTCAATTATCCTGGCGCCGTCTGTGACAGCATAAGCCATCTTTTCAGTGTTTCCTGTCTGCGAGTGATATATAATTAATATCCTGGACATAGTATTTTGAGAGCTCCTTTCGGCTTGTATGAGAAGAATGTTATGACGAAAGACATGCAATATTTTTTATTTTTTCATCTACAATGCTTGACAATATATCCTATTTAATTAAAATATAAATCAAAAATAGCAATATCAATAATTCTAATATGGAGGTGAGAAACATGCCAACGTATGAGTATCTCTGCGAAGCCTGCAAAAAAGAGTTTTCATTGATACAGAGTTTCAGCGAACATGATAAAGGCAAAGTCACATGTCCGAAATGCAAAAGCAAGAAGGTAAAACAGCAGATCTCCCTGTTTACGACCAAGACCAGCAGGAAAAGTTAATGCCTTAGTGCAAGGCAATAACTTAAATGCTTTGTAACGAATGGCAGATGCATGGGTATGCTTTGAAAACGATCTGCCACTGCTCTCAAATTATATGATGCCTCTTTTCAAGTACTGAGCGTAATCAGAGATTAGGAGAGATAATCCTTTATGACAAAAAAAATTATTTTAATATTGTTCGTAGCATCCTTTATATCAGGAAGTGTTGATTGTTTTGCCTTTAGATGCGGTGACGGTTTTGTCAGTGTCGGAGACTCGAAGGTGAAGGTACTCTCGGAATGCGGCAAACCTACCTCGAAGGAAAAGGTAAAGGTTAAAAAAGGCAAGCATTACAGGACAGTCGAAAAGGAGAAAGATGAGAGCAGTGATGCCAAACGCACGTACTTATCGAAGGAAAAAAAGAAACCGGTTGAAAAGTGGTATTATAATTGTGGGGAAAATGATTTCATTTACGTTCTCACTTTTGAAGGGGGCACTCTCAAAAGCGAAGAGACAGGGAGTTATGGCAAAGGCAAATCTGATTGTAACGGCCGCCGATAGATAAATTTATAGAAAGAAATGAGGTGATGTAAATGGACGCGATGGAAGACAATTCTTTCAAGAAGGAGCATTCGTAAATACACAAACAAACAGGTGCCTGACAGTGTTGTGAAAGAAATATTGGAAGCTGCCATGAGTGCTCCATCGGCTGGCAACGAACAGCCCTGGCATTTCATTGTTATCAAAGACCGGAAAATCCTCGATGAAATTCCCAAGATCCATCCGTACTCTCAGGCACTGAATACGGCCTCAGTGGCAATTCTGGTTTGCGGGGACCTAAAACTAGAGGTCCATAAGGATTTCTGGATACAGGATTGTTCCGCAGCGACAGAAAATATTCTTATTGCCGCCCAGGCGAAAGGATTGGGAACAGTCTGGCTTGGTATCTACCCAAGAACAGAACGTGTTGATGGCATAAGAAAACTCCTGAATATTCCTGATAATGTAATACCGCTAGCTATTATTCCCATCGGTTATCCTGCAGAAGATAAACCTCCTGCAGTTCGATTTGATTCCTCAAGAATTCATCACAACAAGTGGTCATGATTAACATCAATGTCACCTTCCCGTTAGGGAATTATTCCCCAAAGGAAGGGGAATACTTCCTCAGTGGAGAAGGCATATTCCATTCTGACATTTTAGTAACATATTATTATCACTGATAGTTTTTATTTATTTTTATTGTGGAATAGATCTTGCTAAATTAGAAGAAAACTAACCGAAAGGAGGTGAAATGAATGAAGAAACTGATGTCAATTATTATTTCTATTCTCTTTGCACTTTCTATGACCGGTCTCTGCTTCGCACAGGCTCCGGCGGCAGCACCAAAGGAAGAGAAGAAGATGGAAGAGAAGAAGCCGGCTAAGGAAGAGAAGAAGAAGGTAAAGAAGGCCAAGAAGGCTAAGAAGGCAGAGAAGAAGGAAGAGAAGAAGGAAGAAGATGAAGAAGGAAGAACCGAAAGAAATAACTTACTTCATCCTTATCTTCGTATAAGAAATCATTCGAAAGGGGCTCTGAGAAATCAAGAGCCCCTTTTGTTTTCTGAATAAATCGCCAATTCGACCTAAATTCTATTTTGACTTTCTTTGTTAGCCGATGACATTCAGAAAGAGTTTGATAAAGGCTGCAAAAATACTGAAAAATGCGGATGCGCTTCTGATATCTGCGGGAGCCGGTATTGGCGTTGATTCAGGACTGCCGGACTTCAGAGGCAATGAAGGATTCTGGAAAGCATATCCACCAATAGCAAAACTGGGCAAATCCTTTGTCGAGATGGCAAACCCCCATTGGTTTCACCGCGATCCCAAACTGGCATGGGCGTTTTACGGACACCGCCTCAACCTTTACAGAAGAACCGCACCCCACACCGGGTTCACACAATTGCTCGACATAGCTCGACAGAAAAACGGAGGATATTTCGTCTTTACATCCAACGTAGACGGACAGTTTCAGAAGGCCGGATATGACGACAGCCAGATCGAAGAATGTCACGGATCCATCCATTATTTTCAGTGCATTCGGCCGTGCAGCGATGATATCTGGGATGCGAGCGAAATCAATGTGAATGTAGACGAAGAAATGTTTGAGGCGCTGGAACCCCTTCCCCGCTGCAGAAACTGCGGCGAGATACGCCCGGCCCAATATCCTGATGTTCGGTGACTGGTCGTGGAATGCACAGACGAACAGATCTTCAGAGGGGAAGACTCCTCAGATGGCTCCAGGAAGTATCTACCAAAGGCTTACATATTGCGATTGTTGAAATCGGAGCGGGAAACGCGGTTTCAACGGTTCGCAACCTCTCAGAACAGGCGGCGAGAGCCCATAACGCGACTCTGATTCGAATTAATCCTCGTGATTACAAAGTTCCGCGTGAGCAGGACATTTCTTTACCGTTAGGTGCAGCAGAAGCAATAAAGTTTATTGTCGAATACATGGTTGAATTAGCATAATCCACCATGTTTGAAAGATAGCCATTCTCTGTTATTCTCCTGTAATACGGGTTTATGCTCGTATTATAACTGTATTTTTTCAGTATTGCACTTTTTAAGAAACACTATAAGGTTGCTTCAAATATTGTTTAATCATTTAGAACTCGGTATATATTTCATATTATGTTTGACCAGAGAGATTTTTTACAGTGCGAAGAAATCCTGGGTTTAGAAGATGTTTTGGTTTAATAGAGTCATGAATCTACATCCAAAAGGAGGTACTTATGGCAGCAAAGAAAGGAGTATCTAAATCAAAGAAGAGTAAAATTAAGAAACTAGGCTATGGATGGGTGCCTGATGTACCGGATCAGCGCGACTATCTGCTCAGTGCTATACTCCGCATACCTGCCAAGCTGCCCCCTTCCGTAGACCTGAGAAGGCTTTGTTCAGAAATCGAAGACCAGGGACAATTGGGCAGTTGCACAGCCAATGCCCTTGCAGGGGCATTGGAATTTCTGGAACGAAAGGATAAGGTCCCTTTTATGGATTTCAGCAGGCTCTTTATTTACTACAATGAGCGTGCCCTTGAACATACTATCAAATCCGACTCCGGCGCCATGCTCCGTGACGGAATCAAGACCCTCGCTAAACAAGGCGTGTGTTCAGAGAAGAGATGGCCTTATAAGATAAGTAAATTCACTGTAAAGCCGAGTGCTGCATGCTATAAGGAAGCCTTGAAGCACCAGATAATCTCTTATCACCGCATTCTCACGCTGGACGAGATGCGCGCATGCCTGGCCGAAGGGTTCCCGTTTGTCTTTGGATTCACAGTGTATGAGAGTTTCGAATCTCCGGAGGTGGCGCGTACCGGCATAGTGAATATGCCAAAACGCAGCGAGCAGGTAATGGGCGGGCATGCAGTAATGGCCGTTGGCTACAATGATTCCCGGCAGCGGTTCATCGTACGCAATTCTTGGGGAACATCATGGGGTATTAAAGGCTATTTTACCATGCCTTATAAGTATCTTGCAGACAGAAATCTCTCAGACGATTTTTGGATGATCTGCCGAGGAGAACTGATGGCATGATGATCCCCCTGTTTGAAAGATATCCTCTCCTTGCCAAGAGACTGCCCCGGCTAGCGTTTGGCGACTTTCCGACGCCCGCGGAAAAGCTTACGGGTCTCTGTCGACGTATAAATAGAAACAACCTGTACATCAAACGTGATGACCTGAGCAGCCGCTCTTACGGAGGCAACAAGGTGCGAAAGTTAGAATTCCTGCTGGCGGATGCACAGAAGCGTGGTGCAAAGAAGATCATCACCTCCGGCGGGGCCGGATCGAATCATGCCTTGGCTACAGCGCTCTATGCAAAACAAGTGGGATTGCAGGCCGTGCTTATGCTCTACCAACAACCTAATTCCCATGCAGTACGGGACAATCTGCTCATGGATCTTTATAGCAAAGCTGAACTCTTTCACCACGACACCTACCAGGAACACGTGCAGGCATTTGAGGAGGCCGTTCGACATTATGAGGTTGCCGATGGTAGAGAGCCCTATATCATACCGCTCGGCGGTTCTTCGCCAGTAGGAGCGATCGGCTACGTGAACGCAGGATTTGAACTGGCCGAACAGATCGCCGCAGGCGAGATTCCCCTGCCATCCCGTATCTTCCTTGCTCTTGGCACCATGGGAACGACCGCTGGGCTGTTGCTTGGATTAAAGGCAGCAGGGGTCAAGACACATCTTCGTGCTGTACGCGTGGTGCCCACCCACGTGGCCGATATGGACAAATGCCGCATCCTTTTTCGTGAAACCAATGAGCTACTCTGTGAACTGGAACCATCCTTCCCATTGTGTAAGGTAGAGCCGGAGGAACTCACGATGTGCCATGAATATTTTGGCGAAAAATACGGCGTGTTTACTCCAGAAGCCATGGTGGCAGTGGCACTTCTTCTGGAAAGCGATGGGATTGCACTTGATGGTACTTACACAGGTAAGGCCTGCGCGGCATTCATTGCAGATGCGCGGAGCGACGGTCATGGACCCATGCTCTTCTGGCATACGAAAAACTCCCGGCCCTTCCCGCCCGGAGCACTGGAGGCGGACTATCGCCTGCTACCCACTTCATTCCATCGCTATTTTACTGAGCCGGTACAGCCGCTCGATATGCAGCCCTTTTAGCATCTACGTGTTACAGATAGATGCTGCATAAGGCATATCGCATACAGTAACCCCTCTTCATACAAACGATACCTTCTCATCACTTCCATACTGAATGAGCATGTCTTCCTTTAGTCGTTAATTTGTGGGAGATACTAAGAGATACAAACTTTCAATCAGTAATCCTCAGCAACGGTAATAATTAAATCTAAATATTGCAAAGACGCAAGTATTTGAGTGGAAATTGATATTATTATCTGCTACAAATTCTAATATAGTAAAAATTTCCCACTTTACCGCTATCTATAGCAGAAAATATTACATGTAACCTGTTAATTACAATAATAAACCTGATCTACTCGGCCCAAAAGATGTTGCCGCGATATTTAATCGGTAATCTGAACAAACAATCGAATAACAAAAAAAGGAGGGGGGTAATATGTCAAAATCAGTTGTCATAGTAGGATCACTCGACACGAAAGGCAAGGAATACGCCTTCATAAAGGAATTGATTGAAAAGCAGAACATCGAAACCTTGGTGGTCGATTTCGGTGTTCAGGGGAAACCGGCCTTTAAGCCTGATATCGGCCGTCAAAAAGTCGCAAAAGCCGGTGGCGGAGATCTTTCCTACTTAGCCTCAGGTGATCATAAGGATGAGGCGATGAAGGTCATGGCTACCGGGTTGGCGGTAATAGTACGCAAGCTTTATGAACAGGGCAAGCTTGACGGAATCATAGGTATGGGGGGTACCGGAGGTACGTCGATTATAACGGCTGCCATGCGAACACTGCCGGTGGGCGTACCGAAGGTCATGGTCTCCACGGTGGGAGGAGGCGATGTCAGTGCTTATACCGGTACAAAAGATATAACATTCATTCCTTCCATCGTGGACGTGGCGGGCATCAATAGGATCAGCCGAGTCATCTATGCGAATGCAGCCGGTGCCATCGCAGGAATGGTAAAGGTAAAAAGGCCCAAGGCGGCTGAGGAAAAACCATTGGTTGTGGCATCAATGTTCGGCAACACCACAAAGTGCGTCGACCATGCGCGCGGCATCCTTGAGAAGAATGGCTATGAAGTACTCGTCTTTCACGCAACTGGCAGCGGGGGAAAGACAATGGAAAGCCTCATAACCGATGGCTATATTACGGCCTCTATGGATATCACCACCACTGAATTGGCCGACGAGGTGTGTGGCGGTGTATTTAATGCCGGACCTGAGCGTTGCTTAGCCGCATCACGTACCGGCATCCCTGCTGTGCTTGTTCCAGGTTGCGTGGATATGGCTAATTTCTGGGGTATAGAAACGGTTCCCGAAAAGTACAGGGGGCGCAATCTCTACAAGTGGAATCCCAATGTTACCCTGCTGCGTACGAATGTCGAGGAAAACATTCGTATGGGTGAGATGTTAGCTGCCGCGGCCAACGCTGCCACGGCATCGGTTGCTGTTCTTGTTCCGCTTAAAGGCGTATCCATGCTGGATAGCGAGGGAGGTACTTTCTGGGATCCCGAGGCTGATCGGGCCTGCTTCGATACCATCAAAAAGAATTTGAAACCGGGCATCCCGTACCTTGAGATTAACCATAACATCAATGATCCTGAATTCTCTGAGAAAGTGGCCGATGTACTCCTAAAAATGCTTAAAAAGTAACAATATTTTAAAAAAGGAAAGGAGATAATTTCCATGGCAATCCCTCGTAAAGAAATATTAAAACGCCTGCATTCCCAAATAAAGGCGGGTAAGCCCATCGTCGGCTGTGGTGCCGGCACCGGCATCTCAGCTAAATTCGCTGAAGCTGGCGGAGCTGACATCATAATCATTTACAATTCTGGACGTTACCGTATGGCTGGTCGGGGCTCTTTAGCTGGTTTAATGTCTTATGGTGACGCTAACGCCATTGTCGTTGAAATGGCATCTGAAGTGCTGCCAGTAGTCAAGGACACTCCGGTGTTGGCCGGTGTTTGCGGCACTGATCCATTTCGCCTGATGCCGGTATTCCTTAAACAGCTAAAAGACATTGGTTTTTCCGGAGTGCAAAACTTCCCTACCGTTGGCCTGATTGATGGTAACTTCCGCGCCAACCTGGAAGCCACCGGCATGGGTTACGACAAGGAAATAGAAACCATCAGATTGGCACACGGACTTGACATGTTTACCTCCCCTTACGTATTTGACACCAGACCAGGCCAAAGAAATGGCCAAGGCCGGCGCTGATCAACTGGTAGCTCACGTTGGGCTTACAACTTCGGGAAGCATCGGGGCAGCCGTTGCTCTGACTTTGGATGATGCAATTGCTAGGGTTATGGAGATCGCAGAGGTCGGGCGCAAGGTTCGCAAAGATATTATTGTAATTTGCCATGGAGGGCCGTTTGACGAACCCGATAGTGTCGGAAAGGCTTTAAGACGCATGCCGGGCATTGCCGGTTTCTTTGGAGCGTCAAGTATAGAGCGCCTGCCCACTGAAAGGGGTATCCGAGGGCAGGTGGAATCCTTCAAGAAACTGAAATTGGCATAGTACACATAAAACAACCACATTCAGATTCGGACCATACAGGAAGTAAAACGTAATGAGTGACGTCACTCTTATGTTTTACTTTCCTGTTCAGCACTTTTTAGTAACAGGATAATGGTAATACTAAAATAGTAATATTACAAGACCGGGATATAGTTATGTTTTCCCAGTTTCGAAACAGAACTTCCCGAAATCCGCCGGAGGCGGCAAGGGGTAATCACCCGTATAGCAGGCAAGGCAGAAACTGTCGCAATCCATGCCTGTCGCTTCGACCATACCTTCTAAAGAAAGGTAATGTAAACTATCCAGTCCTATAAACCGTCGAACAGCATCAACATATTCTCTCTGCGCGGCGATTAGCTCACCTTTAGATGAAAAATCAATTCCGTATGGACAGGGATGACGTGTTGGCGGACAGCTAACAACCATGTGAATTTCCCTGACACCACTCTCCCGGAGATTACGTACACGGTTACGGCTTGTTGTTCCCCTGATGATGGAATCCTCTACAATAAGGACCCGTTTCCCGGAAAGCAAAGGGCGCACCGGGTTCAATTTTACCCTCACACTAAAGTCCCTCATTGGCTGGGACGGCTGAATGAACGTACGTCCCACATAATGGTTGCGGATCATACCCATCTCAAAGGGGATGCCGCTCTCTTCCGCATAACCCAGAGCGGCGTAGGTGCCGGAATCGGGAAACGGCATAACAATATCCACATCCGGCCTGCATTCCTTTGCCAGGCTGTGTCCGAGTCGTTTCCGGCACATATACACATTTTGTCCGAAGACCTGGCTGTCTGGCCGAGCAAAATATATCAGCTCAAAGATACAGTGTGCATACCTCACCTGAGGATACGGTGTAAGGCTTCTTACTCCTTTCTGGTCAATTATCAGGATCTCGCCAGGTTTTACATCACGCAGGTATCTGGCGCCTATCAGGTCGAAGGCGCAGGTCTCGGAAGCAATGACCCACCCGCCGTTGAGCTCTCCGAGGCATAATGGACGGAAGCCACGCGGATCACGTGCAGCAATGACCTTATCTTTGGTCAGCATTACAATACTATAAGAGCCCTGAACCTGGGCGAGGGCTTTTGTTATTGCGTCATCGATCCCATTTTTCAAATGTTTTGCCATCAGGTGGATAACAACCTCACTATCCATCGTGGACTGGAAGATGGAGCCTCGGTCTTCAAGTTCAGACCGCAATTCCTGGGCATTAATGAGGTTCCCGTTGTGGCCTAGGGCGTAATATTCATCGCCGTGATGCACTAAGAACGGCTGGGCATTGGAAAGAACAGAAGATCCGGTTGTCGAATAACGAACATGCCCTATGGCTAGATGGCCCGGAAGCTTTGAGAGGATATCTTCATGAAAGACTTCAGACGCCAGGCCCATACCCTTGTGTCCCCATACCTGACAACCATCAGCTGTGTTGATACCCGCACTCTCCTGCCCCCGGTGCTGGAGGGCAAAGAGCCCGAAAAATGTAGTACGCGCTGCTTCTTCGTTTCCGTAAATAGCAAAAACACCACATTCTTCCCTTGGTTTACCTTCATCTATATAATCTTGAGACATTGATAACGCCCCCAATCTACACTTTACGATAATAGTCCTGAAGTGGAGAAACCTCCCACTTTTCCTTCTTCAATGCCATAATAGCCTCACTCAGCGCCCTGGAACCGGCAATCGTCGTTGTGTAAAGCACATTATAGATGAGAGCGCCGCGGCGTATGTGATAGGCGTCGAAGGTTGACCTGCGTCCCACACTCGCATTGATCACCACCTGGATATCGCCGTTTTTAATACGATCCACAATGTGGGGACGGCCCTCGCTAACCTTAAGAATAGTCTCCGTCCTGACGCCGTATTTCTGTCAAGTGGGCCGCCGTACCGCGGGTGGCCATGATATGGAAACCCATAGTCTCGAAACGAACGGGCGACGGGAACGATTTTATCCTTGTGCACATCATTTACACTGATGAACACGCCTCCCTCAAGAGGCAAATGAAACCCGGCGGCCATCTGTGATTTGGCAAATGCCATCCCAAATGAACGGTCAATTCCCATCACTTCCCCGGTGGACTTCATTTCCGGCCCAAGGAGGACGTCCACATTCGGAAACCTGTTAAAGGGAAAGACGGCCTCTTTTACAGAGATATGTTCCGGCCATATGGTCTTCGTAAATCCCAGTTCCTTTAAGGATCGCCCCATCATTACCTTGGTTGCCAGTTTGGCGAGGGGCACACCGATAGCCTTGCTGACAAAAGGAACAGTTCGGGACGCCCGCGGATTAACCTCCAGAACATAAAGAACACCATCTTTTACAGCATACTGGATGTTCATCAGGCCGACCACTCCCAATTCTTGGGAGATCTGTTTTGTCTGGCTCTCGATTGTCTCAAGGAGTTCCTGGGAAAATGTGATAGGCGGCAGAACACAGGCACTGTCTCCGGAATGGATACCGGCTTCTTCGATATGTTCCATGATGCCGCCGATAACTGTATCCGTGCCGTCGCTGATGGCATCCACATCGACCTCAATGGCATCCTCGAGGAATTTGTCGATCAGAATAGGATGATCCGGAGAGACAGCGATGGCCTTTTCCATAAACTGGATCAAGCTCTCCTGATCGTACACAATTTCCATGGATCGCCCTCCCAGGACGTAGGAAGGCCTGACCAGGACGGGATAACCGATCCGCCGTGCTGCCTTGAGTGCTCCATTGACATCTGTTGCTGTATCGTTGTCCGGTTGCTTAAGGTTTAATCGTTTTACGATATCCTGAAAACGTTTTCTGTCTTCGGCGCGGTCTATAGCATCGGGTGATGTTCCCAGAATCCTTGCACCCGAGGCCTCCAGACCCTTGGCGAGATTGAGGGGAGTCTGCCCTCCGAACTGAACAATTACTCCGAGAGGTTTTTCGGTCTTCAGAATATGAAGGACATCTTCCAGGGTTACCGGCTCAAAAAACAGCTTATCCGATGTATCATAGTCGGTACTGACCGTCTCCGGGTTTGAATTCACCATGATACTCTCATACTCCTCTTCACGAAGGGCGAAAGACGCGTGGACACAGCAGTAATCGAATTCGATACCCTGTCCGATGCGGTTAGGTCCTCCCCCCAGGATAACCACCTTTGGTTTAGAAGAGGGTCTTGCTTCATCTTCATCCTCGTACGTTGAATAGTAGTAAGGGGTATAAGCCTCGAACTCAGCGGCGCAGGTATCCACAAGCTTGAAGACAGGCACAATATTTTCACGAAAGCGCTGTTGGCGAATATCCGCTTCCGGTAGGTTCCAGACTTCGCCGAGATATCGATCAGAGAATCCCAGCTGTTTTGCTTCCCGCAATGCGTCAACCGAAAGTGATGTTGTCTCGAGAATCTTTTCCGCATCGACTATGGTCTTGTATCTGGTGCAGAAACCATGGATCGATCCAGGTCAGTCCGGCTATTTCCTCTATGCTCATGCCGTGACGCAATGCAGTGGCAATATAAAATAGTCGAAGGGAATTCGGTGTCTTTAATTTAGACGTTAAGAATTCAGTGGCGTTGACATCATCCGGCAAAGAGGCAGTTTCATACTGAATCGCCCGATTTCCAGTGAACGGACCGCCTTCTGGAGGGCCTCTTTAAAGGTACGGCCGATGGACATGGTCTCTCCCACCGATTTCATGGACGTCGTCAACACATCTTCGGTCTGCGGAAATTTTTCAAATGTCCAGCGGGGAATCTTGACAACACAATAGTCAATGGTCGGCTCAAAGGATGCCATCGTTTCTCTGGTAATATCATTGGGAATCTCATCAAGGGTGTAGCCGACGGCCAGTTTTGCTGCAATTTTTGCGATGGGGAAACCTGTTGCCTTGGAGGCAAGTGCTGAAGATCGTGATACACGGGGATTCATCTCGATGACGACCAGATCTCCGTTGTCGGGATTTATGGCGAACTGTACATTCGATCCGCCTGTTTCCACACCTATTTCCCGCATGATGGCGATGGCTGCATCGCGCATTCGCTGATACTCAACATCCGTAAGTGTCTGGGCGGGTGCAACCGTGATTGATTCTCCGGTATGAATACCCATGGGATCAAAATTTTCTATGGAACAGATGATCACAACATTGTCGGCCCTGTCTCGCATTACCTCGAGTTCATACTCTTTCCAGCCCAGAACCGATTCTTCCAGCATAATTTCATGGATCATACTGGCATCCAGTCCCGCCTTGGCGATTTCCGCCAGTTCCTCCCTGTTGTAGGCTACACCGCTCCCTGTACCCCCCAGGGTAAAGGAGGGACGGATAATGAGAGGGAATCCGATATCTGCCGCAACGGCAAATACTTCATCCATATTTCTGGCAAATCCGCTTCGCGGTACCCGGAGTCCTATCCGCTCCATGGCGTTGCGGAACTTCTCGCGATCCTCCGCCTTTTGGATTACTTCGAGAGATGCACCGATCATCTCCACGCCGTAGCGTTCCAGCACGCCGCTTTCCGCAACTGCGACGGCAGTGTTCAGTCCCGTCTGTCCTCCCAGGGTAGGCAGGAGGGCATCGGGTCGTTCCTTGACAATGATCTTCGCTACCGCTTCCGGCGTAATCGGTTCCACATACGTCCTGTCCGCCATTTCAGGGTCAGTCATTATTGTCGCCGGGTTGCTGTTGATCAGAACGACCTGATAACCTTCTTCCTTCAATGCCTTACAAGCCTGCGTGCCGGAGTAGTCGAACTCACATGCCTGGCTGATAATGATCGGGCCGGAACCGATAATAAGTATTTTTTTCAGGTCATTTCTTTTAGGCATTCGCTATATATTTACTCCCACTCAATCGTACTCGGTGGCTTCGAGCTGATATCATAGACCACCCGGTTGACACCCCTGACCTCATTGATGATGCGGTTGGAAATCCTTCCGAGCAGATTCATGGGGCAATTTCGCCCAGTCTGCTGTCATGGCATCGTCACTGGTGACCGCCCGTATGGACAGAATGTTTTCGTAGGTCCGTTGATCCCCCATAATACCCACGCTCTTGATCGGCAGAAGGACGGCAAAGGACTGCCACAGCTTGCGGTAGAGATTCGCCGCCCGGATCTCATCCATGAGAATTACGTCGGCTTTGCGCAGGATAGCCAGCCGTTTTTCCGTAACCTCCCCGATGATACGGATAGCCAGACCCGGGCCGGGAAAGGGCTGCCGCCAGACCTGTTCATCGGACATCCCCAGTTCCTTGCCCAACAGCCGGACTTCGTCCTTGAAGAGGTGTTTGAGGGGCTCCACCAGGGACAGATGCATCTTTTTCGGGAGGCCGCCCACATTGTGGTGCGATTTGATCACCGCGCTTGGCCCGCCGAAGGCCGAGCGGGATTCGATGAGATCGGGATAGAGGGTCCCCTGGGCTAAAAATTTGACATCCTTGATCCGCCGGGCTTCCTTTTCAAAAACTTCGATGAAGGTGCGGCCGATAATTTTCCTTTTCTTTTCAGGGTCGGCAACACCCTTCAACCTGTCCAGAAAAAGCTTCTTCGCCCGGGCAAATCGCAGGTTGATCTGGAAATGTTTCCGGAAAACATCCTGAACCTTCTCGGCTTCCCCTTCCCGAAGTACACCGTTATCCACAAAGACACAATGCAGCTGACGGCCGATGGCCTGATGGAGCAGGACGGCAGCGACCGATGAATCCACACCGCCGCTCAAACCGAGTATCACCTTGCTCTCGCCGACCTGGGCACGAATATCTGCAATGGCGTCCCGGGCGAAAGATTTCATCGTCCAGCTTTTCTTGCAGTTGCAGATGCGGAAAAGGAAGTTCTCCAGCATTTTTTTCCCTTCCGGTGTATGGACAACCTCCGGGTGAAACTGCAATCCGTATAATCGCTTTGATGCATTTTCTGCAGCGGCGATCTTCGTATTGGGGGTAGATGCCGTGGTTTTGAAACCCTTCGGTAAGACGCCGATAGAGTCTCCATGACTCATCCAGCAACGGGTTTCCTTAGCTATACCGGAAAATATACCTGACAAATCTTTGATACTGAGCTCGGCAAATCCGTATTCCCGTTTTGCCGCCCCGATGACCTTTCCGCCCAGGGCATCGACCATGAATTGCATGCCGTAACATATACCCAACACGGGAATGCCCAGGTCAAAAATTCCCCTGTCTGCCCTCGGACTTCCCTTTTCATAGATACTTGCCGGACCTCCGGACAAAATAATACCCTCAGGATGAAGGGCCTTTATTTTTGCTAAGTCAATATCCGGGGGCTCAATCTGGCAGTAGACATGGTGCTCACGCACACGCCTGGCGATCAGCTGATTGTACTGTGAACCAAAATCAATGATCAGGATCATGTCGACTTTTCCTTATTCATTTTCATGAGGGATACAAACTTTTCAAACAGATAGTTGACATCGTGAGGACCCGGCGCCGCTTCGGGATGGTATTGCACACTGAATGCCTGCTCGGTCTGGTGGCACATTCCCTCCGAGGTATGGTCATTGAGGTTATCATATGTTTTTTCCAGGTCTTCCGGCAGGGATTCCGGCACGACAACAAACCCATGGTTTTGCGATGTGATTTCAATCCGTCCGGTTTGCATGTTTTTGACAGGCTGGTTGACGCCATGATGGCCAAACTTCAGTTTCTCTGTCCTTCCGCCCAGTGCCTGCCCCAAAATCTGATGACCAAGGCAGATTCCGAAGATCGGAACTTTACCCAGGATCTGTTCAGTTGCTTCTACAATATAAGGTAATGCCGCCGGATCTCCCGGCCCATTGGAAAGCAAAATCCCGTCCGGTTTGTACGATAACATCTCCTTCCCGGTCGCTGTCGCGGGCAAGACCAGGACTTCACAACCTAACCTCTCCAGATTTCGCAGAATATTGTATTTGACACCGCAATCAAGAACAACGACACGTAACTGCCGTTTCCCATCACCTGATTCTGTTGCCCCGTCATTGCTTATGGAAGATTCAGTTAAACCGTGGATGCTAGCGATTGAGGTCCGCCATCCTTCCATCGATATGGTTCCTTGCAGGTCACCTCTTTTATCAGGTCCCGACCTACAAGACCCGGATAAGCACGTACACGCGTGAGCAAGAGGTCAGTCTCTCTGGTCTCGGTGGAAATGATCCCGCGCATTGCACCCTCCAGGCGTATGCGGCGCGTCAATGCCCTCGTGTCAATGCCTTCGACACCTATTTTGCCGTGAGACTCAAGGAACTCCTTTAAACTCATCCGGCTTCGCCAGTTACTCGGGTATGGCTGATACTCTTTGACGATAAAACCTTCCAGGTGGATATCTCCGGATTCCATATCTTCCGGATTGATTCCATAATTACCGATCAAAGGATAGGTCATGGTCACAATCTGCCCCTTGTAGGACGGATCGGTTATTATTTCCTGGTATCCGGTCATCCCTGTATTAAATACGACCTCTCCCATGGTCTCGCCGGAGGAGGCGAAAGCATAGCCTTGGTATACGCTCCCATCTTCCAAAACCAATATGGCCGGGTGATTGTGCTTTAAAATTGACATATGACGTTTCCACTGACAGGAGTATGCTTACTGATGATAGTGGCTTCTTCCTCCAAGTTGTTCCATCGGATTGCGGTCCTTCAATAATTAATAAATTTCAATCACTTCCACCTTTTATTCTGCCAGGAAATAAGTGGCTCTATATACATCAAGGGAAGATATCTTTCAATCTTATATTGAGAGGCATTAAGATGAGTTCGAAAAAAGGTTTTGCCTAGGCCGGAGGAGGGACGGCTTCGTGAGAAGCCGCCCCCACTTTCATGATGTCCTACATTACAGTATGGGCAGATACCGTTCGATTTCGTACTGACTCACATGGGTCCGGAAACGATCCCATTCCACCTTCTTGTTTTCAATAAACTTCTGGAAGATATGATCCCCCAGTGTTTCCCTGACAAGCTTACTCTTTGATACTAACGATCAAGGCCTCATATAGACTCCCCGGCAGAGAGGTGATTCCCGCCTTTTCCCGGGCCTTCTCATCCATTTCAAAGATATCTTCTTCGATGGGTTCGGGGAGTGGGTACTTCTTCTCTACGCCTTTCATGCCGGCCGCCAGCATCACGGCAAAGGCCAGATAGGGATTGCATGCCGGGTCGGGCGAACGGAACTCGATGCGTGTTGCCTTCTCTTTCCCCGGTTTGTACATGGGAACACGAATCATGGTAGAACGGTTGCGTCGCGCCCAGGAGACATAAACCGGTGCCTCGTAACCGGGTACCAGGCGCTTGTAGGAGTTTACCCACTGATTGCAGACGGCCGTAATTTCCGGGGCATGGGTCATCAAACCGGCGATGTAGCTTTTTGCCACCGCGGACAGATGGTATTTATCCTTCCCGTCAAAGAAGGCGTTTTTGCTGCCCTTGAAGAGTGACTGGTGGGTATGCATCCCGCTGCCGTTCTGGCCGAAAATAGGCTTGGGCATAAAGGTGGCATAGACACCGTTCTGTCGGGCAATCTCTTTGATCGCTGTTCGATAGGTCATGACCTTGTCGGCCATCTTCAGGGCATCGTCATAACGGAGGTCAATCTCATGCTGGCTCGGTGCCACTTCATGATGAGAATATTCCACACGGATCCCCATATCCTGCAGGGCAAATATCGTCTGACGCCGCAGGTCGGTGGCACTGTCTATGGGAAGGCCGTCAAAGTAGCCGCCCTGATCCAGAATGTCCGTTGTCTTGTCATTGGCGAAATAGAAATATTCCAATTCCGGACCTACATAGAAAGTATAGCCCTGATCGGCGATCTTTTTGAGGGACTTTTTTAGGACATAACGGGGATCACCTTCATAAGGCGTGCCGTCAGGATTCAGAATGTCGCAAATCATCCTTGCTACCGGCCGGTCGGAAGGGCGCCAGGGAATCAACTGGAAGGTCGTCGGATCGGCCATGGCGATCATGTCGCTCTCTTCGATCCGTGCAAACCCCATGATCGACGACCCGTCAAAGCCCATCCCTTCTTCCAGCCCCTCCTCCAGTTCGGACGGTGTGATGCTGAAAATCTTCTGCATCCCCAGCACATCGGTAAACCAGAACTGAATGAAACTGACGTTGTGTTCCTTGACCGCTTTAATAACATCCGCTTTCGTCTTGCATGAAAACATAACACACCCCTTTCTTAGTTTTTTTATCTTACACTCTTAAAGTGCCTTTATTGCTGAAAACATCAGGCCGCTCTGGGTGGCAGACTGTATCTTTTCGCTATTCCAGAGGTTCGTTTTCGATGAGCAGCCATACCCCTGTAGGACATGCCCCGGCACAGAATCCGCAACCGATGCATCTGTCATCATTGACACTGTATTCATAGGCATCACCATCCAGTTCTTGCCTTGAAATGGCATTTACAGGACAGATAGTTTCGCAAAGACCGCAATCCCGGCATGCCCCGCATGATGCGCACTGCGACGCACAATACGCAGGATCATCAAAAGCGAGAATGCGGGAGTCATAATATTCCAGCTTCACCCGCCCCGGGTCAATGGGGGGCAGCTTATCAAAGGTCTCATACCAACCTTTCAGCACATTATCGATGGCGATTGCTGCGAGGCGTCCTGCGCCGATGGCGTCCGTCAAAAGACCCAGCTTGACGGCATCACCGATGGCGAAAACCTCGGGATCGCTGGTCTGATAGTGGTCGTCCACCACGATAAAACCTCTGTCGGTGGTAATATCTTCCGGCAAAAAAGCTAAATCAGGTTGATCACCGATGGACACGATGACCGTATTTGCCGGTAGTACCTCCCCGTCCGTCAGTTCTACGCCTTCTTCCGTAATAGCTTTGGTGAACCGGGGCCATAAGAATTTTGCCCCTGCGGCTTCGGCAGCTTTTCTTTCTTTCCCATACGATGCGGGTTCCTGTATGTCGATGAGAATTACCTCTTTAGCTCCCAACCTCACAGCCTCTGCCGCGGCATCACAACCGACATTGCCTGCTCCTATGACAACCACTTTTTCTCCCACCTGTGCAATGCCCGCCTTGCTTTGCCTGAGGAACTCAAGCGCCGGAATTGTCCTTTCATTGCCTGGGACAGGAATCATCCGCGGCTTCTGTGCCCCTATGGCAATTACTGTGAAATCGTGCTTTTCCTTGAGTTGAACAAACTCCTCTTTTGTCAGGGGATGCTTCAAATTAATGTGGGTAACCTGTTCGCTAACCCGGTTCAATTCATGTTCCACTACCTCGTCAGGAATTCTGCTGCTTGGAATCATGTCGGTAATCTTTCCGCCGAGGCGAGCCCGCATCTCGTAAATGACCGGCTCATGCCCCTTCATCCACAGCTGCCACGCAACGGATAGCCCCGATGCCCCACCGCCGATTACGGCGATCTTCTTGCCTGTCTTGGGAGCAGGCTCCGGCGACGTCGCCTTCAAGCTGGCCTTGCCGAGCAGGGTAATGTCGACCGGTGGGAGTTTTTCTTTTTGCCGTGTGCAGTGTTCCATGCAGAGATTCGGGCAGAGATACCCGCAAACGGTCGCCGGAAAGGGAGTATATGACAGTGCCAGATCTACGGCCTTTTCTATTAACCCTTGGCGGATCAATTCCCACCGCTTTTGCACGGGGATGCCGGTGGGACAGTTCGCCTGGCAGGGCGGCAGGTATTTGTCATTTTCCCATACAGGAACAAATCGACGCAGTATGCCTGTTGTAATTACGTCGATGGGGCTTCTATCCATATCGGACAGATCGCCGATAAGCCCCCCCGGCCCGAGTTCCCGATCCCAGACTTCTTTACGGAATTGATTCATCTTTCTGGAAAGCTTACCAATCTTTTCATGAGGCTTACGGGCCACAAGGAGCTGCCATTGTTCCCGTTCACTGGTCAAGAGTGGGTACAATTCCGAATGGTCTATAGTATCGAGAAAATCCTTCATGTTGAGGATCAACCACTGCCATTCGTCATCGTCGGGTTTCGTCAACCTGGCGTCTTCCGCACTGAAGCCTTTATGATATCCACGGAAGAATATCTTTCCTCCTACCATACCGACGCATGGGCGATAACCGAGAACGTTATCCTTACGGGGCGTATTATGTCCACAGACAACAGCAATCCCACCAGCCATGAACTCGGCAAAGGAATCCCCCACGCTTCCCAACACCCACAGTTCCGGAGGATCAAAACGAGGATTATGCTTTGTCATCGTCATAGCGCGGGCACCGGTGTCACCCACAACATAAATCTTACCCTGAGCCATAGCGTTACCCGCACCGTTGGTCGCATTGCCGCGAACAACAATTTGGGCACCGGCATTAAGCCATCCTACATCATCGGAGACCGGTCCGATAACGTCAATGAAGGTATTGGGAAATCCCATGGAACCGACTCGCTGTCCAGATGTCCCCATCACCCTGATCAGGACAGACTCTGTCCCTGCCCTCCACAGACGGCCGCCAATTCCATGCTGACCATGGGCAATTATTTCTATGCATCGATGACCGTCATCGACAGCTTTCTGAATACGTTCTTCCAGGATCCTTGAATCGACACGGATGCCTTTTTCCATGCCGGGAATAATGATTGTTGGTTTGTTTGACATGAATACTCCTTACTACAGACATACCGTATACTAAGTCGCTCCGCAGCATGATGATCCGCAATGCCGATGGCATCGGACATACCGATGGGAAGCGATGTGGAGCGACCCAGAGGCGCAACAATTTTTTTCAGTTCCGTGTCAAAGCTGAGAAAGATTTCCACTAGACGTTCGGCGACCTTTTCCGGGTCCAGTCTTCGATCCACCCGCGGATCCTGAGAAGTAATTCCCTTCGGACAGATGCCGATATTGCAGATGTTGCAGCGATCACTTTCAGAACCAAGACATCCGGCTGCGGCCTGCATCAGGTATTTTCCAGTCTGTACACCGCTTGCCCCCAGCATGATCAGGGCGGCTGCATTTGCTGCCAGGTTGCCGCTTTTACCGATGCCGCCCGCGCCGAACAGCGGAATTTCGTTCTGTTTCCCGAGCTTGACCAGATTCAGGTAGGCATCCCGGATATTGCTGGCAATGGGATGTCCCATATGGTCCATTGAGACATTATATGCCGCACCGGTACCGCCATCCTCGCCGTCGATGGCCAGTGCCGCCGCGTAGGGATTTCGCGTCAGGTTATTCAGAACCGCCAGAGCCGTACTCGTTCCCGAAATCTTCGGATACACGGGTACCCGGAAACCCCACGCCATGTACATGGACTGGATCATCTTGGCGACGGATTCCTCGATAGAATATTTTGTCTGATGAGTAGGCGGACTGGGCAGACTGACACCGGACGGCACACCGCGGATAGCGGCGATCAATTTGTTCACCTTGTACCACATCAGTAGGCCGCCATCACCCGGTTTCGCCCCCTGACCGTACTTAATTTCGATGGCGCAGGGGTCTTCCTTCATCTCGGGCAGGGCATGGATGATTTCGTCCCAGCCAAAATAACCGCTAGCAATCTGGAGAATTACATATTTCAAAAATCGAGACCTGAGCAGCCTCGGCGGACAGCCTCCTTCGCCAGTACACATCCGCACTGGCATCCCCAGTTCTTCATTCAGATAGGCCACGCCCATCTGAAGGCCTTCCCACATATTGGGCGACAGAGCACCGAATGACATGCTTCCGATGATAAGGGGATAAATTTCCCGTACCGGCGGTATCCAGCCGTGTCTCCCTGGTGACCTTCAGCATCTCCTCGGGCGGCAGAATTCGTCCTAAAAGGGTCCTCAGTTCAAATTCGTGGCGTCCAGCATCCAGGGCCGGGTCGGTTAGCATGGAAATGCGGATGAATTTGATCTGATCCAGACACAGCCCCTGGTACGTTGCGACGTCCGCCACGTCGTCGCGGAACGCCCCCCACATTAATATGGAAGCGCAATTTATCAATTTCCTCATTATGGACGGGGATTATGCAATTGTTCGGACAGACAAGATTGCACATTCCACAGCCCACACAGGCATGGACCGGGTCTGTACGCTGGTCGATGCCGTGGTAAACGCTGTAAACAGATTGCCGGGCTTTTCCTCCAGACCGATGGATACCTGTATGGCCCGCTTCCTGTGAACTCCCAGCTCAATTGCACGAACAGGGCAAACTGCAGTACACCTACCGCAGAGGGTGCATTTTTCCTTATTCCAGAGGATTATCCAGGGCAGATCTTTTGTACTTAGTGTGGATGGGGTAATGCATCCCATTGATTCCATATCTCTACCTCCCGACGTTCCGGGCCGACTATAACAGTATCGTATTTCATTGGTTGAAAATCCCGGCTTTTATCACGTGCCGGAATTGTAGCATCCAGCCCGCACATTTCAGAAGAAAAGGCAAACATCCCGGGGTTTCCGCCGACGACTCCCGGGCGTAATTTCTTGCTGTCTTGAACCATAAAAAGAGTCTTGTCCGGCAGACAGCCCATAACGCAGTTTGGACCGTCAATAATTAAAGGACGACAGCTCTGCTTTAACATGCGCAGCCAAGAGCCATCGGGGTGATGCTCCATTTCTTCATCCCTTAAGGGGGGTAATCACATGTTTATACATATCCAAGCCCTTCCCTAAATGTCTGATCGTGTAATGCAGGATATGAGTAAATGTCTCCGAGTCCGACTGATATCCGATGTAACCTGGAAAATTCCGCGACATGAGAAATTCTCTGATGGGGACAAATGCAGTGTTTTCCCCGTTAGTCATGGTCGCAATTCCCTGGATAAAGAAAGGGTGGCACGCATAGATGTTAATAGCGTAGTTGGTATTCTGCCGTCCCTGGGCAAGCATCGTACGGGCCTGCAGCTCTTTTCGATTCAGCCCAAGATAATCCGCAATGACCATGGGATCGCCGACTTCCTTGATCATAATAACATCGGGCCAGAAGCTGAAAATCATCATGGACCCGTCTTCTTCTCCCATTTTTCGCAGCTGTAAGCGGGTCATCATCAAACGAAACTGAATCTCCGCCTCGCTGAGCGCTTCCCATCCGGGCGGATATTCATAAACACGGATCAGGTAGTTGTCCCTCTTCGGTGTACCCGGAGGTGGTTGCTTTGTTGGGCGAATCGAAAGCTCGTACTTCACCATAAAATCGCGATCCATCATGTAACGGTCCAGTACTTTGACTCCTTCATTGGTAAAGGTACCTGACAGAATTGGCCCCTTCCTGAGATGCTCAAAGCCACCAGCCAGATCGGTCATAAACAGTCCTGTACCTGACCCGTCATGACCTTCCTTCATGACATCAATAGCACGCAATGCAACCATCGGGGAAAGGGGTTCTGTGCTTGTAATAGCAAATAAACGGCACATAAATTTTTTCCTCTCTTTAACTATCCAGGCAGGGAATACCGCTATACACAAGGCCTGTATTAATTAAACTAAAATGTACCTTCCATAAAAAACAGGGTTTCAACTACACATATTTTTAACTAAAGTCAAATAAACAGTATGCAAATATAAGAGGGAAATAATCCCTTTACTCAATAAGAAAGAACAATTATGTTTTTTAATGATATTAGTAACAAAATTGTCACATATTAACCTATATTTTCCCTTCTTCGAAATGATTTACTATTGCCCCATTCCTCTTAGGACGAAATTGCCATGGGTCAATACCGAATTTCTGAATCTTATACTGGGTAATTCTCTTTGTGGTACCAAGTAATTTTGCGGCTTTGCTCTGATTTCCCCTTGTTTCCTTCAGGGCATCGATAATAAGGGCTCTCTCCTGACTTTCGACAACATTTTTCAATTTTCCTTGTTCTTTTTTCTCTCCATCCCGTGCCTTTACCTGAAGAGACGGAGGGAGATGAAGGCTTTCAATAGTATCACCGTTTGCCACTAAGACCGCCCTTTCCATGCAGTTTTCAAGTTCTCTAACATTGCCCGGCCACTGATAGGACAAAAATGTTTCCAGTACCGGTGTAGAAATTCGTTTAACCGGCTTGTTAAGTACCTTCGCATATTTTATAACAAAATGGTCTGCCAGCATTATAATATCGCTGCCCCGTTCTCGAAGCGATGGCAAGTAAATCGGAAACACGTTCAGACGATAATATAAATCGGTACGAAACCGTCCCGAGATAATATCCTGATCAAGGTCCCTATTGGTTGCAGCTATTACACGAACATTGACATTCACAACTCTTGATGATCCCAAAGGCTGGATTTGTCTTTCCTGTAGGACCCGCAACAACTTTGCCTGAGCTGCTGCGGATAGCTCACCGACTTCATCAAGAACGATTGTGCCGCCATTAGCTTCTTCAAAGCGGCCCCTCCGCTGGTGCAGAGCACCCGTGAATGCGCCTTTTTCGTGGCCGAAGAGTTCACTTTCTATCAGAGTATCCGGCATTGCAGCACAATTTACATAAATGAGTGGCCTTTCTTTTCGCGAGCTATTCAGATGGATTGCTCTTGCTACTAGTTCCTTGCCGGTACCGGTTTCTCCGTTTATTAATACTGTTGTATTCGTATCGGCAACCTGAGCAATAAGACCAAAGATTTCCTGCATAGACCTGGAAGTACCGATGATATCAACAGACGGGGTTTGTGAACGGCCGACAATCATTCTCAGACGGCGGTTTTCCTCCTCGAGGGCGCGCGTATGGACAGCTCTGGCAATAAGTACAGAAACCGATGAAAGCATGGCCAGTTCGCGATCAAGATTTTCCACATTGCGTGCCACCTTGTCTGCAGAAACTACTCCAACAACACGGGCATCATAAATAATTGGTACACACAGAAAGGTAAGTTCGGCTCTGTTTAGTGAACGCCGCGCACCTGTACGGTCAAGAAAGTGTGTCTCCTTGCCAAGATTGGCAATTGCCATGGGACGGCCAGTTTGTGCTACCCTACCTGTAATACCTTCGCCAGGTTTATACATGACTTCAAGCCCTTGAATGTTGACACCATGGGCGATATCAAGCCAGGCTTCCCCGGTCTCACGGTCAAGAAGGGAAATCATCCCTCGTTCCATTCCCAGCCGAAGACTCATCTCCTTCAGGACCTGCTCAAGATGATCCCGTAACTCCTGGGGCTGTGCCAGTATCTTTGCAATTGCATGAAGCGCGGCAAGTTCCTCGTAATTATGAATACTTAAGTCTTTACCACCCGTTGTTCCAATCTGCGATGGACTCCATATGGGCTTAGTCATCTCTAATGCAGAACCCCTCCCTTTCTTGATATAGGATTTTACTCAATTGCGAAATGCTTTAGTAAAAAATCCACTTAATATAAGTGGCTTCTTTCAGAAGCTAATTCTTTATCGTAACATCCATTATATTCTGTCTGGCAATTATTTGTTCATCATCGCCTTTTTTGATTGATACGTGCATGACACCCAGAATCTGGTATTCACCATTTTCCAACTTTGTTGTTTCCCAGGGAACAGCGAAATTATTTTGTCTGTCTGCAGATTCGTCAATCTTTATCCAGGATTCGGTGTTCTTTTTGCGATAGTACCATGGATTTGTTGCCTTGATAGCAGCATGCGAATATCCGAGCTGGTCCAGTTCCTTTTTTAGTAATTCTTCATCGAAACTTTCCCTTAAAACAACCCTTCCCGAAAGAGTCCTTTGTGACTCAGACGGAACAATAAAGAAAGGACCCCAATTAATAGACATATTCTCCTCCTTTTTTATATAGTTTTGAAAAATGAATAATTTTTATTCAACCAAACCTACATTCCACTTGTAATGCCTTGACTGTTTTTTGTTAATATATTACCCTTATCCATGAATAGCGAAGGATGATAATTTGTATTGATCAGACCTCCGAGACAATATTAATCACAGCAGTATTAACTGATGTATAACAAAAATGTTCCCTTTTGAAATAAATAAATTAAAAAAATTCATTTTTTAAAATAATATTTCTTTACATTCATATAAAATATTTTATACAAAAATGCAACTTTTATTTTAAATTTAGAACGACAATGTATTTTAAAAGCAAAATCAAGGCCAATATATAAGGAATAACAAAAATGTTCTTTATTTATTAATTTAAGATAACATAAGAAAAATGGAACTTTGTAAATATATGATCAATTTTGTATATAGTAATTAAATTGTCCAAATTTAGACTATACCCTAGTTACTTCAGTGGCCCAACTTTTTTCCTGTCCTCTGTAATTTGAATCATTTTTGTTGCTTTACGGATAGATGGGCAGCTATGTGCATTATATGTTCACGCGGCCGCTTAGTGAAATCGATCTCACTGTCCCTTCTTTTTACGTTCGTTTATTTGTGCTCTTTTTTATCGAAAATAAGGCTCTTGAAGAGCCGAAACTTGAAAAGCATTGAGGTTTCTTGATATTTAGTATCTTTGGGTTATTTTTTCTCAAAATGTTAGGTTTCAGAGGGACAATCCAGGAGAAAGAGTATATTTGAAAAAACTTAATTTTTTAGTATATGTAACTGCGCCTATTCATTAGGTAAAAACATTATTGAACAAGATTTATTAAATTATAAAATGAAAACAACAATAAAAAGCGGCCTATCTTCACTTGATGAGGTGCTTCAGGGCCTACGATATGGCGACAATGTCGTTTGGCAGGTTGACTATCTGGAGGAGTACAAGTATTTTGCGGAACCTTTCGCAGCTCAGGCTATTTTAGATGGACGGAAATGCGTCTATCTACGTTTTGCACCTCACTCCGAGATTCTTGAATCCCGGCCAGGTCTCACAGTCATTAGGTTGAATCCGGAGGCGGGTTTTGACACTTTTAGCGGTGAAGTCAATAAAATTATAGAATCATTTGGTAGAGAAGCCTTCTATATATTTGATAACCTCTCTGCTCTTGTCGTTCAATGGGCAACTGATGAGCTTCTGGCAAATTTTTTCCAGGTGACATGTCCCTATCTTTTTGAGATGGACACAGTTGCATACTTTGCCCTAACACGCGGTCAACACGCCCACAGTGCCGTCGCAAGGATTAGAGACACGACCCAGTTGCTGATTGATGTGTACCATGTACAGGGAATGTTGTACCTCCATCCGCTTAAAGTATGGGACAGATACTCTCCTCAGATGTTCCTTCCTCACATGATGTCGGGCACAGCCTGGGTTCCTGTTTTTTACAGCGGGGATGCCGCAGCGGTATCTGAAAGGGCTAGTAAAAAACCGCTTTACATTATGGCAAAATCGATAGCCCCATGGGAAAGTGTATTCAGGAAACTGCTGCAATACCAGGAAACGGAAAAGGATCTATCAGAAACAATACCGGAAATCTCAGCCCTTAAACAGGAGCTTTTGCGGATGATGATAGGGAGCCATCCCGAATTCAACAGGCTGGCGGACTCCTATTTCAAAATTAGTGATCTTCTGGGTATACGGGATCGATTAATCGGGTCGGGTCAAATTGGTGGAAAGGCAGCTGGGATGCTTCTGGCAAGACGCATCCTCATGGAGGACGGGACCAAGGATTTTACACAGATCCTGGAAACCCACGACTCTTTTTATATCGGATCGGATGTATTCTTCACCTTTCTGGTAAACAACGACCTCTTCCGTCTGCGCCTGCAGTTGACCCGAAGTTCCCATATTTCCCATGATGAATTTGAGGAAGTAGAAAGGCGTTTTCTGGGGGGCAAATTCCCCCCGGAGATCACTGAACAATTCTATAACATTTTAGATTATTTCGGTCAGGCGCCAATCATTGTCAGATCCAGCAGTCTTTTGGAAGATAGTTTTCGGAATGCCTTTGCCGGAAAATACCGCAGCGAATTTTGTGCAAATCAAGGTAGTTCCGAAGAACGCCTGGAAGCGTTTTTGAAAGCCGTGAAACTCGTATATGCCAGTGCCCTGAATCCAGACGCCCTATCCTACCGCCGGGCTATGGATCTGGAGGATAGAGATGAACAGATGGCTATCCTTGTGCAGCGTGTTTCGGGGATGCCATATAAAAAATACTTTTTCCCGTCTCTTGCAGGTGTCGCCTGCTCGAGGAATCTCTATGCATGGACTGATCGCATAGATGCGACAAAGGGATTGATCCGCCTTGTATTCGGATTGGGGACTCGTGCTGTGAACAGGGTTGGAAATGACTATCCCAGAATGATCGCCATAAGCCATCCAGAGCTCAGACCGGAGTATGGAGGCCGTATTGCAAAGTATTCCCAATGGGAGGCAGATATCCTTGATTTAGAGAAGAATGAATTCACGACTATGTCTGCTATTGACGTCCTGGCCGATAGGGACTATCCCCATCTTCACCTCTTCGTTTCTTTATTGGCAGACGGCTATCTGATGGATCCATTCACAGGACGGCTAGACAGTTCGTCACAGCAGCTTGTTCTTACTTTTAACAACCTGATTAGCCGTACCGATTTCATAAAGACTATGGATGACATGCTAACCAGACTTGAAAAAGCTTATGGACATCCACTAGACACAGAATTCACAGCTTCTATAGATACTAGTGGTCGTGTCAGGATCAATCTGCTGCAATGCCGGCCGATGACAATACCGGGAGCGATCGGTCCGGTAACCTTTCCCGATGAGTTGCCAAAGGATCGCATACTGTTCAAATCCAGTCGTACTATCAGTGGCGGAACAATTTCAGACATCCGCTACATACTGTATATCGACCCTAAACGCTATGCTGCTGTTGAGTCCATGGATGTAAAGAAATCCCTGGGCCGCTTGGTCGGATCTATAAATAATCACCCAATGATCGCAAAGGGTAAGATCATGATGATGGGACCTGGCAGATGGGGAAGCAGCAATATCGATCTTGGTGTCAATGTGAGTTATGTTGATATAAATAATGCATCTGTACTTGTGGAAATTGCTCGTGAGGAGGCAGGACATTTACCCGAATTTTCCTATGGCACACACTTTTTCCTGGATTTAGTCGAAGCGAGGATTATTTATATGCCGGTTTATCCAAATGACCCCGAAGCAGATTTCAATCATGAATTTTTCGAAAACTCACCCAATATCCTCACAGATCTCTTGCCGGGTGCGGTTAAATTCACAAATGTGGTACACATTGTTGATTTGCTGGCAACAACTGGAGGAAAATATGCTAAAGTTGCAGCTGATCCGCAGAAACAGAAAGCAATTTGCTATATTGAATAATAGGGCTTTTGTGAACCTGCCTTTTTTTTGTGCCAAGTTCCTATATTACTTTCATCATTCCAGATCGGAATAAATTACACCCAGCCGCGAAGTTTCATTGCTTCAACGACACGCTCAACTGCAACAACATAAGCAGCCTGCCTCATATTGATATTGTACTTCCTGGAAGCATTGAGGACTGAATGGTATGCCGTTGTCATTTTCTTGTCGAGACGTTTATGCACATCTTCTACTTCCCAATAGTACATATAGGCATTTTGCACCATTTCAAAGTACGATACGGTAACGCTGCCGGCGTTACATAAGAAGTCCGGTATCACATGAATACCGTTTTTATGGAGGATTTCATCGGCTTCGGTAGTTGCCGGTCCACTGGCCAGCTCCGCGATGATCCTGGCTTTGATCCTTCCGGCGTTTTCTTCTGTTATTACGTTTTCCATGGCAGCAGGTATGAGAATGTCCACATCGAGTTCCAGCAGATCTTCATTTGATATCGGTTTTACACCAGGGAAATTAATAACTGAAGATGTCTTTGCCTTATGGATGCCGACTGCTTCCGGATCAAGCCCTTCCTTATTGTAAATACCACCTTTGGAGTCGCTACAAGCTAACACTTTGCAGCCCAACATGGATGTGGCAAGCCTTGCTGCATGGTAGCCTGAATTACCATAGCCCTGAATTGCTATTGTTGCTTGTGAAAGATCAACCCCGCATTCTTGAGCTGCTTCACGAACCGTGTACAGACCGCCGCGTGCTGTTGCATCACTGCGACCTTCGGAACCACCAAGAGGGATTGGTTTTCCTGTAATGACTCCAAACTGATTCTTTGCACAGAGTTTTGAGTATTCATCTACCATCCAGGCCATGATCTGCGGGTTTGTGTATACATCGGGGGCAGGTACGTCTTTTTCCGGCCCTATGAATTGCCCCAGTTTATCGACGTATGTTCGGCTCAAGCGTTCAAGTTCTCCCTGCGACATTTCCTTGGGATTACAAATTACACCACCTTTTCCGCCGCCGAGAGGTAGATCAAGAAGTGCGCACTTCCATGTCATCCATGCTGCATGGGCGCGGACATTATCTATCGTTTCTTCTGGATGAAACCTGATCCCACCTATGGTCGTACCTTTTGCGTCATTATACTGGACTCTAAATGCCTGGAATACTTTTATTGAACCATCATCCATTCGTACTGGTAAGGATACATGAAGTTCTCGCATAGGTACTCGAAGTACTGCATGAATGCCCGGTTCCAGGTTCAAAATTCTTGAGCATTGATCCAATTGTCTGTTTGCAATACCAAATGGATTTGTCTTGACCATACGATCTTCCTCCCTGTGATTATGTATATTGTCCGCGATGTGATTTTATCCGATCTACTATTTTCTAACTAAAAAGACTCAGTCGCATGACGGTAAAATAAATAATAATTATTAGATCATTAGATTTACTATATCAAAGATGCCATGTTGAAAAAAGGTATAATTTATGGAAATCTTCGCACGGAAAATAGCACATTTTTGCTTAAAAATAAACAAATAATGGTACATTATTGTTGACAAGTAAGCAGTAATATTGTTAATAGCGTCGGCAAACAATTGCCGATTACCTTATGAAGAAACTTTTTGATTCTACGAGGAATTGAAAGAAAAATAGTCCTTATCCTGCAAATTCTCAAAGAAAGCGGACAACCTGTCGGTGCACGGCTTATTGCTAGACGTATGCAGGATTTGGGCGTAATGTTGAGTGAGCGCGCTGTGCGTTATCATCTGAAGCTCATGGATGAAAGGGGGCTGACTCGCCTTGTAGGCAGAAGGGAGGGAAGAATTGTAACAGACAGAGGCATCGACGAAGTCAATAATGCGATGGTTCAGGATAAAGTGGGACTTGCCATCTCCCGCATAGAAATTCTTGCTTACAGAACAACATTTGATCCTGTTAATGGCCGTGGTCTTCTTCCCGTGAATATTTCTCTCTTCCCTAAGGAACAGTTTAAAGATGCCCTCAAAGGTAATGAGGCCGGCCTTTGAAGCAGGGATGGCAGTGAGTGATCTCGTGGCGGTTGCTGGAGAGCATGATCAGTTGGGCAATGTGCCTATACCGGCGGGTAAAGGTCGGTCTGGCAACAGTTTGCAGCATTGTGATCAACGGTGTTTTGCTGAAGGCAGGCATTCCCATGGACTCAAAATTTGCGGGGATTCTTCAGCTAAAAGATAGGAAACCGCTCAGATTTGTTGAGCTGATCTATTATTCCGGCTCCTCACTCGATCCGTCAGAGACCTTTATCATGGCAAAAATGACCTCAGTCCGCAACGTTCTTAAACAGGGAGAGGGTAAGATCCTGGCAAACTTCAGGGAAATTCCTGCACCATGTAAGACCCTTGTCGAGGAACTTGTGCTCAAGCTCAATAAAGTAAGAATAGGCGGCGTTCTTTCCATTGGTGAAGTGAGCGAACCTGTCTGTCAAGTACATGTGGATTTAAATAAAGTAGGACTGATTCTTACAGGAGGACTCAACCCGATTGCGTGTGCCCAAGAGGCTGGGATCACAGACAGAAAATCGTGGTATGGCTGCAGTGATGGATTTTCAGGAACTGCGTAAATTTTCCGAAATTTGCAGGGCATTTAAAAGTAAATAGTTCTATTCGGTACTAAGAAAAGTATCTGAAATAATACCATAATAAGAGGAAGGAGAAGTAAAGGCATGAATCTTAGAAAACCAAATGCAAACGAGGCGACAGGAACATTTAACCGATCGAGAGATGTGGTGCCCATGTCGGGTATCTGTACGCGATGTGTTGACGGATGCAGGGGTGGCTGTGAAATCTGGTTATCGACGTTCAGGGGCCGTGAGGTCTTGTATCCCATAAGCTTTGGGGAAATGACTGCCGGGGCTGACAAGAACTATCCTATCGATTACTCCCACCTCAGCATTCAGGGTTATGCCGTAGGCGCAATGGGCTTGCCAAAAAGTGTTAAGCCTGGTCCCGATACGGCGATTTTTCCTGCTGTTGACACAGAAACCGAATATGGGTGGAAGCAAAAAGTGAAGATGCGTCTGCCGATTTTTACGGGTGCACTGGGTTCGACAGAGATTGCCCGCAAGAACTGGGAGCATTTTGCCGTCGGCGCTGCCATTTCCGGTATCACCATTGTGTGTGGTGAGAATGTCTGCGGGATTGATCCTGGGCTTGAGCTGGACAGCAAGGGAAAGGTAAAAAAGTCTCCGGAAATGGATCGCCGTATTGAAACATACAAACGCTACTATGAAGGCTATGGTGAGATCCTCGTTCAGATGAACGTCGAGGATACGAGGTTCGGCGTGGCCGAATATGTACTCAATAAGCATAAGCTGGATACGATTGAGCTGAAATGGGGACAGGGCGCCAAGTGTATCGGCGGAGAAATCAAGGTCAATTCCCTGGAAAGGGCTATCGAGCTGAAAAAGAGAGGGTATATTGTCCTGCCCGATCCCACCCTGTCTGAAAACCAGGCCGCATTCAAAGACGGGGCGATCAAAGAATTCGAGAGACACTCGCGACTCGGTTTTGTGACAGAAGAAGGATTTTTCGAGGAAGTGGAGAGACTACGTAAAGTGGGCTTCAAGAGAATAACACTGAAGACAGGTGCATACTCAGCTGTTGAGCTTGCCATGGCCATTCGCTACTGTGCGGAGGCAGAAATAGACCTCCTGACGATAGACGGGGCACCGGGCGGAACAGGGATGAGTCCCTGGCCGATGATGACCGAATGGGGCATTCCTACATTCTACATCCAGTGTCTCACTCAGCAGTTCTGCGATAAATTGAAGAAGAGGAAGATCAGGGTTCCTGATATTGCCATCGCCGGCGGATTCTCAACGGAAGATGGTGTGTTTAAGGCCATAGCAATGGGCAATCCCTATGTAAAAGCAGTTTGCATGGGAAGAGGTTTAATGATACCCGGTATGGTGGGTAAGAATATCGGAGAGTGGTTAAAGGCGAAAGATCTGCCGAAGACGGTTTCCAAATACGGTAACACTGTTGAAGAAATATTTGTCAGTTACGAAGAGCTGAAGAAGAAATACGGCAACGAATTGAAGAATATTCCCTTTGGTGCCATAGGGCTCTACACCTTCAGCCAGAAATTTAAGTCCGGGCTACAGCAGCTCATGGCGGGGAGCAGAAACTTCAACCTCTCTCTCGTATCCCAGAAAGATGTTATGTCACTGACAGAGGAAGCAGCCAGAATATCGGGTATACCCTATGTAATGGATGCTTATAGGAAAGAGGCGGAAAAAATTCTATCCATGTGATTTTTTTTGTTATCAGGCTTACATCTGAAGCCCCTTTGCGCAGGAGTGTAGAGGGGCTTTAGAAGGTCACGGATCATAAAAAACTCAAACGTTATTCTGTCCCTATCACCTCTGACTAACCGCGAGATGCAGATTTAGGTTACGTTGTTCTTTTGACGGGTGCCGCTTGCAGCTCCATTTTTTTCATCGTGACTAGGATAGCGGTAAGGGCCGACTGGGTCATTCCCGGTATTCTTTCCGCCTGTCCGATAGTGGCGGGCTCCACCCTGGTCAGCTTCATTTTCAATTCGTTGGAAAGCCCCGGTACGGTGCAGTAATTCATATTTGTCGGGATTCTTTTCCCTTCCAGCGTTTTCATTTTCTTGATTGCTTCGATCTGCCTTTTAATGTAACCTTCATATTTTGATTCGATTTCAATCTGCTTTTTCACCAGCTTGTCAGGTGCAGGCTCCCATGCCCCAAATGCTTTAAGATCGTCATAGTGAATTTCGTATCTTTTGAGAAGCTGATAGAGTGAAGTGGGATTCTTGATTGGTGGAGTTCCCATTGCTTGAAGAGTTGCGTTGACCTCAGGACAGGGGTAAATCTTAATGGAAGAGAGTTTGCCGATACCTTCTTCGACTCGGCGGATCTTCTCTATCAGCCGCTCATGGTGCTCACGGGAAATCAGCCCCAGGTCATAGCCTTTCCCCATCAGGCGGATAGCGGCGTTATCCTCCCGGAGGATCAGGCGGTATTCCGCCCGGGAGGTGAACATACGGTATGGCTCATCAACGCCCCTGGTTACGAGATCATCGATCATGACACCTATATAAGCCTCAGAACGGTCGAGCATAAAAGGAGGTTTCCCCTGAACCGAAAGAGCCGCGTTGATACCAGCCCATAGTCCCTGCGCGGCGGCTTCTTCATACCCTGAGGTGCCGTTGATCTGCCCGGCAAGATACAACCCGGCAACACGTTTCGTTTCCAGGGTCTGCCGGAGTTCTGTCGGCTGCACGAAATCGTATTCGATGGCGTAGGCGGAACGCATGACCTCCGCCTCTTCAAGGCCGGGAACGCTGTGAATGATCTGTTCCTGAAGATCCTGCGGCATGCAGTTTCCGAGGCCTTTCGCATAGACCTCCTCTGTTTCCAGTCCTTCATGCTCCAGGACAACAGGATGCCTTTCCTTGTCGGAGAAGCGCATTACTTTATCTTCCAGGGAGGGACAGTAGCGGGCGCTGACCCCTTTGATGGTGCCTGAATAGAGAGGTGAAAGCATAATATTCTCCCCGATAAGACGATGGGTTTCCTCTGTCGTGTAAGAAAAATACGAAGGAAGCCTCTCTTCCCGCAGCCTTTCCGTGGTAAATGAAAATGGTTCCGGATCGGGATCGCTGTCCTGGCGTTCGAGTCTCGAAAAATCGATGGTGGAAGCGCGCAGTCTCGGCGGTGTGCCTGTCTTCATCCGCCCCATCTCAAATCCCAGTTTTCTGCAGTGATTCGGCCAGATGAATGGAGGCCATTTCACCGGCCCTTCCTGCCGGGTAATGGACGGTGCCGATGTGGATCAACCGTTTAAGGAAAGTCCCCGTCGTAATGATCACAGCCTTTCCGCGATAAAAGACGCCGATATGATCCTCCACACCAACGACTCTTCCATCCTCGACAATGAGTCGGTCGATGAGCGTCTGTCTGAGATGGAGGTTTTTTTCCTTTTCCACAACGGTAGCTTTCATGGCAAGCCGGTAGAGCTGCTTGTCGCACTGGAAGCGGGAGGATTGCACGGCCGGCCCTTTCGATGCATTGAGCAGACGAAAATGGACGGCGGTTTTATCGGCGATCTTTCCCATCTCGCCGCCCAGGGCGTCGATTTCCTTGACAAGCTGGCCCTTGGCGAGACCGCCGATCGCCGGATTGCACGACATGAGGGCGACGGAATCCAGATTGATGTTAAACAGAATCGTGGAGCAGCCCATCCGCGCCGCCGCCAGGGCTGCCTCACAGCCGGCATGACCGCCGCCCACCACGATGACATCATAATCTCTCTGCAAACGCTATGACCTCTTCCACAAGGAGTTTCATAATGATTGAAAATCTTACATGTATCGTATATAATAATATTGATTGAGAAAATACAATAAAAAAGAGGCATTTTGTTAAAACCGACATTCTGGAACAACACAAAACGATATTACGATCTGAAAAGCTTCTGGCGCAACCGCTTCGGGTGCAAGGTCTACAAGCTCCCGATTGACGCGGGATTTACCTGCCCGAACCGGGACGGAACGGTATCGTCCGGGGGATGCATCTACTGTGACGGCCGGGGTTCGCGCCTGCGGCAGGCCGGGCCGCTTCCCTCCGTCGGTGAGCAGATACGCAGGGGAAAAGAATATTACAGAAAGCACAGAAATGCGGGTAAGTTCATTGCCTATTTCCAGACCTTTACCAATACCTATGGACCGATTGAGAAACTGAGAGCGCTTGTACGACGAGGCCCTGGCAGAGGAAGACGATATCGTCGGTCTTTCCGTGGGGACGCGTCCGGATTGCGTTCCCGATGATGTCCTTGATCTTTTTCAAGAGTATGCAGAGAGCAGTCCCATGTATGGCTGGAATTGGGTCTCCAGTCGATCCACAACGAACGCTGCAGTTTATCAACAGGGGACATTCGGCGGAAACCTTTTTAGACGCGGTACGAAGGGCCTCGGGTAAAAATATACATATTTGTACCCATATCATCGTCGGTCTGCCGGGAGAAACACAGGAGGATATGCTGGAAACGGCAAGGGTCACTTGCAACGCTCCCGATTCAGGGAATCAAAATTCATCTGCTCCTCGCCCTCAGAGGGAACGATGATGGGTGATCTCTACGAACAGGGGAAGATTTACATGCTGAGACAAAGACGAATACGTACGGACTGTATGCGATATCCTGGAAATTCTGCCGCCGGAGATGGTCATTCAGCGGCTGACCGCCGATGGTTACCGGGATATCTTCCTGGCTCCGCAGTGGGCGGTCAACAAGATGGAAGTATTAAATGCAATCGACAGGGAACTGGAGAAGAGAAATACTTTTCAGGGAATTCATTATGATAAGATATAAGTGTTGCGTAATTGTTTGCATTTCAAATGAAATGAGAAATTTTAATAACTATCTAATATTAGAGAGTATTCCCCTTTGTCGAAATGACAACGAATAGACATTTTCCTGTAGAAGCAAAGAAAGGTTCTTAATTAATAATCATGATTGGTATTGTTGATTATCGGGCAGGGAATCTGACCAGCGTGGCACGGGCGCTCAATTATTTCAGGGAACCGTGCATGATCACTGATGATCCCGAGATACTTAAGCGCAGGCCAGCCATATCATCTTTCCCGGTGTCGGAGCGGCAGGTGAGGCTATGGTCCAACCTCCAGACAGACACAGCTGGATAAATGGATACGGGAATGGGTTCAGCAGGGGAAACCCGTACTGGGCATTTGCCTTGGGACACAGGTGATCTTTGAATACAGCGAAGAAAATGACACGACAATGCCTGGGTATCGTACCGGGTGACAGTTAAACGATTCCCGCAGGATCTGCAACAGGGCGATGAACGCTCAAAATTCCCCACATGGGATGGAACCATGTAGCCTTTCGAAAGGATCACCCCGTGTTCCGGGGATTCCCGAGTGGAGCTGAATTTTACTTTGTCCATTCCTATTATCCGGCTCCCGATGATGATCGATGGGTTATCGGATGGACCGATTACGGACATGCCTTTTCTGCTGCGCCGTGGCCCGCGGAAATTTGGTAGCCGTTCAATTTCATCCGGAGAAAAGCGGGACGGCCGGGACTTCAGATTCTGACCAATTTCTGCCGCTGGGGAGGGCAAGATGCTGAGTAAACGGATCATACCCTGCCTGGATGTGCGTGACGGGAAGCTTACCAAAGGGATTAAATTCAAGGGCAATATCGATATCGGCGATCCCGTCGAAGCGGCGCGGGAGTACTATGAGCAGGGCGCCGATGAGATTGTCTTCTATGACATTACCGCCTCATCCGATGGGCGCGACATCATGATTGACGTAGTGCGGCGGGTAGCGGAAACGATTTTCATCCCTTTCTCCGTCGGCGGCGGCATCCGCACGGTGGAAGACATGAGGCGCGTCATCCTGGCCGGTGCGGAGAAGATCAGCGTCAACTCCGAGGCGGTGAAAAATCCACCTCTGATTGCCGAAGGTGCAAAGGCCTTCGGCAGCCAGTGTGTCGTCCTGGGCATGGATGTAAAGAAAGTGGAGCCGAACGAACAAGTTCCCATCAGGCTATGAAATTGTCATTCATGGAGGACGGAGTATATACAGGGATCGACGCCCTGTGGTGGGCGAAAGAGGCGGAAAACCTGGGGGCGGGAGAAATCTGCCTGAATTCGATCGATGCCGACGGGACGCAGGAAGGGTATGAACTTGAACTGACACCTCTCATATCGACGAACGTTCGCATACCGGTGATTGCTTCGGGAGGAGCAGGAAAACCGGAGCACCTTGTCGATGTTCTGACCCGCGGGAAAGCAGATGCAGCTCTGATCGCATCCATGGTCCATTACAGACACTATACGATCTCGGAGATTAAGAGCATATCTACACACGCATGGTGTAAAAACGAGGATGACGTGGTAATGCGTCGAATCCCGATGTCATCACCCTTGATTATTCTTCTTGACAATACTATATTAACTGATAAGAAATAATTACTATACGTCCATCTCGTATGAAATCGAGGAACATTTGAAAAACACTCATATACCCAAGGTTAAATCATGGGTGAGGGAGGCAAAATAAAGTGGATAAAAAGAGATACGAACTGAATGTTCAGCTGGCTCAGATGTTAAAAGGCGGCGTCATCATGGACGTGACCAATGTGGAACAGGCGAAGATCGCCGAGGAGGCAGGCGCCGTCGCCGTAATGGCCCTGGAGAGGGTTCCGGCGGACATCCGCACACAGGGTGGTGTTGCCAGGATGTCCGACCCAGCAATGATCCTTGAAATAAAAAAGGCCGTATCAATACCTGTCATGGCCAAGGCAAGGATCGGCCATTTTGTTGAAGCCCAGATATTGGAAGCACTGAAAATCGACTACATTGACGAGAGCGAGGTGTTAACCCCCGCCGATGAAGAATGCCATATCGACAAGACAAAGTTTTCCATCCCCTTCGTCTGTGGCGCCCGTAATCTTGGGGAGGCCCTGCGTCGCATCGCCGAAGGTGCCGCCATGATCCGTACCAAAGGGCGAGGCCGGAACGGGCAATGTCGTTGAGGCGGTCCGTCATATCCGTACGATGAACCGCGAAATCAGACAGCTTATCAGTATGCCGGTCGAAGAGGTTACCGGTTATGCAAAGGTAAATGGCATACCTTATGAACTTGCCCTCCAGGTACGGGAACTGGAGCGTCTGCCGGTGGTTAATTTTGCCGCCGGCGGTATTGCGACCCCTGCCGATGCTGCATTGATGATGCAGTTAGGGTGTGACGGAATCTTCGTGGGTTCCGGAATCTTCAAATCGGAAAATCCGGCAGTGCGTGCCCGGGCAATTGTCAAGGCAACGGCATACTACAATGACCCGGCCAAAGTGCTGGAAGCATCCATGGGCCTCGGAGAAGCAATGCCGGGACTTGAAATATCCGAAATTCCTGAGGGGCAGCTCCTCGCCGGACGGGGATGGTAAGTGAATGATCGGCGTTCTCAATCTTCAAGGTGGTGTCGTTGAACATCTCGATCACCTGGAGCGTTTAGGTATTACCTGCTTACCGGTCAAAGAACCAGAGTGATTTTCGAAATCTTGCCGGTCTGATTATACCCGGTGGTGAAAGTACGTGCATGTCCCGGCTGATACGTATCTTCGGTATTGAAGAAGGCATTCTCCATGAATTCCGGCGGGGAATGAAAATCTGGGGGACATGTGCCGGGGCAATTCTCCTTGCAAGATCCGTTGTCGGTGAACCGGCCCATCTCAGACCTGATTGACATTGAGATTGAGCGCAACAGTTTTGGGAGCCAGCTTGAAAGTTTTGTGTGTGAAGCTAACATTCCCCAGGTTGCGTCACAATCCATACCTCTCACTTTCATTCGGGCACCTAAGATTTTGCGTGCCGGTGAGGGGGTGAATGTTCTTCTTAAGATGGATGACTACATTGCTGCCGCGGAAAGCTCCGATGTACTGGTCACCGTTTTTCATCCTGAATTGACGGGCTGTGTTGCATTCCACCGTTATTTTGCCCGAAAATGCGGTCTTAATCCCTTTGATGAAAGGAAAATTCCTTCCATAGATCCCGACTGGAACATCACGAGCTGGACCCGTTATACCCGAATTACAAGAAATTGATTACTTAAATCGAAAAAGAAGAAATTGTGAAATTATTTTTCACATTAATGAATTCTTTTAAATCATGTAATAAGTTAATCTTATAAGCTATTTTTGTGTATATCTGGAAGGTTCCATAAGCAACGGACGCAGAATACCAAATAGAATGATGACCATCACTAGATCGGTTAATGTCAGTCCATATGTGCCGGTAATCCTGCGAGAGATGACACGCAGGTTTTTTTGAAGGAGCACTTTTGTTTAAGAACAGGATCGTTTTCATCGAAAAAATAATTAGTTCACATTTGTCATTCTACGCGTTTGCTTTTTCAAGCGACTTATACGGCGGCGTAGAAAATCTATTTTTTTTCTGTTAAACGCTTCCTGCGCTGCCTTTTTTTCTTCCTTGAGCTGTTTAATCTTTCCCTTTATCTCACCTTTACTCAGTTTTATCTTCTCTACGACTTTTTTCTCTACCTTAACAGGCGCCTCTTCCTTGATGCCCCTTGCTTCCTTGATGAAAGCTATAAGTTCTCCCTTTTTCATGTCATGGACTGCTACTGCTCTTGGGATCTCCATTGCTATTACTTTTAGTTCTTTGACGGTCATTTTTTCCAGCGACTTTTCTTCTTTTTTATGTACCTTTTTCTTTGTTTCTTCTGCCATTATTTCCCTCCTATAGAATGATATTTTAATATGATGCTTTGTAGATCAAGGGTATTTTATCAAATTTCCGTTTTCTTCCGTCATGCACCTATAGCCTCGTATATTGCAACCTTAAGGTATGGGCTATTTTTTCAGGATTTGGATGCGTTGCTCTATGTTAGCAGCTTTTTCCGGCTCGTCAATTTTATCATAAAAAGATTGTAATTTCCCCAGATAAACCAAGAGAGCCTTCTTCCACCCATCATGTGAAGCGGAATCAATTGCTATATTCAAAATTCTTTCATCATATTTATTTTTTTGAACAAGAAGGCCAATCGTAATTAATTTCGACAGGGGGTCGTCTATTCTCGAAATTTCAGTTGCAACGTCTTCAGCACCACCTTTTAGAAAGGCCCTCAAGAAACCGTCATATTGCCGGGGTAGCAGGCCTTCGTCCACCTCATCGAAGGACCCTTTCAAAAAGTTGTAAAAGTTCCTGTTTTGCGAAACGGGTGCAGCGGCATCTATTCTAAGGTACTCTCTGTCGTCAAAAGCCTCGAGGACGGCGACTTGAACAGCATATTTTGTGAGATAAGCCCGGGCAAGTACTTCCAGATCCCCACTGCGCTTGATCTCATCAACTGCTCTATTAAAATATACCTCGGCAATACCCTCTCTGCCGCTCAAATAGCTTTTCTTATAATTATCCAGTTGATTAAATGAGGTATTCTTCCAGTCAGGGACTGGTTTTGATGAGCCGCAGCCAAACAGTAAAATGCCGATAGTAATCAGATAAGCAATTTTTTTCATGGTAGTTTAATTGCTTCCGGTTCTTTTTTAAAGGGGATTTTTTTATCAATTTCATTGACCAGCTTGCCAATAGAATTAACCGTTGCGTCGATCTCGGCTCTTAATAATTTTAAATCCTTTGTTGAATCAGCCGTATCTGCGCTGATCTTTACTACATTATCAAGGGCGACATCGATTTTTTCCAGTTTCATAATGATATCCTTAAGAATATTTCTGATTAGCATCAGCATACCGTCGTTTCCGTAAACCTGCTCATCCGTTTTTACAAGGATATCTCTGATCTTTTTTAGGGAATCATTAACCGAGTGAACACTCTCCTTTGATCCTACAGCCATCTCGAGGAGCGTATCTTTTTTTGCCAGATTGCTTGTAAGTTTTTCCGAGTGGCTTAAAATCTTGTTAACACTACCCTGAGGATCAGCGAGATTGGCTGTAATGAGTTCAACATTTGTTGCCACCTTATCCACCTTTTCTAGAATGGGCTGAATCTTTTTTATCGCCTCGTTAATGTCATTTACCACTACAATCTCGGGGATGGTTTTAGGCGACAATTCCGGGCTGTTCAAGTTCTCCGTAGCAACGATAAGTCTGGAGGAGCCTATAAGAGGTTTATAAAGACTGAACGTACTGTTAGACCTGATCCATTTTGCGTGCTGTTCCGGAATTCTAATTTTTATCAGGAGTATCCCCTGATCATTGAGTTCTAACGTTTCTACCCTTCCAATTTTATAACCGGAAAACAGGACCGGCATTCCCTCAGTCAGGTCCTCACCGGTTTTTGATGAGAGGGTATAGATGTATTCTCTTGTAAAAAAACCTTTACTATAAGCCAGATATATTACAGATGCAATGATCAACAATGATGTAATCACTACAAATAGTCCGACTTTGAATTCAATTTTTTTAGACATGGATCATCCTGTACCTGTCTTTAAACCATGCGTAATCGAAGATGTGGCATTCTTTAAATGAATCATCAATAATTTTCAATGAATCATAAATAAATTGGTCATCTGGAACATCAGGTATAATCTTGAAAGGTCTATCAATTACAACAATGGAATCTATAACCATAGCCGCCCTTAAAAGCATCGCACAAAATCGTTCTTTATTAGTTAATGCGGGGTTGCGTTTATTGGCAATATGCTCTATCCCATATCCACGCAAATATTTGCGAACTAAGAGTTCTGCTTTATCTTCGGGCAAGTTTTCATGATATTGCTTGATCAGGGCAATATTAATCCACACATCCAGGTTTGAGATTAATGGTACATCCAGAGAAACCAGCCCCAGGTTTTGCTTGTTTTCCATAGTGAAGTCGTAGAGTGCTTTATCCAGCATGACTTCATCTTCAAATAGTCTTAAATGAAGATTAGAATTAATGACAGCACCTCAATAAGAACGATAGCTATAAAAACGTCAATCATACCATTCAGAACTGCTATAGGAATACTGGTCAAATCCTTTGAAGCGTGCAAGCCGAACCGTATCGGGATTAGCGTAATAAAAAAGCCAAATGTGCAACATTTTATGAGAGATATTACTATATCATAAAAATTAGCCGAATTTAATAAAACATTTGAATAGGTATCCAAACTCATACCAAACAACACTTTTGAAAATAAAAGACCACTTGTCAAAGCCAGGATGGAAAATAGGAAACTAAGTAAAACGACAGATATAACACCATTTATAACCCTTGGTAAGAAAAGGTAGTCGATCGCATCTATATTGAATTTATCTAATGTGTCCAATTCCTTATTAACCTTCATTACGGCAATTTCAGCATTTATGGCGGAACTTGAACGAAGGGCAATTAAAAGCACTGTGACAAACGGTGACAGCTCTGTAACCACCAAGCCCATCAGAATTCGGCCCAGATATTCGGCAAGCCCCAGGGTTCTTTATAATTTGAAATACAATACCTATAAGGAGAGAACCAAATATGATAGATATGCCTATAAATAAAGGTAAGATCTGCACAGATGTAAAATATATCTGGTTAATAAGAACCATCCTCGTGGCACTGCTATACGAATTCTTGTTAAACATTTTTAAAATGATTGCAAAGGCAAAGGAAAGGGTATCGAGAAATGATCTGGTAGCACTTATGCTTGTTTTACCAATGTTTTCAATAAGATCAAGCATGCGTTTGACTTCTTCAGTAATTGTAAAATTCTCTATTATAATTGCAATGAATGCTAACATAATGTAAATGGAAGCGCAAATATTGTCTTTGTTCTAAAATTGAAGGAAATAATGCTACTATAGAATATTAAAAAATCCTTTTCTGAATATTTTGGAGAAGGAAAAATTATTAAGATACTTCAGGAGATAGATTATGAAACTCATTCGCTTCCTTACCGGGGAAAATCAAGAAATTTGCGGACTATATGAACCGGAACTCCCAAATCAGGCTCTGGTAATTCGGGGAGACATATTTGAAGATTTTGAAGTCACTTCGAAATTGGCTAAAATTCATAGTATTTTGCCACCTGTTTCTCCATGCAATATCTTGGCACTGGGGCTCAACTACAGGAAACATGCTGACGAAACAAACGTGTCATATCCCGAAATTCCGATAGTTTTTATTAAAGCGACTACCAGTGTAGTTGGACATATGTCACCTATTCTCCTTCCTGAAGCAGGCCCGGAAAATGTTGATTATGAGGCTGAGCTTGCCGTTATCATTGGAAGGAAGGTTAAAAATATCCCGCCCTCTGAAGCAATGGACTGTATTCTAGGCTACACTTGTGCCAATGATGTCAGTGCCCGGGACTGGCAGATTGAAAAACAAAAGAAGCAGTGGGCCAGAGGGAAGAGCTTTGACACATTCTGCCCTTTGGGACCTTATCTAGTCACGCGAGATGAAATTCCGGATCCCCAACATCTTCGTATTCGCACGATATTGAACGGTAACACCGTCCAAGATTCTGATACCTCCGACATGATTTTCGATATCCCTGCAATCGTGAGTGATCTTTCAAGATCTATGACGTTGCTGCCTGGCACGGTTATTTTGACCGGTACGCCGGAGGGTGTCGGTTTTACACGACAACCCCCGCTATACCTTCAAGATGGCGACATTGTAACCATAGACATAGAAAAAATAGGTCAGTTGACGAATCCTGTCAAACGAGAAAATAATGAAAAGAACATATTTTATTCTGGGAGTAGAAGACTTCAAAAGCCGCTTGTACTGGGTGATTAAGGTATCTGAGAATGTACAACTTGAGATTTTGGCGAAATAGTCATTATTGACAAAAAGACAATGCGATATATACTAAGAAAAGAGTCATGTAACTAAAAGACCGTTTAAAAAACTAGCTTTAAACGCTGACATTTTGAGTAAAGCGAAAATTTTATAAATGTAGTAAAGATTTCCCCTTGTTTCTAACCTGATCGGGGAGTGTGGATTGAATTAACATCCTTCGGTCGAAATGACATTAAATCGATGTTCCGATAACCGATACAATTATACGAGGGTAAAACGTTGAAAAGTCTTGGTATTTGTATAGGTGCATCGACATTATCGGCCGTCGGTATTGAAAGAGATGAAAAGGATCAAGTTCATAAGACATCCGTACAGATCAGACCTCACAACGGCAACCCCCGGGGAACCCTCCTTGAAACCCTTATAAATATAGGCGTGGATGGCTATGACAAAATAGCCGTGACCGGTAGGAAATTCAGAAATACAGTAAATCTTTCATCTATTTCAGAACCGGAAGCGGTTGAAGCTGCGCTTGCTCATTTAAATGGCGATCGACCGGACCTCGACGCCATCATCAGCGCCGGGGGGGAAACTTTCATGGTTTATGTCCTAGGAAAAGATGGAAGAATCTGCTCGGTTCAAACTGGGAATAAATGCGCATCTGGAACGGGAGAATTTTTTATTCAGCAACTCAGGAGAATTGGTTTATCCATAAGCGATGCAATTCATTATGCTTACGAAGAAAAACCATATAAGGTATCAGGACGCTGCAGTGTATTTTGCAAAAGTGATTGTACGCATGCGACGAACAAAGGGGTGCCAAAGGGAAGGATAGCTGCGGGGCTGTGCAAGATGATGGCCGGCAAAATCCTCGAAATTATCAAGCAGATTCCCAGAAATAACATTATGATTATAGGGGGAACCGCACAAAATCCCGTAATGGTCAGCTATCTTCAAAAAGAGATAAAAAACTTAATCGTCCCGAAAGAAGCTCCTTACTTCGAAGCCCTGGGATCTGCGTTGTGGGCTCTTGATCACGAAACGATAAATTTACCGGAAAAGAAAAAGCTCTTCAAAAGAGGGGAGAATTCTTTTTTCTTCCTGCCACCTTTGAACAATTCTGCCGTTATAGTCGACTTTAAAACAGCGGAGAGAGGGATAGCCAAGGAAAATGAGCGTTGTGTAATAGGACTTGATGTGGGATCAACAACTACAAAGGCTGTAACCCTCAGACTAACAGATGATAAAGTATTAGCTTCCGTATATCTGCGGACTGAAGGTAATCCTGTTCAGGCATCAAGAGAATGTTATGCTGATCTTTATACTCGGCTGGGTGAACTCGGAGATAAAATAAAAATAGTCGGCGTGGGTGTAACTGGTTCGGGCAGGCAGATAGCCGGATTGCATGCCATGACACGCGGTATAGTAAATGAAATTATTGCCCATGCTACCGGGGCACTCTTTTTTGATAAGACGGTGGACACAATATTCGAGATCGGCGGCCAGGATGCCAAATATACCTATATCAAAAATGGAGTACCTTCAGACTACGCAATGAATGATGCCTGCAGCGCTGGTACAGGGCTCTTTTCTGGAGGAAGCTGCAAAAGAATCAATGGGGATCGAAATGGAGGACATCGGCCGCATAGCGATTCAGGGTAAAAGCCCTCCAAACTTCAATGATCAGTGTGCGGCTTTTATCAGCAGCGATATAAAGAACGCCTCTCATGAAGGCACGACGAGAGAAGATATTGTAGCCGGACTCGTATATTCCATTTGCATGAACTATGACAATCGGGTCAAGGGAAACAGACCTGTGGGCAACAATATATTTATGCAGGGAGGCGTCTGTTATAACAAAGCGGTGCCAATGGCCATGGCGGTCCTGACAGGAAAGCGAATTGTTGTTCCACCGGAACCCGGACTGATGGGTGCCTTCGGCGTTGCGCTGGAAGTAAAGCGTATGTTGCAGCTAAAACTCTTAGAGGAAAAAGAATATTCTCTTAAACAATTAAGAGACAGGACCATTGAACACGGGGAACCGTTTGCATGTAATGGTGGAAAAGAAAAGTGTGATCGGAAGTGTGAAATTGCAAGGATAAAAATAGAAGGAAAAACATACCCGTTTGGTGGTGCCTGTAACCGATGGTATAATCAACGTTTTAATATTAAAATTGATACAGAGAATCTGAATCTTGTCCAAATGCATGAGAATCTTTCTTTTCATAAGTATATTCCCCGACCGGAAGAACTTGGAGTTGAAGCAAATTCGAAAACTATCGGGATCAATAAATCTTTTTTAGTAAATACATATTATCCGTTGTACTACCATTTTTTTTCGCGGATTGGTTTTCGTATACTAATCTCGGACCTTTCAGAACAGGAAGGTGTTGATCGTCAGAGAGCTCCATTTTGCTATCCCGCAGAAATTTCACATGGCTTCCTCCTCAACCTATTAAAAAAGAAGCCGGATTATATTTTTCTTCCCCAGGTAAAAGGTACACAAGTGGAAAACTGGGACAAGCGAAGCACAACCTGCCCCTTGTCACAAGGTGAACCCTATTATCTATCAAGTGCCTTTCAGGATCTTGAGATGTTCAGAAAACTAAAGGAAAATAGTAAAATTATAACTCCCGTTATTGACTTTTCTGAAGGGTATGAGATGGCAGAAGATGCTTTCATATCCACGGCAAGGAAGCTTGGCTGCCGGAAGGGAGTAGCTCGCAAGGCATTTTCTGAAGCGGTCAAAGTTCAGATAGATACTCAAAAAGAAATGAAGGAAGCCGGTTTACGTTTTTTACATGAGCTTGAAAAAAATCCTGACCAGTCCGCTGTGGTCCTCTTTGGGAGATCTTACAATGCCTTTGTATCAGAGGCTAATATGGGGATTCCTCATAAATTTGCGTCGAGGGGGGTACCCGTGATCCCCTTTAATTTCCTTCCTTTAGAAGGAGAGCCGATCCAGGATACTATGTACTGGTCAACAGGGCAGTCTATTCTCAAAGGATCGACGTTCATAGAAAGGCATCCCCAACTCTTTGGATGTTACATTACTAATTTTTCCTGTGGACCGGATTCTTTCCTTGTGGGGTACTTTCGTAATATAATGGGGAAAAAACCATTTCTAATACTTGAATTGGATTCTCACGTGGCCGATGCAGGACTGGAAACGAGAATCGAGGCCTTCATGGATATCATCAAAAATTACAGGGAATTGTGTAAATGGCAAAAAGATTCTTCTGCTACACATCATCCTTTACAAAAAGCGGCGTCCTTTGATTACAAGAAACAAGAATTCATTGATTCAAAAGGGAAAGGGTACCCTCTTCATCACCCGCAGATACATCTCGTCATTCCTTCCATGGGACGTTTCCTGAACGATGCGACCTCTGCCGTTTTCAGATCGATAGGCATCCGCTCATCGGTACTTCTACCCGCAGATGATGAAGCCCTCAAGATCGGAAGGGGAAACACCAGCTGTAAGGAGTGCTTACCTCTATTACTTACAGTAGGCAGTCTCCTTAAATATTTGAAAGAGAGGGATAGTTCGGACGAACTCTTAGTCTACTTCATGCCCACTGCTTCAGGACCGTGTCGGTTCGGCCAATACTCTCCTTTCATTAGTCAGCTTATTGCCAGGAATGGGATAGAAGATGTTGCTGTATTCTCCCTCCAAGGAGAAAACAGTTACAATGAGCTTGGCAATGAACTCACCTTGAAACTGTGGTCATGCCTTGTGGTAGCTGATATGATGCAGGATATTTATTCAGTTATCCTGACAAACGCCGTGGACAAGGATGCGGCTCTGGAAATTCATAATAAGGAATCGAAAAAACTCATTGAGATATTTGAACGATCCCCGAATTTTAAAGATCTTCTAAAGGTCCTCGCGAAGGCAGCCGATAATCTTCAAAAGATACCGGTAAAGAGACATGTGCATGATACTCCGTCAATTTTACTCACAGGGGAAATCTTTGTCCGACATGATGATCTTTCCAGACAATTCCTTGTTGAGAAACTAGCTGAGCAGGGATTTACAACCAAGGTTTCCAGCGTGATGGAGTGGGTTTATTATACTGACTGGTGCTTTAAAAAGGGTTTATCGGCTGCTGTACCCAACCTCCGGGAACGGGTCTCCCTTTTGTTGAGATCAACATGGATGAGGAGATATGAGAAAACGTTCAAGAAAATCATGGAGAGGTCGAATTTATTCCAATACAGGCTTGATGATGTCGAGCATTTGATCAGTAACGTTAGCCAGTTGATCAATCCAAGCCTTACAGGTGAGGCAGTATTAACTATTGGGGCAGCTATAACGGAAATCCCCCACCATTACTGCGGGGTCATAGCTATCGGTCCTTTCGGGTGTATGCCCAATCGTCTCTCAGAGGCCATATTGTCGAGAGAGATGGGTACCGAACTTCCCTTTCTGGCTATTGAAAGCGACGGGAACCTCTTCCCACAGGTAATAACAGCAAAACTGGAAGTATTTCTATTACAAGCATTGAGAATACACGAGAACATGAGGAAATCAGGCAGGAGACGAATCCACTAAGCTCCGCGTTGGAATTATTGAGTCCATGAATGAAAAATGATGGTATTTTGTAAATTCATATGATAATTCCACAGTAGTGTTTTAAGGCGAAGTATATGAACCCAAAGGAGGTTAATAAATAAAGATGGAAAATAAGAACAGAAAAACCTTTATAATGTTTCTACTGGCTTTTCTGATAGCGTCTTTTGTCGTTTCTCTCGTGGAGGTGTTGAGGTCGTCTTTTGTTCCTGTTGGGTATAATATTCAAACAGTACCTGCGGTTTCATCAGCGGAACCGCCTCGTGCACCAGCCTCATTTGCTGACCTGGCTGAAAAATTGAAACCGTCTGTAGTAAATATCAGTACCACGAAAACAATACGGGCCGGTAGTGGAAACCAATTTAGATCACCTTTTGGCGAGTCACCGTTTGACCGATACTTCTGGGGAGATGATTTTTTTGAAAGATTCTTTGGTGATATACCCAAGAGAGAATTCAAACAGAGAAGCCTCGGATCCGGTTTTATCATCAGTCATGACGGCTACATTTTTACAAATAGTCATGTCGTTGAACAGGCTGACAAGATTCTGGTTAAACTTTCGACAGGAAAGGAGTATGAGGCCAAGGTCATTGGCAAGGATGCAAAAACAGATCTTGCGCTAATAAAAATTAAACCGGGAGAAAGCCTCTCCGTAGTTGAAACAGGCGATTCCGAAAAACTGCGTGTCGGCGACTGGGTGATCGCCATTGGTAATCCATTTGGTCTTGAGCAGACGGTAACTGCAGGTATTGTCAGTGCCAAAGGCAGAGTCATAGGCGCTGGTCCCTATGATAATTTCATTCAAACTGATGCCTCAATCAATCCCGGGAATAGCGGTGGGCCTCTATTCAATATGGAGGGTAAGGTAATAGGCATTAATACGGCAATCGTGGCCCAGGGGCAGGGTATCGGGTTTGCTATACCGATTAATATGGCCAAAACCATATTGCCTGACCTAAAATCAAAAGGAAAAGTCACCCGTGGCTGGCTGGGCGTTTCTGTCCAGGACGTTACAGATGAAATCGCCAAGAATCTTAAACTTAAAGATACAGGTGGTGCACTGGTATCAGAAGTATTCAAGGGAGACCCAGCCGACAAGGCTGGTCTGAAAGCGGGCGATCTTATCACAGAGGTGAACGGGAAAAAAATAAAAGATACCCATGAATTGTTGCTCACAATAGCCTCTTTTCATGTCGGGGATAAGATTGAGGTTAAGGTCCTGCGGGATGGACAGGAAAAGACTTTTTATATTGTCGTAACAGAGAGAAAGGATCAACCGGAAATAGCCTCGGCCAGAGAGTCGTCGGAAAACTTCGGGATGATCGTACAGGATATCACACCTGAGATTGCCCAATATCTCGGAATTGCCAGCAAGAGTGGCGTGATTGTTGTTGATGTCAAAGACGGAAGCCCGGCCGATGAGGTAGGTATCCAGCCCCAGGATATCATTCTGCAGGTAAATAAAGTGAAAATTTCCTCCTTGAAAGATTACCTGAGGGAAATATCGAAAAAAGGTGCAAAAAAGAGCGTCCTTCTTTTAATAAAACGAGGTAAGGCAACATATTTTGTAAGCCTGCGTAAGTAATTAGAACCCCTATATGAAGGAATATGCCGGATTTCTGTATGAATAGGGGCCAACATCTGCTTGCGATCTATGAAACGCTGAATGCTCATTTTGGTGACCTCCACTGGTGGCCGGGTGATTCTCCTTTCGAGGTGATTGTCGGCGCAATACTCACGCAGAATACGGCATGGCGGAATGTCGAACGCGCCATATCACAACTGAAATCGGAAGGGATCCTTTGTCCCGGAGGGACTATTAAAGATAGATGACCGAATACTCGCTGACCTTATCAGGCCGGCGGGATATTATAACATCAAGACCCAGAGGTTGAAGTCATTTATACGGTTTCTCTATGAAGAGTATAATGGCGACCTGGATAATATGTTTGCCGAAGACCTCTGGTACCTGAGAGCGAAACTGCTCAAAGTCAAGGGAATTGGTGAGGAAACAGCCGATAGCATCCTTCTTTATGCGGGAAACAAGCCTATATTCATCATTGATGCGTACACCAGAAGGATTTTACAGAGACATGATATTATTCAGAGGGATGCGACTTATGAAGAGATTCAGAGTCTTTTCATGACCCACCTTCCTAAAAGTGTCCCTCTGTACAATCAGTATCATGCCCTCCTCGTTAATACCGGGAAATTTTTTTGCAACAGCGATCCCCGATGTGATGTCTGCCCACTTTACACACAGTCTATTAAACCGATAAAGTCTTTATGTTGAACCTATACGACTATACGGGTGTCATTCATGTCCACTCCGTTTACTCGTTTGACGGTCGAGTCTCCGTGCCGGATATTTTGGAAGCGGCAAGGAGTAATGGCATCGATTTTATCATGCTCACGGACCACTCCAACCTGCGGGCAAGGGAAGAAGGTTTTGAAGGCTGGCATGGAAATACTCTGCTCGTCATTGGGCAGGAGATTGCTCCCCGCTTCAACCATTATCTGGCCTTCCAGATTAATACACCGATAATCGTTAACGAGGACGAATTGAATATTGATCCCCAGATATACATGAATCAGGTTCAAGCACAAGGGGGGATAGGTTTTGTTGCTCACCCTGACCACGGAGGGACAAAATTGTTTCACGTGAAACATTACCCCTGGTCAAACTGGACAGTGACCGGTTACACGGGCATAGGTATATGGGACTTCATGACAGACTGGCAGAGTACGCTGAACGGATACATCAATTCCCTTTTCAGTTTTATCTTTCCTGCCTTTTTCCTCAGAGGACCAAAAAAGGAAACACTTCAACGCTGGGATCAACTAAGCCGGAACTCCAGGGTCGTCGGTATCGGCGAACTCGATAATCACGACACCATGAAAAAAATAATTGGTTTTAATTTCTCTGTTTTTCCCTTTACGAAGGCCTTTAAATTGGTGAGGACACACGTGATAACAGAAAAACCTTTTACCAGAGATGATGCAAGGGATATTGAATTACTGATCTCTGCACTTAAGCGGGGACGGGTATATGTGGCCCAAGAATATTACCGTGAAGCAAAGGGATTCTCCTTCATTTTGCAGGATAACAGCCGGGGTGCGACCATGGGTGATGAATTTATGCTTGACGGTGAGACCCGCCTCACCACGATGCTTCCTGCGACTGCAAAGATCCGCATCATCAGAAATGGGGCCCTCTACAGGGAGGAGATCACACATAATATGACGTGCAACATCAGCCAGCAGGGGGTGTATAGGGTCGAAGCCTATTTGAAGATCTTTGGTAAATACCTGCCCTGGATATTTTCAAATCACATTTACGTAAATAGAGGTTGAAAAACTGGTCACATGATCAAGCATCTTTCGCGGTTTGCTATAAAATTTGGCCTGATTCCCTTTGCCTATTATCTCATTCGCATATACTTTTCTTCGATAAGAATCAGGACCATTAATGAAGATCTGGTTATGAACCGGTTCAAAAGTGACCAGACGGTCATAGGCGCAATCTGGCATCAGCGTATTATTCTGGCATTAGGCTATGCCAAGAGGTTTCGCGCCTACAAGCCTTCCGTCATGATAAGTCAGAGCCGTGATGGTGATATGATTGCTGACGTATACAGCCGTTTTAATTTTAGACCGGTCAGGGGATCGAGCTCACGAGGAGGCAGGGAGGCCCTGGCTGCGATCATCGCAGACCTTTCTCAAAATCCATTCGCTGTACATGTGCTTGATGGACCAAGAGGACCCAAAGGAGTCGTGAAGCCGGGCATTGTTGTAATGTCTCAATTATCAGGTGTGCCGATCTTCCCGGCGTACCTTTCCGTCAATAGAGCCTGGGTGTTGAATAGCTGGGATCGCACTCTTATTCCAAAACCTTTTAGTACAATCTTTGTCAGGTGGGGTGATCCCTTAATAGTCCCCGCTCACCTGGATGATGAAACCTTTGAGAGGACGCGAAAACAAATTGAGGATGACACGAGGGAAGATCAGGAAAGTCAGGACCGGGAAAAGGGTTGGACATCCCCTCTGCTATAAGATTACCGCCTATTTCGAAGCCTCTAAACGGATCTCGAAGATACTTGGCCAGTATTTACCCGTTACAAACAGCCGGTCATTCTTTGCATCATAGGCAATACCGTTCAATACATCCATCTTTCTGCCCGCACCAACATATTGGTATAAACCTCTGAGATCGACCCAGCCAAGTACCTGCCCTGTCCTCGGCGAAATTCGAACGATGTATGCCGTACCCCAAACATTGGCATAAATCTCACCTTTAATATATTCAAGCTCGTTAATATTCTGTAAAATGTTACCTCGATCCCGTACCTCTATCTGTTTCATTATTTTATATGTCTGGGGATCGAGGAAGTACAATATCGCAGTGCCATCGCTCATAATGAGGTGTTTGCCGTCACAGGTGATTCCCCAGCCTTCGGTTGGATAGGAAAATGTTCCCAGGAGACGGAAAGATTGAAGGTCATAGATAAACCCGGTATGCGACTGCCATGTAAGTTGGATCAGCTTGTTGCCGAATATAGCAATCCCCTCGCCGAAGTATGTAACAGCTAGGCGATGACTCTTTAGAACCTTTCCTGTCTTCAACTCGACTTTGCGGATGGTCGAGTGTCCCATGAGCCCCGTCCCTTCGTAAAAAAATCCCTCATGGAATACAAGCCCTTGTGTGTATGCTTCGGGATCATGGGGGTAAACATTGACCACCTGTATTCTGTGAAGAGTTGTTCCCGTCGTGTCTATGGGTAAGAGGTTTAGACCTTTATCTTGAGAAGTTGCATGTCCAGACGCGACACATCCGATTAGAAAGGGGAACCCGCCGGAAACGAAAGAAAGTGCACCTGCTGATAGAAACAGCACGATGAGAACGCTAAAGATTGGTCTTCTCATGGTTTTATAAATGTTCGCTCAGCCGTTGAGAGAGTTGTAATCGATGTACAGCTTACGTTGATTGTCTTGAAAAAGTCGCGCAGAGGGCGACCAGGGCCAACCTCGTAAATAGCACTCGTCGGAGAAGCAAGGCTCTTCATATTATTTACCCAAAGGACGGAGTGATTCAACTGGGACACTAGGTTGTTAATAAGGTCTTCGTAAAGGCCGGAATGAAATCCTCCCCTGAAATTAGAGGTTACCGTTATTGACCTTTCGTGATCCATTTTCTTCCCGACCGTCCGTAGCGTATCTCCAAACGGCTCTACGATTGTACTCATGAAACGACTATGGAAAGGCGCGCTTACGTTGAGCAGTATAAAACGAAACGGTCCATTCTTAGCTAGTCCCTCCTGAAGTCTGGTCTCTGCCTCTGGCATTGCCCCGGCCTCACCACTTATCACTACCTGATTGGCCGAATTGATATTCGCAACGTCAATTGGGAGATCCTTCAATGCCAGGCAGACTAATTCTATATCTATATTATCGGAAATAACCGCCGCCATAGCCCCGATGCCGACTGGGACGGCCTCCTGCATCAACCGACCACGAATCTGGACGATCTGTACTGCCTCGGATAGGGGAAGGGCACCAGCAGCAACTAGGGCGGTAAATTCACCAAGGCTGTGACCGCCGAAGAGTACCGGTAAAAATCCGAAAAGGGTCTGCATGGCGCGGAGCATGGCAAATTCCGTCGTCAGAATGCATGGCTGGGTGAACTCCGTCAGGTTGAGGCGTTCATCATCCCCGAAACACATGGCGGCAATATCCCACCCCAACGCTTGCGAAGCCTCTTCGTAAACTTCGCGGCTTGCAGGAACATTGTCATAGAAATCTTTTCCCATTCCGGGTCGTTGCGCCCCCTGACCCGGAAATACAACAGCAGCCCTATCCTTCTCCATAATGAACAAATTCTCCCATGCTTCCAGTTGTTCTTCCCCCCGCGGTCAAGAATCCATTCCCGCGGAGGCGAGGATCCGGGGCTTTTATTGGATCGACTCTTCGCAGGAATGAACACTCATTTATCTATGATGATTACAATAGCCGTCCAAACAAAAAAGAAACTGCTAAATACAACGCTCCGCCTTCTATGGCAAGGGTCTTTTTGTGTTTATAGGTACGTACGCAACGACGACGATGCAACTTATGAAAAAGCTTGTAATATTCTAAAAAGATAGTATTTTAAAGTTCGTGGATAAACATAAATTAAGAATTATTATTTTAGATACTGTGCCATGATAATCAAGGTCGTCATCGCCCGTAAAACTGGGAAGCAGGCATAGATGTATATGGGAACGACGGTGGAACTATAGTCTGTGCGATTGTGGTGTTTACATCCAGGGTACCTTGATGCTAAGGGGCTTCTGTCTCTCTGGCGAGAAGGTTTGCTTGCCCGGAAAGTTCTCCTGCACCAGACCAAAGGTTACAAGCACCATCCCCAATTGGATAGATTTAGAGCTAATTCGCAGCCATTGATTGCTATCTATGGTACGTCTACTCAGAAGCCGTCAGGCGCGGCTATCATTTTTATGCTGGCAAACTTGGCCCAAAGCATCGTTGTTTAAGAATTCCAGTTACAGACGGGCAACTCAAATATGAATTGAATCACCTCAAGACGAAATTGAAATCACGCGACTTGTCGGGATATCGAAAGATTCGCACAGTTAAGAAGCCGAAAGCTCACCCGCTCTTCAAGGTAGTTGAAGGTGATATTGAATCGTGGGAGAGAAGATAGAAATATAACTTAGAAAGATGGACTATGGAGGCGCTTATGAATAACAAGGATACAATCTGGGAGAACCAAAAGTGGCAGATAATACAAAACCGTTTGGGCTATAACGCTGAGGAAATGAAGAAATTTCGGGCAAACCCGCGTAATGAAGATATCTTATCCAGGGTGCCCGAGCTGATGAATAAGACAATCATTGCAGAAGTAGTAGACGCGCATGGCTGCAACTCTCAGCACAAGGTCGGCGATAAGTTCTATTTTGACAGCGCCGGAAATCTGCTAACGGCACAATCTCCCAAGAGGATATGTGTTTATGCATTGAATGCGATTGTGCCTCAGATTTTCACGGCACAAGAGTTTCTTTATGCTGCTGCCGATCCTAATGAAATGAGATTCAAACGGTCAGGATGCTTTGACGTCGGTGTAGCATGCGAAGGATGGGGACGGATCGTGATGGAAATACGGGTGGAAGATCGCAAGAAGGTCTGACGTCTGTTCGCAATAGAAGACACGGCCTGATGACGTGCTGGGGGATGAAGACGGGTTCGACTAAAATCCTATGATGAAATCCCCTCAAGAGCCAGCCAGCGTTTGTACGAATACATGCCGGCAAGCGCCTTTACAGCCCGCTCGGGTGTGAGGAAGGCCACCCCTTTATAAGGACTCCCCTCGATCTCTGCAATAGTGCGGGTATTCTCGTCAGAAAGGAGGCAGACCCCTAATATCGGTTTTCCATACTTTTCCATCAAACGTACCACATGTTCATTATAACTGATTTCGAACTCCGCCAACCGACGGGGAATTTTTTCAAATAACTTACGGTCAGAGGTCTGATCAACCTTGAGAGAGGATTCAATCATCCTCTTAACAAATAGCTGCCGTCCAAGAATACCGAGATGAATAACCGCATCGCACCCATCCCACTTCACTAATTCTTCAATCAGCATCACCGGAACAGAGAGATCCATTTCCGCAACAAGGTCAACTGGATTGGAGCGGCTCCAGTATGGAGGAAGGACTTGATCGATCTTCGATAATATATTCGCCGAAAGTTCAGGGACTTCCAGCCCATGTTCAATGCACAGATCGGCTGTAATGACCCCCCAGCCTCCACCCAAAGTCATGATGGCAATCCTTCTGCCCTCGGGCAACGGCAACGAAGAAAATGCAGCTGAGAGGTCAAGGAGTTCCATGGAAGTCTCTCCAATGACAACTCCCGCCTGACGGCATGCTGCAGCGAAGACTTTGATATCGGAAGCCATGGCACCTGTATGGCTGGTGGCAGCGCGGTCTCCTGCGCTGGTGCGTCCCCCTTTAAGCATAATAACAGGTTTTTTGCGGGCTACCCTCCTGGTTGTCTCAAAGAAGCGCCGGCCGTCTTTTATGCTCTCTATGTATAAGACTACCGTTTTTGTCAAGTCATCAAATTCAACAAATTCCATGTAATTTTCAATAGTTATCATCGCTTCATTTCCGGACCCTATGAACGCCCGTATGCCGATACCCTCACTTTCGGCAAATGCTAGAAGCTGTGTTCCCAGATTACCTGATTGGGCGACTAATGTCGTTGAGCCGGACTTTGGCTGTGAGTTCTGATACAAGCAGAATAAATTTACATGTGGGTTACATATACCCATTGTATTCGGTCCGAGAATAGTAATGCCAGCCTCACGCGCTTCTTCTACCAATTGTTCCTCTAAACGCATCCCTTTTTTCCCCGTCTCACTGAAACCTGAAGTGACTAAAATTACACTTTTAATATTCTTTGCCTTGAGTTGAGGTATCAGATCGATGACCTTAGTTGCGGGGACTGTTATGACAGCAAGGTCTACAGGACCGGGAATATCTGCCATAGATTTGTATACAGGCCTTCCTGCAATCTCACCACCACTAGGATTGACCAGATAAATCTCCCCTTTGAAATTTCCTGCAGCAACATTGATGAACAGCGTGTATCCCCATTTGCCGAATGTGGAAGATGCACCGATGATTGCTATCGAACGAGGGTGGAAGATGGTTCGTATCGCTGCCGGGTCTATGGGTTTCCGGACAGATTTTTTCAAAGGCGCATCATTGAGAATGACGAGTGCATCCACGGCAGTCACCCATCCATCAGGACCGGCGAGAAGTGGATTGACATCGACCTCTTTCACTTCCGGATGCTCAATACCTAGCCGGGATAGACCAACAAGGGTCTGGATTATCTGCTCAGTCCTAACTGCCTGCTCGCCACGGAACTTTCCCAGTAAGTCGATCGCTCGAATTTGATTTATCATATCGTAAGCATGTGATTCATCAAGTGGTGTAATTCGAAATACTACATCACTCAATGCCTCAGCAAAAATACCACCCAGACCAAACATTATAACAGGCCCGAATTGGTCATCATGAAATAGCCCGGCCATGAATTCTCGTCTGCCCTCAACCATATGGTATACGAGAAATCCTTCAAGGTCATCGCCTGCAGCTTCGACAATCTCTATTGCGGCTTTTTGGACTTCGTCAGCGCTTTTCAAATTCAGCCTTACAAGCCCGCGTTCTGTCTTGTGTGTCAGCCGGGTACCCAGGCCTTTCATGACCACTGGAAAACCAGCAGCTTCGGCCTGTGAAATAACCTCGTCAATACTATATGCTACAAGTTCATCAACCACGGGCACGCCGAAATGCCTTAAAAGTTGTTTTGATTCCGCCTCCGTCAGTGCAGTTCTTCCTTCAGCCCTTGCCTTCCCGATCATCTCGCTGGCTTTCATATTTATACCTTGTGATTATCGCCCTGATTTATCCAGCCTGCTTTCTATCATATACGACGGTAGAGCGCAAATGTCATATGTAAAAAACAGAGAAATAACCAATATGTTGACATTTCCTTGTATAAAAATTAAAATTAAATAAATAAAATGCAGAGGAGGGATCGTAATGCTTGATTATATCAGGAAAATGACATTGGCCGGTGCAGGATTGGCTATTATTACAACAGAAAAAATCCAGGAAATGATGGATGATCTCGTGAAAAAAGGAGAGATGACAGAGAAAGAGGCGCGTGAGGCCGTTAATGAATTTGTAGAAAAATCGAAACAGGCTAGAAAAGATTTGGAAGAAAAAGTGGAAAAAATAATTACCGGTTTCCTGAATCGAATGAATATCCCCACGCGAAAAGAACTTGATGAAATAAAGGAAAGACTGGAACGGTTGGAAAAACCTTGAGGGTCCAAGGAATAATTAATGCGTATCCATAAGATTGGTATTGTCTCGCGGACATACCGTAACATCAGCCGATATCGTCAGATACTTGCCGTATTGTTCAGATACGGATTTGAGAGCCTTATCGACAGACTCCATCTAGGCCAGTACCTGGATATCGGCATCCGCATGATTTCCCGCAAGCCACGCGAGCGATTTGATGTTCTGAGTAGATATGAACGTCTCCGCATGACATTTGAGGAATTGGGCCCCACGTTCATCAAAATGGGTCAGATCCTCTCTACCCGTCCCGACCTCATCCCCGTTGAATTTATCCGGGAGCTAGAAAAACTGCAGGATAATGTCCCTCCGTTTCCCTTCTCTCAGGTGAAAGAGATTGTGGAGCGTGAATTGCGCGCCTCTCTCACCGATACTTTTCTCCACTTTCATGAGTCGCCCCTGGCAGCAGCATCTATTGCGCAAGTTCACCGGGCGCAGCTGAAGACAGGTGAAGAGGTAATTGTCAAAGTGCAGCGTCCGGGTATGCGAAAAATCATAGACGTGGATCTGGAAATCATGTTTCACCTGGCTGCGCTGGCTGAAAAGTACATTGAAGAACTGGAGATATATCGGCCCACAAGAATCGTTGAAGAATTTGCCGTTACTCTGGAGAAGGAAATCAACTTCAATATTGAGGCATCGTACGTGGAACGCTTCGCCAGGCAGTTTCTGGGCAACGAAAATATCTACGTCCCCAGAATATTCAGACAGTTGACAACGGAACATGTCCTGACAATGGAATATGTCGAGGGGATCAAGGTATCAGACATTACGTCATTGGATCAGAGAGGATTTGATCGGAAGACTATTGCTTCCCGCGGAGCAGATCTGATGCTCGAGCAGATCTTCGTGAACGGTTTTTTCCATGCCGACCCACATCCGGGAAATGTTTGTGTTCTGCCTGGCAACGTCATCTGTTACCTTGATTTCGGCATGATGGGGCATGTCGACCAAAAATCAAGACACAACTTTGCGACCATTCTTTATGGATATGTCCTCCGTGATGAATCAAAGATCGCGACTGCGACTCTTAAAATTGTAGAGTGGGAGAACGAACCGGATCGCCATGCACTCGAAAGGGACATTGCCAGTTTCATGGAGTTGCATCTCTACAAACCTCTAAAGGAAATACGCATGGGGTATCTTCTCCAGGAATTCTTAGGACTATTTGTCCGCCATCGATTGCGGCTGCCACCCGATATTTTCCTTATGGTCAAAGCCCTGACAGAGGTTGAAGGAGTGGGCCTTTTGATGGACCCTGATTTCGATATGACGGAAAGGGTGGCACCCTTCATCAAACGACTGCAGATGGAGAAGATGCACCCCAAAAGGTTACTCGGCGATTTTATTGAATCCGGCGGCGCGCTTGTTCAACTCCTGAAGTCAATTCCTGAAGATTTGCACGATATCCTGACGCAGATTAAACAAGGAAAATCGCGAATACGGTTTGAACATCGGGGGCTTGAAAATTTTATCTTTGAAATGGACCGGTCATCAAACAGGATTGCCTTTTCCCTGATTATAGCCTCTATCATTATCGGATCATCTCTCATTATAACGACAAACCTGGGCCCTCATCTTTTCGGTTTTTCCATGCTTGGCCTTGTAGGATATACCATTGCCGGTGTCTTGGGTGTCTGGCTATTGATATCCATTTTTCGTTCGGGAAAATTGTAAATTAACAATCATTCCGGCATTCCGGTTTCAGTTTCATTTCAAGATATAAATAGGTTCGAAATAGAATATGAGTTTAACTGCTAGTGTCAAAAAAGATTTTACTTCAAGCCAAACAAAAGTGGCAGATCATTGCAGAAGAAAGAGAAATCAGCCTTCTGAGGTTAAGCTTATGAAGAAAAAAGGGCTTATAATCTTTATCCTCACCCTTTGTATACTTTTCCAAATCTCCCTTATTGCAACTGACATGGAGGCTGCTCAATTGCGGCCTACCCAACTCCATTCCTATCTCAGGCAGGGAATTGAAAAAACTTTTGACCTGGAAACTCAGAGTGCAAACACCTACTTTCAAAAAGCTGTGGAGCTGGACCGTGATGACCCGACCGGATATGCCTTCCTGGCATTGGCTCATCTATTTTTCTATGAGATGAGCTTTGAACCAAAGGACCGGGAAAAAAATCAAGAGGCTATGCTTCGGTACGTCAGTGAAACCTTAGGCAAAGGGGAGAAAAGGATAAAGAAGGATTCTAAAGATAGCCAGGCTTACTTTGCCATGGCCCTGGCAAAAATAGCTAAAATTCGCTGGGCAATCTCCCAAAAAAAGTACGTTGTTATTGCGCAGGAGACCTCGAATGTTTGGGATTATCTGGAAAAAGGGAAGGAGGAAGATCCGCAAAGGTATGACATTAATTTTCCCATGGGCCTGCTCCATTACCATCTCGATCATCTCTCGGGTTTGACCCGCGTCTTTTCTTCCTGGATGATCACTCCCGGGGACCACCAGAAAGGACTCCAGGAGTTGGAATTGGCTGCTCAAAAGGGAGATCTTCTGAGAGAACTTGCGCAAGCTGAACTCGCCTCGGTTTACACCAATTTCGAAAAACAACCTGCCCGGGCTCTGCCCATTGCGAGGGAATTAAAGATGAAGTTTCCCCGCAATTATAATTTTTCATTTCAGCTGGCCAATACTCTTTCCGATCTGCATCGATTCGAAGAGGCTTTTGCCATAGCACGAGGGATCGAAAAAGGTATCCAGGCAGGCACTCCTCCTTTTGTCCCTCAACTCCAGCCCCGTTATGATCAATTAATGGGGAGGATTTTTTTCAGCAAGGGCGAATATGCAAAAGCAACGGAATATTTCCTCAGTGCTCTGAAGGACACATCCCCTTATAACGCCCGGGTTAGGGCCTGGTCTTTTGTGCGTCTGGGAATGATTCAAGGATGCTTATAAAGAAAGGGAGCGTGCTGAGGAATACTATTGCAATGCCCTGGAAGTAGAAGGTGGAGAAGGTGCTGCTCAGGTAGAGGCAAGGAATTATCTAAAGACGCCATATGTTCCATAACTTAAACCTTGAAAAAAGAATGGAGGTTTTATTATGAAGAAAAAGATATTGATACAAACAGGTAAGAAGGTAAACGACTTTATATTGAAGGATCAGAACGGTCAGGATTTCCAGCTGTCAGAATATAGGGGTGAGAAAGTGCTCTTGTCATTTCATCCCCTGGCCTGGACATCGATCTGTGCCCTGCAGATGCAGGCTCTGGAAAAGAATATAAGGTCCTTTGATAAACTAAACACTGTGGCGGTTGGCTTGAGCGTGGACAGTGTACCCTGCAAGGCAGCATGGGCCAAAAGCCTGAAGATCAAAAAGACAAAAATTTTAGCTGATTTTTGGCCTCACGGAGATGTCGCTAAATCTATGGGTCTCCTGCGCTCGGAAGGGTTCTCGGAGAGGGCCAATGTGATTGTCAATGAGGCAGGGAAGGTCATATTCGTCAAGGTTTACCCCATCAAGCAGTTACCCGATATCGGAGAAATTCTGGACGTACTGAAGTTAAATAAGTGATTACTACGATTTACTGAATCACAGGAAGGACGCCATGTACAGAAGAAAAGGATATTCCGGAATGAAAAGAAGAGATTTCTTGAAGGTTGGGCTGGCAGGGACGACATCGGCGCTGCTCGGGTGGGAAGGCCTTGCCAATGCAATGGACTATGCATCATCGGACTCTTTCGTCTTTCCCTCGCCCGTCTACAGAACCCTTGGCAGAACAGGACTGAAGATCACGATCGTGAGCTTTGGGGCAATGCTGACGCCGGAGGCAGAGGTGATGAGGATCGCCTTCGATCATGGTGTCAACTACGTCGACACTGCGCGGCGATACATGGGCGGCAAGAACGAAGAAATTGTCGGAAGGGCATTAAAAGGCAAGCGTGATAAGGTGTATGTAGCGACGAAGATAAAACCCTCCTCGAAGTCGAAAGAGGATATATTCGATGATGTTGAAACAAGTCTCAGGGCACTCGGGACCGATTATATTGATGTAATCCAGATGCATAATCTGACAAGCAAGGACCGTGTATTCATCCCGGAGACTCGAGAAGCCCTTATAAAACTGAAAGAGCAGGGGAAGGTGCGTTTCTTCGGGGTGACCTCACACACAAATCAGGCAGACGTGCTCAATGCGCTTGTAGACGATCGCGACAGGTTCTTCGACATGGCCCTTGTGGGGTACAACTTCAAGAGCAACACGGATGTAAAGGAAGCAATAGCAAGGGCCGCACAGGCAAAAATCGGGATCATTGCGATGAAGACACAGGCAGGAGGTTATGAAACTGATGCACTGGGTCCGATCAGCCCCCACCAGGCAGCCCTAAAATGGGCTCTTCAAAATAAGCATATCACCGCTGCAATTCCCGGCATGAGAGACATGGCAGAGCTCAGGGAAGACATTGCTATAATGGGAATGAAATTTGGCTTCATGGACAATCTTATCCTGAAAAATTACAGCTCCGCTGTGCGGCCCTACTACTGCCACCTCTGTGGAAAATGCGAAACGACCTGTCCAAAGGGAGTGGCGATCAGTACGGTCAACCGTTGCCTTATGTATGCAGAGGCATACAAGAGCGCTGAACTTGCACGTTCTACGTACAATGAGATCCCTTCTGCTATGTCCGCCGCTGTATGCCTTGACTGTTCGTTATGTGTAGCAAGATGCGTCAATGGTCTTGATATTCCAAAGAAGATGGAGAGGGCCAGAAAATTACTGGTATAGGTGCTGTTGACAAATGCCAATCTGCGGCGTTTCCTCATCCTTCATCGCTGCGGCGTACACCCTAGTACACCTCGCGCCTCAGGATTTCGGGGCCTTGCATCTGAGCGTTATTGAACAGCCTGGGGAAAAGCATTATTTCATAAACATGGCATGGTATTCGAACAATTTAATTCTTGCTGACACGGAGGTTATCAATGTGCCGATCCGGCATGATCTACTTAATGATTATATGCGTATTTTGTGCACCAGGTCCCGCTGTTTGCTGCTGACAGGTCCATGGGGAATGTTCTGCTTGCGGGCGGGTGTTCTGAAGACTGGGTTATTAAGGACAAGGCAACTCTCTTCAATAAGGATAATTTGTTCGATCATATTAATGGTGAAGCGGAGCTCTATTTTCCTTACGGGTTTGAGGTGCTCGCCACGGCCACATATGTGAATAGAAGAAACCCGGAGTTGTGGATTATAGCCGATGTCTATAAGATGGGTTCCCTGATAGATGCCTTCGGGATTTATTCCAACTACCGGAAGACGAATGCTTCGTGGGTTACCATAGGTGCCGAGGGATTTGTTTCTTCGTCTCAACTGATGTTTTATCAGGACAGGTACTTTGTCAGAATTCAAGTTACCGGAACGACGAGCCTGAAACAGGACATATTCTTTGCTTGTGGTCGAGCTGTCTCGCAGAACCTCCCTTTAAATGCAGGCCCTCCTAGAGAGCTTGAGATTCTAAGAATACCGGGGATAGTGCCGAAGAGTGAACGATATATCGCCAAAAGCCTCCTGGGATATGCCTTTTTCCGCCGGGGCATTATAGCTGATGCAATTCTAGAAGACGAACAGGTACAGGTCTTCGTGGTGCCCGAGGATTCACAGGATGCTGCTCGAAAGGCCGTTGATCAATATCGTTCTTATCTGAAGACTGAGGGTCAGGGCATGAAAGTGACCGAGCTTTCCGATCGAATCTCCATAGCAGCTGTCGATCCCTTGTATGGAGGCGTATTCGTGGAGCAGTCTGGCCGTTACATCATCGGCGCCATCAGGCTTAAGAATCCTTCTGCCGCGAAACAATCCATCGAGAAGTTGCGGGGTCGTCTCGTTAGTAAGATAGGGCAATCGGATTTACAGGTGGGAATGCCTTGTACTTTTTTTCTTCTTTGCCTTGTAAAGCATCTTGTCTGCCTTTTTCAAGAGAGACGTAGCGTCATCATCAGCCCCTTCTTCTATTTGCGATAACCCGCAGCTTATTGATACTTGGATCTGGATGCCTTCAAAATCCAGGGGATGATTGATAAAAAAAGTCTGCAGACGATTAGTCAATTCAGAGGCTTCATCAAGAGGCGTATTGGGAAGAATGATGATAAACTCATCACCTGCAAATCTTGCGACAACATCACTCCCGCGAGTCATGTGCGATAAATGAGTCGCCACATATTTCAGTACCTCATCACCGGCCTTGTGGCCGTACCGATCATTCACCATCTTGAAATCATCCACATCGATAAAAACGACGGTAAGTGGTGTCCTGTACCGTACTGCTCGCTCAAATTCCCTTTTGAGTATCTGTTCCAGGGACCTGCGATTCAACAATTCCGTAAGTGAATCTCTCGATGCCAATATATTGAGTCTTTCATGAGCCATAACATTCGACAGACAGATAGAAAGGATAGTGGCAAGCTGCTTAAGCAGAGTCGTATCCATATCGGGCAGGTATCGAGACTTTGAATTATCCGCTTCGTTCAAGCTGCCGATAATTTCACCATCAAGCGTCAGTGGAGCAACGGCAAGGGACTGGATATGATGCTTATGCTGCTGGGGGAAAAGTGCATAGAATGTTCTTAAATCATCATTAACGAGAATAGGCTCTGTCTTATTCTTGATAAGTTTTAGAAATAAATCCCTGTCAATAACATTTGTGCGCTCCCTCAGGATTTCCGATGTTGCTGATTTTTGAATCATGTCAGTGATATCGCTTTTATCAATCAGCGAAATCCACACATAGGGAATCTTCAATTTATTCTGTATTTCCGTTAACAGTTTTTCCAAAAAATCCTTAAAATTGAGGATAGATAAAACACTTGTTTCGATCTCGAAGAATTTTTGAGCAATTTCTTGATTTTCTTTCAGTCTTTCAATAATTTGTTCGATGCTGTTCATATGAAATCCGAATTCTACGAAATTACACAACCGGATACTGGCTTGGGCTTTTAGCAACGGTGATGCGTTTATTGCCTTCTTCGCCGCCGCACGGTTACCGTTTCTCCCCCGATTCCCCAGTTGTCTGTTTCGATTTCCTCAATAACCACAACTGTCGTTTGAGGATTCTTCCCCAGGACATCCACCAGCAGTTTCGTTGCGCCGCGCACAAGTTCGGCTTTTTGTTCCGGTGTAACCCCTTCCTTTGTTATCTTAATATTTACGTAAGGCATTGCTCCTCCTTTCAGACCCCAGTCCATTATTACACGTTACATACTTTATTGATAAAATTTCGTGCCGAATGATTTAAATTACTATATTCAACAAACTCACACAACAGGAGAAATTGACAAACTTTTTGAAAACAACAGCCTGTTTACATTCCGGTATCTTATGTGGTACATTCCAAGGCCGATTAAATTGATATGAGGAGAGTTACATTATGAAAGTTTCTGCTTCCGGTATTTGGTCATGCGTTGAAAAGATCAGACAAAATTCGCCGGTGGTTCACAATATCACCAATTACGTCGTCATGAACAACTCGGCCAATGCATTGCTGGCAATAGGGGCTTCCCCTGTTATGGCCCATGCAGAGGAGGAAGTGGAAGATATGGTTAACATTGCCGGCGCTCTGGTCATTAACATCGGGACCCTAAGCCCCCACTGGATACGGGCGATGCTCCGGGCCGTATATCAGGCAAAAAAAATGAACATCCCGATAGTCCTGGACCCTGTCGGCGCAGGCGCAACCACATACCGTACCAGTACGGCAAGAGAGCTGATACAGGAAGTCCCGCCCGCGATCATCAGAGGTAACGCCTCGGAAATTATGGCCCTTCTGAAAGAGGATGCAAAGACAAAAGGGGTGGAAAGCACCACCTCCTCGCATGCAGCAGTTGACGCGGCTCGCCAGTTAAACAGAATTTACGGGAGCGTTGTCTGTGTCAGCGGAGAAACAGATTACATCATTTATAGGGATGATGTAACCAGAGTCATGAATGGTCACCTCATGATGACGAAAGTTACAGGTATGGGATGCATAGCAACTGCCATATGTGGCGCATTTGCCGCCGTCAACCATAAGTTTGCCGAAGCAGCAGCGCAAGCTATGGCGGTTGTGGGTATTGCCGGAGAAATCGCTGCGGAGAATGTACCAGGTCCTGGGAGTCTTCAGGTCCGCTTTCTGGATACCCTTTACCGGCTGTCGGAAGAAGATATAAATCGTTATCTCAAAATAGAGGGTTGACCGTGCAGGGATTATATCTGGTTACTGACCGAAAAATGTGTGGTGACAGACAGCTTGAAGACGTCGTACGCCAGGCCCTGAAAGGTGGAGTTGCCTATGTGCAGTTACGCGAAAAGGATGTATCCACGCGGGTTTTCGTGGAAGAGGCATGGAAAATAAAAGCACTTACAGCCCAATTCCGGGTGCCTCTCATCATAAATGACCGCCTGGACGTAGCCCTTGCCGCCGGGGCTGATGGAGTTCATGTCGGTCAGGAAGACATGCCTTATGAGACAGCCAGGAAGCTCATGGGACCGCGGGCAATAATCGGCCTCTCTGTAGAAAACTGGGATGATGTGGTAAGGGCACAGGAACTCGATGTCAACTATCTCGGTGTCAGTCCTGTTTTTGAGACGCCGACGAAAACCGATACGAAAGGTAACTGGGGACTGGATGGATTGGCCAGAATCAAGGCCTATTCAAACCATTCCTTGGTCGCTATCGGCGGTCTCAATGCATCTAATGCTAAAGATGCAGTCATGGCGGGAGCCGACTGCATCGCTGTTGTCTCCGCAATCTGCGCGGCTCCCGATCCTTTAAGGGCTTCCCGGGAACTCTGTGACATCATCAAGGCAGCGCTGGGAAAAAGATCGACATAAAGGAATCCTTCTACCATGGTGCCGGAAAAGCTGATCATCTTCGATTACTCAGGAACACTCAGTCTTGAATCCACATTATTCGCCAGGCCGGACTACTTAATGAATCACCTCATAGAAAGCGGTTTGATGGACCTGGGGATCAGCAGTCCCGATATATTCTGGGAACAGATCGTCAATCCTACCTGGCTGGAAGGGAGCACAACGACAGCAGGCTATAAAAAAGTCATAGAAGACAGGATAAGTGCCATCTGTCATAAGAATATGTCTATTGTCTCATGTGATAAGATTTCCGACGCAGCATCTTCATTTGTAGACAGTTATCTTAGTCACTCCCGCATTGACTGGCGATGGCAGCCAATTTTGATTAAATTAGGCGGGCATCCTTCCATTAGAGTTATTGTTGCTACGGATCATTACGCCGAAGCTACGGGTTACATAGTAAAATATCTTAAAGAATTCCAGGTTCAGGCAATAGCAGCAAAGGCCGCCTCCGCTGCCCCCGATACATCACCAGTTATCGTGGCTAACTCCGCAGACCTAGGTGTCCATAAAAACAAATCCCGGTTCTGGGCAATTCTTAAAGCCGCCTTGAACATAAGCGCAATCCGGCACATTTTACTAATCGATGATTTCGGATCCAACGAGCAGAAAGGGGACAGCTATGGCACAGGGGAAATGGTGGAACAGAGGAAATGCGACACCATCAGGTTGTTACAGGGTGTGTTTTCAGCCGAGGTTCAAGTCGTTCACTTCATGATAGATGATAATAAAAGAGAAAAGGCGTTCGGCGTTCTCATAAAGCAAACATCTTTGATACTTGACCGTTATCTTTCCGCTACAAATGATGGATAGAGTCGACATGTATAAGTTCATTGTCATATCATCACTCGTAGGAAAGGCGCCCCGTCTGTCTTGGACATGCGATAAGGGAACGTAAAACGGTTGAGACAGGCGAGTCGCTCGTCCCATCGGGAATACCTTAACATATGTGAATTTATGAAATTATTGAATAGAAGGAGACTATCAGGCTAAATGGCGAATGAAACCACTAAAGTGATTTACTCTATGATCGGAGTAAGCAGGTATTATGACAAGAAGCCGGTACTTAAGGACGTCTATTTGTCCTATTTCTATGGCGCGAAGATTGGCGTTCTGGGCCTTAATGGTTCAGGAAAAAGTTCGCTACTGCGGATATTGGCAGGGGTGGATCAGGACTTCAACGGCAAGACCATCCTTTCTCCAGGTTATACAGTTGGATTTCTCGAACAGGAGCCTCACCTGGATGAAACAAAGACGGCGCGGGATATTGTGGAGGAAGGTGTGCAGGGAACTGTGACTCTGCTCAATGAATTTAACCGCATCACTGAACAATTCAGCGAACCGATGTCGGATGAGGAGATGAACAAGCTCATTGAACGTCAGGGAGCGGTTCAGGAAAAGCTTGACGCCCTTGATGCCTGGGATCTGGACTCACGGCTGGAGATGGCCATGGATGCCTTGCGCTGCCCACCGGGAGACACTCCCGTAAAAGTCCTTTCCGGCGGTGAAAGGCGGCGCGTAGCTTTTTGCAGGCTTCTCTTGCAGAAACCGGACATACTCCTTCTGGATGAACCGACAAATCACCTTGATGCCGAGACAGTCGCATGGCTGGAGCACCACCTGCAGCGCTATCCCGGCACTATCATTGCCGTGACGCATGACCGGTATTTCCTCGACAACGTGGCTGGCTGGATCCTGGAGCTGGATCGGGCGCAAGGAATTCCATGGCAGGGGAATTATTCATCGTGGCTGGAACAAAAACAGAAACGCCTGCAAGTAGAGGAGAAAAGAGAGACAGAGCGTCAGCGCACCCTGCAGCGTGAGCTGGAATGGATACGAATGTCACCCAAAGGAAGGCATGCGAAATCAAAGGCACGCATTAATTCCTATGAGGTACTCCTGAAACAGGAGAGTGAAAAAACCGCCGGAGACCTGCAAATCTATATACCACCAGGACCTCGACTGGGCAAAGTTGTGATTGAGGCTGAAAACGTGGGAAAGGCTTATGGTGATCGACTTCTGGTAGAAGGGATGTCCTTCTCCCTGCCGCCTGGTGGGATTGTGGGGATCATCGGCCCGAACGGCGCAGGAAAAACTACGTTGTTCCGGATGATCACAGGCCAGGAAACGCCGGACTCCGGTGCGATCAGGATCGGGGAAACAGTCAAACTGGCATATGTGGATCAGAGCCGCGACGTTCTCGATCCGAACAAGACCATCTGGGAGGTAATTTCCGAAGGTTACGATACAATAAAGCTCGGGGATATCCAGGTCAACTCCCGTGCCTATGTTGCGCGGTTCAATTTTTCCGGGACAGACCAGCAGAAAAAGGTTGGTACCCTGTCCGGAGGTGAACGGAACCGGGTTCACCTAGCACGGATGCTGAAGGAAGGAGCCAATGTGCTCCTATTGGATGAACCGACCAATGACCTTGACGTGAATACCCTGCGGGCACTAGAGGAGGCACTTGAGAATTTTGCCGGTTGTGCCGTGGTGATCAGCCATGACCGCTGGTTCCTCGACCGCATCGCCACGCACATCCTTTCCTTTGAAGGTGACAGCAAAACAATCTGGTTCGATGGAAACTATTCCGAGTATGAAGCTGATAGAAAGGCGCGACTTGGCGCTGCTGCCGACCAGCCCCACCGGATCAAGTACCGACAGTTGACGAGAATATAGACATGGGTAGTCCTGTTATGAAATTACTTATGGCATCGGACATCTGATGCCATTGTGAGCACTTCAAAAATTTATGAATGTAGTAGTAATCGTCGCACATCCAAATGTGAAAAGTTTCAATCGAGCCATAGCTGACACCGCCACGCAAACGTTACGAAGAAACGGACACAACGTCCGATTTCACGATCTCTACGAGGAAAGATTTGATCCCGTCCTGCCGGATGAGGAGATCCCCAAAGATGCTTTCCTGCAAACGGATATTGAATTACATTGTGCTGAAGTGGTCTCTGCGGAGGGTTTTGTGATAATTCATCCGAACTGGTGGGGACAACCACCTGCAATCCTTAAGGGATGGATTGATAGAGTGTTCCGACCCGGAGTGGCCTATGAATTTCAGGAAGGCGACACTGGCGAGGGCGTTCCCATAGGGTTGCTGAGAGCCAAAGCCGCCATTGTATTCAATACATCGAATACACCAAATGAAAGAGAAATGGAGGTATTTGGTGATCCGCTGGAAGCATTATGGAAGGATTGTATCTTTGGACTCTGTGGGGTGAAGAAATTCTATCGAAAAATGTTTGGCATTATCGCCACGAGCACACCGGCAGAGCGGAGAGAATGGCTCAAACATGTGGAAGAAATGGTTGATAAGTATTTCCCCGCGAATACCACTTCATAAATAAGTGCGGGAAAATCTGCCCCGCGCCTGTAACCCTAAGGCATATAGATAGTAAAGACGCCTCCCCCCAAGGAACCGCCATTAACTATAGATATGTAACCTTCCCTATCCTTTTTTGTATGAGATTTTGCCACAAGCATGGAAAAGTAGAGGCCCAGTCCCGTGCTTCCGGTATTGATATCGATAGTTCTTTTGTAAGATGAATCCTTTTTGTCGGTAATAAGCATAGCTTCCGGGTAACCGGGACCATTGTCCTCTATCTGTAATAAGAGGTATTCGCCTTCTTTAACGGCACTGATTCTTACTTTGTCCTTTGCATAGCGAAAAGCATTATTCAGCACATTATCCAAAACACCGGAGATCAAGCTGTGGTCAAAGGCCCAAAATAATCCCTCCGGACATTCAGTTTCGATTTTTATCCCTTTTGAACTGAGGAGAGGTTCAGCTTGCAATACTGTATCCTCGATAAATTCACAGACAGAGTAGTAATCTATGTTGATCATAAATTGAGATCTTTCGGCCTTATATAAAGACAGCAGACGGATAAGGCTGTAATTCAGGCGTTTGATTTCATACTGAAACATGTAAAATCCCTGGTATAAAGAGCAGTCCTGTTCTTTGCACTGTTCGATGATCTCTTCCAACGTATTGAAGAGCATCCCGAGAGAATTTTTCGTATCATGAAGAGTGGATGCAAGGATATCGAGAAAGTCCATTTTATCATCCATGATATCATTCCTCCCGGTCCAGTTCGTTGTACATTTTCATCAGGTTTTCAAGGTCTTTGTATGCAGGATCAATATTCTTTACGCGGTCGAGGAATCGCGTAGCTTTCCTAAGATAAAGGGGTTTGCTGCCGTTTTTCTGCATATAGAGCACGAGGGCATGAGCAGCGTTGGCATTGATTACCTTGTTGGCCGGCAGGTTATCCGCTGCTTGTTCGAAGAAATCAATAGCTTTGCTGAGATTGCCTTCCTTGACCAGCCTGACGCCATCGTTGTTGAGTTTAATGATTTCATTACGTGCCATGGAGATAATCTCCCGCCCTTTATCCGCAATATTAAGGTCTTTAAAAACAGCCTGGACATCGCCTATTAACTCCTGGTCTTCGTGGTTGCTTTGAACGAGACGCTGGATGATGGCCTTGCCGCTTTCTTCATTTCCCGTCAAGAAGAAGGCTTTTGCAAGATCAAGCTCAACATTGGAGGGTAGTTTATTAGGCAGAGTGGTCGAAAGTTGGGTCGCCTTTGCCAGGGCCTTTCTGGCGTCCTTCTCACGGTTCATCTTTTTGAAGGCTAAACTTTCCGTCACGGAAATCTGCAAAGCGGCCTCCGGATTATTAGTAAATTCCCTGCCGGCATCGCTCAATACTTTGAGACCTTCTTCCGGAGCATTTTTATCCACGAATACCTTGGCCAGACTTGTATAGTCGGAAGGACTCTTGAAAAAAGAATGCTTGCCTTGCTTCACTGCCTCTTTAAACGAGTACTCAGCTGTAATGAGATCCTTATTTTTATATGCAATATTTCCCAAAGCCTTCTGTCGAAGGATAGCTTTTGGAGAAATATGTATGGCTTCCTGAAGAACCTTCTGTGCTTCTTTTAGATTTCCCATCTTTTCATGGGTGAAGGCAAGCCAGTCATAAGCAGCAACGTTCTTGTCATTTTTTGCAATGATCTTCTCAAATATGTCTTTTGCTGCATTATAATCGCCGGTTATGAATTTAATCTTGCCCAGACCAAGCATTGCCCATGGCAGGTTACCCATGGATAGTACTTCATCATAGAATACCGCCGCATCAGTATAGTCTCCTTTTTTTGTAAGAATTTCTCCCTTCAGTTTTAGCAGCTCGGTAAGGTTTTTTGTGTTGCTGTCAATTAGCTCATCGCAAAGAGCAATGGCCTTTGCATAGTCATTCTTCTCGATAGCCCTTTCAATGTTTTTAAGATTTTCTTTCTTTTTGATAGAATTCTTTAATTTCTTTTCAAGGGTCACCTTAGTAAATGGTTTAATCAAATAATCATCGGGCTGATACTCAAGGGCCCCCATAACCATATCCGCGGTATTCAATGCCGTAACCATCATAAAGATGGCAGAATAATCCATATATCCACGAAATTTCGCCTCTTCAAGAACATGCTGGCCGTCCTTGCCGGACCCAAGATTGTAGTCGCAAAGAATGATGTCGTATTTTTTGTAAGACATTTTTTTTACGGCCTCTTCACCATCTGAAGCTTCGTCAATATCGCTTATGTTAAATGACCTTAACATCCTCCTCATGGTGAGGCGGAAATTAAAGAAATCTTCTACTACAAGAACTTTTTTCTTTTTCAAATTTATGGTGGACGGCGGTTTGGAGGAAGGCATATTTTTCTGAGTTATTGCCACAGTTACCCTCTATTGAACAATGGGCTCAGACCACTGCTATGGTAATAGTGCTATAATAAATTAAACCGTCAATGTTATTGTAATATTCCTGCCTCCCGAAGAGTATCGGTATGGCCGGCTCATAGTAAGGAGAAGTTCTTTGAATTTATCACACATGATTTATGAATGCAAACATCACATTGTTTTTTTCCAAAGTATCATAAATGAATCTTATGATGCAATTTTTCTGATTTTGTAGATGCTAAAGAATTAAATATGAAAATTGAGAATGGAGGTAAATGTCATGCAGTAAAATAAGGTGGATGCTTGTACCGATAATATACTTAATTGAGTATCCTTATTTTTTGGTGTTTATTGTGATCGTAGGTACAGGTATGAGAATCAGGCGAAGGAGACGAGCTTAGGGTTTATAGTTTGAGTTGTTCTCGCACCTAGTTTTCTCTATCTACCTCAGTGCGACTGAATGCTATCCATGAGTCGGCTACGGACAAAGTTTATGTGCCCGCGGAGTACATAGAACTGGTCAGCAAAAGACGCCGGCAATTTCATTTTGTTGACTTCCTCTTCGATATGATTGAGCCGTCCTATCAATTCACCCTGCTTCTCTGACGCCGGACTTGCAATCATTTCCTGTTCGAGTGCCAGCAACAGTCGGTACCACCGGTAGATGCGCATCTTCATTCGCCATCGATAGATCGCAGGGATACTTCGCAGTCCCGGGATCAATACCAGAAGCATCGGCACAAATACCACCAGGATGCGGTTTACGAGACTTGCCATCCAGAATGGAAGATACCTATAGAGGAAACTCTTGCCCGATTTGTAAAAGCGGCTCGCATCAGCGCTAATGCGAAATTCGTGTTCGAGTGGTGTAGGAAACTCGCCTAACCGCTTGAACAGGCCCGCGCGCCCATGTACTTCAGTCGCCGTCTCAAGCAGCAAATCGGACAACGCTGGATGCAGATCGTTGCGTGCAATGAGCTCAACTGTGGGGCTGATCAGATGAACATCGTGATCGGGGATATTCTTTCCGAAATCGATGGATCCCTTCGGTAGGATCAGCTTGTTCAAATAGCCGATGCGGCGTGTATAACCATCGGCCTGTGTGAAATCGAAAAGTTGGATTCCCTCTGTCCGCAGGAGCGTACGAATGATCTGTGTTGAGGCGGAATCTCCCATCATGAACACGGCGTCAACCTTGCCCTCGATCAAGGCCTTTGTCGCGTCTTCCGCGTCCAGATCCGCCAACACAGTTGCGCCGCCAGGCTCAATGCCATTGGCTTTGAGTAGGGCCAACGCCAGAGTTTGCGTTCCGCTGCCTACTGGACCGATCGCAAGCCGCTTGCCGTTCATCTGGGATAAGAGTTCCAAAGGCTTGGCACTCCGGTAGAAAATGAGGAGCGGCTCATAGGAGATGCTCCCGAGTGAGACCAGCTTATCGATATTCAGATCGCCAACTACTCCGCCTTGAACAAATCCGATGTCGACACGGAACGAAGAATCAGCCAGCCTCTTAAGATTTTCCTGCGAGCCATCGGACGTAATGATCTTTAACATAACGCCATTGCGCGCCAGTATCTTGCTGTATTTCTCGGCATTTGTTCGGAACACGCTGCCTTCCGGACCGCTCGTGATGGTAATGGTGTTGGGCGGGGCCGAATGAAAGAACCAGAAAATGGCAAAGATAGTAACCAGGCTGATCAGAGCAATAGCACTTAGTGCAACAGATCTACCGAGCCCAAAAAACTCCGTGAAAATTGACTGTATCCGAGTTAGACCGCTTTTGAGACTTGTTCCCATGGTTGCTACCTCATTTTGAATCAGTGTTTACATATAATGTTTAAACCTTATCGTGGGCAATTACAACTGGTAAATAAGGCTTTACAGGATTACAAAAAAATTAATGTTTGTAAATGCTATTGACAATTTTCTATAGCTAATTTTGAAAAACGGGGAATGTGGATTCTTATTATGGAGTACCTGTAACAGACGGTTTGCAGTCATTCTTAAAATATGTATACTTATCGAAATAATCAACAAGTGTGTTGTCTGCTGCTTTATTGTCTGATCCCGCTTTTATAATCAGAGATTATCGACTCTGTACTTGTTGTATAATTTGTAATACAAATTGTTCCTCTTCGGCACGGATACCAGTTGGTGGCGCGTATCAAGAAGTTTTACCGCATCGGCGATGATAAGCTGGTGTTCTCAAAAGAGCTGACCTAAATGCGGGCAAACAAATAGCAAAAGAAGAAGACAAACTTCAACCTGCAGAATAGGAAGAACCGGCTTACTTGAATCGATATCTTCTTGATACTTTTATATCTGTTTGCTAAAATTATGCATTGAAGAATACGGATTCCGAAAAGTATATTATAATGAAAGCAATCTTAATGACTATTATCGGATTTATTTTGTTTTGGACAGTCTGGTATTATTTCCAGGAAGATAAGAAAATATTAGGGGATTATACAGTTTACTATTATGCCAAGAGATGTAATCCTGATGAGTTGTCATCGAGTTTTTCGCAGCTTACACAAACGCCGTGTGTGAAAAAGATTACCTGGGTGGAGCAAATCGGCCCCAAGATATACCAGCATATGAGTTGGACCCCGGAAACAGGAACCAGAGAAAGCGGACTTGAAAGGAAATGACTTTCCCGGGTTCAAACTATTGATAAAATACGTCCTTCCTATCTCTAACCGTCTCTCTCCATGTATTGAGAGGGGCACAACATCCCCCACCAATGGCTAACGCGCTTTTGTATAGATCAACTAGCTCACAAAGATATCTTCTTCCATTCCATTTAAGTGCGGGGCATCTTCCGTTTTGCCCATATAAGAATAATCCGATTGAGCATGTGGCTGTTATACAGCAAAAGCCACACCCCACACATGATTTCTCCGTAAACATTTTATATTATGTCCCCTGATTCCCTGTTCGACAACTAAATCAGCTATCCTTAGCAGTTAGCGACCAAGCTCCTTATGTCATGGCCATACAGCCGGACACATCCGAGAAAAGGACGGTGACACTTTGCGTTTACTCTTCAGAGAAAAAGAAACCTTGATTATGGATAGAATATTTCAAATGGTTAATTTGTGAGGTTAACGAAGTTACAGAAATCCTTCAGTGTCTTTATTTTCAAAGATTGATGCGGAGTTGTCAAGTGATTTTTGGGCTTTTCATAAATATCTGGCTTTTAGAAATTGTTCATTGCTGGTATCCTAAATCTTTTTATTTTTAAAATCATAAAAGCTTTTAGACAGAAATTGGTATAATCCATCATTGACTAAATTCTACACTTGATAAATTTTTAATAAAGATGCAGATTACTGGAGTAATTTTCGGGTACAATGTCGGAACCTCGCTTCGTCGTAAACAAAACTATTTATTCCTTATGGAAAGCTCCAGCATGGGAAAAGGGTTGAGATGAAAACATTTAAAGACTTATCTGTATACGATTTTCCTGGAGTTGATGCTAAAAAGTTCGATGAGTGGAAGCAGGCAGTAATCAGAACCAGAGGCATCATTTATGTGGTACTTATGATATACATTATATTGAACGTTAAGTCATATGGCATAACAGGTTATATAATATACGACACACCCATAGTCATGCTCATTGGATTTCTGCTTATCAGCCAACACACCCGATACGTCACGGCTAAACACACATTGTACATAATAGTTTCTCTATGTGTGCTGATATTGTTCAATATTATTTTCGTGTTAATTACCGGACGTTTTATCGGGGAGAGTTTAATCGCAATCGTCGCATTATTTTGGCTATTTAATCAAAGCCAGAAAAATAACAGGTCAGCGATTGAACTGGGTGTCGACATCATCGCAATGAAGCGTGCCCTATCAGAGTGAAGGATCATACCTAATCTTATCGTATCATAGACGCGAAGATTCTTAAGTGTGACAAATGATCTCCTTCCTCCTCTTTCATCTTTTCATTCAACATTTCAGCAGGAAATAAATCTTGACAATAGTTTGATATAAAACTATTATACAGCCATGAAAAAGGATCAGATCATCTTTTTGATCGGACGTATACAGTACAAGGCCAGTAGGTTCCTTACTCATGAAATGAAGGCCCATCGCATCAAAGGATTGGCCCCGTCTCACGGCGAGATCCTCGGATCTCTGATGATGCGTGGGTCATTACCCATGTCGGAGATAGCAAGGATAATAGACAAGGATAAGTCTACGATCACAGCTCTAGTTAATAAGTTGATCAAACTGGGCTTAGTGGAGAAAAAGCGACATCATGCCGATAATCGAATCAATTTTATTACTTTGACCAGGAAGGGGACAGCATTGAAAACTGACTTCCAACTCATTGCGCACAAATTGAGAGCCCATTCATACAAGGGTATCTCTAACGATGAAAAAGAAATTCTGTTTCATCTATTGAAAAAGCTCAACAATAACCTTTAATTTTTTTGCAGATATGGTTTGATGTCAAACTATTAGACTAAAAAGGTAAAAAATTACTGATATCAATGAATGAAGGAGGAAGGGGAAATGCAGTTTGAAAATATTATTTTTAAAAAGATGGAGCAAGTTGGCGTCATCAAATTCAACCGGCCCAAAGCGTTTAATGCAGTTAATGTTGATTTATTTAGCGACATCATCAGGGCCCTGGAAATCTGCGCAGATGACAGGGATGTAAAGGTGATCGTACTTACGGGAGAGGGCAAGGCCTTCTGCGCGGGAGGCGACGTGGCGCTGTTTGACAGCTCCCCTGATACAAGCGAGACACTGCGGCAACTGACGAAGTTCTTACACTTTACCATCGTTGGCATCCGCCGGACTTCAAAGCCCGTCATTGCCATGATCAACGGGACGGCTGCCGGCGCCGGAGTGAGTATTGCTGCCGCGTGTGACCTGAGAATATGCGCTTCATCCGCGAAGTTCAGGCAGGCTTACACTTCAATAGGGCTGATTCCCGACGGGGCATGGACCCTACTGGTTCCGCTACTGATCGGATTTAGCAAGGCGTCAGAGCTGGTGTACATGGACCCTGTATTCGATGCTAAGGATGCCCTCCAAATGGGGCTCGTCAATAAAGTGGTCGATGACAGCGAGCTTGAAAAAACTACCATGGATCTTGCTCTGAAGCTTGCCTCAGGCCCGACAGTATCTTACTCCATCGTGAAGGAGAACTTCAATAACGCCTTCTTTGGACTGTTGGAGCGGCAGCTCGAACTGGAGCGACGAGGGATGATCTGGGTTGGCAAAACAGCGGACGCAAAGGAGGGAATAGCAGCCTTTATAGGAAAAAGAAAGCCCACCTTCAAGGGACAGTAAATCTTCAAAGAAACTTTCTGTATTTCCTCATCGCCCGCTAAACCCAGGCCACAAGCCTGGTAAGATGGCAGGTCAATAACTGTAGACCCGCACCACATGTGCATATGTTATGAGAGACGTCTCATCTGCCGCTGGAGCGACTCTCACTTTTAAACCGTAATCTTAACCATTTATCACAAAAAGCTGTTATGAAGATTCGTAAGTGGAGCATTGCATAATAGTTCAAAAGACGGGAGTATATCCCTTCAATGAACTATTAATGAGTTCTGAGCAAAAACAACAGGTGTCAATGGATAATTTAATCGGTGAAAAAATGATCTAACGTATGCAGTCAAAAGGAGTGTTAATATTTTCGTACTGCTCCCGACCTGTAATTCACCCAAGCAATGACATTAGGGCAACTTATTTCAGCAGCAGGAGGTCTTTCCCTGATTTTCTGTCTTTTCACAAGAATCAATCGGACCACAACAGGAAGCGTCGCTCCGGCCCAACATTGTATTTATGATGGCGGCAGCACAGCCCACACCGCTCTGCACGGAAACTGCCTCTGTGGGGCAATTGCGGCTGCATGCCCCGCATTCCATACAGGCATCCCTCTTCTGAATCCATGCACGCTCCGCACCGTTCATACCGATGACAGCATGGGGACAGACCTCGATGCACATACCGCAGCCAATACATTTTTCCTCATTCAGATTCAGAGTTACTACATCCTTCAGATAGATCATGTTTTCCATTTGCAAGCTCCTATGCAATAAATCGTGACACCAGCCAGAGTCCAAGTCCGACCACGCCAGCCCCTATTTGCAGGGGAAGCGCAGCCCGCATTTCCTTCTTCACACCGGAAAGAGAAGTGTACGTTGAGGCGCCGGTAAAATTCATGGCAAGATACGCCGCTAAGGCCGGCACCAGTAATAGCCATGCCGCCATTTCTAACCTGCCCGGCCAGAAGGCAAGGTCAGGATTCCTCACTATTAAGAGGGTCAATGCAATGACCACACCGACAATACAACCTTTGAACGAGAAGGCTCTCCCGGGAAGAATGGGAAGCAGGATCGGTGTCAGGACGGCACCGGCCATGATTGCCGAGAGTATCGCAATAATGGCAAAAAGGCCATAATTCATTGCATTGGCCCAGTATCCGTCCGGCCCTCCGAGACCACCCAGAAGGAAGAAAGTGAGAAGAATAAGCAGGCTCACCTTGAAAGCCGCCACAATCTCTATTGGGATCAAGGCAAACCGCTCACGCAGCGGGAAAGTCTTCAAACGCATTCCAGGCGCCGCTTTGAGACTGGCTTCTAAGTAGGCCGTTAAATCCGAAGCCCGGATAGGTCCGTAGTGAACCCTGAATCCGGAATATTTCTTAACCTGATGGGCGGCAACACCGGGGCCGGATAACTGGGGCAGAATGAGTTCCCTGTGTCTTACGACCTTGTTCAAGCCGCTTAATGCAATCCGACGCACCAGTTCCTCAGTACCGAAGGTTCCTTTTCCCGCAGCACACCAGACGTTAATCCCTTTTGTGTCCAGAACAAGCAGCCAGACATCCCGGCCGGAAAGGGTTTCACGGAGACGGTCAAAGCTCATCTTGTAATTCGCAGTAACCAGTACATGCGAATGACTGTATGGGTTCCCAAGGGCGTAGAGACCGGGCTCAACAGCATAATTCATACGGCCGACTCCCCAGCGTGCTTTAATGGTTCCCCAGCGGTCTATCCATGTTAAGGCAGAGGAAACCTGCGGCACCAGACCGACCGGTGTTTCAATCGAACCAATGACAAAGCACTGTTTCAGGTCTGGAAGATTCGTCCGGGTCTCGCCTGTTTTCAATAATGGCGATATCACGGGAAAAATAATCGGTGCTGCCTCAATACCATTTTTGCCGACCTTGCTTGTTTTAACTTCACAATAATTTTGACTCAATGCATTTCTCCTTTAAAGTCACTCATTACACGAACAGGCTGATGATGCATTTTTCACCGCACTGATAAAAAGCTTAACGGCATCATACACATCTGTCTTTTTCTCATCGGGAATTCCTCCTCCAATGGCATCCACAAAACCCTCAAGGCACAACCAGACTTTTCTGTGAACTTCTTTTCCCGCCGGTGTCAATTTTAAATTTGCTGCCCTGCAGTCATGATCCGATCTCTCACGCTTAATCAGTCCCTGCCTGACCAATGGATTCACAAGCCTGGTCGTTGTGCTCTTATCAACAGCCAGGATTTGATGAAGCTCCAGCATTTTCAGAGTACCTTTCTTTGCCACCTGATTGAGTATGAGAAACTGGGAAAAGGTCACATCCTCACAAAACACGGCATCCTGCCGGCAGCAGCGGATGACCTGGCAGAGGTCCGATATCAGAGCAAGGATTTCCTGATTATTCTTTTTGGTCTTTTTCATGGTTGTATCATACAACTATATTTCCTTTTGTCAATATTTTTTTTACTATCCGAGGACTTTCATATTATTCTTGCATGTAAATTGATACCACAGTAATATTGCCAGGATGGTTAAACCTCCATCGTAAAAAAACATGTGTTAACAAAGGAGCGCAAATGAGATTCACGGAAGATATATATGTTTATGAATGGACGGATTATTACGCCAATAACTGCAACAGTTTCTACATCAGCGGTAACGTAAAGGCCCTAGTTGACCCTGGGTTGACGTCTTATGTGCCCAATCTCCTGGAAAGCATGGAACTGGACGGGATCGCAAGAAATGATATCCGCTATATTATTAACACCCATTCCCACCCTGACCACTACGAGGGATCGGGACTCTTCAATGATTCCGATGTGAAAATAGCCCTACATGAAGACGAGATCGCTTTCATGAAAGGCGATGGCGCCAAATTATATAACCTGTTCGGATTAAACCCTCCCGATGTCAAGATCAATTTGATCATGAAAACCGGAAATATTGTCCTTGGAGATGAGACCTTCCAGATATTACATGTCCCCGGTCATTCGCCCGGCTCCATAGGGTTATACTGGCCCGCTAAAAAAGTCCTCTTTCCGGGAGATGTGATATTCAGCCAGAACGTGGGAAGAACAGATTTTCCGGGAGGAAGTGGCAGACTTCTGAAAAAAAGTATTACGACACTTTCCAAGCTTGAGGTCGAGACTCTCTTTCCCGGTCATATGGAGATCGTTGATGGCGCCGAACGGGTAAAATCGAACTTCCAGATGGTCATGCAGAATGTTTTCCCGTACATATAGAGTTTGTAAATGTCTATCGGACTTTGCTTCCCCGATATCCTCTTGGAGAGGGTACTGGGGAATTTTTTCATAATAAAGGAAAGGATGAGGTCATATGGCTTTGGACATAATTACTTCTTATCTCGCTTTTTCCACATCGGGTAATACTGATGTTATCAACATGACCAGCCAGATATCTGAAAAACTAGTTGTATCGGGTATAGAGGAGGGACACGTCCATCTCTTTGTGCCCGGTTCGACAGCGGCGATAACTACTATTGAATATGAACATGGCGCGGTGGATGATTTGAAGGAAGCTATAGAGCATCTCGCTCCGGAAGATAAATATTACAGACACAATGAGCGATGGGGTGACGGAAACGGGCATGCCCATGTAAGAGCGGCCCTGCTGGGTCCATCCCTGGCTATTCCTGTTATTGACGGGCACCTTTCTCTTGGAACATGGCAGCAGGTTGTCTTTATTGATTTTGACAATCGCCCGAGGCAGCGACGGGTCATCGTGCAGGTTTATGGCAATAAAAAGACAACGGGAGTAAAAACCTGAGATCCATGAGTGAAACTTTTTCCCCTCGGAAATCAAAAGTCGCACTCCTCGTTCTGATAGCGGGAATATTCTTTTTCAACTTCCTTTCCAGATTGTTGCCAGCCCCGCTGATGCCTACTATTGAATATGATCTCGGACTGGATCACACAGAGGCAGGCAGCTTCTTTTTACTGATTTCTCTCGGTTACTGTGCGTCGCTTGTGGGATCAGGGTATCTTTCCAGATGGTTTACCCATCGAAGGATGATCGCCCTTTCTTCCGTTGCTACGGGTATTACTTTGCTTTTTGTCGCGGCCGGAAAAACCCATTGGACCATCTATCTGGGATTGGTCTTTCTTGGTTTGGCTGCCGGGGCATATCTGCCTTCGGGGATTACCACCATCACTTCTTCAATATCGGCCGGCAACTGGGGGAAGGCTATCGCGGTTCATGAAACGGCTCCCTCCCTTGCCTATATCGCTGCACCTCTCATATCCGAATTACTCCTCCAATGGTTTACTTGGCAGGGAGTCCTGGCATCAATAGGCGTTGCGGCGATTGTTTTGGGTCTGCTGTTTTATCGCCTGAATCTGGGTGGAGATTTTAAAGGCGAGCCGCCCAATTTCAAAAATGTTCGGCCTCTCATGAAGCAACCTGTATTTTGGATCATGACTATTCTTTTTAGTGTCGCCATAGCGACAAGCATGGGCGTGTTCAGTATGCTCCCCCTTTTCCTGGTGGCGGAAAGAGGATTCGAGAGCAGTTATGCCAACACAATCCTCGGATTATCGAGAATTCCCGCTATAATCATCGGTTTTTTTGCCGGCTGGATTTCAGATCGTATAGGGCCGAAGCAAACAATGAAGATCGTTCTCACATTTAACGGAATCATGACGATCCTCTTGGGAATCGTAAGCGGGAAATGGGTCTTGTTAGTGGTATTTATCCAGCCGATGATGTCCGCCTGTTTTTACCCGGCCGCGTTTACCTTTCTATCCAGCATCAGCCCTCCGAATGTCCGCAACGTTGCTGTATCGATGACAATCTTTTTCGCTTACCTGGCCGGAGCCGGTCTAATTCCGGCAGGCATGGGAATAATGGCCGATGCAGGGCACTTTGCCTCCGCCATTATATTGGTTGGCGTGCTGATCCTGATAAGCGTTGCTCTTTTTCGTTTCCTAAAGTATCAAGGAGATCATACAAATTAAAGAATATAACTTATGTGTGGCCGGTTTGTTCTGATCAATGATTTGTCCGTTATTTCAGAGGCCTTTAATACTCAAGAAGTAATCCTATGAATACAGGCCGGTCAATGGTGTCCTGCCCAGTCATGGTATAGAGCCGTAATCCATGATGGAGCAAATCGTCTCGTTCAATTCCGCTGGGACTAATTCCTTCCTAGGCCAAGGATTTTAGCGAAAGAAAAAGAAGCTCTCTGGATTGAGCCTGTTGTTCAGGATCAGACGCTTCTGTCGCCTGTAATTCGACTGTATCCTTCCACGGAAATGGTAGCAGTCTCGCCCGCCTCGTCAGCAGATTTCTCCAAACGTTAAGCGGCCGTATAAAAAACATGTTTTTCTTTTTTCCTCTGGTTAATAAGCCCCTCTTCCTTCAACTCGATCAGGTGCGCAAAGGCTTCATTGACGGCTAAAAACTGATCGAATTCTGGCAGATTTTCGCCGAATATATCCAGAGAGACCTGGTAATTAGTCTTCGGTCCTGCTTTCACGGAATCAAGTATCAGCCTTTTCCTTTCACTGTGGTGTTCTTTGATTTCTTCTACCCGCGCTTTGAGGTTTGCAAATGGATCACCGTGGGCCGGATAAACTTTTACGACAGGAAGATTTTCAACTTTCGTCAAAGAATCCAGAAAGCTTTTCAGTGGTCGAAAACTATGATTACGGGGATCAGGACTGAGATTGGGGGTGATATGCGGTAGAATGTGATCACCGGAAAGAAGGATCTTCTCTTTGAGGAAATAAAAACACACCTGACCGCTGGTGTGTCCGGGTACTGGTATTGTTTCAAATTCCATATCACCGACCCTCTGACACTCGTGATCTGTAAGGCATATATCCACCCGAAAGGGAAGCGTCGCCCTTTTGAAAGAATCAAGGAGTTCCACCAAGGCATCGATAGACTTTTCGGCAAGCCCTTGCTCGCGGTAAAACATTTTCATTCGATTAATATCGAGTCCCTCATCCTGGTCAGTGTGTATTCGCCGTGTATCTATCTCAGACATAAAAATAGAAGCATCGGAAATTTCCTTGATCCGGCCGGCTGTACCGCAGTGATCGGTATGGAAATGGGTAATATATATCCGGTCAATATCACGAATAGTCTTACCGATGGATTTCAAAGACCCTTCGAGCTTTGTGAACGCTTCAGGCGTATTTACTCCCGTGTCGAACAGCGCTACCTTACCATTATGAATGAGTGCAAACACGTGCACATGCTTGAGACGAAACGGCATAGGCAGGGTAATCATGTAAAAATTTTCCGCGATTTTCTCCACCATCTTCCACAGATCCTCCTTCTTAATAGTGATCTCAGCATGTTTTACACTTTCTGTCAACGTAGAGGCTCATATTTCTCTTGTGGTCCTTAGCGCCATTTGCTAAAGGACATCCAGATGTCAAAAATTTCAATTACAAGAAAACCATATATTATCGGGGTGATGGGAAGTCACAACGACGAATCGTCCGTAGTCATGAAAGACGCACGGCGTTTGGGAGAGGCTATTGCTCGTCGGGGTTACGTTTTGCTGACAGGGGGCGGGCCGGGTGTCATGAGAGCCGTGTGTGAAGGCGCCTATAAGGCAGGCGGCCTCGTCGTTGGTATTCTCCCAAATGACAAGCAGCATCCCCTCGAAAAATACCCCAATGAATTTATTGACATTCCGATATATACAGGTATGTATGATGCGAGAAATGTCATCAATGCCAAAACACCGCAAATCCTGGTGGCTCTGAGTGGCGGTGCCGGCACCCTCTCTGAGATAGCTTTGTCCCTTCGTAGTGGCACTCCCGTCATTTGTCTTCACGCCCCTCAATTTTCAATTCCCGGCAAACATGACTTCGTTGCAGTCAAAACTGTTGAGGAAGTCCTCCAGGAAATTGATAAGAGACTGGCTGAGCAATCAGAAAAATGAATTGAAGGTTTCCCCCATATGGTGCAATGGAATATCTTGTTAATTGTGTTTCTCGTTCTTTTTGCGGTCAACACTATATTCCGCTGGTTATTGACATACATAAATGTCCGCCATCTGAGATTGCATGGCCACAATGTCCCTGAGGTATTCAAGGGGGAGATAGATGAAATTACTCTCGCACGGATGAGTGATTATACAGCAGATTCTTCACGATTTGCATCTATCGAACATTTCTTCGATGATGTGGTCACCCTTGTGATCCTATTGAGCGGACTTCTCCCCTTGCTAGTCTGCGTAATACTTTCTTGTAAGCTAAACTTTATCCTGTCTGGTTTGATCTTTTTTGGCGTCCTCGCCCTGTTAAGCAGTATTCTGGATATTCCGTTCAGTCTATACAGTACCTTTGTGATCGAAAAAAAGTATGGATTCAGCACCATCACGATCAAACTGTGGATTGCCGATCTCATCAAGAGTCTCTTGATATCCGCAATTTTGATGGGGATTCTTCTCAGCACCATGCTTACTCTTATCCGGTATGCCAAAGATACCTGGTGGCTCTGGGTATGGATTGTCTTTTCCGTTTTCCAGATGCTCATGGTATGGCTCTATCCGGTTCTGATAGCCCCTCTTTTCAATAAGTTTGAGCCGATACAGGATGAGGTGTTGAAAGAGGCCATTATTTCGCTGATGGCAAAAGTAGGACTGAAAACTGAGGGGGTTTTCCAGGTTGACGCGGGCAAACGGAGCAAGCATACGAATGCCTATTTCACCGGGCTAGGGAAAACGAAACGCATTGTCTTGTATGATACCCTGCTCAAATCCCATTCATCTGATGAGATTCTTTCAGTACTGGCCCACGAAGCGGGCCACTGGAAAAAGAGGCACATCATGAAGCAGTTGATTTTTACTGAGATCGCTTCTCTTGCAGTTTTTTATATTATATATCGTCTTTTAGGCTGGCCTCTTCTCTATGATACATTTGGCTTTAACGAGAACCTTCCTTATGTCGGTCTCCTGCTGATTGCGGCTCTTATGGGACCGATTGCCTTTTTTCTGACGCCAATAGGTGCAATACTCATGAGAAAATTTGAGAGGGAAGCGGATGACTATTGCTTAAATCTCCTTGGTACAGTAAAACCCATGATAAGCGCATTGAAATGCCTTGCGAAAGATAATCTTGCAAATCTTCACCCGCATCCTTTTTATGCCTGGTTTTACTATTCACATCCACCGCTGGCAGTAAGAATCGCCCGGCTTCGGCGGATGGAAGACAAAAAAGCATCTTGATTTTTTTATCTGGTCGATTAAACTACACCAAATAAAAAATCGACCTTCCCACCGCTTCTTCCTTATCTTGACGAAGAATTGTGAGTGGGAATAAATCTTTGATTTTAGATAGTGAGGAAGGGTAATGCCGATCTACGAATTTTACTGCCACAAATGCAACACGATTTATGGCTTCTTTTCCAGAACCGTTAACACTGAAAAGATCCCTAACTGTCCGAAATGTAAAAGGGTTAAATTGAAGCGTCAGATGTCGATTTTTGCCAAGGTGTCCGGGGGCAAAGAAGAAGCAGTCGCAGACGATATGCCTCCTCTTGATGACGCGAAGATGGAAAAAGCCATGGCTATGCTTGCCGGTGAGGCAGATAAGATCAATGAAGACGATCCCCGTCAGGCTGCAATGCTGATGAGGAAGCTCTCTGATGCAACGGGAATGAATCTGGGACCGGGAATGGAAGAGGCCCTGAGCCGTATGGAAAGAGGGGAAGACCCCGAAAAAATCGAAGAAGAGATGGGGGATTTGCTGGAAGGGGAAGAACCCTTGCTCTTTGGGGCAAAGGCCCAAAGGGGAAGCAAAAAACCGAAACCCAGAATCGACGAAACCCTTTACGATCTATAATCAGATACTCAATAAATCGTCGGGAGTTTCAATGAGATAATCAGGACTTGCCGTCTCCAGTTTCTCTTTTGAGTGCCAGCCCCAGGTAACGGCGATTGTTTTCACCCCTGCCAGGCGGCCTTCTTTAATATCTCCTACAGTGTCACCAACATAGAAAGTTCTGTCTCTTCCCATCTGAAAAAAATTCAAGGCATGGAGAATTTTTTCCTCCTTGCTATATCCGAAATCAGCCCCCAGAACCTTTTGGAAACAGCTCCTAAATCCGTACTTGGAAAGGATTATGTGGATGACCTGCGATATATTGGAAGAAATGACCGTCAGGATGTTATCCTTCTTAAGCTCGGCAAGAACAGGGAATATTGGCGCAAATGGTGCCATCCGGTCATAATCATCATTTGTCGGGATTGACCTTGATGCATTCATAAATTCCACGAGATCAATGCCTTTCTTCATTATCGCTTCATAAAAGTTATCTTCAAACAGTCCCAGGAAATCATTCCGGCTTTGAACAATCGGCCTCCCTATTTTTTCCAGGCAGAGCTTCACTCTACTTTCATATACTTCTAGGGAATCGACCAGGACGCCATCAAAATCAAACAGGAAAAGTTTTTGCATTGTTATGTACCCGACAATTTGCCAACTGTTGGAAAATCTCAATGTGGAAGGGGTATAATGCTGCCCCCTTGCCGGTTGATGTGTAGCACTCGTGATACATATCGTCAATCGTTTTATCCCCAATGATGATAGACTTCTGACTAATGGACATCCCTGGAATTTGATGCTTGTTCTGATCAAGGCGTTGGTTTCGGGGAAGATAGGAAAGGATAACTTCAGATTGCCCTTGGGTAAAACGATTATCGGATCATATGGTTAGTCAGAGAGATAAAAAGGATGTCAGCGAGCGACAGAGAAAACGGCAAGATTGCCGCAGCCTGATTAATTGTGATTTGCTGATGTACTGCTTTTAACAATTAATTTTTTCCACAACAACGTTTCCATGAGGCAATCGCAATAATGCATCTAAAATTTGCCGGCATATTGACACGCCATCAGCATCATCACGAATGAACATTTGATATCCGTCCGATGTTTGCGAATGACTTGACAATTCAGTAGAAATTCCATTGTTGGCCAGACTGATTGCTTCTTCAATATAGATATGTTCCTTTGTCTTAATTTTAATGATGCGTGCTTTGATATAACTTTCCCGGCTTACTACATATATTCTGTTCATATATGATTTTCCACATTACTCCCGCGATGATATATGCTCATGTTTTTTAACTCCGACAGATTATTAGCAAAGCAGCCGTTGTTCGAATTTCCTGCTCTCTCTTTGTTGGTTATCTGGGACAAAAAAAGGTGGATGGCAAAAGGAGGGAAAGAAACCATCCACCGATTAATAAACTGAAAGGGTTCTTGAATACTATTCTCCCTTTCAGAGCATATGGAGTAAAGGCGGCAGGTGGTAAAAGGAGAAGAGGAATGCCGCCCGCCGATTTCCAATTTAAAAGAACCTTGCATGAACAGTAGTACCACTTTTCGATACTGCTTAACTCTTATTCCTGTTTAACTAACCGCGCTTCTTCTCCTTTAATATCTTATAACTTATTATAAGTCCCGCGAGACCTCTGAGAAATACCTTTCATATATTAATTTATTAAGATTAAAATCCCAAAGGTTTCTTCCTGTCTCAAGAGGTCTCCTCATTTGATTAAACATCATGCAAAAAGATTGCCAACCCGATAATACTCTCCGCTTGAGAAGAAGTGAGAATTTTATAATATAAAATTGTTTTGAATTACAATGTATTATGGAGTGTTCTGTTTATACCGCGTGGTTTAATAATGGTAGGCTGATAAGTCGTCCCATATAGGATATGTGCGTTTATAGCACGGATTAAAATATTATATGCTACAAATACAGCGAGATATTAGTATCTATATATGTGCATATATCGCACATAGCGTTCGATATATGAACATTTAACATGAAATCCTTTTTGTCCTGACAGGACTAGAATTATTAGGAAGCACCTTATAACATATTTTCACACTTCAGTCGTCGTCGATAAAGGTGTTCGAGGGGAGTTCGTCTTAATCCGATAAAATCAATTCGGCGGCAATGCCCGTTGCATACGTTATAATTTCGTGACAGTGAAGGGCGTGGTCGCGGCATAGCCAGGTCATATGCCACTGAGAAGTAATATCTCTTCAGATAGCTTTAAGACAAATGCATCCCTCAAACCTCGTCCTTGCGTGGTTATCTTCAACGGACGTGAGGATCAGACGAAGAGATATTACAGTTGATGTTAAGTATGATGTTCTATATCAGGTCAAGAGCTTCCCTGCCTGTCATTCCCACTTTAACACCACGGTTGACCGCTGTCGTATTTGCATCCTTCACAACACCTGTAAGAAGGTCTTCAATTGTGGCAATTGCGCTTCCCGTGGTGGATTTTACCCTGGCTGCCGGGTAACCGAAGTTATCCAGTGCCGATATATCAAAGGCTCCACAGCCCACCATGCCGGTATCAGTTACGACGTTAATCAGGCTGACAGGTCCAAGTGGAATTACATAACCATCAGCTCGCTTCTTTGTTAGTTGAACTTTTTCATGAATCATCAAAATTCACCTGTCCACATTTATCTCATTCAAAGCATACTTGATATGCAGCTCTGCTTTGAAGCCCCATGCACCCCCTTTACTAATGAAGAGCTTCATTTCAGTGCAGATATGTTTGCTGCAGATCCTTCAAATCAGCCTTCAGATACTCCTTAATACTGTTCCAATCAGGATAGCTTATTCGATCCTGAGTCAGATGAACTAAGCCAATTATCTGACTGTGGCCGTATCTGCTTCTGGCGTAAATTTTTCTCCCGCCCACTCCAATTTCCACCTTTGGTTTATCACATCCCATCAAAACAGTATTTATAAGGAGATCGAAAACTTTAAGGCCTTCCGTTATAATAAACCTTGGTTTAAGCGTATCAATAATATCATTCACCCTCTTAAAACAGAAAATTTCCAATTCACTCCGGAGGCCCCTGTCCATAGTTTCCCATTGTGCTTCATTTTCACTCCTGAAGAAAACAAGGTTCAGTTTTACGCTTTCTTCCAACCAGTCATGCCTCTCAATACTTTCGAACAGGTATTTCATCTTCCTCGCCATTGTTGAATCATGATAGAGGTATTCATGAAAATCCGGAATCTGACTGTCATCTTCCTTACAAAAAGGCTTATCATACTTACCAGGGTTGTATCCTATGATCATCAGGTCTGGACTGGCGGAAACTGGCGAATAAAAAACCCGAAAGCCACATTCGCCAAAATCATACTTATACTGACAGGTTTCCCATTTTTCACAAACGTCCTTCAATAATTCTTCTGCCCAATTCTCTATATCCATGTTTCTTAAGTTCCTTCAATATTCTTCTGTAATACCCACTGAGGTCTTGTTCATGAGCAAAAAAATAGCCGAGTTGAGATGGCATGTCAAGTTAAAAGGGGCGTTACTGGTTATGGAATAGCCGCGCGAAATCTTACTTGTGATTTATATTATGTGCGTGGTATGTAGCAAACCGTTTTAGGTTATTTGTGTGTCTCACTAATTACGATTCCACTTTGCACTCAACGAGCTGAGACCCCATTTGACAACGCGCCAATGATAAATCCATTTTGCAAAGTTTCCTGATGACAGATTGAATACAGATTTCTTACCAGCATCAACGCCAGATTGTGGATTGTCGCAGAGAACACTATGAATCATGAAAATACTCACTGCCTGTCACTGGGTGGGAGAGAAATTATTCTGACCTGTACAGTCTGCATTTTGCAATTTTAATCATGAGAGGTTTAAATAGTTTTTCTACATGACTGTAAGAGAAAAAACCTCAATTCTGTGTCCGAATTGCCGAAAACTTATCAGCTCTAATGAACCCGTATGCCCCTATTGTGGGTTGTCAAGGCCTGGTTCACGGTTTAAAATCCACTTACTTAATATATTTTCGGCGTCTTCCCTTGATACTGTTAAAATCATAATCTGTATCAATATTGCCTTCTATATCTTATCAATTTTACTGAGCCCATCGGCTCTGGGGTTATCTGCAAATCCCCTGACTTTTTTATCCCCCTCCGATAAGAGTCTCTTCCTTCTTGGTGCAACAGGGACCATACCGATTGCTGGATACGGACGCTGGTGGACCCTGGTGTCGGCTTCTTTCCTCCATGGGGGTATTCTTCATATCTTTTTCAATATGGCCGCGCTGGGACAGCTTGGCCAGTTCGTGTTACGCGAATTCGGGTTTAACCGTTTTGCGATTATTTATATACTGACTGGAGTGGCGGGTTTTTTTATGTCCTATTTGGCTGGCATTTCTTTTACAATCGGCGCATCAGCCAGCATCTGCGGTCTCATCGGTGCCATTATCTATTATGGCAAAAGCAGAGGGGGCTTTTATGGAGAGGTCATTTACAGGCAGGCCATGGGATGGGTTATAGGGCTTGTTTTATTCGGCCTACTGGTGCCGGGGATCAACAACTGGGCGCATGGTGGAGGCGTGATCTCAGGAATTCTGTTTGCGTTTCTGACAGGCTATAATGAAAAGAAGAGTGAAAATATTTTTCATCGAGTTCTGGCAGCAGGCTGTATGGTTCTAACGTTTGTCATCTTACTGTGGGCTGTCTTTCAGGCTGTCTATTCCTCTTTTTTAAATTAATATTTGATAATGCCTGGAAGAAATATGAATAAACCCAAGTCACCTTTTTGCTTCTTTTTATTTTTCCATGGCTTTAACTCTCATAGCCACTCTTATGCTAATATTCGTTAAGAAAAAATGATGGTATTATAAAAAAGTTCCCTCTCTAAGCAGGAGCAGGTACCTGCTGGATTCTTTCAGTGTAATATAAAATGATGACTAATTAGAAATAATAACAAGTAAGTACGCCATCATTAGTTAAGAAATAGAAATTGTACAATAATATTTAGAAGACAGTACTACGGGGATGCAGACATAGCGAAGCTTCTTACGTGATACGTCTGCACAATAAAAGGGGTGGCGACAATTACAATTTCACGAGAAGGATAACAGGTAGGATCGGAGGCTAATTCTTTTATTATTCAAACCAAACTTATTACGAATGTTATATCTGTGGAAATCAATTGAGGACGTAGCCACATTCAAGACATCTGCTATCTCTTTTGAGGTTCTGCCTTCCTTGATAAGACTGGCGACTTGAATTTCTTTGGGAGTCAGGTTTAAATATTTTGAAGATAATTTCTGGGAAAATGGTGAAACGACGTTTTTCAGATTTGAATCGAGGATGGAAAGACAAGCCGCGTTTCTATTGTCCGGTTGGTTCTTTTTCAGCATTTCTAAATAAGGCATCACGAGTTCTTTAATGCTTGCCGAAACTTTTTCTTCAAGTTCCTCTTTGTCCTCTTCTCTGCGTTTCAGTAAAACTCTTAATGCTGTATTGACTTCCTCAAGCATGCGGGAATTGTTAACCAGTTCCTCTTCTCTTTTTCTCAGAGCTTCCTCTACCTGCTTTCGTTCGGTGATGTCTGTTATCACTCCCTGTATTCCAATAACACGATCTCCTCTGTAAATCGCCCTGCTGGAAGACCGTACCCAGCGGGTTTCGCCAAATTTCGTCACCATCCGGTACTCACTTGGTTCAATAATGTCGGAGATAATTTTTTCAAACTGGTTCTCTATGCGCGGCAAGTCTTCACTATAGATGAACTCAGTAAATGACCGGCCAATTACTTCAGGAGGCTTGTATCCGATAAGGGATTCTATGGGAGGACTGGCATAGGTTATCAGTCCCCGCAAATCGGCAGAATAGATAGTATCATTCAAATTTTCCACTAAATAGCGGTATCTGTTCTCACTTTCTCGTAGAGCATCTTGCGTCTTCCTGATCTCAGTTACATCTGAAGCGATTCCCCTCATGCCAACAATTTTATTGTCACAGACTAGAGGACTGAGGCGTACTACGATAGGTAATGTACCCCCGTCTTTTCTCAGTCCTATATATTCACCAGCGCGCAATCCTTCTCCACTTAATAACCTTTCGATTCTTTCCTTTGCTCTTTCCCTCTCCTCAGGAGTAACCATTTGAAACACATTCAATCCTTCTTCTACATCTTCCTGAGTATAACCAAAGGTCTCAAATGCTTTATGATTGACCAGGTTAATCTCACCATTCTCATCAGTTTCAAAGACAACTTGCGGCAAGGATTCGATGAATATTCTGTATCTTTCTTGGCTTTCCCTAAGTGCTCTTTCCATCCGCCTGTGTTCTGTAATGTCCAGATGAAGTTTTTCATTCGCTATTTGCAATTCAGCAGTACGCTCTTCAACCAGTTTCTCAAGGTAGTTACGGTGTTTCCGTAATTCCTTCTCCATTTGCTTGCGTAATGTGATATCCCTAAACGTTACAAGGCCCGCTGTATTCCCTTCAAAATATACCATTGTGCCGACAGCTTCCACCCACTTATCTTCGCCGACCCTTGTTCTCAGCTTGTAAATTCTGTGGTCGGCCAATGATTCCCGTTTGCCATTTTTCACGAGCAGAAGATCATTGATTATTAAAGTACGGAAGTCCGAGTGGGCAAATTGAAGGGCATTGAGACCGATACCATCACCGGGGGATTCCAACCCCACCAAGTTCGCCCCTGCCTTATTTACGAAAAGAATAGTGCCATCCCAATCGATGATAGCTACCGCATCGACCATGCGATCCACAAGGGAAAGAAAAAGGTTTTCACCATCTCTTAATGTTTCACCCAATTGCTTGCTTTTAATGCTGTTATTCTTCATTTAAATTACCAGACAGAAAGTTCAGTTTTTGTAATCAAGAACATGAACTTATTTGATACTCATTGCAAGAGCTGAGACGTCCCAAGTAATTCAACTGACCGAGAGCATAAAATTTAAGATACGTATACTATTTATATTGCGAGACAATTTGTCATAACATGACTGAAAAAGGCTGTCATGTCAAGTGGAGATACCTCAATGTCGGGCAATACATCCAGCTTGTGCAATAGGGCCGATGGTCTATAAATAAATGAAATAAGATTGGTATAAACCCGAAAGATGCAGCCAACACTAATCTCTTGAAACTCTCAATAACAATCCCTTTAGATAACTACCCTCCGGGTGTGCAAGATTTGTAGGATGATCCGAGCCGGCTCCCATGGCCTGAAGCAATTGGGCAGATTTCCCGGCATCACGAACGGCACCAATGACAATTTTTTGAAAAAGCGTCTTATCAATATAATTGGAGCAGGAAAATGTGGCGAGTATTCCTCCTTCCCTGAGGGATCTCGCTGCCTGAAGATTTATATCCTTGTATCCCCGTGCCGCTTTCGCCACGTCCTTTTTTGATCTGGCGAAGGCCGGCGGGTCCAGGATAATTATATTGAAGAGTTCGTCTGTCTCACGTAGATAGTTAAAGACATCAGCCCGGAAAATAGGGTGTTGATCTGATGAAAAGCCGTTTCTTAGAAGATTCCACCGGGCTATTTCATTTGCCGTTTCTGATGCTTCTACTGATATCACACGTCTGGCGCCTCCCCGGGCGCAGTAAACGGAAAAGGCGCCGGTGTATGAGAAGCAGTTCAGAACAGTCGCCTGATTACTGACCTTTTCAACAAGTTCCCTGTTAGGACGTTGATCAAAGAAAAAACCGGTCTTTTGCCCTGTGATGATATCTGCTTTGAAATGAAGTTGATTTTCATTAATCTCGACAATGTCGGGCGGGTGATCACCATAAGCTATGCCGGAGCGATCCTCTAACTTTTCTAACTGCCTTGCCTTGCCTTCGCTTCGTTCATAGATACCAACAGGTTGCATCTCTTCAGCAAGGACCTTTAAAATACTCTGGCTGTGTTTCTCCATACCTGCTGTTGCAATGGAAAGAACTAAATAATTGTCGTATCTATCAACGACCAGTCCCGGCATCCAGTCACCTTCAGCATTGATCAGGCGATAGGCCGTTGCTCCCTCCGGCACCACTTTCTCTCTTAAGGCCACAGCTGCCCGGATACGCTTTTGCCAGAAGAGGTGATTTACCGTTGCCGTTGTGTCGGTAGTCAATAATCGGAATGAGATGTCCGAGGCGGGGTTATAAAAGCCAAGGGCCAGAGGCTTCCCTTGATTTGTTACCGCAAAAGCAATGTTACCGGGTTCCGGTTGTCCATCCACTGAAGCAACAGCTCCGGAAAATATCCATGGGTGCCCCCTAAGCAGTGAGGCTTCTCGTCCCGGTTTGAGGATTATTCTGGGATATTTATCACTCATAGTGAGAGAAATAATTTTTATTCCTGGCAATGTACAGGCTTATTCCTTAAAATGCAATGGAAGATGAGAAGCGTTTCCCTTTTCCCGAATGTGATGCAAGGAAGATTCATCAGAAGGCTCAACCGGTTTACCGTCGAGTGCTCGCTGGACAATGAAATTGTCCGTGCACATCTTCCCAACCCGGGACGTCTTTGGGAGCTCCTTCTCCCGGATAGAACCATTAGTCTTGTGAGGCATGATCCGATGCCAGGCAGGTATACTATATATACAGCTGTCGCCGTTCTGCGGGAAGATATGCCTGTTTTACTTCACACCCAGATGGCCAACACGGTAGTAAAATATCTGCTCGATAAAAACAGAATTCGCGGTCTGGAACATGCAAAGATAATAAAGCAAGAAGCCACATTCGGGAAAAGCCGCTTTGATTTCCTTTTACAGAAGGGAAACGTTCCGTATGTCCTGGAAGTTAAATCATGCACCCTGTTCGGAAAAGACATCGCTATGTTTCCCGATGCCGTTACGGAGCGGGGCCGGAGGCATTTGCTTGCCCTTGCCGAACTGACAGACAGAGGCATGAGGGCCTGCGTTATTTTTGTAGTGCACTGGCCCCATGCCCGGTTCTTCTTGCCTGATTATCACACGGATTTTGATTTTGCCCGGACGTTTGCCGATCTGAGAGACAAGCTCTTATACAGGGCCGTCTCCGTAACCTGGAATGAAACCCTCACTCTTGGAAAAGAAGTTCGAGAATTGGAGATACCTTGGGGAATTCTGGACGAGGAAGCCCGGGACAGTGGATGCTACATGCTCATCCTTCACGTACCTCGTGACGTAACCATTTCTATCGGCAGTCTCGGGCCTGTCACCTTCTCAGGTGGGTATTACATCTATGTGGGATCAGCAAAAATAAATCTCACTAAGCGGTTAGAAAGACATTTGAGAAAAAGGAAGAAATTTTTCTGGCATGTAGATTATCTCAGAAACCATGCTGAAACGTGCATCGCTCTCCCCATTCGATCCCACACACCATTGGAGCATGAAGTGGCTTTCGCTGTAGGCAAGATCGCGGACTGGTCTGTTCCGGGATTTGGATCTTCCGATTGTTACTGTGAGACACACCTCTTTGCCATGCATGACAACCCCGTTCATTCGCAAGGATTCATTGATGTGCTCCAGCACTTCAGAATGGATATTCTGGGCACAGATTTGCATTGATAATCAGCATTTCTTTTGGTACGTTTGCCACGTTTGAAAAAAAGAAGATAAGGAGAAAAGTTATCCTATGTATGCTGTCATTATGGCCGGTGGCAAGGGTACACGTTTCTGGCCCAAAAGCAGAGAGAGGATGCCTAAACACTTGCTGGATATTGTTTCTGAAAAGACCATTATCCAGGAAACTATTGACAGAATAGTACCACTTGTCCCGGTGGATAATATCTTGATCGTCACGGGTCACAGCCACGCCGATGCATTGGCAAGGCAATTGCCGCAGATCCCTGAGAAAAACATAATTATTGAACCGGTCGGTAGAAACACCGCGCCCTGTATCGGTCTTGCGGCCCTCCATATCAAACGTAAATCCCCCGATGATGTTATGGTTGTATTGCCGGCTGACCATCTGATTACTGATGCACCGAGGTTTCGCCACCTCCTTTCCACTGCTGCCGAGGTGGCCGCTCAAAATGACTTTCTCCTGACCATTGGCATTCAACCGACCTACCCGGAGACCGGTTACGGTTACCTTGAGCAGGGAATTCTGAAAGCGACTATTAAGGGCGAAGACATATATGAGGTAAAATCCATCCGGGAAAAACCCACTCTGGAACAGGCGAAGGTATTTTTGGATAAGAGGGGGTTTTACTGGAACAGCGGGATGTTTCTCTGGAGGGCTGATACAATATTGCGAGCAATCAAGAAATGGCTTCCCGATCTTCATCAAGGTCTTTTGCGGATAGAAGGAGCTATAGGTACAGATGAAGAAAAGAACATTGTCGAGCGCGTGTACCGTATGATTTCATCGATTTCTATTGATTACGGTGTCATGGAAAAGGCTGATAATGTCCTTCTCGTCAAGGGAGATTTCGGCTGGTCTGACATGGGAAGCTGGGATGCCCTCTGGGAGGTTTTGGAGAAAGACGAGCGTGGAAATGCCGCACATGGAAAAACTCTTTTTATCGGAATTGATGCCAAAAATTCTCTTATCCAAAGTTCCCGGAAGTTGGTTGCCATGGTAGGTGTGGAAGACCTCATTGTGGTAGAAACGGAGGATTCTCTCTTGATCTGCAAGAGAGGTTGTTCGCAGGATGTGAAGAAGGTAGTGGAGATCCTGGAACATAAAAAAATGAAGGAATTTCTGTAATACCCAAAACGAATTTCTGAAAACTTTTGTAAAGGGTTTCCAGTTGGATTGTACACAATATCATGGCAAATATCATCACATCAGGAAAATTTATTCTCGCCTCTGCATCTCCCCGCCGGATTGAGCTTTTAAGTCTCCTCGGATTACGCTTTGAGATCATGCCGAGTCATGTTAATGAATCATTCATGGAAGGAGAAGCTGCCAAGGGAGCATGTCTTAAGACTCTCGGAAGGGAAGACAGAGAAGGCTGCCGTAGCTCATCCGGATGCCTGGGTAATGGGTGCAGATACTATCGTCATCATTAACGGTGAGGTCCTCGGCAAGCCGCGGACTCCCGATGAAGCTAAAGAAATGCTCGACAAACTGAGCGGACGTGTCCACACCGTGTTAACTGGATTTACTGTCACAAGGAGGAGTGCTGATATTCTCATCAGGGATGCAATTGAGTCTTCCGTCCGGTTCAGGGAAATTCCCGATGATGAAATGGCCTGGTATATAGGATCAGAAGAACCGTACGATAAGGCTGGAGGATATGCTGTTCAGGGCATGGGAGCCTTCTTCATCAAGGAGATACACGGTTCTTATACGAATGTCATGGGCCTTCCCCTGTGCGAGGTTGTAGATGTGCTGAAGGGTGTAGGGGCAATAGACTTTACCTGAGGATGCTATGGAGTCAACCGTTAGGGACAACATTGCAAGAATAAGAAATATTATTGCCGACGCGGCGTTACGATCCGGTAGAAAGGCGTCTGATGTCAGGCTAATGGCCGTGACCAAGACGGTAGATGATGACCGGATCATGGAGGCCATCAAAGCGGGAGTGGATATTATCGGCGAAAGCTATATCCAGGAGGCAAAGAGAAAGATCGAAAAGATGGGGAGGCCTATAGAATGGCATATGATCGGCTACCTTCAGAGCAACAAGGCCAAATATGCTGTGAGGCTCTTTGATATGATCCATTCTGTGGACAGGATGGATTTAGCCTTAGAGCTTGACAGGAGATCTAAGGCCCTCAGCCTTGTGATGAAAGTCCTGATCGAGGTTAATATCAGCGGTGAAGAGACGAAAAGTGGTGTTCCCTATAAGGAAGTCATACAATTGATCAGAGACGTTTCGGCTCTCAATAATCTTTCGATACAAGGGCTGATGACCATGCCGCCCTGGTTCGATGACCCGGAGGATGCAAGACCGTATTTTGTGTCTCTCCGGGAACTGAGAGACAAGATCATTGCTGAAAGTATAAGTCGTGTTGAGATGCGGGAACTCTCCATGGGCATGTCCGGGGATTACGAGGTTGCCGTAGAGGAGGGGGCAACCATAGTGCGGGTTGGAAGAAGTATCTTCGGAGAAAGACCGTCAAATTAATTGCAAGGAAATTTGCAAATGGACAAGGCAGCATTCTACAAATTGAGCTATGGCTTGTACGTCGTCAGTTCGAGAAAAGATGACCAATTCAATGGGCAGATTGCCAATACTCTAAGTTTGAAAAAGAAGGATAGCGGCGGGCATGACGAGTTAAGGGATAATGGACTATGATTGTCAAAGTGCTTGAAGGTGATTCCATCGCTGCAAACTGCTACATTGTAGCCTCTGAAGCGACCGGGCGTGGTATGATTATTGACCCCGGCGTTAAAGCGAAGCGCATCTCTGAGGCTGTGGGGGAACTGAACATATCGGTCTCTTTAATTGCACTCACCCATGTGCATATTGATCACTTCAGTGCTCTTGATACAGTCAAGAATGACACGAAGGCTCAATTGGCAGTCTATGATACCGGCAATATAAAATCACCTCCTGAACCAAGTCAGTTGATAAAAGGACTGGTATTCGTTCCCTTTGAATTGCCCATCAAGCCGGATATATTGCTGAAAGATGGCGATACCATAGATATTGACGATTTACACTTTTCCGTACTTTATACACCGGGACATAGTTCGGATAGCGTCAGTTTCTGGGGGCATGGTGTTGTCTTCAGCGGTGATACATTGTTCAGGCGCAGGATTGGTGTAACCCTTCCCGGACTTTTTCCCGGTCATGACCACAAACAATTGAAAAAGAGCATTCACGAAAAGCTGTTGACATTGCCCGATGATACTATTGTGTATCCCGGGCACGGTGCAGCCACCACTATAGGAGAGGAACGCCGGCTTAACCCTATGCTTCAATCTTAAGGCGGCACTTAGGCCTTCCATGCCCTCCTGAGACGGAGAGAATTGCTGACCAATTTACAATATCCCCTTTTCCAAAAAGCTATAATATTCCTTCTGGTTAAAAATGATATGATCGAGCAATTTAATCCCTAATGTCTCACCAGCGGCTTTTAACTGCTTCGTGATCTCAGTATCTTCTTTACTCGGCTTTAGGTCACCCGAAGGATGATTATGAGCAACGATAATAGCTGAAGCCCGGTCGGTGATGGGATCTGCAAAAACTTCCCGCGGATGAACCTGCGTTTTATTTACAAGTCCAACGGAAACTACGCGATGCGCTATAACCTCATTCGCGCCATTCAAAGAAATACAGATGAAGTGTTCCTGCTTGCGATCTCCGTGATGCCGTATCAATGGCAGTACATCGGGAGGGAACGATATTTTTAATCCTTCAGGACGAATTCGACGGCGCGCAAATTCAAGTGCCGCAGCAATAAGGGTCGCTTTTGCCGGTCCGACGCCTTCAATCTCCTGGAGTTCTTCCAACCTCAGCTTTCCGTGAGATGAGTCCAGAGTCTTCAAGATGCGCTCTGCCACGGACATGACGTCATGACCCTCTGTTCCTCTACCAACCAATATGGCCATCAGTTCCAGATCGGACAAAGACTGAGCGCCTTTCTCCTGCAACTTCTCACGGGGCCGGTCACGCTTGGGAATGTCCTGGATTTTTTTCATCATAGTCCCTCAGTTATGCTCGTTGATTAAATTGACAATGATCTTAATCATAATGTCTTTATCTTTAGGATCGCTCATTGCGATCATCAAGGTCAATGCCACCAGAGCATTATCCGCAATTCGTTTCGTGCCATCGGCGTTATACAATAACTGATTCTTCTCCAGAAACCAGGTAAATATAGCAGCAGCGATTCGTTTGTTTCCATCGATGAAAGAGTGGTTCTTAACGATGAAATAGAGCAAATGAGCTGCCTTTTCCTCTATGCTGGGGTACAGATTTTTTCCATCAAAGGTTTGATAGATTGTATCTAAAGAAGTTCTAAAAGAATGATCCTTTTCCCGCCCGAACAGCTCTGCATTGCTCAGCTTCCCCCGCAGTTTCTGAACCGCATGCATGGCTTCCTCGTAAGAAATAGGAATAACGGCTTTATGGGATGTGTCGACGATCTGCAGTTTCTGATAATCATATTGATCCAATATATCCAAGGCATAAGTAAAATCGGCGATGACTTTTAATAATCCTTCAGATTCTGTTATGCTTAAAGCCTTATGACGAGTAACGTTTTCGATTAGTCTGATGGATTGTTTGAGGTTTTCGAATCTTTGCAGTTGTTCTTTCAATCGCTTCTCGTTGAGAGCATATCCCTTGACTAGATATTCTTTCAATATGCTATTTGCCCAGATGCGAAATTGGGTGCCTCTTTTTGAATTAACCCGGTAACCAACTGAAATAACGACGTCCAGATTATAGAATTTCATTTTACGACGGACCTGCCGTCCGCCCTCTTCTTGAACTACCGAGGATTCCTCGGATTGCCTCAGGCGTAACTCACCTTCTTTAAATATATTCCTGATATGCAGCCCGATTGTATCGCTGTCCTTTTCAAAAAGGACACCGATCTGCTTCTGGGTAAGCCAGACGGTGTCCTCCTGCAATTTAACCTCTAACGACGATTTACCATCCTCTGTTTGGTAAATGATGATCTCTCCCTGATTCATATTACACCTTTTGCTGCTTGATCTTTCTCACTGCGTTGTCTGCTTTGCGATCCTTCATTCATGGACTTGACTCTCTCCCTAATCCTGAAATGATCAGCATAGGTACACCCTAAGCGTAATAATTCAGTTCGGATGCGAATTATATTACATGCAATGTATTTTTTGCACAAATTCGTTATTTCATGTGACCCCAAGAATCCATCCCTCGATGTTCGCAATGAGCCGCTCACCGGGAGCAAGCCGTGGATCGAAGAACCGGTTAAGATCATTGGCGAGGTCTGTCTCTTGAAGCCAGCGACACGCAGCAAAGGCATCCTGTTGATCTCTGGTTCTGCCGTCGTTGGGATACCGGCTTCGCCATAGAGAGGGATAGACCTCTGCCACTACATGGCTTCCATTTCGCGGTGTCCAGCCGTCGAATGGCCAGAAATGTACGGATGAACTGAGCGCTCTTCTCAGGCAGCGGAGCCATGGAATCCCTGCGTGAGTTGACTTGGCCACCGAGCCTTGTACATCGAAATGAAATACGGAGCGGGCGTGAGGGGCGCGCGTCTCCGTGATGCGGCGCCATTTTCGATCACCCAGCCGTTCAGCACCCTTTCCGCAGATTCCGTCACGGATGAAGTCCACATAAGTATGCGGAGAGTCCGTCGGCCAGTGGTCACAGAAGTCGTCGAGGAAAATATCCCAATTCTGCATGATTCCGTACTTCTCAAAGTACGGTAATGGGAATGAAAAGCCGTGATCGATGCCGACGACGGTTCGAGGGGTTTCACGAAGGCTTGCCATAAGCCATTCGGCAAGACCCGGCGCGTCCAATATTTGCGCGGGCTCGGCGGCGGGTTGACTTCGCATGGTGCAACGCTTCCATCAGCAATAAAAACGCGCAGACCTGGTAGGCCGGCTTCAGCGGTTTGTGCGCCTGAATAGTCTATGCCTATATAACGATCAAAGAAGCTCATGCTGTCCTCAGCCTGAAGGGTACTCTCTAAGCGTAATAACCTATTTCTGGTGCACACTATAGCACATAAATCCCCTTTGAATCGCTGAACGAGTAATCTAAATCGCTGCCGTTTGGTCGAAGACATGTAGAAGGGTGGCACGACTACAAAGGATATTCTGAAAAAAAACTGAGATTGCCAGAAAAGCTGAAATTAGGGATTTTGATCGGGACATCCTGCTTTGTCCAGCTTTTTATATGGATCACAAAATTCTTTGCCGAATGCATCTCTATATTTTATCCAGTATTTCTCAATGTTTTCTCTATATTTTTTCATACCAAATGATAATTTATACGAATGTCTGAGATTAATCGCAAGGAGGATAAGAATTAATAATGCAATTATCCAATCAGAAATGGATGAAGGCATAAAGGCATTTAAGCATTTCTCTTTCAAATAGATCACACCAAAACTGAAGAGGGTAAGAACCAGTATGAGATAAGAAAATTGTTTAGAATCCCCACCCCACTTTATTCTTAACTTATCACGCCAGGTCTTTTTTTTGATTGATTCTATATAGTCTGGATAACTACGTCGCATTCTGTGCCATTTTGCTTCTGACTCTTCTTCGATCATGACAGCGATGTAAGTACCATGCGTGTATATAACTTCAAAATTATGATAAACTGATAAAGTAATCAAACTAATGATAAAATTCATTATGATAAGAGAAACTAGAGAATCAAGTTTTAGAGCACCTTGTGCAGCTAAGTAAAACGACAGAAAGGCAATAAATACGACAACTCCGTACTTTGTTGTATCGTGAATCCTGTCAAAGCGTTGCAACATTTCTTGCCGTAAGGTTGCATATTCATCTTTGTGATCTATTGGCATATTCTACCTCTGTTCCGTTACTATTATTTAGTCATATCCACTTTAAACGTTTGAGCACGTATATTTTTAATTTTCATTAATAATTCTGGTGCTGGCTCATCGGTGGGGTCTTGGGGGACGAGTTCGCCACGGAAGGCTTTGGCGAGGATGGATTGGGTGAGTTTGTCAACGAAGGCTCTCGCCTTCTTATAACGGTCTTCGATCTGGTCAGCGATTTTGAAAAGGGCTTCGACGCGGCGGACGATCTCAATCTGTTCAGAAAGTGTCGGTAGCTTAAATTGGTACTTTGCAAGTGACTTTCCTGTTAAATGCTTAATCGTGGTTCCCGTGAAGTAATCTTCTAGGCGACCTGAGATAGCGTCATTCTTTATGTTGAAAGCCAACCAATATGGCAAGAGGTTTCTATTTGGACGAACACGATGAATTGCCTTCTGGAAAGCGATGTCAGTCTTTCCACTATTCCAAACTGCACAACGCCCGGGTTCACCACCTTCACATACAAGCAAATCACCATCGCAGATTGAGAGTTCATCTCTTTCCTCCGGTGTCACCCGCATTAAAGCCAGATCTGTAAGTTCAATGGAGAACCACCTAACATTTAGATTTCTCAAATATCGGGTGGGGTTCCCCACGTTCTTTGCTTTATCAAGCATTTTACCAAGCCTCGAAGCTGCAACTTCTTTCAATAACACTTCTGACCATTCGTCAGGGTTTTCCCCATTCTTTTCTCTCCAATCAGCGGTGAGGCGGCCGGAGCAGGCGGCGGCGAGAACGGATTGTCGGAAGCGTTTGAGGAGTGTCGGGATTTTATTCAGTCGTTCCTGGCAGGCAGTCCACTTTGGCGAGAAGTTTTTCCAGCTTGGCGACAATGCGGTGTTGTTCACCAAGGGGTGCCATGGGAACTGCCATAAGTTTCGCTTGCCCGCCTGTTAAGTGAACACCTGTGACAGCATTTTGGATTTCCTCAAAGCCTTTGTTGGACTGAAAAAACAAGTAAACCCATTTACCAAGTGTTTCGTTGTTACATCGAATGTTTAGAATCTCACCAGTGAAAAAATTTTTTTCAACTCCTAGGTAACGAAAAGACGTAGAACACTTCTCGCCAATATTTTCTCCAGAGTGTGCAGCAGAAGTGATGAGTACATCGCCTTGGCGAAGTTCTTTAAGCTTTGCATGTACTTTTTTATCCGCCTTGACAAAACCTTGTTTGGCGTTCTTGAAGTCAACCGTGCCGATTTTTAGGTCACGAAATTTGATGACTTTGTATTTGCCTTCAGAAACGTAATCATGTCTTGGGGGTTTCACTAAGAAGACTTCGGCTACCTCTGAGATTTTCGTATATGTCCACCCTGCAGGCAATTCAATCATTTTACCATACCTTCCTCATTTTCCATAAGTGCGATGATGTCTTTAAGCTCATCCACCACCGCTTCCAGTTCCGTGATCGCCTCGGCGGCGAGGTCTTGCGGTTCCGGCAGGTCGTTTGCATCTTCAAGGGATTCGTCCTTGAGCCAGGTAATATCGAGCTTGTAATTCCGTTCCTTGATGTCGCTGATGTGGAATTTTCGAAAGCGGCCGGTCTCTCCCAGGTCTTTGCGCTTACTTCGGCCGTTTGGGTCTTTACCGTAACAGTCTTCAAACTCTTCAAAGTGTTTGGGCATCAACGGGCGTTCTTTCTTGGTGATTCCCGGCACGTTGGAACGGGCGTCGAATATCCAGACATTTTCCGTGGGAATGCCTTTCTGGAAAAAGATGACGTTTGCTTTCACGCCGGGACTGTAAGGCGTGAATGTTCCCCGTGGGAGGCGCAGGATCGTGTGAAGGTTGCAGTCCTGCATGAGGATTTCAAAGACCTCGCCCGCCTTGTCCTCAAAGAGACAATTATCGGGCAGGACGATGGCGGCACGGCCTCCATCCTTGAGAATGTTCATGCAATGCTGGACAAAGTTGAGCTGCTTGTTGCTCGTTTCAATGGTAAAGTCGTCTCGCTCCGGCGCCTGATTGGCGCCTTTTGTACCGAAGGGCGGATTGGTGAGAATGCAATTGTGTAATTTGCCCCGGTAGGGTTCATAGATGGAATCACCGAGATAGATGGAAGTCTCAAGTCCATGAAGAAAGAGATTCATCAGG
>CAVOID010000002.1:0-24316 GCA_963695875.1 uncultured delta proteobacterium | reverse complement strand
GGCCATTCACTTTCAGGCCAAACAATTCTTTCATCTCGTTTTCAATAAGTACCGTGGCAAGAGTAACGCCGGAAAAACTCTGCGACTTCTTCATCTTTTCCCACTTTATACCGCAGCCCGGTCATTTCCGTACCGGCGCTCTTGCTGAAGAAGTATGTTACTTCCAGACTGTTCATCCAGATCGCTGCACACCGCCGTCACAAATTTCCCGCCAGCGTCCAAAAACTTCTTGCCTTCGATCATCAGTTCTTCTTTTTTAATTTCCTTTATATTTTCCATTGCGTGTTTGTCACCTCATACTGGCTAATTTCTGAAGGGCCATCACGACCCCGTCGATAATCGCCTCCGGACGTACAGAACAGCCGGGAACATAGACATCTACCGGGATAACCTTATCCACACCGCCAAGCACATTATAGCAATTGTGAAACACACCGCCTGTAGCGCCGCAGGTGCCGACACAGACAACCACTTTGGGGTCGGGGACCTGATCATACAGATTTTTAAGCACCCGTGCGGTGCGTCTGTTTACCGGTCCGGTGATAAGAAGTATATCGGCGTGCTTGGGGTTACCCATATTGACCATACCGAAACGCTCCACATCATAAAGAGGAGTCAGACAGGCTAATACTTCTATATCACAACCGTTACATGAACTGTTATCAAAGTGCAGTATCCAGGGTGATTTAACGCGCGATTTTTGTATCAAGCCCATAGCTTTTATGACACCCCCTTGGTGAAATAGATATAAGCGATATTAATTATTCCCAGGATCAATCCTACAGACCAGCTCAAGCGCACCATCCAGCTGACCGTCATTCTCGCAGTAATGTTGTCAATAAATAGTTCCAATATAAATGCAGCCAGTGCGATCAAGATACCCACCCACAACGGGTTCGTCCAAAAGAGAGAGATTATTCCCAGAAGCAGGATGATCTCGTACCACTCCGCCAGATGATAGAGAGCGAAATAAGGACCGGAGTATTCGGTAGTCACTCCTTTCACAATTTCCTGATGGCCGTGGTGAGATGTTGAAATATCGAACGGCGATTTACGCATCTTTATGGTCAATACGTAGAGAACCGCCAAGAACAATGGCCACAGCGTAAAGAGCAATGGCTTATCCTGTTTGAATATTTCGCTGATGAGGAAGCTTCCATTCTGCGCGTAAATCGCGATTGCCAGGAGCAGAAGTATAGGTTCGTATGCCAGGATCTGCATCAGTTCCCTGTTTGCTCCAAAGTGGGCATAGGGGGATTTAGTACTGAACCCGCCCAAAACCAGGGAAACGCCCGCAAAACCCAGGAGAAAAACCAGCAGGAGGAAATCTGACTTCAGGAAGAGGAAGATCAGACTTGCAATCATAAAAACCAGATATCCGTAAATCCAGACAAATTGCATTCTACTTACGGCTATGTGCTGTTTTCCCAGGAGTTTAAAGAAATCATAAAACGGCTGAATAATAGGAGGGCCATAACGACCCTGCATTCGCGCCGTAATTCTTCGGTCTATGCCGAAAAGCAGACCGCCGACAATAGGAGCACCGACTAACACGACAAAAACAAGAAGTAATTGTTTAATCATCATATAACGATCACCCCACATCCAAGCATAATGGCTAAAAGTAAGATGGCTACGGCATTAGCCCAGGGATTTATCCTCTTTTCACCTAAGGCGCTCTCGTAATAATAGCCACCGAGTTGGAACTTAGTTTTTTTATCCGCTTCCGCTAACCATTCGTCAGTATCAATACCGCCGGTCTGTTCACCACACATATAAACTTGACGGAGTTCTGTCGGTTTCAGCCCAATCATGAGCAGGGGCAGGAGCAAGGCGACGATCAGAATCAGGTAAAGCGGCCATACCGGGAAAAAGCCTAAAATTTCTCTTTGCATGACAGAAGGGGTCGTAAGTACCAAGTTATTCACACCCAAAGCAATGATCTGATTCCCGGAGACTACGTCATTCGTCGCGGCGAGAATGAAGTTATGGTAAATCGGTCCAACTCCAATGCCGACGACAAATATTCCTACTAAAAGAGTCCACAAGGGAATAAAGTAACTCGGGGATAGTTTTTCAAAGGGCCGCCCTATTCTCGGCAGGACCTGCAAAAGCCTCCCCAGCCACTTTGTCCAAAATACAATTGTCAGGGTACTTGCCAGAACGAAGAAGACAGCTGCCAGGGGAACTATGTAGGCTGCCTCCAAGGCAATCCATTTCCCGATAAGCATACCGAAGGGAGGAAGGAACATGGAGAGGATACCCACAGCCGTGATGAGGGTGGTAAGGGGCGCTTTGGCAGCGAGACCTTCCATATCTTCGATATCACGGCTCCAGATTTGATGTTCAATCGTTCCGGCGCAAAGAAAGAGTAAACCTTTGGATATGGCGTGGAAAATAATAAGCAAAATAGCCGCTGCGATTGACAGAGGTGTGTTAATTCCGGCGCATGCAATGATTAAACCCAAATTAGCAATCGTAGAATATGCCAGAACACGTTTCCCCGTCGACTGGCTGACCGCCAGCGCTGACGTGGCAAAGAAGGTAAAGGCTCCGGCAATGGCAATGATAACACTTAGGTAAGTCCCTGCATAGACAGGAGCAAGCCTGAGAACAAGGTACACACCGGCTTTAACCATTGTACTGGAATGAAGCAAAGCAGAAACGGGTGTAGGTGCGACCATTGCTCCCAAAAGCCAGCTTTGAAAAGGCATCTGGGCTGCTTTGGTAAAACCGGTATAGCAGAGAAGCGCTATTGGAAGCAAAATAACAGAAGACTGTATGCCTCCCCCGATTAAGTTTTGCACGGAGAGGGCTGACGCTCCTCCCTGCGTGGTGTAAAGATATATGATGGCCAGAATGAAGGCCGTCCCCCCTGTAGAATTCATCCAGACGGCTCGGGCCGCATTATGTATGGCCTCCTGTGTTCTGTCATGTGAAATCAACTGGAAGCTGCATAGTGTGGTGACTTCCCAGAAGAAGTAAAGCCAGACTAAGTTATTGGCGAAAACCAGACCGTTCATGGCCCCCAGGAACAGAACGAGCCAGAAAAGGAATCTCGACTGTCTGGATTTCTCGATGTGGGCGTGGTGCTTCGTGATCCTTCATGTACCGCAGGGCAAAAATGCAGATAAGCGAACCTATAATGGAAATAACCAGGGTCATGACAAGTGCCAGATGATCGACAACAAAGGCCGGAGATACCTCAATATGTGCCTTCATAACAAATTCGAAGTAGGCAAGAGGAATAAGCTGGGCAAGGGCAAAAATGAGAACCAGCCAGTTCCGTAATGAAAAACCTACATAGAGATAAAAGATGAGAATGGCATAATCTGAGATGGTGATAAGTAAGCCCCAGTTAAACCCGGACGGTGTATATGTAAAGGGACCTTTTAGTGCAAAGCAAGATGCTGTTGCCAATTAAAATTATCGCAGTTACAACAACGACGACGTTTCGCGCATAGTAATTGCGAACAGCCAGTATGAGAAATCCTGCCACAACCGGTAGCAAGATGGCGATAGCCATCATTTGGTCAGCCAATTTTCTACCTCCTTATTGTTTGCTTGCCTCGTCTTTAAAAGGTGACTCCTGCAACTTCCTGTTAACAACATTACAGGAAATATGAACTACCTCATTACCTGACGGATTGTTATTCGACACATTCTTACCATGAGAAAAATAACCTTATAGCCGAATCAAGTCCATTTTAGGCTTAGCGGCCAAGCTATATGGGTAGGACATTAAGACATGCAGTGTCTATTAAGAAAATTACACTGCCCCGGAGGATGCATACATTCATAAAAATCTACAAAAGAACATCGGCGTTAGGTATTTTTGCGCTCTATTACTTTAAGCACGTAAGTAAGTCAAGAAAAAATTTACTCTCGTCAGGAAACCCCCGAAAGCATAATCAATATTTTGGGAATTGAAGTATCTTCATACGATGATGGGGACCTAGGTATATGTTAAAATGACGAAATTTCATCATATTTGGACTTCCGGAAATGGCGGTTACAATAACGTATCTTATATTATCTCTTGACTTTTAAACGAAATATGGTATCAGAGTGACCGCTTGCCATAAGATCATGCTTGAAAAGTGTTCGCGGTAGAGGTTTTCTATGTGCCAGGAGATGAATAACCTCCCGTAAATATAAATAAACGATAGGAGATGGAGCATTGTACAAGGTAATAGAAAAGACTTTTTTGCAGGAGATTATTGTCAGAATAGTTGTTGAGGCTCCTGAGATTGCCCGCAAGAGAAAGGCGGGACAGTTCGTTACTCTGATGATCGATGAAAAGGGAGAAAGGATACCTCTGACCATAGTAGATTCTGACAGCAACAAAGGAACGATCACGCTTATCTTTCAGATCGTGGGTAAAACAACCGAGCAACTTTCGAAATTGGAAAAAGGGGATTACATCATGCACATACTGGGACCCCTTGGCCACCCCACGGAGATAGAGAATTTTGGCACGGCGACCGTTGTCGGCGGCGGAGTCGGTATCGGTGTGGCCTATCCCATAGCGGCAGCACTCAAAAAAGCCGGGAACAAGGTCATATCCATTATCGGGGCGCGGACTAAGGACATACTTGATCCTCGAGGAAGAGATGAAAAAAGTCAGCGACCAGTTGCTTGTCTCTACCGACGACGGCAGTTACGGATTCTGCGGGTTTACAAGTCAAGTGCTGCAGAATGTGATCGATTCAGGTGAAAAACTCGACATCGTGTATGCCATCGGGCCGGTGCCGATGATGCGTGTTCTGGCTAATTTAACGAAACCTTACGGCATTAAGACGATTGTGAGTCTGAACCCGATTATGGTGGATGCCACAGGTATGTGCGGCGCCTGCCGCGTCTCAGTGGGAGGCAAAACAAAATTTGGTTGTGTGGACGGTCCCGAGTTTGACGGCCATCAAGTCGATTTCGCTTTATTAATGAGCCGCCTCAGGATGTATTGCGACGAAGAAAGGCGGGCCTTGCAAAATTATAGGTGTGCATGCGATGGAAAATAAAGAAAAAACTGCAAAGAAAGAGAAAAAGGAGAAAGTTCCCCGACAGGCTATGCCTGAGCAGGAGCCCAAGAAGAGAATTCAGAACTTTAACGAGGTTCCCCGCGGCTATACAAAAGAGCTGGCTTTGGCAGAGGCAAGCAGGTGCATTCAATGCAAGAAACCCACTTGCGTTGAGGGGTGCCCAGTGGATGTAGCTATTCCAGAATTCATTAAGCTGATATCAGAAGGGCACTTCATCGAGGCCGCATGGAAGCTCAAGGAAACTAATGCCCTTCCTGCCGTTTGCGGAAGGGTCTGTCCGCAGGAAGACCAATGTGAGAAACTCTGTATCCTTGGTAAGAAAGGCGATCCCGTTGCCGTTGGGAGGCTGGAACGTTTTGCCGCGGATTTTGAGCGTGAGTCAGGCAATATAATGATCCCGAAAGTCGCCCCTCCAACAGGTAAAAAAATCGCTATCGTGGGGGCCGGGCCGGCAGGTCTGACGATTGCCGGAGACCTGGTCAAGATGGGACATGACGTGACGATATTTGAAGCCCTCCATAAGGCGGGCGGGGTTTTGATTTACGGGATTCCGGAATTTCGTCTCCCCAAGGCAATCGTGGATGCAGAAGTAAATTACCTGGAAAAACTGGGTGCGAAGATCGTATCTAAACGCGGCCATCGGCAGACTCAAAACGGTGGATGACCTTTTTGCAGAAGGATTCCATGCCGTGTTTCTGGGAGTGGGCGCCGGAGCCCCCGTGTTTATGAATATTCCCGGTGAGAACCTAAGCGGTATATATTCTGCAAATGAATATCTGACAAGATCAAACCTGATGAAAGCCTACCTGTTCCCGGAATATGATACGCCCATCGCGAAAGGCAAGAACGTAGCCGTCATCGGCGGGGGTAACGTTGCTATGGATTCGGTGAGAACGGCGCTACGCCTCGGGGCTGAAAATGCCTATATCATCTATCGTCGAAGTGAAGTGGAATTGCCGGCGAGGAAAGAAGAGGTTCATCATGCCCACGAAGAAGGTGTGCAATTCAAGATACTCCATAACCCTGTTGAGTATATCGGTGATGAGAACGGCTGGGTGAAACAGATTAAGTGCATCCGGATGGAGTTGGGTGAACCTGATGATTCAGGAAGGCGAAGACCGATACCAATAAAGGGGTCTGAGTTCACGATTGACGTGGATACTGTTGTCGTAGCCATCGGAACTGAAGCAAACCCCGTGATACCGAGAACGACGCCAGGTCTGGAGACGAATAAATGGGGTTACATCGTGACAAAGGATGCGACGGGAGAAACGAGCCGCGAAGGCGTTTATGCCGGAGGCGATATCGTAACCGGATCGGCAACCGTCATCCTTGCCATGGGCGCCGGGAGACAGGCAGCCAATGCAATTGATGCTTTTGTGAAAGCAAAAAACTGATATTTTTTGAAATAGCTATCGGAAAAGAAAGGGCAGGGTTAAAATTCCTGCCCTTTCTTCTTCTGCGCGACGATCAACCCCTTTTCATCAGCGGGATGATTCCTTCTCTCACATCATAAACGCTTGTGCGATTCTATGCCTATTTCGATCCATTGATCCGAGTGAGGTATTCTGTTTCCTTATCATCCGGCAACACGACAAAAGCTGATGACACTTCTTTCGGTATAGAGCGCGGTTTGCCGCTGACAATGTCCACGAAAACCCAATCAGTCTCACCCTCGGCAATAATGGCATTGTCGTGAACGCGAACGAATCTGTATTTTCTGAGAGTCAGCACCCTCCGAAAGTTGGCGACCCAAGTCAGGACGCTGATCTCCTCTCCTACAAAGGCGGGCCGGAGATATTCTATCCGATGCATTCGTACTACCCATATCGCACCGGCGGCCTTTGTAGCCTCGGTACATCCACGGCTGTCCGAATGGCGAACGGCGGCCTCCTGCATCCAGTGGACATATTCCACGTTGTTTACGTGACCATTCTCGTCAAGCGCTTCTTTCGGCACCGTAATTTCATACCTGTAGACAGGCGAAATGCTGTTTTGTCCCGACATATTTAGCTCCTATCGCGGCATTGCAGTCTCTAGCTCTCATCCGCAATGATTCTTTATTAATATACACTTGTTTTGACAAATTTTTTAGGTTAAATGTAACTACCTGTCAAGAAATAATCATTTTGAGGAAGAAGAACGATTGAAGAGATGTCCAGGCCGAAAATAGTCTTCATGGGAACACCGGAATTCGCGGTTCCTTCCCTTGAGATACTGATCAGGCACGATTATCCGATTGCAGGAGTTGTCACCCAGCCGGACAGGCCAAGGGGGAGAGGCAGGATCCCTGCACTGCCGCCGGTAAAGGTCATCGCTGAAAAATATCATCTTCCTGTCAGCCAGCCGGAACGTGTCAAGGATCGGGAAGTCATAGATTATTTCAGAAGCCTTTCTCCTGATCTGGTTGTCGTTGCCGCCTTCGGCCAGATACTTCCCCGTAAGATTCTTGAGATTCCGAAAATGGGATGTATTAATGTACATCCGTCACTCCTGCCAAAATACAGGGGCGCCGCACCGATGAACTGGATCATTATCCGCGGGGAAGTTAAAACCGGCGTAACCATCATGCTCATGGATGAGGGCCTGGATACAGGCGATATCCTTTCACAGGAAGAAACCATGATCGTTGCGGACGAATCCTTCGGTGAACTTCATGACCGTCTGGCGAATATGGGTGCGGCTCTTCTTCTCAAAACGGTGAAGATGATTACCAGCGGCACTGTAACTCGCACATTGCAAGATGATTCTCTGGCCACGTACGCGCCCAGGCTGAAGAAAGAGGACGGCCTGATCCGATGGAACGTGGACGTCTATCAGATTGTCAACCTGATTAGGGGGCTCTCGCCTGTACCTTGTGCACATACCTCTTATAAGGGAAAGATGCTGAAGATATTCTCAGCCAAGGCAGAAGAAGTGCCTGTTACGGAGACTCCGGGAAAGGTCGGAAGCGAAACGTCAGTAGGTCTGCCCATCGCAGCAAGGAACGGCTATGTGTATTTGACGGACATTCAACTGGAAAATAAGAAGAGGATGTCCGTCCACGATTTTCTGAGAGGCTTCCACATACCGCCCGGTGATGTCCTGGACTGAATACGATGAAGAAGACACCACGCCATATCGTATTGGAAATTCTCAATCGCGTGGAGGAACAGGATGCATTTGCAGAACCCATGCTGGATGCCGCTCTTTCGCATGCGCACCAGATGAATATCCATGACAGAAGTCTGATCACCCATATAGTCTATGGCACCCTTAGAATGAGAGGGCGCCTGGACTGGATCATTGATCAATTATATAAAGGTGACTTTCTTTCCATGGATGTCAGTATAAAAAATATACTGAGGGCAGGTCTCTACCAGTTGCTTTTCACCGACAGGATACCGGATTTTGCCATCGTGGATGAGGCCGTAGAGATAGCCAAAAAGACTAACCCGGCAGGATCTGGACTCGTCAATGCGGTACTTGAGAAATGCCATCCGCAAAAGGGGCGGATTTGTGTATCCCGACATCGAGGAGGATCCCGCATGCCACATATCTGTTTTCCATTCACACCCGTTGTGGATGGTAAGAAAATGGATTGGGACATTTGGTGTCGAAGAAGCCGCCCTGCTGTGCAAAGCGAATAATGAAATCCCCCCGGTAGTCATACGGGTTAACACTCTGAAGACAAACAGAGAAAAGCTGATAGACGAATGCTCCCGACAGGGTATGGAAATGAAAGCTACCGGTTTTTCTGCCGACGGCCTTATTGTGTCCCACCAGGGAATACCCGTAAGGGCAAATGGCCTTCTATAAGGCGGGACACTTTCAGATTCAGGACGAAGCATCACAACTGATCTCGCGTCTCGTCGATCCAAAACCGGGGGAAAATGTTCTAGACGTCTGCGCGGGCACAGGCGGAAAAACAACTCATCTTGCGGCCATCATGAATAACAGGGGCCGCATTACAGCGCTCGACATCAGTGAGAAAAGAATCATGGCTCTGAGGAAAAACGCCGGGAGACTCGGCGCCACCAATATCGATACCCAAAGCGGGGACGCTCGAGAAACGCCGGGAGAATCCTTCTATGGTAGTTTCGACAGAATCCTCGTTGACGCACCATGCACTGGTCTCGGCACCCTCAGGAGAAATCCCGAAATAAAATGGCGCATCACGGAGGGAGGCTCAAAAAAATTCTCCGTTCTGCAAAAAGACGTACTGGCCAATGCAGCGCGGTGTTTGAAGAAAGGCGGCTGTCTCATTTACAGCACCTGCACTATTGCAACGGAGGAGAATGAAGAGGTTGTCGAGGATTTCATGTCCCATCACCGGGATTTCATTTGTATTCATCCCCCAGGTGCGATAAATTCATTTTTTGTTGATGATCGGGGATATTTTAGAAGCTCTCCCCATAAGCACGGGACTGATGGTTTCTTCGGGGCGGTGCTTGTCAAAAAAATGGACAAAAGATAAAACCGTAATGATCAGTTAAAGACTTTCAATGGAGGCAGATGATGATAAAATTCCTCGTATTAGTCACCATTCTGCTGGCATCAAATTGTGCATCGCATGGGCCGGTTCTCTATCCCAATGAACACCTCAAAATGGTTGGGGAGGAACAGGCCCGGAGGGACATTGAAGAATGTGACCGTCTGGCCGCCGCATACGTCAAATCAGATGCCGGCAAAAAAGTGGCAAAAAGCACGGTCGCTGGTGGAGCTGCGGGTACGGTAATCGGGGAGCTGCGGGAGGAGCTGTCACCGGCAATTTAAAAACAGGGGCCGCAATCGGAGCAGCAACTGGCGGCACTGCCGGCCTCGTAAGGGGGATTTCCAAGGCGTCACGGCCGAGCCCGATCCATAAAAGGTTTGTGGAGCGATGTCTGAGAGAACGGGGATATGATCCCTTGGGATGGGAGTAGGAGGAATAACAGTCAGGGCCGAATTTCATTGACTGTAAAAACGCAAACATGTTAGGTGGGCGTCGGAGGAAATTTCAATGTTTCTAAAGCAGATGCAGGTTGGTCAGATGGCGGTATTTGCCTATATCGTGGGTGATCCGGAAAGTGGCGAAGGGCTGGTCATTGATCCGGCGGCAAACGTTGACGGTATCATTTAAGACGGCAAAAAAAACAATATAAAAATAAAATATATTGTTAATACTCACGGCCATGTCGATCATATAGCGGGCAATACAGAAATGAAAGCCAAAACGGGAGCACAGATTATTGTCCACAATGATGATGCAGACATTGCTTGTGTTCACACCGTCTGCGATCTTCCGGATGTTCGGGGCCAAACAATCCCCGCCTGCCGATATTACCGTAAACGACGGCGATAATATAACCGTAGGAAACGTTTCCCTAAAGGTCATTCATACGCCCGGACATTCCCCCGGCGGCATGTCTCTCTATACAAAAGGATATGTATTCACGGGAGATACCCTCTTTGTAGAAGCTGTGGGAAGAACTGACCTCCCCGGAGGATCATGGCCGGTGATGCACCAGTCCTATTATAGAAAAACTATGTACACTGCCCGATGACACGAAAGTAATGCCGGGACATAACTACGGAAGGATGCCAACGTCAACCATAGGTCATGAAAAGATGTACAATCCTTTTCTGAGATAAACTGCGGAAAGACTTATGATGAATCCCTGAGGGCTTAATCTCAACAAATTTTAAGGGTCTAAAATTACTCAAGCAAGGGAAAGGTGCGTGATATCTATAAAGTGGATGATTACCTCCTCATTGTCACGACAGACAGGATATCTGCTTTTGATGTCATAATGCCGAATCCTATTCCGGGCAAGGGTGAAATCCTCACGAGAATGTCCGTCTTCTGGTTTGAACGAATGAAAGATATTGTCGAAAATCATCTTGTATCAACCGACCCCCTCGATTTCCCCCGAGAGTGCCGTCCTTATCGAGAAGGAACTTACAGGGAAGGAGCATGCTGGTGAAAAAAGCGAAGCCTCTTCCTGTAGAATGTGTCGTGCGTGGATACCTTAGCGGTTCGGGATGGAAGGATTATCTTCAGAGTAAAACGTATCTCCGGCATCAAGCTCCCGGGAGGATTAAAAGAATCCTCGAAACTTTCAGAACCCTCTGTTTACACCTTCCACCAAAGCCCCGACAGGCGAAGCATGACATGGCAATAACAAGAAAAGAAATGGAAGACATCATCGGTTCTGAACGCACTGACAAGAATCATTGAAATAAGCATCGCCGTGTATGCACAGGGCATCGAAGATTGCCGAAGAAGCGGGTATAATTATTGCGGACACCAAGATGGAATTTGGAATAATTGAAGATCAGACTGATCCTGATTGATGAATTATTAACGCCGGATTCATCAAGATTCTGGCCCAAAGAGGACTACGAAGACGGGAAGACCCCAAAAGAGTTTTGACAAACAGTTCCTGAGGGATTATCTCATTTCCCTCAACTGGAATCAAAAACCGCCCGCCCCGGTACTTCCCAAGGAGATTATTGAAAAAACAAGAGGAAAAGTATGAGGAAGTCCTGAATCGACTTATCAAATAACATATCCTTGAGGCATCATCTTGACATGGCAAAAAATGTTATTAAGTTATTAACGATATATTTAGAGAATATTAAAAAGTTGCCCGGCTATAGAAAAATACAGCAGATTATTAACATATAGCACCCATTTGATTTTAATAAATTCTCTTTTCGCCTTTACGCTTTTGAAAAGGTAACAGATTCTATGATCGAAAGAATAAAAGAAATAAACATATCAGAGGAAGAGATACATCTGCATGACAAAGCGCTGTTATTATGAATGCCTCCAAGTAGAGCGAAACGCTACGGAAGAGGAAATAAAAAAAAATTACAGAAAACTGGCAATGCAGTATCATCCGGACAGAAACCCGGGTGATAAAGAAGCTGAGGAAAACTTCAAAGAGGCAGCAGAGGCGTACGAGGTCTTAAGTGATAGGGAAAAAAGAGAGATTTATGACCGCTACGGCCATGAGGGTCTGAATGGAATAGGATTTAAAGGCTTTTCCGGTTTTGACGATATCTTTTCAAGCTTCAGTGATATCTTTGATGATATCTTCGGTTTCGGAACGGGCAGATCAAGGACAAGAACAGCGCAGCGCTCCGGGGCTGATCTCCGGTATGATCTTAATATATCATTCATGGATGCGGCCTTTGGTACCTCAACCGATATTGAAGTGACAAAAGCAGAGAGATGCCATGAATGCAAGGGATCAGGAGCAGCACCAGGTACTGCACCGGAAACATGCCGCCAATGTAACGGCAGGGGTCAGGTAACGCAATCAAGCGGCTTCTTCACCATCAGCACTACGTGTCCCCAGTGCAGGGGACAGGGAAGAGTCATTAACAAGCCATGTAAGAACTGCAGAGGAACAGGCAGGGGGGAAGTTACTAAAACTGTCCACCTAAAGATTCCTGCTGGTGTTGAAATGGGTTCCCGTTTGAGACTTCGTGGAGAAGGCGAAGAAGGAGAATATGGCGGACCGAACGGTGATCTCTATGTATTTATCCATGTGGAGCCACATGAATTATTTGAACGACAGGATAATAATATATACTGCCAGATTACAATTTCATTCGTCGAGGCAACCCTGGGAGCAACTATTGAGGTGCCGACCCTGAACGGTACAGAAAAGATCAAGATTCCGAAGGGAACGCAGAACGGCGCCATATTTTATCTAAAGGGGAAGGGTATTCCTCACTTAAGGGGATTCGGGCGTGGAGATCAGGTTGTTGAAACTGTGGTTAAGATACCTACTGATCTAAATAGAAAGCAGGAAGAACTTCTCAAAGAATTTGCCAAATTACGCGGCGAGTAGTCATATTTCTATTGAGTCTGTAGATTAGTAATTTTGAAATATACTTCAAAGCTTGCCATACCAAATACCTGAACAGCTAGACCCATACAAACATCCCAATAATAAAAAATGGACAATTGGAAAAACATAATTTATATAAGAGCATTGGTTGACGTTAGAATGTCTTGTCATTCACCTGAGCTTTAAAATTCGTAACGCATGGGTTTCACGGAGATTCCATCCGAGAAGCTGAGAAAGTATTGTAATCCAGATAATTTCATATGGAAAGGAGCGCTTATGGTTAAACGAATATATTTGTTATTATTAGTCATGGGTATTTTTTTCATTTCCGGTTGTGCCGTCCTGGGACTTGGTGTCGTTGCAGTTGGGGCAGGTTCGGGAACCTATTTCTACATTAATGGTGAGGGAAAGACAGATTACTACTATCCTTTTGATAGGGTATGGTCTGCCTGTGAGAAAACTGTAGCGGATATGCACGGTTTAGATGTTGAACCAATCAAGGGGATCGGTACAGGAACGATTTCTGCGATCATTAACGATGAAAAAGTTCAGTTTACGGTTGCTTATAAAGACAAAAATGTGACCACTGTTGCCACACGTGTCGGCATTATGGGTAATAAGCTTTCATCCCAGCTCCTCAATGACAGGATATAGCGCTAATCTCAAACAATGAATGTAATGAGATCGTTATCGTCTTTGTCCATTGATTGGAATGTGTGATGAAAAAGAAGCTGACGGTGGGAATTATCTTCGGTGCTGCTCTTGTTTATCTATCTATCAGGGGAATTAATTTTCAAGATGTCGCTACTGGGTTTAAGACCGTCCGATATGGATATGTGCTGTCCGTCCTGATAATCCTACTCCTGATGCAGGCCTTGAGATCCTGGCGCTGGGGAGTCATACTCAGTCCCATGGAAAAGGTTGATCAGCTTTCTCTCTTTTCCGTAACAAGTGTAGGATTTTTAGCTATTATAGCCTTCCCCGCGAGGATAGGTGAGCTGGCACGTCCTTACTTGATTGCAAACAAAAGTCAGATCGGAATGTCCGCTGCCGTTGGCACTATTTTGGTGGAGCGTGTTTTCGATTGCCTCACAGTGTTATTCATTTTTGTTATTTGCGTTATTCTTTATACCATTGCCGACATGGCTGATCAAGTCCGGCGTTGTTTTTCTCTTGATTACCCTTATTATATTTGCAGTCATGATTTTCATGATAATGAAAAGAGAAGTGTCTCTCAGGGCCTTAAATTCACTTTTCCGGAAACTTCCTGAAAAATATACACTGAAGCTGAATCATTTGTTCCACCAATTTATTGACGGATTCAAAATAATAATTGATATTAAACTTTTTCTCTATGTCGCACTTCTATCTATCCTGATATGGCTGATTGATGTAACAGCAATCTATTTAATGTTTCTAGCCTTCGGATTTACCCTGCCTCCGGCCGCTGCCTTTGTCGTGATGATTGTTCTTATGATAGGAATCACGATACCTACGGCGCCTGGTTTGATCGGAAATTGGCATTATTCATGTATCCTGGGGCTTTCTCTATTCGACATCCCCAAGGCAGACGCTTTTGCCTTCTCAGTCATCTTTCACTTTATAGCCGTGGGAATTGTAATAATCCTGGGAATGATGTTTCTGCCATTTAATAAATTTTCTTTATCAGATCTAAGCCGACAAGATAAATAAAGACAGATACGATTCCTGTTTGTATTTATTTTGATAAATCGTCGAGACCGAACCTCTTGATTTTTCTGTGGAGATTACTGCGCTCTATACCAATGGCCTCCGCTGTCTTTGAGATATTTCCGTCAAACTCCTGCAGTTTTTTCATGATGTATTTTTTTTCAAAATCCGTCTTCGCTGTTCTGAAAGAGCCTGATGCAAGCCACGGAACAGTTAAATCGGGCGTTTGATGGTTTTCAGCTAACGGAGGAATATCTTTTGCTGATATCTCATTACGCGGAATCATGATGACAAGACGTTCAATAATAGTTCTTCAATTCCCTTACATTACCAGGCCAATCATGTTCCATTAATATTGCCAAAGCGTCATCTGATATTGTTTTTTCTTCCACACGTTCTTTAAGGGTAAATTCTTTTAAAAACCAATTTACCAATACAGGAATGTCCTCCTTCCTTTCCCTCAACGGAGGGACTCTCAGAGGGATGACATTGAGCCTGTAGTAAAGATCCTGTCTAAATCTCCCTGCCTCCATTTCTTGTTCAAGGTCCTTGTTAGTAGCTGCAAGTACCCTGACATCTGTAGGGATAAGGTTGTTTCCTCCCACTCTTTCAAATTTCTTCTCCTGGAGAATTCTGAGAATCTTTGCCTGGGCCTTCAGGCTCATGTCAGCAACTTCATCAAGAAAGAGTGTCCCTTCATGCGCCAGATCAAACTTACCCCTCTTTTTTTCAGTTGCACCTGTAAAGGCACCCTTTTCATGGCCGAAAAGTTCACTTTCAATCAAGTCTTCAGGTATAGCTGCACAATTAACTTCAACAAAAGGCTTGTAGGCCCTCTTACTCAGTCTATGTATCGACCGGGCAACAAGTTCCTTACCTGTCCCATTTTCCCCCATAATTAAAATCCACGCATTCGTAGGTGCAACAATGCTGATCATTTCTTTTAACTCGAGGATCGGTGCACTGGTGCCAGTAAGCTCATAGTCCTGACTGATTTTCTGTTTTAATAATTTATTTTCCTCTTCTAACTGTATCAGCTCGAACACGTGATTAACAACGAGGATCACCTTCTCCATGGATAAGGGCTTTTCAAAAAAATCAAAAGCCCCAAGTTTCGTAGCCTTGACCGCTGTTTCAATCGTCCCATGACCGGATATCATTATAACCCGCATCTGCGGGTATCGCGATTTGATTACCTTAAGGGTTTCTATGCCATCAATCCCAGGAAGCCATATGTCAAGGATAATAAGACTGGGAGGTTCTTCTTCGATTATTTTCATGGCTTCCTCTCCACTACCTGCGGATAGGATTTCATATCCCTCATCAGCAAGAATCGAGCCTAAAGACTGGCATATACTCTTTTCATCATCTACAATAAGTATTGATTTCTGCATATTATTTAATAAATACGTTTTTATTCACTTTATACAAAGGTGATAGCATTTGATCATCTTTAGACAGAATCCGTACCTTCTGGAACCGGTAATTCGAAAGCAACTATGGTTCCGGTGGGGTTATTGTCTCTGACACTCACATGACCATGATGATCCGATATAATTGAACTCACTATCGCAAGACCAAGCCCCGTACCAGTCCTTTTTGTGGAAAAGTAAGGCTCAAAGATCTTCGCCTTATAACTGTAAGGTACGCCGCTACCATTATCAGCAACCTCAACCTTGGCCTTTTTATGAACCTTATCATAGTACGTTTTGATCACAATAAGTCCATCTCGTTTGTTTATGGCTGCAACAGCATTATCCAGCAGATTAACCATTACGCGTTTTATCTGCTCGGAATCGAGATTCAATTTTGGTATATCATTTTCCGTTTGGTAATCAAAATGGATATCTTTATGAGCGTCCTGAAAGAGAACCACAGAATCGCCTACAACCTCATTCAGATCACTTAGAACAGGATTTGTAACAGGCAGCTGAGCATAACGAGAAAAGGCATTGACAAGGTTCTTTAATAACTCGACCTGATCTATTATTGTCTTGGTACATTCATGAAATATGGCGCCATCATCACTCAGTCTTTCACCATATTTCTTCTGCAACCGCTGGGCAGACAGTTGAACGGGTGTCAAAGGGTTTTTTATCTCATGCGCCATTCTCCTGGCGACCTCCCGCCATGCCGCCGCCCTCTCCGCCTTGCGAATCTGGCTGAGGTCTTCAAAGACAACCACCATACCCATATAATTTCCGTCATCATCATTTATCAGTGTTATTGTCATCAATACAGTTAATACCTTGCCTTTAAGCATCAACTCCATTTGTCTTTCCATGAAGCCTTTTCCATTCTCCCTCAGTTCCTTATACAATTCATCCATCACAGCCAGATGTTCAGGCATGAGAACATCCTGGAAACGTCTATTCAGGACTTTTTCGGACTGTATATCTAACATCTTTTCAGCAGCCTTGTTGATTATTGTAATGACATCATTACTATCAACAGAGACAACGCCGGCAGATACATTGCCGAGAACCGTTTCCATATATTTTCTTCGTTGCTCCAGATATATGTTTGCCTGTTCCAGACCCTCTTTACTTTTTTTCAGATCTTTTGTCATCTTATTGAAAGAATCAACAAGAATGCCTATCTCGTCATCGGCTGCAATATTGATCTGGTGGTCAAGCTCTCCCCGGGCTATCTTGTTTGTTGCTTCAGCTAGATCCTGTATAGGTACAGTTATCCCCTTAGCTAAAAATAAACCGAACCAGGTTGCAGAAAAAATGATCAAGAGGGTCACAATAAAGAGGATAATTATATAGGTAAATTTTATTGGATTTTTTAATAGCGTAATCTGCCCGTATTGCTCAGATGTTTTTGAAATGATTCCCATCTTTTTTACAAGTTCTTGAGGAATATAATAATTAACTGCAACAACACCAATAACTTCCCCAGGACTGATATAAGAATAGATAGGTGCCACGCCTCGTATCAAATCGCCGACTTCCGACGATTGTACAACTGATACTTCTTGGCCTGTAAAAACATCTTCAAGCATCTTCGGGGTTAGCGGCGTAGGTTCGATATTGGGGTTATCAGGATCTTTTATAAGAAGGTCCCTTTTTTGATTATTAAAATAAACTTCAAGCAAACCCAATTTATAATTTTTCTGCCGTTGTTCAATTAGGGTTTTTAAGTAATCTGCTCTTTCCTGATCGTACAGGCGATTCCCCGTGATATCGGCACTGATCTGCCTGGCATAATATTTCGCGTGATCAGCTGTCTGTTGATAATAGACATGGGCGATCTCAACGGTTTTGTTTAATGCATCTCCAATTGCTAAATTAAACCAGTTCTCTATGCTGTACGAAAAAATGCTAATAGCAACCAGAAACAAAATCACTGTGGGAATCAAAGACAAACAGACAAATGCGGCCACGAGTTTTGTTCTAAGTCTGTATCCGAGGACTCCATGTCTTCTCTCAAAGACCAGCTTAACGACATTCCTGACTATTAAGAAAACGAGAAGCAGGATCAGAATTATAAGGATCAGAATGATATTGATATTTATTATCAGACCAAAGATCAGTACGTTGTTCGAGATGGGAAGGATGGTTTCTCTGCGAGAAAGATAAATTCCGAGTAAACTCACCATGGCGATCACAAAGATAGTGACAATTATGATGATACGTTCTCTCCTACGCCTTCTTAATTCCTTATCATCAATGTATTTTAGATCCTTCACCACTACCGAGGCCCTCGTAAAAAGTTAAAAAAAATCAAAGTTACAAAATGCAAATATTGAAAAACAAGGTGTATGTGAATATACGACGGATAGCCTGCCCGATACTTGATACTGGGAAGGATGAAGCGTAACTTAAGCGGGCGCTGCCCCCCACGAAAGCGGAGGGGCTTTTTTAGGTTGCCGTAATGCTTAAAAAACAACTTTCTGTCTCTGCCAATCAGTTTCAAAATCCCAGAGGGAAACAAAAAATAAAACATATTCCATATGCATAGGAAGCCGTATCTTATCCAGTTTCGCCTTTATCATGATGTAATATGATTTGTTTTTCTGTAAATCTATCAGAGATGACACAGCGATCCCATTCAGCTCTGACATGGCCTTCTTGGCCCCATTAAATTCCTGAAACTCTGACTGCTTCTGGCCTCCTGTTGATGATATATAAAAAACTTTTTTAACATTATCATACTTAATCGTTTGCTTGACAACCACACTGGATATTTTTTCATCAAACCAGTTTGCCCTTTCCTGATACAGATCGAGTAAGAAAGTGAACGTAGTAGGAACGCCGGCCAAAATGGCTGACTCCATCCTTTTTGTGTAACAATTAGTCACTCTCGCATAAACCGTTACACGATTGTCGTTATTAGTAATGACAATATCGGCTATCTTCGCGTCCCGACTATAAGAGCTGAGGGGGAAAACAAGAAATAAATAACAGGCAAAGAATATAGCTAAAAGAAAAATTGGCTTACGCATGTGAACACCTTGCGCCACCTTGAGACATCACACAGTTATATATATATTGCCTAATAAATTTAGTCGTCATTAACTAAAATGCGCTTTGTTGTGCGAATATACCCCTGATGCTACTTCTCCATCACGTTATCAAACTACAGATTTATTTACTGTTTTGGTTATTAACGAGGTATACTAAGAAACTGCGCTCCAAAAAGCAAGAGTAATTTATTGAAGGATTGATAGATAAAATATAGAGGAAGGTGACTCACACAACGTGCATCTGAGCCTTGACTGTATCAAGGATACTGAAAGACGGAATATTGAGGGACATATATTCATCTTCGCTGCTGTCTCGATCTATATGACTTACCATCTTCCAGCATTCCTTATGAGCCATGAGTTCTTTAAGGAGAAGATTATTTAACCTGTGGCCGGATTTATAAGCAATAAAGTGACCTATGATGGGGGTGCCTAAAAGTGAAAGGTCTCCAATAGCATCGAGAATTTTATGTTTCACAAATTCATCATGACATCTTAAACCTTCTTTATTAATTACCCTTCTGTCGTCCAAAACCACAGCGTTTCTAAGAGACCCTCCCAATGCCAAACCTTTAGCCTGAAGATATTCCACGTCTTTTAAAAAACCAAAAGTGCGTGCTGAGCAGATATCCTTTTCGTAAACAACATCGGAGAAGGTCATGTGGTAAGATTGGCGACCAATAAGCGGGTGTTCAAAATCTATATCATAAGTAATTTTAAACTCCGGTGACGGTAAAAACATTGCTGTACCATCACTATCGGTGACAGATACAGGCTTAACAATCACCAATAACTTCTTGCATTTACTCTGCACTTCAGTACCAACATCTTTCAAAAGATTGACAAAAGGAAGTGCACTTCCATCCATGATCGGAATTTCAGGTGCGTCAACCTCTACAACGGCATTATCAACGCCCATACCAGAAAATGCGGAAAGTAAATGCTCAACCGTTGAAACAGTCGCCCCATTAAGACCGATGGTTGTAGCCAATATCGTGTCACGGACATTTTCGAAGTCAGCCTTTATCCTGACTTTACTGGGCAAATCCTTACGAATAAAGCTAATACCCTCGTCAACTCCAGAAGGCTTTATTGTCATGTTGACTTTTCTCCCGGAGTGTAAGCCGATATTTCGACAGTTTATCTCCTGTTTGATTGTTCTCTGTAGGTACATGTTCCTTCTCGTAAAACTAATTTAAGCGTACAGTAACAGCAATTAACATACCACATATTACTGATGATATTATTATATCTCGTAATATATACAACTAATTGAATATACTGATTATTTATTAACACAACCGTTATTAAAACTAAAAACATAGCTTCGTAGCTGTGTGTAAGAAAAGACACAGTACTAACTATCTACGCCACTTTAAAGGGTTAACCCAACATTCATAATGACCGGCAGCGCATCCCTCACGCCAAACTAGTACGGGCATGAAATTTTATTTGTTAGGATAAAATCTCTCCTTCTCACTATAAATGCAGCCACAATATGGCTGTCTATACAGACCCATTTCTTTGGAAACTTTTATACCATCCATCCAACCTTCACGAAAATCTCTATAGTAGAATTTGATCTGGTGCTCAATCGCTAAGCTTTCTCCAATATTTTTAATCATTGCATGATCTTGAAACTTACTATAAAGGAGCGTTGTTGTAAACCCTTCGAATCTCTCCTCTTTAGCTCTACGAGCCGCATGTTGCAACCGGCTGTAATAACAATGGCGGCACCTGTTTTTTTCCCTGAATGCAACATTTCTCAAAAAATCCTCCATGTCATGCTCAGAACATTTAACGCTTAATCCAACGTTAGCCGCAAATGCATTCAGCGTATCAAGACGCTTTTCGTACTCTCGATAAGGATGGACATTGGGATTATAAAACAGTCCATATAAATCATGTCTATCAGACCTCAATGTCTGTAACGGATATATAGTGCATGGGGCACAGCAGATGTGCATCAGTAGCTTCATAACATTCAAATTCGAAATTCTAATATCGAAATCCTAAACAATTTCTAAATTCAAATGCTCAAAACGTTTAGGATTTAGAATTTAGTGTTTAGGATTTTTTAGAAGAGTCCCTTCTGCCCGTCCTCCATCCACCTTTTGCCGAAATGCTCGTAGGCCATCTTCGTGGCAATCCTTCCTCTCGCAGTCCTTTGAAGATAACCTTCCTGAACCAGGAAAGGTTCATAGATGTCCTCAATCGTGGTTTTCTCCTCACCGATAGCAGATGAAAGACTGTCAATCCCTACGGGACCTCCATTAAACTTATCGATCAGCGTCAGCAATATCCGTCTGTCCATATAATCGAAGCCTTTATGATCCACCTCAAACATTTCCAGGGCATCAGTTGCCACCTTCTTATCGATAAATCCGTCTCCCTTAACCTGGGCAAAATCCCTCACCCGTCTGAGGAGGCGATTAGCGATACGCGGCGTTCCCCTAGAGCGCTTTGCCAATTCCGCCGCACCTTCACTGTCGATGTCGATCGATAATATCTTGGCTGATCTCTTTATAATAATAGTAAGTTCTCCGGGGGTATAAAAATCAAGCCTGAAACTCATGCCAAAGCGATCACGCAAAGGCGATGTCAGCAATCCAGCCCTTGTTGTCGCACCGACTAAAGTAAACTTGGGTATTTCAAGCTTCATTGAACGTGCTGACGGCCCCTGACCAATGAGTATATCAATATGGTAATCTTCCATGGCCGGGTATAATATTTCTTCAACAACGTGAGAGAGTCTGTGAATCTCGTCAATAAAGAGAATATCATGCTCCTGCAGATTGGTCAGGATCGCTGCCAGATCTCCCGGTCTTTCAATCACAGGCCCTGAGGTCACTTTGATATCAACACCCATCTCTCTGGACATAATATATGCAAGAGTAGTTTTTCCAAGACCCGGAGGGCCGTAAATAAGGACGTGATCAAGGGCGTCATTTCTCTGCTTCGCGGCCGCAATGAATATGGAAAGATTATTCTTAATCTTCTCCTGCCCGATATACTCGGCAAGTCTCTTCGGACGTAAAGAGTTTTCATATCCCTTTTCAACGTCTAGGACTACAGGACTAATGAGGGGGTTTTTTGTTTCCATATCAAAATATAATAAGTGCTAAAGCCTTCACGTGACCGGGGTACCCTTTAACCAGCCAAACTTTTCAGGGCCTTTTTTAACAGAATATCCAAAGTCAGCGTTTCAGGGGATTCTTTGATAATCTTATCCATAACCTCCCTGGCCCTTTGACTTTTGTACCCCAGATTGACAAGTGCTGACAGGACGTCATCTATAATAGAATCATACACTCTGATATCGCCGTCGTCCTTATAGATCGCCTCGTATGTACTCAGTTTGACCACCTTGTCTTTAAGTTCAAGGATCATCCGTTCTGCCGTCTTTTTACCGACTCCCGGTATGGCTACCAACCGCTCCAAATTTCCATGAGACACCGCCCGGACTAATTCTTCCGCCGATATGCCTGACAGGATATTCATCGCTAATTTGGGACCAATCCCGGAAACGGAGATCATCAACTCGAAGACACCCTTTTCTTCTCCGGTACCAAATCCAAAAAGACTTATATCATCCTGCCTAACATGTGTGTGTATATGGAGAGTCACCTTTTGGTTCGTATCTGGCAGTTCGTAAAAGGTCGTTACGGGAATAAATATCTGGTATCCTATGCCGTTTGCTTCCACAATTACGTGGCTTATGGATTTGTAGATTAATGATCCGTTTATAAGGGCAATCATTTTAAATTGGTAATGCTTTTAAAAAATTAATATGACATATGGCAATAGCTAACGCATCTGCAGCATCTGCAGGAGGTAGCTCTGATAAATGCAATATTGCTTTAACCATATTCTGAATCTGATTCTTCTCCGCCCTGCCGTATCCCACAACAGCCTTCTTAACTTCGAGAGGTGTGTATTCATAGATCGGTATGCGCCTGTGTGAACCGGCAAGGAGAGTTATTCCCCTCGCCTCGCCCTGCCTGATAAGACTCTTAACATTTTTACCATAGAAGATATCTTCTACGACCATTACGTCAGGTGCTGATCTTTCAATAACGTCCAATAAGTCATCGTATATCTTCACTAGGCGCGATGTTATAGACGCACATTTCGCCACTTTAATTTCACCATGCACAACATGTTCAATACCGCTCTTTCGTTTTTCAACAACACCGTAGCCGGTTATATGATTTCCTGGATCGATTCCTAAAACTCTCAAAGCCTATACCAAGTTCATTTCCTAGTTAAATTTTTCCATCACATCGTCCGGTATGTCAAAGTTTGCGTACACATGCTGTACATCGTCATTATCTTCCATCTTCTCCATGAGCTTCAGCATCTGTACAGCCTTATCGGCTTCAATTCTCACCGTACTTTGAGGCATCATGGTTATCTCAGCCTTTATATATTTGAGACCTTTAAGATCAATGGCCTTCCTCACCTGTTCAAATAATGCAGGATGCGTAATGACTTCATATTCATTTTCTTCATCCCTCACATCTTCGGCGCCCGCCTCAATGACTGCCTCCATGAGGACTTCTTCACTAACCGCCTTCTTGTCAAATAGTATGCTTCCTTTTTTTTCAAAGATCCAGGACACACAACCATTTTCACCAAGATTTCCACCATGCTTCGAAAAAATATGCCGTATTTCTGCAACTGTCCTATTTTTGTTGTCCGTCATCACCTCTACAAGAATAGCGACGCCGCCTGGTCCGTATCCCTCGTATAAAATTTCCTCAAAGTTGGCAGAGCCTTCTGCTCCTCCGATTCCCTTCTTAATTGCCCTGTCAATATTGTCTTTGGGCATATTTTCTTCTTTTGCCGCCATAATTGCCTGCCTCAGACGAGCATTTCCCTCCTGGTCATGGCCCCCAAGCCTCGCTGCAAGTGTTATTTCCTTTATCAGTTTAGTAAATATCTTCCCTCTTTTAGCGTCTGCCGCGCCCTTTTTTCTTTTTATTGTATTCCATTTTGAATGACCGGACATGGTATCGTATCTCCATCGAGGTTTTTCTTAAACAGTCAGGTCTACATAGCATAGGGAAAGATACATTGTAAAATAAAAAACCCCTTCATCTCTGAAGGGGTTTTAAATATTATATCCCGGCGGCTCCCTACTCTCCCACACAGTCACCCATGCAGTACCATCGGCGCAAGAGAGCTTAACTTCCGTGTTCGAGATGGGAACGGGTGTGTCCTCTCCGCTATAGCCACCGAAATAATACTTTATGTATTAAAACAATTGCATATCATGAACGCCTTGTTGAAAC
>CAVOID010000001.1:0-60461 GCA_963695875.1 uncultured delta proteobacterium | reverse complement strand
CGGGGAAAGCCCCTTGATGTCAGTGTCCATCTCTCCCACCAATTTCTATATAATTCTTTTACGGTACTCATCGTCGGTATCTATTTTATCTCCGTGGGTGTGCTTTCCTGGTTTTCGCTCCGTTTCGAGTGGATCAAGGATATTCATATTCTCATATTTCTGGTCTTTGTAGCCGTCATCGGGCTTGCCACCATTCTGCTCTCGGATCGCCTCCGCATGAAGAGGAAACGCTTCATCAGCCAGCATTTCAAGCGGCCCCAGTATGACTATCAAAAGATCTGGGAGGATTTTACCAGGAGAACTGCCTCTGTAACACAAACCAGAGATCTTTGTAGCATAATTGTCAGGATGGTCTCGGAAACCCTGGAGATCCTATCTGTAAGCATCTGGCTCGTTGATGAAAAAAAAGAGCGGCTTTCGTTTGGGGGCTCTACCGTGTTTACGGCTGCTCAGGCTGAGGGTCTGAAATTCTTCGGCCAGGCGGGGTGCCGATCTGATCCGGGCCATGATCGATCAAACCATGCCGGTCGATCTGGAAAGCCGCAAGGATGACTGGGTAGAAGATCTGAAACATACTTATGGAATGGAGACCAAAGAATCCCGGATACGCTACTGTGTCCCTCTAAATGCAGCCGGCCACCTCATCGGAATCATGACGTTGAGCGAAAAAGTATTTTATGAACCTCTGACTTTTGAAGAATTTGGACTCATTAAAACCATAGCTGACCAGGCAGCGGCGGCTTTGCTGAACCTGAGACTTTCGGAGCAAATACGTCATGCAAAGGAACTTGAAGCCTTTCAGTCTATGTCAGCCTTTTTCATGCATGACCTGAAGAATCTGGCCTCAAAGCTATCCCTCGTAACACAGAATCTCCCTCTACACATGGACAATCCTGAATTCCGCAATGACGCTCTGCAGACAATTGAACAGAGCGTTTCAAAAATCAACACCATGAGCAGCCGCCTCTCCCTTCTGAGCCAGAAGCTGGAAATATCGCCGCAAATGACGGATGTAAATGAACTCATCAGAGAAACAGTATCCGGATGAATGGATACATTGACACCTGCATAGTTCAAGATCTTCAAGACCTCCCACCGATATCAGTTGATAGGGACCAACTCCAGAAGGCCCTGGAGAATCTTCTGATGAATGCTCACGAGGCAACCGGCAATGGTGGACAGATTACGGTCATTACCAATAACCGGGGCACATGGGCTGAAATAGCTATTTGCGATAATGGGTGCGGAATGTCCCAGGAGTTCATTAACAAGCATCTGTTCCGCCCTTTTCAGACAACAAAAAAGAAAGGGATGGGAATTGGCCTTTTTCATTGTAAGACCATTGTCGAAGCTCACAGCGGCAAGATTGAAGTTGAGAGCGAGGAGGGAAAGGGGACGACCTTTCGTGTCTTTCTCCCTATGAAATGATTGAGGCTTTTAATAATTACATAAACACATTCTTTTTGTCATTCCTACGAACATGGATGTCGTCCTGAGCGGTCGAAGGGTAACTCCACGCTTCGACAAGCTCAGCATGACAATACATTATCATGATACGCGGTGCTCCACGGGGCACGAGGGTTTCCTGAAGGCATGAATCCAGTATTATAGACTTTCTGGATTTCCGACTGCGTGAAAATGACAAGAGAAAATGCAGATTCTCAAGGTCTATGATTGTGACAGGTCTTAAATGGAGCTTCCGACCCGCTAAGCGCATCGGCAACGGTAAAGGTTACATAGCAGAAGTTTAAAGAGTGGGCCCTATGATCATAGGAGAGCTTTGCATAACTCGCATAAACTTTCCACTGATGACTGTTTTCGTTAAAAGTCCTGCTCATCTTGTTAAAAAAGCTCACATTAGCAAACGGAAAATGTATATTAAATATATGATTTTACTTGACAATCACGCTATTTTGTGCCATATTTCTCCATCAAAATACAATCATCTGGAGGGGATATGGGCTACAAGAAAATCGATCCACACATGACCTTCGCTGAAGTCTCTCTTCTGAGTTCCATGGAACATAACCGCTCTCTCAAGCGGCTGGAAAGGATCAATGCAACCATCAACTGGAGCACGATCGAATCGGTCCTGATGACACATTATACCACCGGAACCTCCAGGGAAGGCGCTGACGCCTATCCGCCCTCATGCTTCTGAAGGGCTTGTTGCTCCCGAAGTGGTCCAGATCGACTCTGACCCGGAGCTGGAGACCCAGATCAATGACCGGATCTCCTTTAAAAAGTTTCTGGGGATTTCATTTGATAAACCTTCTCCGGATCATTCCACCTTTTCCCGATTTCGAAGCCGTCTGTCTAAAGACGCCATGACACAAATCAACAATGCCGTCCTACAACAGTTCGCAAGCAAGGGTTTGAGCATTAACGAAGGTATTGCCGTTGATGCCAGGTTGGTCCAATCCGCTAGTCGTCCCATCAGCAACGACGAGATGAAGCAACAAAAAGAGACGCGGGAGACCTCTGAGGGTAATCTGGACAAGAAAGGAAACATCATGAAGTTTTCTCGTGATCTGAATCGGACTGGACGGTCAGGAACAATATTCCTTTCTACGGCCTCAAGGAACACGCTTCTGTGGATGCGATTCACGGGTTTGTATTGGCGACTGATATACACCGGCTTCGGTGCATGACAGCAATCATCTTCCCTACTGTGTGGCTGCCAGTTGCCATACGGATATGCCTGTTAAGAAAGTGTACGCCGATAAGGGGTATTACGGCGAGCCGAACCGGACATTTCTCACATGAACGACATCGGAGACGGCATCATGAGGAAGGCCACCCCGGAACACCGTTACCGATTATGAGAAAGAGCGAAACAAGCAGATCTCGAAAAAGCGTTACATCGTTGAGCAGTACTTGGTTTGAGCCATCTGCATGATAATGCTTTCCGCGCCAGGTTTACTAAGATCATGAAGAATTCATAGATGTCATGTGCAGACAGATGGCTTTCAATCTGTTCCGAGGGGCTAAAATCCTCGGAACAGCATAAATATACGGAGAAGTCTGCGTCGAGACAAAGAACGGGCAGATAAGTTATTGAACATGTTAATAAACCAGTTTATTGTGCAAATGATGCCCCATAGGTCTTGGTGATCATCCATTATTGATAGTTTACGAACCATGTGTCACGTCTGAAAAAAACAGGATATGGATACGAATCAAAACATGAATGCAAAATTCAAAGGTCTCGATAGGGCCCATCTTTTAATGAGATCTTTTTACCTTTCTTCTCCTCAGTGCCAGAATAATACCAGCAGGAATCATTAGAAGTATTGATGCCGCTGTATATGGATGCTCAACACCACCAACAACCGGTGTAAGAGCCCACCTTGCAGCAATCTTTAAAGTTTCATGCTTGCTTATGAAATCTGCCACTGGTGGGGAGTATCTGTAATAGCTGTCTACAAATGCCTGACCTAAGGAATTCGTCAATAAGTATCTGTCTCTGAAATTTCTGAGTACATATACATGAGGGTCAAGGTATGATCCGTAAGCCGCTGTGGCTATGAAACAGCCGCCTCCACCGCCACCACTATCTCCAGAAGCAGAAGAAGAATTTGATGTGAATGTCGCCGTAACAGATGTATCGTTATTCGCGCTTACAACGCATGCCCCGGTGCCTGAGCATCCCCCTCCAGACCAGCCTGTGAAGGAGTTACCTGGATCAGGGGTAGCGGTCAGAGTGATCTCTGTGCTATCAGTGTAATCTGCCTCGCAAGTCGTCCCGCAATCAATTCCAGCCGGTGAGCTTGCAGACGGTTCCATTCCCAGCGACGGCACCCACCCTATGAGATTTCAGGATGAACAAACGCCAGTGATGAGGTGCAGCAGGTGTTCCGAAATTTGCTGTAACAGTCTTAGCTGCACTCATGGTCACAGCGCATGATCCCGTGCCTGAACATCCCGACCCGGACCAGCCTGCAAATGTCTTACCTGAATCAGGGGTAGCAGTCAGGGTGACCACTGTGCCACTGGTGTAATCCTGCGAGCAAGTCGATCCACAGCTGATTCCCGATGGCGAACTGGTAACGTATCCCGTCCCTGCGCCGGATTTTAGAGTAGTCAACGTATAATTACTCGGTGGAGGTGGTGCTGTGAACGTTGCTGTAACAGTCTTCGCTGCATTCATAGTTACAGCGCATGACCCCATGCCCGCGCATCCTCCTCCGGACCAGCCTGCAAAGGAGTTACTTGTATCAGGTGAAGCGGTCAGGGTGACCACCGTGCCACTAGTGTATGTAGCAGAGCAAGTCGACCCGCAGTTAATTCCCGATGGCAAACTGGAAACAGTTCCTGTCCCCGTGCCGGATTTTGAAATGACCAAACTATAATTAACAGGTGGAGGTGGTGCTGCAAACGTTGCCGTAACAGTATTAGCTGCGTTCATGGTCACAACGCATGTCCCCGTGCCTGAACATCCTGCTCCAGACCATCCAGTGAAGGAGCCGCCTGAAGCAGGTGCAGCGGTCAGGGTGACCGTTGTGCCATCAGTGTAAGTAGCAGAACAAGTCGATCCACAGTTGATTCCCGACGGTGAGCTGGAGACAGTTCCCGTACCTGCTCCGGATTTTATAATGGCCAAATTATAATTACTCGGTGGAGGTGGTGCTGTGAATGTTGCTGTAACAGATTTAGCTGCGTCCATAGTCACAACGCATACCCCCGTACCTGCACACGCTCCTCCCCAGCCGGTAAAAGTGGAGCCGCCGGAAGGCGAAGCGGTCAGGGTGACTACTGTGCCACTGTCGTAACCCGCCGAGCAAGTCGATCCACAGTTGATTCCCGATGGTGAGCTGGTGACAGTTCCCGTTCCTGTGCCTGATTCGGTGACGGTGAGTTGGGGGTCTGACTCCACCACCACCGCCTGACCCTCCCTGCAACGGATGGGGAACGTATAGGGCTGATAATGGGTCGTCCAGGTATTGGTTGCGCTACATCAGTAAAGCGTCTTAGTATCCGGTTGCCCAATAAGCTACCCCGCCGCCGGATTCACTCGCATCCGTGAGTCCCGCTACCATAAACATTTCGTTAATTCCCGTACCCTATTATTCCAGTACCACCACTGTAAATGTTTGTTGAACTGTTCCTGCTCCTCCATTATGATAATCCCTCTTCGCAACCAGGTGTTCAGGGATTTCCTGACATCAACATCCCCAGGTCGTAATCTGACCGACTTTTTCTGTAGAACCTGACTTCTTATCCAGATGTGCATGGGTGAAAATATGTAGCTTAACCATTAGTCCTTTAACAGTATCTCTTCGACGCCCAATCTGGTCTCACAAGGAAACCATGCATACAGCCCATTTCCATCCCTGAATTGTAGCCTGGCATGCAATTCCACCATCTCCATACCTACAGCTCGTCTAATTTCGAAAAGGATCATAATTGGTGAAGTTGCTAGCAGTATTGTTAAACAATCAGCTCCTCCACCGGAACGTAAATAAAGCCAGTATCGTAGCATGAGCCCCCACTATAATCAGTAAAGTGCATTACTATAAACCTCAAATCCTGAAATACCACGATTCTCAGCCCTTTGTACCTGCATGATGATATGGCGATCTGTTTTGTATAGAATTGATCGGACGACGACTCTCGATCCGAGTTCGAATCGTGAGACGAAATGCAACCAGTTCCGCATGAAGTGGAACCGGTAAACGTGTTATTTTCGACTAAAACAGCGTTTTCAGTTCCCCACGTACAAGGCACTTTCCATCGAGCCATCCCATAAAGCGTCCCCACCATATGATGACATATTCACTTCAGTTGCCTGACGACCAGCTCTTATAATGACAGGTTATTGTCCATCCTGTTATATAGCATTTGCTATCAATAAATGCCCCTGTATCAGGAGCGTTGAATTGAACTGCTGATGAATTTAAATTCCCTAAATGACCATTATACCAAAGTTATTCCCCCAATTAATTGTATTATAATCTATTCTCCAACCATTACACCATCCTGTGAAGTGAATGTACAATACCTGAAATTAGTGCCTGTAAATTGGAATCCAATGATACTTGATAACGCATAGTCAATTGATATGCTCCGACGGAAATGTTGGTCGTGAACTATCCCGCCCCTGGAGAGTAATCGTTTTATTAACAGTCAATGTGCCTGACCATGATGTAGTTGCTACATGCCGGAACGGCAACGATATCTCCATGCCGTAGCCGTACTTCACCGCCGACTTACATCGCATAACTGCAACTGGAGCAACTGTATACGTGTCTGCATTTCCATCTGAACTAAATACAAAGCTGACCAAGCAAATAACAAGTGTCAATAACTTCCTGAACTGATACAGTGATTGTCCCCTTCTTATTTTTATCATATCGCCCTTTTCCCGAGGCAACTATTTCAGATCGCATGATCATTCTATTCTTCGATTAATGAGATTACCGTCATTGATAATACCTCCTGTGGTTCCCGGTGATGAGATTCTTGGTATAAACCCCGATGACTTTTGGTGATATTATCGTCATGTGAAGAAAATAATTCTGTGACAACTGTCACCTAGAGTAATCTTTTCAAATCGCTCCAACAGACGATGTTATTCACGTGGCCACTGTGCTCGCAAGTTTAGTTCCATTTTTTTTTGACCCACTTTCGCTCCTTTCGATCTCAATTTTATTGCACATAGGGACCAGAAGAATAGAATCAACATTAGATATATAATTATGCACACCATAACTACTTTTCTAATGCGGAGACAAAAAATATCGTGATGAGAAATTACACTTAAACATTAGGATGTTACAGTCTTCAATATAAGCCAATAGTTAAACTGCACAAGATAGAGCAAGAGATATACCAGGAAGAATCTTAAGAAGTGTAAGTCTTTGATATAAAATAGATTATTAGTATTTATCGCCCTGCAAAAGTGCTCGTTTGTCCAGAATAGTGAATAGATTATCATACACTGGGAAAAGTTGAATTGCGGCAAGTATATATAATGCTACAATAATTATATGAATGATATTTCCTCCAGTTCTATCAAAAGTCTGGCGAATTAAAATTATGCTTCGGCAAGAAATTTACTTGAGCAACTGTTCATGCTTGCTACGCATTAATTTCAATGGAGTACATATAGATTCATTTTGTGTGTTTTATTAATCCTCGAGAAGTTTGAAAAATTTCCATATCGTCACTTCGACCGTATTCACTGAGGGCAAATTCCGGGAAAAAATTATTAATTGTCACATTCGTCCAAAGTGACAGATGGATGAAATTGCCTCGGCATAAGGCCCCTTTCAATAACATGAATAATAGTTTTCTAAGGCTGCCTATGTTATATAACCAACGATTAGTGCCCACGCATTGCGATGAATTTGATAAATAAGGAACGTGGATCGGCCTACTTCGCCGCAAGACTATTTGAATCGACGAACTACAGGTTGAGAGCGAGAAGACAAAATGGTCAGCATTTAGCGGTTATTGCCTATAAATAAGTGTCAAGATTTAAGAACATATGATAAAAGATAAGAAAATTATATTTCATTTTCACTTGACTCCTGATCACTGGACAGAAATGTCATGAAGAAACCAAAACTTTTGATTATTGAAGATGATGAAGAGTTGAGCACACAGATGAAGTGGGCACTCTCACAGGATTATAACATCATCATAGCTGGAGACAGGGAAAGTGCTGTGAGTATTTTCAGGAGAGAGGCACCTCTCGTTGTCACCCTTGATCTCGGCTTGCCGCCCCAGCCTGCCGGTGTTGAGGAGGGCTTCAATACTCTCGCCGATATTTTGAATAAAGATAATACAACCAAAGTTATTATCATTACCGGCAGAGGAGAAAAAGAGAATGCCCTTCAGGCAATAGCTCAAGGAGCATACGACTTCTTTTATAAACCGATACAGGTGGATGAACTCAAGGTCGTGCTTCGCCGCGCATTTCATGTCTCACAGCTTGAACGTGAGCAACGGGCGTTGCAGCAACGATTAAGCAGAGACACCTTCGAAGAGCATGCTGGGAATATGCGGAAAGATGCAGGATGTCTTTTCCGTCATCCGAAAGATATCAACCACGGATGCCCCCGTTTTGATCATGGGAGAAAGCGGCACCGGCAAGGAACTCGTTGCCCGTGCCATTCACCGGCTGAGCATCCGTCAAGATAAACCTTTCATCGTGATCAACTGCGGCGCCATTCCGGAAAATCTCCTGGAAAGCGAGCTTTTCGGTCATGAGAAGGGTGCCTTTACCGGGGCACATATCCAGCGCAAAGGGCGCATCGAAATGACCGAGGGTGGTACCCTCTTCCTGGATGAAATCGGCGAACTCCCTCTCTCCCTCCAGGTAAAGATTCTCCGTTTCCTGCAGGAAAAGGTTGTCGAACGGGTCGGCGGCAGGGAACAGATCGAGGTGGATGCCCGTGTTATTGCAGCGACCAACCGTGATCTGAAAGAAGCCATGAAGGATGGAAGTTTTCGTGAGGATCTCTACTTTCGCTTAGGGGTCATATTGATATCACTTCCTCCCCTCAGAGAAAGAGAGGGGGATGTTATTCTTCTGGCTAAATCTTTCCTGGAACGTTATGCAGATGAAAACAGAAAGAAAGTCAAGGGTTTCACAAACCAGGCTATCAATGCCATCGAACAGTATGCCTGGCCGGGAAATGTCCGGGAACTGGAGAACCGCATAAAGCGTGCTGTGATTATGGCTGAGGGCAGGAAAATTACCTCGGCAGATTTAGAGCTCGAAGCTATCCAGCCGGAGTATGAAAGAATGGGGCTTAAGGAAGCCCGCGATGCCCTGGAAAAGGAACTGATCCTTAAGGCCCTGGCTCGTAATCAGGGAAATGTGACGAAAGCTGCTATTGATCTTGAAGTAAGCCGCCCTACCCTTTATGATTTGATGGAAAAGTTTGGGATCCCGAAAGAATAAAAGAGGTCTTGATAATCTATATTATTACCACGTCGCTTCGCATCTAATAATGACATTAAGTACAGATTGTAAGAACTATCTGATTATGAAAAATGAAAGGAATTATGTAATGAACAAACATGAACAGTTAGTTTCCATATCACCAAATGGTGAATCATTTCCCCTCCCCCAGCAGCGTGACTATGAGTTAGAATTTGAGAGGCTGCAAAAAATCGTCAGCATGCAGAAAGACATGGGTCGTGAAATCGTTGTTGTCATGGGATTGGGATTCGTCGGTGCTGTTATGGCGGGAGTTGTCGCAGACACTGTTGATCGGTCTACGGGAAAACCGGCAAAGTTTGTTATCGGGATGCAGCGTCCCTCAACACGCTCCTACTGGAAAACACCTTATATCAACCGGGGAATCGCACCCGTCGAATCGGAAGATCCGGAGGTTGCTCCCTTAATCCATCGCTGTGTGAATGAGAAGAAAACTTTGATGGCAACTTATACCTTTGACGCCCTTTCCCTTGCGGATGTTGTTGTCGTGGATGTCCAGTGCGATTATAATAAGGAAACCTTAGGCGATATGCGATGTGGGGAGGCGGATATTGCCGCCCTTGAGGACAGCCTCAAAATCATCGGCGAAAGGATAAGGCCGGATTGCCTGATCCTCATTGAAACAACAGTTCCGCCGGGGACAACGGAATATATCGCGTATCCAATCATCAAGAAGGCCTTTGAGAAACGGGGCATCGCTGATAAGGACCCGCTTCTGGCCCACTCCTTTGAGAGGGTTATGCCGGGACGCCAGTATGTTTCTTCAATCCGCGATTTCTGGAGGGTCTGCAGCGGCATCAATGAAGAAGCGCGGAAACGCGTCACGGCATTTCTTTCCGATGTTATCAATGTTGAGAAATATCCCCTTACGGTTCTCGATCGCCCCATCGAGAGTGAGACTTGCAAGATCGTGGAAAATTCCTATCGTGCCACGATCCTGGCTTATCTGCATGAGTGGAGTATTTTCGCAGAGAGGAATGGAGTAGATCTGATTAAAGTACTGGAGGCTATCCGCGTACGCCCCACCCATTCCAACATCATCTTTCCGGGCCCTGGTATAGGTGGCTACTGTCTTCCGAAAGACGGCGGGCTTGGCGTATGGGCCTACCATACCCTTATGGGATTTGAAGATGATATCTTTAAAATAACCCCGGCAGCCATCAATATTAATGACACCCGTCCTCTCCATGCCGTGCAACTTGTGCGTGATGCTTTACGGAATATGGGGAAGATCGTTGCCGCCTGCAAAATTGCCGTTCTGGGGGCGTCTTACCGGGAAGATGTGGGGGATACCCGCTACAGTGGCTCGGAGATCCTGGTACGCAAGCTTTCAGAGATGGGGGCTGACGTTGCGGTTCACGATCCTTATGTAAAACACTGGTGGGAGTTTGAAAAACAGGAAAGCTATCCGGCACCAGGTCATTCCAAGGCACGGTTTTTCCGCAATCAGGAGAGGCTTGCCGAGTTACGGATTGATGCGGATATCGCGAAGACTCTCCACAAGGCAGACGCCGTAGTTCTGGCGGTGCGGCATGAGGCTTATCTGCGTTTAACCCCGGACCATATTGTCGAACTGACAGGGCGGCCTGCGGCTGTGGTAGATTGCTTTGGAATTTTAGATGATGCGAAGATAAGGCGCTTTTTTGAACTCGGCTGTGAGGTGAAAGGATTGGGTCGTGGGCATGTAAAGCGCATCAAAGATGATGTTCAACGCTCAAGGAGATAGACTGGATTCACGTCTCCTGGAATGACAGGTTATCGAATACCCGTCCTGCCACCCTTGCTACCTTAGCAACCTTGCCAGGATGATGCCGAGGATGAGCCATACGGGAATGGATATGATAAGAGCCCAGACGACTCCCTGAATATTTTTCAGTCTCCCCTGCAAGCTCTGTTCAAGAAGGACCCTTTCCATTTTCAACCTGATCTCATCAATGTTGAAGGGCTTGGTAATGTAATCCCTGGCCCCTTTCTTTATAGCCTCTAAAGCGGATTCAATGGATGGATAGCCGGTAATCATGATAAATATTGCATCCGGATCCACCTTCTTGATTTCACCGAGCAGCTCTAATCCGTCCACCGGTCTCATAACGAGATCCGACAGTATGACATCGAAGCGCCCGTTCTTGTATATTTGCAAGGCCTCCTGACCATTTACAGCGCATACTACATCATAGCCAAACTCATTAAGATACTCCTTAAGAATTTGCCGTATGTTCTCCTCGTCATCAACAACTAACACCCGCTTCTTCTGTTTTTTGTAATTAGCCATTTGGTTTCCTTTTTATTCTCCGCCTTGAAAAATCCCCCTATATCCCCCTTTGCAAAAGAGGGAGTCGCAAGGAGTTGTCGTAACAGGCGAGATGCCTGTTTTTTTATTTATATAATGACCAAAATTTTAAGTCAAATATAAGATTATTTCTTCTTTTATTCATTAACAGTTTCTGAAAGAGGAAAAAACTGTTGTTTGGTAAAGAATCAGGCCCATTATGGTTCCTAGAACATTGCATATCACGTCTGTCAGGGAAGAGTCCCGTGTAGGGAGATACACCTGCATAAGTTCAATGGCAAGGCTTAATCCGAAGCCTAAAAGGACTGTTATCATATAATTGGCAGATATCTTGAACCTACGAGATCTTAACCAGCAAACCGGCGCAGAAGAAACCGAATGGTATAAATCCAATAACATTAATCGCCACATCCATAAAAAACGACCTATTCCACTGAAAATCATCATGCCGCCAGGGGATATTTAGCACGGTCAACTTAACAGGCTTGAATATTTCCGGAATCGCAAGCTGGTTGTCGGAGTTCACATGATCATGAACAATTGTTCCCTTTCTTTCGTCAAATAAGTACAAGGCAATGCAGCTGTTCCCTTCGACAGAAGGGGCACCCTTTTGAACCCACTCCTGATAACTACTGAAGACCTGTTTAGCTGTTAACACCCGATTGTAAATGGCGAGACCTGATATATAGCCAGTCCAGTAGCTTTCACCGGTAGTTAAATTGCCCAAAACAAGGCGGACAGGTTCTCCATTATATCCAGAAAGCAATTGATGACGGGGATAAGATCTGGCGAGCTTTCCGTTTATATATATGACTGATCCTTCTTTTCCCGATGTTATTGTGATGAAGGCATCACGATCTTTCAGAAGAGCATTAGAGAGGCCCATTTCCTGGTATGGTTTGCCTGGCTTGCGGGCGGCTGGATCATCTGTTCTGTTCCTGATAACCAGATGGGATTTCCATTGACCTAGAAAGAAGATATACGGTGTTTTTTCATCATAAAGCGTAAGGATACGGGGCAGGCCGCTTGTCTCCGTCAGGGGATGAAGCCAGAGTTCCAGACTGATTGCCTTGTCCGGAAAAAGAGACTCCTGATCTTTCTTCCAAGCATTAGAACCTATAATAGTCGCATAACCGTAAAAATTTACACCATTCCTATCACCAAGCCAGGCGACCTTGTTTACCGGCCTGAAGTTGAAAGGCCAGAGCCCCGTTATGAGCATTCCCACACAGATGGCAATAAAAATGACCCCATAGAATGTGATGCTTCTGTCACGGAACCACCGGCAGCTAAATTTTATGAACATACGGAATGACATAAAATCCTTCCGATACCTTATATCGTGCCAATAACGATTTGAGAGTTGGATACAGATCGAAAGACGAATCCATCATTATCTCGATGTTCCCATCAAAATTGCTTTCCTTAATAATGCCTTTTATTCTGACATATATGCCCTTGCCTTCCATAGTAAGAGAATTAACGGCAATTGAAGCATCCCCAATAGTAAGCAATCCTTTCACATTCCTAAATAAGTGCAATGGTAAAGCGCTGATCCCTGTGAGCGCCCCTTTCAGCATCGCATTGTCAATGGAAAAAGTAATTTCTCCCTTCCGATGCTTTCTCTGAAAATTGAACATGAGGTTGCCGTCACCATACACACCTATTTTTTCGATGATAGGCAGACCATTTATCTGAATATTTTCTCCAACGATCTGCAGAGTCCATTCCCCACTGTTCTTCGGTAATAGTACCGTTAACCGTGCCATGATTTATCTGACCACTAAAATTTAATCGGGGGGTTAGCTCAAGGAGGGAATGTAAATCCGGTGTTACGTTTATATCTTGAATTACAATAATGGGTTTAATTTCCTGGCTTGCTGATGAAGAAGTTATATCTGCACCCGAATATAATATAAGCCCCTGTTCAGCTCTTAAAGTGTAAAAAATGCCCTTTTTGAAACCTATCAGCTTGATTTCAATGTCACGGCCTTCCAATGATTCCTTAATATAGCCGGTGATCATAGATTCCGGGATGACGAGCCATACAACCCAAATAAAGAGGAAGAAAACAATCAGTGTAACAGCAATTCTTTTGATATAAGACCCCCTTGAATTATATAGGACAGGCGAGATGCCTGTCCTACGGATTGATTATACTAAACACCGTCCGATGCTCTTAGAATTTCCTCCTTATTCCCCTCTTTCGCAAAGAGGGGAACTAAAGGGTTTGCTTTTAAGAAGGGGGAATAGAAGAGAAGATGCCCCCTTTTTGAAAAAGGTGGAAACTATGACCGGGGAACCTAGGGACTGCCGAAGAGTGATACTGCCATTGTGACGTCAAGCAGTTCCGGATTTTCGAAGGACTTCTTTATAGCCACTCTTTTTACGGCTAAAATCATGGGAGCATTTTCAATCTTATAAAACAGGTGAACCAATTCGGTCATATTCAGCTTTTCCATCTGTATCTCCGCTGACTCTTCACTCATCTGATCCATTACCTTCTTCGTTCCTGTCAATTTAATGGATTTCATTTTATCTTTGATCCCGAGCGAAAGAGAAATATCTCCCATTGCCTGAGTTATGCTGTTTGTTTTTGTGAGAGTTTTTTTCTGTTCTATAGCATTGACACTCGCCCTCAGCGATCTGTATTTATCGGTTAAGGTGGAAAATTCGTGATACTTCGCCGTCAATTCTGATAGTTCTTTTTCTGCTGCCCGCTCCCAAAGCAGATTGGGGATGATCAGTATATAGAGCCCGATCAGCACCGCCACAATAACCATCTTTTTGCGGGATGCCCGGTCTTGCCAATAATCGCGGATTAAGGTAAAAAGAGAATCGAATTTCATGATGATTGTCCCTTGGCAACGACGGTAAAAAGAATCTTCCCATGTGCCGTCGTCTTAACATCAGAAATAGATACGTCCGGCAGAAATTCAGAAAGCTTCATTTTAATCTTTGAAAGATCATCCATGGAACTGGTCTCCGCCTTCATTTTAATCAGATTCTTTTCAATTTGAATATCAGTATAGACAATGTACGATTCCCTTCTCTTTGATAAATCCATTAGAAACTGAAGAGTGGCAATACCCGTCAGCGTGTCATTCTTTTCTTCAATTTCCCTGATATGAGATTTCAACTGGTTCAATACATCGATAGTCTTCTTATCGCTGGGGAAAAGGCTGCTATACGAACCACGCATATCACTTGTTATTGTGGCGAGCTCTTTTTTTATCATGATTGCCTGGAACATTATACTCAGCATGTACGACAAGCGCCAACAGGGAAGCAAGGATAGACGTTATCCTCAAAGCTTTTCCAGTTTTTTCGGCATCCTTCCTGTAGGCAAATTGCCCGATCCTGAGATTGATAGTAGGTTTAGTGAGTTCTTGCTCTGCTGCAATGATACGCTGGTTTTGATCCCATTTTTGAAGACCGATTAGATGTTCGGCAATTGATCCCCGAAATCCCTCCTGGTCTGGTCCCTCCCCGGTTTTGACGACGGTCTGGAGGTCGATGGATGTGATGACCCGCGGGTCAATGTTTTTACGAGCAAGTTGCGTAAGAATATGATTAAGGACCTCTTTCCTGGCGTAAGCCACAAGAACTTCTACAGATGTGTCATCACCACCCAGATTGATACTGTCAAAAACAATCTCTTCAGAGCCGCCCATGATGTAATTATCCAGTTCAAGAGGGATGGCCTTCGTTATTTTTTCCTTATCGGAGAATGGGAAATTCAAGATTCTGAAGTCTAAGATGGCGGCGGGTAAACTTATATAAAACTCATCTATACCCATCCAATCCTTCTGCGACACATAGTCCAGGGTTGTTTCGTAGGTATATCCATCTCTGGTGATGTTAAAGAGATGGATAAGGGATTGATCGTCCCCATACTGGTTAGTCTCTTGCGACGAAGGATGCGGCCCGCACATGGGGCTATTCGGATGGATATCAATGACACCTACTTTTTTCATTACGTCTCCTGCCAGTACCTGACCGTGAAGCCTCCCCCGCTATTTTCTACGACACATTCGATAATCCGCTTTAACCGGTCTTGTGATGCCTCAGAGGTGATACGAAAGTTTGAAGCCTTTACCGCAATCTTACCTATAAGGGACTGCCCTAATGGGCCTTCGAAACCTGCCACTTTTACTATGTCACTGGTCGTCCTAAAAGGCTCGATAGATCTATAATTAACGATCCTTTCGGCGAGCGCACTGGTCATCGTGTCATCCAAAGCCATTAACACAGGGACAGAAGCAGTATTGATGTTGATGATGTTCGCATATACCGCACCAATACCGTAAACCGTTACAAGAGGGACCATCTTCTCACACGCCTTGGAATCCGCGATTAACCAAAGTTCATCCACACTGTTCATATAGGCATTCTTTGCGCTTACTTCCAAAATGCCGAGTCCCGTCTTTCTATTGCGGTTTATCCAGTCGGCAATCTTGTCCGCAATTTGTTCATCAAGTTCCAGGTATACAAGCAGTTTTTTGAAGGATTCGTAGGCCGTCTTGTTCAAAGTGCCATTGGGCAAAATTATTGAGTTAAGGTTGAATTTTGCATTTTCATCTTCTACCTTAACCACCACTTTTCCTTCAAAATTCTCCAACACATTGGGAACGGGCACCACAACAGTCCCGGGGTATGTGTATGAGTAGCGTTCATAATTATCTGATGCCACTTTTGAAGCAAGATTAATTCCTGACCTGGCAGCGAGGGAAAGGTTCTGGGCTTCTTTCCAGTTGTATAGGGAGGCATTTGCCGTATAAGTCGCACTGGCAAACTCCACCACCATGGCCGTCATTATTGCCATGATCAACAGTACGATTACAAGTGCCATACCCTTCTGAGACCTGTTCATATGGCTGTTCCAATCCTCACTCTGGCCGTTTCAAAAATAGAAAAAGGTAATGCATTCTTGTCTTCTCCCTCTCTGTTTTTCATACGTATGGTCAATATTATCTTCACCTCATCGGGCGTAATCTTGGTGAGCGAGCTGTCCCATGTTTTTACCCATGCATTCTGGTAATTCGCTTGCAGTGTAAAGGATTCTATATCTTCTAAAAGATCCATCCTGCTGTTTTCTGTTGCCTGAGATAATGCTGATACCATACTCTTCGTAATCACCAGAATGCCTTTTCTTTCCTCAACGGTATAGTTGATATTCGCAAGTCCTTTTATTAAAGGGGATGACGAAGTTACGGTGAGAGAAGATGTCTGCCGTCCATAAAAATCCCTGTCATCCATTTTGAAGACACAATAGGAAATATCCTTTGAATAAAAAGCAGATTCAATCTCCCTTTTTAAAGTGTCAACAAAGGCACGTGCCTCCTGGAGTTTTACGAGAGATTGATCCACATTGAACAATGCTCTGTTGGCTAGGGCAAAAGTACTATAAAGCGCAATAAGTACCATCGCCATGACCGCAATGGAAATAAGGACCTCTATCAGGGTGAAGCCTTTATCTCTTCCTTGTATCCATCCCTTTTTTTTACGATATTTTAAAGCTATCATCTTTGTTTCCGAATCAGTTCCGACAAAGTTATGCTTTCCTTTCCATCCCCAACTACGACTGCGATTTCCGACATCCCTTTAAAGGCTGAATCCTTGACCTTCGTTTCATAATTCAGCATATCATAGGGCTCCGGAAAACGACCCTTGATCTCCTGTGGATTTACCTCTAATTCCTCGATCTTTTCCTTTGCAAGATTTGTAATGTTTGTTACAGTAAACTGCCTGTCAGTAATCCCCAGGTTATAGCTCAGAGTGTATATCAGGGTAATCAGCAGTCCTCCAACGATCGCAAGGCTGATCATCACTTCAATAAGAGTAAAACCCCTCTTCTGCCTTTTAATAAAAGATTGACGAGATGCAGAAGCTCCTCGCAATGAAATTGGGAAGATCCTAAATCCCCTCATTTTCCACTACCTTCACTCTACCGCTCAGGGCATTGAAGACAACTGCCATTGACGATTCAATACCAGTTAAATGAATCGAGAAATTTTCTCCCGCCCCCGCTGGACTCAAAAAAACCGTTACCTCTCCATCGGAGACATTTCCCTTTGATTGCATTGTAATACGGGATAGAGTATCAATCCTTTCCACTTTTTCGCCCTCAGGTCCTTTGTAGCGCAATGTCTTTTCTTTAAAATTTATGCTTACGGCATAGGTTTCTTTTGTGGATATGGCGCTGTCATTGAGATATCTCAGGATCGACGCAATATGACCTGCTTCAGACTTAAGCTTCCCATCTTTCTGGAGGGAAAAAGATGGGAAAGAAATGGCAAGAACAAGAGAGAGAATAAAAATAATGACTACAAGTTCTAAGAGAGTAAACCCTCGATTATTGCATATCCCAATTTTTAATGTCGGCATCCTTGCCCTCTCCGCCCTCTTTGCCATCGGCTCCATAACTGATAATATCGAAATCCCCATGTAGCCCGGGACACAAATATATATAGGGACTGCCCCACGGGTCCAACGGGATCTTCTTCTGCTCTAAATAGCCGCCGTCGCGGTATTTGGGAGGTATTCGTCCCACAGTCGGTTTCTCTATCAGGGCCTCTAAGCCCTGCTGGGTATCTGGATAAAAGCCATTATCGAGCTTGAATAATTTCAACGCCATCTCGAAATTTTTTATCTGCAGCTTGGCATCTGTAATACGGGCATCATCCGTACGCCCGATAATCCTTGGCGCTACCAGAGCAACTAATATGCTCAGGATAAAAACCACGACGATGATTTCAAGCAGCGTGAAACCTTTCTGGTTATAATGCGCAAGTTTCATGTATTCTTCTCCTGTTACTGTTCCTTGGGGCTAAGAAGTTAGATATAAATGCCTTTCTTTATTATATTTGGCTGTAAATTGTCATTTCGACCTTCACTTTGTGTCATTTCGACCAAAGGGAGAAATCTTATAACGTCTCACTTAAGTCCTGCCATTCTTGATTAATCTGGTTTACAAGCTGATTCTTCTTTTCTCTTCGCCATGTTTTTATTTCTTTTTCTCTGGTAATAGCAGTATGTACATCTTGTGTTTCTTCAAAATAGACTAACTTGTTTAGATTATATCTTTCAGAAAAGCCTTCTACCAGCTTATTCTTGTGTTCATAAAGACGCCGTTTAAGATCATTGGTAACGCCAACATACATGACTCTATGATTCCAGTTGGTCAGTAAATAAACATAATATGTTTTACATAGAACCATATAAGATTTCTCCCTTCGATCGAAATGACAAATTGAGAAAGCCCCCTTACTTCACCAACTGATTCAATTGGAAGATAGGCAGCAATACTGCCAGTACAATAAAGCAAACTATAAGGGCCATAAATATTATCATAACCGGCTCAAAGATTGAGACAGTCCTGTCAACCTTCCTGATGAACTCTTCTTCATAGGATGAAGCTGCCTTTTTCAGTGTTTCAGCCAGTTTCCCTGTCTTTTCACCCGTAGCTACAAGCTGTACAAACACGGATGGAAAACCCTTCAGTGATGACGCAATAGTTTGCCCCTCTGCAACCTTCTCTCCCGCATGAAAAATGTTAGCCTCCAGCGCCCTGTTCCCTATAGCTGATGCTGACAGCTTGAGTGCTGCTAACACCGGTAGCCCTCCACCGATGAGAACCTCCATGGATCGTGCAAATCTTGCATAATAAAGACTCTGAACAATGCCACCCGGCAGCCGGAGGATAAGCCTGTCAACCTTTTCCTTGTTTGTACTGATGTACTTCCTCACGGACATGACGATGACAACCAAAATGCCGATGATGGCCCACCAGTATTTCGCAAAGGCATTGCTTATTGATATGAGGATTATTGTTATAAGTGGGAGTGTACTTTTCGTATCAGCAAATATCCTGACAAGTTTAGGTATGACAAAAGTAAAGAGAAATGAGAGGACTACTAGACTTACCCCCGCCATCAGTATGGGGTAAATCATGGATGATCGAATCTTTGATCTCACAACACTCTGATGTTCAAGGAAATCGGCAAGCTTGACAAGGACTTTATCCAGCGCCCCGCTTGCCTCACCAGCCTGTATCATATGAATGTAATAGCCGGAAAAAATATGGCTATACTCCTGCAATGCCTTGTAGAAACTTGCACCACCGGAGAGCTGTTCTTTTATTGCAATCAAAATCTCCCTGTAATATCCCTGATACTCATCGGAAAGGCTCTGCAGAGCTTCCATTAAAGGTACGCCGGAGGAAATGAGGATGGAAAGCTGCCGGGTCATGTTTGGCAGAAATGTTTCATCTCTTCCCCGGAATATCCCCTTTTTTCTCTTCCTGGCAGATTCAACAACGTCCGTGGGTAGGACTTTTTTTGCCTTAACCTGAGAGATCGCGTCACGCAGCCCCGGAGCCTCGATGGAGCCTCGTACCTCTGTACCATCTGCGGCATAACCTTTATACTGAAATATCGGCATAATCCTTCTGCGTCACTCGCAAAACTTCCTGAAGGGTCGTAACTCCGCGTATGACCTTATCGAGACCATCTGTGAAGAGGGTTTTCATGCCCTTTTCGACAGCATTATTTTTTATATCTTGTGCACTGACTCTATCCGATATCATCTGTCTGATATCAGCATCAACAATCAGAAGTTCATATATCCCCGTCCTTCCTAAATATCCACTTTCCCTGCAATTCTGACATCCTTTTCCCCTGTATAATGTTGACACGCCGGCAGAAAAATAAACCAACTCTGCGCCTGTTGCCGTGTATTCCTCCTTGCAGTCCGGGCAGAGGGTTCTGACAAGCCTCTGTGCAAGGACGGCAGAGAGGGATGATGCGACCAGGAAGGGCTCCACGCCCATATCGACCAGCCGTATCACGGCAGAAGACGCATCAATGGTGTGTAAAGTACTCAGGACAAGATGACCTGTCAAAGAGGCCTGAATGGCAATCTCTGCTGTTTCATAATCCCTTATTTCACCTACCATGATGATATCCGGATCCTGCCTCAAAATCGAGCGCAGTCCGGATGCGAAGGAAAGACCAATCTTGGGATTGACATGTATCTGCCCTATGCCCTTCAGTTGGTATTCGACGGGGTCTTCTATGGTGACGATGTTTTTCTCCTCTGTGTAAATCCGGTTCAGTGCCGCGTAGAGGGTCGTTGTCTTTCCACTCCCTGTGGGACCTGTGACGAGAATAATGCCGCTCGTCCTCGCCAAAAGACCCTCAAAGGACGCCCTGCTGCTTTCATCAAATCCCATTTCAGAAAGACTTATCAGGCCCTGCTTTCTATGCAATAACCTAAGGACGGCCCGTTCGCCGAAAACGGTTGGAATGGTTGATACTCTGAGGTCGATATCCTGCCCCCCGATGAGAAGCCGTATACGGCCATCCTGGGGAAGTCTCTTCTCAGCAATATCCAGACTGGCCATGATCTTTACCCTGCTTATCAGAGCATCCTGAATTATCTTCGGAGGGCTCAAGACCTTGTGCAGGATACCATCAACCCGCATGCGAACCTCCAGATCCTTTTCATAAGGCTCAATGTGAATATCGCTGGCCCTATCCTTGGCGGCCTGCTGGAAAAGGGCGTTGAGAAGCCGTATGATCGGTGCATCTTCAATCAGTTCTAGAAGATCCCTTGGTTTTTCAAATTCAGTAGCAACGGCTGAGAGATCATCACCTGATATGTTGTCCATAACTTCCGCGGCAGTGCCTATCTGACCGTAAAAACGGCTTATTGCATCGACAAGAATCCCCTTTTCCGCTTTCAGGGGACGCGGTTTCAGGTCATATTTCTTCGCAAGTTCAGAAACGGCGAAGATTCCCTTGTCATCCGCAACGGCTGCTATAAGATAACCCCCTAGCTTCTTCAGCGGAAGGATAAGATTGTTCCTGGAGAATGAGAACGGGACCTCTTGCATCAGAGAAATATCCACATCTTCATCCTTGATGGCTTCTACCAGCTCCATATTCCTTAAATCATCACCTATCGTTTCGCTCTCTCACCTAGACCTTTGAAAAACTCTCACCTTGTCATTTAGACCCCATCGGTTTACTTAGGGTAAACTCCAGGAGAAATCTTACAAACTAAAAATAAGATTGCCACGTCGCTACGTTCCTCGCAATGACATCAGGAGTATATTATTGAAGGTCTCATAACTTGATCGGTTCATTTACAATTTACCATTACCGTCAAATGGCATACAGGTTTCCAGGTTTTGCTCACACCTGTCTTATTCCGGTTTAGGCTTTGATGATCGTCCTTCAGATTTCAGCTGGACGAAACTCCCTGGATGCGTTTCTAAGATTTTCTTTTCCTTCATATAATTAGAGGCATCTTCAATACTCGCAAATTGTCCCGTCAATATCCTATACCAGACACCACGCTTTCGTATTTTAACTCTTTCCACGTAAACGTCCGGCTGCGTTTTTTTCAGATCCTCTGCAAACATCATCGCATCTTTCTCTTCTACTCCAGGATAAGCTTTTATCTGGATGGCATACTTACCATTTTTTGTAACCCTTGGCGGAGTAACTGTAAGCAGCTCTTTAGTTTGACCATTAAATTTTTTCTCTTCGACAGGTATAACTGCCGTTGATTGGCCATTCTGATCCGAGGAAGCTCCTTTCGTAATGCTTGATGATCGTCCTTCAGATTTCAACTGGACGAAACTCCCTGGATGCGTTTCTAAGATTTTCTTTTCCTTCATATAATTAGAGGCATCTTCAATACTCGCAAATTGTCCCGTTAATATCCTGTACCAGACGCCCTGCTTTCGTATTTTAACTCTTTCCACGTAAACGTCCGGCTGCGTTTTTTTCAGATCCTCTGCAAACATCATCGCATCTTTCTTTTCTGCTTCAGGATAAGCTTTTATCTGGATGGCATACTTACCATTTTTTGTAACCCTTGGCGGAGTAACTGTAAGCAGCTCTTTAGTTTGACCATTAATTTTTTTCTCCTCAGCAGGTGAAACTGCAGTCGGTTGGACATCTGTCTTTATAGAAGTTTCACTCGTGGCACTTGAAGGAATGGAAGGTTGCGACAATTCACCTTCACTATTGTGCATTTGAATTATATTGACAGGTTCGGCCTTCTGTACCTCCGGCAACACTGAGAATTGATTGGCGGCCGCTTCGAGGCTCGTCCCTTCTTTTAATTTGATGCGATATGTATTCTCCTTGACAGTTTTTATAATCGCAGCATTCTGACGAGTAATAACATCCTTAGCCGCGTCCTCCGTCACACCGCTTTTGAATGTCACGATCAGTTCTCCCTCAACATAAAGTTTCTCTTTTTGAGTAAAATCATTTAGCTTATCTTTGGAAAGCCGGCCCAATTGAGCTGCTTCTGTAACTACATGAGGTGTAAGAAATACCAAGAGGTTGGTCTTGGTCTTCTGGGTTGTCTTATATTTAAAAAGCCATCCGATCAGGGGAATATCACCGAGGAGAGGCACCTTCGTCGTTATCTCCTCGTCTCTATCCTGCATGAGCCCACCGATTACGACAGTTTGTTTATCTTTAACGACCACCGATGTTTTTGTCGATCTCTTGGTAATCGTCGGACCGATAGAGGTCAAAATATTCTCCGACTCCCCACCAAGGAGTGCAGAGATCTCCTGATATATATCCATCTTTACGTAATCACCCTCAGAAATCTGGGGGGTGATCTTCAGCGTAATGCCAACATCTTGCCTGTTGATGGAGCTAAGCACTGTATTCGTAGTCGTGATATCCCTCTCTCTTGATGCAATAAAAGGCACATTCTCGCCAACGATAATTTGCGCCTCTTTGTTGTCTGATGTCAATATCTGCGGAGTTGAAAGGACGTTTACGGCATCCCTGAAATCACTCAAACTGAAGAGTGCTGCAAGACCGGGAGCTGTCACATCCGATGTCGCCCCGGAAATGAAGCTCTGTGGTATTGTAAAGTAATTGGCCAGGCCTCCCATGGTAAGCCCTGTCAGACCGGTGACAATAGAGCTGATCGTGCTTGTGTCCACAGTTCCGACTCCTGCAACAAATACCGGCTCTCCACCGCGCATCACCGCAGCCCGCCAGCGTGTACCCAGTTGAAGGAGTTTATTCATGGATATTTCCGCGATCATGACCTCAACAAATACCTGCCGACGCCTCTTATCCAGTTTTTTGATGATCGGCAGTATATTCTGATAGTCGGAAGGAGACGCGACAATAATGAGGGCATTGGAGGCCTTGTCCGGCGTTATAGTAATCCCGCTCACGGACTCAAATGCTGAGGCGACTGAGGACTGCCTCTGAGGCTGTGTCTGTGCCGACTTAGTAAGTGTTTCCAAAACCTTTGACAGTTCAGTTGCATCGGCATTTTCAAGGAAATAGATGTTGATCGATCCCCTGCTCTCTGATGGCTTGTCAATTGCATCGATAATTGACATGACATTTGCTATATTGTTGCCTGAGTCAATAACTAAGAGCAGATTCCCCGGACCGAATACCGATATGTATCCGTCTTTCGATACTATTGGTTGAACTAATTTCATCACTTCTCCCGCTGAAATATATTTCAGGGGAATCAGCTGGGCTCCATAGCTTGCGTTGACAGGCTTCTTCTCCTTGTCAAATTTTAACCCTTTCTGTTTTGCCTCTGAAGTGGGAATAATGGAATAAGCGTCCACGCCTGAAGGAACAACAGTAAACCCCTTCATTTCCAGAACGGCAGTAAAGAGATTGAATGTATCGGATACACTAAGTTTCGTAGGAGCAATTATCGTTATCTTGCCTCTCACACGCTCATCGAGAATGAAATTTTTGTGGGTTATCTCACTCACAAATTTTGTGATAACCGGAAGATCGACATCTACAAAGTTGAATGTGACCTTGCTGTCCATCTTAAATGCCGCCATGGTATCGGCTGACACTGTCAAAACACACACCAGAAAAATTAGCATTGAGACTCTTTTTACTATTATCTTATGCATAGGTTACCGGTTTTCCTCATCTGATTTGATAATTCAGAGTCATCCTGTTGCCGTCTCTGATTATGTCAAGTTGTACTTTATCCATCCCCTTCAAGGCCATAAAGGTCTGAAGTGCATTCTCGGGATTTGAAATGTTAGAGTTATTGATCCGCAAAAGGATATCGCCATTCTTCAGACCCAAGTTATCGTAGACACCGCTTTTTCTGATTTCCTGCAGAATAAACCCATCTGGCTTACCCTTTACCATGTTAGGGATAAGCTTTGCATCCGTCATGATCTGAGCAGGATTATCCAAGGTAACCATAGCCGCTTTTTGGTCTATGATATACTCCCCTTTTCCGACAGATTGCACTGGTCCCGCTATTCCTGCAGTACCCTTTGAAGCCTGCATATCACTTAAGGTCAGCAGATCGGTCATACTAATTTTAATCAATTTCCCATCTTTATGAATGAATACACTGTTTTTTTCAACCTTTTTCAGCTCTCCCACGCCGAACACGGTCTCGCCTGTCTTGAACATTGCTTGCTTGCCATCACTGCCAATAAACACGGCATAGCCGTCTTTAGAGCTTCCGGAAATTGTTCCTACGAGCTTAATATCAGAAATTGCTGCCCGTTCTCCTTCAGAAGGACCTTGTTTCAGTGAACCGGCAGGTACGCCAAATGGGTTGGTTTGGAGGAGCGCCTCATATTCCTTAATGTCTTTATTTTCATGTTTCTTTGATGCAATGGGGGCAACTGAGACCGATTTCATATCTTTTTTTTGAACCAGCGTTATAATATTCCTCGCAGAGAACCCCAGCACAACGATGAGTAATAACCCTAAGGTAACATTCAGGGCAGTTACTATCTTCAAATAATGATGTTTTATGCTTATTACTTCCATGCAGTAAATCATTCAATTGGTACGTCAGATGCCTGTCTCCGTTATTGCTCCAGAAATAACAGAAAATATTCAAAATTTATACCAAATACTATAACTAAGAGCAAATGTATGTTGTAATCTTACATTTTCCAAAGCTCATAAGATTTTTCCCGTAAGCAAAATTGATGAAATGGGCACTTTTAAAAGCCCTCAACAGAAAATAATTAAGAGTTAAGCGGAATAATAACTTATTTAATTAGCATAAAAAAAGATAAATGTCATTAAATACATTATCTTTTTCGAAATCCTTTCCCCTGGTATGCAGGCATCTTGTTCCCATATGAACTTAAAAGTCATCCTGTGTCATAAATATTACTCTGACTGAAATTTTCATGATACTTTATTTGTGGTCGTACACTGTCTAAACATTTGTCCTCTACCAACAACGAACTGCTGTTCCAGTATTTTTAATTGACCTCATTGAAACATATCAGCAAGCTTTTAATTTTGCGAGTCAAAACAGGGTGTTTACGGGAACTCGTGATGTAACTTATGCTACATATGATGCAGGTAGAATCCGGTTCTATTACATCCTCTCGATCCAGACGAGTTTAAAGATCAGCCAGAATTTTAACATTGAGGCCATGGAGAAACCTTCTTACCGCAGAAATTTATCGTTTTATAATCGAAATGATAGCACAAGATACTCTTTGAAAAAACTTCCAATCCCAAGTGCTGCTCCTGACGGGGCCAACATTGGTTGCCTCATGAAAATAAAGTCCCCATCCGTATATCTCAACTTAGAATAACCGATGGCAGTTATTTTACTAGCCACGGTGTGCGCAAGCCCGATTAAACGGTAGATGAAGATTCTAATTTGCGGGTTTTGACAACTTTGCACGACTGGAGAAACTGACGGGCATTTTTACAGAGTCTATTCTGAAGCTTTTAGGTCCGTTCCCATCTGCCCATGCCATAGCCGAGGCAGACCCGGGAGAGATAACTAAACTTCTCATTGACTGTAATCTCATTTCCATATTTTGCTTCTTAATCCAACATTTCGATCGATAGTAATCAAACATTAGCCAACAATAAAGGCAGAGCCATTTTTGACCCTGCCTTGCCTTATAGGCCATTCAAAAAATAATTATTGAACTTGCACAAATTATCCAAGTGAGGCCCAGAGAAAGACTCATGGGCATAGTATAGAACAAAGGGTACAAACCCTTTTAGTGTCCCAATTGGAATAAAGCGAAAATTGTGGAAACAATGGGGAAAATTATTAAAATTATGCAAAATTAAGCAATATTTATATAAAATACTTGACATTAATCAATATTACTGTAACGATTTGCTGTTAAAAATGTCGAATTATTTCAGATATCAATTCACGATCTGAATTGATTAAGGGTAGTTTGAAATGCAGTGTGCTAATTCGATTCCTGAAAAATTAGATAGATGGGGTAGACGTTCAGGTATTGATAGACGAAGAGTTTTTATCCCCGTATCCGTCCCTGAAAGAAGATCCAATCAAGAACGCAGAAGTGGACAAGATAGGAGAAGCCGAAAAGATCAAGGAAATGTCATTATTTTGAGAAGAAATTCAGATAGGTACATGGAATTTGCTAATACCCAGAAGGGAATATTCCTCGCCACTTTGTTTAGTTTGCCATTATGGGCATTAATCATCATTTTTAATTTTTATTAATAGGTAAATCTCGTTGATGGTGCTCACTTGCAAAAGTTAAGTTTTGACCTTACAGACTGGTAACAATGCCAGGTTCAGTGTTGATTACTTTCCGGTCCCCCCCCGATTTAGTGGACATACCAAAATGAAAAGGCAGAGCCAATTTGACCCTGCCTTTTGTTTTGATATTTACATTTAATCTAAATCTTAAATTTTCTCATGATTCCTGCAATCGCGATCAGACCAAGGCCCAAAAAAGCGATCATGAATCACATAAATTTCCTTCAATATGCTCCCTTGCCGGTTAGAATTACCCATGGGGTCTTGAGTAGAAGCTTGATATCAAGCCACAGCGACCACTCATTTATGTATTTGAGGTCGAGTCGCACCATTTCATCAAACGTGGTTCTGCTCCTGCCTGTAACCTGCCACAGCCCTGTGATCCCTGGCTTAACAGAGAATAACCTGCGCCTGTGCCAGATATCGTATAGTTCACACTCGTAAGGAATGGGAGGTCTTGGCCCTACAAGTGACATCTCACCCTTCAGTACATTGATGAACTGCGGGAGTTCATCGAGACTGGTCTTTCTCAGGAACCCGCCGAAAGGCGTAATGCGCGGGTCATTGCTTAATTTATAAACACCCGGTGCATTCGCGTCATCTTTGCCCTCTTTGATAAGTTTTTTAATATAATCCTTGTGGCGGTTATGATCGCTGTTCGTATACATGGAGCGGAATTTTAGGAAGGTGAATGTCTCACCATTAAGCCCCATCCTTTCCTGCTTGAAAAAAACAGGTCCTTCTGAGGTCATTTTGATCGCTGCCGCAATGATTAGGAGGATCGGGGAAAAAAGCAGAAGGGCAAGTAAGCTTCCCGTAATATCCATAAGCATCTTTATGGATGATGTAGCCTGTCTGGAAACATTCGTCTTTGAAAGATCCGGATAGAGAATTATATTGAATAGTCTATCGTTGATTGTGGAATTTACGGTTTCCTCAGGAAATACATGGAAGGATACTTTGATCCTTTTTATTTCCTCTGCATCGAGTGTCTTACTAATCCCTTTACGGAGCTTTTGGACGATTCTTTCTATCGAGTTTGCATCGACAGAAGCCACTTCTGTGAAGATTACACCCATAGCCTTATTATGTTCATACCATCCTCTTATATCTGTTTCCCTTGAACAGGATGTGAGAATCGGTTTTATTTTCTCATATACGTAACCGTTGTGTCTTGTATTCAGTCCTGAAATGTCAAGAAGCATGACAAGGAAGGGCTTTTTGGATCGCTCCGTTCTTCTCCGCTCGATTCGGAGCATATGGTGAAAATGGGGTGCACTATAAAAGGCAACATCTACTTCAGTTACCTGTTCCATACTTGCGTTCGATGGTCTCAGGAAAAACTCAGTTAGCTTTCCGTAATTTAATCCAGGTACCTTCATAGCGCCACCGATAAAATCCGTGTTCAGTATAATTGTTGTTCTTTATGTTGTTTGAGTTCAGTAAGCAGTTATGCAAGCTTTTAATCAATATTTAAATGCTTCAATATATAGTATAGTTTGAGCTTTATTCCACAACATATTGTGCTTGTCAAGCAAAAAAGAAAAGAATTTAAAGCTATAAGTATAAATATTGTAAGAAATAAGCTTTTACAAAAATATACATTTAAAAATCGGATTTACCAGAAAAAAGATTTCTAAATTATTACAGGGATAATACGACTTAAAACTAGTATCAGAAGAAGGACAAGATAAATTGACCATTGTTTAGCTTCATATAATTTATGATAGAAGCTTATAACTGGTAATCGATGTTGTGTATGTTCGACTAATTCTCAGTCCTTGGGTTGGAAATGGATATAAATAGGGTAGAAATCAAAAAAATAAGAGGTCAACTTTTTCAGCTAACCCCTTGATTTATTTTGGTAGCGGGGGATGGATTTGAACCACCGACCTTTGGGTTATGAGCCCAACGAGCTACCAGACTGCTCCACCCCGCGTCATTTGATTTAAAAAGAAGGTTAGTTTTGTAAATCAACACCCCCGCTTTGTCAAGGTATTTTTCACCTTCCTCCCTGTTTGCAAGGAAGTTCTATTAAAAAGACCGAGCCTTCACCTTCCTTACTCTCCACATGAATATTTCCGCCGTGTCTTTTGACAATCTCATGCGATATATAAAGACCCAACCCTGTTCCTTTGCCAACTGCTTTGGTCGTAAAAAATGGCTTGAATATGTTATTCAGATGGTCATCTGGAATACCTTTCCCATTATCCCTGCATTCAATTAAAACTCTTTCCGTGTCATCATACCTGGTCACCATGGTTAGCTTCCCATGCCCATTGCCCAATGCCTCTATGGCATTCTTAATGACATTGATAAATACCTGACCAAGGTTGGCGAAATTACCCTCCACAACAGGTAGATCGGCATCGTACCTTTTCTCAATTTCTATCTGAAGATGTTTATACTGATTATACAAAACCCTCAAGGCGTCATCAATAGCAACGTTAATGTCAACGGGCTCGACATAGACCTGGGACTGCCGGGAAAGATCGAGCAAACTCCTCACAATATCACCAGCCCGCTTCAATTCCTTTAATGCAAATGCAAGATCATTTATTACCTCATCCCGGTTCCCATCTTTAACCTCCCATTCATCAACAGATTCTACACTTGTTTGAATGAGACTTGATGCACTGGCCAAGGGATTATTCAGTTCATGTGCCGTCCCGGCAACCAACTGACCGATTGCGGCAAGGCTTTCCGATTGAATAAGCTGCCTCTGGGTTCTCTCTTTCTCTTCCAGGGCCTGACGCAGGTCGGCCGTCCTCTCTTCCACCTTTTTCTCCAGATCCCGGTTCAGCTTTTCAATCTCCTCATATGATTTAGCGTTTTCAAGAGCCGTAACACTTTGATTTGCAATAGTAGTTAAAAGCTCCAGATCCTCATGAACAAACAATTCTCCCGATTTCTTCTGCCCGAGTACAATCATACCGATCAATTTAGTTTCGGAAATCATCGGAACTATCAGAGCTGCATGTAATATATCGAATATAGAAAATATCTGATCTCTTTCATCCAGACGATACGTCGTTTTCTCAACAATATTTTTGTTCAGTGGTTTCCCGGTATTTTCAAGAAGCGCAATGACTGGATGCTTGTTATCCAATAAATTTTGATCTTTTTCGTTAAAACATTCACGGTCGTTAGAGAAAAGCTGAAAGTACCCCTGATTATCGTCATATACGATCAGACAAACATGAGTAACCTGCAAGGGCTTGAGAGATTGACTTAAGCAAAAGATCTTTTATCTGATCGAATTTCAGGAGAGAGGCCATTGCTCCACTTATCTCCTTCAGAAGCTTTTGATAGTCATATCTTCCCCGGAAAAAAACTTTATCAATCAATCTCTGCACTTTCTGATGCAGTGGATTGAATAAAAGGACAATCAGCAAAGCCAGAACCAGGGGTAAAAGCAGGTATTCATTATAGCCGGACATCATAAATACGGCATTAAAGAGGTAAATGATCAATATATAAAGGGTCGTCAGAATGCCCGTCAGAATAAAATAGATTGTCCCCCTTCTGATCATGGCACCCATGTCCAAGAGATCATATTTCAGAACCCAGTAAGCCAAAAAGACAGCCGGGATAAAGTTGAAATTTGCCATGGGAGGTATGTTAAGACCACATATTGTCAATACATTCGAGGCAATAAGCGATGAAGCGAGCCCTATGCCACCGAGGATATACTTAATCCGGTTTCTCTGCTGGTTATCTTTTGCCTTCCGCATACCCATGAAAAGCGTGATGAGACCATAAAATACCAGCAAACCGGCAATTATGGAAAACAGATAGTAGGCCGGGCCGGCTTTAGCGATGGGCCCGAAATCATAATATTGAATGCCGCTTATAAAAAGATCCGAAGGGACAAAGTAGGCTAAAGCAAGGCTAAAGATTAAGGAAATATGCACCAGCCATCTTCGCCCCGAAATGCCCAGCAATGAATGAATAAACGAGATATAGATAGGTGGAGTGAAGACAAAGAAAAAATGGAGCCCCCTGTCGACCGCGAGAGCAAGGGTCTTATCCGGAAGAATCGTAACTAAGAACCCATCAGCATTTATCAATGCCCCTATAAGGCAGATCGCCGCGAACAAAATGTTTGTGGGGTTTCTCCTGCCTCTTAAAAGAGAAACGAGGGTCAGAAAAGTGAGGATGAAAAAACTGAAGGCAGGAAAGATAACATAGGTGTATGACGTTCGCAGGTTGTCAAGAAACATATGCCCACTTCCTGTGCTTATACGAGTTCGTCTAAAATAATAAGTCGGGTGAGAATCACGACCGAAGGAATTGCAGGACAGGCGTCACGCCTGTCCACAAAAACTGGTACTATACTTTGCCTGACGACTTCGCTTCCGTCAGATAACCCATAATTCGATAGACTAACTTCGCGGTGAGAAAGTCGGGGGCAACCATACCGGGTATGGGTGACAGCTCAACTAAATCAAAGCCCCGCACCCGGCAACGTTTTGATACCTCTCTGATAATACGGAGAAGACCCTTCCAATAAATGCCACCTGGTTCCGGAGTGCCGGTAGCCGGCATGACAGAAGGATCAAGAACATCGATGTCAATGGTAATATAGACATCACCGCTCAGATTTTCACAAATTTTTTGCCATCCGTTTTGTTCTTCAAGGATAAAATCCGCACTGAATTGCTTAACATTGCCGGTCTTTAAAAAATCGGCCTCTTCTGCACTCATACTCCTGATCCCAGCCTGAACCAGAGGGCATAGTTCGGATATGCGACGCCCGACAGACGCATGGCCATAGGGACTGCATTGATAATAATTCCTCAGATCGGCGTGCGCATCAAGCTGGAGTACCGATATTTTGGTGTATTTCTCCTTCATGGCCTTTACCACGCCAAAAGAGATACTGTGCTCCCCCCCAGAATAACCGGGATTTTGTTATGTTTGAGTATATCGGCAATTGCATGGTGTATAATATTTACCATCTCGGCCGGCCCCCGGGCATCGGACTCCAGCGGCGGCAGGGTATAGATGCCCGCAAGATATGTCTCTTTGCAGAGCTCCTCATCATAAAGCTCCATATTGCCCGATGCTTCCAGAATGGCGTGAGGACCTCTCCTTGACCCGGACTGATATGTCGACGTCAGGTCATAGGGAATAGGGATAACTATGAACGCTGCCTCTTCGAACGTTGGATATGCGGGATCAACCCCTCCAAAATTCATTAATACCCCTCAAAAAAATGGACATAATAAAACTTGAATCTTGTTTAGCTAACATATTTGCTTAACTTCGTCACTTGTATTCTGAAATACGTCGATCCGATCCCCGTCCTTTTTATGAAGAAACCGGTTCATAATATGACAATGTGAAGCGACCGTTATCATAATAAAGATAAGAACGGTATTTCCTCCATTCACCCACAGATACAAAGGTTTTTTTTCGCCCCTCAATTACATATTCTTTTAATAACGGTTTATGACAATGACCGAGGATGACGGCATCATAACCTTCTTGAAATTTTCCCAGGGAAAAAACCTCCATTTTCCCTGCCAATAAATCCGCCGAGGCAGTTGAGAGTTCCTTACTTACAGTGGAACTCAGTCTGGCAATTTCCCAGAGAATAAGCGGAGGAAGACTGCCTTGCAGTTTGTAAAACAGCCTGCTCCTTAAGAGCTTTCTTAAGAAAAGATATTTCTTGTTGGCCCTGTCTACGGTATCCCCATGGGACATAAGTACACGCATTTCATCCAGCTTAATATCAGCCCATTCTGTAAATACTGATATTCCGTGGATTTTCGTAAAATAATCTCCAAGAAAAAAATCGTGGTTGCCCTCAAACAGGAAGATACGAGTCCCCTGCCTCTTGAGATCAACAAGTCTTTCTATTACAGCCTTAAATTCCGGGTAGATATGACTATCCCGGCAGAACCAGAAATCAAATAAGTCTCCCAGGATAAACAGATCATCAGCATGATTCCCGATGGATTCTAAAAATCGGATTAAGCTGCGGTAACTATCATCACCCTGATTCTTCAAATGGGTGTCGGACAAGAAGACTGCTTTCATTACTTTACAACCCTATAATCCAAAGAAAGAAATCCCAAAAAGGCTTTTTTATTAACATAAATATCGGGGTATAAAAAGGCTAATTTTTCAATGCGTTTCCTGTTAAAATTATAGTATAAAGAAATATCTGATTGAGAATCATCCCAAAAAGGTATAGAAAGACAATAATTTTCAACATTACGAGAAACGATGGAGGTGAACAATGGAATATAAGGAAATCCTGTTTCAAATTGATCATGGTATCGCGACAATAACCCTTAACCGCCCCGATATCAGGAATGCCATCACACACCGCGAGATTATTGAAGAGATCAAGTCCGTCTGCAAACAGGTGAATGAGGATCTCAATGTTAAAGCACTCATTGTCACTGCTGTTGATCCTGCTTACTCTTCCGGTGGGAACGTGAAAGATATGAAGGACAGAACGGGCATGTTTCAAGGTACCCCCGCCGAGATTATGGAAAAATACCGAAGTAATCTTCAGGAAGTCCTTCTTACGGTCTATAATGTGGAGGTTCCCACCATCGCCGCCGTCAACGGTTCCGCTGTCGGTGCAGGCTGCGGTCTTGCCCTCATGTGTGATATACGGGTCGCATCAAGGAAGGCCACATTTGGCGAAACTTTTCTCAATGTTGGACTTGTCACCGGGGATGGCAGCGCATTTACCCTGCCCCGGACAATAGGTATGGCCAAGGCATGTGAACTTATTTTCACGGGCGCTACCATCGATGCCGATACCGCCTTGAGCGTTGGACTTATAAATTATATTGTTGAGCATGAACAACTATTGGCAAAGGCCAATGAGATCGCAGTGAACATTGCATCCAAACCACCTCAGGCCCTGAGAATGACAAAACGGCTTATACGTACAGGTCAACACTCAACGCTCGTTCATATCATGGAGGAAGCTGCCGCGTTCCAGTCTCTTTGTCATTATACCGAAGATCACATGGAGGCTCTGTCGGCGATGTTTGAGAAACGTCAACCAAAATTTATGGGCAGATAAGATAGTAGCTTGGCATTAAAGAAGGCCGTACGCCTTTCCTGCCTTTATTAACATACCACAGAAAGAAACTGAACAGGGTTATTCTTGACCGGAACGATTGTAAACACGGGGGCCATTCTCGCCGGAAGTTTTATTGGTATTTCCGCAGGGAAATTCTTACCGGAGAGAATCAAGACAATAGTTGTACAGGCTTTGGGTCTTTCAGTGATACTTATAGGCCTCAAAATGGCGCTTTCTGGCAAGGATCCGATCGTCACCATCGGATGTGTTCTGCTTGGTGCAATCACCGGCGAATTAATCAAAATAGAACAGGGAACTGAGCGCCTGGGAGAATGGCTGAAGACGCGTGCCAGGTCCGATTCATCGACTTTCGTGCAGGGGTTTGTATCCGCTTCAGTTCTCTACCTGACGGGTGCCATGATGATTGTCGGATCCATACAGGACGGCACCATGGGAGATGCAAGCACACTCTACACCAAGGCGCTGCTTGACGGGGTTGCATCTGTTGCCCTTTCTTCCACCCTTGGTATCGGCGTGGCATTTTCAGCACTATCCGTTCTACTCGTCCAGGGCTCCATCACCCTCCTGGCTTCAAAACTTCTCTTCATGCAAAATCCTGATGTGCTTGATGCGGTCACAGCTTCGGGGGGCCTGCTGATCTTAGGCATCGGAACTAACGTGCTGGGACTCACAAAAATAAAAGTCGGAAACTTTCTGCCTGCACTTCTATATGCCATCCTGTGGGTAATACTAACATAACACATCTACGCATTTCTGCTCAAGCACCGCTCTCCCCAGCGCATGGGCGCAATAACCGCAAGAACACAAAGAAGGAGAACCAGAGAAAATGAACCGGCAAGCCATATCAACTGAAGCGGAGACAGACTTACTCTGTGAATTCCTGCCATAAAGATTGAATAGACCGGCCCCGCTTCAAGAACAATAACAGTTGCTATGAAACCAGCACAAATAATCATAAATAGCAGACCTCCGAAGCTTGTTACAGACTGTGCCGGATTTTCAGATTGAAAAGCAGGATAAGCGGCGCCAAAACCAACCCCCATGGAGACAATCCCCGGAACCATGAAAAAAACAGTCGTGACGGACAGAACCATCATAAACGGCGCAACATGGAGGAGTATGTTGGAGACAACAATAAGAATCTCAGCAAGAAGAAGCAGCGGTAAATAATAAACGGCGAATTTGATCCAGAGAAGCGTCCGTATCTGAATAGGCGATGACCTTACGATCCAGAAAGCCTCCCCTTCGATACTCACAGCTGGATAGACGAAGCGTGCCGCAACAGCCGTGAGAACGAACGTCGCAAGACCCATGTTTAAAAATGAGAAGAGATTCTGAAGGTATATGGTTCCTATAGGAGATTTCGTAAAGGGCAGGACGGAAAAGTTATAAAGATATACGGCAATCAGGGCAACAATGAGGAATATCTGGGGCCACTGGGTCTGATCCCTAAAAAAAGTCTTAATTTCCTTCACGACGAAGGCTCTCGCCGGACCCGACAAATGATTAAGTATATACGCCGACCTTCTGCCCCTCGGGCCGCGAAAAGGAAACAGCCGCCCAGCTGTCGTCTGTGCCTTCGAGTAACCGGTGAAATACGTAACCCCCGAAATCCAGGTTATTACGAAGATCAATGTGACTGTAAAACTCCATGTAAGGATCAAATCGAAGATGGCGCTGCTCATCAATCCTGTAAGGGCCGCCTGTATACTATCGAATATCCACGTTGTCGGAAGAAAGGGTGATCCCGGTGTCTCAAGTGATTTCAAATAGAGAATAACAGAGGTAAAGGCGTCCGGATTGACAAGACGTTCAGGCCTTATCAAACGAAATGCCATAATCAGAATCACAAATAATACAAAACCTAAAAAAACAAAGAAAGTCCTGAGACGGCCTGCCGGAAGAAACACAGCAACCATAACGACGACGAGGGCACTGACACCTGAGGCAATCAGGCAAAGTGGCAAGATCGTCAAGCAGACTATAGTATAAAAAAACAAACCTGCCTTATATACAACGCCGTAGGACAGAAATACCGGCAGACTGTATATAATTACCATCCATGAACTGTCGAGAGTGCTCTCAAACCATCGGGCAAGAAATATCTTCGATGTGGATACAGGCATGGAGTGAACGAGAACAAGGTCTTTGCTGAGATACAGCTTTGTGAGAGATGTGATTATACTGCTGAAGATAAGCAGGGAAAATAAAGTTACGAGCACCATTGACATGAGCTTACGAGCAAGGATATCGCCGAATTCCGCCACACCCTGAAAATAGGCCAGGATACGATAAAAAATGATAAATATTCCGGCCCAGAAAATTAGACCGACTGCACCAAACAGGAGCCCTTTTAATCTGCGGTTTTTTGCGTCTTTCGAAGAACCACCGTTCTTAAGAGACCAGAAACGAGGCTTTAACAGGGCGAGAATCTCTTTCATGGAACTGTCTGTTCCTCTGTCAGTATTAAAAACACTTGTTCCAGATCAGCTTCCTGAATCCCGGCATCCCGCTTCAAGTCGCCTGTGGTACCGATGGCAATAATCGATCCTCTGTGGATGATGCCGATACGATCGCAGATATCCTCGGCAACCGCCAGTGTATGGGTAGACATAAAAATGGTTGTCCCATTCTTAGCCAGGTCACACAACATATCCTTGACCATTCTTATGGCCGCGGGATCAAGACCCACCATTGGCTCATCTACAACAATAACCGCAGGATCATGAAGGAGCGCTGCGGAAATAATAAGCCGCTGTTTCATGCCGTGGGAATAGGACTCTATGAGTTCATGGGCCCAATCAAATATGGCGAACTTCTTCAAGAGTGCCTGGGCTTTTTCTAAAAATATCCTTTCATCAACGCTGTAAAGGTCTGCCGAAAACCTCATGAATTCCATACCCGTCAACTTTTCATAGAGGAAGGGCCTATCGGGTATGAAACCGATCCTTCTTTTTACACTTTCCGGATCATCGGCCATATTGATCCCATCGATGATAACGGAACCCTCCGTAGGCGCAAGGACACCGCCCATCATTCTGATGGTGGTGGTTTTCCCCGCACCATTCGGGCCGATGAACCCGAATATTTCACCCTTCGCGACAGAAAGACTTATATTGTTTACAGCCAGAGTGTTCCCATACCGCTTTGTCAGGTTTTTCAATTCTATCATCTAATACTCTTGCAAAAAATTGCAAACTGATCTACGCCGTCATCATCTTGATTTCTCTATAACCTTGATCCGCACCTTCCCTATAACGCCAATCAGATCGACCTGCTGATCCGCATCCCCGCGAACAAATCGAATATGTGTAACATCTGCCGGCATCTGACCCATAACGGCATCCGCCGTAATCCATGTTCCGATAAAAAGTACATTCCAGGCATGATAGTAAAATCTTCCTCTCTGGTAGACAAGGCCCGCTTCCACCTGTGCCGGAATACCCGCAGCACGGGCGAGAGCCGCCAGTAAAACGGCATGCTCATTGCAATCACCGACAAGGTTGTTCAACGTCTCAAGGGCATTGGGGACTGACAGCACAGGTCTCTTCTCCACATTTTTATACACCCATGCTACAAGTTTTGATGCCTTAACGGCAACCGGATCCTCGGGAGAGATAATTTCCCGTACCTTGCTTACGATCTTCTGGTGGTCAGATTGTATAAAGGGGCTCGGCTTGAGAAAGTCCTCATTACCGGTCGTGCTTGTTTCCCGGAGGGGCCGCGTTGGAATTGTCTCCTTCTGAATGACCAGCATATCTTTTTTTAATGTTTGTCTGTCTCCGTTTAATCTGAGGTTATCTTTCTCTACATTGGATATCTTCACCTTCAGCGATGTTAGTACACCGGGCTCATAAATGACAATATTCGACGGGACAGAAGCAATTTCTGTCAAGTCGGCACCCGATGTGAGTGTCAGCCCACCTAATGCCTGATGTTTTGTAACCTGTTCAAGGGTGATCCCCAGAATACCCTGTTCCTTCAAAATATCGCCATCCTCTCCAATCCAGGCAAGCTGTTTGGCTCCCATAAAATCAACAGATACCTTCCGGGCTCTTCGATCTTGGCCCATTATCGTGAGCATATCATCGCCCAGTACTGTCACTTTTACGGGTCTCTGGCCCATAGTTGCCGGATCAAAGACATGGAAAATCCTGCTCTCGCCCAATTTCATTCCTGCAATACGGGCGGACTCAAGAATACCATTAGCCAGATGCGGCACTTCTTTAAGGGCAATGACCGTTTTCTTCTCTGAACCAGGTATTTCCGTATACAGAGTCACCTGCTTACCGTTTACAACTCCGTGCGCCTTAAAGCTGAAGAGGCTCGAACGAAGGTCAAAATCAAAAGAAGACAGGGTCATATCGAGATTCAGATGCCCGTCCGTCTTGAAGGTCATCCCCTGTACAACGCCCATCGTGTTGATCTGCATAAAAACGGATTCGACAAAATGATACCCTTTCTCCGTACTGGAAAAAAGCCTGTGGGCATACCCGATCTTGCGTCCGCTCTGAGAAATATTCATCCACGTTTCTTTATTTTGAAACGTTTGAGAACTGCCTAAACCGGGGATTGTCCCATCTTTTGCCTGAAAGAACTGGGACTGTCCCCACTTAAATACGTCGAGACGGATGGCAAGCAGGAGGAGGAACAGCAACCCAAATCCAATACCGATATACCAGTGCCATTTGCCCCTGAAAAAAGCCATCATACTGTAGGCTCCAGAAAATTTAGAAGCCCCATCCACATACAGAAGGGGACAATCGTGACTTACTTCTTAGATATAATATAAGCTCATGAGGTGTCAACAAAACACATCATATTTATCAGACAGGTGAGACGCCCGTCATGCCGCTGGCGTAATATCGAGACACCTGCCATAAAAAAAATCGATCTTGTCATGAATTTCAATTTCTGGTAGGTGGGTGACAGACGGGAATGCTATCCCGCAAATCGACAGAGAAAATATTAAATTTTTACGGCAGAAAGGCAGCAGTGAATGAAAAGAAGTAAATCAATAAAGCGGGCGATAGAGGTCCTGAGAATTGAAGCGGAGAGTATTTTAGCATCTCATCGATAAAGTGGATGCCAATTTTGAGAAGGCCGTTGAAATAATTTACAAGTCAAAGGGAAGGGTCATCGTAGCTGGCATAGGCAAATCCGGATTGATCGGGAAAAAAATTGTGGCCACCCTTACGAGCACCGGCACGCCTGCCATTTTCCTCCACCCCATAGAAGGCATGCACGGAGACTTAGGCATCGTAACAAAGGACGATGTCATGTTAGCAATTTCAAACAGTGGAGAAACCGATGAGCTTAATGTGATCATAGGCAGTGTCCGAGAGATCGGCGCACCCCTCATCGCCTTTACTGGTAACCTATCCTCAACGCTTGCAAAAGCAAGTGATATTGTGATCGATGTTGGTGTGGAAAAAGAGGCTTGTCCCTTCGGTCTGGCCCCAACTTCAAGTACTACTGCCTCTTTAGCTATGGGAGATGCCCTGGCGGTAGTCCTTATTGAGAAAAGAAACTTCAATGAAAAGGATTTTTATAAATTTCATCCCGCAGGGAATCTGGGACAACGCCTCAGAGCCAAGGTGAGAGATGTCATGATAACAGGCGCACAGATACCCAAAGTTCAATCCGGAATATCCCTCATGCAGGCAATTGAGGAACTGGACAGAGGAAATAAGGGATTCATTCTTGTCACCAACAGGAAGAATTGCCTGACCGGCATACTGACAGACGGTGATCTGCGACGCCTGGTACGAAGAGGGGAGGATTTCAGGGACAAGGCCATTGATGATGTAATGATACCGTCGCCCAAGACTATCGAGGAAAACGCATCTCTTGCCAATACTATAGAATACATGCAAAAGGACGAGATCACCACCCTTGTTGTTGTGGACAAAAAAAACACACTAAAGGGGTATATACATATTCATGACATTCTGGGCAGGGGGGGAACTTTGAAAATCTCTGTACCTTAGTGAGGGATGACTCCTTTATATAAGCTCATAGTCACGAACTTTCCACCTTTCGAGTTTTTCAAATGCATCTTTAGCTGCCTGCAAGAGTAATTTAGTTTCAACAGGTTTGACAAAAAAATCATCAAACCCGGCAGCGCGACACTCTAAAAGACCGTAATAAGTGCTGTATCCGGTAAAAGCATAGATAATGCTAATCTGATCCTTTTCTCGAATTTTCCAGCATAAATCGATACCGCTCATAGCGGGAAGTCTGAGGTCTAAAAACATGACCTTGATACTTTCTCCTTCAAGGATCTTCAAGGCTTCTTCAGCACTTTCAGCGGTTCGAACCGAATAGCCTTCATAGTAAAAAATCTCTTTTAACATAGTTAATATGGATACTTCATCGTCTACAACCAGGATTTTTTTCTCACGAAAAGTGACCATTATGACCGTCTCTTAAACTTTCTTTTCAGGTTGTTCAGTATTTTGGTCAGAATCATCATGAATGTCAATAATTCGGCCAAAACCAATGTAATCTTGTGTTTTGTAATCTTTAATCATCATTAATTTTCTCGTAATGGTACTCATCCTGCGAATTTGCTCTATTATTGCACTGAGTTTTTTATGGATTGGGTCATTTTCAGAAGTCTTCATTAACAAGAGCTCAGAATATCCGGATATGATTTGCATCGGTTGATTCATTTCGTGGCAAACAGTTCCGGCCATTTCCAGGACACCCTGAAGTTTTTCTCGACGGCGTTGCTCTTCCTCTGCACGTTTGCGGTCGGAAGTATCCATGGCGTTACCAAGAATGGCGCGCTTCCCTTCATATTGAATAGAAGTAATTGTTTGCATTATCCACCTGACCTGTCCCTGTTTGGTTACAATTCTGTATTCATATGGTGTCGTGTCTTTCCCTTGTAGCATCTCACGGGCTTTTTTCTTAACGGCTTCCCTGTCTTCCGGGTGTACTAAGAACATGGCATTTTTACCAATCAACTCCTCCGGAGTATAGCCGGCATAACCGATAGCGGTGGCATTAATAAAGCGAAAATTTCCGTCCTGCATAATAAAAACGGCGGTGATAGATTTTTCGGCCAGTGTTCTATAAAGTTCCTCCGCCTGTTTACGTTCGGTAATTTCATGTTTTAGCAGCTCATTGGCATTCTTCAGATCATTCGTTCGCACGTCCACCAATTTTTCGAGATATCCCCGATATTCCCGCAACTCTTCCTCTGCACGCTTACGCCCGGTAATGTCTTCGTAAGTGGCCACAATCATTTTTTCCTTGAGAAGGTCACCTATTCTTGATGCACCAACCATGCATATAATATCCCGTCCATCTTTGTGCCGGAAGAAAAACTCATCAAAGTATGTTCTCCGTTGTTCAAGAGCGGGATAAAAGCGCTTTGACATTTCTTCATATTCTTCTTCAGATCGGTATAAGACCCTGATGCTTTGACCAACTAATTCATCAGGCTGCCAGCCAAATACAGTTTCCACTGCATGATTCGCAGAGATAATCATACGATCCTTCAAACCCAAGATTGCATGAGGAATGGCATCGAGGATGGCAAACAGCAAATCTTGAAGAGCGCCTTGGATTTCCTTGTCCTGAGATTCTGATTCTTCCGATTCATTGAGCTTCATTAGAATAACTTTCAATTCGTCGATGAGCAGCTGCTCTGCTTTCGTTTCTTTCTTCATAAAAGTTAGGTTCTATCTATATTCATGTTCACTAAAGATCCCAGGACGCCAGGCTGGAAACTGATATAACAGATTAATAGAGGCTAGACTAAAGAAAGTGAAGGCACAGTTTGTGAACAAGATTATATACCTGACAAACTCAGAAATTGATCCAGTGATACTGAAGTATATATGCAGACCTTATGAAACGAATGAATAAGGAAAGCAGCTTGCAGATCTGGAATATGCTATTCTTCAGGAACTCGTTACAATTTGCTAATCAATAAAAAGTCTAACCGCAAATGGTTAAACTATTAATATCATTGGTAGGCGGTACTGGATTTGAACCAGTGACTTCTACCGTGTGAAGGTAGCACTCTCCCACTGAGTTAACCGCCCGGTATTGATTTCCTATAGCCTAAAGGAAGGTTCTTTTCAAGAGGAAAACCGCACACAGTTCCTTTAACTCTTCATTTTTCTGTTGAGTATGAATTATCATTCTTCAAACATCAAAATAATTTTTATGTTGTTCTTTTTTAAGATATACTATCTAAAGGGATATTAAAGAAAAGTTCGTAAAGAATGAATAGCAATTGCTCTTAGCGATGAAAAAAATGATTTTTTATATTTTCTTAATCATAATTTTTCTTGCCGCATTTCTTATCTACTCCATGCTCAAAATACGATTTACTCCTTCCGTATCTGTTACCAGACCAGCCTCGACTCAGAGTGGAGATGTTCACCGGTTATATAAGCATGTAGAACACTTAAGCGTCCATATTGGTTCGAGGAGCGTCTATGAATATGATAGAATAACAGCAACAAAGGATTACATCGTCTCCTGCCTTGAAGATTTCGGTTTTGTACCCGCACTTCAAAGCTACAATTATGACGGAAAAGAATACAGCAACATCATCATGTCAATAGACGGTATAAGACTTCCGGATGAAACGGTTATAATCGGAGCGCATTATGATTCCGTATATGGTACGCCCGGTGCCGATGACAATGCCAGCGCTGTGGCCATCCTTCTAGAAATGTGCCGGATATTGAAAAGCTTTTCACCCGCAAGGACATTAAAGTTGATTTTTTTTGTCAACGAAGAATCTCCGCTCTTCAGATCTAAATATATGGGAAGTTATGTCTATGCAATGGAGGCTAAAGGTAGGAATGAAAATATTAAGTCAATGATTTCCCTTGAAATGCTGGGATATTATACCGATAAAAAAGGCGGTCAGACTTTCCCCCTTCCCCTGATGAATCTTATGTATCCATCCACTCCGAATTTCATAGCTATTGTGGGCAATTTGAGTTCGAGGAACCTTGTGGAAAAGGTTAAAAATTCCCTTTACGAAAGTCCCAGTATCCCCGTTGCAACCTTGTCGACGGTCAGTTTTATCCCCGGCATCGACTTTTCTGACCATCGTTCATTCTGGAAAATGGGTTATCCTGCCGTTATGATTACTGATACCGCCTTTTACCGAAACCCGAATTATCACACAGCCAGGGATTCTATCGATACTCTTGATTTTAATAAGATGTCTAATCTTCTGAGAGGATTAATACAGACCGCCAAAGACCTAACAGATTAAAACCCCTCCCTCCCCCCTTTGGTGGATGTACAAAGGGGAGTTAGGAGGGATTTCTTATTGGTTCATGTCTCTGCCTTGAACCTTGTACTTTGAATCTTTAAACTTGAACCTATTAATTAGTAGTCATAATCCCCCATGTCCGGCGGCATACCTCCCGGCATTGCCTGTGCCGCCTTCTTCTTGGGTTTCTCGGCAACCATGGCTTCTGTAGTCAAGAGCAATGAAGCCACGGAGGCGGCGTTTTGAAGGGCGAAACGGGATACTTTCGTCGGATCAATTATGCCTGCTTTCGTCATGTTCACATACTTACCATTGTCAGCATCGAATCCAAAATCGTCTTTACCCGCTTTCACCTTTTCCACAACAATCGAACCTTCAAACCCAGCATTGATGGCAATCTGCCTTGTCGGCTCTTCAATGGCCCGTTTAAGAATATTTAATCCGTACTTCTCATCATCAGCAACCTTGGCTTTTCCCAGAGCAGGCAGACTCCTCAGATATGCAACGCCCCCGCCCGGTACAACGCCCTCCTCTACGGCTGCCCGTGTTGCATTCAATGCATCCTCAACGCGTGCCTTTTTCTCTTTCATCTCAAATTCCGTAGCAGCGCCCACTTTGATCACTGCAACACCACCAACCAACTTAGCCAGTCGCTCCTGCAATTTTTCCTTGTCATAACTCGATGTGGTATCCTCAATCTGAACCCGAATCTGTTTAACCCTGCCTTCGATGTCAGATTTCTTTCCACCTCCATCGATAATAGTCGTGTTATCCTTGTCAATGGTAAGACGCTTGCAAGTCCCTAAATCTTTCAAAGAAACATTTTCCAATTTAACGCCTAAATCCTCCGTAATGACCTTCCCTCCTGTCAAAACGGCAATATCCTCAAGCATCGCTTTTCTTCTGTCACCAAAACCAGGGGCTTTTACTGCCACACATTTGAGGGTGCCGCGTATTTTGTTGACGACGAGGGTTGCCAGTGCCTCACCTTCCACATCCTCAGCGATGATCATTAACGGCCTCCCCATTTTAGCTATCTGTTCCAGAATGGGGACCATGTCTTTCATACTGCTTATCTTTTTCTCATTGAGCAAAATGTATGGATCCTCCAGACGAACCTCCATTTTCTCCGGATCTGTTACAAAATAGGGGGAAATATAACCCCGATCAAATTGCATACCCTCAACAATTTCCAGGGATGTCTCAATAGACTTTGCCTCTTCCACGGTAATGACACCTTCCTTGCCAACTTTCTCCATCGACTCAGAAATGATCTCACCGATTGTTCGGTCGTTATTGGCGGATATGGTCCCAATCTGAGTAATCTCTTTCTTGTCTTTTATAGGCTTGGAAATCTTCTTCAATTCATCCACAACAATCTGTACACCTCTTATCGATGCCCCTCTTTAAGGCCATGGGATTCATGCCCGCAGCTACAAGCTTAGACCCTTCACGATATATAGCCTCAGCCAGGATTGTTGCAGTAGTGGTGCCGTCACCTGCCACATCAGATGTCTTTGATGCAACTTCTTTCACCATCTGCGCACCCATATTCTCAAACCTATCCCCCAGTTCTATCTCCTTCGCAACCGTGACTCCGTCTTTGGTGATTGTCGGGGAACCCCAGGATTTTGCGATGACTACATTCCGACCTTTAGGACCGAGCGTCACCTTAACAGCGCCCGCCAAGGTATCCACACCCTTCAAAATTTTTTCACGGGCAACCGCATCATATTTGATCTCTTTTGCCGCCATATTTATAACCTCCCTTTCATCAACCTATAATACAAAATATTTCATCTTCTTTCATGATAACGTGATCAACACCATCGATCTTTATTTCGTGTTCCGGCATATTTACCGAACATTATCTTATCGCCTTCCCTCACCTCCATGGAAATCCTGTTGCCGTCACGATCACGTCTTCCGGGACCGGCAGCGATCACCTTTCCTTCCTGCGGCTTTTCCTTAGCCGTATCAGGGATAATAATACCCCCTGAGGTTTTTTCTTCTACATCAGTATGGGAAACCAGCACATAGTCAGTTAACGGCTTGAATTTCATACCTTCCTATCCTCCTCTCCATTAATATTATCCTATTAATTAATAATCATTAAATTCAGATTGTCAAGACGTTAACATATTATGATGATTACTTCTTAGAGAAAAGTATGTTCAAAGCCATAGTGAAATATGGTTCTTCACGAATGTTCAGTCATTCTCTCAACGTCCCTTACCTCTGAACCAAATCCCTGATCGTGGGATTCATCAGATGCGAAAGTCATATCATATCGTGGTTTATTTCTTATATTTTCCTTCGTCCGGAAAAATAAAGAGCCGATCTCCGGGCTTAACATGTTTTATAGTCCGCAGATTGTTCCATATGAGCAGAGCCGGCAGCGGCACATTAAACCGGGTAGCAATTGAAGAGAGACTCTCTCCCTTTTTGACCACATAAATGTGTTCTTTGCGTTCTGCCAGCCATTTTTTTGATAGATCTTCATACCTGGTCTGAAACCCCTCAGCAGTACCTCTGGGTACCAGAATGATATGCCGCCCCTTGACCAGATAGTGTCCCCTGATTTCAGGGTTCAGGTCCCTTATAACCTTAAAAGATGTCTCTGCAGCCTGAGCGATTATGGAGACGGGAGTATCCTGATCACACATCAATTCGACATGATCAAATTGCAAGGGTGGATAAAGGTCTTCCTTCGTCAATTCGAATCCGTATTTTTTAGGGTTGGATAAAATCACCTTTACAGAAATTGCCCGGAAAATATATTGCTGTGTCTCAACCGGGAGATAGAGATTATAATAGTTACCTTCTTTCTGAACCATCATCTCTGTTTTCAAACCTTCTTCTCCCATATTATAGGCTGCGGCTGACAATGTCCACGAACCAAAGTATTCATAAAGTTTTTTCAGATAACTGACGGCGGCCCTGGTGGATGAAAAAAAATTTCTGCGTTCATCAATGTCCGAATCGACCTTAAGGCCATATCTTTTTCCTGTCTCTTCTATAAACTGCCAGTATCCCTTTGCGCCTTTTGAAGAACTCACATGGGATATCAGCGAACTTTCTATTATTGCCAGATACTTGAGGTCCTCCGGCATATTATTCTGCTTCAATGTTTCCTCAATGAAAGGCATATAACGGCCGGATCTTTTCATCCAGAGGATAATCTGAGGACGATTCCAGAGAGTAACCAGTAGTTCCTTCTCCAGTCGCTCGCGCACTTCCTGTTTATCCAGAGGAACGGCCTCTCCACAAAAATTAAGCGGCCCCGTGATATTAACAGATGAAATCATCGAATTGGAAGAAGGTGGCTCAAGAATAGGGAGATCACCCCGCGCAGGTGTCCCTGTCAACAACACCACGTAAAAAGTGAACATAAGAATACGGAAACACCTTTTAATTAAAGCAATCATTATAGAATTTTTCGATCTTTTATGTTGCAAATACTTCATGTCTTCTTCCTCAACAATCTAACTATCACTATCACTATCATCTGCTTCCGACGGATCAACGGCCATTTCAGGCGATTGCAATGACCTCGTAGATCTATCCACATTTTCCATAACTTCTATGTCTTTTCCCGTCGATGCTCCCAGCTCTTTGAACTTGCGCGCAGTGACGAGTACCCTCACTTCCAGTGAACCAACGGCTTTATTATAGAGGTCTACCGTTTTATCAAGGGTTTTCCCCATTTCTAAAAAATATGCGGCTAGAACTCCGATGCGATCATAGAGTGTCCTGCCAAGATTGCTTATCTCCTGGGCATTTTCCGCAATTTTCTCCTGGCGCCAACCGTATGCAACCGCCTTCAATAATGCGATTAAGGTAGTAGGTGTTGCAAGTATAACACGTTGATCTACACCGAACTCGATCAAGCCCGGGTCCTGCTCAAGGGCCGCACTGAAGAAGGTTTCCCCCGGCAGAAAAAGCACGACAAATTCGGGAGTCGGCTTAAATTGATCCCAGTATGTCTTTGTCCCCAGACTCATGAGGTGTGTACGGATGTGCCGGGCATGCTCCTTCAATTTCACTACGCGAGTTGCTTCATCCTGGGCTTCCAATGATTCGAGATAAGCCTGCAAGGGCGCCTTGGAATCCACCACAATATTGTTATCGTTAGGAAGCTTTATGACCATGTCCGGACGCAGGCGACCGTCTTCAGTTGTAACAGATTCCTGTTGCAAGAAATCGCAGTATTCAACCATACCGGCTATTTCCACTACCCTCTTCAGTTGGATCTCACCCCAGCGGCCCCGTACTACAGGCGACCGGAGCGCCCTGACAAGGTTCGTCGTCTCAGCCTGAAGCAGGTTCTGAGTTGTGGAAAGTGACTTTATCTGTTCCGTAAGAGTAACATAAGCAGTTGTACGCGCATTTTCAATTTCCCGAATCCTACCGTCAACTTTATCCAAGGACTCCTTCAATGGTTTGACAAGTTCATCAATGGCTTTCTGCCGTGTTTGCAGATCGCCCTTTGCGGCTTCCTGGTACCTTTCCAGTGTCTCTCTTGCCAGTTCCAGAAATGATTGATTGCTGCTCTTGAGTGCATCCGCAGACAGTGCCTTGAATGCATCAGACAATTTCTGCCGGGCCTCGTCGAGCAGTTTTAGTTTTTCTTCTGCTGCTTTCCGCTCTTCCGAAAGTCTCGTCTCAACCTCCGACATCTTTTCCTTCAAATCGGTATTTTCCTTTTGCAGCTCAGCTATTTTATTCTCTTTAGTTGAAATCGCAGATTCAAGCTCAGGTATACGTGTATTCTTCTCCTCCGCAGCAGAGCGTCTGTCTGACTGCAATTTAATTTCCTCATGCAGACAATAAATTTCTTCCCTCGTCTTCTCAAAAGAAGACTGCAACTCCTGCAACTGTACCTCCCTGTTTCTTATTCTCTCAGTCAGAGTTGCCCGTTTAGATCTGAATAACAGATAAACACATAATACCCCCAAACAAACTCCGACCGCAAAAAAAACAATTTCGGCAATGAAGTTCATAAGACATATCCTTCTTTCGGATTGATTCAAGCCATCAAAAAACATTTCCGATGAGTCTCTTTACCATCTCTTCCAATTTATCTCAATGCATAAGGACAACACTTTAATTATTACGAATGAATTTTGGATTGCAGAATTGGTATATATTAACTAATATATAATTATCAAATAATGCAGGAAGGCAGATGAAACAAGTTGTAGCCCTGACCTTCCTGGTTCTTCCGGTCATGGCATTTAAACCCCGCAGGAATTCGTGAAATGAAGAACTCGGAAATCGCCAGAGTGTTTCAGGACATGTCCGATCTACTCGAACTGAAGGAGGATAATATTTTTAAAATAAGGGCTTACCGGCGGGCCGCACAAGTTATCGAACATCTTCCCAAAGAAATGGCGGTCATGCTGGAACAGGGGGAAGACTTTCAAAAAATCCCCGGCGTCGGTGAGGCAATAGCGAAAAAGAGCACGGAACTGATAACAACCGGAAAGCTCAAAGCCTACGAAGCCCTGAAGGATGAATTCCCCGAGGGCATAACAAGACTTCTAGAAATCCCCGGCATCGGGCCGAAAAAGGCACACAGGCTGGCAACCGAGTTGAAGATAAGCTCCGCCGAAGAGCTCGAACAGGCTATAATGGAGGGAAAAGTCGCTCATCTCTTCAGGATGGGCGACAAGACTGCACAGAACCTACTCCACCAGATCCAAGCTACGCGCCGCAAGGATCAGCGTATACCTATCGGGCAAGCCCTGCCGATAGTGGAGGATGTATTGAATAATCTGCGTGTCCTTCCGGGAGTTAAAAACATGACTCCTGCAGGAAGCCTGAGACGTTTCCGGGAAACCGTAGGCGACATAGATATCATGGGAACCGCCAACAATCCGGAGATGGTAATCAACGAATTCGTCGCCCTGCCCCTTGTAAAGGAAGTACTTGCCAAAGGGCCGACGAAGGCTAGTGTCATCCTATCCCCGGGACTCCAGGCTGACTTAAGAATGGTCGAGCATGATGAATTCGGGTCGCTCCTTCAGTATTTCACGGGAAGCAAACAGCACAACATCGCTCTCAGAACCAAATATCAAAAGAAGGGGCTTAAACTCAGCGAATACGGAATCACGGATGTCGCCACAGACAAACTGGAAAAATTTGCTACAGAAGAGGCCTTTTACCGGCGCCTAGGAATGCAATATATCCCCCCGGAAATAAGGGAGGATCAGGGGGAAATTGAATTGGCGGAAGAACACGCCATCCCTCGACTCGTCGATCTTCAGGACATTCGGGGCGACTTTCATGCACATTCAAAATGGAGCGACGGCAATAACTCCATTGAAGAGATGGCCATCGCCGCAAAGGATGAAGGCTACAAATATATCGCGATCACCGACCATTCCAGCGGACTCGGCATAGCGCACGGCTTAACTGAGGAACGCTTAAAAAAGCAGATCGAGGAAATCCGCAGTATCAATCGCCGATTCAAAGGCTTTCGCATCCTTTGCGGTATGGAAGTTGACATCAGAGCCGATGGTTCTATTGACATGCCCGATCACATGCTGGCCGAGCTCGATATCGTCGTTGCCGCTGTCCATACATCGTTCAACCAGAACGAGGAGCGGATCACACGGCGTATCCTCAAGGCGATTGAGAACCCTCATGTCGATATTATTGCCCACCCGACAAGCCGCCTCATAGGAGAGCGGGAACCGACAGCTGTCGATATGGAAGCTGTCTTCAATGCAGCAGCCAAACACAAAAAAGCCCTGGAGATCAATGCCATGCCGAGCCGCCTCGATCTCAAGGACATTCATATCCACCGTGCACGGGAACAGGGGATCATGCTTGCTATCGGGACGGATTCCCACATTGCAGGCCAGTTGAAATTGATGCGCTTCGGTATCGGTATCGCCCGCCGCGGCTGGTGCCAGCCTCAGCATATCCTGAACTGTATGTCTGTTGAAAAGGTCCTGGCCTTTTTCAAAAGGTGAATCAGAGAAAATACTAAAGATTTCCCTTTTGAAAATCAAATAATCCTTTTGGCACTCAGCCTGGATACAATCCCAAACAGGAGCCCCGGACAGTGACGCTGCAGGAATACGGCGCACTTTCCATGTCCGGTGATCACCTTTATCCGCTGGCGCCTGTACAGCGCCTGTGCTATCTGTCGCGCAGCATCCTCGCATGAAATCTGCAGCCAGGCAGGCACGCGGTCCTGCATTTCAGGATGATGTACACCCCATTTATCAACCTGGCGGATCTCCGTCCGTACATAGCCGGGAACAATCAGTACAACGCCAACACCATGGGGCCGGAACTCGTACCAACAGCGATTCGGCAAGCCCATGGATGGCGAATTTACTCATTGAGTAGGCTGAGAGACGGGGGGTTGCGATGTATCCATTGATGCTGCCGATGATTCCGAGACATCCACGGGATGCGACGAGGCATTCCCGTGTCGCATAAATAGTCTTCAAAACGCCGAACACATTCGTCTCGAACTGGCGCCGGAAGTCGTCAACAGTCAACTTTTCAAAGAGACCGGCGACACCAAAACCCGCATTGGCAACGACATAGTCGATACGGCCAAATTCATCTTTTGTCTTTTCCACGGCACGTTTCAGGTCATCATCACTGCTAACGTCGCATGGTACCGCAAGCGCACGCCGCTCCATCGATTCAATCTTCCGGATAAGTTCCTGCAATCGTTCCTGGCGACGCGCAACCAGTACGACATCACCGCCCTGGTGCGCAATCTCCAGCGTCAAGGCTGCCCCGATACCTGACGAGGCCCCCGTAATAAATGTTACCGTATCGGAAAATTTTGCCATTACTTTGAAAATAACGTTTAAATGAAACTCCCGCGAAGGCGTAAGCCCAGTCTTTTGACTCCTGGATCCCCTCTTTCGAGGAAATGACTGTACATATCTTGATGCCCCATAAAACACTAAGACCTATGTGGGTTCGCTCTAATTATTTGCACTATACATTTTCCCTGCCCCTTTCGTCAATATGATTAGATTTCATTTCTTCCCATTGACTTACCGCACTCATTTCTCTTATACTTATACTGAGACTGGCGTAATACCTGTTCTACAAGGAGAAATCTCTTAAAGACATCATGATTTCAAGACGTGATTTTTTAGCAACACTTGCAAGACTTGCCCCGATACTTGGCGGTGCCGGCATGATTCTGTCCGATCCTTTCTGGCAGAGGTTTTTGATCGGCGGAGATTCGGGTCTTGCCTTCGGAGGTACTTATTTAGACGAACTTGTCCGATCAGCTCCCAGGGCCCGTTACTGGACTTCGCCCACGTCACCAGGTGCCAATTGTCGCTCATGCCATAATCTGGACAATATAAAAGGCAAGAGCTATCTCCATAAGGAAACCATCGTCAAATGCCTGCTTTGCGCCCAAGGTTGCGTTATTGCGAACGGTCAACGGGGAAAGTGCCGGACGCGCATGAATGTCAACGGAGAACTGCGCAGCCTCGTCTATGGCCGCCCCGTATCCATCCATGTTGACCCGATCGAAAAGAAACCCTTTTATCATTACCTGCCGGGGGCTGCGGCATATCTCCCTTGCCACCGCCGGATGTCCGCTCAAGTGCAAGTTCTGTCAAAACTGGGAAATCTCTCAGGCATCACCGGAAGATCATCAGGTTTCATTTACACCGCCTGCCAAGATCGTCGATGCCGCACATGCCAGCAAGGCGCCTGTTATTGCCTTTACTTATAATGAACCAACGGTCTTCACGGAATATCTGACCGACATCGCCCGGGATGCGAAAAAGCAAGGCATTCGTTCCGTATTGATAAGCTGCGGATTCATGAACGAGGCGCCTCTTGCGGAAATGTGCAAGGTGCTTGACGCCATCAAGATCGACCTGAAGGGATACAGCGAGGATTTTTATCGTACTGTATGCGGGGCAGAACTGCGACCCGTCCTCAGAAGCATCAAACAGATAGCGAAGAGCCGTGTCCATCTTGAAATTGTCAACCTGGTTGTACCCACATTAAATGATTCAGACAAGATGCTACAGGAGCTGATAGACTGGATATTGGGAGAAGTCGGTCCCGATGTCCCTGTTCACTTCACCCGTTTTCATCCCGATTACCAACTGCTCAATCTCCCTCCCACGCCTGTCGCCACCCTGGAACGCGCCCGTGACATGGCCCTAAGTAAAGGGATGCATTATCCATATGTGGGGAATGTGCCGAGCCATCCGGGGAATCACACCTACTGTCCGAATTGCAAAAAGGTTGTGATAGAGCGGCAGGGATTTTTTATAACAGAGATGAACATAAAGGATGGGCGCTGTAAATTCTGCAGACGGAAGATTGCCGGTGTGTGGGTATAGAGAGAGGTCACTGAAAATGAAAATACTGCGATTGAGCCTTACGCTGCTTGTCATCAGTCTTTGTTTTGCCGCAGCATGTCAGGCGAATAAAGCGTCGGATTACTGATGTTCGTGAACCTGCTGTCGCGGGAAAGTTCTATCCTGACTCCGCGGCCAAGCTGAAACTCGCCATCGAAAAATTCCTTCAGGATGCGGTTCCTGTCAAAGTTAAGAAACCCGTTGCCATCATCGTCCCCCATGCCGGCTACATATTCTCCGGTCAGATTTGCGCCGATGGATTCAAGCAGGTCAGTCAATCAGAAGTACGATGTGATCGTCATCCTGGGAACAAACCATACAAGCTCTAATTTTCAGAAAATTTCGCTCTATCCGGGCGACGGTTTTCGCACCCCCCTCGGTACGGCACCGGTTGAAAAGAATGTTATCTCCTCGCTTATGAAAGAAGATCCAACCGATTGTACTTTGGATAAATCACTCCATGAATGTGAGCATTCCGTCGAAGTGATGGTGCCCTTTATCCAGGTCGTCTTTCCCAAAGCAAAGATTGTCCCCGTTGTTGTCGGTTCACCGGATATGCAGATATGCACTCGCTTCGGCCAGGCTCTGGCGAAGGTTTTGAAAAACAAGCGGGCATTGATTGTCGCGAGTTCCGATCTCTCCCACTATCCGGCTGCGGAAGATGCAAACATCGTGGACAGGGAGACTCTCGCGGCCATTGCAAAGCTTAGATCCCGCCGTATTTCGCACAACTGTACAGGCGCATACGGATAGACATATTCCCAAACCTTTATACGAGTGCTTGCGGAGAGGCCCCGATCATGGCGGCAATGGCAGCAGCCAAATCTTTGGGCGCCACCCGCGGAGAGGTTATCAGCTATGCCAATTCAGGAGATGTGTCTATCGGTGATCGCTCGCGGGTTGTAGGATATGGCGCGGTTGTATTAACTGCGGAAGGAGAGGGAAAAAACAGCAGGCATATCCGATCAGCCGATACCGCCTCCCGTATCCGCCCCGCTCCGGTCATCCGATAAAAAGGCCCTGCTTGCCTTTGCCAGGAAAACCATATCCCGAGTTTTTTTGACGGATACGGTTCCGTTGGCCAGGGGTTTTAATTCGAATCTGCAACAGCCGCGGGGAGTTTTTGTGACGCTCAAGAAAAAGGGCGAACTTCGCGGCTGCATCGGCCGGATAATCGGAGATGAGCCCCTCTGCAAGCTTGTCGGTGCCATGGCGATTCAGGCAGCCTTTAATGACAGACGGTTTAGCCCGTTAACCGCCGATGAACTCAACGATATCGAAATAGAAATATCCGTGCTGACACCGATGAAACAGGTAGCCGGTGCCGCCGATATTGTTGTCGGCAGGGATGGCGTCTTGCTCAGCAAAGAGGGCCATTCCGCCGTTTTCCTTCCTCAAGTAGCAACGGAACAAGGATGGAATCGTGAAGAAATGCTGGATAATCTTTGCCTGAAAGCCGGGCTTGGACGGCGGGATGCTGGAAAGAGGGAGCCCAATTGTCAACTTTTCAGGCCGTAGTATTTAGCGAATCCGAATTCAAATAACCTACATGACCATTTCACTCCTCTCCATCGGGCTGATTTCAATTCTGGGGCAGGTTGTCCTGCTCCGGGAATTGAATGTTTCCTTCTACGGGGTTGAATTGATTTACCTCCTGGCCCTGGGAATATGGTTATTCTGGACTGCTGTAGGCGCAGTCATCGGACGCCGGATTCATCTTCCATCCCTTAACCACATTGCGTTACTTTTTATCATCTTCGGAATCGCCCTTCCCCTGGATATTGTGTTCATCCGTTCCAGTCGTCTCCTCTTTGGCGGCGTACCCGGCGCATATCTTACCTTTCTTCAGCAATTAATTGTTGTAGTCATTTCCGTCCTCCCCGCGGGGTTGTTGTCCGGTCTCTTATTCCAGTGGACTGCAAAGGTATACGTGACAACAGGCAGGACGCTGGCCGTCGCCTATGCTATCGAAAGTGCGGGCGGATTAATTGGCGGATTGTTTTCCACCCTTTTTCTCATATGGGGACTCCAGAATTGCTCTATAGCGTTTGTGTGTGCTCTTGCCTCAGTCATAACACCCTTGGTCGTTTTAAGGGGATTCAGGACATCGCTTCTCCGCTGGACAGCAATTGTTTTAGCTTGTATCTTTCTGGCGCTCCTCTGGAAGACATCCCCTCTGGATCGCCAGATGACCGTATGGAATCACCCGAATCTTTTGGAAAGCAGTGATTCTCCTTATGGCAGAATTACTGTGACGCGGCTGTACAATCAGATTTCCGTTTTTGAAAATGACGCCCTGGCATTTGAGACTGAGGGAACCGAAGCCGAGTACTTCTGCCATTTAGCAGCCCTCCAGCACCCAAATCCACAGCACGTGCTGATTCTGGGGGGCGGAATTGAAGGAATCGTCAGAGAAATGGCGAAATACAGGCCAAAGCGAATTGATTATGTCGAACTTAACCCCGTCATGCTGAACTTGGTGACACGATATCTTCCTGATGACATCCGGAAGTCACTTAGAGAACCGAACGTCCATATTATATTTGCCGACCCCCGACAATATCTTAAAGAGAGCGGCACATACGATCTCATCCTGGTCGGCATGCCGGAACCGACATCGGGCCAGGCAAACCGCTTCTACACGCAGGAGTTTTTCGAACAATGTTCCGCAAAACTGAATCCAGGGGGGATTCTGGGCTTCAGGCTCCGCTCGGCTGAAAATCTATGGACAATGCCGCTGATCCGCCGCACCGCGAGTATCTATAGTGCTCTGCAATCTGTCTTTCCTGAGGTGCTGTTTCTTCCGGGAACAACGAACATTGTGACCGCCTCTCGTGAACCGCTGCCGCGCACACCGGAAGTCATGTCCCGCCGGTTACAGGACCGGAAAATAGTGACAAGATTAATTTCATCGAATTACATCAAGTACCTTTTTACAAACGACAGATTTTTCGAAATCAGGGATTTGCTCAAGAAAGAAAAGGCACTTCCCAATACCGACATCAGACCGGTTTGTTATCAGTATGCCTTCATGATCTGGTTGTCGAAGTTTTTCCCGCGCATCGCCCTTGTTGATCCATCTTCAATCATGGATAAGGTTTTGTTTAAACCTCCTTTATCATTGTTGTTGTGGATCAGTCTGCCCCTCATCTTTTTTGTTCAGCCGCTTCTTGCCGGCACTGCCGCCGTATTTTGCTGGTCGCCGTCGCGGGCTTTCTGGGGATGGTTCTGGAAACAATCCTCATCCTTTATTATCAGGTAAAACACGGGGTACTCTATCAGGATATAGGACTGCTCCTGATGAGTTTCATGGCAGGTCTTGCTCTGGGTGCAATGATCATCAACAGAGTGATGGTCCGGACGGTTGACAATCAAAAACTCCTCACGATGGTATGGTGTCGGCCTGCTCGTCGGATTTTGCCTTTTGTGCGCATGTAATGGCAACTGAAAGTAACAATGAGCACCTCCGCCAGTTTAGTCCAGATTTCATGGTTCCTGGCGGCAACGGGTTTTTTAGTCGCCGGTATTTTTGCCTACGCCAGCCTTCATGAAATTGAAGACCAGAAAAACGTAATTTCACCGCTATACTCCGCAGACCTCATCGGTGGATGCCTCGGTTCTCTGCTCGGCAGTCTGATCTTGATCCCCTTAGTCGGGCATGGATGTCACCACACGGGGAATGCTTCTGCTTGCCGCATTTTCTCTTCTTCTGGTCTGAAGGTAATTGTTTGACACATAGATTACCTTACCGTATACTCACAACAAGAAAGGTGCTGCTATAGAAGGAGGAACGGAAAATGGTGCAGATCACGGGCGGTCAACTGGTGGCAAGGACTCTGAAGCAGGCGGGTGTGACAACCATATTTACACTCTGCGGTGTCCACATTATCGATATATACAACGGCTGCCTGGATGAAGGCATCCGGATCATAGACGTGCGGCACGAGCAGACGGCAGCTCATGCGGCCGAGGCCTGGACAAGGCTCACCGGCATTCCCGGTGTGGCCGTTGTCACCGCCGGCCCCGGCGTGACGGACGCGGTGACAGGTATTGCCAACGCCTTTCGAAACCAAACTCCCATGCTCCGTATAGGCGGCCAGGCTCCACGCAGCCAGCTTCTGAAAGGCGGCTTGCAGGAACTCGACCACGTTTCTCTCATGAAGCCAATCACCAAGATATCAACGTCCTTCTTGAATACGGAAAGAATACCCGAATTTATCACTTCCGCCCTCAGAGAAGCATACAATGGCCGTCCCGGGCCTGCCTTTCTTGAAATTCCCATGGACGTTCTTGATACCGCCGTGGATAAGAATGATGTCATCTTTCCCGCATACTGCCGTTCAGAGGGACGCCTGCACGGTGACCCCGCGCTGATCGAACAGGCTGCCGCATTGCTTGAACCGTGCGGAGCGTCCGGCAATACTCGCGGGCACCCAGGTCTGGCACTGCCGCGCAGACGAAGAGCTCTCATCCTTCGTCGAAAAAACCCGCATCCCTACCTACCTCAATGGAGCCGCACGGGGATGCCTTTCCGGAGATTGTCCTACGTTCATGACCCGGTCGCGAAGACATGCACTTTCCCAGGCTGATGTGGTGATGGTTATCGGCACCCCCTTTGATTTCCGGCTTGCCTACGGAAAACGCATCTCCGTGAATGCGAAGGTAATTCAGGTCGATCTGGACTACGGCGAACTTGGACACAACCGGGATATCGATATCGGCATACAGGGTGACATGAAGGCAGTTCTCGCACAGTTAACCGCCGCCATCTCTAACCTGCACAAAGCGAGTTCATGGTGTGATGAACTATGTCGAATTGAAAATGATGTCCGGAAAAAGACAGACCATTTTTTGACTCCGATGCTGTCCCTATCCACCCCCTGCGCCTTGCCCGGGAGATTAATGAATTCATGCGAGAGGATGCCATCTTCATCGCCGACGGCGGGGATGTGGTCACAATGTCCGCGAGCGTAGTAACACCCTGTGAACCGGGACACTGGCTCGATCCGGGACCTCTCGGCACCCTGGGTGTCGGAACACCATTTGCCATTGCCGCTAAAGCGGCCCTGCCCGATACCGAGGTAATCGTCCTCTTTGGCGACGGCGCCTTTGGTCTGACTGGTTTCGACTATGACACCCTTATTCGCTTCAATATGCCCGTGATAGGTATTGTAGCAAACAACGCCGCATGGAACCAGGTGCGCTACGGACAAATTGAAAGATACGGCCGGACGAAGGGCGATGTGGCAAATATCCTGAGTCCCCTGCGTTATGATCGCATCGTAGAGGCCATGGGCGGGCACGGCGAACATGTCACCGAACCCTCTCAAATCATCCCTGCCCTCGAACGGGCCCGCGGTTCAGGGAAACCATCCCTGGTCAACGTCATGGTCGATCCGAACGTGTTCAGTTCGGGAACGATGAAGGCATCGATGTTTAAATAATTACTAAGGAGAGGATCGGAGGACACCTATGCAACCAGGAATTAAAACAACAGCTCCAGCCAGAAGAATGAAAGGAATAATTACATTTATCTTTACTCTATCAGCATTGTTATTGTATCTGTGCGGCGCGTCAGCAGCCGAGATGTACAGATGGGTTGATGAAAATGGGGAAACCCAGATAACAGATTCACCACCGCCGAATACCAAATCACCCGGAGAAATAGAAATATACAGAGACATTCCTCAAGACCGCCAGAATTCCGAACCCGCAGCAGATGTAATCAAGCAAGAATCAAAACCATCTCTTGAAACAAAGAAGAACCCCGAGGTCATCCTCTATGGCACCAGTTGGTGTCCGTATTGCCATAAGGCGCGTGATTTCTTCCGATCACGGGGAATCGATTCAGTTAAGGAGGCAGTTTCGATGAAATAATCCGACCTAGACTTATAAAATGCCACCGTTGCGCGGGAAATAATCGTGTCCAGAACGCAAACTGAAATCGTTGCTAAACTCATCCACCTTACAGCTCTCAACAACAAGATTGTTGTCCAAGCGGGAGTTTGGTGGATGTATTTCAATTGGTCAATGTGTTTCAACAGGAGTAACTCGGCTCCTAGCAGTAAAAGCAGCAGCCCTCCCGTTGCCACTAGCAGTTTTATAATCTCTTGCCACCATCCGGAGAACGGTCGCAGGTTATTTTGCACCATAGGTTCGGCTCCACAGACCTTGCCGTGTAACAGAACGTCCACACGCCACGTGGTAACCTTGCCTCGTTGCAGTACGTCAGAGTTAGCAGACCTATACCCCAGAAATCCGTGAGGGTGCAATGACCGTCTAAGGCGTATAGATTCGGGCGATGAATGAATTTGGATAGGCACGGCTATTCGTATTTCGTAGTTCGTACACCTCAGAAGATACTTCTCTTCGTAATTCGTAAGCTGCTTTCTTTACCTACTTAAAGCCGCGCGGGGATTCCTGACAGTCACCGGCTAGGACTTTACGAAATACGAATTACGAAAACGCGAAGGACCGGGGGGTACGAATTACGAATCGCGAATAATACCCGTTGGAGCAAGAGCCGACTAACGAAAACGATAAAAGACGAGCACTTTATTCACCACATAACTGCGCGAAAAGGAAGCGCGTGGCCCGCGGTCCTCTTGACAGCATGGGTCGCGCCGCCCTAACAGTGTGGTTGTAAATCCATGAGAAAGAAGGAGTGAGCCGATGGCGGTGATCGATGCTGACGCGCATGTCGTCGAGTGGGAGCGAACCTGGGAGTACATGGATGAAAGCGAGATGGCCTTTAGGCCGCGCGTCATGGTGTTTAAAGACGCGGCACAGAAGCCTTCGGGCCAGAGGGCAGGCGAATACTGGATGATCGGCGGTCGGGTGTTTGCGAAGGACGGCAACATCGGTTTTGACATCCCCAAAGAGAAAGCGCGAGGCGGCGGATATAGAAGCCCGGCTCGCCCACATGGATGATCTCGGCGTGGACGTTCAGGTGCTTTATCCGAGCCTGTTTCTAAGAATGATGACAGCCTTGCCGCACGTCGATGCGGCGCTATGCAAAAGTTACAACCGCTGGCTCGCGGATATTTGGCAGGCCGGCAAAGGTCGGCTGCGCTGGGTGGTGATTCCGCCGCTGCACTACATGGACAAAGCCATCGAAGAGTTGAACTTCGGCAAACAGAACGGCGCCTGCGGTGTTTTTATACGCGGAGTGGAAGGGGAAAAGCTTCCCACCGACCCCTATTTTTTTCCTCTGTACGAAGAGGCAAGCCGGTTGGGGATGCCGATCTGCGTGCATGCGTCCCAGGGAAACTTGGAGATGTTCGACATCTTTGGCCGGGGCGCCAGTCTCGCCCAATTCAAGTTCGGCCCGATCAATTTGTTCGCCAGTCTTATCGGCACTCGGCTGCCGCAAAAATTTCCAGACTTACGTTGGGCTTTTGTCGAGGTCAGCGCCGAGTGGCTTCCCTACGTGATGAACCACATGGAGATCGGCATCCGTAGGCAAGGGAAGACTTGGTCCGACAAGGAACTCCTCAAGGAGAATCATATCTATGTCGCCTGCCAGACGAGCGATGACCTGCCCTATATTCTAGAACACGTGGGCGATGACCATTTAGTCATAGGAACGGACTACGGCCATAACGATACCGCCACGGAGATCAACGCGCTGAGGAAACTCAAAGCGGACGGGAAGGTCGCTGCTACGTCGATCGATAAGATCTTCGGAGACAACCCACAGGCTCTCTATGGGCTGTAATGGCCTAATCTCACAACTTCTCTAATAGTTACATTCATGGTTCGGGAAACCGGATTTCGCATTCTAATGACCGTTCTACGAGTTGTGCTCTGTTTTGTGTTCCTATAACAAAAATTTAGCATCGGTCCAGTCATTTTTAAGGCGATATGATTTTACCGCGAAAAACTACCTCCCCTGTCAAGCCATACTCCACGTTTTGAATTCTAGGAAATCTATGGGAAATCGTACTTTCACTCCTTTTGAACCGCGGAGCAGAATGGGATCATCT